>NZ_JBNPVB010000006.1:0-354067 GCF_051168495.1 Bradyrhizobium oligotrophicum | reverse complement strand
GCCCGGGACGGAGCCCGGGCATGACGACGTGGAGATGGTTCCGCGAAAAACTCAGATTGGTCATATGCGATAGCCCTGCCCTCCAGGGGAGGGTGACAGCGGGGCCGACCTCGAAGCTGCGCCCGTCTCATCAGGCGGTCTTCTCCGGCCAGCGGCAGAGGTCCTTGATCAGGCACAGTTCGCAGCGCGGCTTGCGCGCCAGGCAGGTGTAGCGGCCATGCAGGATCAGCCAGTGATGCGCGTGCAGCATGAACTCGGCCGGGATCACCTTCTCCAGCCCGAGCTCGACGTCGAGCGGCGTTTTGCCGGGCGCGAGCCCCGTGCGGTTGCCGACGCGGAACACGTGGGTGTCGACCGCCATCGTGTGCTCGCCGAACGCCATGTTGAGCACGACGTTCGCGGTCTTGCGGCCGGCGCCCGGCAGCGATTCCAGCTCGGCCCGCGTGCGCGGCACCTCGCCGCCGAATTCCGCGATCAGCTTTTGCGAGAGCGCGATCACGCTCCTGGCCTTGGTGCGGTAGAGGCCGATGGTCTTGATGTACTCGCGCACGGTGTCCTCGCCGAGCGCGAGCATCTTCTGCGGCGTGTCGGCGATCGCAAACAGCGGCCGCGTCGCCTTGTTGACCCCCGCATCGGTCGCCTGCGCCGACAGCACCACGGCGACCAGCAGCGTGTAGGGGTTGAGGTGTTCGAGTTCGCCCTTCGGCTCCGGATTGGCCTCAGCGAACCGGCTGAAGGCCTCGCGGATCTCGGCGAGCGTCCAGGGCTTGGTCGCCTTCAACGCTGTCTTGACCGCGTGGGCCGGGGCGGCCTTGCTGGGCTTCAAGGCCTTGGGCTTCGAGGCCTTGGCCGCCGTCTTGGCAGGCGTCTTCGATCCCGCCTTGGCGGCCTTTTTGGACGAGGGACGAACCGGCACCGGCTTGGCGCGTTGGGGGCGGGTGATTTTGGCCATGATCCGGGTATACTGAGGCCCCATGACGCCAGGCAACGCTTTTGCGTATCAGGAGACCGCCGCCGCGGCCGTTGACCCCGAGCTGTTTTCGGCCCGGCTGACGCCGCACCGCTCGCTGAGCCAGCCCGGCTTCGTGGTGCTGATGATCGTGGTCTGCGCCATCAGCTTCATCGGCGGCCTCGCCTCGCTGCTGATGGGCGCCTGGCCCGTGCTCGGCTTCTTCGGCCTCGACGCGCTGGCGATCTACTGGGCCTTCAAGGTCAATTTCCGCCGCGCCAACGCCTATGAGGATGTCTCGATTACGCTCACCGAGCTGCGCCTGCGCCGCGTGAGCCACAAGGGCCATGTCATGGAATGGCGCTTCAACCCGCTGTGGGTGAAGCTCGATCAGGAGACCCACGAGGAGTTCGGCATCGAGCGCCTCTACCTCGTCGCCCGCGGCCAGCGCGTCGCGATCGCGAGCTTCCTGGGGCCGGAGGAGAAGGCCAGCTTCGCCAAGGCAATGACGGCGGGGTTGCAGGCCGCGAAGCGCGGCCCGGTGTATAATCCGCTGTAGCGAGTCGATCCTTTGGAGCCGAGCTGCCACTCCCCGCCGCAGTAGGCTCCCTCTCCCCGTTCTTACGGGGAGAGGGTTGGGGTGAGGGGCAGCCACACGGGCAGTAGGCATAGTGAGAGCTCAAGCTGGAGGCCGCCACGCGCACCGACCGTGCGGACAGCCCCCCTCACCCGGATTGCATCTTGCGATGCAATCCGACCTCTCCCCGCATCCGCCTTCGCTCTCTGAGCTACGGCGGACAAGAGCGGGGCGAGGTGCACCGAGCCGGCCGCGCCGGCCGGGCCAAAATCCCCCATAGCCCCGCGCTCGGAAATCGGGTGGAGTCCCCACCCCGTCCGCCCTACATCCGGACCCATGATGACCCTCGCCATTCACGATTCCGCCCTGGCCAAGCCGGGCCCGCAACAATCGGCTGAGCTGCGCGACTACGATGCCGTGCGCCGCGCGATCGCCTTCATCTCCGAGCATTGGCGCCGGCAGCCGGCCATCGAGGACATGGCCGACGCCGCCAGCCTGACGCCCGACGAGCTGCACCACCTGTTCCGGCGCTGGGCCGGGCTGACGCCGAAGGCCTTCATGCAGGCGCTGACGCTCGACCACGCCAAGGGCCTGTTGAAGGGCTCGGCCAGCGTGCTCGACGCCGCGCTCGACTCCGGCCTGTCAGGCCCCGGCCGGCTGCACGATCTGTTCGTCACCCACGAGGCGATGTCGCCCGGCGAATGGAAGACCGGCGGCGCCGGCACCACCCTGCGCTACGGCTTCCACCCCTGCCCATTCGGCATGGCGCTCGTCATGGCCACCCCGCGCGGCCTCGCCGGCCTCGCCTTCGCCGACCCCGGCGAGGAAGCCTCCGCGCTCGCCGACATGAAGAGCCGCTGGCCCCGCGCGTCCTACGTCGAGGACGTCCCGGGCACCGCCGGCCTCGCCCAGCGCATCTTCGACAAGACCCTGTGGCGCCCCGACCAGCCCTTGCGCGTCGTCCTGATCGGCACCGATTTCGAGGTCCGCGTCTGGGAAACGCTGCTCAAGATCCCGATGGGCCGCGCGGTCTGCTACTCGGACATCGCGACCCGGCTGGAGTCGCCAAAGGCCTCGCGCGCGGTGGGCGCCGCGGTGGGGAAGAACCCGATCTCGTTCGTGGTGCCGTGCCATCGCGCGCTCGGGAAGACCGGTGCGCTGACGGGGTATCATTGGGGCCTGACCCGGAAGCAGGCCATGATCGGGTGGGAGGCCGGGCAGGTGGGGATGGGGTAGGACGGATGGATCGGCTGAAGAGCGGCATGAAGCAGTTTGAAGCCGTGGATGTCGCCATAGCCGTTCAGATTAGACGCGATACTCCTTGCTCTTTTGCCGAGGAGTGAGGCTGGCTGAGGGTTCCAGGATCCTTGTCATAGCCCGGCCATCAGAGTCGTCAGCTCAAAAAATGTCTGCAAACACCTGCGGTTGCATTGAAGCCCAACGTGAAATGCGCGATGAACGGAGAAAGCGGCGCGACATCACCAGTGTCGCAACGTCTTCGGGGGCATCTGCGTGGCCAAAAAGATTATTAAGATTCTTGAGAGACGAGAAGTCCCCGCAATCAAGGTGAAGCAGTGGCTGCCAGGCTGGGATAAAATCGAATTTGATGCTGCCGAGCACCGTCGCAAGCCGTCTCCGCACTTCTTCATGTTTTCACTTCCGGCTCGTGAGCTCCGAAGCCTTTCCGGCATCGCACGTCGCAAGACTGCTGGCGTTACCCCGCGAGCTGCAGACCTAGGAATTCAGAGACAACATGAACCCGAGCGTTCCGAGGAGATCGCCAAGTTTGTGGAGTACGGCTTTCCCTGGTCCACACTGAGTGAGGCAAAGAGACGATCAAGCGAATTTAATGATCTCAGAAAGCCGGGCTGGCTTCCCACGGCGATCGTGATCAATATTCTAGATCCCGACGACAAGCGCTCTTCGGGGTCCGTCGCTAAAAAGGATCTTGTGCAAGTTGACGATAGTGAAGGAGGATTTTCCAAAATAATCCTCCCCTACGTCGAATGGTCTCAAGGATGGCGCCCAGAGGAGGCGCCCCCCTTCGAAGTGATCGATGGACAACATCGCCTTTGGGCTTTCGATAATGCCGACGCAGACTTCGAGCTGCCCGTCGTTGCGTTCTATGGTCTCGACATTAGTTGGCAGGCCTATCTATTCTGGACTATCAACATAAAGCCAAAGCGGATAAACCCGAGCTTGGCGTTTGATCTTTACCCGCTCCTCCGCGCTGAGGACTGGCTCGACCGCGCCGAGGGACATGCGGTTTACCGAGAAACCCGATCTCAAGAGCTGACCGAAGCACTTTGGTCCAACCCAGATAGTCCTTGGTTCGATCGCATCAATATGTTGGGCGAACGCGCCAATCGTTGGGTCTCACAGAACGCGTGGATTAAGTCGCTCACATCGACCTTTGTCAGGCCATGGGGCGGTGGAACCTCCCGTGCAGGAGGACTATACGGTTCTCGCCTGGTTGAAGGCCAGGAAGTTCTCGGCTGGAGCCGTGCTCAGCAGGCAGCATTCCTCATTTTTTCTTGGCAAGAGTTTCGCGCAGCAATCAAGCGAAGCAACGAACCTTGGGCAAAACACCTAAGAATTCTCGCTATCAAGTCCGGCGAATCCACCTCTGCAGATGATCCCGCCTTCTACAGCGAGCATTCCTTGATCATGACCGACCAAGGCGTGCGAGGATTTCTCCACGTGCTAAATGACCTTTGCTTTGTTAAGGCTCCTCATCTTGATTTGCGATCATGGCAGGTCGAGCGACAAGCAGGGGCAAATGATACAGATGCTGTAACGCTCGCCATGACATCGTTACGGAAGCACAAGGTCGCTTCCTTTGTCCGAGAAATTGCAACTGGTCTCACCAAGTTTGACTGGCGAACGAGTTCGACGCCGGAACTCTCAGAAGAGCTTAGGCGGGAAAAGCTCGTTTTTCGTGGCAGCGGCGGCTACAAGGAAATTCGAACTCAACTAATTGAGACGCTTCGCAGCGGCAGTGAGATGGTCGCCGACGCGGCCGGTCGGCTGTGACGACGATGCCGCTGCCAACACGTGACGCAAGGGTAATCAACGGGCTATCGCGGCGCGCGGTAGAACAGACGCTTGCCGGACTTAAGCCGACGCTGAGCGGAGCTCGTTGGGCCACAGCCACCAATCGCTACTCGACCGATACCGTTGCAAAGCTTGAGGCCGAAATAGCTGCGGGACAAGTTCCTCATCGACGTGATGTAGCCCAATATATTGCGGCCAGCGCCTTGCTGCATTCAGCCGACGGCTGGAGCTATCTTGGGAGAGCGATAACTGCTCTGCTGCGGGGAGATCCGCACAGGGCGCGGCATTTAGCGTACTATGCAGAGCTACGCGCCGCGACTTCTGTTCTTGCTGCAGAAGGCATCGGCGTTTTCAATAAGCACCACTTTGCGCTAACTGCCCCAAACGTGGCGGCTAAGTTACATTCAACCGCAGGCACTCATCGATTTTCTTGGCAGTGCCTTGAGCATTGGGCCGGACGGTCGTCTTCGGGATCGCTCTTTGCTCGCATGATTCGGCCTTATGGCATTCCGTTAGAAGATTGGTTTGCGACGATCGGCGGGGTCGCCGCTATCGGCCCGCAGATTCAAGCATGGTTTCGACAGTGGGGAGTGGATTTACAATCATTTCCTGACGACCGGGATGCTCGAAATATCTCAAGCTATCAGCCCGACGGCTTGCCCCAAGCTTGGTATATTGAGGGACGAGATACACTTGAGTTTGTTCGGGATCTTTGGGATTCGTTAGAGCCTTCCCCTCAATCGCAATTCGAGACAATTGACCGGCATATACTGAGGCTCGGCGTTTGGAGCCTCTATACTGGCAGGAGTGGTCGATCGCCAGCGGTGGATACCGCGAATTTTCATCGCTTCGCTGAGGGCGTGGTTAAAAGTCAAAGCTTGTCCTCGGAAGCCGAGCGGCAATGGCTACGTTTTATGACGCGGTCCCTCGTACCACATGATGCAATAGTATTCTCTAGATCAAAATTGCAGGCCAACGATGTAGCGGCCGGTGCTCACGCCGTCATTTCACGGGCAGCCCTTTTGTTGAGAGTAGCGTCGGGGTCGACAACTATGTTGTTGCGGGGAGCGACCTTTAGCTCAAATACGGTCTCGTTCTGGTCGAAAGGGCTGGGCGAAGCTCGGGGATTGTGGGAGGGCGATGCTGTGGACCCGTCCGACCTTTGGGCAGACGTTAGCCCAATGCTACGAGACGTCGAGCTTTTCCAACAAAAATACACATCTGACCAGCAATCATTCTATCGAATGGGAGCCGAGCTAGGGCAAGCAATTCTTGGGTTGGGAAGTTTTGAGCGTGTCGCTATTTGGAGTATGACACCTTGAGACTTATTGGTTCGGCGAAATGAAGTATATGGGATCTAAGCGGGCGATGCTCCGCAATGGACTTGGAGATCTTCTCGATCGCGAGTTGCAGTCTTCTCGTCGTTTCGTCGACTTATTTAGCGGATCGGCTGCTGTTGCAAACCACGTCGCACAGCGCTCTCCTGTCCCAGTGCTAGCTGCAGATCTTCAGGAATTTAGCGTTGCGCTTGCAGCCGCCGTCATCACGCGTCAAGAGAAGCTAGACTGGCAACCTATTTGGTCTTCTTGGTTCAAGCGTGCCGAAGCTGAAGTCATCGTTGCGGCTCCAATTCGTATGACTTCATCCAGCTTAACCGAGCGAGCCGTCCAGAAGCAAAGGGCTTGGTCGAACGAATGCACCACGCTTCCTATTACCAAAGCATACGGAGGGCACTACTTCTCGGCCGAACAGGCCGTTTGGATCGATGCATTGCGCGGAACACTGCCAACCGCCAGAGACGCAAGACGGGTTGCCTTAGCTGCATTGATCCGAAGCGCAAGTCATTGCGCCGCAAGCCCGGGTCATACAGCTCAACCATTCCAACCTACTCCTACCGGCATAAAATATCTGGCAGAGGCATGGAGGCGCGACTTGGTCGAACAAACCAAGAAGAATTTTATCTTTTTAGCAGAGACTATCTCATTGAGCAGAGGCGAAGCTAAGCGAGGAGATGCGAATCTATTAGCTAAGAGCCTTAGAGAGGGGGATCTGGTATTTATCGATCCGCCATACTCTGGAGTACACTATAGCCGCTTCTACCATGTTCTTGAGTCGGTTGCCCGAGGGAGCTGTGGGGACGTGGAAGGCAGAGGACGCTATCCGTCGGCAAAGAGGCGGCCAAGATCATCCTACAGTGTTCAGACCGAGGCAATGACGGCGCTCGATGACTTGCTCGGCACCATTGCCGCGAGAGGATCCAAAGTAGTTTTGACGTTTCCAGCCCACCCCTGTTCAAATGGTTTGTCAGGCGCTCTTGTACAGGAGATCGCCGCCAAGCACTTCAGGGTCACTTACAAGTCCGTAGCGAGCCGCTTCAGTACCATGGGAGGTACAAGCGACAATCGCGGTAATCAGGCAGGAAGGAGCGCTCGGAAAGATGCTGAAGAGCTGATCTTAAGGCTGGATGTACGACGCGCCTAGCATCTGTCCCACATTTTCTATTGCTCTTTTTCCGAAAGTATGTTTTTCTATGCCCCATCCCGCCTCGACGAGAGGGGCGTTGCGCGCGATCGTCACGACACGCGAGGTGGGGAGCGATGGCCGTGGTCTGCCGCAGCGTGTCTTCGGGCGCGCCGACGAACGGTGGGGCTGCGGACGTGAAGTCGCAGGGTCCTGATACCCCGACGCTGGTATCAACGCGGCGCAATGCTGACGCATTGCGCTGGGGATGGTGGCCAACAAGCCCGGCGCACCAGGGAGACTGCGTATAAGCGTGAAAACCGTCGCGCGGGGAATGCCGGTTGTTTCGGCTGAACCTGTGGTGACTGCCGCCTGCTTTTTTTCTGCAGGCGGGCCATGGGTGCGGCCAGCATCCGGCATTCCCCGCGCCCTCTCGATTTTGAGGGACATGGTTGCAGCAGGACTCGGGCGGGATGCGCCGCGAGATCGTGGAGCCGTGTCCGGGGCTGTTTGAGATGTGAATCGGGGAGATGACGATTGGGCGCTCTGTCGCCGATCGGACGATGTCTTGCCTTTGACGGCGGAAGCGCGGGACCGCGCTTGGGGCCAGCTACCTCCACGTCGTCATGGCCGGGCTTGTCCCGGCCATCCACGTCGTTCTGCGCGCAAGGCGAGACGTGGATGCCCGGGCCTTCGCCGCGCTGAAGCGGCTTCGGCCGCGGAGGCGGGACAGGCCCGGGCATGACGAGTAACTAATTAGCAGCGTGAGTTGGGGTGACTTTGCGGATGAGGCACCACCCGTGAGGCTGCCCCTCACCCCAGCCCTCTCCCCGTAAGAACGGGGCGAGGGAGCGCAGCGTGGCTGTGGGAGAGAGCCGGGCTTCAACTTACAGGGACGCAATCACCCATGATCGTTGGAGCCTTGCGATGGTCCTAGCCCGCCAGATCCAGCTTCGACTCCACCGTCGAATCCGCCTTCAGCCGGTAGATGATCGGCACGCCGGTCGCCAGCTCGCGCTTCAAAATGCCCTCGGGCGTCAGCTTCTCCAGCACCATGATCAGGGCGCGGAGCGAGTTGCCGTGGGCGGCGACGAGGGTGCGCTGGCCGCGGAGGACGCCGGGGAGGATCTCCTGGACGTAGTAGGGCAGCGCGCGGGCGAGCGTGTCCTTGAGGCTTTCGCCGCCGGGCGGGGGGACGTCGTAGGAGCGGCGCCAGACGTGGACCTGCTCCTCGCCCCATTTGGCGCGGGCGTCGTCCTTGTTGAGGCCGGAGAGGTCGCCATAGTCGCGCTCGTTGAGCGCGAGGTTCTTGGACGTCGGCAGGCCGGTCTGGCCGAGCTCGGTCAGGATCAGATCGAGCGTGTGCTGGGCGCGCGTCAGCTCCGAGGTGAAGGCGACGTCGAAGGTCAGGCCGTGTTGTTTCAGTTTGCGGCCGGCGTCCTTGGCTTCAGTGACGCCCTGCTCGGTCAGGTCCGGATCCTTCCAGCCCGTGAACAGGTTCTTCAGATTCCACTCGCTCTGGCCGTGGCGCACCAGCACCAGGAGACGTTCGCTCATCGTGATCAGATCCGCTTCAGTTGCTCTAGAACAGGTCCTTGAGGCCGAGCACGTCGTCCATCGTGTAGTGGCCCGGCGGCTTGCCATGCGCCCACAGCGCCGCCTTGAGCGCGCCATGGGCGAAGATCATGCGGTCCTCGGCCTGATGCGACAGCACCAGCCGCTCCGAGGGCCCGGCGAAGATGACGCTGTGATCGCCCGCGGCGGTGCCGCCGCGCAGCGAGGCGAAGCCGATGTCGCCGGTCTGGCGCGCGCCGGTCATGCCGTCGCGGCCGCGCGCCGAATGCTGCTCGAGGTCGATGCCGCGGCCGGCGGCGGCGGCGCGGCCGAGCATCAGCGCGGTGCCGGAGGGCGCGTCGACCTTGTGCTTGTGGTGCATTTCGAGGATCTCGATGTCGAAGCCGTCGTCGAGCGACTTCGCCACCTGCCTGACCAGCGCCGCCAGCAGATTGACGCCGAGGCTCATGTTGCCGGACTGCACGACCACGGCGCGCTTGGTGACGCTCTTGATGACAGCGTCGTCGGAGGCCGACAGGCCGGTGGTGCCGACGACGTGGACGATGCCGCGCTCGGCGGCGATGGCGACATTGGCGATGGTCGCGGCCGGCACGGTGAAATCGAGGATGCCGTCGGCCTCGGCCGACAGGCCCCAGAGATCGCCGGACAGCTTGATGCCGTTGGCGGGCAGGCCGGCGAGCACGCCGGCATCCTTGCCGATCAGCTCCGAGCCGGGGGCTTCGAGCGCGCCCGCCAGCACGGCGCCCTCGGCCTCGGCGATCGCACGCACCAAGGCGCGGCCCATGCGGCCGCCGGCTCCGGCAACGATCAAGCGCATCCTGGACATCTCAGCTCCTCCGCCCCGTCAAGGGCTATAGCCGGGGCTCGCGCCGGCGGCAACCGAACGCGGCCGAGTGGCAAGTGGCTTGGCTGGGGCGAGCGGCGATCAGGGCTGCGGGCCGTCATAGCCCTCGATGATCACCAGGTCGCCCTGCGCATGCGGCGCGCGGATCGCCACCAGCCGCTGGTATTCGGGAGAGTTGTAGCACGCCAGCGCGGTGGCGTAGTCCTTGAACTCGATCACGACATTGCGCGAGCGCGAGGTGCCTTCGCGGGTTTCGTACTGGCCGCCGCGGACCAGGAACCTGGCGCCGTATTGATGGAACACGGCGCCGTTCTGCGCGACATATTCCTTGTAGCCGTCCATGTCGTGGACATCGATCCGTGCGATCCAATAGGCCTTGGGCATCCCTCGGGGTCTCCTCGTTGTGACGGGTCAGGCTTACGTCCGATTGGTCCGGCCGACCAGCGCCACCGCAGCGGCGATGTCGGCGACGATGCGCTCGGCGGCATCGGCGGGATCATCAGCGGCGGTGACGGGACGGCCGACGACGAGGCGGTCGGCGCCGCCGGCGATCGCCAGCGCCGGCGTCATGATCCGCTTCTGGTCGCCGACATCGCTGCCGGCGGGGCGGATGCCCGGCGTGACCAGCTGCATGTCCGGGCCGATCAGCGGACGGACCAGCGCGGTCTCCTCGGGCGACAGGATCAGGCCGTGGATGCCGACCTCCTTCGCCTGGATGGCGCGGCGGGCGACGAGCTCCTTCACGCCCATCGCGTAGCCGGCGGTGGCGAGATCGGAATCGTCATAGGAGGTCATCACGGTGACGGCGAGCAGTTCGAGGGACGAGCCGGCGGCGCCGGCGAGCGCCGCGCGCATGCTCTGCGAGAAGCCGTGCACGGTGAGGAAGCGGGCGCCGAGCTTTGCGATCTGGCGGGTGGCGCGCTCGACCGTGGTCGGGATGTCGTGCAGCTTGAGGTCCATGAACACGTGCTTGCCCTCGGCGCCGAGGCGTTGGGCGAGGCCGAGGCCGCCGGCATAGGTCAGCTCCATGCCGATCTTGTAGAACGTCACAGCCTCGCCCAGCCGTGCGATCATCGCTTCGGCGTCCGCCACGCTGGGCAGGTCGAGCGCCACGATCAGGCGGTCGCGCGGAGCAATCTCGGTCGGCATGTCACCTCACATCGTGGTTTGCGCGGTTTCGATCAGCTGCCGCACCAGCGCATCGAGCGCGGTGATGTCGGCCGGCTGCTTCAGCCGATCGAGGTCGTTATAGGCCTTGTCGGCGAAGGCCAGCGCGAGCTGGGTCGGAATGACGGTGGCGTTACAGGCGCTCAGCATCGACCGCAAGGCCGCGAGCGCGCGGGCGCCGCCGAAGCGGTTCTCGGACGCCGCGGCGAGCGCGAACGGCCGGCTGCGGAACACCGCGCCGCGTCCCTCCGGCGGCTCGTCGACCCGCGACAGCCAGGCGATGGCGTTGCTGAGCAGCGGCGGTACGGAGCCGTTGTATTCAGGCGTCACCAGCAGCACGCCATCATGCGCGCCGATCATCCGTTTCAGATTGATCGCCTCGCGCGGCACGCCGGATGCGGCCTCGAGGTCGGCGTCGTAGATCGGCAAGGGAAAGTCGGCGAGCGAGATGCGCGTGATGTCCGCACCGGCCTGCACGAACTGATAGGCGGCAGCAGCAGCGAGGCGGGCGTTGTGCGAGCCGGCCCGGGTCGAGCCGGGGATGATGAGGATCTTCAGCGCGGACATCGTGGGGCCGGGAAGCGACCCGCCGCGACGAGCCGCGGCTGCCGGTCAGGGCTTGCGATACACCCAGACGCGCGCCGGCGGAAGGTTCATCCAGATCCGCTCGGAGGCCTCGGTGGTGACGCCCGGCAGCGACTTCGGAATCGGCGGCACGACCGAATAGGTGAACTGCACGAACGGCGCATTCGGCGACATCGCCGCGAACGCGTCGCGCACCAGCTTCATGCGGGTGAGCATCGGCTTGGTCACCAGCGGCAGGCCGGACACGACGGCCGCGGCCGGCGCACCCAGCACGTTCCAGAGCGTGTCGCGCAGCCGGTAGGCATCGCCCTGGACCACCTTGGCCTGCGGATAGCGGTCGCGCAGCAGCGCGCAGAAGCCCGGATTGTATTCGACGAGGACGAGCCGCTTCTGATCGACGCCATGCTGGACCAGCGCATTGGTGATCGCGCCGGTGCCGGGCCCGAGTTCGATGACCGGACCAGTGCCATGAGGATCGACATACTGCGCCATGGTCCGGGCCAGCAGCCGCCCCGACGGCATGACGGCACCCATGTGCAGCGGCTTTTCAATCCATGAGCGGAGGAATCGCACCTCATCGTCGAGACGAAGAGGTTTTTTCGACGCACGCACGGACGTTTGCAGGGGCATCTCAGTACCGGACGGGACCGTTCTTCACGGCGATGTCAGAAAAGAGTCACAAAGACGTATAGGTCGCAGGCGGGGCGGTCAAGCCGAACCGTAACTCACGATTAAGGCTGCCGGGTCCGCGGTCGCGCAGATGAAATCGATAATTTCTTGCATGTGCAGAGCAGCAAAACACGCGATGCCGCATGTCGCGAACTCGCTTGCCGAGACGCCTCGCAAGATGGCCTGGGCGACGCGCGGCAAGGCCACCGCTCAGCTCGCCGCCTTGCCGAAGAAGTCCTTGACCTTGGTGAAGAAACCCGCGGCCTCCGGCTGCGTCGCCCCGGACGACAGCTTCTCGAATTCGGCCAGCAGCTCCTGCTGCTTCTTGGTCAGGTTCTGCGGCGTCTCGACCACGATCTGGACGTACATGTCGCCGGTCTGGCGCGAGCGCAGCACCGGCATGCCCTTGGCGGCGATCCGGAACCGGCGCCCGGACTGCGCGCCGGCGGGAATCTTGACCTTGGTCTTGCCCTTGTCGATGGTCGGCACCTCGAACTCGCCGCCGAGCGCCGCCGTGACCATCGAGATCGGCACCCGGCAATGCAGATCGGCGCCGTCGCGCTGGAAGAACTCATGCTGCGACAGCGACAGGAAGATGTAGAGGTCGCCGGGCGGCCCGCCGCGCAGGCCGGCTTCGCCCTCGCCAGCGAGGCGGATGCGGGTGCCGTCCTCGACCCCCTGCGGAATGTTGACCGACAGCGTGCGGTCGCGCGTCACCCGGCCGGAGCCGGAGCAGGACGGGCAGGGATCCTCGATCATCTGGCCGCGGCCGTGGCAGCCGGGGCAGGTCCGCTCGAGCGTAAAGAAGCCCTGGGCCTGGCGGACCCGACCGGCGCCGCCGCACATCGAGCAGGTCTTCGGCTTGGTGCCGGCCTTGGCGCCGGTGCCGGAGCAGGATTCGCAGGTCACCGAGACCGGGATCTCGATCTGCGCGGTCTTGCCGAGGAAGGCCTCCTCCAGCGTGATTTCCATGTTGTAGCGCAGGTCGGCGCCGCGCTCGCGGCCGGTGCCGCCGCCGCGCCGCTGCCCGGCCATGCCGAACAGGTCCTCGAAAATGTCGGAGAACGACGAAGCGAAGCCGGCGCCGAAGCCGTGCGGACCGCCACCGGCGCCCTGCTCGAACGCGGCGTGGCCGTAGCGGTCATAGGCGGCGCGCTTGTCGGCGTCGCGCAGCACCTCATAGGCCTCGTTGATTTCCTTGAATTTCACTTCGCTGGAGGCATCGCCCGGATTCTTGTCCGGATGCCATTTCATCGCCAGCTTGCGGAAGGCGGCCTTGAGCTTGCCCTCGTCGGCGTCGCGTTCGACTTCCAGGGTCTCGTAATAGCAGCGCTTGGTGGACATCAATCAAACCCGCCCGAACATCGTCAGACCTGAACGGCTTGCGCGATGGCCGCGCTCCGGTTCAATGAAATGACCCCCATCCAATGAGACGCTGATCGCGCTCTTTGGCATGGGGGTCATGGCTCTCGCCTCTACCGTCGTTTAAGCAGATTTCTTCTTGTCGTCGTCGACCTCGGTGAACTCCGCGTCGACAACGTCATCCTTGGCGGCATCGCGGGCCGCGTCGCTTTCGGCCTGCTGCTTGTACATGGCCTCGCCGAGCTTCATCGACGCCTGCGCCAGCGTGTTGGTCTTGGTCTTGATGGCCTCGGCATCGTCGCCCTTCAGCGCTTCCTTGAGGTCGCTCATGGCATCCTCGATGGCGCGGCGCTCGGTCTCGGCGACCTTGGAGCCATGCTCGGCCAGCGCCTTCTCCGTCGAGTGGATCAGCGCGTCGCCATGGTTCTTGGCATCGACCGCCTCGCGGCGCTTCTTGTCGGCCGCGGCGTTGGCCTCGGCGTCCTTGACCATCTTGTCGATGTCGGCCTCCGACAGACCCCCCGAGGCCTGGATTCGGATCTGCTGCTCCTTGCCGGTGGCCTTGTCCTTGGCCGAGACGTTGACGATGCCATTGGCGTCGATGTCGAAGGTCACCTCGATCTGCGGCATGCCGCGCGGCGACGGCGGAATGCCCATCAGGTCGAACTGGCCGAGCATCTTGTTGTCGGCCGCCATCTCGCGCTCACCCTGGAAGACCCGGATGGTGACCGCGTTCTGATTGTCCTCGGCGGTCGAGAACACCTGGCTCTTCTTGGTCGGGATCGTGGTGTTGCGGTCGATGATGCGGGTGAACACGCCGCCCAGCGTCTCGATGCCGAGGGACAGCGGGGTCACGTCGAGCAGCAGCACGTCCTTGACGTCGCCCTGCAGCACGCCGGCCTGAATGGCTGCACCGATCGCGACGACCTCGTCCGGGTTGACGCCCTTGTGCGGCTCCTTGCCGAAGAACTGCTTCACCATCTCCTGGATCTTCGGCATGCGGGTCATGCCGCCGACCAGCACCACTTCGCCGATCTCGCCGGCGGTCAGGCCGGCATCCTTCAGCGCCTTGCGGCACGGCTCGATGGTCTTCTCGACGAGGTCGGCCACCAGCGCCTCGAACTTGGCGCGGGTCAGCTTCATCGTCAGATGCTTCGGACCGGACTGGTCCGCGGTGATGAAGGGCAGGTTGATCTCGGTCTGGGTGGTCGACGACAGCTCGATCTTGGCCTTCTCGGCCGCCTCCTTGAGGCGCTGCAGAGCCAGCTTGTCGTTGCGCAGGTTGATGCCCTGCTCCTTCTGGAATTCGTCGGCGAGGTAGCTCACCAGACGCATGTCGAAGTCTTCGCCGCCCAGGAAGGTGTCGCCATTGGTCGACTTCACCTCGAACACGCCGTCGCCGATCTCCAGGATCGAGACGTCGAAGGTACCGCCGCCGAGGTCGTACACGGCAATCGTGCCGGCCTTGGTCTTGTCGAGGCCGTAGGCGAGCGCGGCCGCGGTCGGCTCGTTGATGATGCGCAGCACCTCGAGACCGGCGATCTTGCCGGCGTCCTTGGTGGCCTGGCGCTGGGCGTCGTTGAAATAGGCGGGGACGGTGATGACGGCCTGGTCGACCTTCTGGCCGAGGTGAGCTTCCGCGGTCTCCTTCATCTTCTGCAGGATGAAGGCGGAGACCTGCGAGGGCGAATAGGACTTGCCGTCGGCCTCGACCCAGGCATCGCCATTGCCGCCCTTGACGATCTTGTAGGGGACGAGCTTCTTGTCCTTCTCGACCATCGGGTCGTCATAGCGGCGGCCGATCAGGCGCTTGACCGCAAAGAAGGTCCGCTCGGGGTTTGTCACGGCCTGGCGCTTGGCCGGCTGGCCGACGAGACGCTCGCCATCATCGCTGAACGCGACGATCGACGGCGTGGTCCGCATGCCCTCGGCGTTCTCGATGACCTTCGACGATTTGCCGTCCATGACGGCCACGCACGAATTGGTGGTGCCGAGATCGATCCCGATGACCTTTCCCATGGTCTCATATCCTTCTTTTTGCGGCAGGTTGGGTGGGGCCCTGACGGCGCCCCCATCCAAAACCCCCTCAGATCAAATGCTCGCGATATTGCGACGATGAGCGTCATATAGGAGGGGGGGACTGGCCCGCAAGGACCGGAGGAGACCGAGGAGCGCGGAAAAACCGCGGATCGTTCGGCGCGTCGTGAAAGCGCCGTCGCGGCGCGCGGATCGCGTGCCCATGGCCTGCGCGCCGCGGGCGGACGGATGCTGTGCGGACCGCAAGCGGGCGGGCAAGACGCTCGGGCGGGCCGCAAAGTCGCCTTCATTCGGGCGCGGCCCGTCAACGCCAATCATGCTTAGCAAACCGTAACGGGCGTCAGGGATCGGACCTCACGATCGACATCGATCGGCGCCCGAGTCTCCCCGGGGCGGAACTTCAGGTCGCACCCACCGACCTGTTGCGGACGCGGTAAACCCGCTAAAAGGCGTCTCGTCCGAAGGACGGCCAAGGCGGGGACCATGACGGCCGTCGACCGGGTCAATGAACGAGGCAGCTTCTTCATGATTTTCTCCCGACTTGTCGCCGCGGCGCTCGTGTCGATTTCCCTGCTGCGAGCGGCGCTGGCAGCGGATGCGATCTTCCCGCCCGGCGTCCGCATCGGTCTCGCGCCGCTGGTCGGACTCACCAAGGCCCAGAGCTTTCCCGGGTTCGAAACCGAGGATCACACGGTCAAGGTGCTGCTGACCGAATTGCCGGCCGGGGCCTATGGCGAGGTAAAGAATGCCTTCGCCGCCAATCCGACTGGGGCCGGCGGCATCAAGCCGGAAAGCATCGAGACGGCCGCGGGCACCGCCTACTACACGGTGGAGAACGGCCGGGACGGCGCCGCGCCCGTCCGGCGCTATTCGATGATCCTGCCCGGCAACGGCTTCTCGGGCTATGTCGCGGTGCAGATTCCCGAGACGGCGAGCCGGATCTACACCGACGACGCCGTGCGCCAGATGTTCGCCTCCGCCGTGGTCCGCAAGGACGTGCCCGTGGACGAGCAGCTCTCGATCATGCCCTTCAACGTCACCGAACTCGCCAGCTTCAAGACCGTCCGCACACTCGGCCCCGGCGCCCTGATCCTCGCCGACGGCGATGACGAAAAGGGCTTCGAAGCGGCGCCGTTCGTGGTGATCGGGCTCGTCGCCGGCGTGGCGCCGGAAGCAGGCGACCGGGCGCGCGTGGCACAGCAGGCCGCAACCACCATTCCCGGCGTTCGTGACGCCCGTATCACGATGTCGGAGCCGATTCGGATCGACGGCCTGCCGGCCTACGAGACCCGCCTCGAGGCGACCAGCGGCAAGGACAATACGCCGGTCACGGTGGTGCAATGGCTACGCTTCGGCGGCCCGAACACGCTGCGAATCATCGGCAGCGCGCCGCGTGACCAGTGGTCGGCGGCCTTCCCGCGCTTCCGTGCCGTCCGCGACGGCATTCAGCCAAAGGGCTAGCCGGCGGGAGGACCCCGGCCGGGGACCAGTCTCTGCCATTGGATTGCTTCTTCCGGATGTGACAATCTGTGGTTTAAGGTCGGTAGGCCCTGCCTACCGGGCTTGAAGCCGGAAACGTCTCCGCTTGCCCGCAAGTCGGGTTGCAGCGGTGGTCTCAATCGGGGGGACGACATGAACCGACGGCAGATCCTGCGCATGCTCGGCAGTTCGGCCTTTGTCGCGGCGGTGGCCGAACGCGCTCGCGCGGCCGCGTCGATCAAGCCGGACGATGCATCGGCGCTGCTCGTGATCGACGTGCAGAACTGCTTCCTTCCAGGCGGCAGCCTCGCCGTGAAGGACGGCGAGCAGGTCGTGCCGGTCATCAACAGGATCGCGAAAGCGTTCAGCAACGTGGTGCTGACGCAGGACTGGCACACGCCGGCGCATGTCTCGTTCGCCTCGACCCATCCGGGCAAGAAGCCGTTCGAGCTGATCGATCTCGCTTATGGCAAGCAGGTGCTGTGGCCGGATCATTGCGTGCAGGGCACCGATGGCGCGGCGCTCTCCAAGGAGCTCGCGATCCCGCACGCCGAACTGATCCTGCGCAAGGGCTTCCACAACGACGTCGACAGCTACTCGGCCTTCACCGAAGCCGACGGCAAGACCAGCACCGGGCTCGCAGCCTATCTGAAGGCGCGCGGCATCAACAGCGTGTTCGTCGCGGGGCTGGCGACCGACTTCTGCGTCGCCTGGACCGCGCTCGACGCCCGCAAGGCGGGGCTCGAAACCCATGTGATCGAGGATGCCTGCCGCGGCATCGACACCCAGGGCTCGCTGGCCAAGGCCTGGACCGACATGGCCGCGGCTGGCGTCAAGCGGATCAGGTCCGAGGACATCGCGGCATAGGCATTGTGCCGGACCCCGCGTCAGCAGCGCGGCATCAGGATTTGCGCGCCAGCGCGACGTATTGCGCCCCGACCGGCAGCCAGCCCAGCATCGCTTCCAGCGGCCGCAGCCAGGCCAGCGCGCGCGGGAAAAACAGGCTGTACTGGATCTGCGGCGCGCTCCACCCCGCGGTCCCCAGGCGCCGCGCCAGCGTCCGCGGAAAGATCAGCTCGGCATTCTCGTCGAAGGGGCAGGTGTTGACGGCGTGAACCGTGAGCGGGTTCAGCGGATTGTGCTCGAACACCGCGATCAGGCCGCCCGGGCGCGTGATGCGGTGCAGCTCGCGCAGCCACGCGACGTGCTCGTCGTGCGCGATGTGGTGGAACACGCAGGCGGAGAACACCACGTCGAAGCGGTCGGATTCGCAGGGAATGCGGTCGTTCTCGATCAGCAGACTTTCGCCGCCGCCGGGATGGCGCTGCCGGCCGAGGGCGAGACTGCGTTCCGAGACATCGGACGAGGTCAGCGCCGCGTCAGGAAAATACCGCCGGAAGAACGGAATCGAGTTGCCGATCCCCGCGCCGAAATCGCAGATCCGCGACACATCGATCCGGTTGCAGTCGACGATCTGCCTGAGCCGCCTGATCTTGTGTTCCGCGAAATACTCCGGGCCTTCTCCCGTCACCGCGATGTTGGCGCGGTGCTGATCGTCATAGGCGTCGGCGAAGCGGTCGAATTCAGCCTTGTCCATCGTCGGCAATCCGGTTCTGAAACGATCACCTGTAAGCCTGGCCAGCGCCAGCCGATGACCGTCCTGCTCTCAATAGCCGGCAATGCTTAACCGGAGGTCTGTCGTCCCGGCTCGCAGCGCGAGGCCGGCACTGCGAATCTGCCTGGCCAGCAGGGACATTGATGAACAATTAACTCGCCTTGACCAACACTTGACGCCCAGCAGAAACCCGTCGCGGTCGCATGAGGTCTCCGATTTTGACAGACCAGCAGGACGAGACGCCGCGCCCCGGCAGGATGTTCGTCTCGATCGTTGTGCCCTGCTACAACGAGGAAGAGGGCCTGCGCGAATTCCATCGCCAGATGACGGCTGCGGCACGCGCGCTATGCGACCAGAAGTTCGAGCTGATTCTGGTCGACGACGGTTCGACCGACGACACCTGGAAGATCATCAACGCGCTGCTCGCGGAGGACCGCAACGTCGTCGCCGTCCGGCTCGCGCGCAATCATGGCCATCAACTGGCGCTGACCGCCGGCCTGTCCGCGGTGCGCGGCGACCTCGTGCTGGTGATCGACGCCGACCTGCAGGATCCGCCCGAGCTGCTGACGCCGATGTATGAGACGATGGCGCGCGAAGGCGCCGACGTCGTCTATGGTCAGCGCCGCAGCCGCGCCGGCGAAACCCGCTTCAAGACATGGTCGGCCGAAGCCTTCTATCGCCTGCTCGCCAGGATCACGCGAGTTCATATCCCGGTCGACACCGGCGATTTCCGGCTGATGAGCCGGCGGATCTCGGACCAGCTCGTGCAGATGCCGGAGCACGATCGCTTCATCCGCGGCATGGTCGCCTGGCTCGGCTACAAGCAGGTCGCCTACGAATATGACCGCAAGCCGCGTTTTGCCGGCAGCACCAAATACCCGCTGCTGAAGATGATCAGCTTCGCCGCCGATGCGCTGATCGGCTTCTCGATGGTTCCCTTGCGGATCGCGACCTATGTCGGCGCGCTGCTGACGACGGTGCTGACCTTCGTCGGCATCGCCGCCGTCATCAGCTGGATCTTCTCCGGCACCGTGCCCGGCTGGACCAGCCTGACCTTGCTGGTGGTGATGATCTCCTCGGTCCAGCTGCTGGTGCTCGGCCTGATCGGCGAATATGTCGGCCGCATCTACATCCAGTCGAAGAACCGGCCGCTGTTCATGATCTCGGAGATTCATCGCCGCGGCCGGCTGCCGCAACTCTCGACCGATGCGCGCGAGGAGACCGAAAGCACGCCACTCACGACCTTGCTGGCGCAATCGGGACCGGCGCTGCACCGCCCGCGCTACGAGGAGGCGTCGTCGTGAAGGCGATGCTGAAACATCCCGCGCTGTACCAGGCCTACCAGAATGCCGGCGGCTTCTTCGGGGCGCGCATCAAGGCGATCGGCGATTATCTGACGCTGCGCCCGGGCATGCGGATCATCGATATCGGCTGCGGCCCCGGTTACATTCTGCGCCACCTGCCCGACGGCATCGACTACGTCGGCTTCGATGTCGACGAGGCCTATATCGCCTATGCGCAGCGATCGTTCGGCGATCTCGGGGCATTCCACTGCCGCCACTTCGACGCCGCTGCGGCGAGAGAGTTCGCCGGCGCCGACGTGGTGATGATGAACGGCGTCCTGCACCATATCGGCAATGACGAGCTGAAATCGACACTGGCCGATATAAGCGACGTTCTCGCCGACGACGGCGTCCTGTTCACGCTCGACGGCTGCTACGCCGAGGGGCAGTCGCGCATCGCCAAATGGCTGCTCGACAATGATCGCGGCGACTTCGTTCGCGACCGCGACGGCTACTACCATTTGCTGCGCAGCGCCTTTCCACGTGTAAACCTGGACATCCGCGACGACTACTCGCGCGTGCCCTATACGTTCGCGATCGGCGTCTCGCAGAAATAGTCATTCCGTCCGAGCGAGGATGTCGACGCCCTCGACCGATCCGGCCAGCCGATAGGGCCCGAGCAGCTGCTGCAGCTCGGCATCGGCGCGCGCCCAATCGCCCCATCCGCCTCTGAGATTGTCGATCAGTACGAGGTCGGGCGGCAGCTTCCGGAAATCCTCGATCAGCCAGTTGCGCTCCTGCGCCAGATAGGCGTTCAGCCGGGCATCGGTCGGCGCATCGACCGAGGTGCGTTCGCGGGTGAGCCGGACGAATTCACGAATCCAGAGATTCTCCTGGCGCGACACAAAGGTGCCGCCGATGTCCCTCACCAGCGGATGTCCGATCGCCGCCTCACCGCTGAGGACGAGGAGGCGCGGATGCGGCTTGAGCCGCGCGATCGCCTCCGGCAGCGGGCCGACGTAAATGCGGGCGTTGAACCACTGCAGACCGAGAGCAAAGGCCGCAGCCAAGATCAGGATGGATGCAGCGCCGGTGCGACGACGATGGGAATCCGTATCGACCGCCGTCATCAACGCGTAGCCCATGCAAAGCATGGCCAGCGCCACCATCGGATAGGAATGATACGGCCAGCCGCGCCGCTGCAGGTAGAATGAGATCGCAAATCCGACGCTCGCAGCGACCATCGCGAGCAAAGGCGCGTCGAGCCTGCCGCTCCGCCGTGTCAGCGCGACGGAGGCGAGCGCAACGGCGAGGAGAAGCGTCGCCGCATTCAGGAAGATGACGGAGGGCGACATCGACCACGACAAATAGGTGTCGCGCACCAGCGGATAGGTCACGGTGAAATATTCGGGATAGAGCAGATAAGTCCCGACGCTCACGACGGACACGATCACGCCGGCAATGACGTTCTCGGGGGCGAACATCGGAAGCCAGGCGCGCGAACGGACGGCGCCCGCCAGGATGCAGAGGGCCGCCGGGAATGTGAAAAACGGTTTGAACGCAAGAGTGATTCCAACGCCGGCGCCGGCCATGATGACCGCCCAGGCAGGGACCGGCTCGCGATTGCTGCGCAGCGCATACACGGCAAGCCCCGGCAGGAAGGTCAGCGTCGCGATGTGCTCGCGCTGGCCGAACACGTGCATCGGCAGGATCGTCAGCACGGCTGCCGCCCAGATCGCAAACGGTCCCCAGCTCACGGCGGCCGACATCGGCGACAGCCGGATGATGCGCGACGTCGCGAACAACGAAGCCGCTGCCAGCAGCAGGAGCTGCGCATCGACGACATGTCGCGGATCGACATGCAGCACGCGTCCGAGCGCCACGCCGGGCAGATAGGCGAAGGCCGCCATCGGCGGGTTGATCTCGATGATGTCCCGATAGAGGTGCTGGCCGTCGAGCATGCGCTCGCCGACGACCAGCAGCCAGCTGACGTCGGTATTCAACGGCACGACCTGACGCAGAAGGATGGCAACCATGAACACGGCGCCGATCAGGAGCCAGGGCGTGACCGCCAGCCTTTCATGCGCCGGCGGAGCCAGCGTCTGGCGCGTCACGGCGTCAGTCGGGGTGCTCATGGGACAGTCCTCTGCGAGAATAGGCCCAAGCTAGCGGAGGTTGGTTAAGGCGCGATGTGTTGCGATCCGCCGGGCTGTTCGCCCGGTCCCCACGCGTCACCCCCGGGCTTGACCCGGGGGGTCATTCACTTCCGAAGACTGTTGCGCATCGAGATGGATCGCCGGGTCAAGCCCGGCGGTGACGGACTCGGGGTTCAGAAACGCCATTTGCGACCAGCAACGGCTGCGGCAGTCGGCAAGGGGCTCCCCTGATCGCGACCAGGCCCAAACAGCATTGAGGCGCCGCGTCCGAGCCGGACCGGCGCCTCTGGTCGTGAATGGAGCTTGGTCTTTACAACAACGACGGCGCGTCAGGCCGCGCTGTTCGACTGGTCGTTGTTCGCAGCCGGGGCCTGCTTTGCGCCGCCCTTGGAAACGCCGACCAGCGCCGGGCGAAGGATGCGCTCACCGATCATGAAGCCGGCCTGCACGACCTGGACCACAGTGCCCGACGGCACTGAGGCATCGGGCACCTCATACATGGCCTGCTGGAAGTTGGGGTCGAACTTCTGCCCCGTCGGATCGAACTTCTTGACGCCGTTCTTCTCCAGCGTGTTGAGCAGCGAGCGCTCGGTGAGCTCGACGCCCTCGATCAGCGATTTGAGCCCGGCATCGGCATTGGCACGGGTTTCCTCCGGCACCGCATCGAGCGCGCGCTGGAGATTGTCGGCGATGTCGAGCACGTCGCGTGCAAAACCGGTGATGCCGTACATGCGCGCATCCGCGACTTCGCGCGCGGTCCGCTTGCGCAGATTCTCCATTTCCGCCAGCGTGCGCAGCATCTTGTCACGCGCGTCGGCGGCTTCCTTGGCCAGCGCCTCGGCCGAGCCGGTCTCGGGGTCGTCGGGCATGATGTAGGGTTTGGAGACGACGGGTTCGCTGGCCTGCGCCGGGGTTTCCGGATCGTTCTGATGCAGGTCGGGATCGGTCATGGACAGACTTCTCGCAAGTTCGGCTGAACGGGTTTTTGGGATGTCGGGCGGGATATCGTGCTTCGGGCGCTGAAAATCAAGCGCAGCCTGAGGGTGGCTCCGCCAGCGGGTTAACCATGTCCGATCTCAGCCGCCGAGCAGGCGGCTGACCAGACGCGCGGCATAGTCGACGGTCGGAATCACGCGGGCATAATTCAGACGGGTCGGACCGATGACGCCGAGCACGCCGACGATGCGTCCCGTGACATCGGAATAGGGCGATACGATCGTCGACGAGCCCGACAGCGAGAACAGCTTGTTCTCAGAGCCGATGAAGATGCGGACGCCTTCGGCGCTCTCCGCGCGCCCGAGCAGATCGACCACGCCGCGCTTGGTCTCGAGATCGTCGAACAGCCGCCGGACCCGTTCGAGGTCTTCGAGCGCATGCAGGTCTTCGAGCAGGTTGGCGTGGCCGCGCACGATGAGCTGGCGCTCGTCGCTGTTACCGCCAGACCAGCTGGCGACGCCGGCTGCGATCACCTTCTGCGTCAGCTGATCGAGCTCGGCGCGATCATGCGCCAGCGCCGTTTCGAGCTCGAGCCGCGCCTCGGCCAGCGTTCGGCCCCTGATGCGCGCATTGAGGAAATTCGACGCCTCGGTCAGCGCCGAGGAGGGAACGCCCGGCGGCAGCACCAGGACCCGGTTCTCGACCTGTCCGTCCTCGCCGACCAGCACGACCAGCGCACGTTCGGGCTCCAGCCGCACGAACTCGATGTGCTTCAGCCTTGTGTTGGATTTTGCGGTCAGCACCACGGCCGCGGCCCGAGTCAGGCCCGACAGCCGCGTCAGCGCTTCGTCCAGCGCCGCCTCGACCGATTGCGCCCGCCCGACGGCGGCGAGCTGGCTCTGGATCGATTGCTGCTCGGCCTCCGTCATGTCGCCGATCTGCATCAGCGCGTCGACGAAGAATCGCAAGCCGGCCTCGGTCGGGAGACGGCCGGCCGAGGTGTGCGGCGCGTAGATCAGGCCGAGCTGCTCCAGATCGGCCATCACGTTGCGCACCGACGCCGGCGACAGCGGAACCGCGATCAGCCGCGAGATGTTGCGCGAACCGACCGGCTCGCCGGTCGCCAAATAGCTTTCGACGATCTGCCGGAAGATCTCGCGCGAGCGCTCGTTGAGCTGCGCCAGACCGGCAGGCGGTGTCATCAGGTTGATCGGATCGTGGTGGGCCACCAGATACTCTCCTCCCAGAGACCCTAATGTGTCCATGCGGCGGCTCGGTGGCAAGCGGGTCTTCAGGGCGCGTCGGGGCGTGATAAGGCCTTGCCGCTGCCGGCCCCGGCACCTACAAGGCCGCTCAACACCGTCTTCCGCCTCTTTCACGGAGAGAACCCATGCGGCCGAGCCGCCGTGCACCGGATGAACTGCGGGCCGTGAGCCTGGAACGCGGCGTCGTCAAATACGCCGAGGGCTCCTGCCTGGTGAAGTTCGGCGACACCCACGTTCTGGTCACAGCCACGCTGGAAGACCGGCTGCCGCCGTGGCTCAAGGGCCAGGGGCGCGGCTGGGTGACGGCCGAATATGGCATGCTGCCGCGCGCCACCTTGGAACGCACCCGGCGCGAGGCCTCGGCCGGCAAGCAGAACGGGCGCACGGTCGAGATCCAGCGCCTGATCGGCCGTTCCCTGCGCACCGCGATCGACCTCGAGGCGCTCGGCGAGCGCCAGATCACGGTCGATTGCGACGTGCTGCAGGCCGATGGCGGTACGCGGACGGCATCCATTACCGGCGCCTGGGTGGCGCTGGCCGACTGCATCAAGTGGATGAAGTCGCGCAACATGATCAAGACCGAGGTGCTGCGCACCAACGTCGCCGCGATCTCCTGCGGCATCTACAACGGCACGCCGGTGCTGGATCTCGATTATGCCGAGGATTCCGAGGCCGAGACCGACGCCAATTTCGTCATGACCGGCGACGGCCGCATCGTCGAGGTTCAGGGCACCGCGGAGAAGACCCCGTTCACCGAGGCCGAGTTCCTGGCGCTGATGGCGCTGGCCCGCAAGGGCGTGGGACGGCTGGTCGATCTGCAGAAGATGGCGGTCGCGTGAGCAACGGCCATCGCAAGCTCTCGGGGCGCATCGTCATTGCGACCCACAATCCCGGCAAGCTCGCCGAGATGCGCGAGCTGCTGGCGCCCCATGGCATCGAGGCGGTGTCGGCCGGCGAACTCGGCCTCGGCGAGCCCGACGAGACCGGCGACACGTTCGAGGCCAATGCCCGGATCAAGGCCGTGGCGGCGGCCGAGGCGGCGCAGCTGCCGGCCTTCGCCGACGATTCCGGCATCGTCGTCCATGCGCTCGACGGCGCGCCCGGCATCTATTCGGCGCGCTGGGCCGGCCCGGGCAAGGATTTCACCGCGGCGATGACCCGGATCGAGCGGCTGCTGCAGGAGCGCGGCGCGACCAGCGCCGACAAGCGCGGTGCGCATTTCGTCTCGGCGCTGTGCGTCGCCTGGCCGGACGGCCATGTCGAGGAGGTCGAGGCGCGGGTCGACGGCACCCTGGTATGGCCGCCGCGCGGCACGGCCGGCTTCGGCTATGACCCGATGTTCCTGCCCGAGGGCCACGACCGCACCTTCGGCGAGATGACCAGCCTCGAGAAGCACGGCCTGCCGCCGCTCGGCCTCGGCCTGTCGCACCGGGCGCGCGCCTTCGTGAAGCTCGCGGAGATCTGCCTTGACCAGCGCTGACAGCGAAGCGTTCGGCGTCTATGTGCACTGGCCTTTCTGCCTGTCGAAATGTCCGTATTGCGACTTCAACAGCCACGTCCGCCACGCCGCCATCGACCAGGACCGCTTCGCCCGCGCCTTCGCCCAGGAGATCGCAACCACCGCCGCCCGCACCGGGCCGCGCACCGTCACCTCGATCTTCCTCGGCGGCGGCACGCCGTCGCTGATGCAGCCGCAGACCGTCGGCGCCATCCTGGACGCCATCGGCAAGCACTGGCGCGTCGCCGGTGACGTCGAGGTGTCGCTTGAAGCCAACCCCACCAGCGTCGAGGCGACGCGCTTTGCCGGCTATCGCGCGGCCGGCGTCAACCGGGTCTCGCTCGGGGTCCAGGCGATGGACGATGCGTCGCTCAAGATGCTGGGACGGCTGCACACCGCCGAGGAGGCGATGAAAGCCGTCGCCATCGCCCGCGGCGCGTTCGATCGCTATTCCTTCGACCTGATCTATGCACGCCCCGACCAGACCCCGGCGATGTGGACCGAGGAGCTGACGCGCGCAATCGGCGAGGCGGCCGAGCATCTGTCGCTGTATCAGCTCACGATCGAAGAGGGCACGCCGTTCTTCGGCCTGCACGCTGCCGGCAAATTGAAGACACCGGACGAAGGTCTGGCGCGCACGCTCTACGACGTGACGCAGGACGTGTGCGGCCGTCATGGCCTGCCGGCCTATGAGATCTCCAATCACGCCCGCCCCGGCGCGGAGTGCCGCCACAATCTCGTCTACTGGCGCGGCCAGGAATATGCCGGCATCGGCCCCGGCGCCCACGGCCGCCTCGACATCGACGGTATCCGGCACGCGACCGCGACCGACAAGCGGCCGGAGGCCTGGCTGATGCGGGTCGAGTCCAACGGGCACGGCGTCATGACCGACGATGCGCTCAATCGCGAGGAGCGCGCCGACGAATTCCTGCTGATGGGGCTGCGCCTTGCCGAAGGCATCGATCCCCGGCGCTATGCGGCGATCTCGGGACGGTCGCTCGATCCGCGCCGCATCGCGCTGCTGCGCGAGGAGGGCGCCATCATCGTCGATCCGAACGGCCGGCTGCGGGTGACGCAGGACGGCTTTCCCGTGCTCGACGCCGTCGTCGCCGATCTCGCCGCCTGAGGCGGGCGATCGACCTCAGGTGGCGCTGAAACTCTTGGGCGCGCCGGCCACCGCCTGGCCGCCACCCGAGCCAACGCGCATGACGGCCAGCCCGCGCTCATTGGTGCCGTCGCTGCGGAAACGGAACAGGCCGTCGATGCCGGCGAAGCCGGAGGCATTGGTCAGCACGTCCGGCGCGAAGCGCTGATTGCCTTGCGTGCGCGCCAGCGCGGCCACCAGGGCCACGGCATCATAGGCGAGCGTCGCCGTACGCACGGGGTCGCCGCCGAAGCGCGTCCGGTAGCGGCCGGCGAAGGCACGGAAGCCTGCGGGATCCGGCGCGGCGTAGAGGCCGCCCTGCAGGCTGGCGCTGTTGTAGACCCGCGGATTGTCCCACAGCCCGGTGCCTAGCAATTGGATGCTGCGCAGGTTCGCGCCGGCTGTCGTGAGTGCATCCGCCGTCGCAACGACCGCCTCGCCATCATCCGCCAGCAGCAGCGCGTCGGCTCCGCCGAGCGCTTGCGCCACGTTGCGGGCTGCCATGGTGCGATCACCGGAATATTTCTCGAACGCCACGATGCGTCCGCCGCGGCGGCTGACGGCCGTCTTGAACGCGCCCTCGACCACTGTCCCATAGGCGTTGTCGGGCAGCAGCGCCGCGAACGAGCGTTTGCCGACGCTGGCCGAGTAGTCGACGATCCGGCTGGCATCGGACTCCGGCAGGAAGCTGAGGAGATAGACGCCGCGGCCGGCCACGCTCGAATCGGTCGAGAACGCGATCACCGAGATGTTGCGCGTGCGCGCCACCTGGGCGGTCGCCGGCACGGAGCCCGCGAACAGCGGCCCGAGCAGGATCTCCGCGCCTTCATCGCAGGCCTGTTGCGCGCCTTGCTGCGCCCCTTGCGGGCTGCCCGCATCGTCCTTGATCAGGAGCTGGATGTTGGGGTTCTGAAACTCGGCGAGCGCCATCTCGGCCGCGTTCTTCATCGATTGTGCCGCCACGCCGGCATTGCCGGACGCCGACAGCGGCAGAATCAGGCCGACCTTGACCTGGCCGTTGCCGGCGACCGCCGGCTGCTGCGGTGGACCGGACGGCGCGGTCGCCTGGTCGAACGGGTTCTGCACGCCGGAGCAGGCCGACAGCAGCGGCGCACCGACGATCAGGCCCAGCGCCGTTCGCCGGGCAACCCGATGGGCTCCCGGACCGTGAGATTTGGGATGACGCGGGCCGACCATGATATCTCTTCGTTCGGCCGTGTCCGGCCAGAGGTTCCCCAAACGCACGTCCCCAGGTCGTGCCGATTCACTTATATTGTCGACGAATAGTTAAGCAAAACAAAAGGCTGTCAGGACCACACAGCCGATCAATTCGACGTTTTGCACGGCATATCCCCGGTTCGCACGAACGCTCGATCCTGCGGTTTCGAACTGAAGCTCCGATGAACGGCGCGGTGTTCGGGCCGATTCAAATCCGCCGCACGGCCGTTCCCTGGTGGCATTCCCGCGTCAGGCCCTTTAAATTACGTCGATGGGCGCAAAGGCAATCCCGAAGACGTCGCTGCACGACGGCAAATCTTCCACCACGCCGACCTTCATGGTGGCGGGGACGCCCATTGCGGCGCCCAAGGCGCGCGCCGGCCTGTATCTGGTGGCGACGCCGATCGGCAATCTCGGCGACATCACGCTGCGCGCCCTGGAAACCCTGTCAGGCGCCGACACCATCTTCTGCGAGGACACGCGAATCACGCGGCGGCTGGCCGAGCGGTATGGGCTGACGGCGGAGCTTGCCGCCTATCACGAGCACAATGCGGAGGCCGTCAGGCCGAAGATTCTGCAGCGACTGTCGGAGGGCGCGGCGATCGCTCTGGTGTCCGATGCCGGCACGCCGCTGATCTCGGACCCTGGCTACAAGCTGGTGCGCGAGGCCTGCGACGCCGGCCACGCCGTCATTGCGCTGCCCGGACCGTCGGCAGTGCTTGCCGCATTGAGCGTTGCCGCGCTGCCGACGGATCGCTTCTTCTTCGAAGGCTTCCTGCCGGCCAAGCAACAGGCGCGGCGGACGCGGTTGTCGGAGCTCGCGCGCATCGAGGCGACGCTGGTCGTGTTCGAGGCCGGCAGCCGCGTTCAGGAGACGCTGGCCGATCTCGCCGACATCATGAAGGCACGGCAGGCCGCGATCTGCCGCGAGTTGACCAAGCTGCACGAGGAGATCCTGCGCGGGCCGCTCACCACGCTCGCTGCAGGCGCCGCCGAGCTCGAAACGCGCGGCGAATTCGTGCTGGTCATCGGCCCGCCGCCGCGCGACGCCGACGTGCTGACACAGGATGCGCTTGACGCGCTGCTCAAGGAGCTCTTGCCGCGGTCGAGCGTCAAGGACGCCGTCATGCACGCCGTCGAACTGTCGGGCCGCCCGCGGCGCGAGGTCTACGCCCGCGCCCTCGAGCTCGCCAAGGACGCGCGATCCGGAGAGGCCGATGGCGAAGACTGAGCGCGCCACGCCCGAGAAGCCTGCCAAGACCGCGGCGCCCGAGCGTGTCGCCGCCTTTCGCACCGGCCTGTCGGCGGAAGCGCGCGCCGCGGCGCTGCTGATCGCCAAAGGCTATCGCATCCTCGCCAAGAGATTTCGCACGCCGCATGGCGAGATCGACATCATCGCGCGCAAGCGCGGCCTGGTCGCCTTCGTCGAGGTGAAGGCGCGGAGCTCGCTGGATGACGCGGCCTACGCCGTGACGCCGCGCCAGCAGCAGCGCATCATCAACGCCGCGCAGGCCTGGCTGATGGCGCATCCCGACCATGCCGAACTGGAAATGCGCTTCGACGCGATTCTGGTTGCGCCGCGCAGCCTGCCGCGCCATCTGGTGGCGGCGTTCGACGCCAGCCCCTGACACGAGCTCACTGCAGACAGACCGGGACCCGCCCATGACACTGAATGTCGCCGTCCAGATGGACCCCATCGCGCGCATCAACATCCGCGGCGACTCGACGTTCGCGATGCTGCTCGAAGCGCAGCGGCGCGGACACGGCCTGAGCTACTACACGCCGGATAAGCTGTCCTTACGCGGCGAAGAGCTGTATGCGCCGGTGCAGACACTCACGGTGCGCGACGAGGTTGGCGACCACTTCACCCTCGGCGAGCCGAAGCCGACTGCGCTGACGTCGTTCGACGTCGTGCTGCTGCGGCAGGATCCGCCGTTCGATCTCGCCTACATCACCTCGACGCATTTCCTGGAGCGCATTCATCCCAAGACGCTGGTGGTCAACGATCCCGCGAGCGTGCGCAACGCGCCGGAAAAGCTGTTCGTGATGAACTTCCCGCAGCTGATGCCGCCGACCCTGATCTCGCGCGATCTCGACGAGATCAACGCCTTCCGCGATCAGCATGGCGCCGTCGTGATGAAGCCGCTGCACGGCCATGGCGGCGCGGCGGTGTTCCGCGTCATGCCGCAGGACATGAATTTCGGCTCGCTGTTCGACATGTTCCAGGTCACCTTCAAGGAGCCCTGGGTCATCCAGCGCTTCCTCCCCGAGGTGAAGCACGGCGACAAGCGCATCATCCTGGTCGACGGCGAGTTCGCCGGTGCCGTCAACCGCGTGCCCGCGGCGGACGATCTGCGCTCCAACATGGTGCGCGGCGGCGCGGCGCAGGCCACCGATCTCAGCCCGCGCGAGCGCGAGATCTGCGACACGCTCGGCCCGGAGTTGCGCGCGCGCGGCCTGCTGCTGGTCGGCATCGACGTGATCGACGGCAACCTCACCGAGATCAACGTGACCTCGCCGACCGGCATCCGCGCCATTGCGCGGCTCGGCGGTCCGGATATCGCCGCGCGGGTGTGGGACGTGATCGAGGCCAAGCCGCGCTGATCGGCTTGCTGATCTGAGATCAAGCGCCGCGGCGGCCTTGCGTCTCAAGGCCGCGCGAACATATGCCCCTCACCCTGAGGAGCACGCCGTAGGCGGGCGTCTCGAAGGGCGAGGCCCGCATTGGGGCCTCATGGTTCGAGACGCGCCGCGTACAACGACCCGACCTCGCATTGGCCTGATCGACGCGGCGCTCCTCACCATGAGGGTTTGGCTCCCGAGCGCGCCGTTACACGTTGGAGCATGAGCAGCGCCCTTTGGCTTCGGTGAAGTTGTCATAGCTGGGGATAGCGGCTGTTAGGACTAGGTACTGGGCCGAGATTCACGGCCGACGTGCTGTCCCAGCCGCAATCCATGCTATGACGCCATTCTCATGCGTCTCGTCCTGACCACCTGGAACATCAACTCGGTGCGCCTGCGCATCGACCTCGTCGCCAAGCTCATCAAGCAGGTCAGGCCCGATGTGCTCTGCCTGCAGGAGACGAAGTGCATCGACGATGCCTTCCCGCTGAAGCGCTTCAAGCGGCTCGGCTATGAGCACATCGCGCTGAACGGGCAGAAGGGCTATCACGGCGTCGCCGTGATCTCGAAATGGCCGTTCGAGACCACGCATGTCCGGACCTTCTGCGACAAGGTGGATTCGCGCCACATCACGGTCGCGTTCGGCGAGAAGGCGCAGCTGGCGCAGCCGCTGGTGCTGCATAATTTCTACGTGCCGGCCGGCGGCGACATTCCCGATCCCGCGCTCAATCCGAAATTCGAGCACAAGCTGCAGTTTCTCGACGAGATGAAGGCGTGCGAGCCGCTGCATCCGCGCGGCGACGACCGGCACATCCTGGTCGGCGACCTCAACGTCGCGCCGCATGAACACGACGTCTGGTCGCACAAGCAGCTGCTGAAGGTGGTCTCGCACACGCCGATCGAAACCGAGAAGCTGCTGGCGGCGCAGGCCCATGGCGAATGGGTCGACGTCGCGCGCGAGCGCATCTCGATGTCCGAGAAGGTCTATACGTGGTGGAGCTATCGCGCCGCCGACTGGACCGTCGGCGACCGCGGCCGCCGGCTCGACCACGTCTGGGTGTCGCGCGCGCTGAAGGACCGGGTCACCGATTTCAAGATCCTGCGTGACGCGCGCAGCTGGGAGCGGCCCTCGGACCATGTGCCGGTCACTGTGACGCTGGACGTCTAGCGGGTCGTCTTATCCCACGACGTCAGCTTGGCGCCGGCCATCAGGATGTCGTTGGCGATGCGGTTGGCGCGCTGGGCGAACTCGTCGCGCAGCCGGCGCGCCGCCACCGCGTCGCTTTCCAGCACGCGCTGGAACAGGCTGCGCGAGATGCGCACCACAGTCGAATACTCCAGCGCCGTCGCAGTGGCTGGGCGGCGCATCTCGACCAGCAGCGCCAGCTCGCCGATCAGCATGCTCGGCCGGGCAACGATCTCGGCACCGCCTTCATCGCTGATCCGCAGGGAGCCACGCTGGACGACATAGCCGCAATCGGCCGTGTCGCCCTCGCGAAACAGGGTTTCGCCGCTCTGGATGTTACGCTGCTCGGAGCCGATCGCGATCATGCGCAGCGAATCGCTTCCCAACAGGCGCAGGGTCGGGACGCGCTCCAACAGCGCAATATCGTCTTCGATCGACATCAAGGGCCCGGGGAAGGCGAAATGGAACCAATATCATAAACGGCAGGCCGCCATCCCCGAACCGTATCACGGCACCAACTTGTAGCCACCGGCCTCCGTCACCAGAATCTCTGGATTCGCGGCATCTTTCTCGATTTTCTGGCGGAGACGGTAAATATGGGTCTCCAGCGTATGGGTGGTGACGCCGGAATTGTAGCCCCAGACTTCCTGCAGCAGGGTCTCCCGCGACACCGGCTGCTGACCCGCGCGGTACAGGAAGCGCAGGATCGCCGTCTCCTTCTCCGTCAGGCGGACCTTGCGGGCATTGGCGCCGGTCAGCATCTTGGAGCCGGGACGGAAGCTGTAGGGCCCGACCGAGAACACCGCATCCTCGCTGGCCTCGTGCTGGCGAAGCTGGGCGCGGATGCGAGCGAGCAGCACCGCGAAGCGGAAGGGCTTGGCGACATAGTCGTTGGCGCCCGATTCGAGCCCGAGGATCGTGTCCGAATCGGTGTCGTGTCCCGTCAGCATGATGATCGGCGCCTTGAAGCCGCCCTTGCGCAGGGAGCGTACCACCTCGCGGCCGTCGGTGTCGGGCAGGCCGACATCCATCAGGACCAGATCCGGTGAGTTGGCCTTTGCCGCGCTCGCGCCCTTGGCGCCGGTATCGACCGCCTGGGCCTCGAACTCGTCATGCAGCGAGAGCTGCTCCATCAGGGTGTCGCGCAGATCGGTGTCGTCATCCACGATCAGGATCTTGCGGGCATTGGCCATTGATACAATCCTCTTGGTGGCGCCGGCGGGATCCGGTGATTGGCGCCTTTCAACGGTGGGCAAACAGGCTCATCAGCCCTGTTCCGTCTTGAAGTAAGGGGCTGTTACCGATTCACAAGCGCCCGGCACTGTACTCCAGAATTCGGCAGGGAATGAGATGAATGTCCCGTTCGATCCTCGGGGCGGACCATTTGCCGACAATGAGGCAATTCACGGGCAATCCATGGCAACGAAAAGGCACGTTATTTCATGTCGTTGTGGAGGGGGCGCGCTTGGCATGCCAGCGTCCCTGGTGTCGATTCGCACCAAAGCCGGGCCGCGACAGCGCGGCTGGCTCCTGGTCTGGGGGCATGTCATCCCGGTGGCGCTCGGCCGTGGCGGCATCCTGGCCAACAAGCGCGAGGGCGACGGCGGCACGCCCCGGGGGACGTTCCGGCCCCGCCTTCTGTGGTGGCGCGCCGACCGGCACCCGCGCCTGCGCACCTTGCTGCCGGTGCGGCCGATCGGCCGCGAGGATGCCTGGTGCGAGGATCCCGCCGACCGGCACTACAATCAGGCGATCAAACTCCGTGACAACCGGCCGGGCGACCGGCTGGCGCGCAGCGACCATCTCTACGACTTCATCATCGAGATCGACCACAACACGCGGCCGCGGATCGCCGGCCGCGGCAGCGCCGTGTTCCTGCATCTGGCGCGCCCGAACTTCGGTCCGACCGCGGGCTGCGTCGCGATGACCCGGCCGGCGATGCTGCGCCTGTTGCAAAGGATCGGCCCGCGCACCAGGATCGTCATCGCATAAGAGAGACCGACGGGAGGACATGATGCGCGCACCGGAGCAGCTGGCCAGCGCCTCCGCCATCTTGCGTGAGCATTGGACCGAGGGCCGCAAACTGGCGGCGCTGCCGCCGGAGCTGCGTCCCCGCGACCGCGCCGAGGGCTATGCGATCCAGGCCGAGCTCGAGCGCCACTCGCATCAGCCGCTGTTCGGCTGGAAGATCGCGGCCACCAGCGAGGCCGGACAGCGCCACATCAATGTCGCCGGTCCGATGGCCGGGCGGATCCTGGCCGAGACGGTGCTGCCCGTCGGTGGAACCGCAGCCATGGCCGGCAATGCGATGCGGGTCGCCGAACCGGAATTCGCCTTTCGGCTGGGCGTGGACCTGCCGCCGCGACCGACACCTTATGATATCGCGGAGGTGCTCGCCGCCGTCGATACGCTGCATCCGGCGATCGAGATCCCAGATTCGCGGTTCGCCGATTTCGTCAGCGCCGGCGAGGCCCAGCTGATCGCCGATAATGCCTGCGCACATCTGTTCGTGCTGGGCGCGCCCAGCACCGCCGATTGGCGCAGCCGGGACCTAATCGAGGAACGGCCGCGCATCACGTTGCGCGGGCAAACCTTCATCGGCTACGGTCGCAACGTGCTCGGCGATCCCCGGATGGCGCTGGCTTGCCTGGTCAACGAGCTCCGCGCGCTCGGCGTGACCGTGCAGGCCGGGCAGGTGGTCACCACCGGAACCTGTCATCCGCCGCTGCCGATCGACGGCGGCGACGTGATGGAGGCCGATTTCGGCGACCTCGGACAGGTGACGGTGAGATTCGACTGACGCTCGCGCCCGGCCGAGCGGCTCAACGATGGCCGAAGATCGCCGATCCCACCCGCACATGCGTGGCGCCGAACTGAATCGCGGTCGCAAAGTCCGCGCTCATGCCCATCGACAGATTCGCGAGGCCGTTGCGCGAGGCGATCTTGGCGGTCAGCGCGAAATGTGGCCCCGGCGCGTCCTCGACCGGCGGAATGCACATCAGCCCTGAAATCTCGAGCCCATAATCCCTCCGGCAGGCCGCGATGAAGGCATCGGCATCGCCTGGCGCGATGCCCGCCTTCTGCGGCTCCTCGCCGGTATTGATCTGGACGAACAGCTGCGGATGCCGGCCCTGGGCGGCAATCTCCCTGGCGAGCGCCGCACAGAGGCTCGCGCGATCGACCGAATGGATGGCGTCGAACAGCGCCACCGCCTCCTTGGCCTTGTTGGATTGCAGCGGCCCGATCAGGTGCAGCACGAGACCCGGATGCGCCGCCGTCAGCGGCGGCCACTTGGCTTTGGCCTCCTGGACGCGATTTTCACCGAAAGCGCGCTGTCCGGCCGCGATCACCGGCTCGATCGCGTCGGCCGCGAAGGTCTTCGAGACCGCGATCAGCGTCACCGCGCCGCGGTCGCGTTGGGCGTCATTGCATGCGCGCACAATCTCCTGCTCGACGGCGGCGAGCGCAGGCGGCGGCAGTGGGGCGTTCGGTTCATCAGGCACGATGGCGTCCGTGGGTCGTAGATTTACGGGTTTGGCTGCAATTTTACGGAGTTCGAGAAAGGGTTCTTGAACCCTTCTCCTTACCGTGCGGCCCGGGGGTAGGGGAGAGAAATGCCAAGCATCCGCTTCAATCGCAATAGAGTGAAGCTGAACCGGCTCATGGGGATTCGCGCCCGCCTGGCGCTGCTCGCCCTGATCCTGGTGGCACCGCTGATGCTGGAGCGCGCGCGCTCCCTGGAAAGCACAAGAATCCGGCAGATCGCCCTCGCGACAGAGGAATTCTCCGGCCTCGCCCGGCAGAGCGCCGACATGCAGCGCGAGGTCATCATGTCGGTGGAGACGGTGTTGAAGTCGACCGCCTATGTCCGGGCCTCGACCACCGGCGTCAGCCGCAGCTGCGACATGATGCGCGCCAGCCTGCCGACCACCCTGCCCTGGATCCGCACCCTGATGATCGCCGGCCGCGACGGCCGCATCCAGTGCTCGACCAACAACCAGTATGTCGGGCTCGATTTCAGCGACCGGCCCTATTTCCGCGGTGCTCAGGAAGCGCGCGACTTCGTCTTCAGCGATTATCTGCTGTCGAAGCCGACGCACGAGCCGATCGTGATGGCCGCCTATCCGGTCGCCGCGATGACCGGCGAGCCCGATGCCGTGATGCTGGCCAGCGTGAACCTGGAATGGATGTCCAAGATCATGAGCAATCTTGGCGGCCGCCCGGGAATCTCCGCCGTGCTGATCGACAGCGAGGGAACCGTGCTGGCCGCGCCCGCCGACCGCACCGAGCTCGTCGGCCGGCCGCTCGACAGCGTGCCTTTGTTGTCGGCCGTCGCCGAGACGGCGATGAGTTCGAGCAAGCCCACGGAGACGATGTCGTTCACGGCGGCCGACGGCTCCAAGCGCGCCATCACCTTCACGCGCATCGCCGACACCGGATCGCGCCTCATCGTCAGTATCGATGAAACCCGCGTCACCGCCGCGATCGACCGCGAAATCCGCAACGCCTATCTGCAGGCGGGCCTGGTCTGCCTGATCGTGCTGCTGGGCGCGCTGATCGCCGCCGAGAAGCTGATCGTCCGTCCCGTCAACATGCTCGCCGCGACGGCCAAGCGCTTTGGTTATGGCCATTGGTCGGCACGCGTCGCGACCAAGAATCTGCCGTCGGAGTTCGTGCCGCTGGCGAAGTCGTTCAATGCGATGGCCGCCAAGCTCGGCCAGCGCGAACGCGAGCTGATCGCCGCCAACGACCGGCTGACGGTGATGGCCTCGATCGACATGCTGTCGGGCCTCGCCAACCGCCGCGGCTTCCAGAACAGGATCGACATCGAATGGACGCGCGCGCAGCAGGCCGGCAGCGAACTGTCGCTGCTGATGATCGACGTCGATCATTTCAAGCTCTACAACGACACCTATGGCCATCCCGAGGGTGACGCCTGCCTGTCACGGCTCGGCGAGACGCTGTCGCAGATTGCCGGCGCAACCATGGCCTTTGCCGGCCGCTATGGCGGCGAGGAATTCTGCCTACTGCTGCCGGGGATGAATGCGAGGCAGGCGTTCGAGATCGGCGAACAGGTGCGCGCCGCGGTGCTGGAGCTGGAATTGCCGCATGTGACGTCGGCGCATCGATGCGTCACCGTCAGCGTCGGCGTCGCCGCGACGCGCCCAAATCCGTCGCTGGCACCCGCTGATCTGATCGAGGCGGCCGACGCCGCGCTCTATGCCGCCAAGCATCGCGGACGCAACACGGTGGTTGCGCACGGCTTCGGCGAATTGGCCGACACCAGCAGCAACGTCGCGCACGCCGGCTGAGCCGCCGACCCGATCAGCCGACCGCAAGCTTGCGGTCGAGCTCGAGCTCGGTGACCACGCGGTTGCGGCCGAGCTTCTTGGCCAGGTAGAGCGCTCGGTCGCAGCGGTCGATCAGATCGGCCATCGATTCGCCGAACTGGAACTGGCCGACGCCGATCGAGACCGTGATCTGCGGCAGCACCTCTCCGGTCGAACGCCGCGTGAACTGACAATCGGCGATGGTGCGGCGAATGCGTTCGGCAATGGCCGTGCAGCCTTCGAGATCGGTCTGCGGCAACACCGCGATCAGTTCCTCGCCGCCATAGCGCGCCGGAAGATCGTTGTCGCGGACGCGTTCGCGCAGCGCCTTGGCGACCAGGCGCAGCACCTGATCGCCGACGCCGTGGCCGTAATTGTCGTTGAATTTCTTGAAGTGATCGACGTCGATCAGGAGAATGCTGAGCGGCTCGTCCTGCTCCATCGCCGCGATCTGAACGTGACGGAAGAACTCTTCGAGTGCGCGGCGGTTCGGCAGCCCGGTCAACGTATCGGTGCGCGCGCGCTGCTCCGACTTGTTGAGCGAGTCCCTGATGGTGTCGAGCTCGCGCGACTTTTCCGCGAAGCTCGCCTCCAGCTTGGCGGCGCGCGCCGTGGCCTGGGCGAGTTCGCTGACGAGATTCTCGATCAGGATTTTCGGATCGACGCCCTGCTCGTTGCGTTCGGCGACGCCGTCGATCGCCTGCATGTGCGTGCGGTTGTCGGCGATTGCAGCCGTCAGATAGCTCTTGGCGGAGTCCATCACGCCATGCAACTGCTGCGAGACTTTATGGACGACAGCCGCTTCCGTGCCCTGCTGGCCGATATAGGTGTCGAACAGCGCCTGATTGGTCGTCTTGTCGAACTTGCGCTTGTTGCTGACCAGGATGTCGACCGCGCGCTTGAGGTCCGACGCCGAGCCGAGTGAGTATTTGAACCACAGATGGAAGTTGTTAGGCGTCGGTGGCACGCGCTGTTGAGCCATGGATTTCATGGCCTTTTCCGCGACGTTCGTCGCGTACTCGAAGTCAATCTCGTCGAACGTAGCGCCGGACACGATGTGGAGTGACCCCAGATGCGGGCTGATGCCTGGATTTGTGCACTCAGTCTCCCATTCAAGTCTTAACCGCGCCTCAACCCGACCTCCGAGGGTCCCGAGCGAGTCGAGAAAAAAACTCGCGATTACCGTCGCTTAGCAGGCGCACGAAGCGGTATCATCGTCTTCCGCCCCATTGACCCGCACGCCGTTTTTGTGGCCTAGTCCGCCCTCGTCAAACGACGCGAATCCTCGAAAATTATAAGCGATTCCATGACATCCGAACGCTACAACGCCCGTGAAGCCGAGCCGCGCTGGCAGCGCGAGTGGGACGAGAAGGCGATCTTCGCCACCAAAAACGACGATCCGCGTCCGAAATACTACGTACTCGAGATGTTTCCCTATCCGTCGGGACGCATCCATATCGGCCATGTCCGTAATTATACGCTCGGCGACGTGCTGGCGCGCTTCATGCGCGCCAAGGGTTTCAACGTGCTGCATCCGATGGGCTGGGACGCGTTCGGCCTGCCGGCGGAGAACGCCGCGATCGAGCGCAAGGTGGCGCCGAAGGCGTGGACCTACGACAACATCGCGGCGATGAAGAAGCAGCTGCGCTCGATCGGCCTGTCGCTCGACTGGGCCCGCGAGTTCGCCACCTGCGATCCGTCCTACTACAAGCACCAGCAGAAGATGTTCCTCGACTTCATGCAGGCGGGGCTGGTCGAGCGCGAGAAGCGCAAGGTGAACTGGGACCCGGTCGACATGACCGTGCTCGCCAACGAGCAGGTGATCGACGGCCGCGGCTGGCGCTCCGGTGCGGTGATCGAACAACGTGAGATGAACCAATGGGTGTTCAAGATCACGACCTACGCGCAGGAGCTGCTCGACGCGCTGGACGGGCTGGACCGCTGGCCCGACAAGGTGCGCCTGATGCAGCGCAACTGGATCGGACGGTCGGAAGGCCTGCTGGTCCGCTTCGCGCTGGACGCAGCCACGACGCCGGCGGGCGAGACCGAGCTGAAGATCTTCACGACCCGGCCGGACACGCTGTTCGGCGCCAAGTTCATGGCGATCTCGGCCGACCATCCGCTCGCTCAGGCCGCGGCCGCCAAGAATCCGGAGCTCGCTGCGTTCATCGCCGAGATCAAGCGCATCGGCACTGCCCAGGAGGCAATCGACACCGCCGAGAAGCAGGGCTTCGACACCGGCATCCGCGCCGTGCATCCGTTCGACCCGAGCTGGACCTTGCCGGTCTATGTCGCCAATTTCGTGCTGATGGAATACGGCACCGGCGCCATCTTCGGTTGCCCGGCGCATGACCAGCGCGACCTCGACTTCGTCAACAAATACGGCCTCGGCAACACGCCGGTGGTCTGTCCCGAGGGCCAGGACCCGGCGAGCTTCGTCATCACCGACACGGCTTTCGATGGCGACGGCCGCATGATCAATTCGCGCTTCCTCGACGGCATGACGATCGCGCAGGCCAAGGACGAGGTGGCCAAGCGGCTGGAGAGCGAGCAGCGCGGCGGCGCTGCCGTCGGCGAGCGCCAGGTCAATTTCCGCCTGCGCGACTGGGGCATCTCGCGCCAGCGCTATTGGGGCTGCCCGATCCCGGTGATCCACTGCCCGACCTGCGATGTCGTGCCGGTGCCGGCGCAGGACCTGCCGGTCGTGCTGCCGGACGACGTCAGCTTCGACAAGCCGGGCAACGCGCTCGATCACCATCCGAGCTGGAAGCACGTCACCTGCCCCAAATGCGGGGCCAAGGCGACCCGCGAAACCGACACCATGGACACCTTCGTCGATTCGTCCTGGTACTTCGCGCGCTTCACCGATCCGTGGAACGAGGCCTCGCCGACGACCCCCGTTGTGGCGAACCGCATGATGCCGGTCGACCAGTATATCGGCGGCGTCGAGCACGCGATCCTGCATCTCTTGTACAGCCGCTTCTTCACCCGGGCGATGAAGGCGACCGGCCACGTCGCGATGGACGAGCCGTTCGCCGGCATGTTCACTCAGGGCATGGTGGTCCACGAGACCTACCAGAAGGCCGACGGCACCTTCGTCAATCCGGCCGAGGTCAAGATCGAGATCGGCGGCAATGGCCGCCGCGCGGTGCTGACCGCGACCGGCGAAGACATCACGATCGGCCCGATCGAGAAGATGTCGAAGTCGAAGAAGAACACCGTCGACCCCGACGACATCATCGAGAGCTACGGCGCCGACGTGGCGCGCTGGTTCATGCTGTCGGACTCGCCGCCCGATCGCGACGTGATCTGGAGCGACGAGCGGGTCCAGGGTGCGGCGCGCTTCGTGCAGCGGCTGTGGCGGCTGGTCAACGAATCCGTCGCCGCAAGCCAGGACGCCCCCTCCTCCCGCCCGGCCACGTTCGGCCCGGACGCATTGGCGCTGCGCAAGGCCGCCCATGGCGCTCTCGACAAGGTGACCGGTGGCATCGAGCGGCTGCATTTCAACGTCTGCCTGGCGCATATCCGCGAATTCGCCAATGCGCTCGCCGACGTGCTCGCGCGACCGGCCAAGCCGGCGCCGGACCTGGCCTGGGCGATCAGCGAGGCGGCAGGCATCCTGGTGCAGCTGTTCTCGCCGATGATGCCGCATCTGGCCGAGGAATGCTGGCAGGTGCTGGGCCGGACCGGGCTGATCTCGGAAGCCTCCTGGCCGCAAATCGAACGAGATTTGCTGGTTGAGGACAGCGTCACCCTGGTGGTCCAGGTCAACGGCAAGAAGCGCGGAGAAGTCACAGTCACCAGCAACGCACAGAATCCGGAAATTGAGTCTGCCGTTTTGGCGCTTGATGCAGTAAAACTGGCGCTGGACGGCAAGCCCGTCCGCAAGGTGATCATTGTTCCCAAGAGGATCGTGAATGTCGTCGGCTAGGTTTCGGATCGCTGCGCGCCTGGTTGCCGTGGCCGCATTGGCCGGGCTGACGGCCGGCTGCTTCCAGCCGATGTATGCGGAGCACGCCGACGGCACCCCCGCCCTGCGCGACAAGCTGATGGGCATCGAGCTGCCGCCGGTCGACAAGCCGAACGCCTCCCCCGAGGCGCGCATCGGCGTCGACATCCGCAACGCGCTCGCCTTCAAGCTCTATGGCACCGCGACCGGCACCGCACCGACCCACAAGCTGGTGCTGAAGTTCCAGACCAGCCGGTCGTCGCTGATCGTCTCGGCGGCAACCGGCCTGCCGACCACCGAGAATGTCGGCATCGACGTCCAGTACAATCTGGTCGAGCTCGCCACCAACAAGTCGGTCATGACCGGCACGACCTTCGCCCGCACCTCCTATGACATCCCCGGCTCCTACCAGCGCTTCGCGCGCCAGCGCGCGTTCCGTGATGCCGAGGATCGCGCCTCCGAGGAGGTCGCCGAGAAGATCAAGACCCGGCTCGCGGCCTATTTCACCGCGGGCACCTGACGCACGGCTGATATCGCCGTGGTCGCGCTGCGCGGAAAAGACATCGACGCCTTCCTGGCGCGGCCCGACGCGGCCCGCCCACTGATCCTGCTTTACGGGCCGGATGCCGGACTGGTCCGCGAACGCGCCGAGGCGCTGATCGCCTCCGCGGTCGACAATCCCGACGATCCGTTTTCGGTGGTCCGGCTCGATGGCGACGAACTCGCCGCCGAGCCTTCGCGCCTCGTCGATGAGGCGATGACCGTGCCGTTGTTCGGCGGCCGCCGGGCGATCCGGATCCGCGCCGGCTCGCGCAATTTCGCCAGCGGCGTCGAGACCCTCAGCCAGATGAACGTGCGGGATTGCCGCATCGTGATCGAGGCTGGCGACGTCAGGCCCGATTCGCCGCTGCGCAAGATCTGCGAGAAGGCCGCGACCGCGGTTGCGATCAGCTGTTACCCGGACACCGAGCGCGATCTCGCCAGGCTGATCGACGACGAATTGCGCGTCGCCTCGCTGCGCATTTCGCCCGAGGCCCGCGGATCGCTGATGGCGCTGCTCGGCGGCGACCGCCAGGCCTCGCGCAACGAGCTGCGCAAGCTGACCTTGTTCGCCCATGGCGAGGGCGAGGTGACGCTCGGCCACGTCATGGCGGTGGTCGCCGACGCCTCGGAGATGAAGCTCGACCCGATCGTCGACGGCGCCTTCGGCGGCAAGCCGGACGTGGTCGAAACCGAGTTCGGCAAGGCCCTGATTGCCGGCACCTACCCCGGCGTCATCATCTCCGCTGCGCAGCGGCATGCAGCATGGCTGCACAAATCGGCGCTCGCCGTCGCCTCGGGCACGCCGGTCTCGTCGATCCTCGAAGGCGGCTTTCCGCGCCTGCACTTCTCGCGAAAGCCGAGCGCGGAAGTCGCGCTGCGCAACTTCTCCCCTGCCCGGCTGCTGCCGATTATCGACCAGCTCGCGACCGCGGCCCTCGACATGCGCAAGCAACCGGGGCTCGCGGCGACGATCGCGCAACGGACCTTATTGTCGATTGCGGTGAACGCGCGGCGGAAGGGATGAGGCAAAGCTCGACTTTGCTGTGGGATTGCCGATGGTCGAATTCGAGCCTGAGTGGCCACTGGCGCGGCCCATCGCAGACCGAGGCCTCCAATTAATTGCTCGTCATGCCCGGGCTTGACCCGGGCATCCATCCCTCTCTGCAGAATCTGAAAGATGGATGGCCGGGTCAAGCCCGGCCATGACGATGTGGTAGGTAGCAACAAACTAATATGGAAGCCGCAGACTCATTTGTCGCGCCCGAGTCGTCGGCAGCGAACTCACACCTAACCCTGCTCCAGCCTGCGCATCACCTCGTCGAGCTGTTCGAGGCTGCGATAGGTGATCTGCACGGTGCCGCCGGGATCGCGGTGGCTGATCGAGACGGTCAGGCCGAGCGCGTCGCCGACGCGCTTTTCCAGCGCGAGGGTGTCGGCGTCCTTCTTCTCGGCGGGCGCATCGCTGCCGCCGCCACTGCGCGGCTTCTGCGGCTTGCGCTCCGGCACGCCCTCGTCATGCGCGAGCGCTTCGGTCTGGCGGACGTTCAGCCCTTCGGCGATGATCTTCTTCGCCGCCGACAGCGCATCCGGCAGGTTGATCAGCGCACGCGCATGGCCGGCCGAGATCTGCCCCGTCGCGATGAAGCCCTGCACTTCCGCCGGCAGCTTGGTCAGCCGCATCATGTTGGCGACGTGGCTGCGGCTCTTGCCGACGATCTTGGCGATGTCTTCCTGGTTGCGTTTGAACTCGTTGGCCAGCGCGTGATAGCCCTGCGCCTCCTCCATCGGGTTCAGGTCTTCGCGCTGCACGTTCTCGATGATCGCGAGCTCCAGCGCATCGCTGTCGCTGACGTCGACCGGGACGATCGGCACCTCGTGCAGGCCGGCGGCCTGCGAGGCGCGCCAGCGCCGCTCGCCGGCGATGATCTCGAAGCGGTCCTGCTGGCCCTTGATCGGGCGCACCACGATCGGCTGGATCACACCATGCTGCTTGATCGACGCCGACAGCTCCGACAGCTCCGCGTCGGAAAACGTCTTGCGCGGATTGCGCGGGTTCGGCTTGAGGAATTCGATCGGCACCTTGCGCTGGCTGCGCGGCCGCTCCGGCGGTGCGCCCGCCTCGCGGTTCACGTCGCCGATCAGACTCGCAAGACCCCGACCCAATCGCGATCGCGACTCGTCCGCCATCGCCTTCTCCTTTGGACTCACATCACGCTCCGCTTGCGTTCTGCAGCCGAGCCGCAGCGTCGGCACCATGAACGAGGTCGCGAATCCCGTTGCCGGAATCCGCCCTCATCCTCGAACGAGGCCCGGCGGACGCGAGGTCAGCCGCAGCCGATGGATTGATCAGTTGGCGCGCAGGTCGCGCTCGCGCTGGATCACCTCGGTCGCGAGCTTGAGATAGGCTTCGCTGCCGACGCATTTGAGATCGTAGACCAGCACCGGCTTGCCGTAGGACGGCGCTTCCGAGATGCGGACGTTGCGCGGGATCATGGTGTTGTAGACCTTCGATCCCATGAACTGGCGGACGTCGGCGACGACCTGGTTGGACAGGTTGTTGCGCGAGTCGAACATGGTCAGCACGATGCCATGGATCGACAGGTTCGGGTTCAGGGTCGAGCGCACCTGCTCCACGGTCTGCAGCAGTTGCGACAGACCTTCGAGCGCGAAGAACTCGCACTGCAGCGGCACCAGGATCGCGTCGGATGCGGCCATCGCGTTGACTGTCAGCAGGTTCAGCGACGGCGGACAATCGACCAGCACATAGGTGTAGTCGTTCTCCGGCGAGACGTTGTTGTTGAGGCCGGCGATCGCATCGCGCAGACGGAAGGCGCGGTTGGCGCTGGTGCCGAGCTCGAGTTCCAGGCCCGACAGGTCCATGGTCGAGGACGCGATGTGCAGCCGCGGCACGGCGGTCGCCACCACGGCGTCGCGCAGCGAGGCCTCGCCGATCAGCACGTCGTAGGTCGAGCAGTTGCGGCTGCCGCGGTCGATGCCGAGCCCTGTCGAGGCATTGCCCTGCGGATCGAGGTCGACGATCAGCACACGCTCGCCGATTGCGGCCAGCGCGGTGCCGAGGTTGATCGCTGTCGTAGTCTTGCCGACCCCGCCCTTCTGATTGGCGAGCGCCAGGATGCGCGGATGCCCCTCCGGATGCGGAGCCCTATCTTCTTGATAAATCTGATCAATTACGGACATGCGCGGTCGCCATGGTTGTTGCTGCGGGAATTCAGCTTTGTCGCTCGATGCAATCGATTGCGACGATCCAGCCCTGCCCGCCCGTCCGGCTGGAATGAAGTTTCGGCTCAATTTTCCAATATTTAGTAGATTCGGTCAATTCCGCTTCTACATCTTGACCCTTGAGAAACAGCGCTTTCGCGCCTTTTTTCACCAAGGGCTCCGCAAAGCCGATGAGTTGGTGTAGCGGAGCCAGCGCGCGTGCCGTCACGCAATCGACTCGCCCGCTCCACTTCTCCACGATATCCCCGATCTCCGACAAATGCACGATCCCTGGTGCCCCTGCGACGCGAATTGCTTCGCGCAGGAACGCCGCCTTCTTGGCATTGCGCTCGACCAGGTGGACCTGCGCGCCGGGCCGCTCGGCCAGGGCACAGGCCAGAACGACACCGGGGAAACCGCCGCCGCTGCCGAGATCGACCCAGATGGTGGCATCGGGTGCGAGATCGAGAAGCTGCAGAGAGTCGGCGATGTGACGCGTCCAGAGATGCGGCAGGGTCGACGGCGCCACGAGATTGGTCTTGGCCTGCCATTCCCTGAGAAGCGCAATGTAGCGATCGAGCCGCTGCTCTGTTTCACGTGAAACAGGAGTCAGCCGCAGCGCGGCGGCTTTGTCTGCGTCGACGACGTTGGACGCGATTACTGGTGATGATCGTTTCACGTGAAACGCCCTCAGCCCATAGCCTTGTTGCGCCGCGCCTCTCGGCGAAGATACGCGGCGAGGATTCCGAGCGCCGCCGGCGTCATGCCGTCGATCCGTCCCGCCTGCCCGATCGTCCACGGCTTCGCGGCCGCCAGCTTTGCACGCGCCTCGTTCGACAGTCCGGGAACGAGCGCGTAGTCGATGTCTCCCAACACTAGGCCTTCGTCGCGCCTGAAGGCATCGACGTCTTCGCTCTGCCGGCGAACATAGACGTCGTATTTGGCGTCGATCTCAAGATGGGTGGCGATCGACGGCGCAATGGAACCGAGCTCCGGCCAGATGGAGCGAACCTCGGAGAAGCCGATCTCGGGGTAGGCCATCAACTCGAAAGCAGACCGGCGTTGGCCATCGCGATTGAGCGTGAGCCCATGCTTCGCCGCTTCGTTTGGCGTGATCGTCAGTGACATTGCGAGCGACCGGGCGGCCGCGAGCGCGTCCATCTTGGTCCGGTGGAAACTCGCGCGATCCTCGCCGACGCAGCCCAGGGCAATGCCCTTGTCGGTCAGGCGCTGGTCGGCATTGTCGGCGCGCAAGGTCAGACGATACTCGGCGCGCGAGGTGAACATCCGGTACGGCTCAGTGATCCCGCGCGTCACGAGGTCATCGATCATGACCCCGAGATAGCCGTCGGCACGATCGAACACGATCGGCTCCCCGCCTCCGGCCACGAGCGCCGCGTTGAGTCCGGCCACCAGGCCCTGGCCCGCGGCCTCCTCGTAGCCGGTGGTGCCGTTGATCTGGCCCGCCAGGAACAGACCCTTCATCCGCTTGGTCTGGAGGGTCGGCTCCAGCTCGCGCGGGTCGACATGGTCATACTCGATCGCATAGCCCGGACGGATCATGCGGACCCGCTCGAGGCCCGGGATGGTCGGCAGCAGCGCCAGCTGGACGTCCTCCGGCAGCGAAGTGGAGATGCCGTTCGGATAGACCGTGGAATCGTCGAGCCCTTCCGGCTCGAGGAAGATCTGGTGTCCATCGCGATCGCCGAAGCGGACGATCTTGTCCTCGACCGACGGGCAATAGCGGGGGCCGGTCGACTTGATCTGGCCGGAGTACATCGGCGAGCGATGCACGTTGGCGCGGATCACGTCGTGGGTCGCGGTCGTGGTCCGGGTGATGCCGCACTGGATCTGCGGCGTCGTGATCTCCTGGGTCAGGACCGAGAACGGCTCGGGCGGATCATCCCCGGGCTGCATCTCGACCGCGCCCCAGTCGATCGTCGACCCGTCCAGACGCGGCGGCGTCCCGGTCTTGAGACGGCCGAGACGAAAGCCGATGGCTTCGAGCGACCGAGACAGACCCAGCGCCGGCGCCTCGTCGACGCGACCCGCGGGCCAAGTCTTTTCACCGAGATGGATGAGGCCGCGCAGAAAGGTGCCGGTCGTGATCACGACAGCACCGCAGGCGATGGTCCGTCCATCGGCCAGCCTGATCCCGGCGATGCAACCCTCGCTGACGATCAGTTCATCCGCCTCGCCTTCGATGACGTCGAGGTTCGCCGTCTCCCGGATCGCCGTCTGCATGGCTGCGGCGTAGAGCTTCCGGTCCGCCTGGGCGCGTGGACCGCGGACGGCCGGACCCTTGCGACGGTTCAAGACCCGAAACTGGATGCCACCGGCATCAGCGACGCGACCCATGAGACCATCCAGCGCATCGACCTCCCGCACCAGATGTCCCTTTCCCAATCCGCCGATCGCCGGATTGCAGGACATGGCGCCGATGGTGGCGAACTGGTGGGTGACCAGCGCCGTGGACGCAGCCATCCGCACCGCGGCCGCCGCGGCTTCACAGCCGGCGTGACCACCACCGATGACGATGACGTCGTAAGATTTCAGATGCTCGCTCATGGCCGGATATCTAGCGCTCGCGGATCAAGCTCGAAAGACGTTTCACGTGAAACATTCGCACCGGGATTTTCGGGATGTTTCACGTGAAACATCCCGACGGTATCCGCACCCTCTGTTTCACGTGAAACAATTGACGTTCGGTTAACCAAGCAACCATTCGTTAAGTATAATGGGAGCAGGGGCCGATCAGCCCCCTATTTCCCGATGCAGAACTCCCGGAAGATCACATCCAACAGATCCTCCACGTCGACCCGCCCCAACAGCCGGCCCAATGCAAATGCGGCGACCCTCAGCTCCTCGGCCATGAGCTCTTCACCGAGATCAATCGTCGTCAGACTCCGCCGCAATGCCTTGGCTGACTGTTGAAGCAACTGCCGCTGCCGCTCGCGCGTGACGAGGCCGTTCTCCGTCGCGCCGAAGTAATCGCGGGCAAAGCCGACCAGAGCCTCCAGCAGCGCACCCATTCCTTCCCCGCTCTGCGCCGAGATGCCAAACATCGCATGCGTCCCCGAAGCGGACGTCGCTTCCCCCGCCAAATCGATCTTGTTGCGGACCAGCCAGACCGGCGTGTCGCCCTGCCGCTCTGCCTCCACCTGATCATCCTCCGACAACCACAGCACCAAATCGGCTTGCGCTGCGCGGTCCCTCGCGCGTCGGACACCCTCCTGCTCCACCGGATCGTCCGTCTCACGGATCCCCGCCGTATCGATCACCGTCACCGGATAGCCGTCGAGGTCGAGTTGAACCTCGATCAGGTCACGCGTGGTGCCGGCGTGCGGCGAGACGATCGCCACCTCGCGCCGGGCCAGCTGGTTCATCAAGGTGGACTTGCCGGCATTCGGCGGTCCGGCAATCACCACAGTCAGACCCTCGCGCAGACGCTCGGCTCGACCCTGCGCCGCCAAGACCTGTTCGATCTCGGTAAGCAACTGCCTGATCCGCAACAGCGCCGGCGCCATCAGCTCGGCCGGCACGTCGCCTTCGTCGGCGAAATCGATTCCCGCCTCGATCAGGGCCGAGGCCTCGATGATCTGGTCGCGCCAGCTCCGCGCCTTGTCGCCGAGCAGACCTTTGAGCTGCCGCAGCGCCTGGCGCCGCTGGCGGTCGGTGTCGGCATGGATCAGGTCATCGAGCCCTTCGGCCTCCGTCAGATCGATCTTGCCGTTCTGGAAGGCCCGCCGTGTGAACTCCCCCGGCTCCGCGGTCCGCAGCTGCGGCAGTGCCGACAGCACGGAGAACAGCGTTGCGATGACGGCGCGGCTGCCATGGACATGCAATTCGGCGACGTCCTCTCCGGTCGCACTCGCCGGTCCCGGAAACCACAGCACGACCGCATCGTCGATCGGCTCTCCGTTGGCATCGCGAAGCAACGCCCGCGTCGCCATCCGGGGCGCCGGCATCTTTCCGGCGAGCATCTGCAGCGCAGCCCCGGCGTACGAGCCGGAGAGTCTGACGATGGCGATCGCGCTCGGCAGGCGTCCGGAGGACAGCGCGAAGATGGTCTGGTCGTGAGGATGCATGATCCTCAGTTGGCCTCACGGGCACAGAAAGACAATCGGTTTGCAGTGGCATGCTTTACGCGGGGATCGCCGCCGCGTTCGACCGCCCCGCGCAGGCGCGCGCGTCGTGCACCGACAAACAATCAACGACAAACAAAAAGGGCGCTCCGGAGAGCGCCCTTTCCAAACCCGGAGATCGTGGACCGATCAGGTATTCATCGACTCGAAGAACTCGGAGTTGCTCTTGGTGCTGCGCAGCTTGTCGAGCAGGAAGTCGATCGCATCCATGGTGCCCATCGGGTTGAGGATGCGGCGCAGCACGTACATCTTCTTGAGGTTCTGCGGCTCGGTGATGAGCTCTTCCTTGCGGGTGCCGGAGCGGGCGATGTCGATCGCCGGGAAGGTCCGCTTGTCGGCGACCTTGCGGTCGAGGATGAGCTCGGAATTGCCGGTGCCCTTGAACTCTTCGAAGATGACCTCGTCCATGCGGCTGCCGGTGTCGACCAGCGCGGTGGCGATGATCGTGAGCGAGCCGCCTTCCTCGATGTTGCGGGCGGCACCGAAGAAGCGCTTCGGCCGCTGCAGCGCGTTGGCGTCGACGCCGCCGGTCAGCACCTTGCCGGAGGACGGCACGACGGTGTTGTAGGCGCGGCCGAGACGGGTGATCGAGTCGAGCAGGATGACGACGTCGCGGCCATGCTCGACCAGGCGCTTGGCCTTCTCGATCACCATCTCCGCGACCTGCACGTGGCGCACCGCCGGCTCGTCGAAGGTCGACGACACGACCTCACCCTTCACCGAGCGCTGCATGTCCGTGACTTCCTCCGGGCGCTCGTCGATCAGCAGCACGATCAGATAGCACTCGGGATGATTGGCTGTGATCGAATGCGCGATGTTCTGCATCAGCACCGTCTTGCCGGTGCGCGGCGGCGCGACGATCAGCGCGCGCTGACCCTTGCCGATCGGCGCGACGATGTCGATCACGCGCGACGACAGATCCTTGCGGGTCGCGTCCTCCAGCTCGAGCCGGAAGCGCTCGTCCGGAAACAGCGGCGTGAGGTTGTCGAAATTGACCTTGTGCTTGGACTTCTCGGGATCCTCGAAGTTCAGCGTGTTGACCTTGAGCAGCGCGAAATAGCGCTCACCCTCTTTCGGGCTGCGGATGTGGCCCTCGATGGTATCGCCGGTGCGCAGGCCGAAGCGGCGGATCTGCGAGGGTGACACGTAGATGTCATCGGGGCCAGGAAGGTAGTTGGCATCCGGTGACCGCAGAAATCCGAAGCCGTCCGACAGAACCTCAACGACGCCCTCACCGATGATGTCGGTTTCCTGGATCGCGAGCTGTTTGAGGATGGCGAACATCAGCTCCTGCTTGCGCATCGTGCTGGCGTTCTCGACCCCGTTTTCCTCCGCGAAGGAAACGAGCTCGGCCGGCGTCTTAGACTTGAGGTCCTGGAGTTTGATTTCCCGCATGGGGGTGGTCCTGTGGAAGCGACTTGGGAGGGATGCGAGGTGGCTGTGGGAAGGCGGACGAAAATGAGGTCCGCAGGTCTGAGCAAGGTTGGCGCCAATGAGGCACCAGACCTGATGCGGCGGCCGGTCGAGCCGGAACGCAACCACATCCGCCTGCGTGGGGTGGGATGTCAGGAATATAGAAAATTGCGCTCGCCTCCGCAAGGCGAATGCAGCGGAGCGGTATTGCCTGGAAAATCGATCAGAACGGCTTGACGATCACGAGAATCACGATGCCGATCATCAGGAGAGTAGGTAACTCATTGATATATCGATAAAACTTCTGGCTTCTGGTATTCCGGTCAGCGGCAAATTCCTTGACGTAGCGGGAAAACATGCCGTGCACGCCGGAGAGGATCAGAACGAGCAGAAACTTGCCGTGAAACCAGCCGCTGGCATACCAGTGACCGGCCCAGGCCATGTACAGTCCGGCAAGCCAGGTCACGATCATGGCTGGATTGATGATCGCCTTGAACAGGCGACGTTCCATGACCTTGAAGGTCTCGGACTGCTTCGAGCCGATCTCTGCATCGCAGTGATAGACGAACAGGCGCGGCAGATAGAGCATGCCGGCCATCCACGCGATGACGGCAATGACATGCAGCGCCTTGATCCACTCGTACATCGGTCGGGCGATCCTCTCGCGGGGGTGCTCGCATCGGGAGGCGAGACATATCCGCTCGCACGATCGCTTCCAAACCAAATAATTTTAGAATCTTAAGGTTTGAGTCTAGGTAACGGTGGATTGGACTCATGCAATTCAGCCAGCGGATTTTCCGCAGCTTGTTCACATCCTTCAACAGGCCTTCGACTGCGACCTGCCCCGGCCGGAGTCCGATGTGACTCAAGAGCTTGTCCGCGACCATGGACAGCTTATCCAGAGACAAATGAACCGCCTCCCGATATCATCGGAGCACCCGCTCGAATTATCCCGGCTTGCGGCCATGTGAAGAACTTTCGGGGTTATACAGAAGGGGCCGCCGCGGGCCGCTTTTTGACCCCGTCCTTCACAGGGATTCACAGATCGTTAAGGATTTGATGCCCACCACCGGAAATTACTTTCACCTGCATCTGGTTTCCGATTCGACAGGTGAAACACTGATCACGGTCGCGCGAGCCGTCGCCGCGCAATACGCCAACGTGACGCCGGTCGAGCACGTGTATCCGCTGGTACGCAGCCAGAAGCAGCTCGATCGCGTGCTCGACGAGATCGAGGAAGCGCCGGGCATCGTGCTGTTCACGCTGCTGGAGAAGGACCTGGTCAGCCGGCTGGAAGGCAAGTGCCAGCAGATCAACATCCCGAGCCTGTCGATCATCGGTCCGGTGATGCAGCTGTTCGAGGCCTATCTCGGCGCGTCGACCGCCGGCCGCGTCGGCGCCCAGCACGTGCTGAACGCCGAATATTTCGCGCGCATCGACGCGCTGAACTACACGATGCTCCACGATGACGGCCAGATGGTCGACGGTCTCGAGGACGCCGATGTGGTCCTGGTCGGCGTCAGCCGGACCTCGAAGACGCCGACATCGATCTATCTCGCCAACCGCGGCGTGCGCACGGCGAACGTGCCGCTGGTTCCGGGCATCCCGATTCCGCGTCAGCTGGAGACGCTGAAGAAGCCGCTGGTGGTCAGCCTGCATGCGACGCCGGAGCGGCTGATCCAGGTGCGGCAAAATCGGCTGCTCAGCATGGGTGCAGAATCCGGCAACGAGACCTATGTCGACAAGCAGTCGGTGACCGATGAGGTCGCCTATGCCCGCAAGCTCAGTGCGAGATTCAACTGGGTCATGCTCGACGTGACGCGTCGCTCGATCGAAGAGACCGCGGCCGCTATCATCAAACTCTATACCGACCGGCAGCGGCAGCGCCTGCCGGAATGAGCTGACGACGATGACCTTGTGGTGTGGTGACGAGAAGCTGGTTCTGGCTTCGCAGAGCCGAGCGCGACGCATGCTTCTGGAGAACGCCGGTCTGGCGTGCGAGGCGGTGCCGGCCGACATCGACGAGCGTGCGATTCAAGCCGAGGCCGGGCTGGTCGCGCCTTATGAGATCGCGCTGCACCTGGCCGTGGCGAAGGCGCAGGCGGTCTCGGCGATCAAGCCCAATTCCTATGTCGTCGGAGCGGACCAGACGCTCGCGCTCGGCGAACGCATGTTCAACAAGCCCGCCGGCCGGCAGCAGGCCATGCATCAGCTGCTGGCCTTGGCCGGGCGCACCCATGCGCTGCATTCGGCGATCGCCGTCGTGAACAACGGCGAGGTGCTGTTCTCGCATGTCGCGGTCGCCTGGATGACGATGCGTACCCTGACCGAGAGCGACGTGGCCGCCTATCTCGATGCAGCCGGCCAGGCCGTCTTGTCGAGCGTCGGAGCCTATCAGCTCGAAGGGCTCGGCGTGCATCTGTTCGACCGGATCGACGGCGATCACTTCACCATTCTCGGCCTGCCATTGCTGCCGCTGCTGGCGTATTTCCGCGAAGCAAGGCTGCTCAGGTTCTGAGGCGAGGCGGTTCCAAGGCAAGGTTACGGGAGCGAAGGCGGGATGAGAGTGCTCGGGCTGACCGGCTCCATGGGCATGGGGAAATCGACCACCGCGAAGCTGTTCGCCGAAGCCGGCGTACCCGTCTACGACGCCGATGCCACCGTCCATCAGGTCTATGCAAGTGAGGCTGCGCCGGCCGTCGAAGCCGCGTTTCCCGGAACGACCGTGGACGGCAAGGTCGACCGGGCCAAGCTGTCGGCCAAGGTCGTCGGTGATCCCGAAGCGATCCGCCGTCTCGAAGCCATCGTGCACCCGATGCTGCGGTCCTATCATCAGGCTTTCCTGGACACCGCCGAGCGCTCCGGCGCGCCGGTCGCCGTCGTCGATGTCCCGCTGCTGTTCGAAACCGGCGGCGACAAGCGGGTCGATGCCGTGGTCGTTGTCTCGACCTCCCCGGAGATCCAGCGTCAGCGAATCCTGGCGCGCGGCACGATGACGGAAGAGGCGCTCGATGCGCTGCTGGCGCGGCAGATGCCGGATGCCGAGAAGCGACGGCGCGCCGATTTCGTCGTGGATACGTCCGATGGACTCGACCCGGTCCGGGCGCGCATCCGCGACATCCTGGCCGAGGTCGTTAGAATGCCGCAGCGGCGCGGCTGATTCGCCGGCTTGCAAGTTCTGTCAACGGGTCAAGTCAGATGCGCGAGATCGTCCTCGACACCGAAACCACCGGCCTCGACGCGCTGCGCGGCGATCGCCTGGTCGAAATCGGCTGCGTTGAGATCGTCAACCGCATGCCGACCGGGCAGGTTTATCACCGCTACATCAATCCGCAGCGCGACATGCCGGCCGAGGCCTTCGCGGTCCACGGCCTGTCGACGGAATTCCTGGCCGACAAGCCGCTGTTTCACGAGGTGGTCGAGGACTTCCTGGAGTTCATCGGCGATGCACCGTTGGTGATCCACAACGCGTCGTTCGATATCGGCTTCATCAATGCCGAGCTCGATCGCGTCAAACGTGCGCCGATCCCGCGAGAGCGTCTGGTCGATACGCTGTTGCTGGCGCGGCGCAAGCATCCCGGCGTGTCGAACCGGCTCGACGATCTGTGCTCGCGCTATGCGATCGACAATTCACGCCGCACCAAGCACGGCGCGCTGCTCGACGCCGAGCTGCTGGCCGAGGTCTATGTCGACCTGGTCGGCGCGCGGCAGTCGCAGTTGATCCTGACTCAGGAAACCCAGGAGATCCGTGTCGGCGTGGGGGGCGATACGCCGCGCCGCCAGCGCGATGTGCCGTTGGCTCCGCGCGTCACCGAGGCGGAGCGGGAGGCGCATCGCGCCTTCATTGCCACCCTCGGCGACAAGCCGATCTGGATGGAATTTCTGTCCGGGACGTGATCCGCGCCATCCGGCCGCGGACCACGTCCGTCAATCATCGAAAATAAAAGCCTCAACCGATCAGCTGGGCCGGCCCTGTGCGGCCTCGGCGGCAGCCTGACGCTCCATGTTCTGGCGGTACAGGCCGACGAAATCGACCGGGTCCAGCATCAGCGGCGGGAAGCCGCCATCGCGCACCGAGTTGGCGACGATCTCGCGGGCGAACGGGAACAGCAGCCGCGGGCATTCGATCAGCAGCATCGGCGAGAGGTTCTCGCGCGGGATGTTCACCAGCCGGAACACGCCGCCATAGACCAGCTCGAAGCTGAACATGATTTGGCTGCCGCTCTCGGCCTTGCCTTCGATCGTCAGGGTCACTTCATATTCGGTGTCGGCCAGGCTGTTGGCGCCGACATTGATCTGAATATTGATCTGCGGCGGCTGACCCTGGGGCGCCAGGGACTGCGGCGCGTTGGGGTTCTCGAACGAGAGATCCTTGATGTATTGCGCCAGCACGTTCAGTTGAGGAGGAGGGGCCGCCTCGGGTGTGGCGCCGTTACCGTTGGTCATCGAAGTGTTCTCCAGGCACAAAGGGGCGGTTCGTTGCGGCGCGTGGCTACCATAGGGCCGGCTTGTTCCACAAGGACGAGCCGCTGGGCGCCGCCAGGGCCACCAAATACGAGTTCTTCCCGTCCGTCTGCCTCGATTTGTCGCACGCCGTGAATGGGGCACCGTCGGGACCGGGGCGATCCGATTTCCCCTTGGCCGGGAAAAGGGTTAGGATTGGCGTGCCACAATGCGCCATTGGCTGGGCCCAATTCGATGACTACATCCTCCGGAGACGGGCCGTTCATCGGTCTTTACCCGGTTCTTGGTAGACGGGCGTTCGATGGCCAGACCCCGCGTCCGGCCCGACAAGTCAGAAAGCGAACACGACGTGGACATTTATACCATCATCTTCCTGGCATTGGCGGTCTTCATCTTCGTGCGCCTGCGCGCGGTGCTCGGGCAGCGCACCGGCAGCGAGCGAACGCCGTTCGATCGCGCCGCCCGGAACGCCGTGCAGGGCGCGCCCGACAACCATGTGATACCGGTTCCCGGTGCTCCGATCGATCCGGCCGGCCCGAGCGCGGGCGCCGACATCGGCGTGCCGAGCGATCGCTGGCGTGGTCTGGCCGAACCGGGGACGCCGCTCGCCCGTGGCCTCGATGCCATCGTCGCCGGCGATGCGTCGTTCGATCCGCGTCATTTCCTGACCGGCGCCCGCAGCGCCTATGAGATGATCGTTCTGGCCTTCGCCAATGGCGACCGGCGCGCGCTGCGCGATCTGCTGTCGTCGGAGGTCTATGACAGCTTCGATTCCGTCATCAAGGATCGCGAGAAGCACGAGCAGAAGACGGAGACCCGGTTCGTCTCCATCGACACCGCCGAACTGGTCGGCGCCGACGTGCGCGATCGCACGGCGCAGCTCACGGTGCGGTTCGTTTCACAGATGATCTCCGTGACCCGCGACAAGACCGGCAACATCGTCGACGGCAATCCGGAGAAGGTCGCCGACATCACCGACATCTGGACGTTTGCCCGCGACACCGGTTCGCGCGACCCGAACTGGAAGCTGGTCGGCACCGGCAGCAATTGATGCGAACCGGCCGGCGGCTCCCGTGGCCTGCGGCCGTGGATTCGGCGGTCACTGCTTTCCAACGGAGGACGATGCGGATCTCCCGCTCTTGAAATGCCGGCTTTTTGAAGTTCCCTTTTTTCGAGTTTCGCGTTGAGTGGTACTTTGATGGTGCAGGCATGGTTCGCGAAATTTGGAAGCGGGGTTTTACGGCCCGTCACCTCAAATACTGGACCCCGGCGCTTGCGTTGAGCGTCGCGGCCGTCGTGCTCGCGCCTTACGCAGCGGAGGCCGTGCGCGCGCGCCACCATTCCGCCGCGGCGCCGGTGCGCCACCTGCCCTACCCTCAGCTGGATTCGCCGCTCGAGATTGCCAACAGTCAGTATCTGCCACTGACCTGGAACGACGTGCCCGGCTGGAACGACGATGACCAGCTCGCGGCCTACCGGACGTTCCGCGCCAGCTGCAGGCCGATCGCCGCCAAGCCCGACGGCGCGGCCGAGGACAAGGCGCTGGGCGATTCCTTGCGTGATCCCTGTCGCGAGGCGCGGGCGGCCGATCTTGCAGACAACGCCGCAGCAAGAGCTTTCTTCGAGCGGCACTTCGAGCCGCTGAAGATCTCAAAGCTCGGCGATTCCGACGGCTTCGTCACCGGCTACTACGAGCCCGTCATCGAAGGATCGCGCACCCAGAACGAGGTCTACAACGTTCCGGTCTATCGCCGTCCCTCGAACCTGTTCGTCCGCGGCTTCAAGCAGGACGCGACGAGTTTGCCCAACAAGGGCGCGGTCTATCGCAAGATCGGACGGCGCAAGCTCGTGCCTTACTATGATCGCGCGGAGATCGAGGACGGTGCCATCGAAGGCCGCGGGCTGGAGATCGCCTGGCTCAGGAATCAGACGGATCTGCTGTTCGCACAGATCCAGGGTTCGGCGCGCATCAGCCTCGATGACGGCTCGACCGTGCGCATCAACTACGATGCCTATAATGGCTTTCCCTACACGCCGGTCGGCCGCGTCCTGATCGAGCGCGGCATCATTCCGCGCGAGCAGATGTCGATGCAGCGCATCCGCGACTGGATGGAGCAGAATCCGGAAGGCGCCAACGAGCTGCGCCGGACAAACCGTTCCTACATCTTCTTCCGCGAGGTGCAGCTGTCGGAGAAGGACGAGGCGATCGGCGCCCAGGGCATTCCGTTGACGCCGGGCCGCTCGATCGCGGTCGACAAGTCGTTGCATGTTTACGGCACGCCGTTCTTCATCACCGGCGAGCTGCCGATCGACTCGGAGAAGCAGAAGAACCCGTTTCACCGGCTCATGATCGCGCAGGACACGGGATCGGCGATCGTCGGGCCCGCGCGTGCCGATCTCTACTTCGGTGCCGGACAGGACGCCGGCAAGGTGTCCGGCCGGCTCAAGCACAGCATCCAGTTCGTGATGCTGGTGCCGAAGAGCCTCGATCCGGTCGCGCGCGGCCGCAAGATGCCGCTGCCGGATGCACGCCCGTCGGAGAAGATCGCAAAACTGTTTCCGCAGGTGCTGCCGACGGACGCTCCCAAGGAGCCGGTCAATCAGGATCAGTCCGGCAAGGTCGCCGCAGCAGCGGCGGTCAAGGATGCGAAAGCCCCTGCCCCGGCGGCCAGCGCCAGCCCGGCGACCACGGTCGCGCAGAATGTCGTGGCGCCACAGCCGGTCCCGCTGCCGGAGGCCCGGCCCCGCATTGAAAGTGATCGCAATATCCGCCGATTGCGTTATGGCAGACGCCACCGCAATCACCGATGAATCGCCGCGTCCATGTCGCATGATCCCGAGCCGCCGCGCGGCCGTCGCAAGCGGGGCCTCTCCGAGGACGAGCGCACGCTGTGGGAGCTGGTGGCGCGACAGGTCAAGCCGCTGCGCAAGAAGCCGCGGCCAGTGCGGCCGCATCCACCGATGACGACGTCCGAACCACAGCCGGACAAGCCGACCATGACGCAGCGTCAGGTCGTGCCGGTCGTCGCACCTAAACCGGCCAGGCCGGTGATTCCGCCGCTGGTGTCACTCGGCCGCAAGGAGCGCTCCAAACTGTCGCGCGGCCGTAGCGAGATCGACGCGCGGCTCGACCTTCACGGCATGACCCAAAGCCGCGCGCACCAGGCGCTGCATCATTTTCTGCACCGCGCGCAGCATGACGGCCTCACCTTCGTGCTGGTGATCACCGGCAAGGGCACGATCGGCGCAGATCCCGAACGCGGCGTGCTCAGGCGGCAGGTGCCGCACTGGCTGAGCCTGCCGGAATTCCGCTCGCTGATCGTCGGCTTCGAGGAGGCCCATACCGGCCATGGTGGCGCCGGCGCGCTCTATGTCCGCATCCGGCGCCCGCGCGGCTGACCATCAGAACGGGCGGATGATGCCGACCCGCGGGATCACGGTGACGATCCACCCCAGGATCGTGGTCTTGCGATCGTCGGCGTCGATCGGTGCAATCGGCCTGGTCGCCGGCAGCGTCTTCACCGCATGCAGCATCAGCACCATGCAGACGACCCAGCTCGAGATCCATCGCGAATAGTCGAACACCATCGCGAACATCACGGCGTAGGCGAGGCTGATGACGATCAACGCGGCGATGACGATTTGGCGATGGGGCTGCTCGGACAAAGCATTGATGGTGTCCCTGAGCTGGCGCCACAGCGGCGCATGCAGCCAGAGCAGCAGCGCGTAGACGGGAACGCCGAGCAGGTTCGACGGCAGCCGCGCCCAGGTGTCCTGCACCTCCTTGGCCAGCGGCTGGTACCAGACATAGGCGAACTGCAGCAGCGCGGTGCGCGACGGATCGACCATTCGCGTCTGCAGATAGTGCACGAAGTCGGCCTCGGGAATCGGCATGGTGCCGGCGAACTGGGCCGCCAGGAACAACACGCCGAGACCTGCCAGCGCGCCTGCGCCGACGGCGAGATCGCGCCGCGTGATGGCACGGGTCAAATAATGGCGCAGCACCACGATCGCGGCGATGGTCGGCACATACATCAGGAGATGGATGTGATGGATCAGGACGAGAGCCGCTGAGATGAGTGCCGCGAAGAGCACGTAGGCGAGCGAGCCGGCCGGCACCAGCAGCAGGATGATGGCGCCGAGGCAGCCATAGATGTCGAAATGGCCGAGCGTGAACAGGAAGTTCTTGAACACGAACGGCGAGCCGGCCGTGAAGATCAGCAGCGGCAGCTGGCCGCGTTCAATGCCAAAGGTTCGGCGGAATAGCTGCACGAACAATGCGAAGGTCATCAGCCAGACGCTGCCGGCGAGCGCGAACACCAGCCAGACCGGCACCTTCGCGGTGAACAGGCCGACGATGGCCCCGATCAGCGCGCGCTTGATGAAGCCGAAATGATAGTCGACCAGCAGGTGGATGTAGGGGATGTAGGGCGGCAGCGTGAGCTTGTGCAGAAAGACGCCCAGCATCACCGCGGCGTTGACGGCGAGCATCAGGCGCCAGTGTCTGCTGTAGGCGCCGGTCATGCCAAGCCCGAGTGGCGGCGCGTCTTGAGCAGGTCTTCATCCCACCCAACGGTGCCGTCCCGGCCAGGCATCGACGGCGCGGCTGCGCTGTCGATGCGCAGGGCCGGGATCCATAGCCACCGCTGTCCATGTTGAGGCAAGGCTGGGGCCGCCATCTTGTGCCGCGACGATAGCTGGTGGTTATGGGTCCCCGCGTTCGCGGGGACGACAGCGGAGTATGAGGCGGGCACGTCGCAAACAGGCGACGTTGCTACGAAGCGCAGCCGCTTACAAAATAAACCTACTCAGATCGGTGTTCTTGGCGAGATCGCCGATGTGCTGCTGCACATAGGCGGCGTCGACGCGCATCGTCTCGCCGGTGCGGTCGGATGCCGTGAAGGAGATCTCGTCGAGCACGCGTTCCATCACCGTCTGCAGCCGCCGCGCGCCGATGTTCTCGACGGTGGAATTCACCGCGACCGCCACGTCGGCCAGCGCATCGATGGCGTCGTCGGTGATGTCGAGCGTCACGCCCTCCGTTTTCATCAGTGCGACATACTGCTTGATCAGCGATGCCTCCGGCTCGGTCAGGATGCGGCGCATGTCGTCGCGCGTCAGCGCCTGCAGCTCGACGCGGATCGGCAGCCGGCCCTGCAGTTCCGGCAGCAGGTCCGAGGGCTTGGCGATGTGGAAGGCGCCCGACGCGATGAAAAGGATGTGGTCGGTCTTGACCGCACCGTGCTTGGTCGAGACCGTCGTGCCCTCGATCAGCGGCAGCAGGTCGCGCTGCACGCCCTCGCGCGACACGTCGCCGCCCTGGCGGTTCTCGCGCACGCAGATCTTGTCGATCTCGTCGAGGAACACGATGCCGTTGTTCTCGACGACGCTGATCGCTTCCTGCGTCAGCTGGTCGTTGTCGAGCAGCTTGTCGGATTCCTCGGCGATCAGGATGTCGTGCGAGGCCTCGACCGTCAGCCGCCGGGTCTTGGTGCGGCCGCCGAGCTTGCCGAAAATGTCGCCGATCGAGATCGCGCCCATCTGCGCGCCCGGCATGCCCGGGATCTCGAACATCGGCAGGCCGCCGCCGGACGACTGCGTCTCGACCTCGATTTCCTTGTCGTTCAATTCGCCGGCGCGCAGCTTGCGGCGAAACGAGTCGCGGGTCGCCGCACTGGAATTGGCGCCGACCAGCGCATCGAGCACGCGCTCTTCGGCGGCGAGCTGGGCGCGCGCGGCGACGTCCTTGCGCTTGCGCTCGCGCACCTGCACGATCGCGACCTCGACCAGGTCGCGAATGATCTGCTCGACGTCGCGGCCGACATAGCCGACCTCGGTGAACTTGGTCGCCTCGACCTTGAGGAACGGCGCGCCGGCGAGCTTGGCCAGCCGCCGCGCGATTTCCGTCTTGCCGACACCGGTCGGGCCGATCATCAGGATGTTCTTCGGCAGCACTTCCTCGCGCAGGCCGGAGTCGAGCTGCAGCCGGCGCCAGCGGTTGCGGAGCGCAATGGAGACCGCCCGCTTGGCGTCGGCCTGGCCGACGATGTAGCGGTCGAGTTCGGAGACGATTTCGCGGGGGGAAAAGTCGGTCATGGGGCTCTAGCTAGGCTCGGATTGGCGGTGAGGCAAGTCGCCGGGCTCGCAGGACATCAGGAGCGCCGGACCGTCCGGCGTTTCGACCAGGCGGTCGCGCCGGAATCCGGCCTTTTCATAGGCGCTGATGGCACGTGCATTGGCCGGCGACGGGTCGGTGACGATGCGCGGGACGCCGCGTTGAAACATCAGGCCGCAAAAGGTCCGGATGGCGAGCGGACCGAGACCCCGCCCGAGGTGCTCCTCGCCGGCGATGAACAGGTCGATCCCGCGGGTGCCATCCGGCTGGGGGCCGAAGCCCGCGTTCCATGCGGTGAGCGTGTAGCATTGCAGATAGCCGGCCGCTTCGTCGTTCAGCAACATGATGTATTGATCCATCGCGGGATCGTCACGATCGCCATCGATCAAGGCCAACTGCACGTCCGGATCACCCCACCATTCCCGAACATGGGACTGCTGCAGCCAGCCGCGGATCGCGGACAGGTCTTCGTCGGTCATTGGGCGGAAACCAACACTCACTGCTACCCTGCCCTCACAGCAGCGGCGGGCCGGCCTGCCACTGCCGGATCGCCTCGGTCGGATAGATCAGCATCAGAATGTTCAGGGTCAGGTTGTCGCGGATGTGCAAGCCAACCCAGATCTCGAAGACGACCGCAATCAGCACGGTCGCCCAGACCGGCAGCAGGCGCGCCAGCAGGAAGCCGGTGATCATCGCCATGTTGTCGCCGACGGAGTTGACGATGCTGTCGCCGTAATAATCCAGCGAGATGGTGGCGGCGCGATAGCGCTCGATGATGACGCTGGAGTTCTCGACCAGCTCCCAGGCGCCCTCGATCAGCATCGCGACGATCAGCCGGCCCTGCCAGGGCAGGAACGGCAGGATCAGCACGGTCAGCGCATAGAACAGGAAGCCATGGATGATGTGCGAGAACGTGTACCAGTCGGTGAGGTGCTGCGAATTCTCCGAACTCTGCACCGCGCCGTGCCACAGCTTCACTGTGCCGCAGGCGCAGATCGGCAGCCGGCCCATCGCGAACAGCAGCGCGGCCTGCAGCGCCAGCAGACCGAGCACCACCGCGAGCCAAAGCCCGGACGATCGTCGGGTCGCGATGCCGATCTCGTCCGTGGTCATCGTCTACTCGGCCGACAACGCTTCGACGGTGACGTTGCGGTTGGTGTAGACGCAGATGTCGGCGGCGATGTCGAGCGAGCGGCGGACGATGCTCTCGGCGTCCTTGTCGGTATCGAGCAGCGCCCGCGCCGCGGCCAGCGCATAATTGCCGCCGGAGCCGATCGCCATCACGCCTGCCTCCGGTTCCAGCACGTCGCCGGTCCCGGTCAGCACCAGCGAGACCTCCTTGTCGGCCACGATCATCATCGCCTCCAGCCGGCGCAGATAGCGGTCGGTGCGCCAGTCCTTGGCGAGCTCGACCGCGGCCCGGGTCAGCTGCCCCGGATACTGCTCCAGCTTGCTCTCCAGCCGCTCGAACAGCGTGAAGGCGTCCGCGGTGGCGCCGGCGAAGCCGCCGATGACGTCGCCCTTGCCGAGCTTGCGGACCTTCCGGGCATTGGACTTGATCACGGTCTGGCCGATCGAGACCTGGCCATCGCCGCCGACCACCACCCTGCCCCCCTTGCGGACGGTCAGGATCGTGGTGCCGTGCCAGACGGTGGGCTCGTTCGAGGATGCGTACATGGGGGGTCCCTGGTTGATGCCCTCATTTAGGGCCTCGGGCCGGGGGATACAATTACCGGGTCCCTGCCCTGCCCGACCGCTTGCGTCCGTGGGCCTTGAAATCCGCTCACCATGGCCCGAGATCAGGGCCTTCGGAGCGTCATCCCGCAGTAGCTAAGGTGTCATCCGCCTGATAAAAGGGCCGCGTTTTCGAGGGAAAGCTGACCCCATGCGTAGCGCGACCATCAAGCGCAAGACCAAAGAGACCGACATCGAGGTAGCCGTCAATCTCGACGGCACCGGAGTGGTTGATATCGCGACCGGGATCGGCTTCTTCGATCACATGCTGGATCTGCTCGCCCGGCATTCCCGCATCGACATGACCGTCAAGGCGGTCGGCGACCTGCATATCGATTTCCACCACACCACCGAGGACGTCGGCATCGCGCTCGGCCAGGCCGTGCGGCAGGCGCTCGGCGACATGGCCGGCATCACCCGCTATGCCTCGGTCCATATGCCGATGGACGAGACCCTGACGCGCGTCGTGATCGACGTCTCGGGCCGGCCGATGCTGGTGTTTCGCACGACTTTCGCGCGCGACAAGATCGGCGAGTTCGACACCGAACTGGTGCGCGAATGGTTCAACGCCTTCGCCATGAACGCCGGCATCACCCTGCATGTCGAGACGCTCTACGGCGAGAACGCCCATCACATCGCCGAATCCTGCTTCAAGGGTCTGGCGCGCGCGCTGCGTGCGGCGCTCGCGATCGATCCGCGCAATCAGGGCGAAGTGCCATCCACCAAGGGTCAGCTCGGCGGCTGACCTCCCCCGTCCAAGGGATTTTCGACATGCCCGTCTATACGGTCCACGCGCCCCTCGCCTCTGGCGCCGATCTGCGTTCGACGGATCGCTTCGTGTTCATCCGCGACGGCTTCCATCTCTGGGCCGCCGTGCTCGGCGCCGTCTGGCTGGCGTGGCATCGGCTGTGGCTCGCCACGCTCGGCTGGGTCGTGCTGATGATCGTGCTCGACGTGATCCTGGTGCGGGTCGGAGTCGGTGGCGGCACGATCGCCCTCGTCAATCTGCTGGCCGCGATCCTGCTCGGGCTCGAAGCCTCCAGCCTGAAGCGCTGGAGCTATTCGCGAAGGCATTGGCGCCAGCTCGACGTCGTCGTCGCCGATGATCTCGATGCCGCCGAGCGCCGCTTCTTCGAGCGCTGGGCGGCCCGGCGCAGCGATCTCGGCTACGACAATCACACCGTCGATCGCGGCGCCGCACCGCCGACGCGCGACAACGGCAACGGACAGCGGCCGCCGCCGCTGCCGCACGCCAGCATCATTGGCTTGTTTCCCGAACCCGGAGGTGGACGATGAGCGTTGCCATCATCGATTACGGCTCCGGCAATCTGCATTCCGCTGCGAAAGCGTTCGAGCGCGCCGCGCGCAGTATGGAAGATCCGCAGAAGGTCGTCGTGACCCGCGATCCCGACATCGTCTATCGCGCCGATCGCATCGTGCTGCCCGGCGTCGGCGCCTTTGCCGACTGTCGCCGCGGTCTCGATTCGGTGGACGGCATGCTGGAGGCGATGACCGAAGCGGTGCGCCAAAAGGCGCGGCCGTTCTTCGGCATCTGCGTCGGCATGCAGCTGATGGCGACGCGCGGCAAGGAGCATGTCACGACCGACGGCTTCGACTGGGTCGCCGGCGACGTCGAGAAGATCACGCCTCGCGACGAGAGCCTGAAGATCCCGCATATGGGATGGAACACGCTCGATGTGCTGCAAGAGCATCCGGTGCTGGAGCGGCTGCCGCTCGGGCCGAAGGGCCTGCACGCCTACTTCGTGCACTCCTATCACTTGAATGCCGTCAACGAGAACGACGTGCTGGCGCGCGCGGACTACGGCGGTCCGGTCACCGCGATCGTCGGCAAGGACACCGCGATCGGCACGCAATTCCATCCCGAGAAGAGCCAGCGGTTCGGTCTCGCCTTGATTTCCAACTTCCTGAAATGGAAGCCGTGAGCGCTGTCGTCCTGTTCGCCCCGGGGCGGGCAGGGCACGCTCTTGAGAGACACCAGATATGATCCTGTTTCCCGCCATCGATCTGAAGAACGGCCAATGCGTGCGCCTGGAGCAGGGCGACATGGCGCGTGCCACCGTGTTCAATCTCGATCCCGCCGCGCAGGCCAAGAGCTTCGCCGACCAGGGGTTTGACTATCTCCACGTCGTCGATCTCGACGGCGCGTTCGCCGGCAAGCCCGTCAATGCGCAGGCTGTCGAGAAGATGCTCGAGGTCGTCAAGATGCCGGTGCAGCTCGGCGGCGGCATCCGCGATCTCAAGACGGTGGAGGCCTGGCTCAACAAGGGCATCACCCGCGTCATCATCGGCACCGCCGCGGTGCGCGATCCCGAGCTGGTGAAGACCGCTGCCAAAGCGTTTCCCGGCCGCGTCGCCGTCGGGCTCGATGCCCGCGACGGCAAGGTCGCGGTCGAAGGCTGGGCCGAGACCTCCGAAGTGACCGCACTCGATATCGCCAAGCGGTTCGAGGATGCCGGCGTCGCCGCGATCATCTTCACCGACATCGCGCGCGATGGCTTGCTCAAGGGCCTCAACCTCGATGCCACCATCGCGCTCGGCGACGCCATCTCGATCCCCGTGATCGCCTCCGGCGGCCTCGCCTCGATCGAGGACGTCAAGGCGATGCTGACGCCACGCGCGAACAAGCTCGAAGGCGCCATCGCTGGCCGCGCGCTGTATGACGGGCGGCTCGATCCGGCCGAGGCCTTGGCGCTGATCCGCGCGGCGCGCGGGTAGGGGAGAACACAATGTTCAAGGTCCGTGTCATTCCCTGCCTCGACGTCAAGGACGGACGGGTCGTCAAGGGCGTCAACTTCGTCAATCTGCGCGACGCCGGCGATCCGGTGGAAGCGGCGATCGCCTATGACGCCGCCGGCGCCGACGAGCTCTGCTTCCTCGACATCACCGCCACCCACGAGAACCGCGGCATCATGCTGGACGTCGTCCGGCGCACGGCGGAAGCCTGCTTCATGCCGGTCACGGTCGGCGGCGGCGTCCGCACCATCGAGGATATCAAGACCCTGCTGCGCTCCGGCGCCGACAAGGTCTCGATCAATTCGGCTGCCGTTGCGCGGCGCGAATTCGTCAAGGAGGCGGCCGAGAAGTTCGGCGAGCAGTGCATCGTGGTCGCGATCGATGCCAAGTCGGTCGCCCGGCCGGGCGGCGGCTCGCGCTGGGAGATCTTCACCCATGGCGGCCGCAAATCGACCGGCATCGATGCCATGGAATATGCCCAGGAGGTGGTATCGCTGGGGGCCGGCGAGATCCTGCTGACCTCGATGGACCGCGACGGCACGCGCCAGGGGTTCGACATCCCGCTGACCCGGGCGGTCGCCGACAGCGTCCCGGTGCCGGTGATCGCGTCCGGCGGCGTCGGCAATCTCGATCACCTGGTGGACGGCATCCGGCAGGGCAGGGCGACCGCGGTGCTCGCGGCCTCGATCTTCCATTTCGGGGAATTTACCATCCGTCAGGCCAAGGAGCACATGGTGCGCCAGGGCCTGCCGATGCGGCTCGATCCCTGACGACATTGCGCCGCAAAAATGTTAGATGAACGCTGTCTTGACCCGCCGTCCATGGCGGGCAGCGTTCCGAGCACTGGCTGATGTCCCGCTTCACGCTTCACGATCTGGCTGCCATCATCGACGCGCGCGCCACGGCGGGCGCCGAGGTGTCCTATACGCGCAAGCTGCTCGACAAGGGCCCGTCGCAATGCGCCAAGAAGATGGGCGAGGAAGCCGTTGAGACGGTCATTGCCGCCGTCGGCACCGACCGAGACCACCTGATCTCTGAAAGTGCCGATCTGCTGTTTCATCTGTTGGTATTGCTGAAGTCGCGCGACGTCCGGCTCGAGGAGGTCGAGGCGGCGCTCGGCAAGCGCACCGGTCAATCGGGGCTGGAAGAAAAGGCGTCGCGCAAGACGGAGTAGGGCGCGGCGGCGGGGGGAAACGAAGGGCAGCATCATGGATATGCGCACCACCGAACAACAATATAATCCTTACCGCATCTTCACCCGCGAACAATGGGCCGAGCTGCGCAACGATACGCCGATGACCTTGGAGCCCGGCGAGTTCTCCAAGCTGCGCTCGATGCACGATCGCCTCGATCTGAAGGAGGTCGAGGACATCTATCTGCCGCTGTCGCGGCTGCTGTCGATGTATGTCGACGCCGCGCAGCGGCTGTACTACGCGCAGCGCCAGTTCCTCGGCATCCGCGACCGCAAGATGCCCTACATCATCGGCGTCGCCGGCTCGGTATCGGTCGGCAAGTCGACCACCGCGCGCGTGCTGCAGGCGCTGCTGGCGCGCTGGTCGCCGCGGCCGAAGGTCGACCTCATCACCACCGACGGTTTTCTGTTTCCGAACGCCGTGCTCGAACGGGAGGGCCTGATGCAGAAGAAGGGCTTTCCGGAGAGCTACGACAAGTCACGGCTGCTCGCCTTCCTCTCCGACATCAAGGCCGGCCGCCATCCGGTACGCGCGCCGGTCTATTCGCATCTCAGCTATGACATCGTGCCCAATCAGTGGACCGAGATCGACCAGCCGGACATCCTGATCGTCGAAGGCGTCAATGTCCTGCAGACCGGGCCCTTGCCGCGCGACGGCAAGGCGGTGCCGGTGGTGTCGGACTTTTTCGACTTCTCCGTCTACATCGATGCCGACGAGGCGGTGCTGCGCAAATGGTACGTGAAGCGGTTCTTGTCCTTGCGCGACACCGCGTTCCATGACCCGCGCTCCTACTTCAACCGCTACGCATTGCTGTCGGACGAAGAGGCCACTGCCACCGCCATCGCAATCTGGGAGCGTACCAACCTAGCCAATCTCGAGGACAACATCCTGCCGACCCGCCCGCGCGCGACGCTGATTTTGAAGAAGGGCGCCGACCACGAGATCGAGACGGTCGCGCTGCGGCGGTTGTGAGTTGAGCTGCACAAGCAGATGCGGACCTCAGCTGAAGATGTTGTCCTGTTGAAGTGATGAGCACGGTGCTGAGGCTTGCGCCATTCCAACCTCTCCCCGCCCTTTGCGGGGAGAGGTCGGATTGCGCAGCAATCCGGGTGAGGGGCATGGCACATGCGCAGCTCGGATCAGAGTCTATCGGACGGGTATGCGCCTTCTTAGCGCCTGAGAAACAGCACCACCCATGTGGCTGCCCCCACAGCGACCCTCTCCCCGTGAAGAACGGGGAGAGGGAGCGCAAGCACCTTCCTTACAACAAACTCATAACTACGCGGCCACCTGCCGCGCCGCGGCCAGATTGGCCAGCGCCTCGTCCAGCTTGTCGCGGTCGATCGGCTTGACCAGGAAGCCATCCATGCCGGCTTCGAAACAGGCGTAGCGGTCCTCGACCAGGGCATTGGCGGTCAGCGCCAGGATCGGGGTGCGCCGGCCGGGCTCGCCGGCCTCGTGGGCGCGGATGCGCTTGGCGGCGGCGATGCCGTCGAGCCGGGGCATCTGGACGTCCATCAGGATGAGGTCGTAGGGCGTGCCGGCCGAACGCGCCGCGAGCCAGGACTCGAGCGCGGCCTCGCCGTGCACGGCGATGTCGGCCTGATGGCCGAGCTTGGTCAGCAGTGAGCGCATCAGCAGCGCGTTGATGTCGTTGTCCTCGGCGACCAGGATCGACAGGCTCGCGCCCGCCTGCGCCACGATCGGTGGCGCGATCGTCGGGACGGGCTCGTCGGCAAGCGCCGAAGCTGGGTCATCCACATCCAACGTGATGCGAGCGGCGAGCGAGGCGGCGCGCAGCGGCTTGACCAGATAGCCATTGAACGGCGCCGCCGGCATCAGCTCGTGGCGGCTCACCGGCGTCACCAATACGATCAGGCGCGTCGTATGGCGCCGCGCGGCTTCGCCGAGGCGAAGCGCCGCGGCGCTGCCGACGGCGTCGTCGATCAGCACGGCGTGCCACGCGCGTTCCGGCAGCAGCGCTTCCGCCACCTCGATCTCCGCGACCAGGCAGGTCTGCGCGCCCCAGTTCTGCAGCCGCCGCTCGATCAGCTCGGCCTGCAAACCTCCCGGCGCGACCAGCATGATCGAGTGCCCGGTCATGTCCGGTCCGCGGAAGCTGTTCTGCTCGCCGCGCTCCAACGCGGCCGGCAGCGGCACCGCAACCTCGAAGGTCGAGCCGGCGCCGAGCTGGCTCTGCAGCTTGATCCGCCCGCCCATCCGTTTCACGATGCGGTCGGAAATCGCAAGGCCAAGCCCGGTGCCGCCGAAGCTGCGTGCGACGCTGTCATCGGCCTGCTCGAATTCGCGGAAGATGCGTTCCTGCGCTTCGGTCGCGATACCGATGCCGGTGTCGCGCACCTGGAAGCTGATCTCGTTCGGCCAGATGCCGGGCTCGGCGATGACAGCGACGCCGCCTTTGCTCGTGAACTTGATGGCGTTGCCGGCGAGGTTGAGCAGCACCTGGCGCAGCCGCGCTGCGTCGCCCGTGACCCAGGTCGGCAGCCGCTCGTCCAGATAGGCGGCCATTTCCAGTTGCTTGCCTTGCGCGCGCGGCGCCAGCAGCTCGGTGATCTCCTCGATCAGCGCCGTCAGCGAGAACGGCTGCGCCTCCAGCGCCAGCTTGCCGGCCTCGATCTTGGAATAGTCGAGCAGCTCGTCGATCAGCGACATCAGCGCATCGCCCGAGGTCCGCACCGCCTTGGCGTAGGTGGCCTGTTCCGGCGTGAGATGTGTCTCCAGCAGCAGTCCGCTCATGCCGAGGATGCCGTTCAGCGGCGTCCGGATCTCATGGCTGGCCATCGCCAGGAAGCGCGACTTGGCGCGGTTCGCGGCATTGGCCTGGTCGCGGGCATCGGCCAGCGCCCGCTCCGTCTCGGTGCGGTCGGTGACGTCGCGGCCGACACATTGCAGCACGGCGGGGTGTCCGGCATCGGAGCGCACCCACGCTTCGCGCCAGGCGATCCAGCGCGGGCCGATGGCGCTGTCGATGCGCTGGTCGTGGACGCGGGTGCCGCTCGGCTCCAGCGCGCTCTCGCCTTGCTCGATGAGCTCGAAGGCGAACCGGCTGTCGACCAGACTCTCGCGATCGAGGCCGGCCATCCGGCAATAGGCGTCGTTGACGAAGATGATGGTGCCGCAGGCCTCGCGCATGACGATGAGATCGCCCTGCTGCTCGAACAGATTGCGCGCACGCTGCTCGGCCTCCTGCAGCTCCCAGTTCCGGTCGGCCAGCACCTCGTTGTGAAGTGCGATCTTGTGCAGCTTCTTGCCGACGAAGCGCAAGCGCATGCTGAGCGTGGCGAGGCCGACGCAGGCGAGTGCGAACAGGAAGCTGGCGCCGATCGCGAAACTATGCGGATTGTAGCCGGATTTGTCGGAGATGCTGGCCTTGATGAAGCCATAGGCGCCGCCGAAGCCGGCGGAGAAGATCATCAGCGAGCGCAGGATCGTGAACACGGTCTGATGCCGGCGCATGAAACGGCGCAGGCGCAGCCTGATACGTAGAGTCCGTCCCATCGTCACCCCCGGGCGATTGCGATCCCAATGTCCTGGCCGGCCCGCACCATGCGGCGTCGGTATTGCTGAGACTTTGACAGGTCGTGCACGTGGGATTCCGCCGTGCAGAGATGGTGAACCGGCCGTTAGGTCCGGCCTACAGCACCGCGTGAGGCTGTGATGAGGCATGGCGGCGTGCGCCGACCAGCAGCGCGGCGGCCTCGCGCGCGGTGACGCGGCTGGAGCGGACATAGATGCGATAGTCCGCCGGCCCATCCGCGCCATCGTCCCGGGCGAGATAGATCCGCGGCGCGTCCGCGGGCGGATCGGCTGCGAGCGAGACGAGCTGGGTGGCGGCAGTCAGGCCGCAGCCCTGGTCTTCCCCTATCGGAGCATCGTCCACCACGACAAAGTCGGCCGTTTCCGGATTCTCGGCCAGTGCGACGCGGACGGTGGCGAGCGCGGGATCGTCGGTGAAGTCGACGCGGAGATCAGGGTGAAAGGGCGCGGAGCCGAGCGCGACGGTGTCGGCTCCGACGGCAATGCAGGGCTGCGGGGAGGGCGCCAATTCGAGCTTGGCAATGACCGCAACCGCGATCAGCGGCACGGCCGAAACGAGGACCTTGAAACGCAACATGATACGCACCGACGCGGAAGGCCTGATGACAAAAACGCGGGCCTTATGGTTGTCGGAGCGTAAAGAGAAGTCGTTACCAGAGTGTTGAAGGGGAAAAAGGGGAGCCTATGAGACTTGCTGCAGTGTGGAATTTTGAATGATGGCTGTTAGATTGCTCAATCGTTGACTACAATAGCGCGATTGATCGACCTTTGGTAAGGAACCTTTTACCTCTCAATTGTCGACAGGGCCCCCATGATGGATAAGCCTTCGTTCATTAAGCGCGGGCCTGAGTACTATGCTCTCGCTTTGGCGCTTGGCGTCATGCAGCTGAGAAACTCGCTGTTCACTCTCAACCAGCTTCAGTTCGCTCTTACTCGAGAAGACGAAGGGTTTCGTCAATCCTTCAACTGGCCTGCATTAGTGAACGCGGGCATGCGTGTTCTTATTGAAGCAGACGTTATTGAGATGACGCGTGAGGACTTCGGGCCTCACCTTTATCGATGCAAGCCGCTTTTAACGTGGGAATGGATCTTTGAAGGCGAAGGACGAAAAATTCCGATCTTCGCTCGCTATGCAGAGGTCCAGAATTTGTCTTGGCTGGCTGAAGCTCTTGTCGATGTTGATCATGAATATAGCCGATTGGCTCTGACGTCAGATGATTTTGAAGAACCGGTACCTTCTCTATGGGAGCCGTTACCTTTAGATCGCTCTGACGAAAATCTTCGCGAAGTCACCAAGAAGGTCGACGAAGCCGTTTCACAAATTGCCGCCGACAACGGCTATGCCGCCAATATGCCTGGCGAGCGCGACTACGTAGTGCAAAGTTTGAGGGCATTCAGCAGCTCTCGTGGTCGTCGAATTCAACCTAAGCATCCACAATCGGTATGAAGGAGCTTATCCTTTAGCGGCGGAGCGCATCACCTTTGTCTGATATTAGTTCGAATATAGAAATGAGACTGTTTATCGAAAGCTTATCTTGAGGTTGGATAGCGAGTGTATATTCGTTGAGCGCCCGATCAGTCTGATACCTTACGTCAACGAAATAGGGTTCTAGCGTCACGCACGAGGAGCCACTAATGATCTCCAATACTCGGTGCCAGAAATCCAATTTCTCGGGAGTATCCGGAGTGAACGGCTTTTCCAAAATAGAGAGAGCATACGTAAGAGCGTAAACTTCGTTGCAACGAGCTTCGGCTGTATCTTTGACGTTAGCCGGATGAATCGGAAGGAACGGCTGGAACCGATTTATGGCGACAGCCATTAAAGCACCGATCTTTGGTTTCTCGGTGTTGTGGCCAGAATGTATGCGCCAATTCTTGTAGGCCTTATTCAACAAAAAGTATCCGCGAACCATCGGAGCAACCCGAGCTTCACGAAATATTACGGTGCTGGGAATAACGTTTGCCGTTTGAAGGGAGCGACCGATGTCTTTTAGGAACTCGATTCGCTCAGAAATCTCAGTTTCTGTAGCGTAAAATCTGCTCAATTATCTTCGCTCCCCTAAGGCAAGGGGGCAGCCTTCTTAACTGCGAACCAAGGCTGCCAGCCCCGAAAACAGATCAATCTTGACCTTGTCGAAACTAATGCGCAACTCTTTCGCTGTCACCTTCGGGTGGTTATTTGTCTCTTTACGCGTTTCAAGAGCATCGACGCCAGGGCCGGAAAGAGTAACGAATTTCACCAGATCATCGTGTTCAGCTGCTGCGTGCTTCATGATTTGCCCTCTCCCGGAATCGCGACAACGCCCCCAAGGCGGAGGCTCGGGCCGACTTCAATTGCGGGTTGTCTCGATTCGTCACACGATAATAGCAGAGTCAAGTCCTTAACGGCTAAAAAGTTCTTACGTGTCCAAAATTTTCACGGGCTCGCAGGGGAAATCTGGAGCTTTGAGGTATTATGGTAGTCCAACCATCGCGTGGCGGTTGTCCTCGGCGAGCGCGCGATACGACAGCGCCTCCGCGAGATGCAGCCGGCCGATCGTCTCGGCATGGTCGAGATCGGCGAGCGTGCGTGCCACACGCAGCACGCGGTGATAGCCGCGGGCCGACAGCCGCATCGTCTCGGCGGCTTCGCGCAGCAGCTTCTGGCCGGGTGCATCGAGCTTGGCGATGTCGTCGAGCACAGCGGCGGGCGCCTCGGCGTTGGTTCTGACGTGCGGCAGGCCGGCCTTGGCGTAGCGTTGGCGCTGCAGATCGCGCGCGGCGGCGACGCGGGCGGCGACCTCGGCGGAGCCTTCCTTCGACGGCGGCAGGATCAAATCGGCGGCGGTCACCGCGGGCACCTCGATGCGCAGATCGATGCGGTCCATCAGTGGGCCGGAGATGCGCATCTGGTAGTCGGACGTGCAGCGGTCGATGCGGCCGCGCTTGCAGGCATAGCCGGGCTCGAAGGCGTTTCCGCAGCGGCACGGGTTCATCGCCGCGACCAGCATGAAGCGGGCAGGGTAGGTGACGCGGTGATTGGCGCGCGAGATCGAGACCTCGCCGTTCTCCAACGGCTGGCGCAGCGAATCCAGCACGCGCGGATCGAACTCCGGCAACTCGTCGAGGAACAGCACGCCCTGATGCGCCAGCGAGATCTCGCCGGGCCGGGCGCGCAGGCCGCCGCCGGTCAGCGCTGCCATGCTGGCGGAATGATGCGGGCTGCGGAACGGGCGCCGGTTGGTCAGCGCGCCGCCCTCGATCTCGCCGGCGACCGAGGCGATCATCGACACTTCAAGCAGCTCGGCCGGCGACAGCGGCGGCAGGATCGACGGCAGCCGCGCCGCAAGCATCGACTTGCCGGCGCCGGGCGAGCCGATCATCAGCAGATGATGCCCACCTGCGGCGGCGATCTCGAGCGCGCGCTTGCCGCTCTCCTGGCCCTTGATGTCGCGCAGATCGAGCAGGCTGGCCGGTGCCTCCTGGATCTTCGGCTGCGGCCGCGACAGCACCTGCGTGCCCTTGAAATGGTTGGCGATCTGGATCAGCGAGCTCGCCGCGATGATCTGCAGGTCGGGGCTCGCCCACGCCGCCTCGGCGCCGCAGGCGGCCGGGCAGATCAGGCCTTCCTCGCGGGCGTTGGCGCCGATCGCGGCCGGCAGGACACCCGCGACCGGCGCGATCGAGCCGTCGAGGCCGAGTTCGCCGAGCACGGTGAAGCCGCCGAGCGCATCCGGCGGAATCGCGCCGATCGCGGCCATCAGGCCGAGTGCGATCGGCAGATCATAATGGCTGCCTTCCTTCGGCACGTCGGCCGGCGCGAGATTCACGGTGATGCGCCGCGCCGGCAGCGCGAGGCCGGAGGCGATCAGCGCCGAGCGCACCCGCTCGCGCGCCTCCGACACCGCCTTGTCCGGCAGGCCGACGATCGCAAAGGCCGGCAGCCCCGGCGCGACCTGGACCTGCACGTCGACCGCGCGGGCATCGATCCCTTCGAAGGCGACGGTGGAAACGCGCTGGACCATGGTGCCCCTCCCGGCACCGAGGCTAGCGGAAGCCGATTGGCTTCGCAAGAACAATACAGGAACAAGGCCGCTGACCGCGGCGAAATCCGTTAACGACGGCCATGGACTGGACGGTTCCCGGCACTTGGGCTTAACGCCCCTTTAGTCCGGTGTTCGCATTCTTCCGAAAATCACGATCGACCGCGTCCGTCCCAGTCGCGCGGGCGCCGACAACGAGAGACGTGCGATGCCCCCAGCGCCTCCGGCAGCTGCCTCCGTCAAGACGCCTGCGGGCGATGCGCGGACGGTGTCCGAGTTCGCCACCGACATGTTGCGCCGGACCACCGGCCTGTTCCTGGCCGGTCCGCGGCCGGCGTCCGCGGAGCAGCTCGACCTCTATGACCAGATGTTTGCGCGGCTGATGCCGCAGGTTGCGACCGACGTGCTGGCCGAGCTGAGCATGGCGCTGGCCGGCGTCGAGCGCGCGCCCTATGCGACCGCCCGCCTGCTCGCGGTGCATCCCGAATTGCGCGTCGCCGGGCCGATGCTGGCCAAGGCACAGGTGCTGACCGAGCGCGACCTCGCCGAGTTCGTCAGGACCTCCAGCCCGGCGCATCTCGTCGCGCTCGCCAGCCGCAGGGGGATCGGCGACAATCTCACCACGCCGTTGATCGCCCGCGGCTTCCCCGCCGTGCGCATGGCGCTGGCGCAGAACCTCACCGCCAAACTGTCCGAGGACGGCTACCGCAGCCTGTTCAAGATCGCCGAACGCGACGAGGATCTCGCCGAAAAGCTGGCGCTGCGCACCGATCTGCCGGCCAAGCTGTCGCGCGCCTTCGTCGCCGCGGCCACCGAGGGCGCCCGCACCCGCTTCATCAAGGCCGCGCCGCCTGCGACCCGCGCCACCCTGCAGGCGACGCCGACGCGTTCGCCCGGCGCGGCGATGCGCGCGATCTGGGACTATGAGCAGGTCAAGACCGAGGTCGCCACGCTCAACCGCACCGGCAAGCTCGGCGATTCCGCCGTCAACCGCTTCTGCGTGACCGGCGATTTTCCCGCCGTCATCGCGGCGCTGGCGCTGCTCTGCGTCGTCGCCATCGAGACGATCGAATCGCTGCTCGATGAGGATCGCCTCACGGATCTGCTGCTGGCCTGCAAGGCCGCGCGGCTGAGCTGGCCGACGACCGCGATGATCCTGCGCGCCCGTCCCGGTTGCGACGCGATCGCCGCCGACGACCTCGACGAGGCGCGCAAGCGCTTCGAGAAGCTGTCGCTGTCCGAGGCGCAATGGAAGGTCCGCGGGCTCGAAGCGAACTGAGCCGGACCGCGTGCGTCAGCCCGGCGGCGTGGTCGGATAGTTCGTGAAGTCGATCTTGAACATCGCCGGATCGAGCTTCTTGGTGGTGTCGAGATTGTAGACCGCGATCGTCGTGTCGTAGCCCTGCGGATCGGTCACGGTCCACTGCTTGAGCTGGCCGTCCTTGGCGCCGAGCATCAGCATCAGCCGGCTGGTGCCGATCAGCGCCTGCTTCTCCTCGATCGTGATCGTGACGTAGAGGTCGTCGGAGGCGACCGCGATGACGTTGGTGTCCTTGAGCAGGTCGATGCGGTCGGACAGGAGATAACGCAGCGGCGTCTGCGACAGCGGATAGACGTCCTGGGTGGCAAGCTTGCGGTCGCGCACGACCAGCGAGGAGCCGTCGGCGACGATGTCGATCGGCGTCGGCGGCTCGTATTCGAAGCGGACCTTGCCGGGCTTCTGGATGTAGAAGTCGCCCTTGGTCTTGCTGCCGTCCGGCCCGACCTGCACGAAGTTTCCGACCAGCGTCTGCAGCGACGACAGATAGGCGCTGACCTTGGCTGCGACCGCCTTCTGGTTGGCGTCGAACGAGGTGAAGATGCTGGCGGGAACGTTGCGCCGGGGATCGGGAATGATCGGGTTCGGCGGCGCGGTCTGGGTGGTCGCCGGCCCGCCGCGCTGCGCGTCGGCGGCGCTCTTCTGGCCCGATTTGGGAGCCGGCGTGGTCTGGGCGGCCGCGTGACCGGCGACACCGGTCAAGGCGCACGCCGCAACCGCGCACGCCACCAGGCGGGCGGACATGCGGCGCCCGTGGGGGAGTGCGGGAAGCGAAAAGGGGCTGTTCGACAAGGAGCTTTTCAAAACGACGTCCTGATTCCTACGCGTTTCTATCTTGGTTCGATCGGTCAGCGTGATCGTAATTGCGTGAAGTTACGACCAGGAAACGGCGGATCTGGGACCGATTGCGCGGGTCAGAACCCGCCTTCTTCCTCGGGCACCAGGATCTCGCGCTTGCCGGCGTGGTTGGCCTGGCCGACGATGCCTTCCTGTTCCATCCGCTCCATCAGCGAAGCGGCCTTGTTATAGCCGATCTGCAGCCGCCGTTGAATGTAGCTGGTGGAGGCCTTGCGGTCGCGTTTGACCACGGCGACCGCCTGGGAGAACAGGTCGTCGCCGCCGCCGCCGCCCATGCCGGTGGCGTCGAACACGGCGCCGTCCTCCTCGCTCGGCTCCTCGGCGGTGACCGCCTCCAGATATTCCGGCGAGCCCTGGGCCTTGAGGTGCTTGACGACTTTCTCGACCTCCTCGTCGGAACAGAACGGGCCGTGCACGCGGCTGATGCGGCCGCCGCCGGCCATGTAGAGCATGTCGCCCTGGCCGAGCAGCTGCTCGGCGCCCATCTCGCCGAGAATGGTGCGGCTGTCGATCTTGGAGGTGACCTGGAAGGAGATGCGGGTCGGGAAGTTCGCCTTGATGGTGCCGGTGATGACGTCGACCGACGGGCGCTGCGTTGCCAGGATGACGTGCAGGCCGGCGGCGCGCGCCATCTGGGCGAGGCGCTGTACCGTGCCTTCGATGTCCTTGCCGGCGACCATCATCAGGTCGGCCATCTCGTCGACGATGATGACGATGTAGGGCAGGGGATCGAGGTCGAGCTTCTCCTCCTCGTAGATCGCCTTGCCGGTCTCCTTGTCGAAGCCGGTATGAACGGTGCGCGTCAGCTCCTCGCCCTTGTTGCGCGCTTCAGCCAGGCGGGCGTTGTAGCCGTCGATGTTGCGCACGCCGAGCTTGGCCATCTTCTTGTAGCGCTCTTCCATCTCGCGCACGGCCCATTTCAGCGCAACGACGGCCTTTTTCGGATCGGTGACGACCGGTGTGAGCAGATGCGGAATGCCGTCATAGACGGAGAGTTCGAGCATCTTCGGATCGACCATGATCAGGCGGCACTGGTCGGGGCGCAGACGGTAGACCAGGCTCAGGATCATGGTGTTGATCGCGACCGACTTGCCCGAGCCGGTGGTGCCGGCGATCAGCATGTGCGGGGTGCGGGCGAGATCGATGATGATGGAATCGCCGCCGATGTTCTTGCCGAGGCACAGCGGCAACTTGGCGACGCTCTCGGTCGACTCCTTCGCCACCAGCAGTTCGCGCAAGTAAACCTTCTCGCGGTGCGCGTTCGGCAGCTCGATGCCGATGGCGTTGCGGCCGGGCACGACGGCGACGCGGGCCGACAGCGCGCTCATCGAGCGGGCGATGTCGTCGGAGAGTCCGATGACGCGCGACGACTTGATGCCGGGCGCCGGCTCCAGCTCGTACAGGGTGACGACGGGGCCGGGATGCGCCTTGACGATCTCGCCGCGCACGCCGAAATCCTGCAGCACGCCTTCCAGCGCGCGCGAATTGGCCTCGAGCTCGCTCTTCGACAGCGGCTGGCGGTCGGTGGACTTGGGCGCGGCCAGCATTGACACTGAGGGCAGGTCGTATTTGTCGTTGGACTTCCTGGGCTGAGCCTTCGGCGCCGGCTTCTTGCGCGCCTTCGGCGCCGGCTCCTCCTCTTCTTCCTCCTCGTCCTCGCCGGCCTCTTCCTCCTCCTCGCCCTCGTCATGCTCCATCTCGGGCGCGAGCGTCGGCTTCTTCTGGCCGCGGGCGAGGCTCGGCTCCTGCCGTCCCGCTGCGGCCGCGCGCGGCTGCGGGCCGGAGGACACCAGTGCGCGATAGGCCGTGCTGAGGAACCAGCCGACCTGGGCCTTGGCGCTCATGAGCGCGTGGAACACCCAGCCGAGCCGGATCGCCTTGCGGTCGTCGTCATCCTCGGCGTCGGACAGCGGCGTGTCGTCCTCGTCGGCCGGCATCAGGTTCGGGTCGGCTTCCTTCGCGCCCATGCCGCCGGCAACCAGCAGGCAGCCGATCACCGCCACGAGCAGCAGGCCGCCGAGCACCAGCCGGTAGACGAGGCCGGGCGGACCGAACACCACGGCCGGCGCGCGCACCAGGGCGTCGCCGACCACGCCGCCGAGGCCGGTCGGCAGCGGCCAGGCCTGCGAGCGCGGCCAGCAGCTGGCAAAGCCGGCGGCGATCACCGCGCCGAGAACCCAGGCGCCGAAGCGCAGCGCCTCGCGGTCGAACGGCCGGTGGGTCATCATCCGCCAGCCGCGGATCGACAGCGGCAGGATCGCCATGATCGAGCCGAGGCCGAGGATCTGCATCAGCAGGTCGGCGCTGATTGCGCCGGGATAGCCGACGATGTTGCGGATCGCGCGCGAGGTCGCGTGGCTCAGGCTCGGGTCCTGCACCGACCACGTCATCAGCGCCGCGGCGGCGGTGCCGCACAGCGCGATCAGGCTGAGGCCCGCGAGTTCGCGCAGCCGCCGCACCAGCGCGTCGCGCAGCGACGTCGGCAGGTGATTGACCAGGGGAATGACTCGTTCGATCGCCGGCATCTGCATCAGCCCCGCGATTACCCCAGAGCCTCGACCAGCCGGTGCAGCGCCTCGCCGGTCGAGGCGGCATCGGCCACCAGCGCCAGACGGATGTAGCCGGCACCGGGATTGAAACCGTCGGGTTGCGGCCGCGCCAGATAGCTGCCCGGCACCACGCGCACGCCGGCCTCCCGATACAGCCGCAGCGTCACGTCCTCGTCGCCGCCGCGGTCGGCGACGTCGAGCCAGACGCAGAAGCCGCCGTCGGGCCGCTGGTAGCCGTAGCGGTTGCCGATGATCTGGTCGGCGAGATCGAACTTGGCGCGGTACAGCCGGCGGTTCTCCTCGACATGCGCCTCGTCGGCATAGGCCGCGACCGCAACCTGCTGCAGCGGCACCGGCACCTGCGGCGCCGCGACGTTGCGCAGCTCGTGGAAGGCGGCGAGGAATTTGCGGTCGCCGGCGGCGAAGCCGATCCGCATGCCCGGCACGTTGGAGCGCTTCGACAGCGACTGGAACGCGACGACGTTGGCGTAGTCGGGCCCGGCATGCTCCAGCATGCTCCCGGGCGCCGCCCTGGTGTAGATCTCCGAATAGCACTCGTCGCTGAAGATCAGGAAGCCATGGCGGTTGGCGAGCCGGATCAGCTTGCGCATGTAGTCGGCGCTGGCCACCGAGCCCTGCGGGTTGGCGGGCGTGGCGATGTAGAACGCGATCGTGCGCGCCAGGGTCTCTTCGTCGATCGCATCGAGGTCCGGCAGGAAGCCGTTCTCGCGAATCGTCGGCAGGTAGATGGAGTCGCAGCCCGCAGTTCGGGCGCCGACGCCATAGACCGGATAGAACGGGTTCGGCATCAGGATCGCAGGCCGGCCACGGCGCGGGCCGGCATGGCGCAGCGCGGCGTGCGCGGCGAAGAACAGCCCCTCGCGGCTGCCGTTCAGCACCAGGATCTCATGCTCCGGATCGATCGCGCGCGGTAGAACGAATCGACGCGACAGCCAGCCGGCGGCCGCCTTGCGGAACGGCTCGATGCCCTTGGCCGCCGGGTAGCGGCCGAAATCGGCGATGTGCCGGGCCAGCACCGGGCCGACGAAATCCGGAACCGGATGCTGCGGCTCGCCGGCGGCGAGCGTGATCATGGGCTTGCCCGGCGCATGGGGCGCGAGCAGCTCGTTCAGCCGCGCAAACGGCGAGCGTTCGCTCTCCGAATGGCTGGCGCCAGCGGGCGCGGGGGGTGAAGCGGTCATTGCCATACGTAAAACGCGCGCCAAACCAGTGGAAGCCGCCGATCGCCCATGAACCGGTGCCTTGGTTGTCACCATAGGTGGGGCGAGGTTAAGGCGCGATTAACCATCGGGGCTGACGCCCGTTTTGATGGTTTTTCGCTGCCCGATCCAGAGGCAATTTCGCAACAGCGGCCGACATTGTGGCGAGGCCGGTGGCGGTGGAGGGAACCGCGGACGGGCCGACCAGCCAAACTGTGATCCGCGGGCTGCCCGATATATTGCCCTCTCCCCTTGTGGGAAAGGGCTTCTCCGGCCCATCCACAGACCCGCTCGGGTGAGGGGTATCTCTCCGCGAGCTATGATCGCCGAGACATACCCCTCACCCAACCGAGCTAGCCGGACTGTCATACAAGCCCTCTCCCACAAGGGGAGAGGGCGCATTCACTGGCAGTACATCAACTAGGAAAAACGGGCGGCCCGGTGCGCCGGAATAAGAATGGGAATCTGTGCGCACCGGGCCTTGACCGAACTACTTGGGGGCTTAGTTCGGATGACGAGCAGATAGCACTGTCGTTTTTCCGGCGTATTGCCGGTCTTCGCTGTTCTGTAGAATTTCATTTCGGTGCGCTCGGAATGCGGCGGCGGCCGGCCAATTGCTTAACGGATATGTCCGTCCTCAGCGTGGCTTTCCGGTCCCAGTGCGGCCGTGGTACCCACTATAGTACTCGCGGCTCTTCGCGGCGGCAACGGCCGTAGATCGTTTCTGATCGGAAACATCCAGCCACGCTCGGTATCAATCGACATTTCGCGAAACGAGATTGGCGCATCACGACCATCTTTGACGGGCATCAGCGATTCCTGTGGCGTGCCGATCTGTGAGGCGTGCCGGGGGACTTACTTTTCGAAAGATCGTCGATGATGCGTCTGAGACTGCCGGGCGTGCTTGCCCTGATGCTGCTGGCGCTGCCAGTGACGTCGCTGCCACGTATCGCCGTGGCCGCGCCCGCCGTGGCCGCAACCTCGATCTCGGTCGAGGGCAACAGGCGCATCGAAGCCGACACCATCCGCTCCTACTTCAAGCCGGGTCCGTCGGGCGCGCTCGATGCCGGCCAGGTCGACGACGGCCTCAAGGCGCTGATCGGGACCGGCCTGTTCGCCGACGTCAAGATCGACCGTCAGGCCGGCCGCCTGGTCGTGCGCGTGGTCGAGAACCCCGTGATCGGCCGCGTCGCCTTCGAGGGCAACAAGAAAGTCAAGGACGAGCAGCTCACCGCCGAGGTGCAGTCGAAGCCGCGCGGGACGCTGTCGCGTCCGATGGTGCAATCCGACGCGCAGCGCATCGCCGAAATCTACCGGCGCTCCGGACGCTACGACGTCCGCGTCACGCCCGAGATCATCGAGCAGCCCAACAACCGTGTCGACCTCGTCTTCACGGTCGCCGAAGGCGCCAAGACCGGCGTGAAGTCCGTCAGCTTCGTCGGCAACAATGCCTATTCCTCGGCCCGGCTGAGCGACATCATCAAGACGCATGCGACCAACTGGCTGAGCTTTCTCGGCAACAACGACGTCTATGATCCGGACCGGGTCGAAGCGGATCGCGACCTGATCCGCCGCTTCTACCTCAAGAACGGCTATGCCGACGTGCAGGTGGTGGCGGCGCTCACCGAATATGATCCGGAGCAGAAGGGCTTCCTGGTCACGTTCCAGATCGAGGAAGGCCAGCAATACCGCGTCGGCTCCGTCGAGTTCCAGTCGAGCGTCGCGGCGCTCGACGGCAACGTGCTGCGCGGCTATTCCAGCGTCAATGTCGGTGCGCTCTACAACGTCGAGCAGCTGGAGAAGTCGGTCGAGGAGATGCAGATCGAGGCGTCGCGCCGCGGCTTCGCCTTCGCGGTGGTGCGTCCGCGCGGCGATCGCAATTTCGAGGCCCACACCGTCGCCATCGTGTTCTCGATCGACGAGGGCCCGCGCACCTATATCGAGCGCATCACGATCCGCGGCAACACCCGTACCCGCGACTACGTGATCCGGCGCGAGTTCGACCTCTCGGAAGGCGACGCCTACAACCGGGCGCTGGTCGACCGCGCTGAGCGGCGGCTGAAGAACCTCGATTTCTTCAAGGACGTCAAGATTTCGACCGAGCCCGGCTCGTCGAGCGACCGTGTGATCCTGGTGGTCAATCTCGAGGAGAAGTCGACCGGCGACTTCTCGATCTCCGGCGGCTATTCGACCAGTGATGGCGCGCTCGCCGAGGTCTCGATCTCAGAACGCAACTTCCTCGGCCGCGGCCTGTACGCCAAGGCCTCGGTGAGCTACGGCCAGTACAGCCGCGGTGTGACGCTGTCCTTCGTCGAGCCCTATCTGCTCGACTACCGGGTCGCGCTGGGTCTGGACGTGTACTACAAGCAGCAGAAGGCCAACAGCTATACCAGCTACGGGGTGACCACCATCGGCTTCAGCCCGCGGCTCGGCTTCCAGCTGCGCGAGGATCTCTCGTTGCAGCTGCGCTACTCGCTGTACCGCCAGGAAATCTCGCTGCCGTCCTCCTACCGGAACTGCAACAACGACCCGAACAATACGTTGCTCGCGTTCAACCCGACGCCGGCCTATGTCAGCAGCGTGCTGGGCGGCGTCGATCCGACCAATTCGACGTCGTCGGGCGTCTACGGCTACGGCTGCTACGGCGACGGCGAATCGACCCTCCCGGTTCGCAAGGAGCTGAACGACGGCGCGGCGCTGACTTCGTCGCTGGGCTACACGCTGAGCTATAATACGCTCGACAACAACAAGAACCCGACCGCCGGCCTGATCATCGACTGGAAGCAGGATTTCGCCGGCGTCGGCGGCAATGTCAGCTACATCAAATCGGCGGTCGACGCGAAGTACTACACGCCGCTGGTGGCCGACATCGTCAGCGTCATCCATCTGCAGGGCGGCATGCTGAACAAGATGGGCGACAAGGACCTGCGCATGCTCGACCACTTCCAGATGGGACCGACGCTGGTGCGCGGCTTCGCCTCCAACGGCATCGGTCCGCGCGACACCACCTATTCCAGCCTCGGAGTCACCGGCGATTCGCTCGGCGGCACCAAATACTGGGGCGCCTCGGCCGAGCTGCAGATGCCGTTCTGGTTCCTGCCGAAGGAGGTGGGTCTGAAGGGGGCCGTCTATGCCGACGCCGGTTCACTGTGGGGCTATCAGGGCCCGACGTCCTGGGCCGCCACCGGCGAGGTCAATTCGGCGACCTGCAAATGCGGCCTGCAGTACGACGACAGCAAGGTGGTGCGCTCCTCGGTCGGCGTCGGCCTGATCTGGGCCTCCCCCTTCGGCCCGCTGCGCTTCGACTACGCGGTGCCGCTGTCCAAGGGCAAATACGACGTGACCCAGGAGTTCAGGTTCGGCGGCGGCACGTCGTTCTGAGACTGTCGTTCGTCGTTTTGGAATGCGTATTCCGGATGTATGACTAAGAGCGAGTGTATTGATAACAGATCGTCGCTCCAGCGGTCGCAAATGACATTCTGCTGCGATGGGACTCCAGCTCGCTCGCAAGTGCGCTGGAGTCCCATCGCATTCCTTTGAAAACGACTTTGAGGACGACGCGCGGGCGCGCGCTTGCATCGACCGCAAACCTGGCTCACCGCGGACGTATGTTCGCACCTATTGCGTTCGTCACGGCACGCGACGGCGCCCTCGATCACATGTCTGCAATTCGTCTATCGGCATCGCGTTGTCCGGCTCGGTCGAGTTGCGCTGAGCTCAACTCCCGTCTCTCCCACTTGCGTTCAGTTCAAGATGCTCTCGTTGCAACCGACGGTGTCGAGTGCAAACTCGCCGATGCAGGAGCCGCGTGAGTATCGGGTCTCTTGCAGGCCGCGGGCCGTTCGTGCCGAGCGGTCGGATCGAGCCGAAGTAGACGGACTCATCGCAAAGTTGATGAGATCACACCAACATCAACGGAGAGACGACATGACGAACTACACGATCGCAATCAACAACGTATCGGGGTTTGCCAAGAGCTACATGGTTTTCACCGAGCCGCCGCTGGTCTCGGTCAACGGGCGCAGCCCGTCGGTTTACGCCAATGCCTGGGTGACGTTTCCGAGCATCAGCAACCAGAGCTTCGACAGCGTCACTGCATCGGAGGAATTCTTCGCCTATTGGGGTACGCCGAAGAAGTTGCTTGCGGGCGGCGTTCAGATCGGATCCGGCGGCTATGCTCCGATCGAAGCCGGCGAGTCTGTTGGCTTCAGCGCCGCGTCGTCGATCGGCACGCTTTCGGCCGGCGTAACCGCGATTGGCTTCGGCCCCGTCGCCTGGGACGGCAGCGTGCCTGGGGGCTCCTTCGGCATCGTCGCGGACCAGAGCTTCACCGCGGAGAACGGGCTGGTCTTCGGGATGGCGAAATTCGGCCGAACGCCGATACCGACGCCGGTCGCTACCTTCATGGCGGAGCCGGGCGATACGTTCTATGTCACACCGGTCGTGAAATATTACGTCACCGAAGGCCTGTTTGATCCGGGGACCGTCATCAACATTTCCGAGATCTCGCAATCCAAGGTCACGATCGACTTCACGGGCCGGGTGGAGACGACGGCAACCGTGACGCAGCAGCGCAACGGCGGCTTCTCGGTTGGATACAGCATTTAGTCTACCGTTCTTCGGCATCTCTTGGATGCAACGGCCGGAGATATAGCCGCGTACGACATCAGCGGCGTCACGCTTGGACCGCTTAGCGGAGTCGTCTCCGCCTGGCAAGCTTTGACAAACAACAGGAGGTCGGAGATGGGAAAGAAGCAGAAGGGAATAGAAGCGAGTGGAAAATTTAGGCTGTATCGTCACACCGAGAAGGCTGATCTCGACATCGGGGACGTCTGGACTGACATTCCGAACGAGGGTGAGTTCCAGATCACAACCGAACTGAATGTAACTAGCCCAAATCATTATATCTTGAAGAAGGACAGCTCCAGTTACGGCCCGTTCCAATGTAGCGCTAACACTGGCGGCGTAGTCACATTCAAGCGTTCTTAAGCGATCCGACACCGCCTTTGAGAGTACCAGACCGTAAGCCGGAGACGACTACGGTATTTGGGCTGCCGACAAGCTGAAGTCCGCGGTGAGATATCGCGGACTTTAGAACCAGTGCGGATGATATTATGGTACTGAACCGCTTGCTCCTTGCTGCCGTGAGCATGGTCACCCGTTGTCGCCTTCGATGTTCGAGTTTCGATGCGCGGGGGCGACTTCCTTCAGGAACATCACCAGCCTCTCCTGTGATGGTTCACTCATTCGCCGGAAGATGTTGATCAATTCGAATTCCTCGCTGCTCAAAGCAAGCTTTTTGTGAAGGTTCATCGTCCCGCGGCCGAGGATCAGCCAATCCAGCGACACGTCGAGGGCGCTCGAAAGCTTGGCGGCATTTTCCAGTGACATTGAGCCGCCCTTCTTCCAACGGCTGATTGCGCTTTCGTCGACGCCGAGATCATCGGCAAGATTGGCCATCTTAGCGATGCCGCTCTGCTTGATGACCTGGGCGAGACGGGCTCCCCGCGACATTCACTCGCCCGCCTCGGTATCAAATGAGATGCGCGCTGGCATGGTCATTCCGCAAAGCACGCACGCCGGCTAGCCGTGATGGGCTCGCTCTGCGGATCTCCACTCCAAGAGCAAGCCTGTGTCGCCGACCCCGCCTCTGCCCCCCGGGAGGTTGGTTGCAACTGCAATCTTAAATTGTGAGGCAGCATGCCACCTTTAGCTATGGCATGGAAGCAAGCGAAGTTCTGTAGGAGGTGAAATCGAAACAGATCCCGACCAGATGCACGAGTTCGTCAAACACGTTAAAGTTGAATTGTCGATGCATGCCCGTCGTCTCGCGATCGCCGGGTGATCCACCAGACGTGCTTTTCATGATGAAAGCTCGCGTTCTACGGCCGACGATTAGCCCCCGTGTCGGCCCTCCGCCTTCTCGTTCGGCATCTGAAGGGATGCGCGCGCGGTTCAATTTTGCGCGCCAGGATTCTCAGCCCAATTCCCAACCCTTCCCGCAGTCTGCAGTCGCTGCGCGACTGCAGCGTTGGGGAGAGCCTGCTGTCGATGCGGTGAGAGCGCGATCCGATCCACATGATCGCGTGCTCGCGTGAACTGACAAGGTTGGCAGCATCCCTCCCATGCTCAAATTGCCCGTCGTGCCAGTTTACCGCAGCACCCGCGCTTGCACCGTCGGGCAAATCACCTGCACATTTTCGCCCGTCCTGCTGCCGCATGAGGGGCGTTTCGCGACCGTCACGGATCGTTGGCAGTGGGATGCGATGGGCATGTGTCGCCGCAGCGTGGATCTTCCGCGCGGACGAACGGCGAGGCACGCACGGTCAAGTCGCGCGGTCCTGATATCCCGACGCTGATATCAACTCACGCCGAGGCTTTCGCTTCGCGTGGGGATGGTGGCCAGAAAGCCCGGCGCACCAGGGAGAACGCGAAGTACGCCGTAAAGCCATCGCGCAGGGAGGGCCGGGTGTGTTCGGCCAGACCTGTGGTACCTGCCGCCTGCATTTTCTTCCGCAGGCGGGCCACGGGCGCGGCCAGCGCCCGGCCTTCCCTGCGCCCTCTGTTTGATGAGGGCGGTGAATTTCAGCACAGCTCGGGCGCATCGTGTCGCGAGGACGAGGTCGCATGGCTTTGCGGCCGTCGTACGCCTCGCTGCTTCTCGGAGGCAACGCTGCCGACGCCAACCTCCGCTGTCGTCCCTGCGAACGCAGGGACCCATAACCACAGGGGCCAGTTGCCTTGCGCGGGACTCTCCTTCTGCCCTTCACGGACATCACGCGGTATGGGTCCCTGCGTTCGCAGGGACGACAGCGGTTGCTAGGCCCCATCTCGACCTTCATGACCCGAGCCGACACTATTGTCGTGGCTGATATCCGGCCAAGCTCAATCCCTGTTCGCCGGCGTCTGGATGAACCCGCGATTCCAGGTCGGACTGATCAGGATCTCGTTGACGCAGACGCGCGGCGGCAGGCTGGCGACGAAGGCGATGGTGCGGCCGAGGTCGTCCGGCTGCAGCATCCGCGCCTGGTCCTCGGCGCTCGGCACCACCGGCCGCTGTTCGAGGATCGGCGTCGCGACCTCGCCCGGCATCAGGCAGCAGGCCCGCAACCCATGCGCGCACTCCTCCATGTTGAACGAATGCGTCAGCGCCAGCACGGCATGTTTGGTCGAGGTGTAGGCCGGCCCGGGCATCTTCGAGACGTGGCGGCCGGCCCAGGACGAGACGTTGATGATGATGCCGTCCCGCTGCGTCCGCATCGCCGGCAGCACCGCCTTCATGCAATACAGCACGCCGTTGAGATTGATCTCGACCAGCTGGTTCCAGCCCTCCAGGGTCATGTCGTCCCAGCGCCGCTTGGGGACGTTGACGCCCGCGGAGTTCACCAGCAGATCGATACGGCCATGCCGGGCCAGGACGCCATCGGCCGCGGCCTGCACCTCGGCCGCCCTGGCGACGTCGAGCGGCACGGCTTCGGCTGCGCCTCCGGTTGCGGCGATCTTCGCCACGACCGCCTCGAGCGCCGCCTGGCGCCGACCCGACACCACGACGGTCCAGCCCTCGGCGGCGAGCGCCAGCGCGCCGGCCTCGCCGATGCCGGTGCCGCCGCCGGTGATCCACGCGATGCGTTGTCCCTTGACCATATCCCAGCGTCTCCCGTTGCCTTCGAAAGGGCGTTTTTGCTAAGGCAGCCTCGATCAGAGACGGCGATCCGGGCGACGTCGCCGGTTGACCCGCCGTCCGGGCCCTCTTCGTCTTCGTCGAGCCTGAGTTGCGCCGGCTGGCACTGCCGGCCGGCCCTACGCTCCAGGGGAATGTTGCATGAACCAAGCCGCCAACGCCAATCTGTTCTCCCGCCTGTTCGACGGCCTCGACGATCCCAGCCGCCTCGCCATCGAGTCCCATGACGGTCAGCGCATCTCGTACGCCGACCTGATCGCGCGGGCGGGCCGGATGGCGAACGTGCTGGTCGCCCGCGGGGTCAAGCCGGGCGACCGGGTTGCGGCGCAGACCGAGAAATCGGTGTCCGGCCTCGTGCTCTATCTCGCCACCGTCAGGGCCGGCGGCGTCTATCTGCCGCTCAACACCGCCTATACGCTGAACGAGCTCGACTATTTCATCGGCGACGCCGAGCCGACGGTGGTGGTGTGCGATCCGGCGAAGGCCGAGGGCATCGGCGCGCTCGCGGCCAAGGTCGGCGCCAAGGTGGAGACGCTCGATGCGTCGGGCCAGGGTTCGCTGACCGAGGCGGCCGACAAGGCCGGGACGGCGTTCACCACGGTGGCGCGGACGGCCGATGATCTCGCCGCGATCCTCTATACGTCGGGCACCACCGGCCGCTCCAAGGGCGCGATGCTGAGCCACGACAATCTCGCCTCGAACTCGCTGACCTTGATCGACTATTGGCGCTTCACCAAGGACGACGTGCTGATCCACGCGCTGCCGATCTATCACACCCACGGCCTGTTCGTGGCCAGCAACGTGACGCTGTTCGCGCGGGCGTCGATGATCTTCTTGCCCAAGCTCGATCCGGACCTGATCATCGACCTGATGGCGCGCGCCACCGTGCTGATGGGGGTGCCGACCTTCTACACGCGACTGTTGCAGAACCCGCGGCTGAGCAAAGAGACGACCGGCCACATGCGGCTGTTCATTTCCGGCTCGGCGCCGCTGCTGGCGGACACGCATCGCGAGTGGTTCGCCCGCACCGGCCACGCCGTGCTCGAGCGCTACGGCATGACCGAGACCAACATGAACACGTCGAACCCTTACGACGGCGAGCGCGTGCCCGGCGCGGTCGGCTTCCCGCTGCCAGGCGTTGCCCTGCGCGTCACCGATCCGGAAACGGCCAAGGAGCTCGCGCGCGACGAGATCGGCATGATCGAGGTGAAGGGCCCGAACGTGTTCAAGGGCTATTGGCGGATGCCGGAGAAGACCAGGTCGGAATTTCGCGACGACGGTTTTTTCATCACCGGCGACCTCGGCAAGATCGACGCGGAGGGCTACGTCCACATCGTCGGACGCGGCAAGGATCTCGTCATCTCCGGCGGCTTCAACGTCTATCCGAAGGAGATCGAGAGCGAGATCGATGCCATGCCGGGCGTGGTGGAAGCCGCCGTCATCGGCGTGCCGCATCCCGATTTCGGCGAAGGCGTCACCGCCGTGGTGGTGCGCCATCCCGGCGCCGATGTCACCGAGGCAAGCGTCTTGAAGAGCCTCGATGGCCGGCTGGCGAAATTCAAGATGCCCAAGCGCGTGTTCGTGGTCGACGAGCTGCCGCGCAACGCGATGAGCAAGGTGCAGAAGAACGTGCTGCGTGACCAGTACAAGGACATCTACACGAAGTGACGGCGGCTCAGCGCCGTCGTCCGATCGCGAGTCCCGCGAGTGCAGCCAATGGCGGCGCGGCGCAGATCAGCACGAATTCGAGCACCGCAAGCGAGGCGATCTCATGCTGGATGACGAGCGCGAGGCACGCGGCGAACAGGCCGGCCGCGGTGAAGCCGAGGACGCAGGTGAGCGGCTCTTCGGCGCGCTCGTGCGACGACACGCTTCGCGTCGGCAGCGAAGCCGGACTTTCTGTCGTTGTCGGCCGGACCGTGGGACCGCGCATCGGACCTCCCTGCCGTCCGCCGTCGATGATGCTCCGCGCAGCCTAGGCCGCTTTGCGGGAAGCCAACATGCGGCAAAATCGACCATGCATCGAGAGGCTGAGGAAGGTCCACCCGAAGGCAAATGGCCGACAGCGACGAGGCCCACCGACCGGATCTGCTCCGCGATTCGATCCGGGCAGCTTTGCAGAAACATCAGGCTCTCGGCCGGCGTGGAAAGCGTCGGCGAGCCGGTAGTTAAGCGGTGAATCAATGCTCTACGATAAGCGCTATCAATGGTCTGATTTGTCGGAAATGCTCCCAGTAGGGTCATAGATATGAATGGTGATTCGATATATCAGCGCCGGTCAGGCTCGTGGTATACCACGCCGGGCATTGATCCTTTTGTAACGGTCACATAGCACTGAATCGCAGTTCGGTTTTGGGCCATTTGGCCGTTGCAACACCTGTTCCTTCTCCGTAAATAAAGGCCGCGTTGCCGATCCGCACCGCCGCAAGCCCCTTCCGTTCACGGCCCACAAGAAATCATCAAAGCAACCAATGACAGCCAGGATCGAACGACCGCTTTCCCCGCATCTGCAAACCTACCGCTGGACGCTGACGATGATCCTGTCGATCGTCCATCGCGCCACCGGGGTTGCACTATATTTCGGGACGCTGCTGCTGGCCTGGTGGCTGATCGCCGCCGCCTCCGGCCCAAGCGCCTACTCCTATGTCCAGGGCTTCATGGCGAGCTTCATCGGCCGCCTGATCGTGTTCGGCTACACCTGGGCGCTGCTGCACCATCTGTTGTCCGGCATCCGCCACTTCGTCTGGGACCTCGGCTACGGCTTCAAGGCCAACGAGCGTGAGACGCTGACCTGGGGCGCACTGATCGGCGGCATCTTCCTGACCGTTCTGGTGTGGATCGTGGCTTACGCGGTGGGAGGCGGCCGATGAGCAACGCACACGCGAAATCGATGCGGACCCCGCTCGGCCGCGTCCGCAACCTCGGCGCGGCGCATTCCGGCACCGGTGATTTCTGGCGCCAGCGCATGACCGCCGTCGCGATGACGCTGCTGATCGTGCCGGTCGTCGTCGTCGTGATCATGCTGCTCGGCCGCAACCAGGCCGGCGCGGCGCAGATCCTCGGCTCGCTGCCGATCGCCGTGCTGATGCTGCTGTTCGTGATCGCGAGCTGCTGGCACATGAAGATCGGCATGCAGGTCGTGATCGAGGACTACGTGCACAGCGAATCGCTGAAGCTCGTCGCGATCATGGCCAACAACTTCTTTGCGGTGACCGTGGCGCTCGCCTCGATCTACGCCCTCATCAAACTGTCCACTGGAGTCTAGCCCATGGCCGGCGGAGCAAATGGCAGCGCGAACGGCGCGCCCGCGACGAACGGAAAAGCCTATCCGATCGAAGACCATACCTACGACGTCGTCGTGGTCGGCGCCGGCGGCGCGGGCCTGCGCGCCGTGGTCGGCTGCAGCGAGGCGGGCCTGCGCACCGCCTGCATCACCAAGGTGTTCCCGACCCGCTCGCACACCGTGGCGGCGCAGGGCGGCATCTCGGCCTCGCTCGGCAACATGCACCAGGACGACTGGCGCTGGCACATGTACGACACCGTCAAGGGGTCGGACTGGCTCGGCGACCAGGACGCGATCGAATACATGGTGCGCAACGCGCCCGACGCCGTCTACGAGCTCGAGCATTGGGGCGTGCCGTTCTCGCGCACCGAGGATGGCAAAATCTATCAGCGTCCGTTCGGCGGCATGACCATGGACTACGGCAAGGGCCAGGCGCAGCGCACCTGCGCCGCCGCTGACCGCACCGGCCATGCGATGCTGCACACGATGTATGGCCAGTCGCTGCGCCATGCGGCCGAGTTCTTCATCGAGTATTTCGCCATCGACCTGATCATGGACGATCAGGGCACCTGCCGCGGCGTGATCGCGCTGCGCATGGATGACGGCACGCTGCATCGCTTCCGCGCCCAGACCACGATCCTCGCAACCGGCGGCTACGGCCGCGCCTATGCGTCCTGCACCTCGGCGCACACCTGCACCGGCGACGGCGGCGGCATGGCGCTGCGCGCCGGCCTGCCGCTGCAGGACATGGAGTTCGTGCAGTTCCACCCGACCGGCATCTACGGCTCGGGCTGTCTGGTTACCGAAGGCGCCCGCGGCGAAGGCGGCTATCTCGTCAATTCCGAGGGCGAGCGCTTCATGGAGCGCTATGCGCCCTCCGCCAAGGACCTGGCCTCGCGCGACGTCGTCTCGCGCGCGATGACCATCGAGATCCGCGAGGGCCGTGGCGTCGGCAAGAAGAAGGACCACATCTTCCTGCATCTCGACCATCTCGATCCGAAGGTGCTGGCCGAGCGTCTGCCGGGCATCTCCGAATCGGCCAAGATCTTCGCCAATGTCGACGTCACCCGCGAGCCGATCCCGATCGTGCCGACGGTGCATTACAACATGGGCGGCATCCCGACCAACTATCACGCCGAGGTGCTGACCAAGAAGGACGGCGACGACAACGCCATCGTGCCCGGCCTGATGGCAGTGGGCGAGGCGGCCTGCGTCTCCGTGCACGGCGCCAACCGGCTCGGCTCCAACTCGCTGATCGACCTCGTGGTGTTCGGCCGCGCGGCCGCGCTGCGGCTCGCCGAAAAGCTGACGCCGAACGGCAAGCAGCCCGATCTGCCGAAGGATTCGGCGGACCTCGCGCTCGGCCGGCTCGATCGCTATCGCTACTCGTCGGGCGGCACGCCGACCGCCAAGCTGCGCGAGAGCATGCAGCACGTGATGCAGACCAATTGCGCCGTGTTCCGCACCGGTGAAGTCCTGCAGGAAGGCCACAACCTGATTCACAAGGTCCACGGCGGGATCGGCGACATCGCCGTCTCCGACCGCTCGCTGGTGTGGAATTCCGATCTGATCGAGACGCTGGAGTTCGACAATCTGATCGCCCAGGCGGTCGTGACCATGGACTCGGCGGCGAACCGCACCGAGAGCCGCGGCGCTCATGCGCGCGAGGACTTCCCGGATCGCGACGACAAGAGCTGGATGAAGCACACGCTGGCGTGGATCGACAACGAGGACGGCAAGACCACGATCGATTACCGCCCGGTGCACAACTACACCATGACCAACGACGTTCAGTACATTCCGCCGAAAGCACGCGTGTACTGATCGCGCGTGACCCGAGCCGGTCCGTCAAACCTCAAGAAGGCCTTCCGAAATGGCTGAGTTCGCACTTCCTAAGAATTCGCAGATCACCGGCGGCAAGACGTGGCCGAAGCCGGCCGGTGCCACCGAGGTGCGCGAGTTCAAGGTCTATCGCTGGAATCCGGACGACGGCAAGAATCCGAGCGTCGACACCTACTATGTCGACGTCAACGATTGCGGCCCGATGGTCCTTGACGGACTGATCTGGATCAAGAACCACATCGATCCGTCGCTGACCTTCCGCCGCTCCTGCCGCGAGGGCGTGTGCGGCTCCTGCGCGATGAACATCGACGGCCAGAACACGCTGGCCTGCACCCGCTCGATGCACGACGTGAAGGACGGCGCCGTCAAGATCAACCCGCTGCCGCACCAGCCGGTGGTGAAGGATCTGGTGCCGGACCTCACCAATTTCTATGCGCAATATGCCTCGATCGAGCCGTGGCTGAAGACCACGACGCCGACGCCGCAGAAGGAATGGAAGCAGACCCACGAGGATCGCGAGAAGCTCGACGGCCTTTACGAGTGCATCCTGTGCGCCTGCTGCTCGACCTCGTGCCCGAGCTACTGGTGGAACAGTGAGCGCTATCTCGGACCGGCGGCGCTGCTGCAGGCCAACCGCTGGGTCAAGGACAGCCGCGACGAGGCCACCGGCGAACGGCTCGACAATCTCGAGGATCCGTTCCGGCTCTATCGCTGCCACACCATCATGAACTGCGCCAAGGCCTGCCCGAAGGGACTCAATCCGGCCGAGGCGATCGCGGAACTCAAGCTGAAGCTGGTCGAGCGGCAGATCTAGCCGCCAAGTAACGTGTGAGATCGTTTGCGCCCGGATCGGCAGATGTTCCGGGCGCAGCCGGTTTGTAGCCGCAGCCGATTGCGTTAAGCTCACGACCTTTTGGGGCCGGAGCGACCGTGCAGACCGCACAACGCAAATCGCTGACGATGCTGCGATGGATGATGGTCGCGTCGCTGGCATTGCCCGTCGCCCTGTTCCTGATTGCCGCCTACGTGTCCTACGGCACGACGTTCGACGAGGCCGATCGGGACATCCGCCGGTCGCTGGACGTCGTGCACGAGCATGCGCTGAAGGTGTTCGAGACCATCGACCGCGGCCTGTCGGAGACCGACGAACTCGTCCGCGACCTGTCCGATGCGGACATCAAGGCGCGCGAGCAGGCGCTGCATGTGCGGCTTCGCCAATTGTCCGACGCGCTGCCGCAGATGAAGTCCGCTTGGGTGTTCGACGCCGCCGGCCGGCCGCTGGTCAACAGTCTGATCTACCCGGCGCCGGACATGTCGTTTCACGACCGCGACTACTTCGACGCCCACGTAAAGGGCAGCATCGGCACCTTCGTCGGCGCGCGGCTGACGCCGCGCCTCCCCTTCCAGGGGGCGGCGTTCTTCAGCGTCAGCCGCCGCCGCGAGTCCGACGACGGCCGCTTCACCGGCGTCGTCCAGGCCTCGGTGCTTCCTGATTATTTCGAGCGCTTCTACGCCCGCATCGGTCGCGCCCAAGGCAGCTACTTTGCCCTGAGGAGGTACGACGGACTGACGCTCGCCCGCTTTCCGGCCGCCGAACGCAGCCAGGCGCCGGCGCCGCATGACATTCCGGCAGGGGCTGCGGATACCGAGCAGCTCGTTACCGAGACGTCGCCGATCGATCAAGTCGAACGCCGCGTCGGCTATCAGCGTCTCGCGGGCTATCCGGTCTATGTCTCCGCCGGCATGGAGACGGCGACCATCACCACGCGATGGCTCGGGACGATGAGCCGGCACCTGATCTTCGGCGTTCCGGCGACGGCCCTGCTGGTGGTCCTCCTGACCCTCGCGCGGCGGCGGACCGAGCACTTATACGTCGAGGCCGCGCGCCGCTCGGAGGCCGAGGACGCGCTCAAGCATGGCCAGCGCATGGAGGCGCTGGGCCAGCTCACCGGCGGCGTTGCGCACGATTTCAATAACCTGCTGACCGTGATTCGGGCCTCAGCCGATCTGTTGCGCCGCCCCAATCTTTCGGAAGAGCGGCGGCAGCGCTACATCGATGCGATCTCCGACACGGTCGCGCGCGCGTCCAAGCTGACGTCGCAGCTTCTGGCCTTCGCCCGCCGGCAGGCCCTGAAGCCCGAGATCTTCGACCTCGGCCGCTGCGTCGTCACGCTGCGCGACATGACCAAGACGCTGGTGGGGTCCCGCATCCAGGTCGTGACCTCCGTTCCCGACGAGCCCTGCTACGTCAACGCCGACGCCGGCCAGTTCGAGACTGCTCTGATCAACATGGCCGTCAATGCTCGTGACGCCATGGCCGGCCAGGGAGTGCTCAGCATTGCGGTCGCAACCGCGGCGGATCTGCCCACCCCGGTCGCGCTGCATGATCGTCCGCCGCTTGGCTATGTCACGATTGCGGTCGAGGACACCGGCGTCGGGATTCCGCAGGAGCAGTTCAGCCGAATCTTCGAACCGTTCTACACCACCAAGACCATCGGCCAGGGCACCGGCCTCGGCCTCTCGCAGGTGTTCGGCTTTGCCAGGCAATCGGGCGGCGAGATCGCGGTGGTCAGTGAGGTCGGCAAGGGAGCCACGTTCATGCTCTATCTGCCGCGTGTCACCCCGGCGCAGGATCAGCGGAGCGAGTCCGGCAGCCACGCAGAGCCGATCGGCGGCGGCGGCATGTCGGTGCTGGTGGTGGAGGACAACATCGACGTCGGCAGATCGGCGACCGAAGCGTTGGCAGAGCTCGGCTATCGCACCACTCTGGTCGACAATGCCAAGGACGCGCTGGAGGAACTGATCGATGGTAGCGGCCGGTTCGACGTCGTGTTCACCGATGTCGTGATGCCCGGCATGACCGGTCTCGAGCTCGCGGAGGAGATGCGCCGACTCGATCTCGACATTCCCGTCGTGCTGGCGAGCGGCTACAGCCACGTCCTGGCCCAGCAGGGCAGCAACGGCTACGAGCTGTTGCGAAAGCCCTATTCGATCGAGGAATTGTCGCGCGTGCTGCACAGGATGGTGCCCGTGCCGCTCGATCGCGCGCCGCCGGTGGCCCCCAGTTCGGAGGTGCGTTGACACCAGCCCACGAGATGGAACCCGACCCGGAACCTTCTGTTTGGACTGCGGTTATTGCGCGATGGGACAGGTTCAGGACATCGCACGGCCCGGCGCGTCGCAGACGAAAAGGGCACCGATCATCGAGATCGCTGCCGAGAACGGCGATCGTGTCGAGCCGCCGCCGCCGGAAGTGATCGAGCCCGATCCGGAGCTGTCGCCCGAAGAGGCCGAGCAGGTCCGCAAGCGCTATCTGCTGACGCGCTTCTGGATCAGCGCGCGCGGCTATTGGGGCAAAGCGGGCGATCGCCTCGCCTGGCCGTTCACGATCGGCCTCGTCCTTCTGATCATTGGGACGGTCGGGTTCCAATACGGCATCAACGTCTGGAACCGGTCGATCTTCGACGCGATCGAGAAGCGCGATTCTGCGACGGTCTTCCATCTCACCGCGATCTTCCTGCCGCTCGCGATCGGCAGCGTCGTCCTCGGCGTCGCCCAGGTCTACACCCGGATGGCGATCCAGCGGCGTTGGCGCGCCTGGCTCACCAACAACGTCATCACCCGCTGGCTGACCAGCGGTCGCTACTATCAACTCAACCTCGTCAGCGGCGACCACAAGAATCCGGAGTACCGGATCGCCGAGGATCTGCGCATCGCCACCGATTCGCCGGTCGACTTCGTCGCCGGCGTGACGTCGGCGCTGCTATCGGCGGTGACCTTCATCGTCGTGCTCTGGACCATCGGCGGCGCCCTGACGTTGCGTCTCGGCGCGACCGAGATCACCATCCCGGGCTTCCTCGTGATCGCGGCGATCCTCTACGCCGTCATCGCCTCGGGTTCGATCATGACGATCGGCCGCCGCTTCGTGCAGACGTCGGAAGACAAGAATCAGGCCGAAGCCGACTTCCGCTATACGCTGACGCGCGTCCGCGAGAATGGTGAGAGCATCGCCTTGCTCGGCGGCGAGACCGAGGAGCGCGCCGGCATCGACCGGACGTTCGGCCACGTGCTGCAGCAATGGGCGCGGCTCGCGGGACAGCACATGCGCACCACGCTGGTGTCGCAGGGCTCGAGCCTCATCGCGCCGGTCGTGCCGCTGTTGTTGTGCGCGCCCAAATATCTCGACGGCAGCATGACGCTCGGCCAGGTCATGCAGGCGGCGAGCGCCTTCACGATCGTGCAGACCGCGTTCGGCTGGCTGGTCGACAACTATCCGCGGCTCGCCGACTGGAACGCCTGCGCCCGTCGCATCGCCTCGCTGATGATGTCGCTCGATGGGCTGGAGCGGGCCGAGCGCGGCGACGGCATCGGCCGCATCAAGCGCGGTGAGACCCAAGGCGAGGCGATGCTGACCCTGAACGATCTGTCCGTCACCCTCGACGACGGCACCGCCGTCGTCGGCGAGACCGAGGTCGTGGTCGATCCCGGCGAACGCCTGCTCGTCGCCGGTGAATCCGGCACGGGCAAGAGCACGCTGGTGCGGGCGATCGCCGGTCTCTGGCCATGGGGCGGCGGCAGCATCAACTTCCATCCCGACCGGCGGCTGTTCATGTTGCCGCAGCGGCCCTACGTGCCCTCGGGCAGCCTGCGCCGCGCGGTGGCTTATCCCGGTGCCGCCGAGGATTGGAGCGTGGAGAAGGTCGGCGAAGCCCTGCACAAGGTTGGTCTCGATCATCTCAAGGACCGGATCGAGGAGGAGGCGCCGTGGGATCAGACGCTGTCCGGCGGCGAGAAGCAGCGCCTCGCTTTCGCGCGGCTCCTCCTGCATGCCCCGGACATCGTCGTGCTCGACGAGGCGACGTCCGCGCTCGACGAGAAGAGCCAGGACCTGATGATGCAGATGATCACGAGCGAACTGCCGCGGGCGACGATCGTCAGCGTCGCGCATCGGGCCGAGCTCGAAGCGTTCCACAGCCGCAAGATCGTGCTGGAGCGGCGCAAGGGTGGCGCCAAGCTCGTGAGCGACATCGACCTCATCCCGCGCAAGGGCAAGCGGCGCCTGATCGGCCGCTTCCTGCGCCAGCGCAAGGCGGTCTGAAGACCAGGGCTCGACGAGGCCAGGCCGCGAGTCGGTCCCGGTGAAACCACAAAGCCGCCACGTCGCCTGCATTCGCGCTCCCAATACGCCGGCTATCGCTCGGGTGCTCCATTCCTCGTCCGAGGACCCGACCTTGACGCCTGATAACGACTCGTCGCCGCCGCCCTTCGGCGCCTTCGCACCCAATTCCGCGCAAGAGCTGGTGATCCGGCTGGCGCATGGATCCGGGCTGAAGCGCGGTGCATTCCGGCCGATGCTGACACGCGTCGTCGACCTGCTGCGGGCCGGCCCGCTCGACGTCGACTATCAGGGGGCCCATTTCCGCTTTCATCATCAGGTGAATGCGACCGAGCGGGGTGCGCTGTTCAATCCCGACTACAATCGCGAGGAGCTGGATTTTCTGCGGAGCCATCTCCCGCCGGGTGGCGTCGCCGTCGATGTCGGCGCCAATGTCGGGACGTTTGCGTTGCCGCTCGCGCGCCACGTCGGGCCGGCCGGCCTGGTGATCGCGGTCGAGCCGCATCCCGTCACGCATGCCCGCCTCAGCTTCAACCGCGCCGCGTCCGCGCTGCCTCACGTGACGCTGGTTGCCGCGGCTGCCGATGGCAGCGACGGCGAGGTGATGATCGAAACCGACGGCGACAATCTCGGCGCCAGTCATGTCGTGACCTGCACCTCGAGCGGGGAGGCGTTCAAGGTGCCGGCGCTGCGCCTGCAGGCGATCCTCGAACGGGCTGGAGCGACCAGGGTCGACGTTCTGAAGATCGACGTCGAGGGGTTCGAAGACCGCGTGCTGACCTGCTTCTTCCGCGACGCGCCCGCCGCGCTATGGCCGCGGGCCGTCGCCATCGAGCACCTTGCGCGTGCGGATTGGAAGACCGATTGTCTCGCCGACATGATCGGCCGAGGTTATCGCGAGATCGCGCGCACGCGCAGCAACACGCTGCTGCTGCGCGGCTGAATCGGCCGCGGCCGGTTCCTGACCGGATTCGGAACATCGCTGCACGACGCGACGTTATCCCTTCTCACAATGAGGGAGCGAACGATGAGCAACGATGACGTGCGCGATCAGGATCGCGCCTGGGACCTGATGAAGAAGATCGGCTTCGCCATGCTGGTGACCCGCGACGGTGACAAGCTGCGGGCGCGGCCGATGAGTGCCTATCTCGCCCATGACGAGAACATGGTCTATTTCCTGACCGACGCGCGCCATCACAAGGACGAAGAGATCGCGCGATCGCCGCAGGTCAATCTGTCCTTCGCCGATTCCGGCGGCCAGAAATACGTGTCCGTGACCGGCACGGCGGTCGTCTCCAACGACCGCGCCAAGATCCGCGAGCTGTTTACGACGACGGCCAAGGCATGGTGGGACAGCGCGGAGGATCCCAACATCCGTGTTTTGAAGATCACGCCTGACGATGCCGAGTTCTGGGATTCGCCCGGCACGGTCGTCAGCTACGTCAAGATGGCCGCGGCCGCCGTCACCGGCACGCGTCCTGACCTCGGCGACAATCGCAAGGTCGCAATGTGATGCCGATCGAGCCCCCCGAGATCCCGCCGGCCACGCCAGGACACCCGGTTGAGCCGCCGCCGGAAGATCCGGTCGGACATCCGCAGCCTGAGATCCCTCCGCCAGTGCAGGAGCCCGATGGGCCGGCGCCGCCGCGTGAGCTGCCGGGGCAAACGCCGGACGAGGTGCCGGGACGGGGACCGCTTGGTCCGACCACGCCAAGTCCGGTCACGGATTGACCGCGATTCAACCGTGATCATGATGGACAGAAGAGAGGGCCGGCCCAGTGCCGGCTCTCGGCGTGCGTTGTGATGCCAAGCCTTTGAAAATCAAGACTGAATGAAACATGAATGGTGACTGTGGGATGCCTGTTCCGCGTCGAAATAAATCCCTTCGCGGATTTGAACCGCGCCACAATCCGGCCTAACGCATGAAGGTTGATCACGTCGTGCTTGAAAAGAACGTTTCGGGAAAAGAAAACACATGAGCAAACTTCGCGTTCTGCTGCTTGCGACGACCGCGCTGTCGGCGATGCAACTGACGAGCTCAGGATCCCACGCGCAGAGCGCGCCCATGATCGTGGCCCAGGGGCCGGGCGGTCCTGGTGGGGAAGTCGGCCCCGACGGTCGGCCGAAACAGCCGCCGCACGGTCAACCGCAAGGCCAGCCGCAGCGCCCGGCTCCGGCCGCCCCGCCGGCGGCAGCACCTCCGCATCAGGCCCCACCTCCCGCGCCTCCGCCGCCGGCTGCCGCGCCGCGCCCGGCGCCGCCACCTCCGGCCCCGCCGCCGGCCGCAGCGCCCCGTCCGGCGCCTGCGCCGCCGCCGCCACCTCCCCCGCGTGCCGAGCCGCCGCGTCCGGCTGCGCCGCCGCCGCGCGCTGAGCCTCCGGCGGCCCCGCCGCCTCGTCCCACGCCACCACCCCCGCCTGCCGCAGCTCCTCCGGCGCACACGCCGGCGCCGCCGCCGGTGGTGCCGCGCGAGCCTGCCCGACCGACGCCGCCGCCCGCCCCTCCTGCGGCCGCGCCGCCCACACCCGCGCGTCCAACGCCGCCGGCGCCGCCTGCCGCCGCTCCCGCGCCGACGACGCCGGCACCGAGCGCGGCTCCCGGAACGCGACCCGGATCGCCGCCGCCTCCGTCCGCTACGACGCCTCCGCCGCATTCGCCGCCTCCCGGTGCGGCGCCCTCGTTGCAGCCGGCACCAGGACAGACCCCGCCTCCGGGTGGCCGGCCCGGTGCCGGCGGCCCGCCCCCGGGCGGTCAGCAGGGCGGCGTGCCGCCACGTGGCGCACCCACGCCGCCGTCGGGAACGACGGCGCCCGCCCCTGGGACGCCGCCGACGCCGGCGACGCCTCCGGCTGCTCAGACACCCCCGCAGGGCACCCCGCCGGTCGCCGGCAATCCGCCCGGCGTTCGGCCAGGTACGCCTCCAGGCACCCCGGGCGGATCTCCGCCCGTTGCCGGACCTGGCCCTGGGGCACCGGCAGCCGGCGCGCCTGGCGCAGGCCCAGTCCCTGGTCCTGGACCCGGCGCACCCCCGGTGCAGAGCGGCGGCGTTCCGCAGGGCGGTCCGCCCGCCATGTCGAACCGGCCGCCCCCGCAGGTCACGGCTCCGCTTCCGCCACCGCCGCAGCCGACACAGCAGACGCTGACGCCGATCGCGCCGGGTGCTCCGCTGCAGGGACCGCAGCGCATGGACGACTTCCGCGGCCAGCGCCGCGAGGTCCAGGAAGGTGGTCGTACGCTGATCTACGAGCCGGGCCGCGTCATCGTGCGCGATCCCGGTGGCCAGTCTTTCGTGCGTCACGACGAAATGGAGCGCTTCCGCTACGGCGCGCGCGACATTCGCGTGGACCGGGAGCGTGGCGGCGAGACGCGCACCGTGGTGATTCGCCCCGACGGCAGCCAGATCGTCACGGTCACGGCGCCCGACGGCCGGTTGCTGCGCCGCATCCGCCGCGACATCGGCGGCCGCGAGATCATCATTATCGACAACAGCTACCGCGATCCGGCTGCGGTCGGCGGCTTCTATGTCGACCTGCCGCCACCGGAGATCCGCATCCCCTACAACCGCTACATCGTCGACGCCGAAGAGGCGGCGCCGGACGTCATCTATGACACGCTGGTCGCACCGCCGGTGGAGCGGGTTCAGCGGCGCTACTCGCTCGACGAAGTCCGCTACTCGCCGTCGGTGCGGCAACTGATGCCGTCGATCGATCTCAACACGATCACGTTCGAAACGGGATCGTGGGAGATCGGGCCGGACCAGGCGGCCAAGCTGCAAGTCATCGCCGACGGCCTCAACCAGGCGATCCAGCGCAATCCGCGCGAGGTCTTCCTGATCGAGGGTCACACCGACGCGGTCGGCAACGACACCGACAATCTGTCGCTGTCGGATCGCCGCGCCGAATCGGTCGCCACGCTGCTGACGCAGCAGTTCGGCGTGCCCGCCGAGAACCTGACGTCGCAGGGCTATGGCGAGCAGTATCTGAAGGAGCAGACGCAGGGGCCGAGCCGCATCAACCGCCGCGTCACGGTCCGCCGCATCACGCCGCTGCTCAATGGCGGTCAGGCGGCACTGCCGCCGCCGCCTCCGGGCACCGCACCGCCGCGCTGAGGTAGCGACGACCAGAAATGAAAATGGCCGGGAGCGATCCCGGCCATTCTTTTAGTTAGTAGTTAGGTGGTAATCTGTCGCGGCCTATTCGGTGTCGTCCCTGCGAACGCAGGGACCCATACACACAGGAATTCGTTTTGCGACGTGCTGGAGCGACAGCCAGCTCCGCCACCTCGGCCGGTAACTATGGGTCCCTGCGTTCGCAGGGACGACAGCGGTGGATACGGCGCGGATGGCGCCCGGCAACTCCGAACTCAGTCCTTGTCGTGGCCGAGCTGGAACACCTGTGTTCCTTCCGAGCCCGACAGCAGCCCATTGTCGGAATAGAGCTTCAGCTTGGTGCGGGTGTCGGCGATGTCGAGGTTGCGCATGGTCAGCTGGCCGATGCGGTCGGCCGGGGTGAAGGCGGCGTCTTCGACCTTCTCCATGCTCAGCCGCTCCGGCTGATAGGTCAGGTTCGGGCTCTCTGTATTGAGGATCGAGTAGTCGTTGCCGCGGCGCAGCTCCAACGTCACCTCGCCGGTGACGGCGCTCGCGACCCAGCGCTGCGCGGTCTCGCGCAGCATCAGGGCCTGCGAGTCGAACCAGCGGCCCTGGTAGAGCAGGCGGCCAAGCTTCATGCCGCTGATGCGGTACTGCTCGATCGTATCCTCGTTGTGGATGCCGGTGACGAGGCGCTCATAGGCGATGTGCAAGAGCGCCATGCCCGGCGCCTCGTAGATGCCGCGACTCTTGGCCTCGATGATGCGGTTCTCGATCTGGTCGCTCATCCCCAGGCCATGGCGGCCGCCGATGGCGTTTGCTTCCAGGAACAGCGCGACGGCATCGCTGAAGGTCTGGCCGTTCAGGGCGACCGGCTGGCCTTCCTCGAAACGTACCACGACCGTCTCCGGCTTGACGACGCAGTCCTCGCGCCAGAACGGCACGCCCATGATCGGGTTGACGATGCGGATGCCGCTGTTGAGGTTTTCGAGATCCTTGGCTTCGTGGGTCGCCCCGAGCAGATTGCTGTCGGTCGAATACGCCTTCTCGGCGCTCATCTTGTAGTCGTAGCCATTGGCGGTCAGGAAGGCCGACATCTCGGCGCGGCCGCCGAGCTCGTCGATGAACTGCTGATCGAGCCAGGGCTTGTAGATCTTGAGGCTCGGATTGGTGAGCAGGCCGTAGCGGTAGAACCGCTCGATGTCGTTGCCCTTGTAGGTCGAGCCGTCGCCCCAGATGTTGACGCCGTCCTCCTTCATCGCGGCGACCAGCATGGTGCCGGTCACGGCGCGGCCGAGCGGCGTGGTGTTGAAATAGGTGATGCCGCCGGTCGAGATGTGGAAAGCGCCGGACTGGATCGCGGCGATGCCCTCATGCACCAGCTGGGTGCGGCAGTCCACGAGACGTGCCTTTTCGCCGCCGAAGCTCAGCGCCTTGCGCGGAATCTCGTCATAGTCGGACTCGTCGGGCTGCCCGAGATTGGCGGTGTAGGCGAAGCAGCGCGCGCCCTTCTGCTTCATCCACAGCAGCGCCGCGCTGGTGTCCAGGCCGCCCGAAAAGGCGATGCCGACTTTCTCGCCCTTGGGCAGGCTTTTCAGGATCGTGGTCATGGAGAGTCCAACCGGTCGTGATGGCGGTATCGTTTGCGAAATTCGGGCGCGATTAACAGATTTCGCCCCGTTGGGCACGCGATTAATGCCGCACCGGCCGCGCTCAAGCCGCGGGGCTGGTGTCCGGCCGGCTGCGACCGAACAGGCGGCGCCTCAACCGGTAGCCGGGCCAGGCGAGCCGGGTCAGGGCGGCATCGATGCCCGCGTCGGTCAGGCGCGTCGACGGCCAGCGGTAGATATAGCCATGCGCCAGCCAGGTCACGATGAAGGTGACCAGCCCGGCAGCGGCGACATCGGTGAAGAAGTGCCCGCCGAACGCCATCCGCAGCACAGAGGTGACGAGGCCGAACAGGGTGGCGGCGGCGTAGGCGAACGGCCGCACCGCCGGCGGTGTCAGCGCCGCCGGCGCCAAGGCCCAGAATGCCGTCGCGCCCTCGCCGGAGAAGAACGAGCAGTTGCGGCCGCAGCCGCCGCGCGGATCCCACCACGGCACGAATGACATGTCGCCACCAAACTCGGTCACCACGACCGGGCGCGGCCGGCCCCAATAGGATTTGAAGGTGAAGTTGGTGAGCACGCCCGCCGACAGCGACAAGGTCAGCAGCAGGAAGGCGATGGTGCGTCCCTTCACCAGCAGGGGCCGGTCCGGGCGGATGAACTTCGCCACCAGCGCAACGAGCGAGGGCAGAGCGAGGCCCCAGGCGATCCACATTGCCGCGTCGCGCGCGAACGCGGCCGTGCCGTCGAGCTTCAGCGGGAAGCTGCGCGTGTGCGGATCATAGAACAGCGCCGCGAGCTTGAGGTCGAGCTCGGGATAGACGCCGAACAGCACGCCGATGACGAGCGCGAGCGACAATGCGATGAAAAGTCCGGTCCGGTTCATGGCGCGCGGTTTAGCGAAAGCGGGTGGCGATGAAAAGGCCGGCGGCTCACCGCGGCGACCCCGACGGCAGCGGCGGGGGAGGCGGCAGAAGTTGCGCCGGCTCACGCCAGCGGCCGGCATTGCGTCCCGCGATCAGCCAGTAGATGAGGCCGCCGAGGATGCCGGCTCCGGTCAGGATCTCGAGCTGGCGGCGGACGATGCCCTCGAACCGGAACGTCTCCGGGTCGAACGGGATCAGGCCGAGATAGCAGGCGGCGCCGACCACGCCGCCGCCGATCGCGTAAGCGAGCACGCTGCGGATCGAAAACGCCTCAGTGACCAGCGCGATCAACAGGGCCGGAATCAGCGCGAAACCGGACACGAAGATGAAGCCGAAGCCGATGACGACCTCGAACGCGCCCTGGTCGATCGGTCCGCTGCCGAGATCGGAGAATTCCGGGAACAGGATCGCGGTCACCACCACTAGTCCCGCGACGAAGCACGCGACCAGAAAGGCGAAAGCGATCACGATCAGCCGGCCGATCAGCGCCATGGCGAAGATATCTCCTCATCGTCATCGCGAGGAGCGTTAGCGACGAAGCGATCCAGTGCCAAGGGTCAGCTCTGGATTGCTTCGCTTCGCTCGCAATGACGGAGCATGTTGGTCGGCATCGGTATCAATCCGTCATCGCCATGGCGCGCAGCGCCTGGCGCTCGCGGGCGGACAGCTTCTCGGTCTCCGATTTCAGCTGGCCGCAGGCGGCGAGGATGTCGCGGCCGCGCGGCGTGCGCACCGGCGAGGAATAGCCGGCGTTGAAAACGTATTCGGAGAATTTCTCGATCTGCTCCCAGTCCGAGCATTCATAGGCCGAACCGGGCCACGGATTGAACGGGATCAGGTTGATCTTCGCCGGGATGCCCTTGAGCAGCTTGACCAGCAGCCTTGCATCATCGAGCGAATCGTTGACGCCCTTGAGCATCACATATTCGAAGGTGATACGGCGCGCGTTGGAGGCGCCGGGATAGTCGCGGCAGGCCTGCAGCAGCTCGGCAATCGGATATTTGCGGTTGAGCGGCACCAGCTCGTTGCGTAGCTCGTCGCGCACCGCATGCAGCGAGATCGCCAGCATCACGCCGATCTCCTCGCCGGCGCGCGCGATGTTCGGCACCACGCCCGAGGTCGACAGCGTGATGCGGCGGCGGGAGATGCCGATGCCCTCATTGTCGGAGACGATCAGCAGCGCATCGCGCACCGCATCGAAATTGTACAGCGGCTCGCCCATCCCCATCATCACGATATTGGTGATCAGACGGTTGCCGAGCGGCGTCTCGCGGTCGGCCCAGTCGTTGAGCCGGTCGCGCGCGACCATGACCTGGCCCGCGATCTCGCCGGCGGTCAGATTGCGCACCAGCCGCTGCGTGCCGGTGTGGCAGAACGAGCAGTTGAGGGTGCAGCCGACCTGGGAGGAGACGCACAAGGTGCCGCGGTCGGTCTCGGGGATGTAGACGCACTCGACCTCGTGCGCCTTCTGCAGCGCGTCGCCGCTCGGCAGCCGCAGCAGCCATTTGCGGGTGCCGTCATTGGAGATCTGCTCGGCCACGACCTCGGGACGGTCGACCGTGAAATGCTCGGCCAATGCGGTGCGGGTGTCCTTCGACACCGACGTCATCTCGTCGAACGATTGGGCGCCCCGGAAATAGATCCAGTGCCAGAGCTGCTGCACCCGCATCTTGCGCTGGCGCTCCGGCACACCGATCTCGCCGAGCGTCGCCGCCAACTCTGCGCGCGACAGCCCGATCAGCGACGGCTTCGCCGGCGGCACGTAGGTTTCGAGCGGGGTCTTTTCGAGGGGCGCGGCGGGTCCGCGCAGCCCGGCAGTCGTTGCCATGTCGATGGGCCCAAGATGCTGCCCGGCCGCTGCGGCCGAAGGCTTTCAGCGGGTTTATATAACGATCCGGCGGGCAAATGCGACCCGAACGACCGGCGGGGGTATCACCGTCGGCCGTGTCAACGCCGGCAGTCCTGGGCGATGCGATCGAGCGCCTGGGCAAGACCCTTCAGCGAGAACACGTCGGTGGTCTCGGTCCCCTTGGCCGAGACGCCCTTGACCACCGCCTCGGGCGCCTTGCGCATCGCCTCGACCATGCGCTCTTCCTCGGCGGCGTTCTTGATCCACAGGCCGTCGCCCTGGGTATACATCGCATAGGAGGCGCCGCCGACGTCCAGCGCGGCGTCGGATCCGGGCTTCAGCGCATAGCCGATCATGATCGAGACCTCGTTGAACACCTTCTCGGAGGGCCGGGTCGAGACGAAGGCGTAAGCGGGATCGCGCGGGCGATTGGCCGGGTTGGTCTTGGACGAGGTTGGCTTGGCCAGCGCGAAGCACACCTTCTTGCCGCCGGGCATGGCCGTATAGGCGCCCCAGCTGCCGAACTGGCCGATCAGCGTCGGTTCCGCGCCGCCGATGCTCGGCACGGCCGGCTTGGCGTCGACCTTGGGTGCGGCCTTCGGCTGCGGCGCCGGCGCGGCCTTGGGTGGCGCCTTCGGCGCGGCGGTCTGGGCTGCGGCGAGGCTCGAGCCTCCGAGCACTAGCGCGCCGGTCGCCAGCGCTGTCGACAATCGCGAAAACAACATGATTAAGCTACGTTCCCCCACGATCTGGTTCAACCAACATTGTGACTGGAAAATGGCCCGGAATCGCAGACCGCAAAGCGGAGGGATAGCGGCTTCAGGCGTCGCTTGCAAAGCCGGATCGAGGGCACGGGCGACGCGCCGCGCTCATCGTGCCGCCGTTGGCGAACGTCGCGCAGCCGGGTCCATCTGTTGCGATGGGAAGCGCCGGTCGATGCCTTTGCGTTCCGGCATGCGGCATTTGCCGGCCGGCGCAGCGCTGCGGTCGCGTGTTGGCAATTGTCGTGCGTCTGCAAATCCGGCATGACTTTCAAAAAGCCGGGCACGATCCGGACAACGACCGAAGGAGCGCCCATGAAAGCCATTCTCTGCTCGCAGTTCTGCCAGCCCGACGATCTCGTCCTCGCGGACGTGCCCGATCCGGTGGCCGGTCCCGGCGAGGCCGTGATTGCGATCAAGGCTGCGGCGCTCAACTTCTTCGACATACTGATGATCCAGGGTAAGTACCAGATCAAGCCACCGTTCCCGTTCTCGCCGGGCGCGGAGGTCGCTGGTGTGATCGAGAGCGTCGGCGACGGCGTGACTGATCTGAAGGTCGGCGACCGCGTGGTGGCGTCCTGTGGACACAATGGCGCGCGGCAGAAGATCGCGCTGCCGGCATCGGCCATCGTCAAGATTCCGGACAATCTCGATTTCGATCGCGCCGCCGGCATCATCATCATCTACGGCACGGCGCTGCATGCGCTGGAGGACCGCGCCAGCCCGAAGCCGGGCGAGACGCTGGCCGTGCTCGGCGCCGCCGGCGGCACCGGTCTTGCGGCTTGCGAACTCGGCAAGCTGATGGGCCTGAAGGTCATCGCCTGCGCCTCGTCGGACGAGAAGCTCGCATTCGCCAGGCAGCACGGTGCGACGCTGACCTTGAACTACGCCAAGGAGGATCTGAAGGAAGCCCTGCGCCGGCTGACCGACGGCAAGGGCGCCGACATCGTCTTCGATCCGGTGGGCGGAGCCTATGCCGAGCAGGCGCTGCGCTCGATCGCCTGGGAAGGCCGCTTCCTGGTGATCGGCTTTGCCGCGGGCGACATTCCGAAGATGCCGCTCAACCTTGCGCTGCTCAAGGGCTGTGACATCCGCGGCGTGTTCTGGGGGGCCTGGACCCGGCTTAACCCGGCCAAGAACCGCGCCAATCTCGAAAAGCTCGTGCGGTGGACCGCGGAAGGCAAGCTGTCGTCCCATGTCGACCGTACCTTCCCGCTGGCGCAGACCGCCGATGCGCTGAAAGTGCTCGCCGGCCGCCAGGCGATGGGCAAGGTGATCCTGCATCCTGAATGATCGGGATGCGGAAAACGGGACGCCGCGGACTGCTGGCGCCCGACCGCCAGAACGGTGATGCCGTCGGGACGGCTCGGTGCACGTATCCCACGCGCGGGTCGATGTTCGCGCATCGTACGCCGGCCGGTTGTGCGCCATGCGTACCTGCACCATCGTGACGCGCAACCTGCAGCCGCAAATCGAAAAACGAGCGTTTATTGGTTAATGCAACCAGCGCAGATTGTGGCAAGGCTAATTCGGGTGTTATTTGTTGTTATCTCGATGTTTCTCGATATGCTGCCGCGCGATGTCGCACGTGCGTCGTCACAATCACATCGAAATATTTCCAGAATCGTGCCGGCTCTCGTCCACTTTTAGTCGGATTCGATTAGTCAATTAGTTGTCGGCAGTGGGGTGCCTCCAACAATCGTGACGTGTCTCGGGCTCCGGACGGGCTCGGGGCCAAATGTATGTTGCGTGAAGTGAGATGGGGAAAAAGGGCCATGGCTGAGCGGACGACACGCGGACGGTTCAACGACAGATCTTCCACCAATCACGATTTCGGGCCGTTCTCAGACGAGCCTCCCCAGGAGCGCCCGCCGACCTATCGATTTGGCAGGTCCGGTCAGGACCGCTATCCGTCCGACGAATCGATGCCGATGTTCCTCTCCGAATATGAGGGTGGCAACGAGATCGAGAGCGCCGAGTTCGAGGACCAGTGGCCGGTGCGGACGCGCCGGGCCTCGATCTCCTCTCGCATCCTGCTCGCCGTGGTGGCGGCCGCGGGTGTGGCCGTGCTGTTCGCGCTGGTGACCTCGGATGCGACGCGCGATCTGATCGCCAGCGCCAAGGCATCGATGGTCGGCTCGACGCCGGACCCGACCGCCCCGCCGCAGGCCAGCGGCACGCTGCTCACGGCGCGCGACATGCAACTGAACGAGCCGGCGCGGCCGGAGCCGCCGGCCGCGGCGACGCCGATGCAAATGGCCGCCATCGCGCCGAGCCGCGATGACATCTCCAATGCCTACCAGACGGCGCTGCAGAACCGGGTTGCGGCCCCGCCTGCTCCTGTCGCGCCCAGTGTCGCCGTCGCACCCGCGGCGCCGTCGTCGATCAACTCTCCGGGTGCTGGAGCGGCGATCGTGGCGCCGGGCTTCGGCTCGGTGACCGCCGCGCCGCCGCCGGTGCAGGCGCGCCGGTTGGATCCGGATGAGCTCGCCGGCATCATGAAGCGCGCCAAGGGGATGCTCGCGGCCGGCGACATTCCGTCTGCACGTCTGCTGCTCGAGCGTGCGGCCGAAGCCCAGGAGCCGGCGGCTGCGCTGATGCTGGCACAGACCTACGATCCCCACGTGTTGGGAACCAAGGACATCCGCAACATCAACGCCGATCCTGCCGCGGCTCGCAATTGGTACCGCCGTGCAGCCCAGCTCGGTTCGACGGAAGCGCAGCGGCGGCTGGATCAGCTGCAAAATTGAGCGGGCGACGGCCATCGGTGCCGCCGCTTTTGGCTTTGCTTTTACGCATGATGCTCGAGCCGATCCTCGGCGAGGCCCGCGTTCCGGCCCGCGATCATGCGACAGCTTTAGATCGAGGGGGGATATACATGCGACGTCTTTTTGGAGCGGCCATCGCCGCGATGATGATAGCGTGCGGCTTTTCCGCCCACGCGGAGGAAAGCGAATTCGACCCGGCCAAGGTCAGCGACAGCCTGAAGGCGATCTTCCAGTTCGGCTCGGTCCAGACCAAGCAGGCGCTCAACGCCAACACGGTGACCTTGATCACCGGCACCATTGGCGGCACCTATGTGCAGTTCGGCGCCGATCTGGCCTCGTTGCTCGACGACGGCAACAGCCTTCGGGTGCTGCCGATCGTCGGCCGCGGCTCGGTGCAGAGCGTGGCCGATATTCTGTTCCTGCAGGGCGTCGATCTCGGAGTCGTTCGCGCCGATACGCTCGATTATCTCGAACGCAAGGGCTTCGCCAAGGACATCAAGAAGCAGTTCACCTACGTCACCAAGCTCTACAATGAGGAAATGCAGGTCATCGCGCCGCGCGCCGTGCGCAACCTGCGTGATCTCGAAGGGCGCCGTGTCAGCGTCGACCTGCCGAACGGCGGCACCTTCGTGACCGCGCTCACCGTGTTCGAGCGGCTCGGCCTGCGGGCGAACTTCCTGTACATCGAGCAGCGCATCGCGATGGAGAAGCTGAAACGGGGGGAGGTCGACGCGGTGATCGTCGTCGGCGGCAAGCCCTACAAGTCGGTCTCGAGCTTCGTGAACGACGGTCGCTTCCATCTCGTCAATGTCGACTATGATCGCCCGCTGCAGACCGACTATCTGCCGGCGACGCTCACGGCCAAGGATTATCCCAACCTGATTGCCGAGGGCGAGAAGGTCGATACGATCGCGGTTCCGGCCGTGCTCGCAGCCTACAATTGGGCGCCCAACACCGACCGCTATCGCAAGCTCGCGACCTTCGTGGATGCCTTCTTCACCAAATTCCCGGCGTTTCAGAACCCGCCGTTCCATCCGAAATGGAAGGAGGTCTCGCTGTCGGCGCCGCTCGCCGGATGGCAGCGCCTGCCGGCGGCCAGCAAGTGGCTCGAAAGCCATGCGATGGAGGGGACGCAGCGCGATCGGTTCGATGACTTCCTGAAGCAGAGCAGCTCCGGCAGGGCGCTGCCGAGCGAAGCCGACCGCGAGGCCTTGTTCAAGCAGTATCAGGCCTGGGAAGCCGAGAAGAACGGCAACGCCCGTGCGCAGGCGGCGCGGGGTCAGCGCTGAGCCTTGCGGACCGCATCCATTCACGGTCCCAAACGAAAGAAGAAAAGCCCTGCCTGCGCGGGGCTTTTTTGTCAGATCATTTTGTCAGATCATCAAGGCTTCCGATCGTCGATCTTCATCGTCTGGCGTGCGGGATCTTCCGACCACGCGCTGGCGCCGAGGCGGACGACGATGACGCCGTCAGCCGACCATCTCATCCTTTTCCGGATCGATGTCCTCGTCCGCCGCGAGCCGCGCCAGCGCGGCGCGCGCGGCTGCGTGGTGATCCGGCGTGATGTGTGACGCCACCATCCGGATGGCGGTGGCCAGCACCGCCGCGTCGTCGGTGAAGCCGAGAACCGGCATGACGTCGGGGAGAAAGTCGAACGGCAGAATGAAATAGGCGAGGGCGCCAAGCAGCGCGACCTGCACATGCCGCGGCGTCTCCTTGTCGAAGGCGCAGTAATAGGCCGCGACCAGATCCTCGGCGAACGGAATCCTGGCGATGACCTTCTTCAACTTGCCCCAGAACCGGCGGCGAATGCTGTCGCGATCCCGCGCCATCCGGTCGGCCGGCTCGAAACCAACGCTGTAGTCGGTCGCATCCGACGCCATCTGTCATCTCCCCATCCAGGGAGGCGCCGCCAGCGCGGTCCTCCCGCCGTCATGTGGGGATCGCGCCCGCCGCCGCAAGGCATGTATTGCAGCGGCGACGGCCCCCGACATCGTCAGTCGCCGATCGCGGCCGCGATCGCGTCCATGGTCTTCGCCAACTCGATATCGAGCGTGGTCACGCCGCCGGCGTCGTGGGTGGCGAGCACGACCTCGACGGTGCGATACACGTTCCGCCACTCCGGATGATGGTCGCGCTTCTCGGCCACCAGCGCCACGCGGGTCATGAAGCCGAACGCCGCATTGAAATCGCGGAAGGTGAAGGTGCGGCGGATGGCCTCGCGGCCTTCGGTCTCGGACCAGCCGGGCAAAGCCTGCAGCGCATTGGCCCGCGCCTCGGCCGACAATCGCTCCACCATCGCAAATCTCCCATTGTTCTGCCGATGCGCCTGCCGGCACCGACGCATCCGGACGTCTACGGGCATTCGTCAACGCCGGCCCGCCCGGATCGTTTCGCCGGACGAGCAGAAACCATATCCGGATCAGAGGCTTGAGCCCAAGCCAACGCGACCGGTTCACGGAAACGCCGGCCGCTCAATCCTGCGCCCTGGTAACCATGACGCAGATGTCACCCCGGACCGACAAGAATTTTGCTACAGTTCCGCTCTAGCGAAGAATGAGAGCGGACGGAGCTGCGTGTGGCGCAGGTCCGCGGCCCATCGGAGGATCGGACCTGGCAGACCCCCAGACCACGCCAGCGCAGCGCTCGCAGATGCGCCCTGCCGTGTTCATCGTCATCGCCGGCATCCTCGCGATCGTCGGCGCGCTGGCGGGCGCCTACTATTTTGCCATGCGTCCCGTGGTGTTGAAGATCGCGGTCGGTCCGCCCAACAGCGACGATCTCAAGGTCGTTCAGGCCCTGACCCAGGCCTTCGCACAATCCCACGCCTATGTGCGGCTGAGGCCGGTTCCGACCGAAGGCGCTGGCGAAAGTGCGCAGGCCCTCGCCGCTGCAAAGGTGGATCTGGCGATCATCCGCGGCGACCTCGAAGTTCCGAAGAATGCGCAGGCCGTCGCGACCCTGCGCAAGAACGTCGCCGTGCTCTGGGTGCCGACGCCGGGCAAGGGCAAGGCGCGCAAGGGCGGCGCCAAGATCACCAAGATTTCCCAGCTTGCCGGCCGCAAGATCGGCATCATCGGCCGCACGCCGGCAAACGCCAATCTGCTCAAGGTGATCCTGCACCAGTACGGCGTCGATGCCGGCAAGGTCGAGATCGTTCAGTTTCCGATCACCGAAGCCGCGGAAGCCGTCCGCAGCCAGAAGGCCGACGTCTATCTCGCGGCTGGTCCCATCAACAGCAAGATCACGGCGGATGCGATCGCCGCTGCGACCAAGGACGGCGGCACGCCGACCTTCCTGGCGATCGATTCCGCCGAGGCCATCGCCCAGAATCATCCCGAATATGAAGCGGCCGACATTCCTGCCGGCGCGTTCGGCGGCTCGCCGGATCGGCCCGAGGACGAGGTCAAGACGATCAGCTTCAACCACCACATCGTCGCGCGCAAAGGCCTGGCCGACTCGACCGTGGCGGCGTTCACGCACCAGCTGTTCTCGGTGCGCCAGCAATTGCTGACCGAGTTTCCGCTGGCTGCCAAGATCGAGACGCCCGACACCGACAAGGACGCCGCGATCCCCGTCCATCCCGGTGCCGCGGCCTTTGTCGACGGTGAGGAGAAGACCTTCCTCGACCGCTACAGCGACTACATCTGGTGGAGCCTGATGGCCCTGTCCGCGATGGGCTCGGCGGGCGCCTGGTTCGCCGGCTATCTCAAGCGCGACGAGCGGACGATCAACACCTCGCTGCGCGACCGGCTTCTGGAGATGATCCCGATTGCGCGCAAGAGCGATTCGACGGAGGAACTCGACCAGTTGCAGGCCGAGGCCGACGAGATCCTGCGCAACACCCTGACGTGCTTCGAGGACGGCGCGATCGAGCACGCGGCGCTCACCGCGTTCAACATCGCGCTCGAGCAGTTCCACAACGCGGTCGCCGATCGCAAGCTGATCCTGATGAGCATGCCCGCGAATCTGCAGCGCACCGGCGCGCAATTGCGCGCCGCCGGCACCTGACGCGATCCTGCTTCTACCCTGCGAGACGGCTCGTGCCGTGACGGCAGCCCGATTCCGCCCGCCGCGTGATGTAATTGCAGCGTCATCAATCTTTTCTAGGTCTGCCTGCCTTGGCGCGCCTGTTCCGCGTGCCGTGGCCAGGAGACCCGCATGACGCTTCGCATCCCACGACCGCAGACCACCCGGCTGTCCCGCCGCCGCTTCCTGTCGACCGCCGCAGCAGGCGTCGCGACCCTCTCGATGCCGCGTCTGAGCCGCGCGGCGGACCGGCCGCAGATCACGCATGGTGTGCAGTCCGGCGATGTCGGCATGGATGGCGGCGTGGTCTGGGCGCGCGCCGACCGGCCCTCGCAGATGCTGGTCGAGGTCGCGACCACCGAATCGTTCAAGGACGCGCGCAGCCTGCCGCCGATCGCCGCGCTTCCCGAGAGCGACTTCACGGCCAAGATGCTCGTCGACGGCCTGCCGAGCGGCCAGGACATCTTCTACCGTGTCAGGTTTCGCGACCTGTCCCACACCGCGGTCGAAAGCGAGGCGGTGGTCGGCCGCTTCCGCACGGCGCCCGGCAACAAGCGCGACGTTTCGTTCGTCTGGGGCGGCGACGTCGCGGGGCAGGGCTGGGGCATCAATCCCGACGACGGCGGCATGTTCACCTTCGCCACCATGAAGAAGCACCGGCCGGATTTCTTCCTGCATTCCGGCGACACCATCTATGCCGACGGTCCCATCCAGTCCGAAGTCAAGCTGCCGGACAACAAGGTGTGGAAGAACCTGACGGTCCAGGAGAAGGCCAAGGTGGCCGAGACGCTCGACGAGTTCCGCGCGGCTCACAAGTACAATTTCCTCGACGAGAACGTCCGCGCCTTCAATGCGGAGGTGCCGATCTTCGTGCAGTGGGACGATCACGAGGTGACCAACAACTGGTCGGCCTCCAAGGAGCTGCCGGCGGCCTACAAGGAGCGCAACATCCAGCTGCTCGCGGCGCGCGCGGCCCGCGCCTTCCATGAAATGTATCCGATGCGCGAGAGCATCATCGAACCCGGCCGGGTCTATCGCACCATCAATTACGGTCCGCATCTCGACGTGTTCGTGCTCGACGAGCGCAGCTACCGCGGCGGCAACGGCCCCAATCTCGAGGACAAATATGGTCCGGCGTCCTACTTCATCGGGCCGGAGCAGATGCGCTGGCTGAAGCAGGCGCTGCTCAATTCGCGCGCGACCTGGAAGGTGATCGCCTCCGATATGCCGCTCAGCATCATCGTCTACGACGATGCGGCCAACAAGAAGGGCTCGGAAGCGATCGCCCAAGGCGATGGCCCGGCGCGCGGCCGCGAGCTCGAGATCGCCGAGATCCTGCGCTTCATCAAGACGGCGCCGATCCAGAACACGGTGTGGCTCACCGCCGACGTGCACTATGCGGCCGCGCATTATTACGATCCGAACAAGGCTCAATTCCAGGACTTCGAGCCGTTCTGGGAGTTCGTCTCCGGCCCGCTGCATGCCGGCACGTTCGGTCCGAACGAACTCGACAACACGTTCGGTCCTGAAGTCCGCTTCATCAAGGCGCCCGGCCTCGACAAGCAGAACCTGCCGCCGTCGGCCGGCATGCAGTTCTTCGGCCACGTCAAGATCGACGGCGCGTCGGGGCAGATGACGGTCACCTTGCGCGATCGTGCCGACGTCGCGCTGTGGTCGACCACGCTCGATCCGAAGCTGGGCTGAGATCTGCTCGCTGCGGCGGCGACTAGTCTTGCTGCCGCAGCACGGCTTCCAGCGCATCCGTCGGGCACGGCTTCGGCAGCCGCGGCCGGTCGGAAAACGCGGCCGGAACGCGGTCGGCGCCGTAGCCGGTGGAGAAAGCGAAGGGAATGCCGAGCGCCGCGAGCCGCTCGGCGATCGCGAAGCTCTGTTCGCGCACCAGGCCGACATCGAGCAGTGCGAATTGCGGCGCGCGCTCGGCGATCATCGCGAGCGCGGTCGCGACGTTGGACGCGACCCTGATGTCGGCAATGCCGAGGTCGGCGATGGTGTCTTCGAGGCCGAGCGCTATGATGGGGTCGTCTTCGACGACCAGCACATGCTCATAGAACGTGGGCACGCGGGATTGCGAGCTGCTCATGGGATCTGCGGGGTTCCAGGGGTAAGGGATGGCCCGCAGCCGGCGCCTCCTCTCGAGCACGCTGGCGGGTTCCTGGAACCGAGAGCAGCATATCGGAGTTCCTGTGTCGGTGCACTTGTGAACACAGGGAGCACAGATCACGCACATGCGTAGCGCGGGGAACCACGATGCTGAGCCAAGGTGTCACGACGATTACCCGGGAGCGGCCGCACAACAACCTGCTGCGCCGGCTCAGTCCGCTCGATTATGCGCTCATCGCGCCCTATCTGGTCGAGGACCAGGCGACGCCGAACGAGCTGATCTACAGTCCGGGCGACGACGTGCAGATCGTCCATTTCCCCTGCGGGCCGGCGTTGACGTCCTACCTCGTGCCCAATGAGGACGGCCGCGACGTCGAGACCATCCTGGTCGGCCGCGAAGGCGCCGTCGGCGGCATCGTCAGCGAAGGCTTTCTGCCGGCCTATACGCGGATCGTCGTCAAGTTCGGCGGTCCGTTCGCGAGGCTGCCGCTGTCGCGACTGGCTACCGCCAAACTGCAATCCAAGACCCTGCGCAACGTGTTCGCGCGCTATGCCGATTGCATGCTGGCCCAGATGTTCCAGTCGACCGCCTGCAACGCGATTCACTCGATCGAGCAGCGCACGGCGAAATGGATCGTTGCCGCGATGGACCGCATCGATGGCGAGCCGATCGTGCCGCTTACGCATGAGCAACTCGCCACCTTGCTCGGCGTCGGCCGCAGCTATGTCAGCCGGGTCGTGCAGACGTTCCGGGCCGAAGGCATCCTCGACACCCGGCGCGGCGCCTTCATGGTGCGCGACTTCGAGGCCCTGAAGCAGCGCTCCTGCCTGTGCAACGAGGCCGTGAAGACCCATTTCGAGGAGGTCCTGCGCGGCGTCTATCCGACCGAGCAGGCCGCGACCGCCTGATACGGACACGTCATTGCCTTTGACGCGTGGACCTTGCCATAGTCCGGCTGCAACCGGACGATGGGGGTCATGGACGGGGCCGTTGTTCACGCGATCTTCGACGTTGCCGCCTGGCTCAGCGCAGCGGGCGCTGGCTGGTGGCTGACGCGCGTCGCGGGCGTGCGTTTTCCGAAGCAATCGACCGAGTGGCCCTATGTCGCCGCGCTCGTGTTCGGGGCCGGCCTCGGCGCCTATCTCTTCGGCACGCTGAATTTGTGGCTGTCCGGCATGTCCGGACTGGCGCGCTCGGTCGAAGGCGCGCTCGCCGGCGGCATCGTCGCGGTCGAGCTGTACAAATGGCACCACGGCATCGCCTTGCGCACCGGCGCGCGTTTCGCGCTGCCGCTCGCGGTCGGCGTCGCCGTCGGCCGGATCGGTTGCTACGCCGCCGGACTCGCCGACTTCACCTATGGGACGCCGACAGCCTTGCTGTGGGGGCATGATTTCGGCGACGGCATCCTGCGCCACCCTGTGCAGCTCTACGAGAGCCTCGCGATGGCCAGCTTTGCCGCCGTCTACGTCGCCGCGGTGCTCAGGCGGAGTGAAGCCGTCATCGCCAATGGCTTCTACCTCGCACTGCTCGTGTACGGGCTGCAGCGCTTCGCCTGGGAATTCCTCAAGCCCTATGGGCCGGTGATCGGCCCCTTCACGCTGTTTCATCTGCTGTCGCTGGCCATTGCAGCCTATGCCGCGATCATGCTGGCGACGGCGCCGCAACCGAAGGTCATGCATGAACGCGCCGCTGCGTAAGTCTCGTCCCTATGTATTCTGGGGACAGACGCAATCCCTGTGCGAGACCTGCCTCGCGCTGGTGCCGACCAAGATCCAGATCATCGACAACGAGGTCTGGTACGAGAAGCGCTGTCGGGAGCACGGCGTGCAGTCGACGCTGGTCTCGGACGATGCCGCCTATTGGCGGCGCTGCAAGGACTTCATCAAGCCGGGCGACACGCCGCTCAGCTTCCAGCGCCGCACCGAGTATGGCTGCCCCTACGACTGCGGCCTGTGTCCCGATCACGAGCAGCATTCCTGCCTGGCGCTGATCGAGATCACCGATCACTGCAACCTGACCTGCCCGGTGTGCTTCGCCGAATCCTCGCCGCAGCGGGCGCATTTCACCCCGCTCGCGACCGTCGAGCGGATGCTGGATGCACTGGTGAAGAGCGAGGGCGAGCCGGACCTGGTGCAGATCTCCGGCGGCGAGCCGACCTTGCATCCGCAATTCTTCGACATCCTCGCCGCCGTGCGCGCCCGCCCGATCCGCCACGTCATGATCAACACCAATGGCCTGCGCATCGCGCGCGAGCCGGATTTCGTCGCACGGCTGGCGGAGACCAAACGCGGGCTGGAGGTCTATCTGCAGTTCGACTCGCTGTCGCGCGCCGGCCTCACCAACATCCGCGGCGCCGATCTGCGCCGCATCCGCCAGCAGGCGCTGGAAAATCTCGAGCGTCACGGCATCTCCACGACGCTGGTCGCCACCCTCAAGCGCGGCGTCAATGACGACGAGATCGGCGACATCGTCCGCCACGCGCTCGAATGGTCTTGCGTGCGCGGCGTGACCCTGCAGCCGGTGCAGGACGCCGGCCGCAACGCCGATTTCAACAAGGACACCGACCGCATCATGCTGTCCGAGATCCGCCGCCGCGTCGTCGACACCGGCGTATTCGGCGAGCAGGACATGATCCCGCTGCCGTGCAACCCCGAGAGCATCTCGATCGGCTACGGCCTGCGCAACGGCACGACCGTGCTGCCGCTGACCTCCATGGTGCCCCAGGAGGAACTGCTGTCGGTGATGCCGAACACGATCAGCCCGGAGAAATATCCGGTGCTGCGCGACAAATTCGTCGAGCTGTTCTCGCTGTCGTCGGGGCCGCTCAACACCGGCCAGCGCGTCGCCGAATTCCTCTGCTGCCTGCCATCCGTCCAGGTGCCGGACAATCTCGGCTATGAGCACGTGTTTCGCGTCACCATCGTGCAGTTTCTCGACCGCTTCAATTTCTGCGTCGGCAACGTCAAGCGCTCCTGCATCCATTTCGTCACCGAGCGCGGCGAGATCATTCCGTTCGACACCTACAATCTGTTCTACCGCAACGGCGCCATCGACGGCATCCGCGCGCGGCTGGCGAAGGGACGGGCATGAGCGATGGACCTCCCGATCTGCCGCCACGCTTCCAGCCGATGAACGGCGATCAGCTCCGGCGCGGCTGCCTGACTGTGTTCATGGTCATCACTGGGATGATCCTGCTGTTGCCCGGACTGTGCGCGATGTATTTCAGCGTCGTTGCCGTGCAGGAGAAGGGATGGCCTTCCGAATTCATTGCGTTGATCGTGATCGGGTTCGCGGTCGGCGCGGGTGGAGTCCTGCTGCTCCGCAAGGCATGGCGGCGATGACGAGGGAATCATGAGTGGTCGTGACATCCTGCCTCCCGAACTTCCGCCTGAGCAGCAACGCTCCGGCTGCCTGACGGCGCTGGCGGTCCTTGCCGGCCTCATCCTGCTGTTTCCCATGGCCTGCGTCCTCGTCGTCTTCCCCAATCAGATCACGCGCCAAGACCTGGAACATCCGATCGGACTGCTCTTCATCGGCGCGGCCATCGCCGGCGTCGTGGTGATCGTGCTGGCGGTCAGGCGCGGGCGGAGCCGTTCATGACGCCGGAGGAGGCTCGGACGGCCTGATTCTCATCTTTCGCCTTTGCGGGCTGGGGCCGTGTCGTCATGACCCGTGACCGCCAGGAGACATGCGGGCTGTTCCGGACTCCGGCAAACCGCACCTCATTCCTGAAAGCAGTCATTGTTTTTTGGCATTTTTTGCCTATATTGCGCCGCAACGCGCGAGGTCTGCCCGGTCGATTGGCCGGGTTTCCTATTTGGGGCTGCCGGCCCCTTCCGCCGAACGAGTTTCGCGAGCGCGCGTCGCAAAGCTAACAGCTTGATTCGACTATCATAAAGCGCGCGCCCCGCCGGGGACAGAGCACGGGCTCTTGAGAAAGCTTAGAAGACACCGACCATGAACCTCCGTAACATCGCCATCATCGCCCACGTCGACCACGGCAAGACCACCCTGGTCGACAAGCTGCTGCAGCAATCCGGTACCTATCGCGAAAACCAGCGTCAGGTTGAGCGCGCGATGGATTCCAACGATCTGGAACGCGAGCGCGGCATCACCATTCTGGCCAAGTGCACCTCGGTGCAGTGGAAAGACACCCAGATCAACATCGTCGACACCCCCGGCCACGCCGATTTCGGCGGCGAGGTCGAGCGCATCCTGTCGATGGTCGACGGCGTGATCGTGCTGGTCGACGCCGCCGAGGGCCCGATGCCGCAGACCAAATTCGTGGTCGGCAAGGCGCTCAAGCTCGGCCTGAAGCCGATCGTCGCCATCAACAAGGTCGATCGGCCCGACGCGCGCGTCACCGAAGTCGTGAACGAGGTGTTCGACCTGTTCGCCGCCCTCGATGCCACCGACGAGCAGCTCGATTTTCCGATCCTCTACGGGTCGGGCAAGAACGGCTGGATGGCGACGTCGCCCGACGCCTCCCACGAGGACGGCATGCAGCCGTTGTTCGATCTCGTCATCAAGCACGTGGCGCCGCCGGTGGTCGAGGACGGCCCGTTCCGGCTGCTCGGTACCATTCTCGAAGCCAACCCCTATCTCGGCCGCATCATCACCGGGCGGATCGCGTCCGGCACCGTGAAGCCCAACCAGTCCGTCAAGGTGCTCTCGCGCGACGGCAAGCTGGTGGAAACCGGCCGCATCTCCAAGATCCTGGCGTTCCGCGGCCTCGAGCGCCAGCCGGTCGACATCGCCGAAGCCGGTGACATCGTCGCCATCGCTGGCCTGCCCAAGGGCACCGTGGCCGACACCTTCTGCGATCCGAGCGTCGAGACGCCGATCCAGGCGCAGCCGATCGATCCGCCGACGGTGTCGATGTCGTTCATCGTCAACAACTCGCCGCTCGCCGGCACCGAGGGCGACAAGGTCACCAGCCGCCTGATCCGCGACCGCCTGCTGCGCGAGGCCGAGGGCAACGTCGCGCTGCGCGTGGTCGAGTCCCAGGACAAGGACGCGATGGAAGTGTCCGGCCGCGGCGAATTGCAGCTCGCGATCCTGATCGAGACCATGCGTCGCGAGGGCTTCGAACTGTCGGTGTCGCGTCCGCGCGTCGTGTTCCAGAAGGACGAGGTCACCGGCCAGACCCTGGAGCCGATCGAGGAGGTTGTGATCGACGTCGACGAGGAGCATTCCGGCGTCGTCGTGCAGAAGATGAGCGAGCGCAAGGCCGAACTGATCGAGATGCGTCCGTCCGGCGGCAATCGCCTGCGGCTGGTGTTCTACTCGCCGACCCGCGGCCTGATCGGCTATCAGGGCGAACTGATGACCGACACCAAGGGCACGGCGATCATGAACCGCCTGTTCCACAACTACCTGCCCTACAAGGGCCAGATCCAGGGCCGCCGCAACGGCGTCCTGATCTCCAACGACCAGGGCGAGGCGGTGGCCTACGCCATGTTCAAGCTGGAGGATCGCGGCCCGATGATGATCGAGCCGGGCTGGAAGGTCTACAAGGGCATGATCGTCGGCGAGCACACCCGCGACAACGATCTCGAGATCAACGTGTTGAAGGGCAAGCAGCTCACCAACATCCGTACCACCTCGAAGGACGAAGCCGTTCGCCTGACCCCGCCGATCCGGATGACCCTGGAAAAGGCGCTGGCCTATATCGAGGACGACGAGCTGGTGGAGATCACGCCGAAGTCGATCCGCCTGCGCAAGAAGCACCTCGATCCGAACGAGCGCAAGCGCGCCGAGAAGCAGAAGGAAGCGGTGGCGTAACCGCCGCTCTCCAGTCTCAAGTGCGTCATGGCCGGGCTTGTCCCGCCTGCGGGGCCGAAGCCCCTGCGGCGCGGCGAAGGCCCGGCCATCCACGTTTTTGGGCTTGCGAGAACGACGGGGATGCCCGGTACAAGGCCGGGCAGGACGACGGAGTTGGATGAGCCAATGTCTTTCCCTTCCTCCATCGACGTTGCCGTCATCGGCGCCGGTGCGGCCGGCCTCGGCGCGGCGCAGGCGCTGCGGGGCAAGGGCGTCTCCTTCATCGTCCTGGAGGCCCGCGATCGCATCGGTGGGCGGGCCCACACCGTCATGGCCTCGCCCGACGTCACGTTCGACCTCGGCTGCGGCTGGCTGCATTCGGCGGACCGCAACTCATTCGTGGCGATCGCTGAGCAACTTGCCTTCACCATCGACAAGTCCCGCCCGCCCTGGCGTGACCAGGCCTATGAGGCGGCGGTACCGACGCCCGAGCGCGAGGATTTCCTTCGCGCCCTGGAGGCATTCTTCACGCGCACGGCTGACGCGGCGAAGAGCGGCCGCGACGCAACCGCCAGCGCGTGCCTCGAGCCCGGCAATCGCTGGAACGGCATGATCGATGCGATCTGCACCTATCTCAACGGCTGCGAGCTCGACCAGATGTCGCTGCTCGATTTCGAGGCCTATGAGGACACCGAGCTGAACTGGCGCGTCCGCCGCGGCTATGGCGCGCTGGTGGCCGCCTTTGGTGCCGGTTTGCCGATCGTCCTCGATTGCGAGGTGACGCTGATCGATCACAACGACAGGCGTATCCGCCTGACGACCTCGCAGGGCACGCTGACCGTCGACAAGGTCATCGTCACGGTGCCGACCAATCTGATCGCCGACGAGGCGATCCGCTTCACGCCCGCTCTGCCCGGCAAGGTCGAAGCCGCCGCCGGCCTGCCGCTCGGCCTCGACAACAAGGTGACGCTCGCGCTCGACGGCTGGGAGCACCTGCCGAAGGATTCCGGCATGCGCGGCCGCAGCCAAACCGCGCGCGTCGGCAGCTTCCAGCTGCGCCCGTTCGGCCAGCCCTGCATCGAGGGCTTCTACGGCGGCAGCTTTGCCCGCGAGATCGAGGCGGCGGGCGAGGGCGCATTGGCGGCGCAGGCGATCGACGACGTCGTTGCGCTGCTCGGCAGCGACATCCGCAAGAGCCTCCGCCCGCTCGCCGAGTCCCGCTGGAGCGCCGACCCGTTCGCGCGCGGCGCCTACTCGCACGCGCGGCCCGGCCACGCCGGCAAGCGCGCCGTGCTGGCCGCCCCGGTCGATGACCGGCTGTTCTTCGCCGGCGAGGCGACGCCGTCGGATTTCTTCTCGACCGCGCATGGCGCCCGCGACAGCGGTGAACGAGCGGCAAGGGAGGCATTAGCCTCGTTAGTTAAGCGATAGTCCATCCACCGTCGTTGCGAGCGCAGCGAAGCAATCCAGACTTCCACCGCAGTGGGACTCCTGGATCGCGTCGCTGCGCTCGCGATGATGTGCCCCGATCAACCCGTTTCACCAACGATCCGCAGAAACTCCCGCGCGGCCTGGGTCTGGTGATGCTCCCGATGCCGCAGGCTGTAGAAGTGCCGCTTGGGCAATTCGAGATTGGCAATGGCGAGCAGACCCGCCTTCACGGCCCGCATCACCACCAGGCGCGACAGCACCGTGACGCCCGCGCCGGCTTCGACCGCGCCGCGCACGGCCTCGTTGGACGGCAGGTCGAACGCGACATCGAGCTCGGCTGTGGTGATGCCGAATCGGCCGAGCGCGGCCTCGAACACCGCACGCGTGCCGGAGCCCTGCTCGCGCAGCACCCAGCGTGCCGATCTCAGATCGGTGGCGGTGACGGTCGCGCCGCGGCACAGTGGATGACCGGTCGGGCCGACCAGCACCATCTCATCCTCCGCCACGGTTTGCGCCGCCAGCGCGGCATCGTCGACATCGCCCTCGACGAAGCCGAGATCGGCCGCCCCCTCGCGCACGGCGGTCGCGACCTGCTCGGTGTTGCCGATCGACAGCTGCAGCCTGATCGCCGGGTGCGCCGCGTTGAAGCGATGAATGACGGCGGGCAGCCAGTAGCCGGCAATGGTCTGGCTCGCCGCCAGCGTCAGTTGCCCGCGCTTCAGGCCGGCGAGATCGTCGAGCACGGTCTCGGCGGCGGCGGCGCGCGCCAGCACCGCCTTGGCTTCGACCAGGAACGCCTTGCCGGCGGCGGTGAGCACGATGCGGCGGCCGACGCGATCGAACAATTGCGTCTGGTAGCGGGCTTCGAGCGCAGCCACGGCGGCTGACGTCGCCGACTGCGTCAGATTGAGCTCGCGCGCCGCCTGGGTGACGTGCTCGCGGGTGGCGACCGCAACGAAGATCCTGAGCTGCTCGAGCGTCACGTCGGTCCTATGTCATCAGTTTCACGAGCATCAGGCTGAAGCTCGCGATGAACAGGAAGGCGGCCAGGCCCAGCGCCAGCGGTCGCAGGCCTTTTGCCTTGAGCTTTCCGAAATCCGTCTCCAGCCCCATCGCGGCCAGCGCCATCGACAGCAGGAACGTGGTCGCGGTCACGATCACCGTCTTCGCCTCGGCCGGCACGGTGATGAGGCTGTTGACGGCGACGAGCGCGATGAAGCCGAACACGAACCAGGGCAGCGGCGGCTGCGCGCCGGCATGGCCGTGACCGGCATGGCGGGCGCGCCGCGTTGCCAGCAGGCCGAGCGTCAGCACCACCGGCGCCAGCAGCATCACCCGCGCCAGCTTGGCGACGGTGCCGAATTCGCCGGCCTGCTGGCCCCCCTGGAAGGCCGCCGCGACCACCTGCGCGATCTCGTGGATCGAGGCGCCGCTCCACAGCCCGAAGGCATGGGCGTCGAGATGCAGCAGTGTCGGGAGCAGTGGATAGGCGACCATCGCGATCGAGCCGAACACGGTCACACAGGCGACCGCATAGGCGACGTCTTCGTCGGGCGCGCGCGTCACCGTGTTGGTCGCGATCACGGCGGAGGCGCCGCAGATCGAGGTCCCCGCGGCGATCAGCTCGGCCAGCTTGCGATCGACGCCGAGCAGACGACCCATCCACACCGTGAAAAGGAAGGTGCCAGTCAGACTCAGCGCGATCACGCCAAGCCCACGCGCGCCGACCTCCACGATCTGGGTTGCGGTGAGCTGCAGGCCGAGCAGGATGATCGCGGTCCGCAGCACGCGCCGCATCGCAAAGGTCACGCCGGGTTTCGCGCGCCTCGGCGTGCCGACGATGTTGTGCAGCGCCATGCCCGCCACGATCGCCAGGATCATCGGACTGAACAGGCCGAGCCCCGGCAGCAGCCGCAGCCCAAAGGCGCCGGCCGCGATCGCGGCCGACAGGGCGAGCCCGGGCAGCAGCAGCGCAACGCGGCCCGGTGCCGAGACCGGTGCATGACGGGCGGTGACGGGTGCATCGGCGGTCAGATCCTGCAACGCGGCAGCCATGAAAAACTCTCCCAAATCAGCGGTTGGGAAGAGAATTTCATGCTGGTATCAATCGATCCAACGAATTATATTGGATATTCCGTTCGTTTCAATCGATTGATCACGATCGCACGCGTTTACTGGTCGAGCACCCGCCGGCGCAGTTCGGCATCCGGCACGAAGCAGGAATCGTATTTGCCGAAGATGCGGTAGCGGTTGCGCGCAACCACGCTGTAGACGGCGTCGCGCAGCGACTTCGGCACCGCGAACAGCGCGCGCGTCCAGCCCCAGCCCGGCAGGTTCGACAGCACGGTCAGCGCCGCATCGGATTTGAGATGCGCCTTGCCGCCATGCACGACCGCGTTGGTGTCGGGCTCGCGGGGATCGATGCCGAACGCCTGCGCCAGCCGTGTGCCATAGGGCGACTGGATCGGCGTGACGCGGAAGCGCTTTTCGGTGTCGCGCGCGATCACGAACTGCACCCAGCGCGAGCAGAACACGCAGACTCCGTCATAGAGGATCACATCGTCGTCGGGCCAGTTCGTCATCAGCGATTGTCCATCACGAGAAGCGCGACCAGCATCAGCACGATCGCAGGTCCCGTCTTCACCAGCGCGCCGAGCGGTTCGAGCCAGAGGTCGGGGGTCAGCACCGCGCAGCCGAGCATGTAGCCGAGCGAGACGAAGATGCCGGCAGCAAGGCCGAAGGCCGCCGTCTTGCGGAACGCGATCAACACGCCGACCGAGATGTCCATCATGCTGGTGATCGCCGCGAACGGAATCGCAAAGCCCTCGGGCCAGCCGCGCGTGGTCAGGATTGCCGTGGTGGCGGGGAACGAGATGAACAGCGCGATGCTGCCCGATGCGACCCAGAACAGCACGAGGCTCGCGATGATCAGCGCCTTGGTCAGGAACAGCCGCGCGAACCATTTGTCCTGAATGGGCGCGCCATGCGCGCCGACGGTCTCAGCAAGAGTTGTCGGCGTGATGCCGGTCGCTGCGATCCATGGCGCGGGATCGCCGCGCACGCCGCGACGAAGTTCGGCGATGGCCGTGCTGCGCATCGGCGGCATCCAGCCGAGCCGGCTGGCGAAGTCGCCGGCGATCGCGCCGAGATTGATCAGCGGCGCGGGGATCGCGAGGCGTCGCCAATCAGCCGTGCCGTAGCTACGCCGAAACGCGGCGATGACGTCACCCAGCGTCACCGGCTCGGACTGCATCAGATCCCAGCTCACCGCGCGCATGTCCTCGCCGACCGGGCGCAGGGCGAGCCAGGCGATGGTCGCAGCGATGTCCGCCACCGCGACCGGCTGGAACGGCGTCGCCGCATCCTTCCCCGGCAGATCGATCGGAAACGCCGCGAGCGCCCGCACCATGGCGCTGCCGCCATAGGCCGAGGGGGCGATCACGAAGCCGGGGCGCAGGATCGCGTGGGGAATGCCGGAGGCCGCGATCAGGCGCTCGGCCTCGCGCTTGGTGGTGGCGAAGGCGGTGTGATCCTCATCGGCGGTCCCGGGGATCGAGACGTGAATGAAGCGCACGCTGCGGCCGCAAGCGGCGATCGCGGCGAGCAGCCGCACGACGAATTCGCGATGCACCGCATCGGTGTTGCTGCCTGGACCATCCTGCAGCACGCCGAGGCAGTTGACGACGACATCGATCTCATGCCCGCGCATCAGCCCCGCCAGGCCTGTGGCATCGAGCGCCATGATCGGCAGCTCGATGTCGGCAGGCGATACGCGCTGTGAAGCGGAGAACGCGCGCGCAACGCCGATTGTCGCAAAGCCGCGCCGGCGCAGATCGTCGGTGACGAAGCGGCCGATCAGACCGGAGGCGCCGAGCACGAGGATGCGGGAGGTGGTCGGCGTGATCATGCGCTTCTCATCAGAACGGCTTCGCGATCATCAGCCAGAGAATGGCCATGACCGCGCCGAAGCCGGGAATGCCGCACAGGAACCAGCGGCGGAAGACGGTGAAATAGCGTGGCGGCAAGGGTTGTGAGTTCGTGACGGCGGCCCGCGCGAGATCGCGCAGCTCGATCTGCATGAAGATCACCGGCACCCAGAACAGCCCGGCGATGGCATAGAGCGCGAGCGAAATGAGCAGCCAACCGTCGGTCACCGCGGTCGACGACAGCCACATCAACGTGCCGCCCGTGATTGGCTGCAGCAGCACCGCCGACAGCGTGAACAGCATGTCCGCGATCACGACGACGCCCGCAGTGCGCGCGATGAACGCGGCCTCATTGCTCAGATGCGCCATCAGCATGAAGAACGCGATCCCCGTGCCGGTGCCGAGGATCACGATGGCGCCGAGCACGTGCAGATATTTGACGAGGAAATACAGCGTCATCGTGTCCTGCTAGTCCGGTCGCGTGAAGCGTGTGGATCGCGACGCGGCGAGCGCGCGTGCCAGCACCTCAACCGCAAGCGCCACACCGGCAGTGTGCTCGATCAGCCAATGACCTTCATCACCGTAGGATGGCAGCACTTCGAAATCCGTGCGACCGCCGGCTGATTTGAAAGCATCGGCGAGCCACCGTGACAAGGCCGGCGGGAAATAGCTGTCATTGGCTGCGACCAGCCAGGTGACGGGGACGCGCGCGTTGCGTCCAAAGATGCCGGCCGTCTCTCGCAGGCGCTCGTCGGCGCAAACGCGTTCGGGCACGTCGTCGGCGTGACCGCCGCGGCCGGCAGCAAACACGATGATCCCCGCGACGAAGGGCTGCTGATCGGCAAGCGCCAGCGCGCCCCAGCCGCCGGCGGAATGTCCGATGACGAGAGCGCGGCGTTTCGCGACGAATGGCTGTTCGCGCATGAAGGTGAGCGCGCGCAAAATCTGTGCGGCGGTCGCGCGCCCCGAGCGCTCGTAGTTCGCATCGGCACAGCCGCCCTGATCCTCGACATACGGACCGCCGGTGCGGCCATGTCCGAGGCGCTCCGGCACCAGCACCGCATAGCCGCGCGCGACCAGTTCGCGCGCCAGCGCCGTGTAGCTCGGCTGCGGCATCTGCGCCCGCCGCAGCGGATTTTGCGTGGAGGCGTGAGCAATCAAGGCCAGCGGAAACGGTCCGTCGCCGGCGGGCCGATACAACAGCGCATGCGCTGGAATTCCGGGCTCGGTCGACGGCACCAGCCACTGCTGCTGCCGGCCCGGCTCGCCCTCGGGCGCGACCGGGCCGAACGTCTGCGCCCATGCGCTCGGCCCTGACAGGACGGCGAGCGCGAGCAACCATGAGACGCAGCGAAGCAGCAGCATTGAGCCCGGCGGGAGGATTTTGTCGTGACGCGAGATTAGCCCACGCCGCGACCCGGAAGCTGCAGTTTTTCGCCCAAACAGGCGTTGGCGGTTATCAGGCACCGTCGACTCTCAACAATGTTGCGAAATTGTCCCTTTTCGGCACAGGTTTCCGCCGCGGTGATGCCGAAAATCCACAGGTTAACCGATCTTTAACGTGGCACCTTGAAGGCGCGCCGCCGACTTGCTTTGATCCCGTCATGAGCACAACCCTGATCGAAGTCCGTCCGGCCAAGGCTGCAGATGCGGCTGCGGTGGCGTCAGCCCACGATGAAGCTTGGCGGTCCGCCTACCAGGGGATCATCCCTGGCGCCGAGCTGGAGAAGCTGATCAACCGGCGCGGCCCCCAATGGTGGGACAGCGCGATCCGCAAAGGCAGCCGCGTCAGCGTGCTGGTGTTCAACGACAAGGTCGCAGGCTATGCGAATTACGGCCGCAACCGCGCCCGCAGCCTGCACTTCGATGGCGAAGTCTACGAGCTCTATCTGCGACCGGAATTTCAGGGGCTGGGGTTCGGTCGCCGGCTCTTCCAGGCGGCCAAGCGCGATCTTGCGCAGAGCGGCCTGAAGAGCATGGTGGTGTGGGCGTTGTCCGACAACGATCCCGCCACCGAGTTTTACCGTGCCTTGGGCGGCCGCATGGTCGCACGGTCGTCGGAGCGCTTCGGACCGAAGTCGCTCGACAAGGTCGCTTTTGCCTGGACCAACTGAGTCCGGAATTGACGGAGCTCTGGGCGCGTTGAGCGGTAACGCGTCGGCGAATTGAACTGAAGATTTGGCATTGAGGTAGCTGTTGCGCAGCCGCGATTTTTTTGCGACTGCGAATGCGAGCGCTCGTCTGGCGAGCGTCCGACCCTCAAACGTTCAAGTTCAACGGAGCATCCATGCGCATCGACGCCATCCCGATCGGGAAAGATCCGCCGCGCGAGGTCAACGTCGTCATCGAAGTGCCGGTCGGCGGCGAGCCGATCAAGTACGAGCTGGACAAGGAGGCCGGCACGCTGTTCGTCGACCGCTTCCTCTACACGGCGATGCGCTACCCCGGTAATTACGGCTTCATCCCGCACACGCTGTCCAATGACGGCGACCCTTGCGACGTGCTGGTCGCCAACACCCGCGCGATCGTGCCCGGCGCGGTCATGAGCGTGCGCCCCGTCGGTGTGCTGATCATGGAAGACGAGGCCGGCGGCGACGAGAAGATCATCGCGGTGCCGTCGTCGAAGCTGACCCAGCGTTACGACAAGGTGCGCAGCTACAGCGACCTGCCGGACATCACGCTGCAGCAGATCCAGCACTTCTTCGAGCACTACAAGGATCTCGAGCCCGGCAAGTGGGTCAAGGTGCTGCGCTGGGGCAATGCCGACGACGCCCATCAGCTGATCGCCGAGGGCATCGCGCGCGCCAAGGCGGCGAAGACGTAATCGTTCAGGACGTCATTCCGGGGCGGCTCAAAAAGCCGGCCCGGAACGACCGAGCGGATCACACCGCCGGCTTCGGCAGCCCCGAAATGGCGCAGGCCGCGCGCAGCGTGTTCACCAGCAGGCACGCCACCGTCATCTGGCCGACGCCACCCGGCACCGGCGTGATCGCCCCGGCGACCTCAGCCACCTCGGCATAGGCGACGTCACCGACCAGCTTCGTCTTGCCCTCGGGCGTCGGAATGCGGTTGATGCCGACGTCGATCACGGTCGCCCCCGGCTTGATCCAGTCGCGCTTGACCATCTCCGGACGGCCAACCGCCGCATAGACGAGGTCGGCACGCGCGGTCAGCGCGGGCAGGTCGCGCGAGCGCGAATGCGCGATCGTCACCGTGGCGTTCTCGTTCAGGAGCAGCTGCACCAGCGGCCGGCCGACCAGGTTGGAGCGGCCGATCACGATCGCGTTCAGGCCCTCCAGCGAGGCATGCACGGTCTTGCTGAGGATGATGCAGCCGAGTGGCGTGCACGGCGCCAGCGCCGGCTGGCCGCCGGCGAGGCGCCCGGCATTGTGCGGGTGCAGGCCGTCGACGTCCTTGGCCGGATCGATCGCGTTGATCACGACCTCGGTCTCCAGTCCCTTCGGCAGCGGCAGCTGCACCAGGATGCCGTGCACGGCGGGGTCGCGATTGAGCTTGCCGATCAGCGCCAGCAGGTCGTCCTGCGCCACGTCGGCGGGCAGCTTGTGCTCGAACGAGGCCATGCCGGCCGCCTGGGTCTGGGTGTGCTTGCTGCGGACATAGACCTCGGACGCCGGGTCGTTGCCGACCAGAACCACGGCGAGGCCTGGCGTCAGGCTGTGGTCGCGCCTCACCCTCTCGACCTCGCGCGCCACCTGCGCGCGCAAATCGGCCGCGATGACTTTTCCATCGATGATGCGTGCGGTCATGTCTGGTTCCCCTGTGGCAGCGCCTATTCAGTATGTCGACGGCAAAGATCGTTGCCGCAGGCCTCCACCCTCCCCTGGAGGGGGAGGGGCGATCGCGCGGCGCGTCAGCGACGGGCGAGCGGGGTGGGGTGATCTCTCCACGCACGCCAGCGCATGCAGAGAGATCACCCCACCCCGCCTCTCGGTTCGCTTCGCTTTCCGTGAGGCGACCCTCCCCCTCCAGGGGAGGGTGAAGACCGCCGCTGCCGAAGCAGAACGCACAGGCTCGTCTTGCGTCTGCTGTCGTTATTTCCCGGTCGGCTTATGGGCTGCAACGAGGTCGCGCAAGGCCTGATCGAGCCCGGAAGGATCGCCATCGACGGCAACCTGCTTCAGCCGCGAGGTCGTGCCGGAGGTGATTCGCACCGAGGCCTTGGTCACGCCGATCGCCTTGGCCAGCAGCTCGGTCACGGCGCGGTTGGCCTCGCCGCCATCGGCGATCGCGCGCACCCGGACCTTCAGCACGCTGCGGCCGTCGGACAGCGTCTCGATGCCGTCGATCGCGTCCCGCCCGCCGCGCGGTGTCACCCGCACTGCGATCATGAGGCCGCCGGAGGTTGGGCGCCAAGGCTCCATGATGCCGGCAGCGGGGCCGGTTAGAAGACGTTGGGATAGATGTAGTAGGCGATCACCCGCTGGATGAACATGATGATCAGGATCAGGATGATCGGCGAGATGTCCAGGCCGCCGAGATTCGGCAGCATCCGGCGGATCGGCGCCAGCACGGGCTCGGTGATTCGATAGAGGAATTCAGCGACGGCAGAGACGAACTGATTGCGCGTGTTCACGACGTTGAAGGCGATCAGCCAGGACAGGATGGCGGATGCGATCAGCAGCCAGACGTAGAGGTCGAGCACGAAGACGACGATGTCGAGAACGGCACGCATGCGGGTCCACTCATGGGCGAGGTCGCGAATTCGACCTGTGTCATGGGCTAGATATCGGTTCCCCCCGGTCCAAACAAGGGAAGCTGGCCGTCAAGGCTAACGGGCGATGCGACCGTTCTTGACTTGACCTCGGCGGCCACTGTAAATGGCGCCCGATCTGCCGGCCGCCTTCCCACATTGCGGCCATCTCCGGCAGTCGTGATTCGGGGCCATAGCTCAGCTGGGAGAGCGCGTCGTTCGCAATGACGAGGTCGGCGGTTCGATCCCGCCTGGCTCCACCACGCTTCGCCCTTCGGGCTACGCGTGGCGTAGCCGCGCTGGTGCCCGAAGGGCGAAGCGTGGTGCCCGGCGAAGCCCCTTGGCGAAGCCGGGCTTTACAGCACACCCGCCAATCCCAAAAACTCGGCCTCTACTCCGCCGCCTCTGCGAGCGCGGCCATCGGCTCGCGCTTCAGCCAGTTGTCCAGAAAATGCGCCAGCCAGGCCCGCTCCGCAGCATCGTGCACGGCGCGGCCTTCGAAATGATGGTGGCGCAGACGGGCGCCGGGCGTATCCAGCCGGGCATGGCCGCGCGTGGTCCAGCGGCACATCATGGCGTAGGTCACATCCGGGTGGAACTGCAGCCCGGTGGCGTTCGCGTATTGATAGGCCTGAACCGGAAAGTCGCCGCCTTCGGCGAGCAGGTCGGCGCCATCAGGCAGATCGAAGCCTTCGCGATGCCAATGGTAGACGTGATCGGGCCAATGCGGGCACAGCTTCTTGCCGATGCGCGTCGGGCGGATCGGATAGTAACCGATCTCGGCGCGCCCTTCCGGATGCGGTGCCACCCTGGCGCCGAGTTGCATCGCCAGCATCTGCGCTCCCAGGCAGATGCCGAGAAAGGGCCGCTGCTCGCGCAACGGCACCTCGATCCAGCCGATCTCGCGGCGGATGAATGCGTCCGGATCGTTCGCGCTCATTGGGCCGCCGAAAATAACGGCACCCGAATGCTCATCGAGCGTCTCGGGCAGCGGGTCGCCGAAGCGCGGCCGGCGGATGTCGAGCGGGTAGCCGCGCCCGCGCAGGGCATTGCCGACCCGACCGGGGCTCGAGGTTTCCTGATGCAGGACGATGAGGACGGGCCGTCGCGGCGCAGCCGCCGGGGCCGGCTTCGATGAGAGGTGCCGAACGTCCGCTGTGGCGGTCCCGTTCGGTCGGAGCGAAGGGTTTGGCCTGAGCATCACCTGGCGATCATAGCTAAGCGAAAGTTAACGACGCGTGAGCGAGTCTACGTTGCAAAGCAAGCACCGGGCCAGTGGCCTGATTTCCGCCGGCGCAAGAAATTCGCCGCGACATCTTTCGCGAGAGCCGAACGACACTGGCGGAATCAAAAACGCAGAAGAATTATGTCACGCCATTTTCGCCGGGACATTCGCTTGGAGAGGAGGCCGACATTCTGAACCAAATGTTGGAAGCGGAACGCCGGCGCGCGATCAAGTCCGCTTGAGCTGCAGCCGGCCGACCGCCGCCAGGATGAAGCCGCGCGGAAACCAGCGCAGCATGAACGGGACGATCTTGATACCGAGCCCCGGCAGCACGACCCGCTTGTCGGCCATCAGGCCGCGATAGCCGGCCTCCGCGACGGCCCGCGGCGGCACGTTGAGGATCACAGAATCGACGCCCGGCTTGAAGCCGGCACGGTCCTGGAATTCCGACGGCACCGGGCCCGGGCACAGCACGGTCACGCGCACGCCCTGCGGCGCCAGCTCGTTGCGCAGCGCCTCGGTGAACGAGATGACGTAGGCCTTGGAGGCATAATAGACCGCCATGCCCGGCCCGGGCAGGAAGCCGGCGACCGACCCGAGGTTGAGGATGCCGCCCTTGTTGCGAATCAGCTGATCGGCGAAGCGCAGCGACAATTCGGTCAGCGCACGCACGTTCACGGAGATCATGTCGAGCTGCTCGGCGCGGTCGAGCTGCACGGCCTTGCCGAACAGGCCGAAGCCGGCATTGTTCACGAGATATTCCAGCTCGACCCCGGCCTCCGACAGCGCGGCCTCGATGGTCGCGCCGGAATCGGGCGAGGTGAGATCACAGGGGATGACGATAGGCGCCGGCCCGCCCTTGGCGGTGATTTCGCGGGCGAGAGCCGCCAGCCGGTCCTCGCGGCGAGCCGTGAGCGCCAAACGGTGCCCGTTCGCGGCGAACACGCGGGCCAGTTCGGCCCCGATTCCCGCCGACGCACCCGTTACGAGCGTGACACGTTCAACCACGATCCCTGCTCTTCGATCACATTTCGACGATCATCCGATTGCGGCGGACGAGAGCATAGGCGGCGGGGAAGATGCAAGCCGCCCGCAATATCGCGCCCGGCGTCGAGGCGGCGAAATACCGTCGGATTCACATAGATTTAGATGAACGAGGCAAGCCGCGACCAAAATTAAAGTTTGTTCATCTCCGTTCCGCGCGGAACCTGGGAGATGGAACTCAGGCCGGCGTGACCGGCCGGCGCGCCGCCACCCGGTGCTTCAGGTCGACCCGGTCACGGGTGGAGATGCCGAGCAGCTCCGACGCCCGCCAGACCACATTGTCCTCGAACTCGGTCACCTTGCCGTCGGCATAGACCACCTGCCACATCATCTCGACGATGCGCAGGCGGCCCGCCTCGTCGACCTCGCGCATGATGACGCTGGTGAAGCGGTAGAGATCGACTGCGTCGCCCTCCGCCAGCATGGCCTGGGCGATCAGCCGGTCGGCGCTGCCTGGATCGAGTCCGAAATGCAGTTCGATCAGGCTGTGCAGCTTGCGCCGCTCGGCGTCGTTCGGCTCGCCGTCCAGCGACATCACGTGGATCAGCAGCGCGGTCGCGGCCAGCTGATAGCCATTGTCATCGAAGGCCGGAGGCTGCTGCGGCGAAACGACGTCGGCGATAAATTGGCGCAGTCCTTCGAGCATGTCGTCCCTTGCGCTGTTCGATGCTGGTGCGGACCGCGACCCGGCCTGCTTTCGCCTCTTATATGCGAGCCCGGTCCGGCTTCGGCAATCGGCCGCGGCAGGCGAGCCGCATGACATTTCGGTAAGCGTCCTCGGGACGCGGTGGGATATCGGATGTCTCGTTCAACGCGGCGTGATCCGGAACAGCGGCGAGCGGTTCGGCTGCGTCGTCACCACGCCCACCGGCATCACCGGCACGCGATCGACGAGCTCGATCCGGAACCCACCGACCAGGCGCGCCAGAACCAGGACCGCCTCGACCAGCGCGAAATGGGCGCCGATACAGACGCGCGCGCCGGCGCCGAACGGCAGATAGGCGAAGCGCTCCGGCGGCGCCGCGCCCGGCATGAAACGCTCGGGCATGAAGGCGTTGGGCGCCTGCCACAGCCTCTCGTGCCGATGCAGCAGCCAGGGCGAGATCAGCACGACGTCGCCGCGCTTCACGTCGAACCCGGCGATCCGGTCCGGCCCGCCGGCCGCGCGTGCAATCAGGAAGGCCGGCGGATACAGCCGCAATGTCTCGTCGATCACCGCGCGCGTGAACGGCAGTTGGTCTGGGTTGCTGAGATCAGTCACGGTCCGCGCCTCCTGCGCCAGCCGCTCCTGAGTGGCCGGGTCGAGCGCGATCAGATACAGCGCCCAGAACAGCGCCGTCGCGGTGGTCTCGTGTCCGGCGAGGATCATGGTTGCGACCTCGTCGGCGAGCTGCGCGTCGGCGAACGCCGCCCCGGTCTCCGGATCGCGCGCCGCGCCCATCAAGTCGAACAGGTCGCGCGGTGGCGCATCCTCGAGCTTGCCGGCGGCGCGGCGCTCGGCCATCAGCATGGCGACGAAAGCGGTCCAGCGCTTGCGAAAGCGGCGGCGCGCAAAATCACGCGGCGTCGGCCAGGTCAGCGGCAGCACGATGTCGAGCAGATGCGGAGCCGCCAGCCGCTCGCCGTACTCGTAGACGAAGTCGCGCAGGGTGGCGCCGTGGCGGCCCATTTCGAATGAGAACATCGTGCGTCCGGCGATGTCGAGCGTCATGCGCTGCATGATCTCGCGCAAATCGAGCGGCTGTCCGCACTGCTGGCGCAATTGGGCGACGGTATCGTCGGTCACCGCGACCATGTGCGGAACGAGGCCGGAGACGGCGCGCGGGGTGAAGGCCGGCGCCAGGGTGCGGCGCTGGTGCTTCCATGCCTTGCCCTCGGCGATCAGAAGGCCTTCACCCAGCACCGGACGCAGCACGCGGATGGCGCCGACGGTGCGGACGTAGTTTTCCCAATTGTCGACCAGCACATGCTTGATCGTCTCGGGCGTGTTGAGAATGTAGCTGGAATTGCCGAAGAAGCGGCCGCGGATGATCTCATCCTCATAGGCGCGCTGGCTCCAGGTCGAGATCGCGTTCTCGCCCATCATCAGCACGCGGCGGAGGGCGCCCATGCTGTCCGGCGCGCGCGGCGGGATCGGCGGAACCAGCGGCGATCGCGCCTGGGGCAGGTAGTGGACGTCGGCGATACTCATTCACTGCCTCTCGACGGGTCACGCGTCTGGAACGATCGAGCGATGCAAGTCTCGATCAGCCGCCGTCCAACGCGACGAACGGCCGCGGACCGGCAGGGCGGAGCCGAATTCTCCATCCGGAGGTACCCGGGTGGCCTCGTTCGCGAGGTGAGGCCGAGAGCGCGACTCGCGCTCCCAGGGCTGTCATGTCCCATCATACTCCGGCAACTAATTAGTCAGCTCGATCATTGCAATCCTGCCTTCCGATGCGGGCCAAAGACGGGCGGCGATGCGTTCCTCGTTGAACAGTCCGATGACGCTGCGGCCGACGTCGCCCGCCGGCAGCCGCAATGTCGTCGCCGCGTCGGTCGGGATTCCCTTCTGTACGTCGGCGGGTTCCTTGCCGTCGAGCAGCAATATGTCGCGCGGCAGCCCGAAATAGCCGCGCGGCCTGATCATGATGACGATGGCTCCCGCACCGGCGTCCGCCTGGCCTAGCGGCCGTGCGGCGCGCAGATGCACGACGTCGGACGAGCGCGGGAACGGCGAACGGTAAAAATGCGTGATCGGTGCGCCCGGCGATGTCAGCACGATCTCGATAGAGGACGTCGGGTCGACCTCCGCAGGACCCCAGCGGCCATCCGCGCCGGTCTGGCCGCGATAGACCGGCTCACCGTTGCGTGCCCCGGTCTCGCCAGAGACCCGATAGACCTCGACGGTCGCGCCGGCCACCGGACGGTTGGTCGGCACGCCGCCGGGTGTTCCAGTCACCAGCCCGCTGATGCGCACCTCGCGTTCGGGCTGGATCGCGATGAACGCCGGCTCGCGGCCGGCGATGAATTTGTAGATTTCGCGGAACGCGCGCGGATGGAACGCGACCTCGCGGTGGTCGAGCGCGCCGATCACGAGGTTCGTCGCGCCCTTCAGCGCCGGCCCCTCGGCGGTGATCCCGGTGGGCACGCCGGGCTTGCCGACCAGACGGCCGTCCGCCTGCGCGTATTTGTCGAGCCCGTCGCCGCGCAAGGTCAGAAAGGCGGTGCCCGCGGTCACCTCGCTGTCGCCGGAATTCAGCCCGCGTAGGAACGGGCCGCGACCGTTGAACTCGCTGCCGGGGCTGTCATCCCAATCGAACACGCCGTGATTGGGCGTGCCGCACAGCACGGCATGGCTGACATCGGCTCCGCCGCCGTTCTTGACGACGTTACGGATCGCATTGCCGCCGCGCGAGCTGCCGACCAGAGCCACGCGCGCGGCGCCGGTGCGCTCTTTCAGGGCCTTGATCGCCTCAGTGAGCTCCTGGCGCTGGTCCTCGGTCGACGAGCGGTTCGGCTGCGCCACGGCGTCGTCATTGCGGGCGAGCGGATCGGTGAAATTGAGTGCGGCAAGGCGCGAGCGCGGCACGCCGTTGGATTCCATCCGCCACAGCGCGGTCAACCACAGCGCCGCATGGTCGCCATTGCCGTGGACGAACAGGATGGGAGGAACCTCGCTCGCCGGCGGCGCTGCCGATTGCGCCGATGCAGGTAAGGTCAGACCGGTCGTGAGCAGGGGCGTGGTTGCTATGCCCTGCAGAATGGTGCGGCGCGTCAGATCCATCGGCGGTCTCCCTGTCGTCTCATCTTGTTCGTTGGCCGCAGTCCAGATCCCGAGATCGAGCACTGGACAGCGGCGGACATTCGCAGGCATCACATACGGGCGGCTGGAATCAAGCGATAGGTCGAGGCGGCATAGCTCGATGCGAGTTGGCGACGTGGACGGACCTGCATGAATGTGCCGCAGAAACGGGAGCTGTTCGCTGCCGAGAGCATTGCCGCGCCGCTGCGTCACGCGGTGTTCCGCCGCATCTGGCTGGCGAGCCTGCTGTCGAATCTGGGCCTCCTGATCCAGGCCGTCGGTGCCGCCTGGGCGATGACGCAGATGACGTCGTCGGCCGACAAGGTGGCGCTGGTGCAGACCGCGCTGATGCTGCCGGTGATGTTCATCTCGATGCCGGCCGGCGCCATCGCCGACATGTACGACCGGCGCATCGTCGCGCTGGTTGCGCTCGCGGTGGCGCTGGGCGGCGCAACGACTCTGACCGTGCTGGCATGGCTCGGCCTCGTGACACCGGAGCGCCTGCTGGCGCTGTGCTTCGTGATCGGCAGCGGCATGGCGCTGATGGGACCGGCCTGGCAATCCTCGGTCACCGAGCAGGTGCCCGCGGAAACGTTGCCCGCCGCCATCGCCCTCAACGGCATCAGCTACAATATCGCCCGCAGTTTCGGTCCGGCCATTGGCGGCGTCGTGGTCGCAGCCGCCGGGGCGGTCGCGGCCTTTGCGGCCAATGCGCTGCTGTATCTGCCGCTGCTGGCCGCGCTGTTCCTGTGGCGGCGCGTGGTCGAGCCGAGCAGGCTGCCGCGCGAGCCGCTCGACCGCGCCATCGTCTCGGGCGTCCGCTACATCATCCATTCGCCGTCGATCCGCATCGTCCTGATTCGCACCCTCGTCACCGGCATCATCGGCGGCTCGCTCTCGGCGCTGATGCCGCTGGTGGCGCGCGACCTGCTGCATGGCGGCGCACAGACCTACGGCATCATGCTCGGCGCGTTCGGGATGGGCGCCGTGGTCGGCGCGCTCAACATCGGCGAGATCCGGAAGCGGCTGTCAGGAGAGGCCGCAATCCGAACCTGCGCGCTCACACTCGGTGCCGCAACAGCGGCGGTGGGGCTCAGCACGGAGCCGGTGCTGACGGCGGCCGCGCTCGTCATCGCGGGTGCGGTATGGATGCTCGCGGTGGCCCTGTTCAACATCGGCGTGCAACTGTCGGCGCCGCGCTGGGTCGCCGGCCGCGCGCTGGCCGCCTTCCAGGCCGCGATCTCCGGCGGCATCGCCATCGGCAGCTGGGGATGGGGGCGGCTGACCGACGCCGCGGGCGTCGAGGTCGCGCTGCTGGTCTCGGGCGCGCTGATGATGGTGTCGCCGCTGCTCGGCCGGTGGCTGCGGATGCCGCCGGTCGGCGCCCGCAACGAGGACGGCGAGACCTTGGCCGATCCGGAGGTGCAGCTCGAGCTGACGCCGCGCTCGGGGCCGCTGGTGGTCGAGATCGAGTACCGCGTCGCCGAGGACAACGCCCGCGCTTTCCATGACCTGATGCAGGACGTGCAGCTCAGCCGCCAGCGCAACGGCGCCTATGGCTGGTCGATCGCGCGCGACATCGCCGATCCCGAACTATGGACCGAGCGCTATCACTGCCCGACCTGGATCGACTATCTGCGCCAGCGCAACCGTTCGACGCGCGCCGAACGCGAGCTGCACAAGCGCGCCATCGATTTCCACGTCGGTGCCGACCCGGTGCGCATCCGCCGCATGCTGGAGCGCCCGTTCGGCTCGGTCCGCGCCAAGGACGACATCGACCGCACCACGGAGAACGCTCCGGCCGTCGCGTCAGCGGCCCGCAGCGGGCCGTAGGCGAACGGTCAGTTGCGCTCGTGAAGATCGGATGCCAGAGAAGCCTGTCCCGGAATGGGACCGTTACTGCCCGTGCTCTGTCAGCACCTTCTCGCAGGCCTTGGACAGCTTGGCGCGGTGCTCCTTGAGGCAGGCCAGCACAGCCTGGTCGCCATTGTTCATGACCGCGCGGCAATGTCGCGAGACGTCGCGCGCGCAGGCATCCTGGCCGGGCTGCTGCTGGGCCGATGCCGTCGACGCCATCAGGACAAGAGGAAGGACCACCAAGAATCTGCTCATCGCTGACGCCTCGCTCCCGGCATTGAAGGCTTTGCCCGCGCTTTTAGGCGTCATGACCGGCCGTCGCAAGCGCCCCGGTCGCAGCCGGGGCGCGCGCGATGGGAGCCGGCCGCGCCGTCAATTCGCGTCGTTGACCTCGGCGATCTTGCCGCTGCGCCGGGACACCTCGCGGTCGAGCACGGCGCGGCAGCCGGAGCTCAGCGCGGAGCGGTTCTTGATCATGCAGGCAGTGATTGCCGGGATGTTGGGGATCTCGCTGCTGCACAGGCGGAAGGCGTCGCCGGTGCACATCTGCTGTGCCTCGGCGCTGAACGCGAAGCTGGCGCTCGCGGTGAAGGTCGAGATGGCGGCGACGCCTGCGGCCGTCAGAACGGCCTTGCGCAGGAAAGTGAGGGGTGTCGTCATGGCTGGCTCCCATCGGCGCCGCGTGATTGCGGGCCCGTGTTCAATGCAGCCATCATGGCGAGATCGCTCGCTCGCGACCGTGATGCTGATCACGCCGATCGAAAGCTTCGCGCCGTGCATGCAGGCCGACGCCCGCGGCGACATGCCGCCCCGGTGAAATCCCCGTCTGCGCGGGCATCATGCTGGAAATCTTGGTCGATCCTGCCCGTGTTGGCGCCGCGTTAAGGATTCGTTGGCACTAATGGAAGCTAACTGAAGGGGCGGACGGCGTTCTCGTCCGCCATCGAGTGTCTCGCGTTTTCGGGAAGAGTAACCATGCGTCATGCGTTAGGCTTGCTGCTGGCCACCGTCGTTGCGGCGCTGGCGATCACCGGTGTGTGGTATTGGGTTTCAAAGCCAAACGCCGCCAAGGCCGCCGCGCAGAGCGCCGCGGCGAAGCCGTCCGAGTTGGCGCCGCCGCCGTCTGCGAGGGTTGCGGCCAAGGGCGCCAAGGACGACGTCGACTATACCGGCACCGTGCCTGCGAAGCCGGCCGCGTCAATCGCCGCGCCCGTTCAGCCGAAATCGACCTGTGCCAATCCGGACGCGCTCGGCATCGCGCGCACCGTCGTGGTCGACACGACGGGCGGTCCCGGCTTCGGTCTCGACCATTTCAAGCAGTTCGACTTCCTTGCCGACCACGAGGTGGTGCTGACCTTCGATGACGGTCCGTGGCCCAACAACACGCCCGCGGTCCTGAAGGCGCTCGCCGACGAATGCACCACCGGCATCTTCTTCACCATCGGCAAGCACGCCACCTATCATCCGGAGATCCTGCGCCAGGTGCTGGCGGCGGGGCACGTGGTCGGCGTGCACACCTGGTCGCACGTCAATCTGAACGGCAAGAAGATGACCGACCAGACCGCCAAGGACGAGCTGGAGAAGGGCATCAGCGCGGTCAAGTTCGCGCTCGGCGGCACCAACCCCGCGCCGTTCTTCCGCTTCCCGCAGCTCCAGCACCGGCCCTCTGCCGTGGCGTATCTGGGCAGCCGCAACGTCGCGATGTTCTCCTGCGACGTCGACAGCTTCGACTTCCGCTCCAAGGATGCCGACCAGGTCGTCAACACGGTGATGACCGGGCTCGAGAAGAAGGGCAAGGGCATCATCCTGATGCACGACTTCCAGAAGAACACGGCACTGGCGCTGCCGACCTTGCTGCGCCGGCTCAAGGCCGGCGGCTACAAGGTCGTCGCGATGAAGCCGAAGGGCACGCTCGACACGCTGCCGGAATATGACGCGATGGTCGGCCAGGATCCGAAGCTGCCGACGACCATGACCAATGCGCGGCCGATCTCGAGCGTGATCCAGACGGTCGCGCAGTAAGGTCCATTGCAATGCGGTGACGCGAAGGCCGGGCGCTCGCCCGGCCTTTCTCACTGCTGGCTCAGGACGGCGTTCACCAATAGATGCCGTGGCGGTGCAGCTCGCGAACGATGCGGGCCTCGGTCCAGCTCTTGCCGCGCGGCTTCGCAGAGCGGGCGGAGCGCGATGACCGCGACGGCCTTTGCGCCGAGCCCGTGCGAGGAACAGACGGTGCCGCTTCGGTCGCGGCGGGTTGCGGTGCTGCTGTGGCCGCCGGAGTCGTCGATGCCGCTGCCGACGGCACGGCGGGCGCCACCGGCTGCGTAGGCTGCACCGGGGCTGCGACGGCCGGGACCGGCGCCGGCGTGACCGTGACTTCTCCCGCCTGCCGCACATAGGTCGGGCGTGGCGCGGACGCCGACGCGGTGTCGCTCGACGGCAGCGACAGGCTGCGTGTGCCGTCGGCCAGGGCGGCGGTCGCGGACACCAGGACCATGGCTCCGGTCAAAATCATCTTGCGCATCTCGAAAGCTCCCCTCGTTGACTGTGAGGAGGCTAGCCGCAGGCGGGATCGTCCGATGTGACATTGATCACGCTCATGGTTGCAAGCGGCAATGGAGACTGAACGGCGGCACACGCCATTGCGGAACGGCGCACCATTTTTTTCAGAACCTTTTCGCGGCCGTAGAGACTTCCGTTCAGCACGACGGGAACTCGCGGACGGAGCCCATCGGAGATCCGGACAATGGATCGATTGCGTGACTTGCGCGGTGGGCGCGCGGACAATCCTGCTCAGCCGGGTTTGTTACCAAATTACCGCCACTGCGAGGTGCATGGTGCAGAGGCGGCCCGGGACTGAGGAGGTTCGCATTCTGCATACCAACTGTTCGTTGGTGGTGTTCAGCGAGCTCGCCGAATCCGATAGGGCTCATCAATTCGCGGGAAGGACGGGCGCATGCGTCGAATGATGATTGCGGTTCTACTGTCGGCTCTCGCCTTGCTGGCCAGCAACGGGCAGGGGCGGACGCAGGGCGGCGAGAACGAGGTCGAAGAGGTCTACATCGCCCGGACCCTGCGCCATGGCCGCGTGGTGCCGTCGGATTTCTGCGCGCCGACCAAGACCGGGTTTGCCCCGGCGCTGGAGGATCAGCTTTCGATCCACGCCGTCAGCGTGCAGTCGGGCGACGCGCGCATGACCGCCACCACTGACAAGAGCATCGGCGAGATGCGGGTGTGCATCGGCCAGGCCATGGATCCCACGCTGCTCGGCACTTACACCGAGGGCCAGCTCAACGGCATCGCCTTCACCGGCATCGGCGATTGCCGTCTGGTACGCGGCAACCTTCCGGAAGAGGGTCTCCTCACCCACCGCTGCTTCCAGGTGCTCTCGGGACTGCCGGAGCCCTATGTCGGCGGCTTCCTGGTCTCCAGCTCGCTGTATTCGAAGACGCCGTTCGGCGCCGAAAGTTCGCCGCCGGGTTATGCCCAGGCCAGCATCCTGATCATCCGGCTGTGGAAGAAGCGGCTGCCCTGAGGCGCCGGCCGCGACGCCACGCCGGCTCGTCATCCTCGGACGCCATCGACGGCCGATGTCAGGAGGACGGGTCCGGCGAAAGCCCGGTGAAGGCGGCGAACGACCGCTTGACCAGGTCTGGCGCGATGCCGTCCACGATGAAGACCAGCCGCGAGCGCCGGTCGTCGTCGGGCCAGGACTTGAGATGCGTCGGCGTATGCACGAGGTGCTGCACCCCGCGTACGGCGACCGGGCGCGTCTCCCCCTGCAGCGACAGCACGCCCTTGACCCGCAGGATCTGCGTGCCGTGCCGGTTGAGCAGCATGGTCAGCCAGACGCCGAACACGCTCCAGTCCAGCGGCTGATCGACGACGATCGAAAACGCGCGTGCAGAGGAATGCGCGGCCGGACCGGTGGGATCGGCGAACGCCTTGAAGCCATGGCTGCGGTCCGACAACAGCCGATCCGGCGCGAACGGCTCTTCCGCGACCGCGATGACCGGACTGAGCGGATTGATCGCCTGCAGCCTTGCGCGCACGGCTTCGGCCTGCTCGCGGCCCGCGATGTCGGTCTTGGTCAGCGCGATGACGTCGGCGGCCGCGATCTGCCGCAGCGCTTCCGGATGGCGCGCGATGTGCTGGAGCCCGTTGACCGCATCGACGGTGGTGACGACACCGCCGGCCCGAAAGTGGTGGCGCAGCACCGGATCGGCGCGCAGTGTCGACAGCACCGGAAACGGATCGGCGAGGCCGGTGCTTTCGATCACCAGCCGGCGGAACGGCGGCACCAGGGCGCGCTCCCGGCGCGAGAACAGGTCGCGCATCGCGACGGCGAGTTCGCCGCGCACGGTACAGCACACGCAACCGGAGCCGAGCAGGATGGTCTGCTCATCCAGCCGCTCGATCAGATGATGGTCGAGCGCCACGTCGCCGAATTCGTTGATGATGATTGCGGTGTCGTGCAGCGCCGGATCGGCCAGCAGACGGCGCAACAAAGTGGTCTTGCCGGAGCCGAGGAAGCCCGTGAGCAGCGTCGTCGGCGTCAACGCGGGCGGCTGTTCAGTCACCGCCGCTGCTTTCCAATCGTGCGAGGTAATCGGCATCCAACGGATCGCAGGGCCGGTTCGACAATCGCTCGGCGACGATCCAGAGGTGGCCGAGATCGGCCACGATGTCGCTCTTGCCGGTCAGGGTCGACAGCAGGAACGATGCGCCCTGCCAGTCCGACAGCTGCATGCCCAGCGGCTTCAGCACGCGGTTGGCCGCGCGTACCCGCCGTGCACGTTCGAGCCGGCGCCGGGCCGGATCGGTGTTGTGCGTATAGGCGTCGTCGCGTGCGGCCGCGTCGGTCCAGTGCTCCGCACCCCCGAGACTGCCGCACAGCGCGCACATCGCGGCGCCTATGTCTGTCGCGGGAAGCGGCGTGCGAAATCGTCCGCCATCTCGTCCATGGTGACGAACGTCACGCCCGGATGCGACGCGATGTGATGATAGAGCCGTTCCAGCATCAGCAGCACCTGCGGCCGGCCGGACACGTCGGGATGGATCGTGATCGGAAACACGGCGTAGTCGTGCTCCCGATAGACCCAGTCGAACTGATCGCGCCAGATCTCCTCCAGATGGCGCGGATTGACGAAGCCATGGCTATTCGGACTTTTCTTGATGAACATCATCGGCGGAAGGTCGTCGAGATACCAGTTGGCCGGGATCTCGATCAGGTCGGTCTCCTGGCCGCGCTTCAGCGGCACCATCCACTCGTCCGGCTTCTTCGCGTAGTCGATCTTGGTCCAGCTGTCGCCGACGCGCACATAATAGGGATGGAAGTCGTTATGCATCAGCGAGTGGTCATATTTGATGCCCCGCTCCAGCAGCAGCTCGTTGGTGACGGTCGAAAACTCCCACCAGGGCGCGACATAGCCGGTCGGACGGCGGCCGGAGAGCTTGGTCACCAGATCGATGCATTTGTCGAGGATGGCGGTCTCCTGCTCGCGGGTCATGGCGATCGGGTTCTCATGGCTGTAGCCATGGATGCCGATCTCATGGCCGCTGTCGGCGACCGCCTTCATCTGCTCGGGGAAGGTCTCGATGGAATGGCCCGGGATGAACCAGGTCGTCTTGATCCCGAACCGCTCGAACAGCTTGAGCAGCCGCGGACTGCCGACCTCGCCGGCGAACAGGCCGCGCGAGATGTCATCGGGCGAATCCTCGCCGCCGTAGGAACCCAACCATCCCGCCACGGCATCGACGTCGACGCCAAATCCGACAAGAATCTCTTTCGCCATCCGGCTTCCCTTTCGAACCGTTGCGGGACGCGCGCCACGTCCGCCCGGGAAGGGATGATAAGGCGTTTCAGGCGATGCGGAGAAGACCGCGCCTGCCGATCTTTTGGGCGAAGATGACCGGCGCTTGTCGCCGCGGTCGGGATTTGAGCGACCAGAAAAGCAAGCGGCGGCCCCGAGGCCGCCGCGCAGGGTCGCCTGATTTGCGCGCTCAGGCCGGCGAGAAGGTCTGGACGAAGGCGCGCACCGTCGCCGACACCTTGTCCTCCGAGACGTGCCAGGCGGCGCCGTCGTCGGCGGCGAAGAAGCTGGAGGCATTGGAACCGCCCCAGCGGAACACCTCGAAGGACGGCCAGTACCAGATGTCCTCGAGGTTCGAATTGTTGACGACCTCGTGCGCGACCAGCCGCATCGTGCTCTTCGACAGGCAGTCGGCCTGCACCACCGATTCATACTCGAACGAGGTCAAGAGCGGCACCGGCGACACCGTGACGATGACCTTGATGCCGGGCGAGATGCTCCTGACGAAGTCGATCAGATAGCGCACGTTGTCGACGTTCTCCTGCACGGTCGCGGTGCGGAACTTGTACTTCTCGGCCAGCGCCCGCGAGTTCAGCGCGGTCGGCCGCGGCAGCACGAAGGCGCCGGTCTCACGGTCGAAGAACGCGGCGGCAACGCCCAGCGTCAAGATGAAGACGTCGGCCTGGCGGATGACGTTGAGCGTGTTCTCCTTGCTCGATCCCGGCGGCAGCAGCTCGACGATGCGCTCGCGGATCTCCGGATCGATCGCGGCGTCGCGCAGCCAGTCGACGAACACGCGGTTGGCGAACGTCGTGTTGATGTATTCCGAGATCTCCATGTGGTGGCTGGCATAGCCGCTGTCGGTGAGGCTCTTGGAGAGGTTGCGCGCGAAGCACGAGCCCATCGTGAAGAAGCGCGTGCTCTTGTCGAGGAATTTTGGCGCTGCGGCGAGGTTCACCGCGATGTGGTTGGTGATCAAGGTCTGCAGATCGCCGAGGAAGTCCTTGGTCTCCGGATAGCGGCCGACCTTGGCGCGGCCCTTGACGTCCTTCGCCTTGCCCTTCTTGGCGTTGGAGCGCGCGATCTCCAGCGTCTCGCGATTGGCCGGCACGTCATAGGCCGGGTCGAGCTTGATCGCCTTCTCGAGTGCTGCGACCGCCTCCTCGAATTCGTTGCCCTGGGTCAGGATCTCGCTGAGCGCGAAATAGTCGGCGGCCTGGTTGGAGCCGCGGGCGACCTTGCGGAACAGCTCCATCGAGCGCGTGAACGGGCCGACATGGCTGCAGCGCACCGCCGCGCTCCGGATGAGATGGAGATTGCCCTCGCTGGGATCGTCGAAGATCTCCGGATGCTCGTCGAGGATCGCGAGCATCATGTCGCGCGCCTCGGCGCGCTTCTTGTGCGAGCCGTCGTCGATCAGCTGCGCATAGATGAAGCGGGCGTTGATGTCCTTCGGATCGAGCTCGAGCAGCTTCTGGAACGCGAGCTGCGCACTGACGAAATCCTTGTCCTCGATATATTTGTAGGCGAGCGTCCTGATCTGGCCGACGATCGATTGAAACTGGGTGTGGTTGTCGAGGGCAGTGGTGCTCATGTCGCGGGTTCGCCTTTGTCTCGCGTTGCGTCGATCCGGCTTGCAGCGGCAGCAGGAGCCGAGCATCGCCGCCTACGGGGCCGAATCGTCACACGCGCAGGCATCGCAAACCGCGAGCATTCCGTTTCGACCATGACCTTGAGTACTGATCGCCACCGGCTTGGCCGCTGACGTACGCCCGAGCGCAGCCGGCATCTGCAGAAAATCGAACGCGAAACGCGGGACTGAAACGCCGCCTGTGCGGGAGCTTCTCCCGCGGCTCGCGCCGGACGATGGCGCGATTTGGGTTAAGCAATTCTTAACCGGGAACGCAGGCGCAAAGGCTGGGAAAGGGGATGGTGAGATGGTGCCGCCAGAGGGACTCGAACCCCGGCCCCGTCATTGCGAGTGGCCGCAACATCTGAGCCACGACGTGCAGGGATAAAGGGAGGGGCGGCCAAACACCGGTGACGGGCGGCCGAAAGATTAACGGCCGCCGCGCGCATAAATCGCCAGCGCATCGCGTGAAAAGCTCAAACGTCAGGCGGGCGCCTGGATTGAAGGCGCCGCCGTGAAGCAGCAGAACTAAGCCCGCAAGGAGCGCCTGAACTCAGTGGGGGCTGTCTTCGTCCAACGCCGGAACGCGTGGCGAAACGCAGCGGAGTCACTGAAGCCGAGGAGAAACGCGATGTTCTCGACGGTCAAGCGGGTGTCGCGCATATATCTGATGGCGGTCTGTGCACGCAGATCGTCGATCAGCTCTCGGTACGACGTGTTCTCTTGCTGCAGCTGTCGCCGTAGCGTCCGCGTGCTGAGGCCGAGCCGTCCGGCCAAAGTATCGGCATCCGGCGGGGATTCGAGATTCGCGAGCAGCACTTGGCGGGCCCTGCCGGCGACGCCCGTGTTCTGTTTGAGCTCGGTCAGCATTTGATCGCAGATAGTGGCGGCCTGAGCGTAGGTCACGGGATTGCCGAGCGCCGGCTTCCTGTCGAGCCATTCGGCCGAGAACGACAGTCTGTTTTGCGGCTGCTGATACAAGACCTCGCAGCCGAATTGTTCGGCGTGGCGCGCGGCCAGGGAAGGTCTTTGCGCATTCAACTGGATTTGGGTGAGACGGAAGTCAGGGCCCATGACGTCGCGGTGTACGCAAAGAAGCGCGCCGAACTGCAATTCGACGATGAAATCATGCAATGCCGTGTCGAGAGACCTGAACGGAAGCACCGTGATGCACCAAGCCGCCGACGCGTTGCGCTCTTCGAACGTAACGTCCAGGAGTGGCGCGGCCAATTGATAGTATTGGAGTGCAAAGGCAACGATCTGTCGGAAATCGATCCCGCTCAGCAGCGCGAGGCCGTAGATCCCGAAGGTCGAAACGTGAAATTCCGAGCCGGCGTCGAAAGCAAAGCTGGGGCTCCGGCTGAGCTTCAGCGCGTTTCTGTACGACTGGACGATCTGATTGGCCGACACCTTGGTCAGGGGAGACGTCAGTTCGGCTTCGGAGATGCGGATGCCCTCCAGCGCCGCTTGGAGCGGAACGCCTTCCGCCCTCAGACGGTCGACGATCTTGCCGATCTTGAAGACGGAGTAAACTTTCTCGTCCGGACCAATTTCAAACATCCCTTCTCCATCGGGGATCATTGGCGGCTCCCGGACGTGATTGGCCGCAATTCGCCGGATGTTGGCCGCCATACGGCTTCCCTCCTATACCGCATTTGGCCATGTCCAGCTACCGGCCGCGTTTGCTGCCGGCAGCAGTCGCGGGGAGTGCGCGGCTCCGCAATCCGCCAGTTGCGATCATCGCAAACCACGGATCGTGACGCTGAATACTTAGCCGTAGAATGGAGTGGGCGATGACATCGATGCGTGCAGCCATGGACAATCCCTTTCTCCTCTCAGTCGATCGGTCCCTGGCGTCGCTGACCAGTCCGGATGCGATCTCTGCTTCGACCCATGCCGTGAACGCGGCGTTGGCAGAGGCATTGGCGGCGATAACGCCGCCGGGCGGGCTGCCCGCGCTGCGCGAGGCCTATGTCCGTGGCGAACTCGGCCTTCCCGTTTCGCCCAAATCGCCCCGCGCCCGGAAGCTGACGATCGAGGGGCCCGCCGGCCCGATCGGCCTGCGCATCCTGGTGCCCGACGAGGTGCGGGGCGTGTATCTTCACATCCATGGCGGAGGTTGGGTCGTCGGCAGCAACGATACCTGGGATGAGCAGCTGGACTATTTCGGCCGGGAGGCCGGTATCGTCGCGGTCAGCGTCGACTATCGTCTGGCGCCCGAGCATCCCGCACCCGCAGCCATCGACGATTGCGCGGCGGTCGCGTCCTGGCTGATCGAGCATGCCGAGCGGGAATTCGGCACGTCCTGGCTGTCCATCGGCGGCGAGTCCGCCGGGTCCAATCTCGCCGCCCTGACGCTGCTTCGGCTCCGCGATGCCGGCAAAGGCGACGCCTTCAGGGCAGCGAGCCTGCTGTACGGCGTCTTCGATCTGTCACTCACCCCCAGCGTGTTTCGGGTGACGGGCGCACCGTTCATCAGCCTGGAGGTGATGCGGCAGTTCACGGGAGCGTTCGCAGGCGCCACGGATCTGAAGGACCCCGCCCTCTCGCCGCTCTATGCCGACCTGCACGACCTGCCGCCTGCGCTGTTCAGCGTCGGATCGGCCGATCCCCTGCTGGACGACAGCTTGTTCATGTCCATGCGCTGGCAGGCGGCGGGCAACCTCGCGCAACTGGCGATCTATCCCGGCGGCACGCACGGCTTCAACGCGCTCAACGGCGAACTTGCCGCCGCGGGGAATCGGGGGATCGCGAAGTTCCTGAAGGCGATGCGGACCGAGGTGGCCGGCTGATCGCGGAAGGCGACGATCGGAGTCAAAGCGATCGGGATCGAACTCGAGGACGCACACATCAAGCAAGCAATCGACGACGCTGCGAACGAAGGCATTGAGTGGGTCGCGCTGACGAACGGTGTCGACTGGCGCGCCTATAAGGTCCACTTCGGCCAGCCTCTCGAGAGAGCTTGGTCGTCGATCTAGATGCTATCGAGGAGGGCGCGAAAGGCCCCGAGGTTCTTGAATGCTTCTCAAAAAACACCATGGCAGGAGTTCCTGCGACGCATCCGGCGAAGATCGCAGGCGGAGTGACATCGCCTGACGGACGGCTGATTGGAGCGATCAGGCAGCGGCACTGATAGCAATGGGTTTCCAGTTCCAGGGCAGCAGGTCGGGAGCAAAGTTTTCTGCGCTGTCAACGTAATCCGACGATGGACTGGTACTGGCTATGATTGTCGAGGGTAGTGGCAGTCGTGCTCATGTCGCGTCGCCTTTGTGTCTCGTTGCGTCGATCCGCGCGCGCTGGCCGCGGGAGCCGATCAGGGCCGAGCCGTCACGCGCGCAGGCATCGCACGCCGCGCGCATTCCGTTTCGATCATGACTTTGCTAGTGATCGTCCGCGGTCTGGCTGTTGACGTACGCCGAGCGCAGCCGGCATTGCGGATATCGAACGCAAAAACACGGGTCCGAAACGCCGCCTGAGCGGGAACTTTCCCCGCGGCTCGCGCCCGACGATGACGCGATTTGGGTTAAGCAATTCTTAACCGGAGGAGCGCAGCGCAGCGCGCCGGCGCGTCAGCATTTATTGCCGAAGGGAACTGGTCTTTCTCAACCTATTGAACTAATTGGTCTTTGGACCGGCAGCTTCTGTTTAGGTCCAGAGTTCTGGGTATAAATAGGCGGTCTCGGCAGTTGCAGCTATAGAAATAGTTCACTATTTGTGCCAAGCGAAATGATGAGCGATTCGGAAAGGTCGTGGCTATGAGCTACAGCGCACCCCTCGAGTGCGGTCTGTCGAAGGCAGCTGTCGACGGTTTAGCTGCTAGCGTGGCCGAGCATCTCCACTATCAGCCAGGTCAGGATTTGGAGCCTATCGTCGGGAGGTTAGGGGGTAGGATACGTGTCCAGGACGTACTTGAGTTCAATCGAGTCTCTTCAGGGTCGATCCGTATTGAGAGCCAGAACGATTTTCAGATCGTACTTGCCGCACATACCGGGCCGACACGTGATCGCTTCACTATAGCGCACGAGTTGGGGCATTACTTTCTTCATTATATCTATCCTAACCAGACTGGCCGAAGTGTTTCCAAGCTGGAGGCGCAACGGTACGGAACCGGCCGAGTTGAATGGGAAGCCAACTGGTTTGCTGCCGGATTCCTGATGCCGGCAAACGTGTTTCGCTACCAATTCACTCAGCTATCCGGGTCAATACCATTGCTGGCAGATCGTTTCGGCGTCTCAGTTGAAGCGGCCAGCATCCGCATTAAAGTCCTTAGCCTCGCATAGTTTCGCTGTGGCGGATTTGGACCCGTTTGCTTCAAAGCTTCGCTTGTTTCTTAGCGTCGACATCGTTGGGTCGACTGCTTTTAAGCAAGCTGGAAGGCGACGGGAGGGTCCCAAGGATAATTTGGTCGAAACACAGATGCCGCCCGCGGAGCCGTGGTTTTCGCCGATCGCTCAATTCTACAAGGGGATGGAGATCGCGGTCGCGCGCGAGTGGGCGCTCGCTGAGGCGCGATCGCTACAAATCAATTGGCCTCCTGGGGAGCCTCCGGAACTGTGGAAGAGCGTCGGAGACGAGGTTATCTACACCAAGCTACTTACAGACCATCGGCAAGCTCTCACGGCGTTGAACGCCTGGATGGCAGCTGTCGCATCTTATCGTGTTAGGCTAAAACACCAATTCCCATCGCTTGATCTAAAGTCTACTGGGTGGATTGCTGGCTTTCCGGTCCATAATGCTGAGGTCTTTTTCCGTTCGTCTTCTTTAGCCCGAGAACTGGAAGTCGACGAGGGAGATGAGGTCTACAGCAACCTGTCGCTGCTACACGAGTACTACAGCGAGCAACGAGACAAGGAGCTAACGAGGGACTTCATCGGGCCGGCAATTGATACCGGATTTCGTCTTGCTCAATTGTCATCGCCTCGGCGACTTGTCATCTCCGTTGAACTGGCCCTAATGCTCATCCACGCGGTGAGAACTCAGCCCTCGGATGAGCGATATAATTACACAAAACCTCGCTTTTTCTTTTCTGGCCGTCACAATTTCAAAGGAGTGTTTGGAGGGCTGCCATACCCAGTATTCTGGATCGATATGCATCCCTCACCGAGCTTAGAGCGTACCGAAGACAAGCTAAACAAGCTGGAGCCGCTTGGAACAGATGATGTCCTCGAATTTTGTGAAGCTTTTATAAAAGAAAATAGCTCGTACTGTTTCATGCCTTACATCTACAACAACGTCGAGCCAGCATTTGCGCGTGTCCCTGACCATCATCAAGAACGCCTGAATAGCCTTCGCGATTATTGGGAGAGTGAACGTACGAAGCGAGAAGTCGAACGGAAATCGTTGTCTCAGAAAGATGACGACTTAGACGCTGCGGGAGCCAATTCGCCGGCCGACGACTCTAAGGCTGCTGACGAGCTCGCCGCCTGGTTTGCTGAACATCTCAGGGAGCCCGAACAAGATGGCGACCAAGAGTAGATAAGCAAAGCTAGCAATCTGTGGCAGTCCTCCGGAAGTGGAGAAGACCCCGGTCGGTTGGATAATCCCGAGGGCTTGAATTCGACGCTGCCTACCGAGTGTGGGTAGTTTGCTGCCGAAACATGGGAAATCGCCCAACTGCCGCTTGCGGAATCGAATGATTCGCTTGAGAGTCCTTGCACGACTCGGTTCGTCCGAGTCGAATCGTGAGGAGCAGGGCCAACCAACCGCCAAGTTCGTCCGGCCCCGCCCCCCTCACTGGCGATCCAGGTAGAAGCCTACCGGGACCAGCAAACGGCTCGTTGGAGAAATCCGGCGGGCCGTTTGTCTTTGGGACACAACGTCCCAAGTCAAGCGACACTTTACGCGGATTGTGATTCGCGTGAAGGGGCTAATTTTCCCCATGTCCATTTTAGTTAGGGAGAAATGACGCCGCTGTCCAAGCCGCATCTAGCCCCACCTTGGAAAAAAGGCTGATCTTCTGGGAGGTAAGGTGACGCTACACTTTTCTCGCTGCCCTGCTCGGGAGCCAGTTCGGCCTCTTGATCGAGCTTGATGGAGGTCAACACGGGGCCATTGGCGGGGTGCCGCCGCAGGCGGGCCGTGCAGATCGCGAATTCCGAATACCAGAAACTTCGTTGACACCACCCCCAAATCAGTGGTCTTATCCCGCCATCCTGCCCGCACTGAGAGGGGCGTATCGCGATCGTCACGGGACGTTGCGGCGGGGAGCGGTGGCCGCGGGGCGACGCAGCATCTCATTGGGGGTGCGGACGAACGTCGTTTCGCGGACGGTCAAGCCGTGTGGTCCCGACACCCCGACGCTGGTGTCTTGGTCGGCGACGATGTCGATGACGGGGGCAAGCAAGCCCGGTCCCCTGGGAGAGCGCGGAGCAGCCGTTCAAACCATTGCGCAGGGAAGGCCGGGTTGTTTCCGGCTGAGCCTGTGGTTCCTTCCCCGTGCACTTCTTCCGCACGGGGGCCGCGGGTGCCAGTCGGCACTCGGCCTTCCCTGCGCCCTCTCAATCGATGAGGACGCCAAACTGCAGCAGAGCTCGGGCCGGTCCGGCCGCGAGATCGCGGCGGCACGGGCGACGTGAGCTACGGTTGCGGCAAGTAGCGTGCTGTTTGACAGTGTTGATCGGAGATCGGGGAGAGGGGCTCAAGCTAGACTTGGGGGGCTCAAACGCCCGGCTTCGCGAAGACGCTACGCCGGGCACGCTTCGCCCTGCGGGCTACGGCCTGGCTGCGCCACGCGTAGCCCGAAGGGCGAAGCGTGGTGCCGCAAGAGGGACTCGAACCCCCGACCCCGTCATTACGAATGACGTGCTCTACCAACTGAGCTATTGCGGCGAACCAAAGCGGCGCGCGCCCGGCACGGCGCCGGACCACGCGAACGCGCTCCTGATATCGGGCGGACGCGCGGTTGGCAAGGACAACGCGCACCGCCACGGATCGGAATCGGGCCGGTGTGGCCCGGCGGGCGAGCAGGCGGGGTGTCCGCCCCGTCAGCCGGGGTCAGCTCCCGAAGCGCGACCAGAACCCGCGCCAGCCGCCGGCCTGGACCTTCGGGGCGAGCTGTTCGGCGAACTCGTCGCGCGGCTGGTCGTCGTCGTCGACCCCGGGATCATCAGGCGGCCGCATGATCGGGACGATCGCCTGGATCTGGGTCTCCGGCGGTTTGGCGAGATCGCTGCGGTTCCGGAACAGCGGGGTCGGTGCGACGGCGGCGGTTTCCGCCGGTCTGGCCGGCTCGGCGGGTGTCTCGGCCTCTTCGGAGGCGTCCGTATCCGTGTCGGCATCGCCGGGCGCGGCGGCCTGCAGCGGTGGCGCCGGCTCAGCGGCCGGCGGGCTCGGCGGCGGGGCCGTCGTCTCCACCGCACTGTCCGCAGCCTTTTCAACAGGGATATCCACCGGCTTGTCGACAGGCTTGTCCACCGCTTCCTCAACGGCCGTCTCGGCCGTCGTCTCGGGCATGGTCGGTTCGGGCGAGCGCGGCGGCTCGTTGTCCTGCAGGGTGGCCGGGGCGATCACCACCGGGCTTGCGGCCGCGCCGCGCGGCGGCTCCACCAGGCCGTCGGGTATCGCCGGCCGGCTCGGCGGGGCCAGCACGGCCTCGGCGAATTCCGAGCTCTCGATCACGCTGTTGCGCTCCGACGGCAGGCTGGCCACCGGGGTCTGCCACTGGAACGCGTCGAGCCGGCCGGTGACCGGCGAGATCGGCCGCCAGCGGTCGCTGACATAGCCGTCCGCAGTCCAGGCCGGGTCGTGGCGGGCGCGCACCGCGCGCAGGGTCCATTCGCGCGCCTTGCCCGCGTCGCCATGCTCGGTGCGCTCCAGCTCGGCCATCAGCATCGCCACGCGCTGGGTCGGATCGTCGGTGAACGGCGCCAGCGCGGTGCGGGCGCGGCCGAACTCGGCGGCGTCGATCGCCGCGCGCGCCACCGCCAGCGCGCCCTCGACATGGTCGGGCGTGCGGGCGGCGAGATTCTCGATCCGCGACAGCCGCTGCCTGGCCGAATCGCCGAGCCGGACATGGGCGTAGGCGTCGGCGAGGTCCGGATGCGGGCAGGACGCCCAGGCGGCCTCGATGATCTTCATCGCGCGCCGCACCTGGTGCGCCTCGCTCTCGAACTTGGCCGCCAGCACCGCCGCCGGCACCAGGGTCGGCGCCAGCTTGACCGCCTCCATCGCGCTCGACCGCGACAGGTCGCGGTTCTCGGTCTCCAGCGCAATCGCGCGCGCGGTCAACAGCACGCCGCGCTGGCGCCGATAGGCCGGCTTGTCGATCATGCCGGCGGTGTAGTTGCCGTCGAGGATCGAAAGCGCGCCGTTCCAGTCGCCTTGCGCGCAGCGGAAGCCGAGCACGGCATGCGCGGCCCAGGTGGCGTTGGGTGCGAGCTTGAGCGCCTCGTCGGCAATGACCACGGCGGCCATCGCGTCGTCGGCGCGCTGCGCCTCGATGAACAGGCCACGCAGGCCGAGCAGGCGGGTGTCATGGCGCTCGGCCATGGCGCGGAAGGCGCGCCGCGCGCCGTCGCGATCGCCTTCGAGCTGCGCCGCCTGCGCGTGCAGGAGAAGCGTCAGCGGATCGTCGCCGGCCAGGCGCTTGGCGGTGTCGGCGTGCTGGCGCGCAGTGGTCGAATCGCCGTGGCCGATCGCCAGCAGGCCGTGGGTGATGGCGTGCCGGCCGCGCTGATGGCGGCGGGCGCGGTGATGCTGGCGGATGCGTCCGGGGGCGCGCAGCAGCGCGCTGATCAGGTTCCACAGCAGCACGCAGGCGGCGATGGTGAGGCCGATCGCCAGCACGAACACCGGCAGGGTCATGGCGATCCGCCACGGTCCCCAGTTCAGGACGACGTCGCCGGTCTGCTCGGCGACCCAGGCAGCGCCCGTGGCGGCGAGCCCGACCAGGATGAGGAAGATGACGATCCGGAACATGTGCGTCCTTGTGCTTCCTTGGGCGTCCTATTGCGCGGGTTTGGCGAGCGCGGTCATCGCGTCGTCGGCGAATTTGCGGGCGGTCGACAACGCGGCATCGCGGGAATCGGCTCTCGCGAGCCAGTCGTTGGCGGGCGCGCGATCCTCCGGCGACAGGCCCTTCAGCTCGCGCCGGGCCTCGGCGACATCGTTGCGCAGCGCCGCCGCCGTGATCCGGGCCACGACCGCGCCGCGGTCGGTACCGACGCCGTCGGTGCGCTCGACCTTGACCAGCCGTGCGGCGCCGGCCGAGAGCTTGTCGACGATCGAGGTTCCGGTGGTGCCCTCGGCGGGCGGCGGCGTCAGCTTCGGCACGATGGCCAGGAGGTCGCGGCTCAGCGCCCCCGGGCTCGGCACGCCGCTGGCGGCGAAGGCCTCCAGCGGCTTCAGCGTGGCCGCATCCGGCGCGAGCGATTTCGCGGTCGACAGCGCCGCCGCATACGGGTCGCCGTGGCGGACGGCGACGTCCAGCAGCGCGGCCGCGATCACCCGGCGCAGCGGCGAATCGTCGGCCGGCTTGGCCGCTTCAGCGGCCGCCTCGGAGAGCTTGGCGCGATCCTGCGCCAGGGCTGCGCTCTGGCTCTTGCTGACGCGCTCCAGCGCATCGATGCGTGCGGTCACGCCGGACAGATCGACCGGCGCCGGCGCGGCTGCCGGTGCCGAGCCGTCGCGCGGCTGCGCCTTGACGTCGTTGAGCGCCGCGACCGTCGTGTCATTCTGGCTGCGCAAGGCCGCGACGTCGCCGCGCACGGCCGCGATCGCCTTGTCGACCGCATCGATGCGGCCGGTGACGGCGGCATCGGGCCTGCCGACGCGCTGCTCCAGCCCGGCGACGCGGGTGGTCAAGGCGTCCAGCGCGGCGCTCTCCGGCGAGATGGCGGATGGCGGCTGCACGGGCGGCCAGCCCAGCATCCAGCCGACGCCGATCACCAGCGCCGCCGCGGCCGCGCCGGAGAACGGCGCGATGATCCAGGGCGACACCGGACGGGGCGGCGGGGGGGCGGCGCGCGGCGGCTCCGCTGCGGCTAAGGTCTCGTCAGGCGTCGCCGCGTCGGCCGCGGCCGGCTCGGTGTCGGCCGCGGCATGGGGATGCGACTCGCCGGCGGTCTCGGACGAACCTTCGGCCATGGCCGCAGCCGGCGCGGACCAGGGCGAGGCGGCCGGCCGTTCCGCCGCACTCTCGGCGGCGGCGGACGGGCGCTCCTCGCGCGACGTCGGTTCCAGATCGATGGTCGGCGGCGGCCGTTTCGGCCGCCCGGGATCGGAGGCCGGTGCAGCGGTGTCGGGTTCATCGACCATGGTGGAGTGTCCCTGGCTGAGGAAGGATTGGGCAGGCCCTCTTACGCCATTCACGACCGCAACGCACGAGCCAGCCCCTCCAGCATGTCGTTTTCATTCGGATGCGCCGGGATCGTGACCTGCGTCGCGCCGGCCTCGCGCAGCACCTCGGCGACATTGGCCGACAGGCAGCCATGCGGCACCGCCAGCGCCGAGATTTCGACGCCGTCCGCCCGGACCGCCGCCACGAAGGCCGCGGCACTTCGCCGCGAATAATGCAGCACCGCTTCGACGGCGTTTGCGGCGAACGCCTCGCAGACGGCGCGCGGCAGCGCCGCGACCGGCGCCATGCGGTACACGGTCTGCGTGATCACGTCGAAGCCGCGTTCGCCGAGCTCGGCGGCGAGATCGCGCGAGAGGTCGGCGCCGGCGAGATAGAGCAGGGTGGGGCGCGCCGCAGCGAGCCCGGCCGCGACCTGGTCGGTCACCACGCCGCGCAAGGCGGTGGCGTCGCCATCGGCGGAGATCACATGGGCGAACCCGGCGTCGCGCGCCGCGGCCGCGGTGTGGCCGCCCACCGCGAACAGCGGCAGTTTCAGCAACGGCGAGCCGGCGAGTTGCGGCGCCACCGCGCGCAGCGCATTCGATGACGTCACGATGACGGCGGCCACCTCGCGCCCGGTGTCCGCCGGCAGCGCGACCGGCTCGAACCGCAGCATCGGAGCCAGCAGCGCATCGAAGCCGCGCGCCCGCAACGCGCCCGCGGTGCGTTCATTGTCGGGGGCGGGACGGGTCACCAGCACGGCCATGTGCTATGCTCCCGTCGAATACGGATCGGCCCGGCTGCAACGGACGGACGATTGCACCTGGCGACCTCGTGGTGTTAGGCGGTTCTGTGCACTCATAGTGACCAAAAGGGTTGAGATTGGGTAACGATTCGACAACGCTCGTGCTCGGCATCGAAACCACCTGCGACGAGACCGCCGCGGCCGTGGTCGCGCGTGATCCGGACGGCAAGGGGCAGATCCTCTCCAACGTCGTGCGCTCGCAGACCGACGAGCATGCCATCTATGGCGGCGTGGTTCCCGAAATCGCCGCGCGCGCCCATGTCGACATGCTCGATCATCTCATCGATGCGGCGATGCGCGAAGCCGGCATCGACTATGCCGCGCTGTCAGGCGTCGCCGCGGCCGCCGGCCCCGGGTTGATCGGCGGCGTCATCGTCGGCCTCACCACGGCCAAGGCGATCGCCATGGTGCACGATACGCCGCTGATCGCGGTCAACCATCTCGAGGCGCATGCGCTGACGCCGCGCCTCACCGATGCAATCGACTTCCCCTATTGCCTGTTCCTCGCCTCCGGCGGCCACACCCAGATCGTCGCCGTCGCCGGCGTCGGCGACTATGTCCGGCTCGGCACCACCGTCGACGACGCCATGGGCGAGGCGTTCGACAAGGTCGCCAAGATGCTCGGCCTGCCCTATCCCGGCGGACCGCAGGTCGAGCAGGCGGCGCGCAATGGCGACGCCGCGCGCTTCGCGTTCCCGCGCCCGATGCAGGGCCGCGCCGATGCCAATTTCTCGCTGTCCGGTCTGAAGACCGCCGTGCGCAACGAGATCGGCCGGATGGATCAGGTGACCGAGCAGGACGTCGCCGATCTCTGCGCCAGCTTCCAGGCCGCGGTGCTCGAGTCGACCGCCGACCGCCTGCGCGTCGGCCTCGACCTGTTCAAGCAGCGCTTCGGCGCGCCGACAGCACTGGTCGCGGCCGGCGGCGTCGCCGCCAACCAGGCGATTCGCGGCGCGCTCGATACGGTCGCGCAGAATGCCGGCACCCGCCTGATCATGCCGCCGCCTGCGCTGTGCACCGACAATGGCGCCATGATCGCCTGGGCCGGCGCGGAGCGGCTCGCGCTGGGAATGGTCGACGGCATGGACGCCGCGCCCCGCGCCCGCTGGCTGCTGGACGCGAATGCCAGCGTGCCCGGCAAGTTCGCGAACACGCGCGCGGGGTTTTGAGCGGTGGAACGGCCGTTTCCTGATCCCCCGCTCGTGCGCGGGGCACACCTTAGCCTCTCCCGGCCTGCGGGGAGAGGCCGGATTGCATCGCCAGATGCAATCCGGGTGAGGGGGGCTCTCCGCACCGCCGGTGCCCGTGGCTGCCCCTCACCCCAACCCTCTCCCCGCAAGAACGGGGAGAGGGAGCACAGTCGCGTTTGACGCGAATGACGTCGTTCCAAACCATCTCCATCATCGGCGCCGGCGCCTGGGGCACCGCGCTCGCCGCCGTGGCCGCGCGGGCCGGCCGCGACGTCACGCTCTATGCCCGCGACGCCGATCACGCCGCGCGCATCGCTGATGCGCGTGAGAACCCGCGCCTGCCCGGCATTCCGCTCGCCGACAGCATCGTGGTCACCGCCGACCTCGCGGCGGCCGCGCGAGCCGACGCCGTGCTGATCGTCGTTCCCGCGCAGCACCTGCGCGGCGCGGTCATGCATCTGGCGCCGCTGCTCAAGCACGGCACGCCGGTCGTCGCCTGCGCCAAGGGCATCGAGCATGGCACCCACAAATTCATGACCGAGGTCATCGCCGAGGCCGCGCCGCATGCGCGGCCCGCGATCCTGTCCGGCCCGAGCTTCGCCGACGACGTCGCGCGCGGACTGCCCACGGCGGTGACGCTCGCCGCGACCGACGAGCCGCTCGCGGCCGATCTCGTGCAGGCGCTGGGCTCGCCGACCTTCCGGCCCTATCACGCCGCCGACGTGCGCGGCGTCGAGATCGGCGGCGCGGCCAAGAACGTGCTGGCGATCGCCGCCGGCATCGTCGCCGGGCGACAGCTCGGCGCCTCGGCGCTGGCGGCGCTGACCACGCGCGGCTTCGCCGAGCTGGTGCGGCTCGGTCGCGCCTATGGCGCCCGCAGCGAGACCCTGACCGGCCTGTCCGGCCTCGGCGACCTGATCCTGACCTGCGCCGGCCCGCAATCGCGTAACTTCGCCGCCGGCCTCGCGCTCGGCCGCGGCGAATCGCTGCCCGCCGGCAAGCTCGCCGAGGGGCAATACACCGCGCCGGTGCTGGTCGAACTCGCAGCCTCCCGCGGCGTCGAAATGCCGGTGGCCCAGGCCGTCGCCGCGATCCTTGCGGGGGCCGTGACGATCGATGCCGCGATCGAGGCGCTGATGCTGCGCCCGTTCAAGGCCGAGGAGTGATGTCCCACGCATCGGCTGGGCAAAAGAGGGACCGGCGCCGTTTAAGATATTGACCGGGCCATTGCCGTCTTCTTTGATCCGCCCGCCGCGCCATGTCGTCTTTCGCATGAGACCGGCGCTGCCGTGATGCGAGGACCTTGAGCAGATGAGTTACTGGCTGGTGAAATCCGAACCCTCGGTATGGTCGTGGGACCAGCAGGTGGAGAAGGGCACGAAGGGCGAGGCATGGACCGGCGTGCGCAACTACACGGCGCGGCAAAATCTCGTCGCGATGAAGAAGGGCGAGCTCGCCTTCTACTACCATTCCAACGAGGGCAAGGCGATCGTCGGCATCGCCGAGATCATCAAGGAAGCCTATCCCGACCCGACCGACAAGACCGGCAAATTCGTCTGCGTCGACATCAAGGCGCACAAGCCCTTCAAGACCCCGGTGACGCTCGCCGCGATCAAGGCCGATCCGAAGCTCGCCGAGATGGCGCTGGTCAAGCAGTCCCGCCTGTCGGTGCAGCCGGTGACGGCCGAGGAATGGAAGCTGGTCTGCAAGATGGGCGGGGTTTAGAAGTTCGCTTTCTTCTGTTGGCGATCGATGAGTTCCCGGAACCAATGCTTTTCGCGCATCGAGCCTAAATCCGGATCTGAATTGAGATGAGCAATATCGGGCAAAGTACCGTGCTGTTCAGCATTCTCCAAAGCCCAACGACATTGCTCCTCGTCGCCTCGTAGCGCCGCCAGGCAGCCTAGATTGTATGTCTTCGATCCGTCTAGCTTTGCCGCGGCCTCTAATTTTTCTGTTGCGGCCGAAAGGAGCCGAGCGGCCTCCTCGCCCTCCGCTCGTTTGGCTTGTACCACCAGAGACGCTCCCCAATTGATCATTGGCGCAGGGCTGGCTGGCTCGATTGACAATGCTGCAGCAAAGTTCTCAGCTGCTTTAGCGAAGAGCTGAGATGCTAAATCTCCAGACGAGAGTCTGGCTCGCTGACAGAGCGACGTCCCCCAGTTCGTCAAAGCCTCATGTTTGTCAGGCTTGATTCGGAGCGCTTCTTCGAATTTTTGGCCAGCAGCTATGTATAACGGAATAGCATCTTCGTTGCTTGTGCGTTCGCCTTGACGGAAGAGAAGGAGGCCCCAGTTGTTCAAGGCTTCATGACCATTTTTCTTTATTGAAAGCGCCTCTTCATACTTATTGCCTGCTTCAGAAAGAAGCCCTGCGCGCTGGTTTCCATCAGCCATCCATGCGCGTTGTTCCAAGAGCGCGGCCCAATCGATCAGAGACCAATACGCGGCCTCCTGATCTTCATCCGAAATCATCCCGCTCTTGCGTCGAGATGCTAACAGCTCAACTGCGGCTTTAAATTCGCCTTTCATATAAAGCTCACTTACTGGACCAGCAGCGTCGCTCTCCTTTGTCTGTATTCGCCAGGTTTCCAATTTGCCGCGGAGCTCCACGAGAAAATCGACGGATGTGCCGGAACCTGCAACTGGATAAGGAGCAACTGGATTTATGCATTTAAGTAGATAGCCCGCGGGATCAAAAAAGAGGTCCGGCGGCCAGCAGCCAAGAGACTGGGCGAGTTCGATCATGAATCGATCAAAGTCAGATCCGCCAAAATAGCTGAAGTACTTCTTCTTCAGTAGCTTCAGTAGATGTCCTTCTGGCTCGTCCGAGTATCCTGCCCAGTAAAGCGGTTCGCGCCCTTCGAACTCTTCCAAAAGAGTTTGACTAATGCCATCTGCGGAGCCGCTGTACCCAATGACGATCAGAGGTGCGCTGCGCAAAGTATCGATTAGGACCGGCTGGAGTTTCTTCCTGTGAGCTTGCGTCTCTTCGTCGGTGTTTAGCAGAACAAGCCCGTAACTCTGACCATGGAGATGGACGATCGCGGGCGAAACAATCATGGCGGGATCGCTCGCGGGAGCGACCCCGAAATCGTAAACCGCAGGCTGCAATCCAATTAGACCGCAAGCATTTTCAAGTACGAGATCAAAGTTTAACGTCAAGATGCGATCTGCAAAGCCGGCGCCGATAAGCTGCGCGAGTGCGATCGTGCCCCAATTTATCTTCGCCTTCTGCAGGTATGGGCGGATTAGGTCGCGTCGTTCGTTAATCGTAAGAAGTGCCATGCAGGCGCCATACGATTCTCGCTCATGCGCACTAAGTGAGTCGCACTCAGCCTCGAATTGCGTATGGATCTTTTTAACTAAATCCTTAGCTCCCGGAATGCCCGCCGATATCGAACATCCTGCCCCGATTAGGAAATGTGCCGGATGCTGGCGTTCCTTTGCGCGTTTTAGCGTTGCGGCAATGCGAGCTATATCTTTTGACGTAAATTTCGCCATTGCTGGGCCAATTCCGCGAGCTTCAAATGTAACAAGGATATCCGACATTGCGTATCGAGAAAAGTCTCCGAAACGCTATTGTCGCTGCTGCTCCTGCTGAGCGGGGTAATTGAATGAGGATTACTTGAGCCATGGAATGGTGCAAACTTTTGCAGGGATGACCTGCCCGTCGCGTTACTTGCTCGCAGGCGATCCACATTGCGTCGTCGGGCAAATCACCCGCACATTTCCGCCCGTCCCTGCTGCCGCAAGAGGGGCGTTTCGCGACCGTCACGGATCGTTGGCAGTGGGATGCGATGGGCGTGTGTCGCTGCAGCGTGCTTGCCACGCGGACGAACAGCGGCATGCGCACGGTCAAGTCGCGCGGTCCTGACATCCCGACGCTGATGTCAAGCGGGTGCCGACGCCTCAGCGTGTCGCGCTCGTGATGGTGGCCAGCAAGCCGGCGCACCAGGGAGAACGCGAAGCAGCCGTTAAAACCGATCGCGCAGGGAGGGCCGGGTGTGTTCGGCCAGACCTGCCGCCAGCATTTTCTTCCGCTGGCGGGCCACGGGCGCGGCCAGCGCCCGGCCTTCCATGCGCCCTCTGTTTGATGAGGGCGGTGAGTTTCACGAACAACTCGGGCGCATCAGGTCGAGAGGATGAGGTCGTATGCCTTCAAGCTGCCTCTCGGAGCCAACGGGGCTGCGCCGGCCTCCGCTGTCGTCCCGGACAAGCGCGAAGCGCGCCGATCCGGGATCCATAACCACAGGGCTCGGTTGCCTTGCTCGGGACTCTCAGCGTGCCGCTTACAACGATCACGCGGTATGGGTCCCGGCGTACGACGGGACGACGCTGGTGGCGTGCGCGCGCTCGGCCTTCCCGTCCACCCAAAAAGAAAGGGGCCCCAGCTTGCGCTGGAGCCCCTCAACGGTCAGGGCATTGCCGGGTATTTGCCCGAACCGAAGTTGCGGACCTGGCCCGGTAGGGCCAAGTCCCGGGAGAACTCAGTAGTTGTAGGCGCGCTCGCCGTGGTCGGTGATGTCGAGACCTTCGCGCTCCTGCTCGACGGTCGGACGCAGGCCGATGATCACGTCGACGACCTTGTAGAGGATCGCCGAGCCGACGCCCGACCACACCAGCGTGGCGACGACAGCCTTGATCTGCGCCAGCATCTGCGTGGCGAAGTCATAGGTGCCGGCGTTGTTGCCGGTGATGTTGGTGTAGTCGGTGATGCCGACGCCGCCGAGCGCGGGGTTGACCAGGATGCCGGTGCCGAGCGCGCCGATGATGCCGCCGATGCAGTGCACGCCGAACACGTCGAGCGCGTCGTCATAGCCGAGCGCGTTCTTCACGGTGGAGACGAAGAACAGGCAGACCGGAGAGACGATCAGGCCGAGCACCAGCGCGCCGATCGGGCCGGCGAGGCCGGAGGCCGGGGTGACGGCGACGAGACCGGCGACCGCACCCGAGCAGATGCCGAGCAGCGAAGGCTTGCCCTTGACGGCCCATTCGCACAGCAGCCAGGACAGCGCCGCACCCGCGGTGGCGACCATGGTGTTGACGAAGGCCAGCGCGGTGACACCGTTCGACTCCAGGTTCGAGCCGGCATTGAAGCCGAACCAGCCGACCCACAGCAGCGCAGCGCCGATCATGGTCATGGTCAGCGAGTGCGGAGCCATCAGCTCCTTGCCGTAGCCGGTGCGCTTGCCGATCAGAACTGCGCCCACCAGGCCGGCGATGCCGGCGTTGATGTGCACGACGGTGCCGCCCGCGAAGTCGAGAGCGCCCGCGCCGGCGAGCCAGCCGACAGCGCCGGTGACTTCGTCGAGCTTGGTCTGGGCGGCGGTCTTGGCAGCAGCGTCGCCGGCGGCGGCGAGAGCCTTGGCAGCGGCAGCGACGTCATCGGGAGCTGCGATATACCAGACCCAATGCGCGATCGGGAAGTAGACGAAGGTGACCCAGAGCAGCACGAACAGCATCACCGCCGAGAACTTGATGCGTTCGGCGAAGGCGCCGACGATCAGGGCCGGGGTGATCATCGCGAAGGTCATCTGGAACACGAAGTAGGCGAGTTCCGGGATCACGACGCCGTTGGAGAAGGTGGCCGCCGTCGAGTTGGCGTCGACGCCGTGCAGGAAGGCCTTGGAGAAGCCGCCGATCCACGAGGTCATGCTGCCGCCGTCGGTGAAGGCGAGCGAGTAGCCGTACAGCGTCCAGACCACGCCGACCATGGCGACGATCGCGAACACCTGGGTCAGGACCGACGCCATGTTCTTGGTACGGACGAGGCCGCCATAGAACAGCGCGAGGCCGGGGACGGACATCATCAGGACGAGCGCGCTGGAGATCAGCATCCAGGCGACGTCGCCCTTGTTGGGAACGGGGGCGGCTGCTGCGGCGGCGGCAGGCGCGTCTTCAGCGAACGCCACATCGGCGAGGCCTGCGACGCAGAGCCCTGCAACTGCGAGCGTAACCCATCCCGCGCTGGTTGGACGCTTGAACGTCATTTTCTTATACTCCGTAAGTGTTCTGGTTTGAGCGCGAAATCAAAGGGCCGCAGCGTCCGCTTCGCCGGTGCGGATCCGCACGGCGTGGTCGAGGCTGATGACGAAAATCTTGCCGTCGCCGATCTGGCCGGTCTTGGCGGCCGAAGAGATGGCATCGATGGTCTTGTCGACCTGGTCGGAGGGGATCGCGACCTCGATCTTGATCTTGGGCAGGAAGCTCACCGCATATTCGGCGCCGCGATAGATCTCCGTATGTCCTTTCTGACGGCCGTATCCCTTCACTTCGGTCACCGTGAGACCATGAACGCCGATGGCGGTCAGGGCGTCCCGGACTTCTTCGAGCTTGAATGGCTTAATGATCGCCATAACAATTTTCATGGGTCCTATCCCCGCTTGGGCCCGGCACGGACGTTACCGAGCGCTTCCTGTCGACTGAGGTTCACCACGCGGAGAAAGCTTCACGACGCGGGCACAGCCGGGGGTGTAGAATCAAATGCCGTGCCAGACGGCTGGTCAGGGCTAACAAGCCGTGAACGCTGACCTTTTCAGCGTTCAGGGGGGATGTCTGCGCCTGCGCTATTCCGTCGCGCTCAAGAAATGGGCAGACGCGCGCAAAAACTGCGCATGTCAGGCCCAAGACACAATACTGCTCACTGAGCGGGCAGAATCCGGCGGCTGGGAACGGGTCAAATGGCGCCAAATCCTGCAACTATTGCAGCGCTTCGCCATGCTGGGAAATGTCGAGGCCCTCCAGCTCGTGCTCGCGGGAGACCCGCAGCGGCACGAAGGCGCTGACCAGCCTCAACAGCCCCCAGGTCACGCCGCCGGACCAGGCCAGGGTGACGGCGACGCCGTAGAGCTGGGCCGCGAGCTGCTTCGGGTTGCCCTCGATCAGCCCGGCGGTGCCGCCGATTGCGGCGGTCGCGAACACCCCGGCCAGCACGGTGCCGGTCAGGCCGCCGATACCGTGCACGCCGAACACGTCGAGCGAGTCGTCGTAATTGAAGCGGTGCTTCAGCGAGGTGCAGGCCCAGTAGCAGATGATACCGGCGGTGGCGCCGATGACGAGGCCGTGCCAGGGCGCGACGAAGCCGGAGGCGGGCGTGATGGTGCCGAGGCCGGCGACCGCGCCCGAGATCATGCCGAGCACCGACGGTTTGCGGCGGGTCGACCATTCCAGCGCGCCCCAGGTCACCGCGCCGGCGCACGCGGCGAGATGCGTGGTCAGGATCGCCATCACCGCATGCGCATTGGCCGCGAGCGCCGAGCCGCCATTGAAGCCGAACCAGCCGACCCACAGCAGGCCGGTGCCGACCACCGCGAGCGACAGGTCGAACGGCGAGAGGTTCTCGCTGCCATAGCCCTGGCGGCGTCCCATCACCAGCGCCGCGACCAGCCCGCCGGTGCCGGCGGACAGATGCACCACGAGACCGCCGGCGAAATCGACCACGCCGGCCTGGGCGAGGAAGCCGCCGCCCCAGATCCAATGCGCCAGCGGCACGTAGACGAAGACGAACCAGGCGACGCCGAACAGCAGATATGCCGAGAACCGCATGCGATCGGCGACCGAGCCCGCCACCAGCGCCACCGTGATGATCGCGAACGTCATCTGGTACAGCATGAACAGCGCCTCCGGGATGGTCTTGGCGCCGGGATGGACGCTGTCCATGCCCATGCCGGCCAGGAAGGCGCGATCCAGCGAGCCGATCCAGCTGCCGTCGCCGACGAAGGCCAGCGAATAGCCGAACGCGACCCACAGGATCGAGATCAGCATCACCGCGGCGAGGCTCTGCGCCATCGTCGCCAGCACGTTCTTCTTGCGCACCATGCCCGAGTAGAACAGCGCCAGGCCTGGGATGGTCATCATCAGCACCAGCGCGGTGGCGACGATCATCCAGGCGGTGTCGGCCGGTTCGATCGTCGACGCCGCTGCGGCCCGTGCCGGCATGATGAAGGTTACGCCGCCTGCTGCAGCAAGTGCTGCAGACGCGCGCAGGCAACGAGACGCAAAGGTCCCCATGACAGTCCCCCCGGCATGTCGGTTCAGATCAGGAATGTCGGTCCGGCCGCGCCGTTGCGGCGGACGTCCGGCGACCGCGGCGGCCTACAGCGCGTCGCTGTCGGTCTCGCCGGTGCGGATGCGGCGGGCGTGATCGATCGGCGTCACGAAGATCTTGCCGTCGCCGATCTGGCCGGTGCGCGCATGCGTCGTGATCACCTCGACCGCCTTCTCGGCGATGTCGGAATTGACCGCGATCTCGATGCGCAGCTTGGGCAGGAAGTTCACGATGTATTCGGCGCCGCGATAGATCTCGGTGTGGCCCTTCTGGCGGCCGTAGCCCTTGACCTCGGTGACGGTCATGCCGTGGACGCCGATCGCGGTGAGGGCCTGGCGCACCTCGTCGAGCTTGAAGGGTTTGATGATCGCGACGACGAGCTTCATGGCGGGCCTTGGGTTTCCTCGGATCGGGGGCAGCCTGTTTCGGAGGCAGGCGTGGCGTGGCCGTTTTGGCCTGTTCATAGGCAGATGGCACAAATTCAGCGCAGCGTTAAGCGAAAACGTCAGGGGTGACGGATATCACTGAACGGAAGCCGACATGGCCCGACAGAAAGAAGACGTTTCCCCGCCTCCTCCATTCAAGGACCGCCCATGTCGAATCGTTCCTGGTATTATGCAGCCCAAGGCCAGCAGCAGGGGCCAATATCCGAGGATGAGCTGCGCGACCTGGTCGCGCGGGGCGTCGTGACCGCCGAGACGCTGCTCTGGAGCGACGGCATGGCCGGCTGGGAGAAGGCCGGGGGCATTCCCGGGCTGCTGTCGGACGTGCCCGGCACGTCGCCTTCCGTCCCGCCTGCCTTCGACGCCGGCGGCCCGGCTCCGTCAGGCGCGCTGTCGGTCAAGCTCGACACCTGGCCCTATCTCGGCTGGACATTGCTGTATGTCGTCGGTCAGTTCCTCATCGTCATCACGCCTTGGACCGCGGTCTATCTCTACCGCTACGTGATCGAGCGGGTCAGGGTGCCCGGCCGGCCCAACCTCAGCTTCATCGGCCAGCCGCTGGACGTCTGGTACGTCTTCGTCGGCATGGGTGTGCTGACCTATGTCGGCATGAGCGATCAGCCGATCATCAAGCTCGCAGCCGTGGTTGCTCAAGCTTTCCTGGGCTGGATGATCATGCGCTGGGTATTGAGCCGGATCGCATCGAATGGCGAGCCGCTGCCGATCCGCTTCGAGGGCAGCCCGGTCGTCTATTTCGGGTGGTACCTGCTGCTGATCGTGTCGGTCGTCACCATCATCGGCTGGGCCTGGGTGACGACGGCCTGGATGCGCTGGATCTGCCGCAACATCCAGGGCACGCGGCGCGAAGTGGTGTTCAACGGCACGGGCCTGCAGGTGCTGTGGCGCACCTTGCTGTTCGTGTTGGGCTGCTCGGTGATCATTCCGATCCCGTGGCTGCTGCGCTGGTACAGCGCCTGGTACGTCTCGCAGTTCGCGCTGGTGCCGCGTGGCTCGCAACCGATGTGATGCCGCTACGCCCAGCGCTCGCGGATCGAGCCCTCCTGGGCGACCGAGGCGACCAGCGTGCCGTCGGTCGTGAAGATCGAGCCGCGGGTCAGCCCGCGGCCGCCCTGCGCGCTCGGCGAATCCTGCGCATAGAGCAGCCATTCGTCGGCGCGGAACGGCCGGTGAAACCACATCGCATGGTCGAGCGAGGCCGGCATCATGCGCTTGTCGAACAGGGTGCGGCCGTAGCGCGCCATCGCCGCATCGAGCAGCGAAAAGTCCGAGGCATAGGCCAGCGCGCACAAATGCAGCGTTGGATCGTCGGGCAGCTTGGCCGCCGTCCTGATCCAGACGTGGATGCGGCCATCCTCGATCTTCTGGCCGAAATAGCGGCTGAGTTCGACCGGACGCAGCTCGATCGGCCGGTCGGATTCGTAGTAGCGGCGGATGAAATCCGGCATCCGCTGGAAGACCTCCTGGAACATCGGCTGCTTGGATATCTCCTCGGCCGTCAGCTTCTCCGGCGGCGGAACGTCCGGCATCCTGTCCTGATGGTTGAATGCGCTGTCCTCGTCAGAGTGGAACGAGACCATGATGGAGAAGATCGCATTGCCGTGCTGGATCGCGGTGACGCGCCGCGTCGCATAGCTCCTGCCATCGCGCAGCCGCTCGACCTCGTAGATGATCGGCACCTGCGGATCGCCCGGCAGGATGAAATAGCAATGCAGCGAGTGCGGCTGCCGGCCTTCGACGGTGCGGCAGGCCGCCATCATCGCCTGGCCGATCACCTGGCCGCCGAACACGCGCTGCCAGCTCGTCTTCGGGCTGTTGCCGCGGAACAGGTTCACCTCGATCGGCTCGAGGTCGAGGATCGAGATCAGGTCGATCAGTCCCTTGGACATGGCGTCGTGCTTTCGCTGGCTCGGCCGTCCGCTCCGGTCCCGTTCCGGCGGGATCAGGCATCCCGAAATGACGGTCCGGGAGGGCAGACCTTGTTTCACGCTCCTGTTTCGCCCAGCTATACTCCACCCGCAAGAGTAACCGTGAGCAGGGCGGCATGACGACACAGCGAAGCATTGTCATTTGTGGCGGGGCCTTTGCCGGCCTGGCGCTGGCGCTCGCGCTCCGGCAGGGGCTGGGACCCGACGTGCCAGTGATCGTGGCGGACCCGGCGCTGGCCAACCGGCCGAGCCGCGATCCGCGCGCCAGCGCCATCGTCGCCGCCTGCCGCAAGCTGTTCGACGCGATCGGGGTCTGGGCCGACGTCGCGCCCGAGGCGCAGCCGATCCTCGACATGGTCATCACCGATTCCAAGGTCGAGGACGCCACCCGCCCGGCGTTCCTGACCTTCGCCGGGCAGGTCGAGGCCGGCGAGCCGTTCGCGCACATGGTCGAGAACCGGCATCTGATCGACGCGCTGGTCCGGCATGCCGAGGCTGCCGGCGTCGAACTCAAGGCAACGGCGGTGACCGGGTTCGAAACGCGCGGCGACAGCGTCGCGGTGACGCTGGGCGACGGCAGCCAGTGCGAGGCGAGCCTGCTGGTGGCGGCCGACGGCGCCCGCTCGAAGCTGCGCGAGCGTGCCGGCATCCAGACCCATGGCTGGGACTACGACCAATCGGGAATCGTGGTGACCGTCGGTCACGAGCGCGATCATGGCGGCCGCGCCGAGGAGCATTTCCTGCCGCCCGGACCGTTCGCGATGCTGCCGCTGACCGGCAACCGCTCGTCGCTGGTGTGGACCGAGCGGCGCAAGGACGCGCAGCGTCTGGTGGCGCTCAGCGCGGACGAATTCCTTGCCGAGCTGGAGAAGCGCGCCGGCCTGCATCTCGGCGAGTTGAAAGTGCTCGACCAGCCACGCGCGTTTCCGCTGTCCTATTTCGTCGCCCGCTCCTTCATCGCGCCGCGGCTGGCGCTGGTCGGCGACGCCGCCCACGTGATCCATCCGATCGCGGGGCAGGGCCTCAACATGGGGCTGAAGGACGTCGCCGCGCTGGCCCAGGTGGTGGTCGACGCCGCCCGGATGGGGATCGATCCCGGGCAGATCGACGTCTTGGAGAGCTATCAGCGCTGGCGCCGGTTCGACACCATGGCGATGGGCGTCGCCACCAACTCGCTGAACTTCCTGTTCTCCAACAAATCGACCTTGCTGCGCGCCGTGCGCGACATCGGCCTCGGCCTCGTCGATCGCGCGCCGCTTTTGAAGGAGCTGTTCATCAAGCAGGCCGCGGGCCTCACGGGCGAGATGCCGCGGCTGCTGAAGGGCGAGGCGCTGTAGAGCTCCGAAAAGTTGGTGCTCGAACCAAGAGCTCAGCGTGGCCCTGCGGCCGCGATGAAGCCGGCGACGGCGTCGACCATGTCCGGGTCGAGCGGGCGGTCGGGGTCGTTGTAGGACGACAGGTTCTCGTCCTCGTTGGCGACGTCGACCAGCACGTGGTTCATCTCCGGCAGCCATAGCGACTTGGCGGCCGGCGCTGCGGCGGCAAGCGCCACCATGTCGAGCCGCGCGATTTGCGAATCGCGGGCGCCGCCGACGATCAGGATCGGGATCGTAATCTGCTTGAGCGGATCGATCGGGTCCTCGGCGAAGGCAGAGGCCATGGCGGGCTGCAGCGCCGGCGGAAGCCGCAAGCCGTCTGGCAGCGGATCGACGATCTGCCCGGCCATGATGGTGTCGATCGCCTTGACGATCGGCTGCAGCTTGTCCGGCGGCAGCTGCTTCTCGAGCTGCGCCTTCAAGAGGTCCCCCTGCCGCCGTGCCGAAGCCGCGAGCAGCACGAGGCGGTCCACCGGTGTGCGGCGGGCGGTGAGGATGGCGACGAGGCCGCCTTCGCTGTGGCCGACCAGAACGATGCGGGCGAACTTGCCGCGCAGGAAGTCGACCAGGGAGGTCGCGTCGCCGACATAGTCCTTGAAGCGGAAGTCCTCCGGCTTGCCGAACTCCGCCTTCCAGCCGCGCGCGCCGCGCTTGTCATAGCGCAGCGTGGCAATGCCCCGGGCCGCCAGCTGTTCGGCCAGCTTCTTCAGGGTTGCCGGTTTGAGCTGCGGCCCATTGCCATCCCGGTCCGTCGATCCGGAGCCGGCGATCAACAGCGCCACCGGCGGCCGTTCGACGCCCGCGGGTGTCGTCAGGACGGCGTCGATTGGACCGACGCGGATGGCGCTCTCCTCGGCCGAGGCCGCCGAGGTGAGGGCGGCGAGCGCCAGAGCGGCGGCGCAATGGATGGCGACGGAGCGCATGGGTCAGTCGATCTTTCGCGCTTCCTCGGGCAGCATGATCGGGATGCCGTCGCGGATCGGATAAGCGAGCCTGGCGGAGCGCGAGACCAGCTCCTGTTTCGCTGCATCGTACTCCAGCGGGCCCTTGGTCATCGGGCACACCAGAATTTCGAGCAGCTTCGGATCGACGGAATTGGCGGGGCGTTCGAGCGGGGCGTTCATGGCGAGGTTCTCCGGCGGCGCCTCTCTAGCATATCGGCCCGACCGTTGTCGTGCTTCAAGGCTTGTGCAGGGCGATCCGGATCAGCTCGTCGATGACCGCGTCCAACTGCGCCGCCGGCAGCGGCCGATCCGACAGTGCGTGGCCGAGAAACGCCCAGTAGAGAACCTGCGCCCGCGCTTGCGCGGCCGCCGGCGCCAGGCCCTCGGCCGCGAGCAGGCTCTCGACATAGCCGAGCCGCCGCTTGTCGATCGCCTGGACGGCTTGCCGTGCGACGGCGTCGGACGTGGCCCAGCTACGGACGGCCCGCTCCAGGGTCAGCCGGACCGAGAATGTGCGGCGCAGCAGCACGGCGATGACGGGCTCGGCGTCTGCGCTCGCCTCGACGCGCGTGATGATCTGCTCGGCTGCAATCTCCCGCCAATGCTTCAGCAGCGCGGCATGAAACGCCGCGACGTCTTCGAAGTGCCAGTAGAAGCTGCCGCGCGACACGCCCATGACCTTGGCCATCGGTTCGGCCTTGAGCGCCGTGAAGCCTCTGCTGGCCAGCACCTTGAGGCCCTGGTCCAGCCAGTCCGTCGCCGAGAGCTGCTCGTTCATGTCGTGTGTCCCTCTGCGGCACCATACACAAATGTATTGACGGCCGCCAGCGCCGGGGACATGATCCATACATAACTGTATGGAGCGATTATCATGCGAGATGTCCTGTTGCAGGCCGCGGGGCTCGCCGCGATTGTAGCTGCGCTGATCCATGGCGTCGTCGGAGAGACCGTCGTGTTCGCGCGCGCCACCATTTCGCCGGAGCGGTTGCGCACGCTGCTCCGTCTGGTGTGGCAGGCCGGGACGGTGGCCTGGATCGGCTGCGGTGCCTTGCTGATCGCGGCGCCGTGGATGGGCTCCGAGCCGGCGCGGCACTGGACGGTGATCACGGTGATCGTCGTGTTTGGCTTCGCGGCGTGTGCCAATGCGCTGGCGACACGCGCGCGCCATTTCGGCTGGGTCATGCTCGCCGGCGTCGTCGTTCTCGCAGCCGCAGGCTACTGATCCCCGCCAAGCCCTTGCCGCAGGTTCGCTGCGGGGCTGCTATCAATTCGCCAGACTTTGTCCCCAAACAGCAATGCGCGGCGAGGATAGGGCGAGCCGACGAACTTCATAACCAAAGCGTGCCATGGAGCCACCGGTGGTCAAGTGTCCGCCACTGCCGCGACACATTCGCCAAGAATGGTTCCAACTTAGAAGGAGTCTCTTTGCAGACCCGGCGGCGGGCCGACTAGCTGTTCGTCGTCGCGAACGGGTACTTCGCCATCGCTCTCGATGCGACCGGGTGCCAGTTCTCCGATTTGTTTGTCGTGATACGAGGGGACTGATCGTTGTTGGGCGACGTGGTGCGGAAGTTGATCGTGGTGGTGGGAAGCGCCGGCGTGCTGCTGGCCCCGCTGCAGGTGCGGGCCGAGAAACCGAATGAGATCTGCCTCACTTATGCGAACGGGCAGTTCGAGCCGAGGGAGCCGACGGTGCCGGCCGACTCGCCGCTGACGATCCGCGTCAAGAACATGGAAGCCAAGGCGATGGAATTCGAGAGCGAGACGCTCAAGATCGAAAAGGTCGTGGCAGCCAATAGTGAGGCCGTTCTCAATGTCCGTGCGGTGAAGTCGGGACGCTACGAGTTCCACAACGACTTCAACGAAAAGGCACGGGGCTTCATCAACGTTCAGTAGGACGTCGTGCCATGCTCGCTGCTCTCATCATCGTCTTTCGTGAAGTCTTCGAGGCCGGCCTGATCGTCGGCATCGTGCTCGCGGTCACCAGCGCGGTGCCGTACCGGCTGCGGTGGATCGGCGGCGGCCTGTTTGCCGGCCTTGCCGGGGCCTGCGTCGTCGCCGCCTTTGCGGGCGCGCTGACGCAGATGTTCGAGGGCATGGGGCAGGAGCTGTTCAACGCGGCCATTCTCGCAACCGCCGTGGTCATGCTGACCTGGCACAATGTATGGATGGCCCGGCACGGCCGGGAGATGGCCAGTGAGCTGCGAACGATGGGACGGGCGGTGGCCGATGGAGCCAAGCCGCTCGCCGCGCTGGCGACGGTGATCGCGATCGCGGTGCTGCGCGAGGGCAGTGAGGTGGCGTTGTTCCTCTACGGCGTCGCCGCCTCCGGCGACGGTTCGGGGGGCGCGCTGCTGGGCGGCGGCATCCTCGGCCTGCTGCTCGGCGTCGCGGTCGGTCTCGCCACCTATTTCGGGCTGATGCGGATTCCGCCGCGGGCCTTGTTCAAGACAACCACCGTGCTGATCACGCTGCTGTCGGCTGGAATGGCGGCCCAGGCGGTGTTCTTCCTCGCGCGCGCCAACTGGCTGACATCGCTCGACCGCGTGGTCTGGGATTCGAGCGCGGTGCTGCCCGAGGCCGGGTTGGCAGGCCGAACGCTCAAGGCCCTGATCGGCTACACCGACCAGCCGACTGCGATGCAGCTCATGGTCTATGTCGGGGTCATCCTGGCGACGATCGGACTGATGCGCCTCACGGCAACGCCGTCGGCGCCGCGCATCGCCGCCGCCGAATGATCATTGCAGCGGCGGATCGCCCGAGGTCCGCTTCTTGGCGAGATCCATCTCGGTGACGGCGACCAGGATTTCCGCCCGCGTCTTCAGATCGGGCGCTTCAAGCATCGCCTGCTTTTCCGCCGGCCCGTAGGGCGACATCATCGCCAGCGCGTTGACCAGCGCCTCGTTGGGGGCGGCCTCGATGCCCGCCCAGTCGACCTTGAGATTGTTGGCCTTGAGGAAATCGGTGAGCACCGCGAGCAGTGCGTCGCGGTCGACCGCATTCTCGCCCTTGCGCGCCGTGAAGTCGTCGATGAACGGGAAGTAGTCGACCTTGCATTGCCGATAGGGCGTCAGCACCGTCAATTCCTCGACCACCTGGAAGCGCGATACGCCGGTGAGTTCGAGGATGTAACGGCCGTCGCCGGACTCCGCCAATTGGGTGATCCGGCCGACGCAGCCGACCTTGAACAGGACCGGCCGCTCTTCGCTCGACGAATGCGTGACGTCGGGCTGGATCATGCCGATCAGCCGATGGCCGTCGCGGAACGTGTCGTCGACCATCGCGAGATAGCGCGGCTCGAAGATGTTGAGCGGCATTTGGCCGCGCGGCAGCAGCAGCGCGCCGGCCAGCGGAAACACCGGGACGATCTCCGGCAGCTCGGCAGGACCACGATATTCGGCATTGATCGGCATGCGATACCTCGTGTCCGCTGAGGCCTGCGCCTCGCTCGGTTACGAAAACAGGATCGTCGACAGTCGCTTGCGGCCTTCGATGGTGGCTTCGTCGGCGCCGCCCCAGGCTTCGAAGAACTGCACGAGCTGCTTGCGCGCGCCGTCCTCGTTCCACTTGCGGTCACGCTTGACGATCTCGAGCAATTGGTCGGTGGCTTCCTTGCGCTTGGCCGCGGCGTTGAGCGCGATCGCCAGATCGAAACGCGCCTGATGGTCGAGCGGATTGGCGGCGACCTTCTGTTCGAGCTCGCCGACCGGTCCGAGCGACTGCGCCTGCTCGGCCAGATCGATCGCGGCCTGCACCGCCGTGACGGCCGAATCGTTGCGTTTGGCTTCGGGGATCTGGGCCAGCGTCTCGCGGGCCTGCTCGATCGCGCCGGTTTCGACATAGCATTTGGCAAGGCCCGCCAGAGCGGGAATGTTGGCGGGGTCGATCGACAGCACCTCGGCATAGATCTGTGCCGCGCCGGCTGCATCGCCCTCCGCCAGCACCGCCTCGGCTTCCTTGAGGATCTCGGCGATGTCGGGTTCGCCGACGCCGGGAACTCCCTTCGTCAGCTTTTCGATGAAGGCGCTGACCTGGCTTTCGGGCACGGCGCCCATGAAACCGTCCGCCGGCCGTCCGCCGACGAAGGCGATCACGGCCGGAATCGATTGGATGCCCATCTGGCCCGGAATCGCCGGATGCTCGTCGATGTTCATCTTGACCAGCTTGACCTTGCCCTTGGCCGACTTGACGGCTTTTTCCAGGATCGGGGTCAGCTGCTTGCAAGGGCCGCACCACGGGGCCCAGAAGTCGATCAAGACCGGCTGACGCTTCGATTCCTCGATGACGTCCTTCACGAAGCTCTGGGTCGTGGTGTCCTTGATCAGATCCGGCACCTGTGGCGCCGCTCCGCCCTGCTCAACAATGGTCACGGGGTCCCTCGTCCGAATAAGCTGGATGAACGGCGCGCCTGGAACCGGCCGCCGCCGCGCTTCAATACACGGGTTCCATCTCTTTAAGTGGCAGCCGCCGGGGAAATTTCAATCCGTTCAGACAGGAGCCCGCCGGCTGGCCGATCCGGACCGATTTGACCGGGCCGACACCCAAAATTGAAGCGCGTCACGGTGCGAAACCTGTCGCAGACCTGTTGCATTCGTCCGCGGCATTTGGCATAGGTCTGCCCGTCGCTGGCGGCCACGCCGTCCAGTCGTCACGGATGCGGGTGTAGCTCAGTGGTAGAGCACGACCTTGCCAAGGTCGGGGTCGAGGGTTCGAACCCCTTCGCCCGCTCCAAAATCTCCGCTCCGCCACCCTTCGCTCGGTCGCCAGATCATTTTCCAGCCTTGGGCTTGTCCCAGGCCGCGAACGCGTCGGCAAATGCCCTGTCTCCGCTCGGTCCCTTGGCAATCGCCAGGATTCCTCTGCGCTGGTTGGTGTAGACCACCGGAATATCGAACCATTCGCGAGACGCGAGCAGTTGCTCGTTTCGCTCGCGGTCCGTCTCGACATTCGAGAGTCCGACCAGGAACGAACCCTCCGTCACCTTGACCGAAAGCCCCGCGAGCGGCGCGCCGCGCGCCTTCTCTTCGCCCTTCATCAGGATGCCGGGGACGCTGTTGACGCCGCCACCGGCGAAATCCGCCGCAGGCTTGAACGTCAGCTCGGCAACATGGCTGGCCGGCAAGGCGGGATCGTCGTTGCGGCGCAACTGCAGGCTCACCTTCAGCTTGCGATCGGGAATGTCGATGTCGGCGCGAATCACGCGCGCCGGCAGACCGGACTTCGCGTCCTTGATCGTCTCGGCCCGCCAGGTCACCGAGCCCGAATAGCGCCGGCCGTTCGGATCGGCTGGATCCTCGTCATAGAGCACCGCAAGCCCGGGCGTCCGCCCGTCCTGTGCCGTGCTCTCGGTCGGCTGCGCCGGCGTCGTGGCCGTCGCAGCGCTGCTCCGGCTCGCGACCGGAGGCGCGGGCTTCGACGGCGCAGCGCTCGGCTCGGTGCCACCATCGATCATCGTCAGCATGACGAAGGGCTGCTGAGCCGCCTTGGTGAGGCGATCGACCGCCAGATCGGTTTGATTGAAGACCTCGATGAGGCGGCGGTCCTGCTGCTGGAGAGCCCGTGCGAGCGCGGTGGCGAACACGCCGTGACCGTCCGCTCCGCGCTGCCCGACCGTCCCGGGCTGCGCGGAAAAGGCCATCACGGTGCGCGCGGGCACGCCCGACGGCGCGAGGCCGGCAGCGAGACCCGCAATGCCGCGCGCCTGAAACGGATTGGACCGGAAGGCGTCGAGAATCACCACGTTCTGCCGGCTGCCCGATCTCTCCAGCTCGCGCAGGACCGCATTCAGGTCGCGCAGCTCGGCCGCAAGGTCGGCTGCCGTCGTCGGCGCAGCGTCGACCGGCACCAGGTAGTTGGTGCCGTTTAGATTGAGCCCGTAGCCGGCGTAGTAGATCAGGGCAACGTCGGCATCGGCGATCCGGCCCTTGAATTCTGCAAGTGCGCGGTCGAAGCCCTGTTTGCCGAGGTCGATCTGCGCGGCGCCGCCGCTCAAGGTGAAGCCGAGGCGGGTCAGCGTCTCGGCCAGCAGGCGGGCATCGGCCGCGGGCTCGTCGAGCAGCGGCGCGCGCTCGTGGATCGAATTGCCGATCACCAGCGCCACGCGCTTGTCGGCCGCCGCGGGTCCCGTGACGGCCAGGATGGTGATGACGGCGAGAATGGTTGCGGACAACAGCTGCCCGACTTTGAATCCGACCTGGGTCCCGACGAGGGCACTCACCCGACGCATGCCGACGATCTCCTGCCACACGGTTTGCACGTTCGCGCGATGATTTTACCGCAATACGAACAAAACCGGAACAAGAATCATGGCCGGGACGCCAGGAATTTTTCGGTCGCCGTTCAGACCACCACCGGCGTCCGCACCCGGCCGGCATCGCCGAACACCCGCAGATAGCGGGCGATCTCGGCCGGGTCGCCGGTCGCCTTCTCCGGATTGTCGGACAGCTTCACCGCGGGATGGCCGTCCACCGACGTCACCTTGCAGACCAGCGAGATGGGGTCGAGATCGACCGAGCCGTCCGGCGAGCAGCCGACGAAATCGTTGGTGAGGTTGGTGCCCCAGCCGAACGACAGCCGCACCTGGTCGGCGAAGCGGTGGTGGATCTGCTCGATCGAGTCGACATCCATGGCGTCGGAGAACACCAGCAGCTTCTGCCTGGGATCTCGCCCCTTCGATTTCCACCAGGCGATGATTTCCTCGCCGGCCTGGATCGGCGGCGCGCTGTCGGGGCGGAAGCCGGTCCAGTCGGCGACCCAGTCCGGCGCATCGCGCAGGAACGCCTTGGTGCCGAACGCATCGGGTAGGGCGATCAGCAGATTGCCGGCATAGGTCTGCCGCCACTGGTCGAGGATGCGATAGGGCGCGACGCGCAGCTCCTCGTCATCCTTGGCGAGGGCGGCCGCGACCATCGGCAGTTCATGGGCATTGGTGCCGATGGCTTCGAGATCATTGTCCATCGCCAGCAGCACGTTCGAGGTGCCGGTGAACGAGGAGCCCAGGCCTTCCTTGACGGCCTCGACGCACCAGCGCTGCCACAGGAAGCCGTGGCGGCGGCGGGTGCCGAAATCCGACAGCCGCAGCCCCTCGAGCTTGCGCAGCCGCTCGACCTTGGCCCACAGCTTGGCCTTGGCGCGGGCGAACAGCACGTCGAGCGCGAACCGGCCCTGGCCCTTCATGGCCTGACGCGAGCGCAGCTCGTTGACGATGGCGAGCGCCGGGATCTCCCACATCGTGGTGTGGGTCCAGGGCCCGTGAAAATGCAGCTCGTACTGGCCGTCGGCCTTGTGCAGCTCGTAGTCCGGCAGGCGGAAGTTGGCGAGCCAGGCGATGAACTCCGGCGAGAACATGTGGGTCTTGCCGTAGAAGGTGTTGCCGGCCAGCCAGATCAGCTCCTTCTTGGCAAAGCGGATGGTACGGGCATGATCGAGCTGGGCGCGCAATTCGCCTTCGTCGATGACATCGCCGAGCCGCACCCGCCGGGTGCGGTTGATGACCGAAAAGGTCACGTTCCGATCCGGGTAAAACTCCCGAATCATCTGCAGCATCAAGAGTTTATAGAAGTCGGTATCGAGCAGGCTGCGCACGATCGGATCGAGGCGCCAGCCGTGATTATAGGTTCTGCTCGCGATGTCTGTAACGGTCATGCGACGGTTTTACAGCGCTGGCTGGAAACCCGCCACTGGGCTTTGGCGCAGATGGGGTTGCGGCCCGCAGCGGTGTCCGTTCGCGACGACCGCAAGCGCTACGTCCTCGCCAGCAGCGGTATGCCGGGATCGAACGCCAGCACCGCCTCGGCCCATTTCGCGACCCGAAGAACGTGGAGGTCGGCGCGATAAGGCCCGGTGATCTGGACGCCGAGCGGCAGGCCATTCTTGCCGAACCCTGCAGGCAGCGAGACGGCCGGTGCGCCGACGAAGGTCCAGGGCGCGCAATATTCGGCATCGCCGGTCCAGTCGAGGCCGCGCGGCGCTTCGCCGAACGCAGGCAGCGTGAGCACGGCATCGAAGCCGTCGAGCTCGGCCGTGAGCGCCCTCTGCCGGTCGGCCTGCGCCGCCTTCGCGGTCAGGTATTCCATTGCAGTCTTGGTCCGCCCGCTGTCGACATGGCCCTTCATGACGACGCTGACGCGGTCGGGATAGCGCGCGATCAGGTCGGAGAAGATCGCCGTCGCCTCGCTGAGCATGATCGTGGTGACCGCGTCCGAATTCACCGCGTCCAGCGCTTTCAACTCGATCTCCTCGACGACGGCGCCGGCGCTGCGCAGCGCCGCGGCAACGGAGTCGAACACGGCCTTCTGCTCGGCCTCGGCGCGGTCCCATTTCGCGAAGCGCACCACCGCGAGCTTTGGTTTGGCAAGCGGCGCGAGGCCGCGCGCGACGTCGACGGCAAAGCCCGGCAGCGGCCGGCCGTGCAGATCATCGGCGCTGGTGCCGGCCAGCAGCGACAGCGCAAGGGCCACGTCGTCGACGCGGCGGGCGAAGAAGCCGATATGATCGAGCGACGGGCTGAGCGGATGCACGCCGACGCGCGGGATCGCGCCGAAGCTCGGCTTGAAGCCGACGACGCCGTTGAACGCCGCAGGCCGGATCACCGAGCCGAGCGTCTGCGTGCCCAGCGCCAGCGGCACCAGCCCCGCAGCGACGGCGGCGGCCGAGCCGGACGACGAGCCGCCCGGCGTGTGCTCGGGATTCCATGGATTGACGGTGGGACCTGGATGTCGCCAGGCAAATTCGGTCGAGACGGTCTTGCCGAAGATCGTTGCGCCGAGACTGCGCAGCCGCTCGACCACCCAGGCGTCGGCAGCCGGCACGTGATCGCGATAGATTGCCGAGCCGTTGGTGGTCGGCATGTCCGAGGTCGCGATGATGTCCTTGATGGCCACGGGAATTCCGCCCAGCGGACCGGTCTTCGCGGTGACGTCGCGCGGCAGATATTCGAACGCCTTCAGCCGGGGTTCGATCGCCCGGGTCTTGGTCAGGCAATCCGCGCCGTAACTGGCCGCCGCTGAGGAATCAGCGGTGAATCGCCGCAACAGGTCGAGAACGCCGGCACCGGCCTTCGGTGTCGGCAGAACGAGATGGTCGGGCATCAACGATCCTGTATCGGGGCGGCCTCATTGCCGCGTGGTGAACGGTCACAGCCTGCCGCTCATCCGGTCCGACTTTATCGGCTGTTCACGCGCGCGCCAATCGCCCGATCGATCTGTGCATATGAATACAGCGCATGGCCGCACGGCAGTGTCGCACGGCAACGCCGCCAGAACGCATGAACGCGTGGCGCGAGATGAGCAACGCGGCACGTCTCGCGCTTGGCTGCGAACCTGACTGTAATCCGCTTCTCACCTGCTCAGGATGTGCTACCATTTTCCTGCGGGACCACCGATGTGGCCGGCCAAAGGACGTCTGCAAATACGTTCTGAAGAATCAGACGCAGCCAAACGAGCTGCCTCATGGGAGTGAAGCGATGACATCGGCTTTTCACCGAAGCATTCTTGCGCTTGCAACGATTGGCCTGCTCGCCGGCACCAGTATCGCCGGCGCGCAGCAGAAGCCCGACGCGGGTAAGGCTCTGAAGAAATACGAATCGGGTACCAAGGAGTTCTGGACGCATCCGCCGGACGACTGGTTCCTCGGCGACGAGACCGAGGCGCAGAAGGGACTCGCGCCGCCGTCCGGTCCGCCGACCGGCGCGTCGGATGCCGAACTCGCCGACATCGTCAAGAAAGTGAAGTTGCCGGACGGCTTCAAGATGGAGGTCTGGGCGTCGGGCGTGCTCGCCGCGCGGCAGATGGCCTGGGGCGACAAGGGCACGCTTTTCGTCGGCTCGTTCGGCCTCGGCAACGTCTATGCGATCAGCGACAAGGGCGGCAAGCGCGAGGTCAAGACGGTCCTCAAGGGCCTGAACATGCCGACCGGCCTCGCCTTCCAGGACGGCAATCTCTACGTGATCGCAGTCGACAAGCTGATCAAATACGAGAACGCCGAGGCCAATGTCGACAATCTCGGCCAGGGCAAGGTCGTCTATGACGACATGCCGTCCTACGCCGCGCATGGCTGGAAATACATCGCGGTCGACAAGGAGGGCTGGTTCTACCTGCCGTTCGGCCCGCCCTTCAACATCGGCATCCCGCCGACCTCGGTGTCGCAGATCCGCCGCGTCGATCCCCGCACCGGCAATGCCGAGATCTATGCGCTCGGCGTCCGTAACAGCGTCGGCGGCGACGTGGATCCGCGCACCGGCCGCTACTGGTTCACCGAGAATGCCCGCGACTGGGTCAGCGACGATCTGCCGAGCGACAAGCTCAACATGATCTCGAAGATCGGCGAGCATTTCGGCTATCCCTATTGTCACCAGGGTGACATGCCGGATCCGAAATTCGCGATGGGCCACAAATGCTCGGAGTTCACGCCCCCGGTGCTGAACCTCGGAGCGCATGTCGCGCCGCTCGGCATGAAGTTCTACACCGGCGACCAGTTCCCCGCCGAGTACAAGAACAACATCCTGATCGCCGAGCACGGCTCCTGGAACCGCCACAAGTACCAGGGTGCCCGGATCATGCGCGTCATCGTCGGTCCCGACGGCAAGGACGCCAAACAGGAGGTGTTCGCCTCCGGCTTCCTCGAGGGAGACCAGGGCTATCTCGGCCGTCCCGACGATATCATCATCGCCAAGGATGGTTCGATCCTGGTGGCCGACGACTGGGCCGGCGCGATCTATCGCATCAGCTACGAGAAGAAGTGAGCCTGTCGTGAAAGCAGGGGCTGCGCGCTGCCATCATGGCGGCCGCGGCCCCAACTATTTTCAGGACTGAGCGTTGAAGAAAGGGCGTCGTGCCGCACCCGTTCACGGGTGTCGGGTGCAGCCGGCGCGACAATGACATGATGGGAGCTCGAACCCCCGCGATGAATCCAGGGAATCATAGACTGCGCCAGGGAATGGTGGCCGCGCTGATGCTCATCCTTCCCATGCTGCCGGCGGAGGCCGCCGATGTCACAGCCGGCAAGGCGAAGGCCGAGCTCTGCATCGGCTGCCACGGCGAGAACGGCATCTCGCAGACCGAGAACATCCCCTCGCTCGCCGGCCAGCAGGATCAATTCATCCAGTGGCAGCTGGTGTTCTTCCGCGCCGGCACCCGCAAGAACGAGGCGATGAAGCCGATCGTCGATCAGCTCACCAACGAGGACATCCGCAATCTCGGCGCCTATTTCGCGTCGCTCGAGCCGGCCAAGTCGCCGCCGGACGATGATCCCGATCTGTCGGCCAAGGGCGCGCAAGCCGCCGCCGGCCGCCGCTGCGCGTCCTGTCATCTCGACAGCTACGCCGGCACCAAGGGCGTGGCGCGGCTCACCGGCCAGCGCGAGGAATATCTCGTCAAGGCGCTGCACGACTACAAGAGCGGCCAGCGCGTCGGCGGCAGCCAGGCCGCGATGACGGATGTGGCGTATCCGTTGAGTGCGGAGGAGATCACCGCGCTCGCGCATTATCTGGCGCATTTGTAGTTGCTGTTGATGGGATTGCGCCTCGCGCCACACCCGCAAGTGTCGTCCCGGACAGGCCTGCCGACGCAAAGCGTCGGCGGGCGTCGATCCGGGACCATACCGCGGAAGCTATCGAGGGATGTCGCTACCAGTTGCCTGCCTCACCACGGCCGCGGCGTATGGGTCCTGCGTTCGCAGGGACGACATGGGAGTCTGTGGCGGCACCGCCTCACCAAGCCGAACTACCGGGGTGATGGGGATCGCTACTTGCCCCGCTGCGCCTCATACACCTTCAGCTGCGTATAGGCGATGCGCAGCCGCGGCACCGGGACCTTGGCGGCGTCGGCGCGGGCGACGAGATCGCCGATCACGTGATCGGCCTCGACCGGCAGGCCGGCGCGGAGATCGCGGAACATCGAGGCGGTCATCGGCGAGCCCGCGGCCGTGATCATGCCGGAGACGCGCTGGAAGAACGCGCCGGCCGGCGCGTAGCCGGCCGCCGCGGCCGTGCCGCTGCATTCGTCGAGCATACCGAGCAGGAAGTCCTTGCCGCCGGGCGCGGCCAGGATCACGCCGACGGGGGCGCGCATCAATGTCGTGGACGCGGCGAGCGAGGCCAGGAACACCCACTTCTCCCACATGTCCTGCATGATGTTGTCGCTGGCGGAGGCATTGAAATTGCCGCGCTGAAAGATCTCGAAGATGGCGCGGACGCGCTCCGACGATCCGCCGTCGCGCTCGCCGAAGCTCAGCGACTGCATCGGCTGCAGCTGCACCACCTCGCGGCTCTCGTTCAGGGTCGCCGCGATCGCGCAGAGCCCGCCGAGCACGCGGGCGCGGCCGAATTTGGCATCGAGCACGTCGAGATGCTTCATGCCGTTGAGCAGTGGAATGATCGCGGTGTTCGGACCCACCGCCGGCGCGAACGACTTGATCGCGTCGTCGAGGTCATAGGCCTTGCAGCTCAGCAGCACGACATCGAAGGGCTGCGTCAGTCCATCGGCCTGCACCGTCGGCGGGTTGCTCAGCGTGACATCCCCGCTGGGGCTGCGGATGACGAGGCCGGCGCCGGCCAGTTCGGCGGCGCGTTTGGGGCGGACCAGGAAGGTGACGTCAGCGCCGGACTGCAGCAGCCGGCCGCCGAAATAACCGCCGATCGCGCCGGCGCCGACGACGAGAATGCGCATGGTAAATCCCTCTGTGAGCGAGGCGCATCATGCAGAAGCGAGTGGCGAATGGCGAGTAGCGAATGGGGATGGCCTCCATTCCTATTTGCTACTCCCTATTCGCCGTTCGCGTCCTCACCACTTCTCCCCGAACGGCCTGATCTCCATCTCGAACGTCCAGGCGCTCTTCGGCTGCTGGTAGAGCTGCCAATAGGCGCCGGCGACGGAAGCGGGCGGCATCAGCAGGTCGGGATTGTCCAGCGCCTCCTGGCCCCAGATTTGGGTGCGGCGCTCGCGCACCCAGGCGGTGTCGACACCGGAATCGATGATGAGGTGGGCGACGTGGATGTTCTGCGGCATCAGCTCGCGCGCCATCGACTGCGCCACCGCGCGCAGGCCGAACTTGGCCGAGGCAAAGGCCGCGAAGCCGGAGCCGCCGCGCAGCGAGGCGGTGGCGCCGGTGAAGAAGATCTTGCCGCCGCCGCGCGGCAGCATCAGCCGGGCGGCCTCGCGCCCGGTGACGAAGCCCGCCCAGCACGCCATCTCCCACACCTTGCGGAACACGCGGTCGGTGGTCTCCAGGATCGGGAAATTGACGTTGGCGCCAACGTTGAAGATGACGACCTCGAGCGGCGCATGCTTGTCGGCGTCGTTGAGGAAGGCGGTGGTCTCCTCCTCCTTGCGGGCATCGAGCGAGCGCGCCACGATCCGGCCGCCGGCGGCCTCGACCTCCGCCACGAGCGGCGCCAGCTTGTCGCCGTTGCGGCGGCCGGCGAACACCGTGAAGCCCTCGGACGCGAATCTCTTGACGATCTCGGCGCCGATATAATCGCCCGCGCCGATCACGGCGACGGTGGCGTTGCGCTGTTGCATGGGTGGTCTCCGTTCTGAGTCCGACGTCATTGCGAGGAGCGAAGCGATGAAGCAATCCAGCCTTCCATCGCGGCTCTGGATCGCGTCGCTGCGCTCGCGATGACGAAGATTATCTGCCTAGGATCAGATCCTCGACGTCGCGCAGCTGTTCCTTGCCGAAGAACATCTCGTTGCCGACGAAGAAGGTCGGCGAGCCGAACGCGCCGCGCTCGACCGCGGCCTGCGTGTTCGCCACGAGCTTCGCCTTCACCTCGGGCTCCTGAGCCCGGGCGAACAGTCTGGCGCCGTCGAGCCCCGATGAGGTGATCGCGGCGACCGCGATTTCCGGATCGTCCATCTTCTTCGGCTCGCGCCACATGTGGTGGAACGCCGCGTCGACATATGTTTCGAACACGCCTTCGAGCTGGGCTGCGATTGCCGCGCGCATCAGGTTCAGGGTGTTGACGGGGAAGTGCGGGTTCCAGACCCAGGGCTGGACGTGATAGCGCTTCAGGAAGCGCTGGGTCTCGATCTCATGGAACTCGCGCTTGTTCTTGATGCCGGCGAAGGCTTCGGCCGGAGATCGGTTGTTGGTCGCCTTGAAGATGCCGCCGAGCAGCACCGGCACATAGTAGAACTGCACGCCGATGCGCTTGACGATGGCCGGGATCGCCTCATGGCTGAGAAACGCATTGGGGCTGCCGAAATCGAACATGAACTCTGGCGCGGGTCGGCTCATGGGCAGTCTCCTCGGACGTTTCGTGCATTGTGGTCCAGCGAACGTGCCGCGTCCAGAGCTTTATGATGATCATCATATTGCGCGGCGTGGTACCCGAAGATCGCAAGGGCGATATGACGATCCTGGTTTCTGCATTCGCCCGCACCTCGTCATGGCCGGGCTTGTCCCGGCCATCCACGTCGCCCGGCGCCCTTGGAACGACGTGGATGCCCGGGACAAGCCCCCGGCATGACGGAGAAACTGATTAGCAGGCGTTCGTGCCGGAATTTGCTTCATATCGTCATATGCGATGGCCCTGCCGCAGATCGGAGAGATCAGACCATCTTCAGCACCGTGCGTTTGCGCCAGACCAGCAGATAGTAGCTCATCTGCAGCAGCAGCATTGCCGTGAACGTGATCGGATAAGCGAGCCAGACGCCGTCGAGCCCGATGTCGCGGCTGAGCCAGGTGGCGGCCGGCACCTCGATGACGGCGATGCAGAAGGCCGAGATCGCAAGCGGCATCCACACCGTACCGGAAGCGCGCATCGCCGCGGAGAAAGTGGTCGATAGGCCGAACAGCACCGAGCTCCACAGCACGATGTGCAGCGAGCGCTGCGCCACCTCGATCACGGCGGGGTCGGTGATGAAGAAGCCCATCAGCGTGCGCGAGAACAGATAGCCGATCGCGACCAGGCCGCCGGTCAGCACCAGGTTCATCTCGACGCCGGTGCGGACGATGCGGCCGATCTGCTCCGGGTTGCCGCGGCCGATCGCCTGGGCGCCGAAGATCGAGACCGAGATGGCGATCGACAGCGCGGGAAACTGCGCATAGCTCAGCACCTGGTTGACGGCGCCATAGGCGGCCGTCGCATCCGAGCCGAAGCCGTTGACCAGCCCGATCAGCACCATCTCGGCGACGGACATCACGATCATGCCGATCGCGGCGGGAATGCCGAGCCGCAGCACCATGCGCAACAGCCGGGGATCGGGCTGCATTCCCCGCAGAAATGCTGCATCGAAGGCCAGCGGGTGCTTGCGCATCCGCAGATGGACATGGAGCAGGGCCAGCGTGACCAGCGTCGAGATGGCCGAAGCCCAGGCGGCGCTGGCGACGCCGAGCTGAGGTGCGCCGAGCCAGCCGCGAATGAACACCGGCGTCAGCACCAGCCCGAGCGCGGTCGACGCGGCGAGCGCTGCGAGCGGCGTGACGGTGTCGCCGACCGCGCGCATCTGCGACGACAGCATGATGTAGGCGAAGGTCAGCGGCATCGTGATCATCATGATGCGGGCGTAGCCGGTGGCGGCGTCGAGGATGTTGGCGGGCGTGGCGAGCGCGATCAGCAGCTCGCGGCAATAGAGGCCGCCGAGCGCGATCAGGCCGCCGAGCAGCAGGGTGATGGTCAGCGTCGTGCCGGCGATCGCCTTGACCTTCGCGGGCTCCTTCGCGCCCCAGGCCTGCCCGATCAGGACGCTAGCGCCCGAGCCGAGACCCATGACGAAGGCGATGAAGAAGAACATCGCGGGAAAGAACACCGACACCGCGGCCAGCGCGTCGACGCCGATCATCTGGCCGAGATAGACGTTGTTGATCGTGCCGAACAGCGATTGCAGGATGTTGCTCATCATCATCGGCGCGACGAACATCAGGAACGGTTTGCGGAACGGGGCGGGTGACGACACGGCATGATCCTGTCGGCCGCCCTTCGATCGAGGCGCGGCCGCTCTTGAAGGAATTGAAACGCGAGCGAACCGCGAACGGCCGCTCTCGCTGGCGCTTTCGAATCAGGTCTCAGTCCGCGCGGTGGCGATGGGCGAGCGCTACGGCATGGTCACGAATGTCGGCCGGCCAGTCCGCGACCCGCGCCGCGAAGCGCTCGAGGTCGCCGGCGAACAGTGCCCTCGACGCCTCCTCGAACTGCGGCAAATGGCCGCCGATCGCCGACATGAAATGATAGGCGGCGTCGCGTGCCTCACGGGCGCGGTCGTTGTCGCCGTTGGCGCGGCGGGCTTCGTGCACCAGCTTGCGCAACGCGACCGAGGCGCCGCCCGGCTGCGCATTCAGCCATTCCCAATGTTGCGGCAGCAGGGTCACCTCGCGAGCCACGACGCCGAGCTTCGGCCGGCCACGGCCGCGCGGCTCGCTCGCTGGCGGGTCCGCAGCCGCGCCGGCGTCCGCCGGCAGGCGCGCGACGATCTCCCGGTCACTGCCGCGCAAATCCAGGTCGATGGGGTGGCCGGTGCGATCGCTGAAGATCGTGATCGGCGCGGTGGTCGGAGCAGCATGTTTAAGCACGAGCGCGACCTTGGGCAGTGGCCCGGTGGCGATCCGGACATGGCCGGCGAAGGCTGTATAGGTATCCATATCCATGATCCCGCTGCAAGATACCCTAAATAAGCCCGGGTAAAAATCAATGTCAATATTACCCGGATAATATATTCGGACATGGATCGGGGCCGGCCGAACATTCCCGCACTCGCCGAAGTCATCATCCACTGCTACGCAGCGGCGGCGCCCACTCGATCCGCCTTTTCGGGGACTTCATGCTGACCGTTCACCACCTCAACAATTCCCGTTCGCAACGCGTGCTCTGGCTGCTCGAAGAACTCGGCGTGCCCTATGAGATCATCCGCTACGAGCGCCAGCCCGACATGCGTGCGCCGAAGGCGCTGCGCGCCATCCATCCGCTCGGCAAATCGCCGGTCATCACCGACAACGGCATCACGGTCGCTGAATCCGGCGCGATCGTCGAATATCTCGTCGAGACCTACGGCGACGGACGGCTGATCCCGCCGCCGAAGACGCCGGAGCGGCTGCGCTACTCCTATTGGCTGCACTACGCCGAGGGCTCGGCGATGCCGCTGCTGCTGCTGAAGCTGCTGTTCAACATCATGCCCAAGCGCGCGCCGTCGCTGCTTCGTCCGCTGGTGCGCAAGGTCTCGAACCAGGCGTTGACCACGCTGGTCAATCCGCAGCTCAAGCAGCACATGGCATTCTGGGAGAGCGAGTTGCAGACCAGCGAGTGGTTCGCCGGCAACGACTTCACGGCCGCCGACATCCAGATGAGCTTCCCGCTGCAGGCAGCCGCTGCACGTGGCGGATTGGAGCAAGGGCATCCGCGGGCGATGGACTGGCTTGCCCGCATCGAGGCGCGGTCGGCCTACAAGATCGCACTGCAGAAGGGCGGTCCGTATGAAGTGGGTCGCTGAGCGCTATTTCGCGGCGGTCGCGGGCTGCTCGGTCGCCGCGATCACCTCGCGCACCAGCCGGGCGACGCCTCTGATGTCGCCGTCCGGATCGATGGAATCGCCGAGCCGGACCACCACCATGCGCTGGCTCGGCATGATGACGAGCCGCTGGCCGAGCAGGCCGAAGGCGAAGAAGGCGTCAGCGGGAATTCCGGCGCGAGCACGGCCCAGCGCGTGCACGTGTTCGCTCCTGTTGGTCCACAGCCCCGCGCCATAGTCGGTGTCGAGCGTGGCGGTGGCCGACATCGCCACCCAGCCCTCGGGCAGGATGCGTCGGTCGCCGACGACGCCGTCGCCGAGATAGAGCAGCCCGAGCCGCGCCCAGTCGCGCGCGCTTGCCAGCATGTTGGCGTGGCCCTGGATCGTGCCGGTGCCGTCATATTGCAGCGTCACGTGGCGCATGCCGAGCGGGTTGAACAGCTCACGCCAGGCGAGCGCGATGGTCTGCTCCGGCCCGCCCGCGGCATCGCGGATGATGCGGGCCAGGATCTGCGTGCTCGCGCTCGAATAGGCCCAGCGCTGTCCGGGCGGTGAGATCAGCGGAGCATGCGTGGCAAAGGCCGCCATGTCGCGATGGATCTCCATCTGGCTCGACGCATCGAAGCCGGAATTGGTCTCGTCCAGCGCCAATCCCGATGTCATGCGCATCAGCTGCTCGATCGTGATGTCGTGACGCGGATCGGCCGCTTCGCGCCATTCCGCGACCGGGGCCGGAATCGAGGGACTGAGCTTGCCCTGCCGGGTCAGGATGCCGAGCAGGGCATTGGTGACCGTCTTGGTCATCGAGAAGCCGATCAGGGGCGTGTCGCGGCCGATGTTCTGAGCATAGCGCTCGGCGATGACCTGGCCGTCCTTCACCACGACCACGGCCTTGGTGCGCCGGAACGGCGGGCTTGCCGGTTCCTCGAAGGCATGATCGAGCGCGGCTTTCAGCGCAGGGTCGCGGGGCTCGGCCTGCTCCGGCTCGACAAAATCCGGCAAAGCAGGCGACGGCCCGGCGGCACGCAGAGCGCCGACGTTGCTGCGCGGCACGTAAGGCGGCTTCTGGCCCTGCATCGAGACACAGCCGAGGCCGTCATGGAACGCTGCGCGGCTGGCGTGCAGGCCGAGCAGCGACGCCTCGACCGTCCGCATGTCCTGCTCGACCCGATAGCGCATCACGGCGCGCAGGCGGCGCAGCCCGGGCCGCTCCATGGTCTCGGCAAATGTCGTTTGCGGATCGAAGCCGGAGACGAAGGTCTTGGCGCAGATCATCTGGGCCACCGCCGATGTCGCCGCGCGCAGGGCCCGGTCGGGCCGATAGGTGAGCCAGCCCGCCACGAGCAGACCCGCGAACACCAGGAGGCCGACCGAAAATCTTCGCAAGTTCACCAGAACGCCTGAAATCGTCTCGCAGGCGAGCCACGCTGCGCCCTGGGATCTTTCTAACCCGGCTTCGGCACCTCGCCAACGGAGGGAAGCGCTGGAACACGCCCGCCGGGCGGCGGCAAATCGTCATCCGGGGCAAGGACATCCCTCGTCCAAAGTATCCGCCCGCGCCGCATACCGGCGCGCGGTCAGCGTCCGGCCGCAGTCGCCCCCCTGCTGCGCGGATCGGGGGCACCGACCAGCCCATCCGGCGTCACCAGGATCGAGTTGGCCGAGGTCCGGCCCATCGGTTCCTCGATCTTGTGGCCCCGCGCACGCAGGCCGGTGAGCACGTCGTCGGCAAAACCCTTCTCGACCCGCACCTCGTCTGGCATCCATTGATGATGCAGGCGCGGGACGCTGACGGCCTGGCGGATGTCCATCTGATAGTCGAGCACGTTGACGACCACCTGCAGCACGGTCGAGATGATCCGGCTGCCGCCCGGCGAGCCCGTGACCAGCACGGGCTTGCCGTCCTTCAGCACGATGGTCGGCGACATCGACGACAACGGCCGCTTGCCCGGGCCCGGCAGATTGGCTTCGAAGCCGACCAGGCCGAAGGCGTTGGAGGCGCCCGGCGCGGCGGTGAAATCGTCGAGCTCGTTGTTGAGCAGCACGCCGGTGCCCTCCGCGACCAGGCCAACGCCGTAGGGAAAGTTCAGCGTGTAGGTGTTGCTGACGGCATTGCCGTCATTGTCGACCACCGAGAAATGCGTGGTGTTGCTGCCTTCGCGCAGCGGCTGGATGTTGAGGACGTCGCCGGCGCTGGTGGCGCGCGCGGGGTCGATGCTCGCACGCTGCCGGGTGGCGTAGTCCTTCGACAGCATGGCCCTGACGGGTGCATCGACGAAGGCGGGGTCGCCGAGATAGCGGGCGCGATCGGCATAGGCGCGCTTCATCGCCTCGATCAGCAGATGCAGCGACGCCGGTGAGCCCTGCTTGAACTCGGCGAGCGGAAAGCCCTCGAGGATGTTCAGCATCTCGATCAGCACGGTGCCGCCGGAGGACGGCAGCGGCATCGAGACGATGTCATGGCCGCGGTAGGTGCCGCGCACCGGCATCCGCAGCACCGGATGGTAGGATTTGAGATCGTCCGCCGTCATGATGCCGCCGGCATCCTGAATCGCCTTGGCAAGCTTGTCGGCGACCGGCCCCTCGTAGAACCCGCGCGGCCCCTGCTCGGCGATGGCGGTGAGCGTTGCGGCGAGGTCGCGCTGGACCAGGCGGTCTCCCTCCTTGAGCACCGTGCCGTCGGGACGGATGAAGATCGCCGCCGATGACGGCCATTTCGCCAGCCGCGGCGCCATCATCGGCAGGGTGACGGCGACGTCGTCGGTGATGGGGATGCCGTCACGCGCCAGCACGATCGCCGGATGGACCAGCTGCGCCAGCGTGAATTTGCGCGAGCCATATTTCTCCAGGGCCAGCGCCAGACCCGCGACGGATCCGGGCACGCCGATCGAGAGCGCCGAGTCGCGCGACTTGGCATTGTCGGGCTTGCCGTCGGCGCCGAGGAAGATGTTGCGGGTCATGGCCGCAGGGCCGGTCTCGCGATAGTCGATCGCGATGTCCTCGTTGGTCGCGGCGAGATGAATCACCATGAAGCCGCCGCCACCGATGTTGCCGGCGACCGGATAGGTCACCGCCATCGCAAAGCCGGTTGCGACCGCGGCATCGATCGCGTTGCCGCCGAGCGCGAGAATGCGCTCGCCGACCTGGGCTGCGATCCGCTCCTGCGCCACCACCATGCCATGCGCGGGCGGCTGCGCCGGCGCGGTGACGCCAAGCGGCTGGGGGATATCGACGGCTTGGGCATCCAGCGCCCGCGCAGGCGAGCAGCCGGCCAGCAACAGCATGACACCTGCGAGGAGCCGTCGTCGATCAATCGTGAACATGGTCATCGGAGTTCCGCCGCTGCTGACATCCGCCTGCGATCGTCAGATGTTATAGGGCCGCGTCGCCGACGTAAAACGCGACACCGTGATCGTCGCCGGGTGCGGCGCCGTGACCGCACAGAGGATTTGCAATGGCCGTCAGCACGATCGAGACCTCCGGCGCGGCCGACGGCAGCCTCTATCCCGGGCGGGCGGCCGTCGTCAGCTGGATCTTCTTCGATTGGGCGGCGCAGCCCTATTTCACCCTGATCACGACCTTCGTGTTCGCGCCCTATTTCGCCACCCATGTCGCGCCGGACGCCGCCAGCGGCCAAGCACTGTGGGGCTTTGCCACGGCCGCAGCGGGGATCGTCATCGCGCTGCTGTCGCCGGTGTTCGGCGCGATCGCCGATGCGGCCGGACGGCGCAAGCCGTGGATTGCGGCGTTCGGGGCGATGCTCGTCATCGGTTCCTGCCTGATGTGGATCGGACGCCCCGGTTCGCCGGAACTGATCCCGCCGCTGCTCGCGGCTTACGTGATCGCCACCATCGGCGTCGAATTCGCCACCGTGTTCAACAACGCGATGATGCCGACCCTGGTGCCGCCCGATCGCATCGGGCGGCTGTCGGGTACCGGCTGGGCCACCGGCTATGTCGGCGGCATCCTCTCGCTCGTCCTCGTGCTCGGCTTCCTCGCGGCCAATCCCGACAGCGGCCGCACATTGTTTGGGCTCACGCCGCTGTTCGGTCTCGACCCCGTGACGCATGAGGGCGACCGCATCTCGGGGCCGCTCACCGGGCTGTGGTTCGTCGTGTTCGTGCTGCCGATGTTCCTGTTCACGCCGGACTTTCCGGCGCGGCACCGGCTCGGCGCGGCCGTCCGCGAGGGCATCGGCCAGCTGAAGGAGACCCTGCGCGGCCTGCCGCAGCAGCGCGACGTCGCGCTGTTTCTGATCGCCAACATGATCTATTCGGACGGCCTGGTGTCGCTGTTCGCGTTCGGCGGCATCTATGCCGCCGGCACGTTCGGTTGGAACACGATCCAGATCGGCACTTTCGGCATCATCCTGGCGGCGGCCGGCGTCCTCGGCGGCTGGCTCGGCGGCAAGCTCGATGACCGGCTCGGACCCAAGCGCGTGATCGCCGGCAGCATGACGCTGCTGCTGCTCGCGATCATCGCCATTCTCCTCGTCAGTCGCGATTCGATCCTGTTCATTCCGGTGGCGCCGGCCGTGCCCGGCGGGCCGTTGTTCGCCTCGTGGCCGGAGCGCGCCTATCTGCTGCTCGGCTGCATCATCGGCGCCTGCGGCGCGCCGCTGCAGGCGGCTTCGCGCTCGCTGCTGATCCGGATGGTGCCGAAGCAGCGCGTCGCGCAATATTTCGGCCTGTTCGCGCTGACCGGAAAGGTGACGTCCTTCATCGGTCCGCTCTTGATCGGCATCATCACCGCGGTCACCGCGAGCCAGAAGGCCGGCATGGCGGTGCTGGTGCTGTTCTTCGCGGCGGGGCTGGTGCTGCTGGCACGCGTCAACCCCGCTCGTCACGCCCGGGCCTGACCCACCTGCGTGGTCAAGCCGGGCATTGACGATCTGGTCAGTGCCGGAAGTGCCGGACGCCCGTCAGCACCATGGCGATGCCGTGCTCGTCGGCGGCCTTGATGACCTCGTCGTCGCGCACCGAGCCGCCCGGCTGGATCACGGCGGTGGCGCCGGCCTCGATGCAGGCCAGCATGCCGTCGGCGAACGGGAAGAACGCGTCGGAGGCGACCACCGATCCCCTCGTCAGCGGCTCGGCGAGCTTGAGCGCCTCGGCCGCATCGAGCGCCTTGCGCGCCGCGATGCGCGCCGAATCGACCCGGCTCATCTGTCCGGCGCCGATGCCGACCGTCGCCGAATCCTTGGCATAGACGATGGTGTTCGACTTCACGTGCTTGGCGACGCGGAAGGCGAATCGCAGATCGCGCAGTTCTGCCTCGGTGGGCGCGCGCTTGGTCACGACCTTCAAGGTCATGTCGTCGACGACAGCGTTGTCGCGGCTCTGCACCAGCAGCCCGCCGGCGACCGTCTTGGCGGTGAGGCCGGCCTCGCGCGGATTGGGCAGCGCACCGGCGAGCAATAGCCGCAGGTTCTTGCGCGCCGCGATCACCGCGATCGCCTCTTCCGTCGCGTCGGGCGCGATGATCACCTCGGTGAAGATGCCGGTGATGGCGCGCGCGGTGGCCGCATCGAGCTTGCGGTTCATCGCGATGATGCCGCCGAACGCCGACGTCGAATCGCAGGCCAGCGCCTTCTGATAGGCGGTGACGAGATCGGGTCCTTCCGCCACGCCGCAAGGGTTGGCGTGCTTGACGATGACGCAGGCTGCGGTGCGCGCCGGATCGAACTCGGCAATGCACTCATAGGCCGCGTCGGTGTCGTTGATGTTGTTGTAGGACAGTTCCTTGCCCTGCATCTGTCGCGCGGTGGCGACGCCGGGACGGCGGCCCGGCAGTGCGTAGAACGCCGCATGCTGGTGCGGGTTCTCGCCATAGCGCAGCGACTGGATCAGCTTGCCGCCGAAGGCGCGATAGTCGGGCGCGTCGTTCTGGATGGTGGCGGCGAACCAGTTCGAGATCGCGGCATCATAGGCGGCGGTGCGGGCATAGGCCTTGGCGGCGAGCCGACGGCGCAGCAGCAGCGTGGTCGCGCCGTCGTGGGTCGCGAGGTCCTCCAGCACGGCGTCATAGTCGTTGACGTCGACGACCACGGCGACATCCTCGTGGTTCTTCGACGCCGCCCGGATCATCGCCGGGCCGCCGATGTCGATGTTCTCGATGCAGTCGGTGAATGGCGCGCCGCGCTCGACCGTGGCCTCGAAGGGATAGAGATTGACCACCAGGAGATCGATCGGTGCGATGCCGTGGGTCTTCATCGCCTCCGCATGCTCGTCATTGCCGCGGATCGCGAGCAGGCCGCCGTGAACCTTGGGATGCAGGGTCTTGACGCGGCCGTCCATCATTTCCGGGAAGCCGGTCAGGTCGGAGACGTCCTTCACCTTGAGACCGGCGTCGGCGATCGCCTTGGCGGTGCCGCCGGTGGAAATCAATTCGATGCCGCGCACGGCGAGCGCGCGCGCGAATTCGACGAGGCCGGTCTTGTCGGAGACGGACAGCAGAGCGCGGTGAACGGGACGAAGCTGATTGGTCATGGCTGACATCCTTGGGCAGAGTCCTTGTGCAGGAGTTCAAATTGCCCAGGCGCACGGCGATCGATCCCGCGCTCCCCGATGGTGCTCCATCCAAAGTCGCCAGTCGCGCGAGAGCCGGCTCTTACCAGCTTTCCATCCGCGCGACAACGGGCAGTTCCTCACACCCTGCTGATCACAGCGGCAGTTCCGGCTCTCTCCGCGCGTTGCGGCGCGCATTGGTCTCGGCCGGTGAGGCCGAGGAGCGCACGAAGCTCCAGCGGATCGACGGCGCCTGCTGGGCATCCTGGCGGATCACGAGCTGAGTCGTGCGGCGCGGGCCGTCATTGCCGGCGAGGAACACGCTGTCCTCGAGGTCGACATTGTCCTCGAACGTCTCGAACGTCCAGACCTCGCGATTGGGCAGCACCAGCATGGCGCCGCGGCCGTCGCTGAGCCGGCTGGCCTTAACCGCCGGATGCAAATGGAAGCGCAGCGTGTAGTCCGAGCCGCCGCCGCGCAGCCGTGCGCCCTGCGCCGGCGTCACCGTGTCCTCGCCGTCGAGCCGCGAACCGTCCTCGGCCACGACCAGCACCCGGCGATGGATCAGGCCGAACTTCGCCGCGTAGCCGTTGTGCGAGGTCGACAGCACGGTGCCGTCGGGCACGATCTCGCGGAAATTCTCGACCCGGGTCGGGCCGGACACGATCGGCGCGCCGTGCAGCAGGCGCTTCATCGCCGACATCTCGACGAAGGTGCAGGACGAGGTGTTGTGATAGGTCAGCGTCGAATGCGCCACGGTCGAGCGCGCGAAGGTGCGCCAGTTGTCGCGGCCGGTCGACGGCATGCCGCAATTGATCACGATGCGGCTGGTCCCCGACGACAGCTCGAAGGCGAGGCAGCCGGCATGCGCCTCGTGGCTGAGATGCGGCGGCGGCGGCGCGCCGGTGTCGACGATGACCGTCATCTGGCCGGCGTCGAGCCGCTGGAAGCCGGAATGCGGCATGCTCGCCATCGGCGTGCCATGCGTGTCGTCATAGGCGAGCAGGGTCGCCAGCAGGTCCGACGGCGTGCCGCCCATGCCGTTGAACAGCGCCATGTTGCCGTCGCCGTGCCGGAAGAAGCGCAGCATCGGCATCATGCGGTCGATGGCGTTGAGCAGTGCCGGCGGCGGCGCGATGTTGCGCGCGGCGAAGGTCTGGCGCAGCGGCAGCAGGTCGATCAGGAGCTCGATCAGCGTGCCCGGATTGCGCGAGACGTGGCCGCCGTCGGGCAGGATCTGGCGCTGCAATTCGTCCGACAGCTTCCGGCTGGCGCTGCGGATGTGCTTGGCCTGGTTGGCGAGGCACAGCGCCGCGTAGCACAGCGCGATCAGCACCTGCAGCCGCGGCGCGCCATCGGGAATGTCGATGGTCGAATAGCGCAGATAGCGGATCTCGCGGGTCAGGCCGCGCAGGTAGCGGCGGTAGAACTTGCCGTCGGAATCGGCCAGCACCAGCGGCGCCTGCGACAAGAGCGAGATCACCCGGCGCGCCAGCACGTCGGCGCGGCGGCTCAGCGGGTGGCGGCCGATCTGGTTGGTGATCCAGTCGTCGACCAGGGCGCGGGCATTGGCGCGGGTCAGCGCGGTGTCGGCTGCGCGGAGATGCCGCAGCCAGCCGAAACCGAGCAGGGCGACCTCCCAATCCTCCGACGGCGGCTCGAGGTCGAAGATGGAGCGGCCGTGGCAGGTGACGATCTTGCCGGCGAAGACGAAGCGGCCGGCATAGATCTCGGCCGCCCGGGTGGCGTCCGAGGTGCGCAGATCATGCGGCGCAATGATCAGCCGATCGGCCCGCCCCGGCCACAATCCGGATACGGATACCGATACGCCGCTGACATTGGACATCAGGCTGCGCGCAAAGCGGCCCAAAACCAGCGTCGATATGCGTCTGCGTTGAGCGGCGGACACGCCATGCCTTAGGTCGAGAGGGGGGATTCGGTTGCGGACCCTTCATAGATCGCAAACGCCGCCGATACACCATTTTTAGCCCCGATGCAGCACCATCGCAGGACCGGAATCTGGTGCAAAATCAGGATTTAACGACAATATACGCCGACGCCTTCAACCGGCTACCGCCACCGCGTCGCCGCACATCGTGCGCACGATGCCACGCTCATGGCCGGCGCTCCAGCCTCGCGGCGTAAAAACCGTCGAGGCCGCCGAGTCGCGGATCCCCGTGCGGCAGGTGGCAGGGCAGGGTGCGCAGGTCCCCGGCCGGCGTCACCAGCTCGGTCAGCCCCGCCACCTCGTCGGGGGTGACCGGGACGCGGCGGAGTTCGGTGCTTGCGGCCAGAACGTGGTCGACCACGTGCTCGCCCTCTTCGGGCTCGAGCGAGCAGGTGCAGTAGACCAGGGTGCCGCCCGGCTTGAGCAGGCCGGCCGCTCGCGTCAGCAGCCGGGCCTGCTGGCCCGACAGCGCGGTGATATCGGCCTCGCTGCGCAGCCAGCCGACGTCGGGATGGCGGCGGATGGTGCCGGTCGAGCTGCAGGGCGCATCGAGCAGGATGCCGTCGAAGCCGCCGCTCTCGGCGGGCTGCCATTCGGCGGCGTCGGCCACGACGGTCTCGGCCGTGAGCTGCAGACGGGTCATGTTGTCCCGCAGACGGCTCATCCGGGCCGGCGACCGGTCGACGGCGGTGACGCGGGCGCCGCCATGGGCGAGCTGGGCGGTCTTGCCGCCGGGCGCGGCGCAGAGATCGGCGATGGCCTTATCCGTGACGTCTCCGAGCAGGCGGGCGGGCAGCGCCGCGGCGGCGTCCTGCACCCACCATTGGCCCTCGACGAAGCCGGGCAGCACCGTCACCGAGCCGTGCAGCAGGGTCCGCACGGTGCCGGTCGGCAACACCTCACCGTGCAGCCGCGATGCCCATTGTGTCGGGTCGGACTTGACGGTGAGATCGAGCGACGGCTCCTGACCAAGCGCCGCGGCAATCTCCATCGCGGTCGTCTCGCCATAATGCGCGACCCAGCGCTTGAGCAGCCAGGGCGCGATGTCGAGCGGCTGGCCCTTGGCATCGTCGAGCAGGCCGGTTCCCTCGCGCGCGCAGCGGCGCAGCACGGCATTGACGAGCCCGGCATATTTGGCGGCGCGCCGGTCGGCCTGCACCAGCCGGACCGACAGGTCGACGGCGGCGTGGTCGGGCACGTCCATCCACAGGATCTGGGCGGCGCCGATCAGAAGCGCGCTCTGCGCCCGCGGGGCGTCGGTCGGCACGCCACGATCGAGCAGCCGCGACAGCAGATGGCCGAGGGTGCCGAGACGGCGCAAGGTGGTGGCGACCAGCCGGCGCATCAGCGCACGGTCACGGTCGGCGAGCTGCTTCAGTCCGGGATGCGCACCGGGGCCATCGAGCTGGTCGTCGAGGGTGCGATGCTTGTGCAGCACTCCGTCGACGACGTCGGCAGCGATTCGCCGCGCCGCCAGGCCCGGGACTTCTGATGGGGTCGCAAAACGCGGCGGGGGCATGCCTGGAAACTACTCGCGAAAGGAAGAAAGGCAGTTCCGCGTCCATCGGGTGCATGCCATCAGCTTGCGGGTCCTCTGCCACGGGAATATGCCAAATGTAAGAATCGGCTCCGCTTTTTTTAGACCTGTTTCTTCGTATGTGCGCACACGATCTGATGAGGGCGGGAACGAACCGGTTCAACGGTGGAATGGTAAGATGAGCAACGAGCCCAAGAGTGAGCGTGAGAATGAGCTCCAGAGCGAGCCTGCGTCGCCGGTGGTCGCCGTGAACGACCCGCCGCGCAGGCCACTCACTCCGGCCGCGCAACGCGCGCTGGCCGAAGCCGAGGAGCGGCGCCGTCTCGCGGCCGACCAGGCGAGACCGATGCCGAAGGAATTGCGCGGCCCGACGGGTCCGGAACCCACCCGTTATGGCGACTGGGAGAACAAGGGCATCACCTCCGATTTCTGAGGCCATGGAGCCGCTCCTTCTATCGGACCGTCAGACGTAATGATGGTCGCGGAGATGGCGGACGATCAGCTCGGCGGCCTCGTCGGCCGACAAGGCCGCGCCATCGATGGTGATGTCCGGCGTTTCCGGCGCTTCATAGGGCTGGTCGACGCCCGTGAAGTTCGACAGCTCGCCGGCGCGCGCCCGCTTGTACAGCCCCTTGGGATCCCGCGCCTCGCACGCCGCCAGCGGTGTCGCGACATGGATCTCGATGAACTCGCCGCTGGCAAAGCGGCGGCGCGCCATATCGCGGTCGGCACGAAACGGCGAGATCAGGGACACCAGCGTGATCAGGCCGGCGTCGACGAACAGCGCGGCAATCTCGGTCACCCGGCGGATGTTCTCCACCCGCGCCTCCGAACTGAAGCCCAGGTCGCGGTTGATGCCGTGGCGGAGATTGTCGCCGTCGAGCAGCGCGGTGTGACGGCCGAGCTCGCACAGCCGCCGGTCGACCAAATTGGCGATCGTCGACTTGCCGGCGCCGCTCAGCCCGGTGAGCCAGAGCACGCAGGGCTTCTGCTGTTTCAGCCGCGCGCGCACCGATTTGTCGATCGTGAGCGGATGCCAGCTGATGTTGGCGGGCCGGCGCAGCGGCGCATCGATCAGGCCGGCGGCCACCGTCTGCCGGCTGAACGGATCGATCAGGATGAAGCTGCCGAGATCGCGGTTGTCGCGATAGGCATCGCAGACCAGCGGCCGGTCGAGAACGATGTCGACACAGCCGATCTCGTTGGCTTCCAGCGTGGACGCCGTCTCCTGCGCCATGGTGTCGATGCAGACGCGATGCGTCATGGCCGCGACCACGGCGCCGATCGTCGACGTTCCTGATTTGAGCAGATAGCGGCGGCCGGGCCGCATCGCCTCGTCGTCGAACCAGATCACGTGAGCCGCGATATGGTCGGCCACCATCGGCGGCGTGCCGGACGTGAGCACGTCGCCGCGGCTGGCATCGACCTCATCGGCGAGCAGCAGCGTCACCGACTGTCCGGCAATGGCCTGCTGCAGACGCCCGTCGGCGGTGACGATGCCGGAGACATGGCTCCGGCGTCCCGAGGGATGCACGACCACCGGGTCGCCGCAACTGAGCCTTCCGCTGACCACGCGGCCGCTGAAGCCGCGAAACTCCGCATTCGGCCGGTTGACCCATTGCACCGGGAAACGGAAGGGCTGGCTCTCGATGCCGTCGGACACGTCGACCGATTCGAGATGCTCCATCACACTCGGTCCGCTGTACCACGGCATGCGCGCGCTGGAGCGGAAGACGTTGTCGCCGTCGCGCGCCGCCACGGGCACGCATTGCACGTCGGCAATGCCGAGCTGCTCGGCCATGGTTCTGAATGCGACCGAGATGGTGGTGAAGCGGTCGGCATCGAAGCCGACGAGATCCATCTTGTTGACGGCCACCAGGACGTGACGCACGCCGAGCAGCGCCAGGATATGGCTGTGACGGCGGGTCTGGCTCACGACGCCCTTGCGGGCGTCGATCAGCACCACGGCGAGATCGGCATGCGACGCGCCGGTCGCCATGTTGCGGGTGTATTGGACGTGGCCGGGCGTATCGGCGACGACGAAGCGGCGGTGCCTTGTGGCGAAGAAGCGGTAGGCGACGTCGATCGTGATGCCTTGCTCGCGCTCGGCCTGCAGGCCGTCCACCAGCAGCGCGAAATCGAGCGCCGGCCCGGCGGTGCCGGCCCCCTTGCTGTCCGAGGTGAGCGCGTCGAGCTGGTCGTCGAGCAGCATCTTCGAATCATACAGCAGCCGTCCGACCAGCGTGCTCTTGCCGTCGTCGACGCTGCCGCAGGTGACGAGGCGCAAGGTCGGTTTGTCCTGGGCTTGCGTCCAGACCTGCTCGTGCGCCCGTTCGATGATCGCGTGGTGAATGGACATCAGAAATAGCCCTCCACCTTCTTGCGCTCCATCGAGGCTGCGTTGTCGCGATCGATGACGCGGCCCTGTCGCTCCGAGGTGCGGGACGCCGCCATCTCGCGGACGATCGCGGCGAGGTCGGACGCGCTCGACGGCGTCGCGCCGGTCAGCGGGTAGCAGCCGAGCGTGCGGAAGCGGATCGATCGCCATTGTGGCGCCTCGCCCGGCCGCAGCGGCATGCGCTCGTCATCGACCATGATGAGCGCGCCGTCGCGCTCGACCACCGGCCGCAGGCTTGCGAAATACAGCGGCACGATCGGGATGTGTTCGAGGTGAATGTATTCCCAGACATCGAGTTCGGTCCAGTTCGAGAGCGGGAAGACGCGCATGCTCTCGCCCGGCGCGAGCAGCGTGTTGTAGAGATTCCAGAGCTCGGGCCGCTGGTTCTTCGGATCCCAGCGGTGGGTGATGCTGCGATGGGAAAAGATGCGTTCCTTGGCGCGCGATTTCTCCTCGTCGCGGCGCGCGCCGCCGATGGCGGCGTCGAAGCCGTGCATGTCGAGCGCCTGTCGCAACGCCTGCGTCTTCATGACGTCGGTGTAGAGCGCCGAGCCGTGGCTGAACGGGTTGATGTCCTGGGAAACCCCCTCCGGATTGACGTGCACGAGGAGGTCGAGCCCCAGCTCGCGCACGCGCTGGTCGCGGAAGGCGATCATGTCGCGAAACTTCCAGGTGGTGTCGATATGCAGCAGCGGGAACGGCGGCTTGGCCGGATGGAACGCCTTCATGGCGAGGTGCAGCAGCACCGAGGAATCCTTGCCGATCGAATACAGCATGACCGGCTTGCGAAATTCGGCCGCGACCTCGCGCAGGATGGCGATGCTCTCCGCTTCGAGCCGGCGCAGATGGCTGAGCGCCGGTGGCCTGTGGGCGTCTGCTGCGGGCGCAAGCGAGGGCGCGCTCAGCGTCGGAAGATCCACGTCCGTCATGCCGCGACCTCGATGTTGGCGCCGAACACACGCTTGGACGTCGCCTCATCCAGCGCCAGATCGCGGGCGCAAGCCCTGACCGATGCGCGGTAGAGCTCGGTGAGCCCATAGCGCTCCAGCACGTTCAGCTGCGCGTCGGTCAGCGCGGCGGTGTGGCGCGCGCGATATTTGTAGGCGGTGTCGGCGCCGTGAAGACCGGGCAACTGGTAGACGGAAGGCTCGCTCGGAAAGGTGACTCCGGAGCTTTCGGACTCGATCAGTCCGCGCTCGTTCCACGCCGTCACGGCGCTCTCCGCAAAGCGGCTCGACAGGCCGAGGCGGTCGAACAGGCTGCGGACGGTGCCGGCCGCCTCCTTGCTGGCCTCGTAGACGAAATGGGTGACCGGAATGCCGTGCCGCGCGGCGAAATGCTCGACCCGCAGCTTGTTCAGGCTCGCGAGGACGTAGTTCTGCACCAGCCTGTCCGGTGCGACCCGCTCCGACCATTTGTCCAGCCATGATGCCAGCGAGCTGGCGGGATCGCGATCGAGCACGATGAGGTGCAGCCGGTCGATCGGATACCCTGCCATCACCAGCACCTCGACCGGCAGGAACAGCGCTTCCGCCAGCACGTAGGGACCGGAGGTCTCCTTGCTGAAGATCTGCGGCTGATGCTCGGCCAGCGGCAGCTCCCAGGGGGCGGCGGGATGATCCACCAGGAGATGGCGGAGCATGTTCTTGAGCGGCTGGTAGTAGGAGGGAATGCCGGCGAGACCGAACAGATTGTTGAGCGGCGTCGATCCGACCCGACAGCGACCCCAGCCGCAATAGAGGGTCGGGAAGTCCGCGTCTGCTCGGTTGCGGAAGCCGTGGGCGAGCACGTCGGCCGTCTCCCGCGTCAGAGCATCCAAGGTCGTGGCCCGGGTCTGAAACTTGCCGTCGGGCGGCATCGGGACTTCATCGAGCGTTGGATCGTTGCGGCGAACGAGGTCGGCAAGACGATCCGTCGCGTCCAGCGTGGTCGGCAGTGTCATGGCGCTCTCCGGTCATTTTTTTATTTTTAGAAAACGATTTGAACTAGAATTCGAAGTCGTCGTGATGCTCGCGGCCGTTCTTCGGCCGCGGGCTCGTTGATCAGGCCGCTCGCACGGTGTGGAGAAATCGCTCCACTTCCACCTTCAGATTGCTGCTCTGCGACGTCAGCGACCGTGCGGAATCCAGCACCTGGCCCGATGCCGTGCCGGTTGCGCTGGCGCCGCGGTTGACCTCCGTGATCCGCTGCGCGACCTCGGCCGTCCCCTTGGCGGCCTCGCCGACATTGCGTGCGATCTCGCGCGTCGCCGCGCCCTGCTGTTCGACGGTGGCGGCGATGGTTGCGGCGATGTCGGAAATCCGGGTAATGGTGGCGCCGATTTCCTTGATGGCGGCGACGGATTCCTCTGTCGCCGCCTGCATGCCGGCGATCTGCGTGCCGATGTCTTCGGTGGCCTTGGCGGTCTGGGCCGCCAGCGCCTTGACCTCGCTCGCGACCACCGCGAAGCCGCGTCCCGATTCACCGGCGCGGGCGGCCTCGATGGTGGCGTTCAGCGCCAGGAGGTTGGTCTGTTCGGCGATCGCCGTAATCAGCTTGACGACGTCGCCGATCCGGCCCGCGGCGGCCTGCAGCTCGTTGATGCGCGCGTCGGTGCGTTCCGCCTGCTTGACGGCTTCGTCGGCAATGCGGCTAGAATCGTGGACCTGGCGGCTGATTTCGGTGACGGATGCGCTCATTTCCTCCGTCGCGGACGCCACGGCGCCGACATTGGTCGACGCCTCCTCGGATGCAGCGGCCACCATGCCCGACAAGGATTGCGTCTGGTTGGCGGTGCCCGACAACGTGCCGGCGGCGCCCTCGAGCTGATGGGCCGCGGTGGATACGGTGGTGACGATGCCGCCGACAGCCGTCTGGAACGCGTCCGCAAGCTTCATCATCTCGGTCTTGCGCTGCTGTGCGGCGATCTTCTCCTGGTTCTTCTGCTCGAACTCCATCTGCTCGATGCGGATCAGATTGTCCTTGAAGGTGCGGGCGGCGCGCGCATTGTCGCCGACTTCGTCGCCGCGCTCGGTATAGGGGATGTCGACCGACTTGTTGCCGCCGGCGAGCTCGAGCAGGACTTCGCCGACGCGCCGGATCGGACGGGCAATCGTCAGTGACGAGAACGCGGCCGAGCCGATCAGGACGAGCACCACCAGCGCACCGACGGCGAGGGCCACGGTGCCGACGCGCTCGAGCTCGGCCATCAGCTGGCCTTGCCGTAGCGCCGTCATCTCGGAGCCCATGGCGACGGCTTCGCCGAGGCGCTTTGCAATGTCGTTGGCGGCGGCTCCGACATTGTCCTTGAACACCCGCTTGCTGGCTTCGTCAGCCTGCAAATAGTCGAGGGCGGCCGTCTTGAACGACGTCGCGATGTCGAGCAGCTCCTTGACGCCGGCCTGCACGTCCTTGTCGGTGGCAACATCGCGGGCGTGCTGCAAGGACTTGACCAGCATGTCGACGCCGCTGGTCACGCTCTCGCGCTGCGTCGCTTCGCCGGTGCTGGCAAATTGCCAGCTCGCCGCACGGACCGACGCCAGCGCCGCATCGGCCGCGCGCAGCTCGGCCTCGATGCTGAAATGATCGGGCGACGCCGTCAGACTGGGCAGGGCCAGGAGCTTCGCAAAGCGGCCCTGCCACGCCGCCGTGGCCTGACCGCGGATGTCGATCTTGGCGAGCACCTCGGCGCGCGCCTTGGCGTGCTCGGAGGCGGCGGCCGCGGCCTTGTCGACGGCCGATCGAATTCCGCCGTACAGCTGCTTGCCCACGGGGCGAGTCGCGCGATTGAACGCGGCGTCGGCTTCCTTGGCCGCTACCGCGAGCTCCGCCTGCAGTGACTGCAGGATGGCCTGCAGCTGCTCCGGCGAAGAAGCGTTCGCCATCTGCAGCGCGGCGATCTGTGCCCGCAACATCGCCGCTTCGGCGGCTTGCGCATTGGCCCTGTTGGACGTGTTGACGACGACCAGCTTGCTCGAGTCGGCGATCGACTGGTTGCCGATGATCTGGTTGGCCAGCATGCCGCCCACCAGAACCACGCCGAGGCCGGCCGTCAGTCCGAGCTTGGTGCCTATCCTGAAGCTGAAACCAAACATCCGCCAACCCCCAAAGTTGTCGGGGGGTAGTAGGCGCAACCAAGCTAAACAAGATATGAATAGCGCGCGCCGTACAACTACAGGTAAAACGTTCCAAGAACATATCGTTTGCGAGGAAATTCGTTCTGCTCGCGCAGGGAGAGCGCCGGCGCCTCAGCGCGTCACCACCACCGTGGTGCCGATCGAGACGCGTTCGTAGAGGTCGGTGATGTCGGTGTTGAGCATGCGGATGCAGCCATACGAGACGTAGCCGCCGACCGAGTTCGGCACGTTGGTGCCATGGATCGCATATTCACCGCCGGCGAGCGTCATCGCGGCGACGCCCATCGGATTCTGTGGCGAGCCGCCGGGAATGACGTCGGGAATGTTGGGCTTGTCGCGCTTGACGTCGGCCGGCGGCGCCCAGGCCGGGTATTTGTACTTGCCGTCGATCTTGGTGGTGCCGGCCCATTGCCGCCCGGCCTTGCCGACGCCGACCGTGTAGCGCATGGCGTGGCTGCCATCGAGCACGAGGTACAGCTTTCGCTCGCCGGTCCTCACCACGATCGTCCCCGGCGAATAGTCGCCGGCGATGCCGACCAGTTCGGGACGGGCCGACGCGGTTTCGGTCGTCGCCACCATGGCGCAGATCGCTGCCGCCGCCACGATCGCCGCCTTCGCAGCGGCCAGCCTGTTCGCCCCAGTCCGCATCGCCATTCCCTCCAGCCGCAGCTCCGCCGTCTGCTCCCGTCGGACTACACGGATGGCTCGAGGAAAGGAAAACTTCGGCCGCAAGTAAATGACTGAAAAACAACACTCCCGCGGAATCAACCGCGGGAGTGGGGCGATGCTGGACGAGGCGCCGAACTTGGCCCGTGCGCCGGGCCTGCTCGTCTAGGCCTGCTTGCGGTTCTGCCGGTGCTGCACGAGGTCGTCGACGACGCCGGGATCGGCGAGTGTCGAGGTGTCGCCAAGCGCGCCCGGTTCGTCCTCGGCGATCTTGCGCAGGATGCGGCGCATGATCTTGCCGGAGCGGGTCTTGGGCAGGCCCTGCGAGAACTGGATCTGGTCGGGCGAGGCGATCGGGCCGATCTCCTTGCGCACCCAGGCGACCAGCTCCTTGCGCAGCTCCTCGCTCGGCTGCTCGCCGGCCATCAGGGTGACATAGGCATAGATGCCCTGGCCCTTGATGTCGTGGGGATAGCCGACCACGGCGGCTTCCGAGACCTTGGCGTGGGCGACCAGCGCGCTCTCGACCTCGGCGGTGCCCATGCGGTGGCCGGAGACGTTGATGACGTCGTCGACGCGGCCGGTGATCCAGTAGTAGCCGTCGGCGTCGCGGCGGCAGCCGTCGCCGGTGAAGTACTTGCCCTTGTAGGTCGAGAAGTAGGTCATCTCGAACCGCGCATGGTCGCCATAGACCGTGCGCATCTGGCCCGGCCAGGAGCGGGTGAGGCAGAGATTGCCCTCGGTCGCCCCCTCCAGCGTCTTGCCGTCGGCGTCGACGATCTCCGGCACCACGCCGAAGAACGGCCGCGTCGCCGAGCCCGGCTTGAGCTTGGTCGCGCCGGGCAGCGGCGTGATCAGGATGCCGCCGGTCTCGGTCTGCCACCAGGTGTCGACGATCGGGCAGCGGCCCTCGCCGACGACGCGGTGATACCACTCCCAGGCTTCCGGATTGATCGGCTCGCCGACCGAGCCGAGCAGGCGCAGAGACGCGCGCGAGGTCTTCGTCACCGGCCCATCGCCGCCCTGCATGAGGGCGCGGATCGCAGTCGGCGCGGTGTAGAAGATGTTGACCTTGTGCTTGTCGATGACGTTCCAGAACCGCGAATTGTCCGGATAGTTCGGCACGCCTTCGAACATCAGCGTCACGGCGCCGTTGGCCAGTGGCCCGTACAGGATGTAGCTGTGGCCGGTGACCCAGCCGACGTCGGCGGTGCACCAGTAGACGTCGCCCTCGTGATAGTCGAACACGTATTGGTGCGTCATCGCGGCGTAGACGAGATAGCCGCCGGTGGTGTGCAGCACGCCCTTGGGCTGGCCGGTCGAGCCCGAGGTGTAGAGAATGAACAGCGGGTCTTCTGCGTTCATGGGCTCGACCGGGCATTCGGTCGTCACCATCTCGGCGGCCTCATGGTACCAGAGGTCGCGGCTCGGATTCATCTCGACCTTGCCGCCGGTGCGCTTGACCACGACCACCCAGTCGACATTGTCGACCTTGTTCAGGGCCGCATCGACATTGGCCTTGAGCGGCACCTTGCGGCCGCCGCGCAGGCCCTCGTCGGCGGTGATGATGATCTTGGAGTCGCAGTCCTTGATGCGCTGGGCGAGGCTGTCCGGCGAGAAGCCGGCGAACACCACGGAGTGGATGGCGCCGATGCGGGCGCAGGCCAGCATTGCATAGGCGGCCTCCGGGATCATCGGCAGATAGATGGTGACGCGGTCGCCCTTCTTGACGTTGCGGTTGCGCAGGATGTTGGCCATCCGGCACACTTCGTCATGCAGCTCGCGATAGGTGATGTGCTTGGACTGCGAGGGATCGTCGCCTTCCCAGATGATCGCGGTCTGGTCGCCGCGGTTGGCGAGGTGGCGGTCGATGCAGTTGTAGGCGGCGTTGAGGACGCCGTCCTCGAACCATTTGATCGAGATGTTGCCGGGGGCGTAGGAGACGTTCTCGATTTTCGTCGGCGCGTGAATCCAGTCGACGCGCTTGGCCTGCTCGGCCCAGAAGCCGTTGGGGTCCTTGATCGAGCGCGCGTACATCTCCTGGTATTTCGCGTCGTCGACAAAGGCGCGTTTCGTCCACTCGGCCGGAACGTCGTAGATCTTCTCGGACATCTCACACCCTCCACCATGCGGCCCGCGGTTGGTCCCCGTCCCAGGCCGTCGTTGTTTCCACTATGCGTCCGCGTAACCGGCGGCGACAAGGCAAGACAAGTAGAACCTTCGGCGGGGAGGCGGTCTGCGCAGGATCAAAGAAATGTGCGCTGAGGTTGTCGTCGCGATGCGCGGCAAGTCAGCCGGTCGTCAAGGTTACCCCGAATCAGAGCGTCGGACGGTACCTTAAAACCGTTTTGCCCAAATTTAGGGACTCGCTATCCGGTCCATGACGCCCTAAATCGCCCTCAAGCTGTGGATAACTCGACCGGAACCGAATCGGGGCCCGGGGCATTGAGCGGATGAGAACGACGGCAGGGCGTCTAACGTAATGATGGACCAGCAGAATTTCGAGAGTCCCAGGGGTGGCCCGGCCGCCCCAGAGGTGGCGCTCGCGAAGGCGCTGGGCCAGTGGCCGCCCAAGCCGCCCCGGCGCAAGCTCACTTTGAAGGATCTCGCTCACGCCAAGACCGCCGATGCGCAGGGCAACGCCAGGAGCTCGGTAGCGGATCTGGCCAAGCGGCTCGGCCTCAAGCTCGGCGACCAGACCGAGCTGACCATCCGCCGCATCAGGCGCGGCAAGAGCTATACCTTCATCCGCGCCAACGGCACCACGATCCGCCACGTCGGCACCATCCGCCGCCTGCACGCGATGGCGGTGCCGCCGGCCTATCGCGAGGTGCGTTACGCCGCCGATCCGAGCTCACATTTGCAGGCGGTGGGGCGCGACGCCGCCGGCCGGCTGCAATACCGCTACCATGCCGATTGGGAAAAGGTGCGCGAGCACACCAAGGCGCATCGCCTTGCCCGGCTGGTCGGCGCGCTGCCGCGCATCCGCCGTGCCGTCTCCAAGCATCTCGCCGGTGACGAGCCGACGCGCGAGTTCGCACTGTCGGCCGTGATCGAGCTGATCGCGCGCACCGCGATCCGTCCCGGCAATGAATCCTATGCGCGGCTCAACGGCACCCGCGGCGCCACCACGCTGTTGAAGTCGAACGTCATGCTCGAAGACGACTGCCTGGTGCTGACCTTCAAGGCCAAGGGCGGCAAGGCCGTGCGCAAGGAGTGCGACGCCGCCAAGCTGGTGCGCGCCGCCGGCATTCTGCGCGGCGTGCCCGGCCGGCGCATGTTCCAGTATCGCGATGCCCAGGGCGTGGTCCGCGCGGTCTCGACCACCCAGGTCAATGCCTTCCTGCGCGAGATCGCCGGCATCAAGATCTCGCTGAAGGATTTCCGCACGCTGATGGCGTCGGCGGTGGCCTTGGAGACGTTGTCGCGGATCACGCCGGCGGCGAGCGCGCGCGGCCGCAAGAAGCAGATCCTCGAGGCGATCCGTGCCGCCGCCGACGAACTCACCAACACGCCGGCGATCTGCCGGCGGAGCTACGTGCACGACACCATCGTCACCGCGTTCGAGGACGGCATTCTCGAGCGCTTCGCCGCCACCATGAAGGGCCAGCGCTCGCAGACACGTCGTGAGCAATTGCTGGCCCAGGTGGTCACGGCCGTCTCGGCCTAGTTCGACTCAACGTCAAGCCTGGCAGCGCGGCCCGATCTTGGCCTGTGCGAGGAAGCGCGCGATCGGATCGAGCTGGCGGCACGGCACGGCGGTGGTCTTCACCGGTTGCGGATTGCGCTTGCCCGGCCGCAGCACGGCCGCCTTGGCGGGCACCTTCGTTCGACGCGTCACCGGCGAGCCACGCCCGTCCATCCGCACGGACTTCGAGACCAGTGGCAGACGTGCGGCTTCGTTGAGCTCGATCGGCTGAGCTTCGAAGCTTCGATCGCTCTCGCTCAACGTATCGATGCCGGGAACGGGTTCGCGGATCAGCGACGATGTCGTCTCGCCCGCCATGTCGGTTGGCGACACCGCCGCCAGCACCATCTTCGTTGCAAGCAGGCAGCAGATTATCACGAGGCAGAACCCCGCAATCCAGATCGTTCTTTTCACTGTAGGAGACCCCCGCCGATCGCGCCGGACATTGCAGGACATCCCCTTCCTGCAACCGGTGTCGCGCCGACCAATCAACCTTAAGAAAGTGTTACTCGCAATATTTTCGGCAGGTCTGGCCGACCTCGCATCGCATTGTAGTTAATGGCGGAAGGCGATGGGTGCGGTACAACGGTGTCGGCCAATGACCGACATGATGCGATGAGTTCCGCATGGCTGCGACAAGGCCGCGCGCGACATCTGGGCCAATGAGTCGGTGCGAGACGATCTCGATGGCGCTTGGTTTCACGGATCACGTTAAATTATGAGGCGAAACTCGCTTCCCCGAGGCGGCGTAGCTTGGCCCGACACGACGCAAGAACGAACGTTCAGCATCGCATCGATGTCGCAGTCGAACTGATCACGCGGCCCATGCCGCCACCTTCATTAGGGAGCCATCCATGTCCAAGCGCATTGCCTATCTCGCTGCCGCCGCCTTCGGCGCGCTGTCGCTGACCTCGACCTTCGTTGCGCCCGCGCGCGCCGAAGAGAAGACCGTGATGGTCGGCGGCGCGGCGATGTATCCGTCGAAGAACATCATCCAGAACGCGGTCAATTCGAAGGATCATACGACGCTGGTCGCCGCGGTGAAGGCCGCCGGCCTCGTGCAGACGCTGGAGGGCAAGGGCCCGTTCACGGTGTTCGCGCCGACCAACACCGCGTTCGGCAAGCTGCCGGCCGGCACCGTCGATACCCTCGTCAAGCCGGAGAACAAGGCGACCCTGACCAAGATCCTCACCTATCACGTCGTGCCGGGCAAGCTCGAGGCGGCCGACCTGAAGGACGGCCAGGTGCTGAAGACGGTCGAGGGCGAGCAGCTCACCGTCAAGCGCGACGGCAAGAGCGTGATGATCATGGACGCCAAGGGTGGGACGTCGATGGTGACGGTCCCCAACGTCAACCAGTCGAACGGCGTGATCCATGTGGTCGACACCGTGCTGATGCCGGCCTCCTGATCGGAGCCGCAGACACCGGACACATCCGTTTCTTCCTCCTCCTCGCGGATGTGACCAGGAGCGAGCCGGGGCCACCCCCGGCTCGCTTTTTTGTGAGAGCCCGGGCCGCGAAAGCATCGATTTGCCCGTTTGAGCCCGTAACGAGAGGCCAGCCTTTCGCGTATATCTGCTTGCAACCCGCGACCGCCACGAACCACCGAGCCTGCCATGTCCAGCATCGCCGCCGCCGATACGACGATCAGCGCCCAAGGAACCAAGGTGATCCAGCCGGCCTGGGTCCGTGTCATGCATTGGATCAACGCGGTCGCGATGATCATGATGATCATGTCGGGCTGGCAGATCTACAACGCCTCGCCGCTGTTCGACTTCCGCTTCGACAAGAGCATCACGCTGGGCGGCTGGCTCGGCGGCGCGCTGCTGTGGCACTTCGCCGCGATGTGGCTCTTGATGCTGAACGGCCTCGCCTATCTCGTGACGGGCCTCGTCACCGGCCGGTTCCGCAGAAAACTGCTGCCGATTTCGCCGGCGTCCGTCGTCGCCGATCTCAAGGCCGCGCTGACCTTCAAGCTCGCGCATGACGATCTCACCGCCTACAACGCGGTGCAGAAGCTGCTCTATCTCGGCATCATCCTGGTCGGCATCGTGATCGTTCTCACCGGCCTGTCGATGTGGAAACCGGTCCAGCTGCACTGGCTTGTGATGCTGTTCGGCGACTATCCGGCGGCGCGCTACGTCCATTTCGTCTGCATGGCGCTGATCTGCGCTTTCCTGGTGATCCACATCGTGCTCGCGCTGCTGGTGCCGAAGAGCCTGCGCGCGATGATCACGGGCCGCTGAGAGGAGAGAGAAACATGGCCAAGCGTCCTTTCCTCATTCCCGGCGTCGACAAGCGGCTCCTCATCAAGGATTCGCTCAAGGCGATGCCCGATCTCACGCGGCGCCGCTTCATCACCGGCGGCGCCAGTCTCGGCGCACTCACGCTGCTGACCGGCTGCGACGTCGTCGACGGCGACACGGCGGAGGAGCTGTTGAAGAAGGTCTCCAAGTTCAACGACGCCGTGCAGTCCTGGATCTTCAATCCCGACGCGCTGGCGCCGACCTTCCCGGAGAGCGCGATCACAAAACCGTTCCCGTTCAACGCCTACTACACGCTGGACGAGGCGCCGGAGATCGATGCCGCCGACTGGAAGCTCGAGGTCCGCGGCCTCGTCGACAACAAGAAATCATGGACGCTGGATGAGTTGCATGCGCTGCCGCAGGTCACGCAGGTGACGCGCCACATCTGCGTCGAGGGCTGGAGCGCGATCGGCTCCTGGACCGGCACGCCGTTGCGCGATTTCCTCAAGCTGATCGGCGCCGACACCCGCGCCAAATATGTCTGGTTCAACTGCGCGGACTCGCAGGGCTATAATTCGCCGCTGGACATGCGCACCGCGCTGCATCCGCAGACCCAGATGACGTTCAAGTTCGCCGACCAGATTCTGCCGCGCGCCTACGGCTTCCCGATGAAGATCCGCGTCCCCACCAAGCTCGGCTTCAAGAACCCCAAATACGTCGTCGCGATGGAAGTCACCAACGACTACAAGGGCGGCTATTGGGAAGACCAGGGGTACAATTCGTTCAGCGGGAGCTGAGCGTCGCTCCTAGCATTATCGCACGATCTTCACCGCATCCCCGATCTGTAGGCAGAACTGTCTGCATATGAAGATGCCGGTACGTCGCAACGAGCGACTCCGCGAGTGAGTTGCTCCGTCATGCCCGGGCTTGTCCCGGGCATCCACGTTGTTCTCAGCCTGCCGGTCGACGTGGATGGCCGGGACAAGCCCGGCCATGACGACGCGGAAAGAGATGAGCGCCAAGCTTCGACGGTCAAATGCGATAGAACGTAGTCTGTAGGTTGGGCAAAGCAGCCGCCCGCAGGGCGGTCGCGTGCCCACCATGTCGCGCCGGGCAAGAACGGTGGGCACGGCGCGAAGCATCTCGCAACATTCCGCCGGCGTGCCTCGCGCCTTTGTCTACCCTACGGTTTTCGCGCAAGCTTGCCCTGCATCGCCGCCATGACCGCCCCCAGCAGCAGCAGCGCCGCCGAGACGTTCAGCGCGTAGGTCAGGCTCCCCATCGCATCGGTGATCGCGCCGACGGCGAACGGGCCCAAGGTCTGGCCGACGCCGAACGAGATGGTCAGCGCCGCGATCGCGCGCGGCCACGCTGCCTGCGGCAGGTTGAAGCGCACGAATGCCGTCGTCGCGGTGGTCACCGTCGAGAACGCGATGCCGAACACAGCCGCCGACAAGGTCAGCATGGCCGGCGAATGGCTGAGCGAGGGCAGGGCGGCGCCGATTGCATTCACCGTGAGGATCAGCGCGGTCGGCCAGCCGCCGCGGTCGAGCGCCAGCACGCGGCGCCACACCCAGGGTGTTGTGAAACCGGCGAGGCCAATCAGGCACCAGAAGCCGGATTGGGCCGCCGCGCCGCCGCCGAGATCGCGCACATAGGCGATCATGAAGGTGAGATAGGCGATGTAGCCGGCCCCGTAGAGGAAGTAGCCGAACAGATAGATCGCCATCGGACGCAGCGACACGCGGTCGGCGCGCGATTCCGGCATGGCGGCGTTCGATGGCAGCCGCATCAGCAGGAGCGGCACGATCAGCACCATACTGACGCCTGCGAGCACCGCCCACACGATCCACCATGAGCCGGGCCCGAATGCCTGCAGCACGAACGGCGCGATCAGGCCGGAGACGACGATGCCGAGCGGAGGCCCGGCATAGAACAGGCTCAGCACAAAGCTCGCCTGCGCTGGCCGTGCCAAGGCGACCCGTGCCGCCAGCGCACCGCCGACGACCAGTGCCACGCCGGCACCGATCCCCGTTACCAGCCGCGCCATGCTCAACGCAACGAAGTCGCCGGTCATGGCGCAGACCACCAGCGAGGCCAGCGCCGCGATGGTACCGCCGCGCACCGCGGCGAGGCCGCCGAACCGCCGCGCCGTGTGCGACGCGATGAGCGCGCCGATCAGGTAGCCGGCGGCATTGACGGTGTTCATGAAGCCGGCGGCCGAATACGACCAGTTCAAGGTGTCGCGCATGTCCGGCAGCACCAGCGCATAGGCGAAGCGGCCGATGCCGAGACCGATGATGGGGCCGAGCGACAGCGTCAGATTGGTCAACGCCGGGTGGCCCGGAGTCGAGGCGGAGGGTGAGTTTGGCAAGAAATGCTCCGGCGCGGCGAATGTCCGGCAATTCATGCTGTCCGGCTGCCATTTCAGAGCACCGTATAGCCTGGCGCCGCGCTACAGAAGACGGGCAGCGGCAATGGTGGCTTGCCAACCACGCAGGAGGGCTTTAGCACTCCGCCGATTTTGCAACTCTCGTCGTTGCCGGGCTGCCGTCCCCGATCCATCGGGGCGAGCCGGCAATCCAGCCGAGAGATGATGGAGGCCCGGGCTCAGGCCCGGGCATGACAAAAGCCCTACGAGGACAACGACCATGGCGACCCATAAGCTCCTTCTGCTGCCCGGCGATGGCATCGGCCCCGAAGTGATGGCCGAGGTGAAGCGGCTGATCGGCTGGCTCAACGCCAAGGGGCTCGCCGCGTTCGAGACCGAAGAGGGTTTGGTCGGCGGTTCCGCCTATGACGCCCATGGCGCGTCGATCTCGGAAGCCGACATGGACAAGGCGAAGGCGGCGGATGCGATCATCTTCGGCGCCGTCGGCGGTCCGAAATGGGACGGCGTGCCCTACGAGGTCCGTCCCGAAGCCGGCCTCTTGCGCCTGCGCAAGGATCTCGGCCTGTTCGCAAACCTGCGTCCCGCTGTGTGTTATCCGGCGCTGGCCGATGCCTCCAGCCTGAAGCGCGAGATCGTCGAAGGCCTCGACATCATGATCGTGCGCGAGCTCACCGGCGGCGTGTATTTCGGCGAGCCCAAGACCATCACCGATCTCGGCAACGGCCAGAAGCGCGCGGTCGATACCCAGGTCTACGACACCTATGAGATCGAGCGCATCGCCCGCGTCGCCTTTGACCTTGCGCGCAAGCGCCGCAACAAGGTGACGTCGATGGAGAAGCGCAACGTCATGAAGTCGGGCGTGCTCTGGAACGAGGTCGTCACCGCGGTCCACGCGCGCGAGTACAAGGACGTCACGCTCGAGCACCAGCTCGCCGATTCCGGCGGCATGAACCTGGTGAAATATCCGAAGATGTTCGACGTCATCGTCACCGACAATCTGTTCGGCGACATGCTGTCGGACATTGCGGCGATGCTGACCGGTTCGCTCGGCATGCTGCCGTCCGCCTCGCTTGGCGAGGTCGACGCCAAGACGCACAAGCGCCGCGCGCTGTATGAGCCCGTGCACGGCTCGGCGCCGGACATCGCCGGCAAGGGCCTGGCGAATCCGATCGCGATGCTGACCTCGTTCGGCATGGCGCTGCGCTATTCGTTCGACCTCGGCAGCCTCGCCGACAAGCTCGACGCCGCCATCGCCGCCGTGCTCGCCTCCGGCCTGCGCACCGCAGACATCAAGGCCGAGGGCTCGACCCCGGCGTCGACCACGCAGATGGGCGAGGCGATCATCAAGGAGCTGGAAAAGCTCACCTCGTAATCGGAGCGAATCCGCCGCTGCCGCGCTGGCAGTCTGCCCCCTCCCCGCAAGGGGGAGGGGGAGCGCACCGATGCTGGCGAAGCAGCTCGATCAACTCATCAGTACGGGCTCGAACGCGCCTTCGCGCGAGGCGCAAGCCGGGCCGCTCGTCGGGCAAATCAGTTCGTCATCTTGCGCGATCGGCGTCGATCGGTCGTCTTGACTACGCGTCTTTCTCCTCGGAATCCGTTGCGCCGAAAAACTCATTTCGCCCGCACGATCAGGCCGATGCGTTCATCGGCCCGGCTGTCGCCAAAAATTCCTCTTTCGCCTTTCCAGAATTCATGTTTCTCTCCTCTCATCCCGCTTCGCCGGTAAGGGGCGTTTCGCGATCGTCACGAGGCGTGAGGTGGGGATGCGGTGGCCGCGAGGGCTCGCAGCATGTCCTTTGCGGCGTGCGGACGAACGATGCACTTGCGGACGTGAAGCTGCGTGGTCCTGGCGCCCCGATGCTGGCGCCAAGCCGGCGGGTGATGATCCCAATGGCGACGGTGGCTATCAAGCCGGACACCGGGGAGAGCGCAGAGTAAGCGTGAAGCCCACCGCGCAGGGAGGGCCGGATCGTCCGGCTGGACCTGTGGTACCTGCCGCCTGCATTTTCTTTCGCAGGCGGGCCACGGGCCTCAGTCGAGGTCCGGCCTTCCCTGCGCCCTTGCTTCCGAAGAGGGCGAAACCGATGGCATCACCCGGACGCGGGCAGCGTTGCGGGACGTCGTTCGCATGCTTCTCGATCGTCATGCCCCGCGCAGGCGCGGCATCCAGCACGCCGCGGCCTCTCGGTCGATATTCGCCGCCGCTGGACTACGGGATCCCCCGGTCGAGCCGGGCGATGACAGCGTGAGTTGATTGAAGGCGCCGAATGACCAAAACTCCTGGACGACCCACACCAAAAACAAAAAGCCGGGCAGAGCCCGGCTTTGGTGATCGGATGATGCCGGGGCCCTCAGTACGGGATCGGAATCCGGGTCGGGTAGCCGCCGAGATCGGTCGGCGCCATCAGCGGCTGGCGATCGATCGGGCGGTTCAGGTTTTCGCGGGCGAACGATGGATAGCCGACGGCCGGCGGGAAGGCATAGTCGCTGAACTTGCGGTCGCCCGGCAGCACCTCGGTGCCGCCGTCGAGGAACGAGCGCTTGCTCACATAGATGCGGGTGCGCGGGCCGGACTGGTAGGAATAGTTCGGGCTGTTGCTGGACGAATAGACCACCGTGGTGCGGCGCTTGCTCGGGGCGGCATCGGCGGACGTGACGGCGAAAGACGTGACGGCAAGACCGGTCGCGGCGATCACCGCCAGGGTCAGGGCCCGGGTTGCGGCAGAAATTTCAATCATCACGTCCTCTTCCTCGCGCCTGTAGGGGCGGGCGCTCGCCATGCGCATGATCCGGCCCGCACAATATCTGCGTCGGCTGTGGCATCACAAGGTCATTCCCGCGACGCCGCGCAAGATAAATTCCCGCTGTGGCGGGAAAGTTGCATCAATATCCGTCACTTGGCGGCAGCGACCATGGCCCGATCATGGCGCCGGGGCGTCCCGCAACATGCAGACGCAAATCGCCGGTCAGAAGGTGCCGCGCAGCCTGGGATTGTCGAGCGCGGAGATCCAGTCGGTCAGGGTCTTGCCGCTCCCGGGCGCGTCGCAATCAGCCCGCCGCGGCTCGGTCCGGGCGAACAGCTCGGTCAAAGCGGGGTCATGACCGGACGCCGACAGCAGGGTCAGGCGGTTCAGCATGCAGCCGATGGCGGCGCGCCGGGTCGGCGCGGCGACGCCCTGGCAGGACCAGCCGGAGATCTGCAGGGCGGGCACCGCAATGGTCTTCAGAAAGGCGAGGCAGGCGCCGGCGCCGTCCGGGGTGCCGGCCTGGCGCAGCAGGCTGACGGGGCCGAACCGGCTGTCGATGATTCCCGCGGCCTCGAGCTCGGGGGCGGGGCGCCCCATGCGGGCCACGAGATGCCCGATCGGGTTGCGCAGGCCGTCGCGTTCCGGGCCGATCCGGTAGACTTCGATCTCGGCCGTCGGGCGGTCCGCCCGCTCGCCCCAGCGCAGCACGTCCTTGCGGCCGCCGGCCGGGTGAGTCAGCACGGTATAGGTCGCCGTTCTGTCGGGCTGGTCGGTGAGGCGCAGCGAAAACGCCGGCACCGCGGCGTCGGCGAGCGTCCAGCCAGCCCTGGGCGCGCTCGTGTCGTCAGCATCGTCGATCCGGTTCCACGCGGCGACGCCGAGCATGGCGATCAGCGCCAGCGCCCCCACATAGGCGATCAGGCGCGCGAAGGTGCCGCAGATCTCGTCCGCCACGGCCTCGAGCGCCGACGGGATGCGAGGACTGCGGGTCGTGGCGGCTGTGCTGGCCGAATCGGAATGCATCGAAGGCGAGACATCGTGGTAACGTTGTGTCAGGGACGTTTCTCGCATAGAAGCGCTGCCGCTTCCGTTTCCGCCTGGTTGCGCGGTCGGCCAAATTTCTTCGGAGAGTGAACGATGGGTTACAAAGTCGCAGTGGTCGGCGCGACCGGCAATGTCGGACGGGAAATGCTCAATATTCTCGATGAGCGCAAATTTCCCGTCGACGAGGTCGTGGCGCTGGCCTCACGCCGCAGCGTGGGCGTCGAGGTGTCCTATGGCGATCGCACGCTGAAGGTCAAAGCACTCGAGCACTACGATTTTGCCGACGTCGACATCTGCCTGATGTCCGCGGGCGGAGAGGTCTCGAAGGAATGGTCGCCGAAGATCGGCGCCGCCGGCGTCGTCGTGATCGACAATTCGTCGGCCTGGCGCATGGATCCCGACGTGCCGCTGATCGTGCCGGAGGTGAATGCCGATGCGGCTGCCGGCTTCAAGAAGAAGAACATCATCGCCAACCCGAACTGCTCGACCGCGCAGCTCGTCGTCGCGCTGAAGCCGCTGCACGACAAGGCCACCATCAAGCGCGTCGTGGTCTCGACCTATCAGTCGGTGTCGGGCGCCGGCAAGGATGCGATGGACGAGCTGTTCTCGCAGACCAAGGCCGTCTACACCAATCAGGAACTGGTCAACAAGAAGTTCCCCAAGCGCATCGCCTTCAACGTCATTCCGCAGATCGACGTCTTCATGGAAGACGGCTTCACCAAGGAAGAGTGGAAGATGATGGCGGAGACCAAGAAGATCCTGGATCCGAAGATCAAGCTGACCGCAACCTGCGTGCGCGTGCCGGTGTTCGTCGGCCATTCCGAAGCGGTCAATGTCGAGTTCGAGCAGCCGATCACGGCCGACGAGGCGCGCGACATCCTGCGCCGCGCGCCGGGCTGCCTCGTCATCGACAAGCACGAGCCCGGCGGCTATGCGACGCCCTACGAGGCGGCCGGCGAGGACGCGACCTATATCAGCCGCATCCGTGAGGACGGCACGGTGGAGAACGGCCTCGCGTTCTGGTGCGTGTCGGACAATCTGCGCAAGGGCGCGGCACTGAACGCGATCCAGATCGCCGAGGTGCTGATCAATCGCAAGCTGATCACCGCCAAAAAGAAGGCGGCCTGAGAGCTGACGGTGCGCCCCCTCTCCCCGTCCTTACGGGGAGAGGGTTGGGGTGAGGGGCCGCCGCACGGGTGGTGTGCGTAGTGAAACTAATTTCCCTCACTCGATGACGTAGTGGACGAAAAAGCGAATTCGGGGTGGGGCCGCGCGTGGCTGAGAGCAGCAAGACCGAGCCGGCATCGGCGCAAACGCCCGCGACGTCCAAGCACGCGCCGGGTCCGCTCGAGCGTGGCCTGGAAGGTCTGCTGTTCAAGAGCCGCTGGCTGATGGCGCCGTTCTATGTCGGCCTCGTCGTCAGCCTCGCCGTGCTGCTGTTCAAGTTCGTGCTGCTGCTGTGGGAGAGCGTCGTCCATCTCCCCGCCGCCAAGGAGAGCGACATCATCCTTGGTGTGCTCAGCCTGATCGACGTCTGCCTCACCGGCAATCTGGTGTTGATCGTGGTGTTCTCCGGCTATGAGAACTTCGTCTCGCGGATCGATCCGAACGGTCACCCGGATTGGCCGGAATGGATGACCAAGGTCGATTTCGCCGGGCTGAAGCAGAAGCTGCTTGCCTCGATCGTCGCGATCTCGGCGATTCAGCTGCTGAAGGCCTTCATGAATCTCGATGCCGGCTACGACTCGGTCAAGCTCGGCTGGCTGGTCGGCGTGCACATGACGTTCGTGGTGTCGACGGTGATGCTGGCGCTGGCGGACCGCTGGTCGGGCGAGCATTGATGGGGGGCGAATAGCGAGTGGCGAATAGAGCCTATGAACTCCTCGCCACTCCCCATTCGCTATTCGCTCGCGTGCTATTCGCCAGCGCGCGCGCTGCGAAATTCCTTCGCGGCCTTGTCGAGCACGAACAACGAGCCTTCGGCGACACCGAAATAGGCGCCGTGGAGCTGCAGGGCGCCGGCATCGACCTGCTCCTGGACGAACGGAAAGGTCATGAGATTTTCGAGGCTGCGGAACACCGCCGCCTTCTCGATGCGGACGACGAAGTCCTGGATGCTCTCATGATCGCGCTGCTCGACGATCTCGCCGGGCTTGATGAACATGTCCATCCAGCGGCCGATGAAATGGCCGGGCGACAGCGGCGCGATCTTGTCGATGAAGGCGCGAATGCCGCCGCACTGGGCATGGCCGAGCACCACGATGTGTTTGATGCGGAGCACGTTGACCGCATATTCCAGCGCCGCGGAGACGCCGTGAACGCCGCCATCGGCCTCGTAGGGCGGGACCAGATTGGCGACGTTGCGCACCACGAACAATTCGCCGGGTCCGGCATCGAAGATCACTTCGGGCGAGACACGGGAGTCGCAGCAGCCGATCACCATCACTTCGGGGGATTGTCCGCGCTCGGACAGCTCCAGATAGCGGCTCTGCTCGGTCGGCAGGCGGTTGGCGGAGAAGGCGCGATAGCCTTCGAGCAGGCGATGCGGAAACGAGTTCATGGGCGTTGCCTAAACACATGCTGCGGATGGGGACAAGCCTTTCGGCCCGACGGCCGAAATGGTATCGCGAGCCGCTCCAATAAACCAAGGGAAACGCTGCAAATGATCCGCCCGCGCCGCAGTCTTCTGTTCATGCCTGGCTCCAATGCGCGGGCGCTGGAGAAGGGACGGAACCTGCCGGCCGACGGGCTGATCCTCGATCTCGAGGATTCGGTTGCACCCGATGCCAAGGCCGCCGCACGCGAGCAGATCGCCAAGGCGGTGGCCGCCGACGGCTATGGAAGGCGGGAACTGCTGATCCGCATCAACAGCCTGGACACGCCCTGGTGGAGCGACGACGTCGCCATGGCCGGGCAGGCGGCGACCGACGGCGTCCTGGTTCCCAAAGTATCGACGGTCGAGGACCTGCGCATGGTCACCGACCGCCTCGCCGAGGTCGGCGCCGACCCGGCGCTCAAGGTGTGGGCGATGATCGAAACCGCGCGCGCCGTGCTCGATGCCGACCGTCTCGGGGCGACGGCGCATGAAGCCGGTTCTCGGCTCGCGGGCTTCGTGTTCGGGCCCAACGACATTTCGCGTGAAACCCGCATCCGCATGCTGCCGGGCCGCGCCACCATGCTGCCGATGATCAGCCACTGCATCCTGGCGACCCGCGCGCATGGGCTGGAGATCCTGGACGGGCCCTACAGCGACTTCGCCAATGCCGACGGCTTCTCGCAGGAATGTATCCAGGCCCGCGATCTCGGCTTCGACGGCAAGACGCTGATCCATCCCGGCCAGATCGACGCCTGCAACGCGATCTTCACGCCACCGCCAGCCGAGGTTGCCGAGGCCCGCAAGATCCTCGCGGCCTTCGAACTGCCCGAAAATGCCTCGCGCGGCGCGATCCAGATCGATGGCCGCATGGTCGAGCGGCTGCATGCCGAGATGGCGCGGCGGACGATCGAGATTGCCGATGCGATCGCGGCGATTGGGAAGTAGGAGAAATGAGGAATGGCGCGGTCAGATGCGCTTGAGGCTGAGGATGTAGTTGACGAGGTCGCCGCGTTGCTCGGTCGTCAGGATGACGTTGGGCATCGTCGGGTGGCTGCTCTGCAGGAACACCTTGAGCGACAGTTCGGTCGCCGACGGCATGTTGGCGACCGCGGCGAAATCGGGCGCCGTCGTGGTCTGCGCGCGCGCCCCACCGGCATCGATGGCGTGGCACGGACTGCACCAGGCCTCCGCCAGCTTGCGGCCGGCCTGCACGCTCTCCGCGGCCGGCGTGGCGCCGTTCGCATAGTGCATCCGGATCAGCAGCATGGCGGCGAGCGCGAGCAGGAGCGCGGCGCCGACATGGAGCCAAAGGTTGCGGTGCAGGTTCGGCAGGTTCATGGCGTTGCTCCGCTCGGGCCGGGAGGGGCCGTCAGTGCTTGACGGCGGCGACGCCCAGGTGGTCGATGGTCGGCGCGTTGAGGCAGTAGTCCTCATAGTGCTCGCCGGCCTTGCCCGCGGCGAGATCGCGATGGCAGCGCGGCTTGTCCTTGCACATGGCGCAGACCCGCTCCATGTCCCGCAGCACCACCGGCTCGGCGCGCGACAGCGCGGCCTCGTCGATGCCGAGCGCCTTCAGCATCAGCGGCAGCTCGTCGGCGGCGTGCTCGCCGTGGCGAACCAGCGCGTCGAGATCGGCCGGCGTGACCTGCAGGTCCGTCGCGATGCGCTCGAAATCGTCGCGGTCGAGCTGCCGGAGCTCGCTGAGCTCGCGCCGGTGTCGCAGCCATTGTGCGAACGTATCGATCAGGAACTGGACCCGCGGGTAGGGCTTGGACTGGGCAGGCATGGCACGTCTCCGATGATCGCCTGCAATCAATCACCGGGCCGCCAAGCGGACGTTGCGGTAGATCAAGCAGCGGCACGCCCCGGCGCTTGCGCGCGGGGCTGGCACGTCAGCTGCGCAGGCCGAAGCGGTCGGCGGCCCACGCATACAGGCTGCCCGGCGCAGGCTGCTCGCCGCCGCGGCCCTTCGGCGAGACGTGCAGGCCGATGATCGCGGGATCGCGGATCAGCCCGGAGAAATCGGACGGATCGAAGAACGCCTTCGGCTCGGCATGGACGGCATAGAAGCTGCGCTTCGGCATCGCGTGGCGCAGCGAGCCGTGGCGGCGGGCGAGCGCCGTCAGCGCGGCGGGGCCAAAGATCGCAACGCGGATGTCGGACAGGCGCTTCGAGCCGCCGCGCAGCCGGCGCAGCGCAAAGGTCAGCCGGTGGCGCAATGCCAGCCAGTTCGGCGTCAATTCGTCCTGCGCCATCAGCGCGTCGAATTCGGCGACGATCGGATCGTCCGGCGGCAGATAGAGCACGGAGTTGCCGAGCTGCCGCGGGCGCTCCCAGGCGAAATAAGGCAGGGCCGGATCGATCTCGACCGGGCGCAGCAGCAGCACGTCGGCGTCGAGCCAGAGCCCGGCGCGCTGCGCCATCAGCCGCATGCGGAAGAAGTCGCTGAACTGCAGCGTGGTCCAATCGCGCCAGCTGCCGTCGGGCTGCGGCGGCCGCAGCCGCTCCGAGAATGCGTAAGGCAGGACCGCCTCGGCCTCGGCATTGCCGATCCCGTCGGGCAGGCCCGGCAGCGGATCGAAGCTGTAGACGGTGACCTTGTGGCCGGCGGCGAGCTGCGAGCGCAGGCAGGTCTGGCGCAACCGGTCCAGCGGCCCGCGCCAGAACGTCACGATCTCGGGCAAGACGCGCGGCAACGGCGGACCTGTTCGAAGGCGGGGGGACTCGAAACAAGGCCCCGGACGGTGGTCCAGGGCCCTGCGACATCGGCTGTTCAGCGCCGGCTCAGGCCCAGGCGCGCTCGGCGAGCTTGGCCTCGTAGCTGTCGATCGAGGCCTTCTTCTCCAGCGTCAACCCGATGTCGTCGAGGCCGTTCATCAGGCAATGCTTGCGGAACGGATCGATCTCGAACTTGACGGTGCCGCCGTCGGGGCCGCGGATTTCCTGGGCGGCGAGATCGATCGTCAGGGTCGCGTTGGCGCCGCGCTCGGCGTCGTCGAACAGCTTGTCGAGATCGGCCTGCGACACGCGGATCGGCAGGATGCCGTTCTTGAAGCAATTGTTGTAGAAGATGTCGCCGAACGAGGTCGAGATCACGCAGCGGATGCCGAAATCCAAGAGCGCCCAGGGTGCGTGCTCGCGGCTCGAGCCGCAGCCGAAATTGTCGCCGGCGACCAGGATCTTGGAATTGCGGTAGGCCGGCTGGTTGAGCACGAAATCCGGGTTCTCGCTGCCGTCGTCCTTGTAGCGCTGCTCGGAGAACAGGCCCTTGCCGAGCCCGGTGCGCTTGATGGTCTTGAGGTACTGCTTGGGGATGATCATGTCGGTGTCGACATTGATGATCTTCAGCGGCGCGGCGACGCCTTCCAGCGTGGTGAACTTGTCCATCGGGGAGCACCTTCGAGAGTATCGGCAGGCCGCTGTTTAGCCCGATTGGCGCAACGGATAAAGTCAAAATCCCTGGAAAGGCGGCCCCTCCGGTCAGTCCGCGGCGGCCTCGATCGCCTCCATGTCGTCGTCGGACATTCCGAAATGATGGCCGATCTCGTGGATCAGCACGTGGCGGACGATGTAGCCGAGGCTCTCGTCGTGCTCCGCCCAGTAGTCGAGGATCGGACGGCGGTAGAGCCAGATCATGTTGGGCAGGCGGGGCAGGTCGTCATTGCTGCGGAACGGCAGCCCGGTGCCCTGGAACAGGCCGAGCAGGTCGAACTCGCTCTCGGCCTCCATCTCGTCGAGCACCTCCTCGGTCGGGAAGTCGTCGACCCGGATGATGACGCCCTCGCACATCTTGCGAAAATGTTCGGGCAGCCGCTCGAAGGTCTCATGCGCCATGGCTTCCATGTCGGCGAGCGACGGCGCTTTCAGATCTGTCCACATTGCCGCCTTCTAGCCCGGCTTTGATCATGTTGCATCCTGGTTTATGCCATCGGCAGCGGTTGACGCGGACAGTGAAAACGGCGACCGTCCGCGGCGCGTGATTTGGGTTTGGGGGACGCATGCGACAGATGTCGATGATGCTGGCCGGGACGGCGCTGGCCGCGGCGATCGTGATCTCGGTGTCGGCCGCAGCCCGGGCGGAGTCGTCCACCCGCGAGGAACTCGGTGCCGCGCGCAGCGACCGGACGACCGACGTGTCGGCGCAGCGGCGTCCGCGGCGCATCCCGATCTATCCTCGTCGCGAGGAAGGGCATTGGGAGCCCGACGTGGTGCCACGCTACAATCCGGGCCCCAACGCGGTGCGCGTCTGCGCAGCGTCCTATGTTCAGGAATACAGGCCGAGCGGCACCGTGATCGTGCCACACATGAGCTGCGTCTGGCGGCGCGGCTGATCCTTCAACTCCTGAGGCGAGTGCAGACGCGGCATGGTGCCGACCTGACACAGTGCCGATATGTCGCGTGGTGCGGCGGAACCGCACGCGACAGTCCGGCATTCTGCTCCGGCGCAGGTCTTCATGCCCCATTCACGTCGCTCGTTCGAGACTGACCTGCGTCGCGCTGCTGCGACCGCCATTCAGGCAGCTGATCAGGCGGGCGTACGGTGCCGGACGTGATGTCAGGTGATCGCTTCGGCGATCGAAGGAGAAGTTCATGACTGTGATGAAGCTGTTGGGCATCGCGGCGGTTGGCGCCGTTCTGGCGCTGGCTGCCCCCGCCGAACGCGCCCAGGCGCTTTCGCTCAGCAATCCGGCTGCTGCGGCGGCGGTGCAGCAGAGCACGGCTCAAGAGACCACCCAGGCGCATTGGCACGGCCGTCGCCACTTCCATCCGCGCCGCCACTTCCATCCCCGGCCTCACTACTATCCGCGGCATCACTTCCACCCTCGGCATCACGGGCGCCCGCATCACCATGGGCATCGCCATCACGGCCGCTGGTGAGCCACGCGTCCCGGCGCGACCCAAAGCATGTTCAAAATCATACAGGCCCGCTTGGCGGGCCTGTATGTTGATGGTGGACCGAAAATGGGGTTGCCATGAAATCGTCCGTCAACAGGACCCGGCTTGGCATCGCCGTGGTCGCGATGCTTGCAAGTTCCGCCGTGGCGTCGCCCGTTCCGGCAGCTCCCGCGGGTGCGGCAACGAAGCAAACTGCAGCCGCAACAGATCTTGGTTCGCGGCGGCACGTTGGTCGGTGGCAGCGTGCACGGGCTATGGTCGTGCCGCCATCCTACTATGGCCGTCCGCGCGATTACGCTCCAGCGTACCCTGCGGGTCCCATCGTCCTGTTCACTCCGTTCTTCGATTAGCTGCGGCAGGCAAGTCGCTCGGTCACATCGACGCCAAGTCGGTCATGAAGGCCGGCACGAGCGATACCATTCGTCATCTCGTGTTAAATGACACTTCGATGTTCACTGGCCACTCTTCGGCCGCGACGCCACGCCGCAGATGCCCACGCGCGGGGCATCGTCGACGGGCATCATTCATGCCGCATTCACGTCGCTATCTCTACGTTCATGTCGGGGGTGCGCCAATCCATCGATTCGGACGACCAGCATCGGCGCTGCATGGGTCCATCGTTGCACAGCATTCAGGGAGAAGGGACCATGATGAGGATGAAGGACCAGCGCGCTGGTCTTGCTCGTCGCCTTAGTCTTGCGGCGGCGGCACTGTTTGTCTTAGCGGGCGCGTCGGGCCGGCCTGCGCTCGCAATGTCACCGGTCAGTCCTGGTGCTCTGCCTGCGACACAGGGAGCGTCCGATGCACTGACCATTCAGGTCCGTGGCCCCGGCGGTCATGGCGGAGGTGGTGGCGGCGGTCACCATGGCGGCGGCGGTGGTTTTCATGGCGGCGGCGGCTTCCGCGGCGGCGGACCGGCGTTCCACGGCGGTGGAGGAATGTTCCGTGGCGGCGGCGGTCCCGCCTTCCATGGCGGTGGCGGACACGCCTTCGGAGGCGGTGGTCCGCGACCCGTGTTCCATGGCGGAGGTCCGGCGTTTCACGGTGGAGGTCCGCGTCCAGTGTTCCATGGTGGCGGCGGCTACTATCACCGTCCCCATTACGGCTATCGGCCGTACTTCCACCATCACCGGCGTCACTTCTACGGCTATCGCAGCTACTACACGCCAGCCTACACGACGTCCTACTACTATCCCTATCGCCGCTGCCGTGTGGTCTGGACCCATTACGGACCGCGCCGCATCTGCCACCATCGGCACTGGCGCCATCATCATCGTCATCACCGCCACCACTGGCGCTACTACTGACGACGCCGAGAGCTCGAACGGGACAAAGAAGGACGCCGAACGGCGTCCTTCTCTCGTTTCAGGGAATTGAGTTTGCCGCAGCCGTCAGAGCCAGTCCTTGAACTGCCAGTTCTTCACGCTCAGCTTCCACGGCACCAGCGTCTCCAGTCGCCATTTGGCAAAGCGCCCGGGCGGCCAGTTCGACAGCCGCCGTTCGTCCTTCGGTGCTTCCGGCTGGGCGATGATCTTCGCCGGCGGCGTCTTTCGGCGTTGGCGCGTCGCGTCTCGGATGAGGTCGACGTATTCCGGCTTGTCGGCCATGTCAGGCTCCTCGGCACGTTCCTCTGCAGGACGCCACGCGTCCGGCGGTAGGATTGTGCGTGACGAGGTTTAAGAATCTCTTCCCGAGCTGCATCGATGTTTAGGTGAAATTAAAAAGCGATGGCTTCGTCGAAGCCATCGCCTTGCTTTGTCGGCTGATCGATCGCCGTGCAGCGCTGCTGCGTCAGCGAGGTGAGGAGATCAGCGCCAGTCGCGCACGTCGACGAAATGGCCGGCGATCGCGGCGGCTGCGGCCATCGCGGGCGACACCAGATGGGTTCGGCCCTTGAAGCCCTGGCGGCCCTCGAAGTTGCGGTTCGAGGTCGAGGCGCAGCGCTCTTCCGGCGCCAGCTTGTCCGGGTTCATGGCGAGGCACATCGAGCAGCCCGGCTCGCGCCACTCGAAGCCGGCCTTGATGAAGATCTTGTCCAGACCTTCGGCCTCGGCCTGCTCCTTGACGATGCCCGAGCCCGGCACGACCATCGCGTTGACGTGGCCGGACACGGTCTTGCCCTCGGCGATCTTCGCAGCCGCGCGCAGGTCCTCGATGCGACCGTTGGTGCAGGAGCCGATGAAGACGCGGTCGAGCTTGATGTCGGTGATCTTCGTGCCCGCGGTCAGGCCCATGTATTTCAGCGCGCGATGCTTGGAGATGCGCTTGGCCTCGTCGGCGATCTTGTCCGGATCGGGCACCGCGCCGGTCACCGAGATCACGTCCTCGGGCGAGGTGCCCCAGGTCACGATCGGCGGCAGCTTCGCGGCATCGAGACGCAACTCGTGGTCGAAATGCGCGCCCTCGTCGGAGCGCAGCGTCTCCCAATAGCGCATCGCCGCATCCCAGGCCGCGCCCTGCGGCGCCTTCGGCCGGCCGCGCAGGAAGTCGTAGGCCTTCTGGTCAGGCGCGACCAGGCCGGCGCGGGCGCCGCCCTCGATCGACATGTTGCAGACGGTCATGCGGCCTTCCATCGACAGCGCGCGGATCGCCTCGCCGGCATATTCCAGCACGTAGCCGGTGCCGCCCGCGGTGCCGATCTCGCCGATGATGGCGAGGATGATGTCCTTGCCCGTCACGCCGTCCGGCAACACGCCGTCGACCGTGACGCGCATGTTCTTGGCCTTCTTCTGGATCAGCGTCTGCGTCGCCAGCACGTGCTCGACCTCTGAGGTGCCGATGCCGTGCGCCAGCGCGCCGAAGGCGCCGTGGGTCGAGGTGTGGCTGTCACCGCAGACGATCGTGGTGCCGGGCAGCGTAAAACCCTGCTCAGGGCCGATGACGTGGACGATGCCCTGGCGGCGGTCGAACTCGTTGTAATATTCGATGCCGAATTCCTTGGCGTTGTCGGCCAGCGTCCTGATCTGCTCGATGCTCTCCGGATCCGGGTTGGGTTTGGAGCGGTCGGTGGTCGGCACGTTGTGATCGACCACGGCCAGCGTCTTCTCCGGCGCGTGCACCTTGCGGCCGGTCATGCGCAGGCCTTCGAACGCCTGCGGCGAGGTCACCTCGTGAACCAGATGGCGGTCGATGTAGAGCAGGCAGGTGCCGTCGTCGGCTTCGTGCACCAGATGGTCGTTCCAGATCTTGTCGTACAGCGTGGTCGGTTTCGACATGAGCGAATGCTCCCGGGAATTTGAGGTTTGAAACGGGACGCGTGGCGGACACGCGGGAACAGGCGAAGAGGCGAGGCGCTGCGGCTTACAGCGCGCGCCTAAGCTCTGACGTGGCCGAGGTGGCGAAACGTCCGAAGAACCGCCCGGGCAGCCGGCGGCGATCGTCGATGACGACGCGGCGGCAGGCCATGCTGGTACGATCTAGAACCATTCGAGGGCGATATATAGCACGCAGCCGCTGAAGTGCGAGATGCGTTTGTGGCGGCCCTCAGTGCGAGCGCAGCGACGTGATGCTGAAAAACAAAAAAGCGCGGGGCCAGCCCGCGCTCTTCGTCAATCCCATGGAAGCAATGATTACGAGTTGACCGCGGTCTGCCGGTCCTGCTTCTCGACGATGCGGGCCGACTTGCCGCGCAGCTGGCGCAGGTAATACAGCTTGGCGCGACGCACCTTGCCGCGGCGCACGACCTTGATCGAGTCGATCATCGGGGACAGGATCGGGAACACACGCTCCACGCCCTCGCCGTAGGAGATCTTGCGCACCGTGAAGCTCTCGTTGATGCCTCCGCCGGAGCGGCCGATGCAGACGCCCTCATAGGCCTGAACGCGGGTGCGATCGCCTTCGACCACCTTCACGTTGACGATGACGGTGTCGCCCGGGCCAAACTCCGGAATGGTCTTGTTGGCGGACAGCTTGTCGAACTGCTCTTTTTCGAGCTGCTGAATCAGGTTCACGGGTAAATCTCCATCGGCGGCGCGCCCAGCCGGGTCACGCGGGCTGCGCTTGTTCCTGCCGTCACTTGCGGAATTGGGCGCTCCTATAAGCCAAAGCGCGAGGCTTGTCACCCGTCTGTCGTGTTTTTTGGCGCTTTTTGGCCGGTCCCCGTTTGTTCTCGGCCTTGCCGGGCGCGCCATTCGGCCCACAGATCCGGCCTGCGCGCCTCCGTCAGCGCCTGCGCCTGCTCCCGCCTCCAGGCTGCGACCTTGGCGTGATCGCCCGATGTGAGCACGTCCGGGATGGTCCGGCCCTCGAACAATTGCGGGCGGGTGTATTGCGGGTACTCGAGGAGGCCGTCGGAAAAGCTCTCGTCGGCGCCCGATTCGAGCTTGCCCATGACGCCGGGCAGCAGCCGGACGCAGGCGTCGATCAGCACCAGCGCCGCGATCTCGCCGCCCGACAGCACATAGTCGCCGATCGAGACCTCGATCAGCTCGCGCGCGTCGATGACGCGCTGGTCGATGCCTTCGAAACGGCCGCAGACGATCAGCGGCCCGGGGCCGGCGGCGAGTTCGCGGACCATCCCCTGGGTCAATGGCCGGCCGCGCGGGCTCATCAGCAGCCGCGGCCGCTCCGGCGCGATGTCGGCCGCGTCGATGGCGGCGGCCAGCACGTCGGCGCGCAGCACCATGCCCGGCCCGCCGCCGGCCGGCGTGTCGTCGACGCTGCGGTGCCTGTCGGTGGCCGAAGCCCGGATGTCGCGCGCCTCCAGCGCCCAGATGCCGGAGGTCAGCGCCCGGCCGGCCAGGCTGACGCCGAGCGGCCCGGGAAACATCTCGGGGAACAGGGTCAGCACGCTGGCGCGCCAGGGCGCGGCGGTCGGAGGTGAAGCGGTCATGATGCTCTGTTACGGCACCTGCGCGATGAGATCGAGCCCTGGATCAGTGCGGCCTCCGCTGCTCGTGCGGTCCCATCCCCGGTGTCGTCCCGGACAAGCCGTGACGCGCACCGCGCGTCGCGGTGCCGATCCGAGACCCATACTGCGTGATCTCGGGAATGGGCACGCGGCCAGTCCCGCGTAAGCCAATCAGCTGCGGTGGCTATGGGTCCCCGCTTTCGCGGGGACGACAAGCCGAGTTTGAGGCGGCAGCGTCGTCTTGATCCGAGGCCGCTTCGTCCTCGCCCTCGATCTCACTCGGCAGCTCGATGATCACACGGCCGCCGGCAAGGTCGACGGTCGGCACCACGGCGTTGGTGAAGGGCAGCAGCAGCGTGCTGCCGGAGGGCGGGGCGATCTCGATGATGTCGCCGGCGCCGAAATTATGGATCGCGAGGACGCGGCCGAGCGGCGCGCCGGCGGAGGTCTCGGCGGCAAGGCCGATCAGGTCGGCGTGGTAGTATTCGTCGTCATCGGTCTCGGGGAGACGATCGCGCGGCACGTAAAGCTCGAGGCCGTTGAGGCGCTCGGCGGCGTTGCGGTCGGTGACACCTTTGAAGCTCGCGACGAGATGATCCTTCGCTTCCCGCGCCTTGGCGACTTCGAACGCGCGGCTGGCGTCCTTGGTCGTGAGCGGGCCGTACTGCAGCACCGCAAGCGGATCCTCGGTGAAGGTCCACAGCCGAACCTCGCCGCGCACGCCGTGCGCGGCGCCGATCCTGGCGACGCAGATCAGTTTGGACATCAGAAGGCCTCGTCCTTCGAGACGCGCGCAAGGGCGCGCTCCTCAGGACGAGGAGCCTGTTCCTCATGCCGAGGAGCACGGCGCCAGCCGCGCGTCTCGAAGCATGAGGCTATCAGCGTCAAGGGACCTTAGCCCTTGGCGGCGGCTTCGGCCTGCGCCTTGCGCTCCTTGCGCGGCACGGCCTTGATCGGGTTCTGGCGGGCTTCGCGCTTCTTGACGCCGGCGGCATCGAGGAAGCGGGCGACGCGGTCGGACGGCTGTGCGCCCTTGGCGAGCCAGCCCTTCACCTTCTCCATGTCGAGCTTGAGGCGCGCCTCGTTGTCCTTCGGCATCAGCGGATTGAAATGGCCGAGACGCTCGATGAAGCGGCCGTCACGCGGAAAGCGCGAATCGGCGACGACGACGTGATAGACCGGGCGCTTCTTGGTGCCGGCACGGGCGAGACGGATGACGACGGACATGTAGGTTCTCCTGAGTGTCGTGTGATGAGTTGATGTCAACTAAGCCGTCATTCCGGGGCACCGCGAAGCGGTGAGCCCGGAATCCACAACCACGATCGGGCGTATGGATTCCGGGCTCGCGCTGCGCGCGCCCCGGAATGACGAATGGAGAGAGGAGCGTGTGATCCTCATTATTTCTTCTTCCCCGGAGGGAGGCCGAGGCCCGGCAGCGTCGGCTTGCCGCTGAGGCCGGTGAGGCCCGGAAGATTTGGCAAACCGCCGCGCAGGCCGGCGGGCAGATCCTTCGGCAGGTTCGGAAGTCCGCCGCCGGGCATGCCGCTCGGCATCTTCTCGGCCATCGCCTTGAGCTGATCGGGCGAGGGCATGCCGCCACCGCCGCCGAAACCCATCGCCTGGGCGATGCCGGCCAGCGGGCCGCGCTTGCCGGAGCCCACGGCCTTCATCACGTCGGCCATGTTCCGATGCATCTTGAGCAGCTTGTTGACGTGCTCGACGCTCTGGCCGGCGCCGGCGGCGATGCGCTTCTTGCGGCTGGCCTTCAGCAGGTCGGGATGCCTGCGCTCCTCGCGGGTCATCGAATCGATGATCGCGACCTGGCGCTTGAGGATCTTGTCGTCGATCCCGGCGGCGGCGATCTGGTTCTTCATCTTGGAGATGCCGGGCATCATGCCCATCAGCCCGCTGATGCCGCCCATCTGCGCCATCTGCTGCAGCTGTTCGCGCATGTCGTTGAGGTCGAACTGGCCCTTGCGCATCCGGTCGGCGGTGCGCGCGGCCTTTTCGGCGTCGATGTTCGCCGCCGCGCGCTCGACCAGCGAGACGATATCGCCCATGCCGAGGATGCGGCCGGCGATGCGCGAGGGATGGAAATCCTCCAGCGCGTCGGTCTTTTCGCCGGTGCCGATCAGCTTGATCGGCTTGCCGGTGACCGCGCGCATCGACAGCGCGGCACCGCCGCGGCCGTCGCCGTCCACCCGCGTCAGCGCGATGCCGGTGAGGCCGACGCGCTGATCGAACGAGCGGGCGAGATTCACCGCGTCCTGCCCGGTCAGCGAATCCGCGACCAGCAGCACCTCGTGCGGGTTGGCGACCGCCTTGATCTCGGCGGCCTCCTTCATCATGTCCTCGTCCAGCGTGGTGCGGCCGGCGGTGTCGAGCAGCACGACGTCATAGCCGCCGAGCTTGGCGGCCTCGATGGCGCGGCGCGCGATCTGCGGCGGCATCTGGCCGGCGACGATTGGCAGGGTCGGGATGTCGAGGTCGCGGCCGAGCACCGCGAGCTGCTCCATGGCGGCCGGACGGTAGACGTCGAGCGAGGCCATCAGCACCTTGCGCTTGTCGCGCTGGACCATGCGGCGCGCGAGCTTGGCGGTGGTGGTGGTCTTGCCGGAGCCCTGCAGGCCGACCATCATGATCGGCACCGGCGGTACGGCGTTGAGGTCGATGGTCTGGCCGTCGTCGCCGAGCGTCTTGACCAGCTCGTCATGGACGATCTTGACGACCATCTGACCGGGGGTGACCGACTTGACGACGGTGGCGCCGATCGCCTGCTCGCGCACGCGCTCGGTGAAGCTGCGGACAACCTCCAGCGCGACGTCGGCCTCGAGCAGCGCCCGGCGGACCTCGCGCATCGCGGCGTCGACATCGGCCTCCGAAAGCGAACCGCGCCCCGTCAGCCGATCGAGAATGCCGCCAAGCCTTTCCGACAGATTGTCGAACAATGCCGTAATCCTTTGTCCTTGCGGACGCTGCCTATGTCTTTCACCGTCATGCCCCGCGCAGGCGGGGCATCCAGTACGCCGCGGCATCTCGGGTCGAGCCGCGCCGTCTCGGAGTACTGGATCACCCGCCTTCGCGGGTGATGACAGCGTGTGTCTCAGCAGATAGTGCCGAAACGGAAATCCCAAACAATTTTGCGCCCGAGGGCGCACAGCGCTGTCGGGCGGTGACCTCCGGCCTCCAGGGCCGGGCGGTGGCTCGAAAAGACGAAACTTTCCGAAATTCGGCTGGGTTAAACCTCCCGGAAGCCGAAAAGTCAAGGAAACTTGCGCCCGGCGTGCCGTTGCCGGATCCCGGCGGGCCGCTTACCTCTTGTGGCAGTTCAGCTTTCTCTCGCGAGGATCCCTTTGCTGCGCCGTTCCAGGACCTATTCCGGCCCCGTCACCGACCATTTCGACGGCAAGCGCTTCTACGATCCCGATGGCGTTCCGCCCAAATCCCTCACCGACGTGCTGCGCTGGCAGTTGGACCGCGGCCGTCAGCGCGTCCTGTGGCCGGCCCGGGCGCCGAGTCCGCATGCCGACACGCCGCCGCACAAGGTAGATGGCGAAACGGTGCGGCTGTCGTTCGTCGGCCATGCCAGTTGGCTGATCCAGACCGGCGGGCTCAACATCCTGGTCGACCCGGTGTGGTCGGAGCGGGTGTCGCCGGTGTCCTTTGCCGGGCCGAAGCGCTGCAACGATCCCGGCATCGCCTTCGAGGCGCTGCCGCACATCGACGTCGTGCTGGTCACGCATGGGCACTACGACCATCTGGATATCAGTACCCTGTCGAAACTGACCGCGCGGTTTGCTCCGCGCGTCGTGACGCCGCTCGGCAACGACCTCACCATGACCGACGCGGATGCGAAGATCCGCGCCGAGGCCTATGACTGGCACGACCGCGTGCCGCTGAACGACGAGGTCGCGGTGACCCTGGTGCCGACCCGGCACTGGACGGCGCGCGGCGTCTTCGACCGCAACAAGGCGCTGTGGGCGAGCTTCGTCTTGGAGACGCCGCGCGGCCGGCTCTACATCGTCGGCGATTCCGGCTACGGCACCGGCTCGCATTTCCGCCGCGTCGCGGAAGCGCACGCGCCGATCAGGCTCGCGATCCTGCCGATCGGCGCCTACGAGCCGCGCTGGTTCATGCGCGACCAGCACATGAACCCGGAGGACGCCGTGCAGGCGTTGCAGGACTGCGGCGCCGAGACCGCGCTGGCGCACCACCACGGCACGTTCCAACTGACGGATGAGGCCATCGACGCGCCGGTGCATGCGCTGCATGCCGCACTCGACCAGGCCGGCATCCCACGCGAGCGCTTCGGTGTGCTCAAGCCGGGGCAGGTGGTGGAGATCTAGCCAGGCTGCCGCACCAACAATGGTGTCGTCCCGGCCTCGAGCCGGGACCCATAACCACCGAACGCTATGTTGCGAAGGCTGGCAGCTCCATCTGGCGCGACCACGTCCGCCGCGGAGTATGGGTCCCGGCTCAAGGCCGGGACGACACTGAATGTGTAGTCGGGTCGTCGGCTCACAACGCCATGTGAATGCGCCGTGCTGACGTGTGGCGCGCTACTGCGCCGCCTTGATCGCCCAGGTCACGTTGACCGTGATCGACAGCGTCTCCTCGCCCTGCGCCACCGGGGTTGGCGTCGCCGCCATCGGCGCGGCGAAGCTCTTGGCGCGGAACACCGGCGCGGGCGCGCCGTCCTCGGCGATGGCGAGCGGCTGGCCCAGCGTCACGCCGGCGGCCTTGGCGTAGATCTCGGCCTTGCGACGGGCGTCGGCGACCGCCTTCTCGCGCGCCTGGTCGAGCAGCCTGGAGGGCTCGGCGACGCTGAAGAAGACGTTGCCGACATCGTTTGCGCCGGCCGCCACGACGGCGTCGATCACGTTGGCCACCTTGGCGACATCGTGCAGCTTGATGGTGACGCGATTGGACGCGCGATAGCCGGTGACCGTCGTCTGTCCGGGCTTGTTCGGCTGATATTGCGGCTGCAGCGACAGCCGCGAGGTCTGGACATCCTTGTCGGCGATCCCCGCCGTCTTCAGCGCCTGCAGCACCTTGGCCATCGCCGCATTGTTGGCTTCGGCCGCCTCGCGCGCGGTCTTGGCGTCAGAGGCGACGCCCGCATCGATCTGCGCCAGGTCCGGCGGCGCCGACACGCTGCCCTCGCCGCTGACGGTGATCGCCGGCGTGTCCTGCCGGGCGATGTCGTCCGCCAGCGCGGGCATTGCGACAGTGGCCGCAAGCGCGGCCGCGAGGATCGGTCTGATCATCATGGCCCTCACTTCAGCGGCACGTAGACGTTGATGACGAGCTTGTCCTCGGCCGTCTTCAGGGGATCGGTCAGGTACTCCTCGATGAAGGTGTCCTTGGCTTCCAGCCTCCGCTCGTCGAGATGGTTGGTGATTGCCTCGTAGGTGTTGTCCATGTTGTCGTACGAGCCGCGGTGCACGAATTTCAGCGCCTTGCCTTCGGGCGACTGGCCGATGCTCATGCCCTTGCCGAGCGTCTTCGGCTCCTGCTCGACCGGAATCTCGGCGAAGAAGGTGAAGCCGTTGTCGTCGGTCGAGGTGTAGACGATCATGCCGTTGCCGGCCGGCTTGACGCCCTGCTTGTCCAAGGTGGTGGACAGCGCCTTGAACGAGTCGATCAGCGTGTCGAACGCATTGTCCCAATTGGCGGTGCCCTTGACCAGGACGACCTTCTTGGCCTCGAGCTTGATCTCATCGCCGAAGCTGTCCGTCGTCTGCGCGGGCGGCGTCTGGGCCGTGGCGGGGGGTGTCGCGGCCGGAGCCTGGGCTGCGGCTGGCGCCGATGATGGCGCCGGGCTCGCGCCGGCTGCGGGAGGTTGCGTCGCGGCCGGGTCCGATGCAGGCGCGGTCGGGGCCGCCGGAGCCTGTGTGGTCGGAGCTTGTGCGGCCGGAGCCTGCGCGGCCGCCGGCGCCTGCGCCCGGACCACGGTGCCGCCCAGTGCGAACGCGACCGCGCTCACGGCCAGAACAAGGCGGAAAGTGCTGAGATTCATTCGACTATTCTCCAGTGGCCGTGCGGCGTGGCCCGGTTCGTGCCGGCGAATGGCTGGTACTAACATGCCCCGCGGCGCGGCGTCCCATGACAGATGCGTCATGTCCCCCTGCGGACTGGTCAAGGCCACGCCTGTGGCCATATAAAGCAGGCACAATTGGGATATTTTGATGAGCGCGCTCGCCGACCACAGCTTCGTCAAGATGAACGGCATCGGCAACGAGATCGTCGTGCTCGACCTGCGCGACGTGAAGCACGTCGTCACGCCGGACGAGGCGCGCGCGGTGGCGTCCCGCGTGCCCTACGACCAGCTGATGGTGCTGCAGCCGCCGCGGCTGGACGGCACCGAGGCCTTCATCCGCATCTACAACAATGACGGCTCGGAATCCGGCGCCTGCGGCAATGGCATGCGCTGCGTGGTCCGGCAAGTGTTCGGGAAGACCGGGCAGGCCAGCGCGACCTTCGAGACGCGGGCCGGTCTGTTGAACTGCTGGCAGGGCCCGGCGCCGGATCTCTACACGGTCGACATGGGCGCGCCGAAGTTCGGCTGGCGGGACATTCCGCTCGCCGAGGAGTTTCGTGACACCCGCTACATCGAGCTGCAGATCGGGCCGATCGATGCGCCGATCCTGCATTCGCCGTCGGTCGTCAGCATGGGCAATCCGCACGCGGTGTTCTGGGTCGAGGACGTCCACGCCTATGATCTGGAGCGGTTCGGGCCGCTGCTCGAAAACCATCCGATTTTCCCGGAGCGGGCGAACATCACGCTCGCGCACGTCGTCGATCGCGACCACATCACGATGCGGACCTGGGAGCGCGGCGCCGGATTGACGAAAGCCTGCGGCTCGGCCGCCTGCGCGACCGCCGTCGCCGCCGCCCGGCTCAAGCGCGCCAACCGTATCGTCCAGATGGCGCTGCCCGGCGGCGAGCTGACGATCGAGTGGCGCGAGCGCGACGATCACGTGCTGATGACGGGGACGGCGACGTTCGAGTTCGAGGGGCGGTTCGAGCCGCAACTGTTCGCCAGCGTCGCATGAGCGTCGATGTCGTCACCTTCGGTTGCCGGCTCAACGCCTTCGAATCCGAGCTGATCGCGCGGCACGCCGAGGCTGCGGGCGCTGACGACACCATCGTGATCAACAGCTGCGCCGTCACCAACGAGGCGGTGGCTCAGGCCCGCCAGTCGATCCGCAAATTGAAGCGGGAGCGACCGGCGGCGCGCATCGTGGTGACCGGCTGCGCGGCGCAGACGCAAAGCGCGATGTTCGCCGCGATGCCCGAGGTCGACCGCGTCATCGGCAATGACGACAAGCTGCAGCCGGACACGTGGCGCGCGACCGCGCAGGCGCTGGCGGTGCCGCGCTTCGGCATCGACACGTCAGAGAAGATCGCCGTCTCCGACATCATGGCGGTGACGGAGATGGCGCCGCATCTCGTCGACGGCTTTCAGCGCGGCCTGCCGCGCGTGTTCGTCCAGGTGCAGAACGGCTGCGATCATCGCTGCACCTTCTGCATCATCCCCTATGGCCGCGGCAATTCGCGCTCGGTGCCGATGGGGGCCGTGGTCGACCAGGTGCGCGCGCTGACCGAGCGCGGCCATGCCGAGATCGTGCTGACGGGCGTCGATCTCACGAGCTATGGCGCGGATCTGCCGGGTGCGCCGAAACTCGGCCGGCTGGTGAAGCAGATTCTGCGTCATGTGCCCGAGCTGAAGCGGCTGCGCATCTCCTCGATCGATTCGATCGAGGCCGATGCCGACCTGCTCGATGCGCTCGCCGATGATGCGAGGCTGATGCCGCATCTGCATCTGTCGCTGCAGGCGGGAGATGATCTGACCCTGAAGCGGATGAAGCGGCGGCATTCCCGCGCCGATGCCATCGCGTTCTGTGACCAGGTGCGGCGGCTGCGGCCGGACATCGCGCTCGGTGCCGACCTGATCGCGGGCTTCCCGACCGAGACCGAGGAGATGTTCACGCGCTCGCTCGATCTGGTCGAGGAGTGCGGCCTGACCTTCCTGCACGTCTTTCCCTATTCGCCTCGCCCCGGCACGCCGGCCGCGCGCATGCCGCAGGTCGACGGCGCCGCCATCCGCGATCGCGCACGGCGGCTGCGGGCAGCCGGAGACGCGGCGTTTCGGCGGCGGCTGGATGCCGAGATCGGCTGCACGCGTGAGGTGCTGATGGAGAGCGCGACGCAGGGGCGGACGGAGCATTATCTGCCGGTGGCAGTCAGCGGAGCCGAGCCGGGCACCGTGCAGCGGCTCGTCATCGTCGGACATGATAGTACGCGGCTATTGGCCCTGAACTCCGTCATGCCCGGGCTTGACCCGCCTGCGGGGCCGGAGCCACTTCGGCGCGGCGAAGGCCCGGGCATCCACGCTGTTTCCGATAACTGAGGCGTGGATGGCCGGGACAAGCCCGGCCATGACGAATGGAGAGAGCGGCGCCTCACTCCCCGTTCCACCCGCACAGTCGCAGCCGCTCATGCATGTGCGCCGGGGCCGGGGCCACGACCTGCACCGGTGGCTTGTTCTTCGACAGCGGAATCGAAATCTCGCGCGCGTGCAGATGCAGCCGCGGCTCGCCGAAGCGCGGGCCGTTGCCGTAGATGTTGTCGCCGACGATCGGCCAGCCCTGGGATGCTGCATGCACACGGAGCTGGTGGGTGCGGCCGGTGATGGGTTCCATGGCGAGCCAGGTGAGTCGCGGACCAGTGGCGTGAACTTTCTCACCGCTCGACAGGTGCGCTCCCTCCCCCCTTGCGGGGGAGGGTTGGGGTGGGGGGTCCACACGGGCAGTCTTTGCTGGGACTCCCACCCCCGACCCCTCCCCGCAAGGGGGAGGGGAGAAGAACGACCGCCCCAGCACGCGCCATTTCGTCACCGCCGGCTGGCCTTCCGGGTCCGGCTTCTGCCACCAGCCGCGCTCGGCGTTGAGCCTGCCTAGCGGCAGCTCGATCACGCCCTCGTCAGCCTCCGGGCCGCCCTCGACCACGGCCCAGTACGTCTTCGAAATCTTGCCGTGCTTGAACAAAAGCCCGAGCGAGGCCGTTGCCTTGCGATGACGGCCGAGCACCAGACAGCCCGAGGTTTCCTTGTCCAGCCGATGTGCCAGCACCGGCGGGCGCGGCAGGCCGAAGCGCAGGGCGTCGAACGAGGCTTCGAGGTTCGGGCCGCCCTTCGGTCCCTTGTGCACGGGAATGCCGGCCGGCTTGTCGATCACCAGCATCAGTCCGTCGCGGTGGAGCACGCGGGCCAGCATCTCCTCATCGGAAGGTTGGTTAATGTCCATGGAAACCGTATTGCGGGTGCGAGGCTTTCGTTTGCGGGAGGAAAGGGCTAACACCACGCCATGAACGATACCACCTCCGAAACACCCAAGCTGTCGTGGTGGCGGCGGCTGTCGGCCGGCCTGAAGCGCACCTCCGGCGCGCTCGGCACCGCCGTGGCCGATCTCGTCACCAAGCGCAAGCTCGACCGCGCGATGCTGGATGACATCGAGGACGTGCTGCTGCGTGCCGATCTCGGCACCCAGGTGGCGGCGCGGATCGCGGAGGCCGTCGGCCACGGGCGCTACGACAAGGCGATCAGCGCCGACGAGGTCAAGGCGGTGGTCGCGACCGAGGTCGAGAAGGTGCTGTCGCCGGTGGCAAAGCCGCTGGAGATCGCGCCCGGCCACGAGCCGTTCGTCATCCTCGTCGTCGGCGTCAACGGCTCCGGCAAGACCACGACCATCGGCAAGCTGGCGCAGAAATTCGCCTCCGAAGGCAAGCAGGTGATGCTGGCCGCGGGCGATACGTTCCGCGCCGCCGCCATCGAGCAGCTCAAGGTCTGGGGCGAACGCACCAAGGCACCGGTCATCGCCGGCGCGCAGGGCTCGGACTCCGCGGGCCTCGCCTTCAACGCGCTGACCGCCGCGAAGGAGCAGGGTCGCGACATTCTGCTGATCGACACCGCCGGTCGGCTGCAGAACAAGGCCGAGCTGATGAACGAACTCGAAAAGGTGGTGCGAGTCATTCGCAAGGTCGACGCCTCGGCGCCGCATGCGGTGCTGCTCGTGCTCGATGCCACCGTGGGACAAAATGCGCTGTCGCAGGTCGAGGCGTTCCATCGTACGGCAGGCGTCACGGGCCTCGTCATGACCAAGCTCGATGGCACGGCGCGCGGCGGCATCCTGGTGGCGCTGTCCGAGAAGTTCAAGCTGCCGGTGCACTTCATCGGCGTCGGCGAGGGCGTCGAGGATCTGCAGCCGTTCGCCGCCAGGGATTTTGCGCGGGCGATCGCCGGCATCGAGGATTGACGTCACCGCGCGGCTTCGGCGCACGATTGATCAAGCACGACTGGATCAGCCGCCGCCGCGGATGATGACAGCCAACGGGACATGGAATGGACAAGACCCAGCCGCATCCGCTGTTCAAACTGGCCACCGAACTTGGCCCTCTGATCGTCTTCTTCGTCGTCAACGCCAAGTTCAACCTGTTCGCCGCGACCGGCGCGTTCATGGTCGCGATCGTCGCGGCGCTGATCGTGTCCTATGTCGTGACACGCCACATCCCGTTGATGGCGCTGGTCACCGCCGTGGTGGTGATCGTGTTCGGCACGCTCACCTTGGTGCTGCACGACGAGACCTTCATCAAGCTCAAGCCGACCATCATCTACGGACTGTTCGCGGCCGTGCTCGGCGGCGGATTGCTGTTCAACCGCTCCTTCATCGCGATCATGTTCGATCAGGTGTTCAATCTGACGCCGGCGGGCTGGCGCACCCTCACCTTCCGCTGGGCGCTGTTCTTCGCCGCGATGGCGGTGCTGAACGAGATCGTCTGGCGGACCCAGACCACGGATTTCTGGGTCGGCTTCAAGGCGTTCGGCGTCCTGCCGCTGACCATGATCTTCGCCATCGCCCAGATGCCGCTGATCAAGCGCTACCACCAGGACCCGGCGTCGCTGCAGGCCAGCGATGCCGCAGAGGGGGACGTGAGCAAGGGGTAGCTCGGCCCACCCGGCGTCATTGCGAGGAGCGCGGCGACGAAGCAATCCAGGGCGGCGAGCGACGCCCTGGATTGCTTCGCTTCGCTCGCAATGACGAGCAATGAACGGCTCGCCTTGAGCAAACCAGCTCGTGAGAAGTTGCGCTCGCGCCTCAACCTCGGTGTCATCATCCGCGAAAGCGGATGATCCAGTACGCCGCGTCCGTCGTGAGTCTCTCAGCTGTCACGGCGTACTGGATCGCCCGGTCAAGCCGGGCGATGACAGTTGGGGGTGGAACGGACAGCTTCGCTCGCGATGACGAGAAACGAACAGTTGCCGTAAGAGGAGCTAACCGCCCGCCTTCAGCGCCTTCTCGATCTCCGGCTTCAGCACCGCATCGATGTTCTGGGCCGTGATCGGGCCGACCAGCTTGTAGACGATGGTGCCCTCGCGGCCGACCACGAAGGTCTCGGGCACGCCGTAGACGCCCCATTCGATGCCGGCGCGGCCGTTGCCGTCGACGCCGACGACGTCATAGGGGTTGCCGTAGCGGCCGAGGAAGCGGCGGGCGTTGTCGGCGCCGTCCTTGTAGTTGATGCCGATGATCTGGAAGCGCTTGTCGCGGCCGAGCTCGACCAGCAACGGCGCTTCGTCGTGGCAGGGCACGCACCAGGACGCCCAGACGTTGACGATGCTGACCTTGCCCTTGAGTGCGGCCGGGTCGAGGCCGGGGACCAGCGCGCCATCGCGGGCCAGTTCCGGCAGCGCCGGCAGCGGCGTATTCGGCGCGGGCCGCCCGATCAGCGCCGACGGAATCCGCGACGGGTCGCCATTGCCGAGGCGCGACCAGAACAGTGCCGCCAGCCCCAGGAAGAGCAGCAGCGGCAGCAGCATCAGGAACGAGCGGCGGCGCGAGGCCGGCTCAGTTGCGGTCTGTTCGGTCATGGGATGTCCGTCGCCGAGCGGCCGGAGCGCCGGCTGATGCCGCTGTCCTCCAGCGCGCGCAGCCGCGCCTTCTGGGTACGGTAGTCGATGGCGATCCAGACGATCAGCAGCACCACGACGAGCGCAGCCGCCAGATAGGAGGTCGCGATGAAGGAGGTGTAGGGGCCGAGGTCCATGTCAGGCCGCTCCCACGACGTGGCCTGTGGCATCGCCGGCGGCCGCGCCGGTCGTGTACGCGCGCGCCTGCAGCATCTGCAGGCTGCGCACGCGCCGGCGCAGGATTTCGTTGCGCATCGCCGCGACGTGCAGCGTGACGAACAGGAACGAAAAACCGATCGCCATCACCAGCAGCGGAATCAGGAACGATTTGTCGAGCGCCGTTCCGCCCATCCGCATCACCGAGGCCGGCTGGTGCAGCGTGTTCCACCAGTCGACCGAGAACTTGATGATCGGCAGGTTGATGGCGCCGACCAGGGTCAGCACCGCGGCGGCGCGAGCGGCACGTGTCGGGTCTTCGACCGAGCGCCACAGCGCCATCAGGCCGAGATACATCAGGAACAGGATCAGCACCGAGGTCAGCCGCGCGTCCCATTCCCAATAGGTGCCCCACATCGGCCGGCCCCACAGCGAGCCGGTCAGCAGGGCCAGGAAGGTGAAGCTGGCACCGATTGGCGCGGCGGCCTTGGCCGCGACGTCGGCGAGCGGGTGCCGCCACACCAGGGTGCCGAGCGAGGCGATGCTCATGACGCCCCACACGAACATCGACAGCCAGGCATTGGGCACGTGGATGAACATGATCTTGACGGTCGCGCCCTGCTGATAGTCGTCGGGCGCCAGGGCCGAGAGGTAGAGGCCGGCGGCCAGCAGGACGACCGTGACCAGCGCCAGCCACGGCAACAGCCGCGCGGCCAGCGCAAGGAAGCGGGTGGGATTGGCGAGGTCGATCAGCGACATGGGGACCTTGTTAAAGGCGGACGCGGCTGCAGTCCATCAGCACGGCGCCGCTCGGCAAGAGTTGATCATGGTCAAACCCCGGTACGCGGCGCGTTAATCCAGCCCGTTCCGCAGGCTGGTTGCAGCTGCGAACGGGCCGATCACGAAGCTGACCAGCGACAGCGCGCACAGGATCGAGAATGGCGCCCCGAACGGCAACGGTCCGACGATGGCCGCCTGCGAGGCCGCGACGCCGAAGATCAGCACCGGGATCGACAGCGGCAGCACCAGCACGGCCAGCAGCAACCCGCCGCGGGACATCGTCACCGCCAGCGCCGCGCCGATCATGCCGATGAAGGTCAGCGCCGGCGTGCCGGCCAACAGGGTCAGGGCCACGGCACCGGTCGCAGTGGCATCGAGATTGAGCAGCAGGCCGAGCACCGGCGTCGCGATCACCAGTGGCAGGCCGGCGGCGAGCCAGTGCGCCAGCGCCTTGGCGGCGCAGGCGAGTTCCAGCGGCGTCCGGCTCATGATGATCAGGTCAAGCGAGCCGTCCTCGTGGTCGGCGGTGAAGAGACGGTCGAGGGTCAGCAGGCTGGCAAGCAGGGCGCCGAGCCAGAGAATGGCGGGGCCGAGACGGGTGAGCAGGGCCAGATCGGGGCCGACTGCGAACGGCATCAGCACCACGACGGTGAGAAAGAACAGCACGCCGATCAGCGCACCGCCGCCGATGCGCAGCGCGATCCGGATGTCGCGGCGGATGAGAGCGCCGAGGGCGGTCATGAGCGGACGGCCTTCCGGAGAAATGCTTGGGAGCGACCCTGTTGCTCCGGGTTCGCTGCGCTCCCTCCCCCCTTGCGGGGGAGGGTCGGGGTGGGGGGGAGCCCCGGGCCACACTGCCCGTGTGGACCCCCACCCCCGACCCCTCCCCGCAAGGGGGAGGGGGGCGCAGCGGCGCCGTGGCGAAGAATTGCCTGTTCCAGGGCCATCAATTCAGTTTCCAATCCGCAGCTCGCTTGTGTCGATGCCGAGCGGCCCATGGGTGGCCGCGACGATCAGTCCGCCGCCGGCGAGGTGCTCGCGCATCAGATCGGCGAACATCGTCTGCCCAGCCACATCGAGTGCGGCGGTCGGCTCGTCCAGCAGCCATAGCAGGCGCGGTACCGCGAGCAGGCGGGCTAGGGACAGGCGGCGGCGCTGGCCGGCGGAGAGATAGCCAGCCGGCAGATCGATCGCATGCGCGATGCCGACGGCGGCGAGGCAATCCGGAATCGGCCGCGTCATCCCGCCGCCGAGGAAGTCGGCCCAGAAGGTCAGGTTCTCTGCGACGCTGAGCGCCGGCTTCAGCGCGTCGCGGTGGCCGAGATAATGCGCCTGCTCCGGCACCGTCAGTTCGCCTTCGCCACCCTCGATGGCGATGGTGCCGCCGGCCGGCAGCAAGAGTCCTGCGATCAGCCGCAGCAGCGAGGTCTTGCCCGCGCCGTTATGCCCGGTCACCGCCAGCGCCTCGCCCGCGGCCGCCTCGAAAGCGAGGCCAGCGAACACCTCGCGACCACCACGCACGCATCTGACGTCGCGGCCGAACAGCCTCGGAGAAAGCGTTTGAGACAGCTGCATGGCCCGTCGTGACAGCCCCTAGGGAATTGATGGCTAGCGCGTGAGAATTTGTGGGTGATGCCACGTCGCGGCTTGCTTGTGGCTGTGGCGGCGCAAATAGAAAGCTTCTATAAGCCGGAACTTGATGCAGCACACAATCGCCCGCTGCAAGCCATTCGGCGCCTCACGCCGACGGTTCTTAAATACCCCCTCAGGGTATCCAGATCAATTGGGATTTCCAGGCATGACCTCGCTCGACAGCTTCAAGAGTCGCAAGACCCTCAAGGTCGGAACGAAGACCTACATCTATTACAGCTTGCCCGCAGCCGAGAAGAACGGTCTCAAGGATATTTCCAAGCTGCCCTACTCGATGAAGGTGCTGCTCGAGAATCTGCTGCGCAACGAGGATGGCCGCACCGTCACCAAGGACGACATCGTCGCGGTGTCGAAATGGCTGCGCAAGAAGTCGCTGGAGCACGAGATCGCGTTCCGCCCGGCGCGCGTGCTGATGCAGGACTTCACCGGCGTGCCGGCCGTGGTCGATCTCGCCGCCATGCGCAACGCGATGCAGAAGCTCGGCGGCGATGCCGAGAAGATCAATCCGCTGGTGCCGGTCGACCTCGTCATCGACCACTCGGTGATCGTGAACTACTTCGGTGACAACAAGGCGTTCGGCAAGAACGTCGCCGAGGAGTACAAGCAGAACCAGGAGCGCTACGAGTTCCTGAAGTGGGGCCAGAAGGCTTTCACCAACTTCTCCGTCGTGCCGCCCGGCACCGGCATCTGCCACCAGGTCAACCTCGAATATCTCGCGCAGACGGTGTGGACCAAGAAGGAGAAGATGACGATCGGCCGGACCAAGGGCACCTTCGAGGTCGCCTATCCGGACTCGCTGGTCGGCACCGATTCGCACACCACCATGGTCAACGGTCTCGCCGTGCTCGGCTGGGGCGTCGGCGGCATCGAGGCCGAGGCCTGCATGCTCGGCCAGCCGCTGTCGATGCTGCTGCCTGACGTCGTCGGCTTCAAGCTGACCGGCGCGCTGAAGGAAGGCGTCACCGCGACCGACCTCGTGCTGACCGTCACCCAGATGCTGCGCAAGCTCGGTGTGGTCGGCAAGTTCGTCGAGTTCTTCGGCCCCGGCCTCGACCATCTCTCGGTCGCCGACAAGTCGACCATCGCCAACATGGCCCCCGAGTACGGCGCGACCTGCGGCTTCTTCCCCGTGGATACCGCGACCATCGACTATCTCAAGACCTCGGGCCGCAAGGCGCCGCGCGTCGCGCTGGTCGAGGCCTACGCCAAGGCGCAGGGCCTGTTCCGCACCGCCAAGTCGCCGGACCCGGTGTTCACGCAAACGCTGACGCTCGACCTCGCCGACGTCGTGCCGTCGATGGCCGGTCCGAAGCGTCCCGAGGGCCGGATCGCGCTGCCGGCGGTGGCCGAAGGCTTTGCGACCGCGCTGGCCGGCGAATACAAGAAGCCGGATGCCGCCGAGCAGCGCTTCCCGGTCGAGGGCAAGGACTTCGACATCGGCCATGGCGACGTCGTCATCGCCGCCATCACCTCCTGCACCAACACCTCGAACCCGAGCGTGCTGATCGGCGCCGGCCTCTTGGCCCGCAACGCCGCCGCCAAGGGCCTCAAGGCGAAGCCGTGGGTGAAGACCTCGCTGGCCCCGGGCAGCCAGGTGGTTGCCGAATACCTCGCGAACTCCGGCCTGCAGAAGGACCTCGACAAGGTCGGCTTCAACCTGGTCGGCTTCGGCTGCACCACCTGCATCGGCAATTCCGGCCCGCTGCCGGAGGAGATCTCGAAGTCGATCAACGACAATGGCGTGGTCGCGGCGGCCGTGCTGTCGGGCAACCGCAACTTCGAAGGCCGCGTCTCGCCGGACGTGCAGGCCAACTACCTGGCGTCGCCGCCGCTGGTCGTGGCCTATGCGCTGGCGGGCACCGTGACCAAGGATCTCGCGGTCGAGCCGATCGGCATCGGCAAGGACAAGAAGCCGGTCTACCTGAAGGACATCTGGCCGACGACGAAGGAGGTCAACGACTTCGTCAAGAAGTTCGTCAAGGCCTCGATCTTCAAGAAGCGCTACGCCGACGTATTCAAGGGCGACACCAACTGGCGCAAGATCAAGACCGTCGAGAGCGAGACCTATCGCTGGAACATGTCGTCGACCTACGTGCAGAACCCGCCGTATTTCGAGGGCATGAAGAAGGAGCCGGAGCCGATCACGGACATCGTCGAGGCCCGCGTGCTGGCGCTGTTCGGCGACAAGATCACCACCGACCACATCTCGCCGGCCGGTTCGATCAAGCTGACCTCGCCCGCCGGCAAGTTCCTCAGCGAGCACCAGGTCCGCCCTGCCGACTTCAACCAGTACGGCACCCGTCGCGGCAATCACGAGATCATGATGCGCGGCACCTTCGCCAACATCCGCATCAAGAACTTCATGCTCAAGGGCGCCGACGGCAATATCCCGGAGGGCGGCCTGACCAAGCACTGGCCCGACGGCGAGCAGATGTCGATCTACGATGCCGCGATGAAGTACCAGGAAGAGAAGGTGCCGCTGGTGGTGTTCGCCGGTGCCGAATACGGCAACGGCTCGTCGCGCGACTGGGCGGCCAAGGGCACGAGGCTGCTCGGCGTCCGCGCCGTGATCTGCCAGAGCTTCGAGCGCATCCACCGCTCCAACCTGGTCGGCATGGGTGTGCTTCCACTCACCTTCCAGGAAGGCACGTCGTGGTCGTCGCTCGGGCTCAAGGGCGACGAGAAGGTCACCATCAAGGGTCTGCAGGGCGACCTCAAGCCGCGCCAGACCCTGACCGCCGAGATCGTGTCGGCGGACGGTGCGGCGCAGCAGGTGCCGCTGCTCTGCCGGATCGATACGCTGGACGAGCTCGACTACTATCGCAACGGCGGTATTCTGCACTACGTGTTGCGCAAGCTGGCCGCTTAACCAATGCACGTTGCGACAGATCGGCTCACTCTGAAGTGAGTGGCGGGTGATGAACGAGGCGGCCTATGACAAGGGCCGCCTCCTTTGCGTTTGCAGACTTTTAATTACGAGGGTGGTTTCGCAGATTGGCGGCGCGGCAGGGCGCGGCGGACATGTTCCAGACAGGGCAGTGACGATGAGTGGACAGATGTCGTGGTGGTCGCGCGCGGCGCTGAGTGTCTGTGCGGTCATCGCTTTCGTCAGGCCGGCCGCGTCCGATCCGCGTGCGGTGATCGAACTCTTCACGTCGCAGGGCTGTTCGTCATGCCCGCCTGCGGACAAGGTCCTCGGGGACCTCGCGCGCGATCCCTCCATCATCGCTCTCTCCCTGCCGATCGACTATTGGGACTATCTCGGCTGGAAGGACACGCTGGCCGACTCCCGCTTCACGGCGCGGCAGCGCGCCTATTCCAGGGTTCGTGGCGACCGCGAAGTCTATACGCCGCAGGCGGTGATCAACGGTTCGATGCATGTGATCGGCAGTGATCGCGACGCGATCGAGGGCGCGATCGAGGAGACGGCCCTGGGCGGCAAAGTGATGTCGGTGCCGGTGCGGCTGTCGATCGAAGGCCAGGAGCTCACGGTATCGGTGGCTGCTGCCAGCGACCAGGCCTTGCGCAAGCATGGCGAAGTCTGGGTCTGCTCGATCTCGCGCGTGGTCCCGATCTCCGTCGCCCGCGGCGAGAATGGCGGCCGCGAGCTGACCTACTACAACGTCGTACGCGGTCTGCTGAAGCTGGGTGACTGGACTGGTGCGCCGGTCAGTTGGAGCATGCCGCTGGAGAAGATCGCAGGCGATGGCGTCGATGGCACCGTCGTCTATGTGCAGGACGGTAGCCGTGATCGCCCCGGGGCGATGCTCGGGGCCGCCTTTTCCGAGCTGCCATTGGTCGGGCGGGTTTCAGCGACAGCGCGTGGTCCCGAGCGCTGACCGTCCGTCGTCCTGATCGTCGCTTTCTCTGACCTGCTCTAGGCGCGTCACGTGGTACGGGGGTGCCGCAACGCGCTTCGTGCGCCTCATGCAAAAAAGCAAAAGGACCAACTCGCGTTGGCCCTTTGCCTTACTTGTGAATAGACCCGATCCTGACGACCCCGGGGGGCTGGGGGCTGAGGAATCCGGAACCGAAAGGACCGGGCCAACGCACACGAATCTTATGCCCAACGTCGGGGGCAGTCCCTGGGCGGAAACACGGCGCGATTATGATTCCGCTAACGATCCCGTGACGGCGGCGTGTTCGCGGAACTCTTCCGGCCGCTGGTGCGCTCCGAAGTTCGAGAGCGAAATCGGCCTCTTGCGGCTGTCCGCGGATGGCGCGATCATGTCACGGAGATGACAGGAGGACGCTCATGAACGTCACGCCGGAGGATGCCGATCCCAGCGAGAACCGGGCGGCAGCCCGCACCACGGCTGCAGCGCCCAATCGGGTGACGTTCGATCGGCTCGAGCTGAACCGCATCCTCAACCTCTATGGCCGGATGGTCGCCGATGGTGAATGGCGCGACTACGCGATCGACTTCCTCCGCGACCGTGCCGTCTTCTCCGTATTCCGCCGCGCTTCCGAGGTGCCGATCTACCGCATCGAGAAGGATCCGAGGCTGGCCCGCAAGCAGGGCATGTACAGCGTGATCTCGGCTACCGGCCTCATCCTGCGCCGTGGTCACGAGCTCGAGCGCGTGTTGCTGGTGATCGCGCCGAAACCGGCGCTGGTCTGACGTCGCAAGTCCGGGGTGCGTGCGTCAGCACAGACACGGATGTTCCGACATCATGGACAAGCTACGGCGCCGGAACGTCGGTGCTGCCGGCACCGAGCGGCCGCTGCATCATCACGGTGTCGAGCCAGCGGCCGAACTTCAGGCCGACATTCGGATGGGTGCCGATCAGCGTGAAGCCGCATCTGCTGTGCAGGCCGATCGAGGCGGCGTTGGCGGAATCGCCGATGACGGCGATCATCTGCCGGAAGCCGCGCGCCTCGCAGTCGGCGATCAACCGCTCCATCAGCCTGGTGCCGATGCCGCGCCGGTGGCTGGCGGGATCGAGATACACCGAGTTCTCGACAGTGAAGCGGTAGGCCGGCCGCGGCCGATAGGCTCCGGCGTAAGCATAGCCCGCGACACGACCGTCCAGGATGGCGACCAGATAGGGGAAGCCGCCGTCGGTCAGCGCCCGGAAGCGACGCGTCATCTCGGCAAGATCAGGCGGCTCGAGTTCGAACGTCGCGGTGCCTTCGCGCACGGCCTGGGCGTAGATCGCGGCAATCGCAGGGAGGTCGGCCTCGGCGGTGGGACGGATATCGATGCTGGACATGGGTGGAACAATACCAGGACGAAAGGGCCGATCAACCGCGGCGGGGCTGGCTTTCCACGATGCGAGCCCTGAGCGCATCGTAAGCAACCAAAAGAAAAGCCCCGGCGGTGAGGCCGGGGCTTCGAAGATCGCTCAGGTGAGCCGCTGGATCAGTCGCGCTGTCCGAGCAGCTGCAGCAGCAGCGTGAACAGGTTGATGAAGTTCAGGTACAGCGACAGAGCACCGGTGATCGCTGCGCGCTCGGCAATGTCGCCGCCCGCGGAAGCGTAGCCGTAGATGTACTCGTTCTTCAGGCGCTGCGTATCCCAGGCGGTCAGGCCCGCGAACACGAACACGCCGACCACCGAGACGATGAACTGCAGCATCGAGCTCGCCAGGAACAGGTTCACGAGGCTCGCCAGCACGACGCCGATCAGGCCCATGAACAGGAACGAGCCCATGCCCGTCATGTCGCGCTTGGTCGTGTAGCCGTACAGGCTGAGCGCGCCGAACGTCGCCGCGGTGATGAAGAACACCCGCACGATCGAGGTATGGGTGTACACCAGGAAGATCGACGACAGCGAGATGCCCATCAAGGCCGAGAACACCCAGAACAGGATCTGCGCGGTCGACGGCGCCAGGCGGTTGATGCCGGCCGAGATCGCGAACACCATGACCAGGGGCGCCAGGATGAACAGCCACTTCAGCGGGCTCACGAACATCGCGTAGCCGAACTGGGTCAGGTAAACGTTATTGCTGAACTTGGCCGCAGCGGACGCCGGATCGCCGGTCACCGACGCCATGTAGACGCCGAGTGCCGCCAAGCCGGTGATGGCCAGGCCGATGCTCATGTAATTGTAGATGCGCAGCATGTAGGCGCGCAGACCGGCGTCGACGGTCGCGGCATCGGCGCGCCCGGCCACCCGGCCAAAGGGTGAAGCATAGTTGCGGTCTAGGTCCGACATGGTCGATTCCCGTTGGTTGCCCGGCGATACGGTCCTGGGCAGGACCATATTCCGGTTCTCGAAAAACCCTATCTCATCCCACCTGCCCCAGATATTAAATTTGCGTCATCGGCAAATTCGCCATCTTTGGGCAGGTCCATGAGCCCAATCCCTAAATGGGAAACTAGCATATCCGCTGCAAGCTTCCACGCGCGGCTGAATGTCGCTCCGCACGCGTCGGAGCCGTAGAACGCCCGTTAACCGTGCGGCATGAACGCGCAAGCCGTGCAATCCCGGCGGCGTCACAGATTCCGGAGCACCGTGGCCGGTTTCTGGTTGAGCGCGAGCAGGGTCCCGACGAGGCCGAGGCCGACGGTGACCACAAGCGCGGCCAGAACGACCGCGGCGGCGCTGCCCGCCTGCCACACGAAGCTCAGGGTCATCAGCCGGGTCACGATCAGCCAGGCCGCGACAGACCCGGCGATGACACCGAATGCCGCAGTGGCGAAGCCGATCATCAGATATTCGAGCGCGTAGGCGCCGAGCAGCCGCAATCTCGTGGCACCCAGGGTCTTCAGGATCACGGCATCATAGACCCGGTGGCGGTGGCCGGCGGCCAGGGCTCCGCCCAGCACCAGGATGGCTGAAATCAGGGTGACGGCGCTGGCGCCGCGGATCGCCAGCGCCAGGTTGGCGACGACCGAGCCGACCGTCTCCATGACCTCCCGGACCCGCACGCTGGTCACCATCGGAAACGCATCGGCCACCTTGCGGATGACACGGGCATCCTCGGCGGCATCGGAGCGCGCCTCGGTCAGGGTGGCGACATGGGTGTGCGGTGCGCCCTTGAAGGCATTCGGGGAGAACACCAGCACGAAATTGATGCCGAGCCCCTGCCAGTCGATGGTGCGCATGTTGCCGATTCGTGCTGCGATGTCGCGTCCGAGCACGTTGACGACGATGTCGTCACCGAGCTTGAGGCCCAAGCCGTCCGCGATCCGCTTCTCGATCGAGACCAGCGGCGGGCCGCTATAATTCTCGGTCCACCAGTCACCCTCGACGACCTTCGACCCCTTCGGAATCTCCGCCGTATAGGTCAGGCCGCGGTCGCTCTGCAGCACCCATTCGGTTTCCGCAGTCGCCTTGAGATCCTCGGCGCGGACGCCGCGGGCCGAGACGATCCGGCCGCGCAGCATCGGCACGTCATCCACCGTCGATTGCGGTGCCAGGGTCTTGAGGAAGTCCCGGAAGCGGTCGGCTTCGCCTGAAGGAACGTCGATGAAGAAGAACGACGGCGCCTGCTCCGGGAGCTGCGCCAGGAACTGGCGCCGCAGATTGCCGTCGATCTGGGTGATCGTCACCAGCACGGCGAGCCCCAGTCCGAGCGACAGCACCACCGACGGCGTCAGCGCGCCCGGACGGTAGATGTTGCTAACCGCCAGCCGCAACATCGGGAAGCGGCTGCGCGGCAGCCTGCGTGCGATCGCCATCACGCCGGCGGCAATGCCCCGCAACAGCACGAACACGAGCGCGGCGGCGACGACGAACACCGCGGCGATCCGCTTGTCGTAGGACAAGCCGATGACGACGGCGATCAGCAGGGCGACCGTGCCGGCGATCAGTGCCAGATAGCTCCAGCGCGGCCGGTGCCATTCGGCGATGACGGCCTCGCGGAACAGCGCCGCCACCGGAACGTCGCGGACGCGTCCGAGCGGCCACAGCCCGAATGCCAGCGCCGTGAGCAGGCCGTAGATGAAGGCGAGCGCTAGTTCGTCGGGATGGACAGCCGCGACGACCGGCAGCGGCAGGATCTTGCCGAACAGGCCGACGATGGCGAAGGGCAGGGCGGCGCCGGCGCATAGTCCGACGATCGAACCGATGGTGGCGAGCACCATCACCTGCACGAGGTAGATGCCGAACACGTCGAGGCTGGTGGCGCCGAGCGCCTTGAACGCCGCGATCACCTCGGTGCGGCGGTCGACATGGCTCTTGACCGCATTGGCGACGCCGACGCCGCCGACCAGCAGGGCGGCGAGACCGACCAGGGTCAGGAACTGGGTGAAGCGGCCGATCGTCCGCTCCAGTTGCGGCGAGGCGTTGCTGCGGCTGCGAATCTCCCATCCGGCCGACGGCAGGGTCAGGCGGGTGTCGGCGATGAAGGACGCCGCGGCGTGGTCGTCCTTGGCGTCGTCGGGCAGCCGGACCCGGTAGGTCCAGCGCACCAGGCTGCCGGGCTGCAGTAGCGGGGTGGCGCGCAGGCCGGCCTCGCTGACCAGGAAGCGCGGCCCGAGGCCGATGCCGCCGGACAATTTGTCCGGCTCGGCCTGCAGCGCGCTGCGGATCTGGAAGCGGACCGTGTCGATGGTGACGGTGTCGCCGATCTTCAGGTCGAGCCGTGCCAGCAGCGCCGGATCGGCTGCGGCGCCGTAGACGCCGTCGCGCTCGGCCAGGATGTCCGCCATCGGCAGGTCGGGCTGCAGCTCGGCTCTGCCCAGCAGCGGATAGGCGTCGTCGACCGCCTTCAGTTCGACCAGTGCGAGCTTGGCGTCGCTCGAGCGCACCATGGCGCGCAGGGTCGCCGCCAGCGAGACCTGCCCGCGCGAGCGCAGGAAGTCGACCTCCTCGGGCTTGGCCTCGCGCTGAAACAGCGAGAACGCAACGTCGCCGCCGAGCAGCGTGCGTCCTTCGCGAACCAGGCCGTCATTGAGGCTCGCCGCGACCGAGCCGACACCGGCGATCGCCAGCACGCCGAGCGCGATGCAGGCGATGAAGACATAGAAGCCGTGCAAGCCGCCGCGCAGTTCGCGCAAGGCATAGCGGACGGGGAGTGCCGCCATGCGGCCGCCCGCAATCGGTTCGGACACGGTGCTCATGCGCCGGCGGACTCGTGCGCGTCGGCCTCGCTTTCGATCCTCCCCGAGCGCAGCCGCACGACGCGGTCGCACCGGTGCGCGAGGCTGCTGTCGTGGGTCACGAGCACCAAGGTCATGCCGCGCTCGGCATGCTTGGTGAACAGGAGGTCAACGATCTGCCGCCCGGTGGTCTCGTCGAGATTGCCGGTCGGCTCGTCGGCGACCAGGATCGCCGGATCCGGGGCCAACGCGCGCGCCAGTGCCACGCGCTGCTGCTCGCCGCCCGAAAGCTGTGTCGGATAATGATGCAGCCGGTGGCCGAGGCCAACGGAGTCCAGTTCGCGGGCCGCGCGCTCGGCGGCGCCGGCATGGCCTGCCAGCTCCAGCGGCACCGCGACATTCTCCAGTGCGGTCATGGTCGGGATCAGATGGAAGGACTGGAAGACGATACCGACCTGGCGGCCGCGGAACCGGGCCAGGGCGTCCTCGTCCAGGGCATTGAAAGCGGTGCCGTTGACCACCACCTGACCGCTGTCAGGACGTTCCAACCCCGCCATCACCATCAGCAGCGTGGACTTCCCCGATCCCGAGGGGCCGATCAGGCCGATCGTCTCGCCCTGTCCCACCCGCAGGCTGATGTCCTTGAGGATATGGACCCGCGCCGCGCCGGTGCCGAGCGAGAGGTTGACGTTCGAGATTGTAATGGTGTCCGGCCCGAGGCCGGCCAAACGCGAGGTTTCGATGAGACTGTCCATGGCTCGGTCATATGGCAACTCCGCAAGCCGGGTCGAGGGGCGCGGACATTTCTTCGTGCACATACTCGTGTTGATGCTCGCCTTGATGACAGTCGGGCCGGTCTTCGCGGACGCTGATACGCCCAAGCCCATCAAGCTCGTCGTACTCGGCGACTCCTTGAGCGCCGGTCTTGGCCTGTCGGCCTCGGATTCGTTTCCGGCCAAGCTGCAAAAGGCGTTGCAGGCCAAGGGGCTGCCGATCGCCTTGACCAACGCCGGCGTGTCCGGCGACACCTCCTCCGGTGGCCGCGACCGGCTCGACTGGTCGGTTGCGGACGGGACCGAGGCCGTCATCGTCGAGCTCGGCGCCAACGACGCCCTGCGCGGCGTTGATCCGGCGGTCACCCGCCAGGCGCTGACCGAGATCGTGAAGCGGCTGAAGGCTCGGGGGATCGCCGTCATGCTGTGCGGCATGCTGGCCCCGCCGAACTACGGGAGTGACTACGCCGCGAAGTTCAACGCGATCTACCCCGATCTCGCCAAGGAGTTCGGCGTGCCGCTGTATCCGTTCTTCCTCGACGGCGTCGCCGCCGACCCCAAGCTGAACCAGGCGGACGGCATTCACCCCACGGCGGCCGGGGTCGACATCATCGTGTCCAGGCTGCTGCCTACGGTGGAAGCATTCCTGCGTCCGCTTCGTGGGCAATGAGGCCCGAGGCCGTGCGCGGATGAATTGCGATAACCTTACGGACCGGGTTTTCCGCAGGTTTTCCCGGCGTTAACGCACCCTCCGTCGCGGAGTCATATAAATTCGGTAGGAATTATGCATTGGCGATTCGTCGTCGGTCATTTTCGTCAAGGCATGATCTCGTCAATTTTCGGGATCAGCCTCCAGCATCGGGAGTCCTGAAACGATGCCGCGTCTGTTTACTGGACTGGAGATCCCGGCCGAGGTCGGCCAGACGCTCTCCAATTTGCGTGGCGGTCTTCCCGGCGCCCGCTGGATCGATCCTGAAAATTACCACGTCACCCTGCGCTTCATCGGCGACATCGACGGCGCGTCCGCCAACGAGATCGCATCGATGCTGTGGCGGGTGAACCGCAAGCCGTTCGAGGTGACGGTGCAGGGGCTGTCGAGTTTCGGCGGCCGCAAGCCGCGGGCGGTCGTTGCCAACATCGCCCCGAGTCGGCCGCTGATCGAGCTGCAGGCCGAGCTGGAGCGGATGATGCAGCGGATCGGCCTCGATCCGGAGGGGCGCAAATTCGTGCCGCATGTCACGCTGGCGCGGCTGCACGACGCATCGAGCCAGGACGTCGCCGACTATCTGTCGGTCCGCGGCTATTTCCCGAGCCGGGTGTTCGTCGCCGAGCGTTTCGTGCTGTTCTCGTCGCGCGCGTCGACCGGCGGTGGTCCCTATGTCGTCGAGGACGCCTACGACCTCAGCCCGGGCTGACGGCTGCGGGAGCCCGTGAGGACTCGGGGCAACGTCGTTAGCCCCGGACTAACGTGCGCGCGGCCATTCGGGTGCCGTATACCAAGACCTTACGGCTCCGCTGCATGGCGGCTTCCACCATTTGCGGATTGCATTTTCCGTAAGTCTCGTGACCTAGAGTGCGCTCATGCTGTCCACTCCGTCAGACGCGTTCCGCGCGCAATATCAGTCTCTGGTCGATACAGGTGCGATCGAGGCCGACCACGCCCAGGCCGAGGTCGCCGATGCCCTGGCGGCGCTGGAGCGACGCCTTTCCACCTACAAGCCGATGCGCAAGCAGGGCCTGTTGGGCCGCCTTTTTGCCGACAAGAGCGAGCCGCCCCGCGGCCTCTATGTCCATGGCGAGGTCGGGCGCGGCAAGACTATGCTGATGGACCTGTTCTTCCAGACCTGTCCGGTCGAGCACAAGCGGCGCGCGCATTTCCATGAATTCATGGCCGAGGTGCATGAGCGCATCTACGGCTATCGCCAGAACATCGCACGCGGCGAGCTCGCCGATGCCGATGTGATCGGGCTCACGGCGCAGGCGATCTTCGATCAGGCCTGGCTGCTCTGTTTCGATGAATTCCACGTCACCGATATCGCGGACGCGATGATCCTGGGCCGCCTGTTCGCCAAGCTGTTCGATCTCGGCACGGTGGTGGTGGCGACCTCCAACGTCGCGCCCGAGGATCTCTACAAAGGCGGCCTCAACCGCGCGCTGTTCCTGCCCTTCATCAAGCAGATCGCCGACCACATGGACGTGGCGCGGCTGGATGCGCGCACTGATTTCCGGCTGGAGAAGCTCGCCGGCGTCAAGATGTGGCTGGTGCCGTCCGACCTCGATGCGCGCGCCGCGCTCGACAAGGCGTGGGGCAGGCTGACCGGCAACGCGCGGTGCCGGTCCCGCGACATCACCGTCAAGGGACGCATCCTGCACGTGCCGTGCTCGGCCAACGGCGTCGCCCGCTTCGGCTTTGCCGATTTGTGCGACAAGCCGCTCGCAGCCTCCGACTATCTTCGGCTCGCCCACGACTATCACACCATCCTGATCGACCACATCCCGGTGATGGACTACGCGGAGCGCAACGCCGCCAAGCGCTTCATCACCTTGATCGACACGCTCTACGACAATGCCGTGAAGCTGATCGCCTCCGCCGCGGCGGACCCGATCTCGCTCTACATCGCGGCCGAGGGCGTCGAGGCCATGGAGTTCAAGCGCACCACCTCGCGCCTGATCGAGATGGGCTCGGAGTCCTATCTGGCCCTGCCGCACGGGCGGAAGGACTCGGCCGCATCCGGGACTTCTACGGGCCTAGTCGAAACCTGACAAACATCGGATGTCCGGCCGCGCCCGCCGCCGGGCACACAGTCGCGAAAACGCCACGTCAATCATGCTGAAAGGATCATCAGCGCCCGTCGCCCGGTCCTGATCGAAATCAAGGCAGGCCCGCCAATTGGCCATAGCGTGACTTGAACGGCCCGGGCGAAAGGGATAACCACCAGTCGACTTTTCGACCTCCCTCACTCCTTCGGGTTCAAAGGAAAATTTGCCATGGCGCGCGACAAGATTGCTTTGATTGGCTCCGGTCAGATCGGCGGAACGCTGGCTCACCTCGTCGGCCTCAAGGAGCTCGGCGACGTCGTGATGTTCGACATTGCCGAAGGCGTCCCGCAGGGCAAGGCGCTCGACATCGCCCAGTCCTCTCCGGTCGACGGTTTCGATGCCCACTACACCGGCGCCAACTCCTACGAAGCGCTCGACAACGCCAAGGTGTGCATCGTCACTGCCGGCGTGCCGCGCAAGCCGGGCATGAGCCGCGACGATCTCTTGTCGATCAACCTGAAGGTCATGGAGCAGGTCGGCGCCGGCATCAAGAAGTACGCCCCCGACGCCTTCGTCATCTGTATCACCAACCCGCTCGACGCCATGGTCTGGGCGCTGCAGAAGGCCTCGGGCCTTCCGGCCAAGAAGGTCGTCGGCATGGCCGGCGTGCTCGACTCCGCCCGTTTCCGCTACTTCCTGGCCGATGAGTTCAACGTCTCGGTCGAGGACGTCACCGCCTTCGTGCTCGGTGGTCACGGCGACACCATGGTGCCGCTGACCAAATACTCGACCGTCGCCGGCATTCCGCTGCCTGACCTGGTCAAGATGGGCTGGACCTCGCAGGCCCGGATCGACGAGATCGTCGACCGCACCCGCAACGGCGGCGCCGAGATCGTCAACCTGCTGAAGACCGGCTCGGCCTATTACGCCCCGGCGGCGTCGGCGATTGCGATGGCCGAGAGCTATCTCCGCGACAAGAAGCGGGTGCTGCCCTGCGCCGCCTATCTCAATGGCGAGTTCGGCGTGAAGGACATGTATGTCGGCGTGCCCGTCGTGATCGGCTCCAAGGGTGTCGAGCGCATCGTCGAGATCGAGCTCGCCGGCAAGGACCGCGAGGCGTTCGACAAGTCGGTCGGCGCCGTGCAGGGCCTGGTCGACGCCTGCAAGAAGATCGCGCCCGACCTGCTCGGCCGCTGAGCTTACGAAAGGCGGCCGCAAGCCGCCTGACTGAATTGCAGGATGTTTGGTATATGGTATACCAGACGTCCTGGGAAGGATTCCAGACGTCACCCCATCGCGGGTTCGGGGAGCAAACGCTTATGAACATTCACGAATATCAGGCCAAGGCACTGCTGCATGAGTTCGGCGTGCCGATTTCCAAGGGCGTGCCGGTCCTCCGTCCCGAGGATTCGGATGCCGCGGCGAAGACGCTGGGCGGCCCGGTCTGGGTCGTGAAGAGCCAGATCCACGCCGGCGGCCGTGGCAAGGGCAAGTTCAAGGAGGCCTCGGCCGGCGACAAGGGCGGCGTCCGCCTCGCCAAGTCGATCGACGAGGTCAACGCGTTCGCCAAGCAGATGCTGGGCGCGACGCTGGTGACCGTGCAGACCGGCCCGGACGGCAAGCAGGTCAACCGCCTCTACATTGAGGACGGCTCGGACATCGACAAGGAGTTCTATCTCTCCCTGCTGGTCGATCGCGAGACCTCGAAGGTCGCCTTCGTGGTGTCGACCGAAGGCGGCGTGAACATCGAGGACGTTGCCCACAGCACGCCTGAGAAGATCATCACCTTCTCGGTCGATCCGGCCACCGGCGTCCTGCCGCATCATGGCCGCGCCGTCGCCAAGGCGCTGAAGCTGTCGGGCGATCTCGCCAAGCAGGCCGAGAAGCTGACCATCCAGCTCTACACCGCGTTCGTCGCCAAGGACATGGCGATGCTGGAGATCAACCCGCTGGTCGTGACCAAGCAGGGCCAGCTCCGCGTGCTCGACGCCAAGGTGTCGTTCGACTCCAACGCGCTGTTCAAGCACCCCGAGGTCGTGGCGCTGCGCGACGAGACCGAGGAAGACGCCAAGGAGATCGAGGCCTCGAAGTACGACCTCAACTACGTCGCGCTCGACGGCACCATCGGCTGCATGGTCAACGGCGCCGGGCTCGCGATGGCGACGATGGACATCATCAAGCTCTACGGCATGGAGCCGGCGAACTTCCTCGACGTCGGCGGCGGTGCCAGCAAGGAGAAGGTGGCGGCGGCGTTCAAGATCATCACCGCCGATCCGAACGTGAAGGGCATCCTGGTCAACATCTTCGGCGGCATCATGAAGTGCGATGTCATCGCCGAGGGCGTGGTGGCTGCGGTCAAGGAAGTGGGTCTCAAGGTGCCGCTGGTGGTGCGCCTCGAAGGCACCAATGTCGATCTCGGCAAGAAGATCATCAGCGAGTCCGGCCTCAACGTGCTGCCCGCCGACAATCTCGACGACGCCGCGCAGAAGATCGTCAAGGCCGTCAAGGGAGGCTGAGCGCCGTTTCAGGCGCTCGCCCATTCCTCACCCCAACCGCTTTAGAGAACGCACGATGTCCATCCTCATCGACAAGAACACCAAGGTCATCTGCCAGGGCTTCACTGGCAAGAACGGCACCTTCCACTCCGAGGCGGCGGTCGCCTATGGCACCAAGATGGTCGGCGGCACCTCGCCCGGAAAGGGCGGCTCCACCCATCTCGGCCTGCCGGTCTTCGACACCGTCAAAGAGGCCCGCGAGGCCACCGGCGCCGACGCGTCGGTGATCTACGTGCCGCCGCCGGGCGCCGCGGACGCGATCTGCGAGGCCATCGATGCCGAGGTCCCGCTGATCGTCTGCATCACCGAGGGCATCCCGGTGCTCGACATGGTCCGGGTGAAGCGCTCGCTGCAGGGCTCCAAGTCGCGCCTGATCGGGCCGAACTGCCCGGGCGTCATGACCGCCGGCGAGTGCAAGATCGGCATCATGCCGGCCAACATCTTCAAGCCCGGCTCGGTCGGCATCGTTTCGCGCTCGGGCACGCTGACCTATGAGGCGGTGTTCCAGACCACGTCGGAGGGCCTCGGCCAGACCACCGCGGTCGGCATCGGCGGCGACCCGGTCAAGGGCACCGAGTTCATCGACATGCTCGAGATGTTCCTGGCCGACCCAAAGACCACCTCGATCATCATGATCGGCGAGATCGGCGGCTCGGCCGAGGAGGACGCGGCGCAGTTCATCAAGGACGAAGCCAAGCGCGGCCGCAAGAAACCGATGGTCGGGTTCATCGCGGGCGTCACCGCGCCTCCCGGCCGCCGCATGGGCCATGCCGGCGCGATCATCTCCGGCGGCAAGGGCGATGCCGGATCGAAGACCGCGGCGATGGAAGCGGCCGGTATCACCGTGTCACCGTCGCCCGCGCGCCTCGGTAAGACGCTTGTCGAAAAGTTGAAATCCTGATTCAGGGCTTAGTGCTTTTCGGCGCGAATATTTACAATAAATAAGGTAAACGGTCCTAACCCGAACCTGATCCGCTTTGTCAGCGGGTCAGGCATTGCGCCGTTTTGATTGGGCGCAGCGAAATTACCAGGACGCCTACCATGTCTCGCCAAGATGCGAACGCCGCCTTTGCCCTGTCGTCTTTTCTGCAGGGCACCAATGCCACCTACATCGATGAGATCTACGCCCGCTACGAGAAGGATCCCGCCTCGGTCGATCCGGAGTGGCAGGAGTTCTTCAAGAGCCTGAAGGACGCGCCGGCCGACGTGCAGAAGAATGCGTCGGGCCCCTCCTGGGCGCGCAGCAACTGGCCGGTCTCCCCGCGCGACGAACTGACCTCGGCGCTAGACGGCAACTGGGCCGTGGTCGAGAAGAAGGTCGGCGACAAGATCGCCCAGAAGGCGCAGACCAAGGGCGTCGAACTGTCTGCGGCCGACGTCAACCAGGCCACCCGCGACTCCGTCCGCGCGTTGATGCTGATTCGCGCCTACCGCATGCGTGGCCACTTCCACGCCAAGCTCGATCCGCTCGGCATCGAGGCGCCGCGCAACCGCGAGGAGCTCGATCCGCGCTCCTATGGCTTCACCGAGGCCGATTACGACCGCAAGATCTTCCTCGATCACGTGCTGGGCCTCGAATACGGCTCGCTGCGCGAAATCGTCGCGATCTGCGAGCGCACCTACTGCCAGACGCTCGGCGTCGAGTTCATGCACATCACGAACGCGGCGCAGAAGGCGTGGATTCAGGAGCGCATCGAGGGGCCGGACAAGGAAATCTCGTTCACCCGCGAGGGACGCCGCGCCATCCTGCAGAAGCTGATCGAATCCGAAGGCTTCGAGAAGTTCTGCGACGTCAAGTTCACCGGCACCAAGCGCTTCGGTCTGGACGGCGGCGAGTCGCTGATTCCGGCGCTGGAGCAGATCATCAAGCGCGGCGGCAATCTCGGCGTGAAGGAGATCGTGCTGGGCATGCCGCATCGCGGCCGCCTCAACGTGCTGACCCAGGTGATGGGCAAGCCGCACCGGGCGCTGTTTCACGAGTTCAAGGGCGGCTCGGCCAATCCCGACGCGGTCGAAGGCTCCGGCGACGTCAAGTACCACCTCGGCGCCTCCTCGGACCGCGAGTTCGACGGCAACCGCATCCATCTGTCGCTGACCGCCAACCCGTCGCATCTCGAGATCGTCGACCCCGTGGTGCTCGGCAAGGTCCGCGCCAAGCAGGACCAGCATGGCGATCCGCCGGATATGCGCATCTCGGTGCTGCCGCTGCTGATGCATGGCGACGCCGCGTTCGCCGGACAGGGCGTCGTGGCCGAGTGTTTCGCGCTGTCCGACTTGAAGGGCTACCGGACTGGTGGCTCGATTCATTTCATCGTCAACAACCAGATCGGCTTCACGACCTATCCGCGCTATTCGCGCTCGTCGCCCTATCCGTCCGACGTCGCCAAGATGATCGATGCGCCGATCTTCCACGTCAACGGCGACGATCCGGAAGCCGTGGTGTTCGCGGCCAAGGTGGCGATCGAGTTCCGGCAGAAATTCCACAAGCCGGTCGTGATCGACATGTTCTGCTACCGCAGGCATGGCCATAACGAGGGCGACGAGCCCGCCTTTACTCAGCCGGTGATGTACAAGAAGATCGGCGCCCATGCGTCGACTCTGGAGATCTACTCCAAGCGCCTGGTCGCCGAAGCCGTCATGACCGAGGGCGAGGTCGAGAAGGCCAAGGCCGACTGGCGCGCCCGTCTGGATGCCGAGTTCGAGGCCGGCACTTCCTATCGCCCGAACAAGGCCGACTGGCTCGACGGCAAGTGGGCCGGGTTCAAGTCCGCCGACCAGGAGGAAGAAGCGCGGCGCGGCGTCACCGGCGTCGAGCTCGACCGCCTCAAGGAGATCGGCCGCAAGATCACCAAGGTGCCCGACGGCTTCCGCGTGCACCGGACGATCCAGCGCTTCCTCGAGAACCGCGCCAAGGCGATCGACAGCGGCATCGGACTCGACTGGGCGACCGGCGAGGCGCTGGCGTATTGCTCGCTGCTGCTCGAAGGCCACAAGGTTCGTCTCTCCGGCCAGGACAGCGAACGCGGCACCTTCTCGCAGCGCCACTCCGTCCTGATCGATCAGGAGGACGAGAGCCGCTACACGCCGTTCAACCATCTGGCGGGCGAGCAGGGCCACTTCGAGGTCATCAACTCGCTGCTGTCGGAAGAAGCCGTGCTCGGCTTCGAATACGGCTACTCGCTCGCCGAGCCGACCGCGCTGACCTTGTGGGAGGCGCAGTTCGGCGACTTCGCCAACGGCGCCCAGGTGCTGTTCGACCAGTTCATCTCGTCGGGCGAGCGCAAATGGCTGCGCATGTCCGGCCTGGTCTGCCTGCTGCCGCACGGCTATGAAGGCCAGGGTCCGGAGCACTCCTCCGCCCGCCTCGAGCGCTATCTGCAGATGTGCGCCGAGGACAACATGCAGGTGGTCTATCCGACCACGCCGGCGAACTACTTCCACGTGCTGCGCCGGCAGCTGCATCGCGAGATCCGCAAGCCGCTGATCGTGATGACGCCGAAGTCGTTGCTGCGCCACAAGCGCGCGGTGTCGCGGCTCGAGGATCTGGCCAAGGGCACGACGTTCCACCGCATCCTGTACGACGACGCCCAGATGCAGGCGGACGACAAGACCAGGCTGGTGCCGGACGACCAGATCCGCCGCATCGTGCTGTGCTCGGGCAAGGTCTATTACGACCTCTACGACGAGCGCGAGAAGCGCGGGCTGAACGACGTCTATTTGATGCGGATCGAGCAGCTCTATCCGGTGCCGCTCAAGGCGCTGGTGGCCGAACTCGGCCGCTTCAAGAACGCCGAAGTGGTGTGGTGCCAGGAAGAGCCGCGCAACATGGGCGCTTGGCACTTCATAGAGCCGTATATCGAGTGGGTGCTGAACCAGACCGGCGGTAAGAGCAAGCGTCCGCGCTATGCCGGCCGCGCTGCGTCCGCCGCGACCGCCACGGGCCTGATGTCGAAGCACCTCGCGCAACTGAAGGCGCTGCTCGACGAAGCGTTGAACTGAACCTGCCTTTGACGCGCCCCGCAAGCCATGCGGGGCGCAAGTACACCGCGTTGATCGTCCCGCCCCGCATCGCTTGCGCGCCGCAAGGCGATGGCGGACGGGCTTTATGACCGCACGGGTTATTGAGGATAGAGACCATGACTGAAATTCGCGTTCCGACGCTCGGTGAATCCGTCACCGAAGCCACCATCGGCCGCTGGTTCAAGAAGGCTGGCGACGCGGTCGCGGTCGACGAGCCGCTCGTCGAGCTCGAGACCGACAAGGTGACGATCGAGGTGCCGGCACCGTCGGCGGGCACCTTGGGCGAGATCGTCGCCAAGGACGGCGAGACCGTCGCCGTGGGCGCGCTGCTCGGCCAGATCAATGACGGTGCCGCCGCCGCCAAGCCGGCCGCGGCTCCGGCCCCGGCCAAGCCCGTTGCCTCGGCTGCGCCGCCCGCGGCCGCACCGGCTCCGGCCAAGGCGCTGCCCGCCGATACGCCGCAGGCCCCGTCGGTGCGCAAGCTCTCGGCCGAGAGCGGTGTCGACGCCACCACCGTGCCGGGCTCCGGCAAGGACGGCCGCGTCACCAAGGGCGACATGCTGGCCGCGATCGAGCGCGCCGCGTCCGCCCCGACCCCGGTCAATCAGCCGGCCGCTGCCGTTCAGGTCCGTGCGCCGTCGCCGGCCGACGACGCCGCGCGCGAGGAGCGGGTGAAGATGACGCGGCTGCGCCAGACCATCGCGCGCCGCCTCAAGGACGTGCAGAACACCGCCGCGATGCTCACGACCTTCAACGAGGTCGACATGACCCACGTGATGGCGTTGCGCAGCCAGTACAAGGACGTGTTCGAGAAGAAGCACGGCTCGAAGCTCGGCTTCATGGGCTTCTTCACCAAGGCCGTCGTGCAGGGGCTGAAGGACATCCCGGCCGTCAACGCCGAGATCGACGGCTCCGACCTGATCTACAAGAACTACTACCACATCGGCGTCGCCGTCGGCACCGACAAGGGCCTGGTCGTGCCGGTCGTGCGCGACTGCGACCACAAGTCGATCGCCGACATCGAGAAGGGCATTGCCGATTTCGGCCGCCGCGCCCGTGACGGCCAGCTCAAGATCGACGAGATGCAGGGCGGCACCTTCACGATCACCAATGGCGGCATCTATGGCTCGCTGATGTCGACGCCGATCCTGAACGCGCCGCAGTCCGGCATTCTCGGCATGCACAAGATCCAGGAGCGGCCGGTCGTGGTCGGCGGCAAGATCGAGGTGCGGCCGATGATGTATCTGGCGCTGTCCTACGACCATCGTGTGATTGACGGCAAGGAAGCGGTGACCTTCCTGGTGCGCGTCAAGGAGAGCCTGGAGGATCCGGCACGGCTCGTGCTGGATCTCTGACCCACCTCATCTCTGATGCTCGCGAGGCGCGCCGAAAGCGCGCCTCAAACCTAACGGGGGCCATCATGACCGATCGAGTTGCAGTGATCACCGGCGGCAGCCGCGGCATCGGCCGCGCCACCGCGATCGCCGCCGCATCGCGCGGCTTCAAGATCGTGGTCGGCTATGCCTCCAACGAGGCGGCGGCGCACAGCACGGTGGCCGCCATCGAGGCCAGCAACGGCAAGGCCGTCGCGGTCAGATGCGACGTCGGAAGCGAGCACGACATCCTTGCGCTGTTCAAGGCGGCCGACAAGTTCGGCTCCCTCGGCGCGCTGATCAACAATGCCGGCATCGTCGGACCCACCTCCCGGGTCGACGAAATGAGCGCCGAACGCATCCAGCGCATGATGGCGGTCAATGTCACCGGCAGCATCCTGTGCGCGCGTGAGGCCGTGAAGCGGATGTCGACGCGCCACGGCGGCCAGGGCGGCGTCATCATCAACCTGTCGTCGGTGGCGGCCAAGCTCGGCTCGCCCAACACCTATGTCGACTACGCCGCCTCGAAGGGCGCGATCGATTCCTTCACCGTCGGCCTCGGTCACGAGGTCGCGAACGAGGGCATTCGCGTCGCTGCTATCAGGCCGGGCCTGATCGACACCGACATTCACGCCTCTGGCGGCGAGCCCGATCGCGCCCACCGCCTTGCTCCTCAGGTGCCGATGAAGCGTGTCGGCACCGCGGAGGAGATCGCCAATGCCATCGTCTGGCTGCTGTCGGACGAGGCCTCCTACGTCACTTCGGCCATTCTCGACGTGTCGGGCGGACGCTGACGACCGTCGTCATCTTTGACTGCAAGCTTACGGAACATTCGATCATGGCATCTTACGATCTCGTCGTCATCGGCACCGGACCCGGTGGGTATGTCTGCGCCATCCGCGCGGCGCAGCTCGGCATGAAGGTGGCCGTGGTCGAGAAGAACGCGACCCTCGGCGGCACCTGTTTGAACGTCGGCTGCATGCCGTCGAAGGCACTGCTGCACGCCTCCGAACTGTTCGAGGAGGCCGGGCACTCCTTCGCCAAGATGGGCATCAAGGTCTCCCAGCCCGAGGTCGATCTGCCGGCGATGATGAACTTCAAGCAGCAGGGCATCGACGGCAACGTCAAGGGCGTCGAGTTCCTGATGAAGAAGAACAAGATCGACGTGCTCGTCGGCAAGGGCAAGGTGCTCGGCACCGGCAAGGTGCAGGTCACGGGCAATGACGGCGCCGCGCAGACCGTCGAGACCAAGAACATCGTGATCGCGACCGGCTCGGACATCGCGCGCCTGAAGGGCATCGAGATCGACGAGACGCGCATCGTGTCCTCGACTGGCGCGCTGTCGCTCGACAAGGTGCCGTCGAGCCTGCTCGTGGTCGGCGCCGGTGTGATCGGCCTCGAACTCGGCTCGGTGTGGCGCCGCCTCGGCGCCAAGGTCACGGTGGTCGAATTCCTCGACCGCATCCTGCCCGGCATGGACCTGGAGATCGCCAAGCAGTTCCAGCGCATCCTCGAGAAGCAGGGCTTTGCGTTCAAGCTCGGCGCCAAGGTCACCGGCGTCGACACCTCAGGCGCCACGCTCTCCGCCACGATCGAGCCGGCCGCCGGCGGCGCCGCGGAAAAGATCGAAGCCGATGTCGTGCTCGTGGCGATCGGCCGCGTGCCCTACACCGACGGTCTCGGCCTGCAGGAGGCGGGCGTGGTGCTGGACAATCGCCGCCGCGTGCAGATCGATCATCATTTCGCGACCAGCGTGCCGGGCGTCTATGCCATCGGCGACGTCGTCGCGGGGCCGATGCTGGCGCACAAGGCCGAGGACGAAGGCGTCGCCGTCGCCGAGATCCTGGCCGGCCAGGCCGGGCACGTGAACTACGACGTCATCCCCGGCGTGGTCTACACCACCCCCGAGGTTGCTTCCGTCGGCAAGACCGAGGACGAACTCAAGCAGGCCGGCGTCGCCTATACCGTCGGCAAGTTTCCGTTTACCGCGAACGGCCGCTCCAAGGTCAACCAGACCACTGACGGTTTCGTGAAGATCCTCGCAGATGCGAAGACCGATCGTGTGCTCGGCGCGCACATCATCGGCCGCGAGGCCGGTGAGATGATTCACGAAGCTGCCGTATTGATGGAGTTCGGTGGCTCTGCCGAGGATCTGGCGCGCACCTGCCACGCGCATCCGACGCGGTCGGAGGCCGTCAAGGAGGCCGCGCTTGCGGTGGCCAAGCGCGCCATCCATATGTGATCCAGGCCAGGATCGGCGGGCGCGACAAAATGGCTCGCCGACGCTCCTGAACCAAACGGCAAGGTCCGAGGTCCTATCGTCATAGCGGCCTCGACGCCGAGGCCGGGCCGAGATGAAGTCCCATGCTGCGCCGCCTGCTTCAGCCGTTCTGGGTCCTGCTCGCGATCATCTTCCTGATCGAAGCGTGGCTATGGGACCATCTCGAGCCGATCGTGGCGCGCATCGTCGCCGCGATTCCGTTGCGCAGATTGAAGCATTGGCTGGCGGCACGGATCGAAACGCTGTCGCCCGCGCTGACCCTGATCGTCTTCATCGTGCCGGTCTTGCTGCTGTTTCCGCTCAAGCTGCTCGGCATGTGGCTGTTGATGCATCATCAGTGGAAGCTCGCGCTCGGCACGATCGTGTTCGGCAAGATGGTCGGCGTCGGTATCACCGCCTTCATCTTCGACGTCACGCGCAACAAGCTGCTGCAGATGGCGTGGTTCGCCTGGCTCTATGAAGCCGTGCTCGCCTTGCGCATGAAGGCCGCAGCCCTGGTCGATCCGATCAAGCAGCGCATCCGCGACATCATCGGCGGAAATGGTGATGGCTGGTCGGCACGCGTCCTGCGCCTCATCATGCGCTTCCGCCGCAGCGTGCAGCAGGCGCGGTGAGAGCATCACCGCGCCGCGCCAGGGATAAAACGATCAAGCTCATCCTGACGGGATGACGCCGCGATGGACCTTAGTGCAGATGCAGGAGGTGCGGCTCAACGAGGCCGAGCACGGTCATCGCGATGCCGATCAGCGCCAGGCCGCCCGAGGCCCAGGCCAGCACCAGCATACCGGTAATGATCGTCGCCGACGCCAGCACGATGCCGATCTGGAACGCGGCCGAAGCGAGCTCGTAGTGGTGATATTTCGCCGTGGCGAGGTCGCGCTCCTCCTCGGCATGCTTGGCACGTGCGGCGAGCTGCTCGCTGCCTTCGCCGGTCTCCGGCTCCGAGCGGTAACGGGCGGCATTCTTCTGCCAATCGTCGATCTGCTTCTGCAGGCTTGCCTTGGCCGCCTCGTCGGGCAGCGCCGGCAAATTGAGCTTGCCCTGCTCGGCCGCGGTCTGCACCACGGTGCGGCGAACCGTCTTGGCCTGGAAGAACGCCCAGAGATTCGACGCCTCGACGTTCTTGCTGATCGATTCGGTCTGCGCGCCCTTGCCGAGCGTCTCCGACAACGCCAGGAACAGCGCGATCACCGAGATCAGCAACGCGATCTTCTTGTTCGAGCCCGAAGCGTGCTCGGCGTGCTCCGCATGTTCCATGCTCTCATGTGCGCCCATCTGTTCCCCTCCGGATCAAGCGCAGAACGATTGCCGGAACCTCGATGGTCGCGCAAGGGAAACGATGTGACGGAACGGTGTCACCGCCGCGGATGCGCCGACGCGTAGACCTGCAGCAGCCGCTCCGAATCGATGCCGGTATAGATCTGGGTGGTCGACAGCGAGGCGTGGCCGAGCAGCTCCTGGATCGCGCGCAGGTCGCCGCCGCGGGACAAGAGATGCGTCGCGAAGGAATGGCGCAGCGCGTGCGGCGTGGCGCTGTCGGGCAGGCCGAGCGCGCCGCGCAGCCGTTCCATCGCCAGCTGGATGATGCGTGGGCTCAACGGGCCGCCCTTAGCGCCGAGAAACATCGGTCCCTCCGCGGGCAGCGGATAAGGGCAGAGCTTGGCATACTCGTCGATCAGCTGCAGCACGTTCTGCAGCACCGGCACCATGCGGGTCTTGTTACCCTTGCCGGTCACCACCAGCACGTCGCCTTCACCCGCGCGCGGCACCTCGCGGCGCTTCAGGCCGAGCGCCTCGGAGATGCGTAGACCGGAGCCATAGAGCAGCGCCATCACCGCGGCGTCGCGCGCCAGCACCCAGGTCTCGCGCGCTTCGCCGGCGCGCTCGTCGGCATCGGCAAGGCGCTTGGCGGCGTCCATCGGCAGCGGCTTCGGCAGGCTCTTGGCGATCTTCGGTGCGCGGATGCCTGAGAGCGCGCCGACCTTGCCCTTGCCCTCGCGCTCCAGGAAGCGGCCGAACGAACGCAGGCCCGCCAAGGTCCGCATCAGGGAGCGCCCGGCGATGTCGTCGGCGCGGCGCATCGCCATGAAGGCGCGGATGTCGGCGGCCTCCAGCGCGGCGAAGCGCGCGAGCGTGACGGGCTCGCCCCAATGGGTGCAGAGGAATTGCAGGCACTGCCGCAGGTCCCGCGCATAGGCCTCCACCGTCTTCGGCGACAGCCGGCGCTCGCTACGCAGATGCGCCAGCCACTGCATCATCGCGCGCACCACCCCCTCGTCGGCGCCGAGGAGGTCGGGGGCCTGAGATTCTTCGTCTGTGTCCGCGTGAGTGTCTGTGTCCGCGTGAGTCGGCTGTGTTTGCTTTGACATGGCGTCCGTGCCCACGGATGGGCGCTGTGAACCGTTGCCGATCGTCGCGAACTCGGTTTGCGCCTCTCCCCGCTTGCGGGGAGAGGTCGGATTGCATCGTCAGATGCAATCCGGGTGAGGGGGACTCTCCGCGCGGACGGTGCTGATCACCCGTGCGGCTGCCCCTCACTCCAACCCTCCCCCGCAAGAGCGGGGCGAGGGCGCGCACCAACCGTGCGGCAACGAACTCGATCTCGTCTCGTCGAGTCAGATATATCGCATCCTCGTCCTTTACCGTTCGCTAACTTTGCCGGGCGGCTTTCGCTTCCATCCGAGCAAGGCTATCTCCGCCCTTATGGACCGCCCGACCGATCTCTTTCCAGGTGCAGCCCGCACGGCCGGCGTGGTCGACGTGCTGGTTCCGGTCGCGCTCGACCACACCTACTCCTATCGCGTGCCGCGCGGCATGGACCTGAAGCCCGGCGATGTCGTCGGCGTGCCGCTCGGGCCGCGCGAGGTGCTGGCGGTGGTGTGGGCGGAGAACGCCAATCCCGATCCGCGGCTGCACAACCGGCTCAAGGACGTCAGCGAGAAGCTCGACGTGCCGCCGCTGAAGCCCGAGCTGCGCTCGCTGGTCGACTGGGTTGCCAATTACACGCTGTCGCCGCGCGGCATGGTGCTGCGGATGTGCTTGCGCATGGGCGAGCATCTCGGGCCGGAGCGCGTCCGTCTCGGTGTCCGGCTGGTCGGTGAGCCGCCGAAGCGGCTGACGCCGTCACGCCGCCGCGTCATCGAGGCGGTGTCGGACGGCCTGCTGCACGGCAAGTCGGACCTGGCGCGCGAGGTCGGCGTGTCGGCGGGCGTGATCGACGGCCTGGTCGACGAGGGCACCCTGACGGTGGAGGCGATGCCGCGGGTGCTGGCGCCGCCTGCGCCCGATCCCGACTTCGCCCGGCCGGAGTTCTTCGACGCCCAGCAGGCCGGCGTCGAGGCGATGCGGGCGCTCGCGGCCAATGGCGGCTTCCAGGTGGCGCTGCTCGATGGCGTCACCGGCTCCGGCAAGACCGAGGTCTATTTCGAGGCCGTCGCCGAGACGGTCCGGCGCGGCCGGCAGTCGCTGATCCTGATGCCGGAGATCGCGCTGACCGGCCAGTTCCTCGAGCGCTTCGCGCGCCGCTTCGGCGTGCGTCCGCTGGAATGGCATTCCGAGCTGACCCCGCGCAACCGACAGCGCAACTGGGCGGCGATCGCCGCCGGCGAGGCGCCGGTCGTGGTCGGCGCGCGCTCGGCGCTGTTCCTGCCCTATGCCAATCTCGGCCTGATCATCGTCGATGAGGAGCACGACCAAGCCTACAAGCAGGACGAGGGGGCGCATTACCACGCCCGCGACATGACGGTGGTGCGCGGCCACATCGCCAAATTCCCGGTGGTGCTGGCGTCCGCCACGCCGTCGGTCGAGACCGAGGTCAATGCGCGCAAGGGCCGCTACCAGCGCGTGGCGCTGCCGTCGCGCTTCGGCGGCCAGCACATGCCGCATATCGAGGCCATCGACCTCCGGCGCGAGCCGCCGCCGCGCGGCCGCTACGTCTCGCCCCGGCTGGCGGGCGAGATCCGCACCGCAATCGAGCGCGGCGAGCAGGCGCTGTTATTCCTGAACCGCCGCGGCTATGCGCCGCTGACCTTGTGCCGCGCCTGCGGCCATCGCTTCGCCTGCACCATCTGCGACGCCTGGCTGGTCGATCACCGTTTCCGCCAGCGCCTGGTCTGCCACCATTGCGGGTTCTCGATGTCGCGTCCGCCCACCTGTCCGCACTGCGCCGCCGAGGAATCGCTGGTCGCGGTCGGCCCCGGTGTGGAGCGGCTGCAGGAAGAGGCGGCGGCGTTGTTTCCGGACGCGCGCAGCATGGTGCTGTCGAGCGACCTCATCACCTCGATCGAGACCATGCGTGCCGAACTGACCGAGATCGCCGAAGGCAAGGTCGACCTCATCATCGGCACCCAGCTCGTCGCCAAGGGGCACAATTTCCCACGGCTCAATCTGGTCGGCGTGGTCGATGCCGATCTCGGCCTAGGCAACGGCGATCCGCGCGCCGCAGAGCGCACCTGGCAGCTCCTGAACCAGGTGATCGGCCGTGCCGGGCGCGAGCAGGGCCGGGGACGCGGCTATCTGCAGACCCACCAGCCCGAGCATCCCGTCATGAAGGCGCTGGTCGCCTGCGACCGCGAAGCGTTCTACACCAGCGAGATCGACGCCCGCGAGCGCACCGGCTATCCGCCGTTCGGCCGGCTGGCCAGCCTGATCATCTCGGCCGGCGACCGGCCGACTGCGGAGGGCTTCGCGCGTCGCTTGGTGGCGTCAGCGCCGCGTGAGGAGGGCGTGCTGCTGCTCGGCCCCGCCGAGGCGCCGCTCGCCGTCATCAAGGGCCGCTATCGCTTCCGCCTGCTGCTGAAGTCGGCGCGCAATTTCGATCTGTCGGATTATCTGCGCCACTGGCTGGCGCATGCCGAGAAGCCCAAGGGCAACCTCAAGCTCGAGGTCGACGTCGACCCGCAGAGTTTTCTGTAAGGCTCTCTCCTCCGTCATTGCGAGAAGCGAAGCGACGAAGCAATCCAGAGTCCCGACCGGGCCCCTGGATTGCTTCGCTGCGCTCGCAATGACGCGCGGATAGATGCAGGTGCCTTACGACACGACCTCGGCGGTGACGCGGCCGACGCCGGCGCGGGTCAGGCCGATGGCGCGGGCTGCGCCGGTCGAGAGGTCGAGCACCCGGCCGCGGATGAACGGGCCGCGATCGTTGACGGTGACGATGACGCTGTTGCCGCCATGGGTCACGCGCAGCTTGGTGCCGAACGGCAGCGAGCGGTGCGCGCAGGTCATGGCGCTGGCGTTCATGCGCTGGCCGGAGGCGGTACGGCTACCGGACTCGTTGCCGTAATACGACGCCATGCCGGAGAAGCTGCGGCCGGTGCCCGACGACGGCGACACGGACGCGTTGGCATTCATCCACGACGAGCCGTTGGACGACCAGCCGTTAGACGACCAGCCGTTCGCGAAGGAGTCCGCCGGTTGAGCGGCCTGGCGCGCCATGTGGTGATGGTGGTGGCGAGCATGATGATGATGGTGATGCCTGGATCGGGCCGAGGCTTCGTTGGAGGTGCCGCCGATGATCAGCGTGACGGCAACGGCGAGCGCGGTACGTGAGCCGACGATCTTGCCGGCCGAGAGGTTCGTCAGTTTCAGCATCTGGATCAGTCCCTCGAAACAGTATTGCTGCGTTCTGCAGCCAGTGGACCCCCGTCAGGTGTTGAGGCGGCCGCCGTTTGGTGGCCCATTGAGGCGCGAATGGGGCAGTAAAAATTGTTCCATTCGGATCGAAACATCTTGGGACTGGTGCGGTTCATCACGGAAAATTCCGTAATCTGACGCGTTAACACTCAATTAACGAATTAATACTTCGAATGACTGTTGATTTAAGTTCTCGTTCAGCTTGCGAAGATGTCGGCAAGTAATGAGTCCCTTGCCGGTCCGCGGTCGCGTGACGTCCCAAAACGGCAGTCAAGGGCCCTGCGGCATGGCGGCCATGCAGCAACAGCTGGAACCTTACGCATGTTAACGGTATCTTTGTCCGGTTGGGTTGGAGCGCCGGGAGCGCGCGTGGCGTGGCATGCGGGCCGCGGTTACACCGCGCCGCGGCAACAAGGCGCCGAATAGCGGGCCACCCCTTGTTGCGGCTGCGCGTACGCTATGTTAGCAAAGCGCCGCTTTTCGTGATCAAGCTGCTCCCGCGGCGATCGAAAATCAAAGTCCTGCTTGAATTCCAGGGGCTTAACTGGTCTGCGCCGCACCGGCGCGCCGGTTTCCCTCTTGTGGGTTGGGCACTTATAAAAAGAGCGCGTCTGTGGCTGCTGAAGATCCCTCCGTATCCGGTGTGTCCGGTCGTTACGCGACGGCCCTGTTTGAACTGGCGCGTGACGAAAAGTCCGTCGATGCGGTCAAGGCCGATCTCGACAATTTCAATGCGCTTCTCAACGACAGCGCCGATCTCAAGCGTCTGGTCCGGAGCCCGGTGTTCGGCGCGGACCTGCAGCTGAAGGCGCTCAACGCCGTGCTCGACAAGGCTGGCATTGGCGGCATTGCCGCCAACGTGCTGCGCGTGCTGACCGCCAACCGCCGCCTGTTTGCGGTGGCCGACGTGATCCGCGCGTTCAACGCGCTGGTCGCCAAGTACAAGGGTGAGGCTACGGCTGACGTCACCGTCGCCGAGCCACTCTCCGACAAGAATCTCGACGCCTTGAAGGCCTCACTGAAGACGGTGACCGGCAAGGACGTTGCGCTCAACGTGAAAGTGGATCCAGCGATCATCGGCGGGCTCGTCGTCAAGCTCGGCAGCCGCATGGTCGACAGTTCGCTTCGCACCAAACTCAACACGATCAAGCACGCGATGAAAGAGGCAGGCTGATGGACATCCGCGCCGCGGAAATTTCCGCGATCCTCAAGGACCAGATCAAGAATTTCGGGCAGGAAGCCGAGGTCTCCGAAGTCGGACAGGTGCTGTCCGTCGGTGACGGTATCGCCCGCGTCTACGGTCTCGACAACGTCCAGGCCGGTGAAATGGTCGAGTTCGAGAACGGCACCCGCGGCATGGCGCTGAACCTCGAAACCGACAATGTCGGCGTCGTCATCTTCGGCGCCGACCGCGAGATCAAGGAAGGCCAGACCGTCAAGCGCACCCGCGCCATCGTCGACGCTCCTGTCGGCAAGGGTCTGCTCGGTCGCGTCGTCGACGCGCTCGGCAACCCGATCGACGGCAAGGGCCCGATTCAGGCGACCGAGCGTAAGCGCGTCGACGTCAAGGCGCCCGGCATCATTCCGCGCAAGTCGGTCAACGAGCCGATGTCGACCGGCCTCAAGTCCATCGATGCCCTGATCCCGGTTGGCCGCGGCCAGCGCGAGCTGATCATCGGCGACCGCCAGACCGGCAAGACCGCGATCGCGCTCGACACGATCCTGAACCAGAAGCCGCTCAACGTCGCCGGCGCCCCGGAAAGCCAGAAGCTGTATTGCGTCTATGTCGCGATCGGCCAGAAGCGTTCGACCGTCGCCCAGTTCGTCAAGGTGCTCGAAGAGCAGGGCGCGCTGGAATACTCGATCGTCATCGCCGCGACCGCCTCCGATCCGGCGCCGATGCAGTATCTCGCCCCGTTCACCGGCTGCACCATGGGCGAGTACTTCCGCGACAACGGCATGCATGCCGTCATCATCTATGACGATCTGTCCAAGCAGGCCGTCGCCTACCGTCAGATGTCGCTGCTGCTGCGCCGTCCGCCGGGCCGCGAAGCCTATCCGGGCGACGTGTTCTACCTGCATTCGCGTCTGCTCGAGCGTGCCGCCAAGCTCGGCAAGGACCACGGTCTGGGCTCGCTCACCGCGCTGCCCGTCATCGAGACCCAGGCCAACGACGTGTCGGCCTACATCCCGACCAACGTCATCTCGATCACCGACGGCCAGATCTTCCTGGAAACCGATCTGTTCTTCCAGGGCATCCGTCCCGCCGTGAACGTCGGTCTGTCGGTGTCGCGCGTCGGCTCCTCGGCGCAGACCAAGGCGATGAAGAAGGTCGCCGGCAAGATCAAGGGCGAGCTCGCGCAATACCGCGAAATGGCGGCCTTCGCGCAGTTCGGCTCCGACCTCGACGCCTCGACCCAGCGCCTGCTCAACCGCGGCTCGCGCCTGACCGAACTCCTGAAGCAGCCGCAGTTCTCGCCGCTGAAGATGGAAGAGCAGGTCTGCGTGATCTGGGCCGGCACCAACGGCTATCTCGATCCGCTGCCGCTCAACAAGGTGCGCGCCTTCGAGGACGGTCTGCTGTCGCTGCTGCGCGGCAAAAATGCCGACCTGCTCGACGCGATCCGGGACAGCAAGGACCTGTCCGACGACAGCGCTGCCAAGCTGAAGGCGGTGGTCGAAGGCTTCGCCAAGACCTTCGCCTGACGGCAGATGGCGGCCGGCTTGGTCCGGTCGTCGACGTCGTCAGCGTGGGACAACAACACATCTCATGCCCGGCACCAGGCCGGGCATGAGCAATCTCAAGGGTTGAACGGCAAGGTCCCCGAGGGGATCGGCCGCCGGGGTGAGCTCGACGAACAATGGCGTCACTGAAAGACATGCGGGTCCGCATCGCCTCGACCAAGGCGACGCAGAAGATCACCAAGGCCATGCAGATGGTCGCGGCCTCCAAGCTGCGCCGGGCGCAGCTCGCAGCCGAGGCGGCGCGTCCCTATGCAGAGAAGATGGACGCCGTGATCTCCAACATCGCGAGCGCCACCATCGCCTCCGAAGGTGGACCGAAGCTGCTCGCGGGCACCGGGCGCGACCAGGTGCATCTGCTGCTGGTCTGCACCGGCGAGCGCGGCCTGTCCGGCGCGTTCAACTCCTCGATCGTGCGCCTGGCGCGCGAACGGGCGCTGGCCCTGATGAACCAGGGCAAGGAAGTGAAATTCTTCTGTGTCGGCCGCAAGGGCTACGAGCAGCTGCGCCGCCAGTTCGACAAGCAGATCGTCGAGCATCTCGACCTGCGCGCGGTGCGCCAGATCGGCTTCGCCAATGCCGACGACATCGCCAGGAAGGTGATCGCCCGCTTCGAGGCCGGCGAGTTCGATGTCTGCACGCTGTTCTATTCGCGTTTCCGTTCGGTGATCGCGCAGATCCCGACCGCCCAGCAGATCATTCCGCTGGTGGTCGAGGCGCGGCCCGCCAACGCGGCGCCCCTGGCGCCTTATGAATACGAGCCGGAGGAGGACGAGATCCTCGCCTCCCTGCTGCCGCGCAATCTCGCGGTGCAGATCTTCCGCGCGCTGCTGGAAAACAACGCGTCGTTCTACGGTGCGCAGATGTCGGCCATGGACAACGCCACGCGCAACGCCGGCGAGATGATCCGCAAGCAGACGCTGATCTACAACCGCACGCGTCAGGCGATGATCACCAAGGAACTGATCGAAATCATTTCGGGCGCCGAGGCGGTCTAGCCGGATCGTGCAGCGCCTGTTGAAGCCCAACCCAAGAACATATCCCGGTCGAGCCGACCGTGGTTCGTATACGGATCGTAAGGAGAGAGACGCAATGGCTACCGCAGCCAACCAGATCGGTCGCATCACCCAGGTCATCGGCGCCGTCGTCGACGTGCAGTTCGAAGGTCACCTGCCGGCCATTCTCAATTCGTTGGAAACCAAGAACGGCGGCAACCGCCTCGTGCTCGAGGTTGCCCAGCATCTCGGCGAATCCACCGTGCGCACCATCGCGATGGACACCACCGAAGGTCTGGTCCGCGGCCAGGAAGTCAGCGACACCGGTTCGCCGATCCGGGTGCCGGTCGGCGAGGGCACGCTCGGCCGCATCATGAACGTGATCGGCGAGCCGATCGACGAAGCCGGCCCGGTCAAGGCGGAAGGCCTGCGCCCGATCCACGCCGATGCGCCGAGCTACACCGACCAGTCGACCGAAGCTGAAATTCTCGTCACCGGCATCAAGGTCGTCGACCTCCTCGCGCCCTACGCCAAGGGCGGCAAGATCGGCCTGTTCGGCGGTGCCGGCGTCGGCAAGACCGTGCTGATTCAGGAGCTCATCAACAACGTCGCCAAGGCGCATGGTGGTTACTCGGTGTTCGCCGGCGTCGGCGAGCGGACCCGCGAGGGCAACGACCTCTATCACGAGTTCATCGAATCCAAGGTCAACGCCGATCCGCACAATCCGGATCCGGCCGTGAAGTCGAAGTGCGCACTGGTGTTCGGCCAGATGAACGAGCCGCCCGGAGCCCGCGCCCGCGTCGGCCTGACCGGTCTGACCGTCGCCGAGCACTTCCGTGACCAGGGCCAGGACGTGCTGTTCTTCGTCGACAACATCTTCCGCTTCACCCAGGCCGGTTCGGAAGTGTCGGCGCTGCTCGGCCGTATTCCTTCGGCCGTGGGCTATCAGCCGACGCTCGCCACCGACATGGGCGCGCTGCAGGAGCGCATCACCACCACCAACAAGGGCTCGATCACCTCGGTGCAGGCGATCTACGTGCCGGCCGACGACTTGACCGACCCCGCGCCGGCCACCTCCTTCGCCCACTTGGACGCCACGACCGTGCTCAACCGCGCGATCTCGGAAAAGGGCATCTACCCGGCCGTCGATCCGCTCGACTCGACCTCGCGCATGCTGTCGCCGCTGGTCGTCGGCGAGGAGCACTACAACACGGCACGTCAGGTCCAGCAGATCCTGCAGCGTTACAAGTCCCTGCAGGACATCATCGCCATTCTCGGCATGGACGAACTGTCCGAAGAGGACAAACTGACGGTGGCCCGCGCCCGCAAGATCGAGCGTTTCCTGTCGCAGCCGTTCCACGTCGCCGAAATCTTCACGGGATCGCCGGGCAAGTTCGTCGACCTCGCCGACACCATCAAGGGCTTCAAGGGCCTGTGTGAAGGCAAGTACGACCACCTGCCGGAAGCCGCCTTCTACATGGTCGGCAACATCGACGAGGCGGTCGCGAAGGGCAAGAAGCTGGCGGCGGAAGCCGCCTGAGCGAATGGCGAATAGGGAGTAGCGAATAGGGTCCATTCGCTACTCCTTCCCCCACTCGCAATTCGCTATTCGCTACTCGCAGGTTCTCTCATGGCAACTTTCCATTTCGATCTCGTCTCGCCGGAAAAGATCGCCTTCTCGGGTGAGGTCGATCAGGTCGACGTTCCCGGTCAGGAAGGTGATTTCGGCGTGCTCGCCGGACATGCGCCGTTCGTGGCGGCGCTGCGTCCGGGCATCCTCACCGTGACATCAGGCGGCTCGCAGCAGAAGATCATCGTGCTCGGTGGTCTCGCCGAGGTGTCGGACAAGGGGCTGACGGTTCTCGCCGACGTCGCGACGTCGCTGAAGGATCTGGACCAGAGCGCATTCGCAGCCGAGATCGCCGGCCTGGAATCCAAGCTGGCCGAGAAGCAGGGCAACGAGCTAGATCGGGCGATCGAGCGGCTCGACCATTTCAAGACGATCCAGCAGCAGCTCAACAGCACGGCGCTGCACTGACGCAGCGGCGCTCCGCGATGCGTGTTTCGATGGCCGGGACTCGTCCCGGCCATTTTTTATGCCGGCTTGAACGCTGCGCGCGGCCGGGCGACGACTCCAGGGAAGCCGGTTGCGCGGTCGCCGATCCAACGGCATGCTCCTGGCCATTCGAGCGGGCGTGGTGACATGGCAGGGCAGATCGTCTTGAAGCGCAAGATCGCGGCGATTTTCGCCGCGGATATTGCCGGCTATTCGCGCCTCGTCGCCGAGGATGAAGAGGAAACGCTGCGGCGTCTGGCTGCCTGTCGCGAGGTGGTCGACGACTTCATCGCGCGCGCCGGGGGACGCATCTTCAACACCGCCGGTGACGCCGTGCTCGCGGAGTTTCCAAGCGCGGTCGAAGCCGTGCGTTGCGCGATCGACATCCAGGAGAGCCTGCGCACGCGGAACATGGCCTATCCGCCGAGCCGGCAGATGAGCTACCGCATCGGCATCACGATCGGCGACGTGGTCGAGCGCGACGGCGATCTCTTGGGCGACGGCGTCAACATCGCTGCGCGCCTGGAGGGCCTCGCCGATGTCGGCGGCATCTGCATCTCGCGCGCCGTCCACGAGCAGGTTGCCAACAAGCTGTCGGTTCAATTCGCCGACATGGGTCCGCGGGAGGTGAAGAACATCCCGACGCCGGTGCACGCCTATCGGGTGGCGATGCGGCGTGAGGACGGCACCTACGCCCCGGAAAAGCTCGCGCTGTCCAGCGCAACGCGGGCTCGACTCTGGCGGCAGGCCGCCGCCGTCGTCGTGTTCGCCTTGATCGGCGGGGCGGTCGCTCTGTATCTGAATCTCGGTGGCGCCGGTCCCCGGCGTCAGGACGCCGATGCAACCAAGATTGCGTCGGAAACTCCGGCCGGGCCGTCAGCCGCACCCGCCTCGTCGACGTCGACCGTATCGCCTGCGGCCGCGCAGCCCGATGCGCCGGCGCAATCGGCGCCGGCCGCGGCGCCATCTTCGAGTTCTGTCGAAAAATTCGCGCCCGACGCGGTGCCGTTCGTGAGCGAGCGCACGCGCATCGCGCTGGCGCGCGACTACGTACCGGCGCAGGCGCACAAGGCGTTCGCGACCACGATCAACGGCGTCAGCGCCTACGTCACGGGACAGCCGAGCGAAGAGGCCGCCAAATCGGCCGCGCTGGAGCAGTGCCAGCAGCGGGCGGAGAGCGCCAACGGCCCACGCAAATGCGAGCTCTATGCGGTCGGCGACAGCGTGGTCTATGCGCACAGCAAGCCGCCGCTGCCGCCGCTCCCCTGGGTGCGCCACGACCCGGCCACCGAGCGCGCTTTCAGCGCGGCGGAGATGCCGCTGGTGCGCGACACCGGACGCGCCCGGCTCGAGGCGAACTACGGCGCGGCGCGGCGGACCAAGGCGATTGCGCTCGGGCCGGGCGGCCAGTTCTTCTACAGCGTCGCCGGCGACCTCGTCGACGACGTGGTCCGGCGCAATCTCGAAGCGTGCGGCGCCCAGGCGGGCACGGCCTGCATGATCGTCGCGCTCGACGATGCCTTCGTGGTCCCGGTGCCGACGGTGATGAAAGCCACGGGCTTCTTCCACGCCGCGAGCCATACGGCCATTGCCGCTGACGCACGCGAAGTGGTCGCGCGGCGGCTGGCGTCCGCAGCCTCTGGCTGGAATGCGATCGCGGTCGGCACGGCCGGCCATCCCGGCTTCGGCCTGAACGGCGACCGCGAGGAAACCGCGATCGGCGGCGCGCTGGCCGATTGCTCCACCCGCGACAGCGACTGTCGCGTCATCGCGATCGGCCCGTTCACCGTCGAAGACAACTGATCAGGCCGCGAGATCTGCGAACGCCGCCGCCACGGCGCGATAGACCTCGCGCCGGAACGGCACCACGAGGTCCGGCACGCGCGCCAGCCGCTCCCAGCGCCAGGCGTCGAACTCGGCCGGCTGGCCGTTGCGCGGCGTCACCGGATCGATGTCGGCCTCCTGTCCGGTGAAGCGCATCGCGAACCATTTCTGGCGCTGGCCGCGAAACCGCGCCAGCCGGTGGTTGGGATCCTCGAACGGCGGAAATTCGTAAGTCAGCCAGTCGGTCTCGCCGAGGATGTCGGCATCGCGAATGCCGGTCTCCTCCCACAGCTCGCGCCGTGCGGCCGCCTGCAGGTCCTCGCCGGGATCGACGCCGCCCTGCGGCATCTGCCATTCGAGGCCGGGCAGGACGATCTCCGGCCCGTCGTCGCGGAAGCGGCGCCCGAGGAAGACGAGGCCTTCGGCGTTGAGCAGGGCGATGCCGACATTCGGGCGGTAGGGTCTGGTTTCGGTCATGCTCGTATCCGTGGGATGTCGTCTCGCATGGCAACGCATCGTGACGGCATCGTCGCGACGGATCTGCAGAGATTCTTTGCAGTGCGAGCGTATGACACGGTTTTGCCGACACGTCGCGACCAGCCCGTGACGTGAGCGCGGGTCAGACGCCCGCGAGCGCGGCGAATTCCTTCACCACGCGTTCATAGACCGGCCGCTTGAACGGGACGATCAGCGCGGGGAGGTTCTGCATCGGCTCCCAGCGCCAGCTGATGAACTCGGCCTTGTGGTGGCCGCCGCCGGGGCGCTCGACGTCGATCTCGGCGTCGCTGCCCGTGAAGCGTAGCGCGAACCATTTCTGGCGCTGGCCGCGATAGCGGCCCTTCCAGGCCCGGCCCGCGACCGTGCGCGGGATGTCGTAGGTCAGCCAGTCGTCGATCTCGGCCAGTTTCTCGGCCGAGCGGACGCTGGTTTCTTCATAGAGCTCGCGCCTGGCCGCTTCCCAGGCGTCCTCACCGGGATCGACGCCGCCCTGCGGCATCTGCCAGACATGGGTGTCGTCGACATGTTCGATGCCTCCGGCGCGGCGACCGATGAACACCAGCCCTTCCGAGTTGATCAGCGTGATGCCGACGCAGGTGCGGTAGGGCAGGTCCTCGTAGCGCGTCATACCGTCCAGGCCTTCCTGCGGTGCTGACGCGTCGCTGCGCGCAGCCCTCCCGCTCTCACGCCGGCCGGTTCGGCCGGCCATGCGCGGTCAGTTCGATTTTGATTTCAGCATCGCCGTTGTCAATGGCACCAGCAGGATACCCTTGCGGTCAAGCCCCTTGATCCACGTGCCGATGCGGTCGATCGAGACCGGCAGCGCCGATGCGGTCCCGATCGCAATGCCACGCTCCTTCGCCAGGCTCTCCAGCTTGGCCAGCGCGCTGTCGATCTCGACCGGAGTCGGCACCGCGTCGATGGCGACGTCGCCTTTCGCGAACGGCATCGCCTGTCCGGTGGCCAGCGCAGCGGCCACGCTGCGCGGCGCCGCCCCATCGTCGAACAGCGCGAGCCCGCGCTTGGCAGCCTCGGTGACGATCGGCTGCATCGCAGCCTCGGTCGCGACGAAGCGTGCGCCCATGAAATTGCCGATCCCGACGTAACCCTGCAGCCGGCTCATGTGCCAGAACAGCCGGTCGATGTTCTGGTCCGGCCCCAGCGTGGCGAGCAGCGTCTGCGGGCCCGGGTCATTGTCGGGATAGTCGTAGGGCTCCATCGGGACCTGGAGCAGGATTTCATGGCGTTGCGCGCGCGCCCGCTCCGCCAGCTTGGACGGATCGGAGCCATAGGGCGTGAACGCCAAGGTCACGGCCGGCGGCAGCTTCATGATGGCATCGACCGTCTTGGCAGCGCCGACACCGAGGCCGCCGATCACGATCGCGACCGCCGGCATCCGCGCCGCCTTGGCGCGGTCGGCGTCGGCGGCGTAGGCGGTGAACGGCTTCAATCCGTCGGTCGTCACTGGAATCATGCCGTAGCGCGATTTCTCCAGCAGCCGCGGGTCGACGCCGATCATGGCGGCCGCCGGCGCAGCTGCACCCTGCTCAGCCGCGTCGCTGCCGCCGATCGCGACTTCCTGGCGGGCGCCGCTGGAGCCGTCGATGATGGTGACGGTCTTGCGCTCGCCCTCCGGCTTGGCCGCCGGCGCTGCGCCGTGCTCGGACTTCGCGTCGGGCTTGGCCACAGCCGGCTTGTTGTCCGGCTTGGCGCTCTCGTTGATCGCGATCCGGGCGACGGGCTCGCCGCCGAGCGGATTGTCGCCGAACATCGCGAAGCCGGCGAACACGACCAGGAACAGGCCGAGCAGCACGGCAAGGGCCTGCAGCGCCGTGAACGGAAGCCGAATGCGGCGCCTGCGACGCTTTTCCGTCTGCCCGAGCGGGGCGCTCAGCTCGTCGGCCGTCTCTGTCATCAAAATTCCCGAATCAACCGGACCAACGATAACACGGCAGGAATTCGGGCGCAGGGGCAGTGTCCGCCCGTAGATCGCGGGGATTCGCGCTGCGCGGAAAATGACCGCAAACGAGAACCAAGCAAACAAGAACCAAAAGAAAAAGAGCGGCCCGGAGGCCGCCCTTCAAACCCGATGATGCCGGTCTCGGCTGTTGCTCAGTTCGCGGCCTTGGCCGGCTTGTCGGCCGCGGCCTTCTCGGTCGGCGCCGGTGTGTTGGCGCTGTTCTTGATGCCGTGCAGCAGGTCGGCGGCCAGCTTGAGCGCCTTGTCGTCCTTGGCATCCGGCGGCACGTAGGACTGCGAGCCGGTCTTCTCGTCACCGTCGTTCTTCAGGTGGCCGCGCAGCGAAGCCTCGCCCTTGGTGTCGGTGCGTGACTTCAGCTCCTCCGGCACGTCCTGCAGCACTTCGATGTCGGGCACGATGCCCTTGGCCTGGATCGACTTGCCCGATGGCGTGTAGTAGCGCGCGGTGGTCAGGCGCAGCGCGCCGTTGCCGGCGCCGAGCGGGATGATGGTCTGCACCGAGCCCTTGCCGAACGAGCGCGTGCCGACCAGGGTCGCGCGCTTGTGGTCCTGCAGCGCGCCGGCCACGATCTCGGACGCCGAGGCCGAGCCACCGTTGATCAGCACGATGACCGGCTTGCCCTTGGTGAGGTCGCCGGCATGCGCCGAGCGGCGTTGCGTCTCCTCGGCATTGCGGCCGCGGGTCGAGACGATCTCGCCACGCTCCAGGAACGCGTCGGACACCGTGACCGCCTCTTCGAGCAGGCCGCCGGGGTTGTTGCGCAGGTCGATGATGTAGCCCTTCAGCTTGTCGCCGATCGAGCCCTGCAGATCGGCGATGCTCTTCTTCAGGCCTTCGGTGGTCTGCTCGTTGAAGGTGGTGATGCGGATGTAGGCGATGTCGTCGCTCTCGGGGCGCGAGCGCACCGACCGGACGCGGATGTTGTCGCGGGTCAGCGTCACGTCGAGCGGATTGTCGGCGCCCTTGCGCATCACCTTCAGCTTGATCTTGGTGCCGACCGGGCCGCGCATCTTCTCGACCGCCTGGTTCAGGGTCAGGCCCTGCACGGCTTCGTCATCGAGATTGGTGATGATGTCGTTGGCCTGGATGCCGGCCTTCGATGCCGGGGTATCGTCGATCGGGGACACCACCTTGATCAGGCCGTCCTCCATCGTCACCTCGATGCCGAGGCCGCCGAACTCGCCGCGGGTCTGCACCTGCATGTCGCGGAAGCTCTTCGCATCCATGTAGCTCGAATGCGGATCGAGACCCGACAGCATGCCGCTGATCGCGGATTCCACGAGCTTCGAATCGTCGGGCTTCTCGACATAGTCGCTGCGCACGCGTTCGAATACGTCGCCGAACAAATTGAGCTGGCGATAGGTATCCGAGGTCGCGGCGCGCGCGGTCGATCCCATAAAGATCGCGCGCGGTTGCGACACGAACAGGGTCAATGCCGCACCGGTGGCCGCGCTCAGGAGAATTACCGAAGTCTTACGCATCATCCGCGTACCTTTTCGCCTTCATTTGCGGCCCACCATGGGCCTGGATCGATTGGAGTGCCATCCTTGCGGAACTCGACATAGAGCACTGGTTGACTCGCAGTGGTGGCGAGAATGGAGGCGACCTGGGAGGTCGTACCCATGGTCGCGACCGGCTCTCCCGTCTGAACAAACTGCCCGATGTTGACGGAAATGCGCTCCATCCCGGCGATCAGGACATGATACCCGCCACCGGCGTTGAGGATCAAGAGTTGTCCGTAGCTGCGGAAGGGGCCGGCATACACAACCCACCCATCACACGGGGTTGTGACCTGAGCGCCCGGCCGGGCTGCCAAGGAAATGCCCTTATCCACCCCGCCGGCGCCGTCGGATGCGCCGAACTCGCGGATCTTGTTGCCGTTCACCGGATAGGTCAGCATGCCCTTGGTCGACGCGAATGCAATCGCCGGCGCCTTGCGGCCGGGATTGCGCAGCGCATTCGCGTCCGGTTTCGGATTGACCGGGACGCCCTGCAGGCTCGCCGTCGAGGCCGCTTTCGCGGCGCTCTTGAGGTCCAGCTCCATGGTGGTGATCAGGCCCTGCAGCGAGTCGATCTGCTGGGCCAGGACGGCCGCGCGGGCGCTCTCGGCTTCCATGTCCTTCTCGGCCGAGCTCTGCTTGCGCTGGCGCTCCTCCACCAGCGCGGCCAGGCGGGTCTGGTCGGTCCGCAGCCTGTCGCGGTCGGCTGCGAGCTTGTCGCGCTCGGTGCCGATGGTCTTGCGAATGGCAACCAGTTCGCCGAGATCTGTCGAGAGCTTCTCGGCGCGGCCGCGCATTTCCGGAATCACCGAGCCCAGCAGCATGGCGGTTCGCAGCGACTGCAGCGCATCCTCGGGCCGGACCAGCAGGGCGGGCGGCGAGCGGCGGCCGGCGCGCTGCAGCGCGGCCAGAACCTCGATGATCTCGGTCCGCCGCGCCTCGAGAGAGGTACGCAGATCCTGCTCGCGGCTATCGAGCCCGCGCAACCGCATCTCGGTCTCGCCGACGCGGACTTCGACGCTGCGCACCTGCGCGGCGACGTCGATCAGCTGCTGATTGAGCTTGCCGCGGTCCTCGCCGAGTGCGGCGATATCGGCCTTCAGCCGCTCCTGCGCCTCGGCGGCGGCCTTCTGGGCGGCGCGGGCGGCTTCCAGCTCCTGCTCGCGCTGCTTCAACTGCTCGGGCGTCGGCGGCGTCGACGAGGTTGTGCCGTTGATGGAAGGACGAAGCCCGGTCTGCGCCGTCGCCGGCATGACCGGAAGGGCGATCAGCAGCGCGATCAAGGACGCGTGGCGTGCCCGGCCGCGGCGGACGGGGTTTGGCGAGCGAGGGAGGTGCCGCGCGGCGAACATCGACGTCCTTATTGTGCTCCCATCGGGCCTGATTCAAGCGCGGTGATAGGGGTGGCCGGCCAGGATCGTAGCAGTACGGTAAATTTGCTCGAGCAGCAGGACGCGGACGATCTGGTGCGGCCAGGTTGCGGCGCCGAACGCAATCAAGAGTTTGGCTCTGCGCCGTAATTCAGGCGAAAGTCCGTCGGCGCCGCCGATCACGAAGGCGGTCGCAGGGGTGCCTTCGTCACGCCAGCGGCCGAGGTGACCCGCAAAGGTTGTGCTGTCGAGGTTCTGGCCACGCTCGTCGAGGCAGACGAGCGCGGATTTGTCGGGGATCGCCGCCGACATCGCGGCGGCCTCCTCGGCCATGCGCGTCGCGGCATCGCGCGCGCGGCTTTCGGGAATTTCATGGATGTCGAGGCTGCGGAAGCCCAGCTTGCGGCCGATGTCGTCGAAACGCTCACGGTAGCGTTCCGCGAGCTCCCGCTCCGGACCCTGCTTCAACCGGCCGATGGCGACCACGATCAGGCGCATGCGCACGCACTAGCACGTGCGCGTCCCGATTCGCACCGGCCGCCGCGTCCGTCTGCTAGACCGTCTTCGCCGGGTTCGGCCCTTGGGTCCACAACCGCTCGAGGTTGTAGAACTCACGGACCTCGGGCCTGAACACGTGCACGATCACGTCGCCGGAATCGATCAGCACCCAATCGCAATTGGGCAGGCCCTCGATGTGGACCTTCTTCGCACCGGCTTCCTTCAGGCCCTTGGCGACGTTTTCCGCGATCGATCCGACGTGCCGGTTCGAGCGGCCCGTGGTGATGACCATGTAGTCGGAATACGCCGATTTGCCGTGAAGATCGATGGTGATCGTCTCCTCTGCCTTCATGTCGTCGAGGCGGGAGAGGATCGTGCGCAGGGTCTTGTCGGCGTCGGGTTGCGCCTGCAAGGCCGCATCCTCGGGCGAAGTCTTACGCGTCGACTTGGCCGTCGCTGACTTGGAAGCCGTTGCCTTGCTCTTGGGTAAGGCCGACTGGGACAATACAGATGTGGTCAGGGACCATTTCCTTTCACTGTATCGCAGGCCGAATCCATCCCGGCCTGCTGACCATACTAGGCATGTGGGGTTAACGGTTTCAACAATCCAGTCCCCGGTTGTCCGGTCCGGTATCTCCACCGCCGACCCGCCTCGGACCATGACGGGACAGCCAGTTCCATGCACGTCCGATGCCGCGCGAACGCTGTCCGCGGGCTACTCAGAACGACTTCCAACTCCCGTCCGGGTTCCTCAGCCCGGTCGATGACAGGCTCATTTTGAGCCCTGTGAGATAGACCCAGGCCGGCGCGGAGCGGTCGGCCAGCCGGCTGGCGTCGGCCTCCGCAATGCGATACCGCGCCAGCGCACGGGCTGCGGGCGCGTTCAGGGCCCGGAAGCTGCGGGGCGGACGGTCGACCACGGCAATGGGAACCTGGGCCGCGATGTGCCGCCACTTCTGCCAACGATGGAACTGCGCGAGATTGTCGGCGCCCATGATCCACACGAAGCGCAGGCGCGAGGCGCGCCGGCGAAGATAATCGATCGTATCGGCAGTGTAGCGGGTGCCAATGACGGATTCGAGACAGCTGACCTCGATGCGCGGATCGGCGGCGACCTTGCGGGCCGCCGCGGCGCGTTCGGCCAGCGCATGCAGCCCGCCATTGTCCTTGAGCGGATTTCCCGGCGTCACCAGCCACCAGACGCGGTCGAGCTGCAGCCGCTTGAGGGCAAACAGGCTGATCGCGCGGTGCGCCTGGTGTGGCGGATTGAACGAGCCGCCGAGCAGGCCGATGCGCATGCCGTCGCTATGGGGTGGCAGGGCCTGGCGGATCGCGAGGCGCATCGCGGAGTCGTCGGCCACGGCTGCCACCGCCTGCTGCTCGGGCGACTCAACCACAGGATGCGGCGATCATGGCCGGGTCTGCCCGGTGCCGTGAATCCGGTATTTGAAGCTGGTGAGTTGTTCGACGCCGACCGGGCCGCGCGCATGGAATTTGCCGGTGGCGATGCCGATTTCGGCGCCGAAGCCGAACTCGCCGCCATCGGCGAACTGTGTCGAGGCGTTGTGCAGCACGATCGCGGAATCGACCTCGTTGAGGAACTTGTCGGCGACGGCGACGTCATCGGTCACGATTGCATCGGTATGGTGCGAACCGTGTTCGTGGATGTGGGCGATCGCGCCCTCCACGCCGTCGACGACCCGGGCTGCGATGATCGCGTCGAGATACTCGGTGTCCCAATCCTCGTCGCTGGCCGGCTTGGCCCGCGCATCGGCCGCACGCACGGTGTCATCGCCGCGCACCTCGCAGCCGGCGCCGATCAGGACGTCGACCAGCGGCTTGATCTTGTCCTGTGAGGCGCGATCGATCAGCAGCGTCTCGGCCGCGCCGCACACGCCGGTGCGGCGCATCTTGGCGTTCAGCACGATCGCCTTGGCCATCTCGAGATCGGCGGCGCCGTCGACATAGACGTGGTTGACGCCTTCGAGATGCGCGAACACCGGCACGCGCGCCTCGGCCTCGACGCGCGCGACCAGGCTCTTGCCGCCACGCGGCACGATCACGTCGACGCCGCCGTTGAGGCCCGACAGCAGCAGCCCGACCGCGGCGCGGTCGCGCGTCGGCACCAGCGTGATCGCGGCCTCCGGCAGGCCGGCCTCGCGCAGGCCCTCGACGAGACATTCGTGGATCGCGCGGCAGGAGCGGAACGAGTCCGAGCCGCCGCGCAGGATGACGGCGTTGCCGGACTTCAGGCACAGCACGCCGGCATCGGCCGCCACGTTGGGACGGCTCTCGAAGATCACGCCGATGACGCCGAGCGGCACCCGCACGCGCTCGATGGTCATGCCGTTCGGCCGCTGCCAGCTCTCGGTGACGATCCCGACCGGATCGGCGACGCCGCGGACGACCGCGATGCCGTCGGCCATCGCCGCGACGCGGCCCGGCGTCAGGGTCAGGCGGTCGAGGAAGGACGACGTCATGCCGGCTGCCCTGGCCTCGGCCACGTCCTCGGCATTGGCGGCGATGATGCGATCGGCGTGGGATCGGATCTGCCGTTCCATCGCCTCCAGCGCGCGGTTTTTCTGTTCGGCCGGTGCCAGCGACAGCACCCGCGCCGCCGCACGGGCGCGCTGGGCGAGGTCGTTCATCAGCGCGGGCAGATCGGCGCTGCCGTCGATGGCTTTGAGAGGCGCGGTCATGGGCGTTTCAACCTTGAATTAAGGCCGTTGTCTAACATGGAATTCGATCCCGTGCGAAGAGCAAGCGACCGGCCGGTGCTTCGCCGACGGGCTGAAAGCCCGGCCGGCAGGACATCGACGGGGACGCCGTGCTATCATCGCAAAAAGCGAAGATCGGATGCCATGCCAAGCAAAGCCTTTCAGATCGAACTGAGTGCCAAACAGCAGGACCTGCTGCAGCGTCAGTTGGAGAATGGCCATTACGAGAGCGTGAACGACGTTTTCGCCGATGCCCTGCGCGCCTTGGACGAGCGCGGAGCGGTCTATGACGATTTCCTGCGCGACAAGGTCAGGGCCTCGCTGGCCAACAAGAAACCCAGCATCCCCGCGGAGACCGTGTTCGAGCGGTTGGAAGCCCGGCACGCGCGTCGCGTGAAAGCTGGCAAGCGTGGCGCGTAAGGTCCGTCTTCCGGGATCAAGCGAATGCCGAATTGACGGCTCTTTACGACTACATCGCGGACAACAGCGGCGCATCCGTGGCAATTGCCTACGTGCGACGGATACGCAAGGCCTGCATGGCGCTGGAGCACTTTCCTGAACGGGGCACAAAGAGGGACGACATCCTGAAGGGCCTGCGGACGATTGGTTTCGAGCGCCGGGTCACGATCGCCTTTCGTGTCCTCAAGACCCGTGTGGAGATTGTGACGGTGGCCTATGGCGGACGCAATTTCGAGCACTCGCTGAAAAGCAGGGACTAGCCTATCCAGCCGGTCCCCACGCCCGCCGGCCCGATCACCAGGTCGTCGCGGTGGATCATCTCGGCACGGCCGGAGATGCCGAGGATCACGGCCACGTCCGGCGACGAGCGGCCCTTGATGCGCTCGGCGTCGTCGGCGTCGTAGGCGACGAGGCCGCGGCCGATCTCGTGGGTGTCGGGGCCGCGCACCACCACCGCATCGCCGCGCGCGAACTGGCCGTCGACCCTGACCACGCCGGCCGGCAGCAGGCTCTTGCCGGCGCGCAGCGCGGTGACCGCGCCGGCGTCGATCGTCAGCGTGCCCTTCGGTTCCAGCGAGCCCGCGATCCAGCGTTTTCGCGCGGTGACGGGATTGGCCGGCGTCAGGAACCAGGTGCAGCGGCCGCCATTGGCGATTGCCGCCAGCGGATGCTCGATCTTGCCGGAGGCGATCAGCATGTGGGTACCGCCTGTCGTGGCGATCTTGGCCGCCTCGATCTTGGTGCGCATGCCGCCGCGGGAGAACTCGGACGCCGCGCTGCCGGCCATCGCCTCGATATCGGCGGTGATGCTCTCGACCACCGGGATCAGCCGGGCGTTCGGATTTTGCGCCGGCGGCGCCGTATAGAGGCCGTCGATGTCCGACAGCAGCACCAGCAGATCGGCGCTGGCCATGGTCGCGACGCGGGCGGCGAGCCGGTCGTTGTCGCCATAGCGGATCTCGGCGGTCGCCACCGTGTCGTTCTCGTTGATGACCGGCACCGCGCGCCATTCCAGCAGTTTGCCGATCGTCGAACGTGCGTTGAGATAGCGGCGGCGCTCCTCGGTGTCCTGCAACGTGACAAGGATCTGTCCCGCGCCGATGCCGTGCGCGCCCAGCACCTCCGACCAGATCCGCGCCAGCGCGATCTGGCCAACCGCCGCGGCGGCCTGGCTCTCCTCCAGCTTCAGCGGCCCGCGCGGCAGCTTCAAGCGGCTGCGGCCGAGTGCGATCGAGCCCGAGGACACCACCAGCAGTTCGCAGCCACGGCCGTGCAGCCGGGCGATGTCGGCCGCCAGCGCGGCCAGCCAGGAGGCGTGCACCTCGCCGGCCTCGGAATCGACCAGCAGCGACGAGCCGACCTTGACGACGATGCGGCGGAAATTTTCGAGACGGGGGCTGGTCATGGCTTGAACGGAGGCGGTGCAGTCCCGCGTTTCGTGGTGAGAGGCGCGCAAATGATGCGCAGTCGGCACGGGACGGGGCGCGAGTGTTGATGGTTGGCGGCAAGTGTTGCAAGCGGCAGCCCGCGAGGCAAGGCTGCCGTGAGACAAGGCTGGCGTCAGCTCAGCCTTGCGGTGGCAGCGGGGCGGCCCACGGCTCCTCGGTCGCGGCGCTCTCGGTCGTGCTCTTGGCCTTGATCGACACCGGCTGCTCGCTGACCACGTCAGCCAGCCTGCGCAACGCGTCCTTCACGCCCTCGCCGGTGGCGCCGGAGATCAGCAGCGGCGTCTTCTTGGCGGCGCGCTTCAGCCTGTCCTTCTGCTTCTTCAACTCGTCGGAATCGACCGCATCGATCTTGTTGAGCGCGACGATCTCGATCTTGTCAGTGAGCTCGCCGCCATAGGCATCGAGCTCCTGCCGTACCGTCTTGTAGGCCTTGCCGGCATGCTCGCAGGTGGCATCGACCAGATGCAGCAGCACGCGGCAGCGCTCGACATGGCCGAGGAAGCGGTCGCCGAGGCCGGCACCTTCATGGGCGCCCTCGATCAGCCCGGGAATGTCGGCGAGCACGAACTCACGGCCGTCGGCATTCACGACGCCGAGCTGCGGATGCAGCGTGGTGAAGGGATAGTCGGCGATCTTCGGCTTGGCGGCCGAAACCTTGGACAGGAAGGTCGATTTGCCGGCATTCGGCAGCCCGACCAGGCCGGCGTCGGCGATCAGCTTCATGCGCAGCCAAATCCAGCGCTCCTCGCCGGGCTGGCCGGGATTGGCGTTGCGCGGCGCCCGGTTGGTCGGCGACTTGAAATGAGCGTTGCCGAAGCCGCCATTGCCGCCCTCGGCGAGCACGAAGCGCTCGCCGACCGCGGTAAAATCGTGGATCAGCGTCTCGCGATCCTCGTCGAAGATCTGGGTGCCGACCGGAACCTTCAGCACCACGGACTTGCCGCCTGCGCCATGACAATCCTTGCCGGAGCCGTTTGCGCCCCGCTGGGCCTTGAAATGCTGCTGGTAGCGGTAGTCGATCAGGGTATTGAGGCCGTCGACGGCCTCGATGACGACGTCGCCGCCGCGGCCGCCATTGCCGCCGTTGGGCCCGCCGAACTCGATGAACTTCTCGCGCCGGAACGCAACGCAACCGTTGCCGCCGTCGCCGGAGCGCACATAGACCTTGGCTTCATCGAGGAATTTCATGATGCGCCTTACGTAGGCGAGGCGGGCCGCCGCGGCAACCGCGGAATGGGTCGAATTCGGCCCGGAGCCTTAATTTCGAGCGCCAACCGACGTTGCGCAAGGCTTGAACAAGCGTTGCGCGAGGGTTGCGGCAGGACTGCGTCACGCTTTCAGCAGAAGGGCTGGAGCCGTAGGGGGTGGCCTGATAAGGCAACGCCATCATGAGCGTGCTGTCCCGAATCTCCACTCACTCCGACGAGCGCTCGGCGCGGCTGGCCGGCATCGGCCTGATGCTGCTGTCGATTTCGATGTTCTCGTTCGGCGATGCCCTGGGCAAGTTCCTGGTGTCGACCTACGCCGTCGGGCAATTGCTGTGGCTGCGGGCCTGCGCGGCGCTGCTGCTGCTGGCGCCGTTCGTCTGGCGCAACCGCGCCGCTTTCATGCGACTGGAGCGGCCGTGGCTGCAGCTGGTGCGCGTGGTCCTGTCGACCTTGGAGGTCGCGGCGTTCTTCCTCGCCACCGTCTATCTGCCGCTCGCCGACGTCATCACCTACTACCTGGCAGGACCGATCTTCGTCACCGCGCTGTCGGCGCTGGTGCTGCGCGAACATGTCGGCTGGCGGCGCTGGACCGCGATCCTGATCGGCTTCTGCGGCGTGCTGATTGCGCTCAGGCCCTCGGCGCAGACCTTCAGCCTGCCGGCGCTGATCGCGCTCGGCGGCAGTATTTCCTTTGCTGTGCTGATGCTGATCACGCGGTCGCTGCGGGCGACGCCCGACATCGTAATGGCGTCGTCGCAGTTCGTCGGCACCTTCCTGCTCGGCGCCGCGATGGCGCCATTCGGCTGGGTGACGCCGACGCCAGGCAGCCTGGTGATGTTCGCTGCGGCCGGCATCATTTCGGTGACCGCGCTGTTCTGCGTCAACCGCTCGCTGAAGCTGGCGCCGGCCTCGGTGGTCGTGCCGTACCAGTACACGATGATCGTCTGGGCCGTGCTGTTCGGCTTCGCCGTGTTCGGTGACGTGCCGCACCCGGCGACCATCATCGGCGCGATCGTGATCATCGGCGCGGGACTGTACATCTATCTACGCGAGCGTAGCTTGGGGCAGGGACAGGGTGCCGTGAACCCTCCGGCTTAGCGGAGCGTTTGGCAAGGCGCTCGCTCCAAAACCGGTGTCGTCCCTGCGAACGCAGGGACCCATAACCACCGGCGGCTGTCGCGGGAGCAGGCTGTCGCTCCAGCGATCGCAAAACCGGGTCCTGTGGTTATGGGTCCCCGCGTTCGCGGGGACGACACCGTTGGTGGAGCGACGCGCCGGGCCTGCAGGGTAGGCCAAGCCGACCAAGCCTACTTCCGCCGTCCCGCATTGGCCCAGGCCTTCAGCGAGGCCCAGACGCCGCGGGTGAGGCGGAAGGCGTCGACCGGCGCGGACGAGCCCAGCACCTCGAATCGATGCAGCTCGACGCCGGTCCATTGGAAGCCGCACTTCTCCAGGATGTTGCGCGAAGCCGGGTTGCTGACCCGTGCATGACCGAGCAGCAGGTCGTCCTCGCCCCTCTCGAAGAAATCATCGATCGCGGCCCGCGCCGCTTCCGTGCCGAAGCCGCGGCCCCAATGCGCGACGCCGAGCCAATAGCCGAGCTCGGCCCGACCGGGCTTCGGGCGGTTGATGCCGACCATGCCGACCGGCGAGTCCAGATGCTCGATCAGAAACGCCGTCTCGCCGCTCTGCTCCAGCGCACGCACGAAGCGGGCGGCATCCACCTCCGAATAGGGATGCGGCAGGCGGCGGGTGTTCTCGGCGATGCGGCGGTCATCGGCAAGGCGGGCAATGGCAGCGACGTCCGCGAGCACGGGCGGACGCAGGGTCAGCCGGGGTGTCTCGAGGACGCAAGGTCTCGCCTCGCGCAACGTGGGAGTCGTGATGTCCTGCAGCATGTCGGGCTCCATCGACGCTTCGGGATCAGCCGAAAAATCAGCAAAAATAAAAAGGGGAGGCCGGTTGTCCCGCCTCCCCTGGAGCCATCTGGCGCTCCACCGGTTCATCAGGACCCGGCGGACGCTATGTGTTCCACCGTTATTCAGCAGCCTCGGCGGCTACCGGGCGCACCGAGATGAACGTGCGATTGGCGCGCGCATGGAATTCGACGACGCCCTCGATTTTGGCGAACAGGGTGTGGTCCGTGCCCATGCCGACGTTGAGGCCGGGATGCCAGGTCGTGCCGCGCTGACGCGCGATGATGTTGCCGGGAATCACGCGTTCGCCGCCGAACGCCTTGACGCCGAGACGCTTGCCCTTGGAGTCGCGTCCGTTGCGGGATGAACCGCCTGCCTTTTTGTGAGCCATCGCTCGTCTCCGATCTCTTGCGATCACCTGTAGCGCGATTCCGCCACGGGATCATTCAAATTTGCCGACGCGCGGACGAAAAATCCGCGCGTGATGAGGGTCAAGCCGGTGCGGCGCGCAGCGCGCCCACACGCTTACTCGGCGGCGTCGGCCGCCGGGGCTTCCGCCCTGGCCTTCTTCGGCCGCGGGCCGATCGTCGGCTTGGCGTTGTCGGTCAGGATCTCGGTGACGCGGATCAGCGTCAGCTCGTCCCGGTAACCGCGCTTGCGGCGCGAATTCTTGCGGCGGCGCTTCTTGAACGCGATCACCTTGGGGCCGCGCTTGTGGTCCAGCACTTCGGCGGCCACGGACGCGCCGGCCACAGCGGGCGCGCCTAGCACCGGCGTGTCGCCACCGACCACCAGCACCTCGTTCAACTGCACGATCGTACCGGGCTCACCGTCGATCTTGCCAATCTCGAGCACATCATCCGGGGCGACGCGGTATTGCTTGCCGCCGGTTTTGATGACTGCGAACATCGTTCTCATCCTTCGTGTTCGATCCCGGCCTCGACGCCCAAAGGCCCCGGGTCGGCTTCTTGTTCAGTCGTTATGGTTTAGGGTCCGGCCCGATCGGGGACGGCGTCGCGCCCTTGGGCTCTTCGCCCGCCGGATACGCGCAACGACAAACGGCGCAGGAACGCCCGCGCCGGTCGATCGGGGGCTTATAGCGGCCGCGGCCGCCGAGTCAAGGCGAATGGCGAATAGGGAGTGGCGAATAGGGGCCTATTCGCAACTCCCACGCAACCAACGGTTCCCTCCGCCGTTGTCCGGACCCAACGCACAAACAGGGCAGGGATCACATGGCCGACGACGTCATGACCACCACGGGCATCGCCCGCCACGGCGCCGCGCGGCTGCCGTCGGTCGACATCGACAGTTTCAACATCGAGATCAAGGACGAAGACGGCTTCCTCGGCGACCGCGCCTCCAAGGGCGCGTTTCGCAAGATCCTGGAGCGCTGGCGCAAACCCTTACGCAAATCCGGCAAGGATCCGTTCGGCGACGAGGAGAGCGAGGCCATCAGCAAGAAGGCGCTCGATGAGATCCTGGTCGGGGATGACACCGAGGCCTCCGCGGTGGTGCATTCGGCGATCGAGGAGTTCGCCCAGGAGCTTGCGCACGTCACCCGGCGCTTCCTGCGCACCAAGGCCTGGGCCAAGACCGAATGTATCGTGGTCGGTGGCGGGTTTCGCGACTCGCGGCTCGGCGAGGTCGCGATCGCCCGCACCGAGATCATCCTCAAGGACGAGGGCTTTGCCGTCGAACTGGAGCCGATCCGCTACCACCCGGACGATGCCGGCCTGATCGGCGCGTTGCATCTGGCGCCGTCCTGGATCTTCGAGGCGCATGACAGCATTCTGGCGGTCGACATCGGCGGCACCAACATCCGCTGCGGGGTGGTCGAGACCGCGCGCAAGAAGGCGCCGGACCTGTCGAAGGCGTCGGTCTGGAAGTCCGAGCTGTGGCGGCATGCCGATGACGAGCCGACACGGGAAGGGGCCGTCAAGCGGCTCGCCAAAATGCTCAAGGGTCTGATCGAGGAGGCCGACAGCGAGGGCCTCAAGCTTGCACCGTTCATCGGCATCGCCTGCCCGGGCGTGATCAATGAGGACGGCTCGATCGAAAAGGGCGCGCAGAACCTGCCGGGCAATTGGGAGAGCAGCAAGTTCAACCTGCCCGCCAGCCTGGTCGAGGCGATCCCGGTGATCGGCGACCACGACACGGCAGTGCTGATGCACAATGACGGCGTCGTGCAGGGTCTGTCCGAGGTGCCGTTCATGCAGGAGTACGAGCGCTGGGGCGTGCTGACGATCGGCACCGGACTCGGCAATGCCCGGTTCACCAATCGCCGGCGGGACACCGGCCGCAAGGACAAGGCTGACAAGGACGAAAAGGCCGATGACAAGAAGGCCGCGAAGAAGAAGAAGGATTAAACGGCCGTATCTGCCGGCGGGGTGCGCTGCGGCGTCACAGTTTCGCTCGACATGCTGCTGGCACCATCGTTGCCGGCGGCGCCTCCGCCATCCGAGGAGGGCCGAAACCGCCGTGCAACCAGTCGGATGCGCCTGGAATACGGTAACCTTGACCGGTTAGGTTAAGGAATGGTTTGCATTGCGGTGCACGTTAGGATGCACCAGGGTCATCCGCGTCGCTCAGGCCGGCCGGATTGACCCCCGTCTCTTCCGTCGGCTTCCCCAAGATGTAGCGACACGGGACCGCCGGCATGTGTCAGCGTACGGCGGTCCCACCTTTTGGGAACCCGCGTGCCGGTCCCGGCACATTTCCGCCGCCGCATTTCGGTGGGAAATATCGATCCCTACGCCTTGTCACTCCCGGCCTCGTGCCCTAGAACACGCCCCGACCACGGGGCCTGCCCCTGATTTGCGCCTGGAGAGGTGGCAGAGTGGTTGAATGCACCGCACTCGAAATGCGGCATAGGTGCAAGCCTATCGGGGGTTCGAATCCCTCCCTCTCCGCCACTACACTGGTCCCTCCGTATCTGATCTGTTCGATTTGACCGCCCGTACAACGGCTTTGCGCTGCGCCGGGGAGAGAAACAGCTCGTGGAGCGCCGCGTCGCCGCGCTGTCTCCGATTGCCGTGGTCTATTCGATCACGCCTCTCGGGCGGGCGCTCGACCACCAGGGCGATCTGAGCGAGGCACAGCGGCGGTTCGATATCCATCCATGCGTCATCGGCGGGCGGGGCCATGACGAATGGGAGCGGCCCCTGACATCCGTGGCGTGCTGCTCCGAGGTCGTGTACGCAACGGGCGACGTCGATCGGATTCATCGAAGGCGCTGCTTTCGGCAAGCTGCGCTCCTGGCGTCGGACCATTCATGAGCAATGATCTATGAATCAGACGTTCGATCCCGTCGCCCTGGACAAGCTGAAGTCCCGCATCCAGGCGCTGCGCGCCAAGACCATCGCCAATGGCTGCACCGAGGACGAGGCGCTGTCCGCGGCCGCCAAGGTTGCCGAACTGCTCGACCGTCACGATCTGTCGCTGTCGGACGTCGAGCTCAAGGCGTCGTCCTGCGAGCGCAAGGTCTACGAGACCCGCCGCAAGAAGCGCATTCCGCTCGACGACTGCATCGGCGCCATCGCCCAGTTCTGCGATTGCCGGGTGTGGCGCGAGAAGAACGCGGCCGGCGAGACCAGCTACGTATTCTTCGGCCTCTCCGCGGATATCGAGGTGGCGCATTATCTGGCCGAACTGATTGACGGCGCGGTGCGTGCCGAGCTCGGCCGTTTCAAGACCTCGGTCGACTACGCCCGTTTCCGGCACCAGGAGCGGCATCTCGCCAACGCCTCCTTCGCGTTGGGAATGGTGACGTCGATTGCCCGTCGGCTGGTGGCGATCAAGGCCGGCCGCGATCAGGCGAACGAACGCAACGGGCGGGGCCTGGTCGTGCTCAAGACCTCGGTCGTCGATGCCGAATTCGACAAGCTCGACCTCAACCTGCGGGCGCAGCGCAGCACCAGCCGGATGGTGTCGAAGGTGGCCTACGAGGCCGGCGGTGCCGCCGGCGCAATCCTCGCCATCAATCCCGGCCTCGGCGGCACGCCGCCGCGGAGCAATCCGAAGAGCGGCTGATGCCTTGCGGGTTTGATGTCGCCCGCCAACGAAACGCTGGCGCATAGGCGCACCAGGACGTCCCTTGACCGGCACATCGCGAGCGCCTGTGCAGCGACCTCGACGCAAGGCGGCTGCTGCGCTCCTGGGCATTGCAGCATGAATTTCCATTTCAAGTTGACGAATTATCGGTCATACTACCTCCCACGGTCTGGTTCCCAGCCTTCATGATATTGCTGTCCGCCATTGACGAAATTTCGAGAACGACCACCATCACCAGACCTCTGATTGCGTGCGATTGATTTCATTTCGAGAATGGATGCGCGGCGCGATTGATCGGGTTTTCCGGTCCGCTGCACCCGCCGCCGATCTGAACGACACCCAACCTGAACGATGCCGATCCGAATGGCGCCCGATCCGAACGACATGGAGAGATCCAGATGTGCAGCCTGCCGCGCCGGTGCCGACTGCTGCTTTTGCTGATCGCCCTTGCGGCGCCGATGGCCGCACGGCCCGCCGGTGCCCAGAGCGGGGATCGATCGGGCGTCGCCGACGCGTTCCTCGTGCGCCAGGACAATTCGGATTGCACCAATTCCGACGTGAAGGCCGATGATCCCTCGCGGATCGGCGGCACGGTTCAGGTGACGCGGCAGGCCGATGGCAAATTGCGCGTCAAAATCGCGATCACGGCGGCGCCGGACACGACCTATCATTTCTTTCTGAAGTGCGTGAGGTCGCTCGGCGACGTCAAGACCGAAGATGAAGGCCAGGGAGCGGCCGAATTCGAGCTCTCGGCCGACGGTGCGCCGCCGGTCCTGGCTTTCGACATGTATCCGGAAGGTGCGCCATCCGGCCAGAAATTCCAGAGCACGTCGGTCAAGTTGCCTTGATCACTCCCCCGGTTCTTTTCGATTGGTTCACTTCGATCAAACGCGAGGATACGCCGTGAAGACAGTCCATGTTGTCATGATGATGGTTTGTGCGATCTGGCTGGCGCTCGGATCGGGGGAGGCAAAGGCGCAGGCGACGCGCACCTGGGTCTCCGGCGTCGGTGACGACGCCAATCCGTGCAGCCGCACGGCGCCGTGCAAGACGTTTGCCGGCGCCATCTCGAAGACCGCTGCGGGTGGTGAGATCAACACCTTGGACGCCGGCGGCTTCGGCGCGGTGACCATCACCAAGTCGATCCGCATCATCGCCCAGTCCGGCGTCGCCGGGGTCCTGGTCTCCGGCACCAACGGCATCATCGTCTCAGCGGCGGCCGCCGATAGCGTCTATCTCGAAGGGCTCGTCATCGATGGCGTCGGCGCCGGTATCAACGGCATCCTGTTCAACAGCGGCGGCTCACTCGTCGTGCAGAACTGCAAGATTTTCGGCTTCACCCAATGGGGCGTGCTGTTCACGCCGACCACGCCCGGCAGGCTTTCGATCTCCAACTCCGTCATTACCAGCAACGGCAACTCGGCGAGCTTCGGCGGTGTGAAGGTGCTGGGCCGCGCCGGCGCCACGACGATTTCCGGCGTGATCGACCGCACCCTGCTCGCCAACAACGCGAACGGATTCCTGATCGACGGCACCGGGGGAGGGGGGACCGCGGAGGTAACCGTGCGGGACAGCGTGGCGACCGGAAACAGTGGCAACGGCATTGCCACGGTCTCGTCGGGCGCGGTCTCGTCAGTCGTCTTCGTCGACCGCACGGCGTCGTCGCACAATGGCGCGGGCGGCATCGCCGCATCCGGCGTGGCCCAGGCGGCGGCCATCGTCAACAATTCCAGCGTTCACAACAACGCCACCGGTCTGCTCGTGAGCGGCGGCCAGATCGGCTCCTTCAAGAACAACGCCATCTCGTCGAACACCACGGACGGCGCACCGACGGTCATCCTGCCGCTGAACTGACCGCTTGATACAGCCTCGGTAAGATGGAGCGGGGGGAGTGCGGCGCCGCTGCCCTCCCGTTCGGTGGCGCGCATGGCGCCATCCCAGGGGCATTCGAGGTGACGCGCATCAGTGCGCCACCTCTGCCGATGGAGTGCGCCGCCGTGCACCTGCAGGTCATCCCGCGACGACCATGGTGTGCATCGACGCGTGGACCACGGTGCTGGTTTGCCCAGCTTGCGTGCCGAAGGCCCGTCCCGCGCCGCCTCAGCTCTTCGCGCCGGAGCCCTTCAATGCGTCCCAGGCTGCCCGATTGGCCCGGTCGAACGCCTTGCGGGAGTCGCTCAGGGCGGCGCTCAGCACCGACCAGGATTCGTCGCCGGTCTGTTTCAGCTTCTCGAGATGGGCTCCTGCCTGTGCCGCGTCGGATTTGAGCTGGTCGAGAACGGCGTCGAAATTGCGCGACCCGGCAGTGGTCACCTTGGCGGCCGCCTCGCGAAACCTGTCGGTCGACTCGCGCCATGCGCTGGCCTGTGCTGCGGCGATGCCCTTGAAGGTCGCCTGCTGCTGCTCGGCATGCTGGCCGGCCGCGTCGAAATAGGCCTTCACCTGAGTTTCGAATCCGGCCCAGTGCCGCTCCAGTTCGGCCTTCGCGCCGGCCAGCGCGGCTTCACCAGCGTCCATCTGCGTCTTGAGCAGCGCCTCGAATTCACCGCGCCGCTTGGTCAGGTCGACGATGATCTCGTCGGCCTTGATCTTGGACTGCGCCCTGGCCCCGGTGGCCTTGGCCTCGAGCGAGGCCAGTGCGGCATCCATCTCGTCGATCCGCTCCTTGGCCCAGGTCAGGTAGAAATGCATCGTGCTCTGCGTCGGCATTGCTGCTCTCCTTCGATCGGTTCGGCAGCGGAAGCGTATAAAAACAATACCGTTTAGTTTTGATCTGCATCAAGCCCGTTGATATCGGGGTTTCACGTTCCCGTGCAGGACGCGATCTGCCGTTTCTCCGGCCACGGTGCGGCCGAGTCCGATGCTTCGCGTAGCGGAATACTGAAGACCGTGATGGCAGGAGCGCGGCGACGCAGAAGTGCGGGCACCTCTTCGGCTGCGCCGGCAGCCGCGCTAGAGTGGTCCTGTGTCCCCGGGGTTTGGCGCCCGGTCCATCGAGGCCGATCCTATCGTCCGACGATCAGCACGAGAGACAGTCGAAATGACCCCTGACGAGTTTCGAGCCCTTGCCTTGTCGTTCCCAGGAACGACCGAAGCGCCTCACTTCGACCGCAGATCTTTCAAGGCCAAGCGGATCTTTGCGACCTTGGCGGCGGATGGACGATCAGCCAATCTCCTGCTCAGTCCGGAGGAGCAGGAGTTCTACATCGGGCTGCAGCCGGCGGGCTTCCGCCGGCTCGACAACAAATGGGGCGACCAGGGCTGGACCTGCGTCGCGCTCACCGATGTCGACGCCGGCCTGATGCGCGACGTGCTTGCCAAGGCCCGGCAGATGGCGGGCCCGTCGAAGCCGTCGCCCCAGCGCCGGAAGCGAGCCGGGTCGTAGGTTCGGTCAGCGCCCGCAGGGAGCGCCGACGTTCTCACACCTTGCGGCCGACCATCAGCAGGATGCCGCCGATCTGCGGCAGCAGCGCCAGCAGGATCAGGCGCAGCATCACGAAGTCGTCGGCCGACGGCTTCACCACGCCGCGCGACACCCAGGCCACCAGCTTGATCGCGGCCTCGGTCTGCGGATCGGCGGTCTGGCTCACGGTGGCCATCGCGGCATCGAGCGCCTGCCGGCGCTCGGCCACGGCGGCCTCGCGCTCCCGACAGAATTTTCCGACACCGCCTTTGCATTCGCGATCGCGCGCGACCATGGCATCGCTCAGCGCGGTCTGCGCGGCCTGCACCGCCGGCGTCACGCGCGAGGCGCGGGCGAGCGTCACGTCGCTGATGTTGGTCGAGGCGAAGCCGATGCCGGCGGTGACCGCGAACACGAAGGTCATCAGCCACACCGCCCAGCCGGTCAGCGCCGAGGCCCGGTGGCGCCCCTGCCACAGCCGCGCCGCGCAGGTCGGCATCACCAGCGCCACGAGGTCGGCGGTCACGCCGACCGCGAGAAACATAGTGCCGGCGGTGCTGTTCGAGCCGAGCGAATGCGCGAACCAGCCGTTCATCGCCATGCCGACCGCGGCCAGCGCCAGCGCGGCCAATTGCAGCAGGATCGACGAGGCGGTGAGCCCGGGACGATCGGCCTTGGCTGGCGCCATCGGCGTGCTCGTCGCGACGATCTCGCCGTCGAGCGCGGGGGCTGTCTCGCGCGGCGCCATCACGGCCGGCGGTGCTGCGGCCGGGATGGCGGCTGCTGCGGCGCTTGCGGCCGCCTCGGTGCGCGGCGGCTCGGCCACGGCCGAGGACTTCGTGGGCTCGTTCACATATTCCAGGAAGTCCGGCATGATCAGCGTCTCGGACGCCAGCATCTCGTCGTCCAGCGCTGCCTTCGCCTTCTTCGGCCTCGGACGCGGGCGCGGTTTGACAACGGCCGTGCGCTTCGGGCGCGGCTTCGCCGTCTTCGGCTGCTGCCAGGGAATGATCGACGCGACTACGGACTCATCAGCCATCGGGGCTGCTCCAATCGGTGGTGATGGGCGCAGACATGCGTTTGCACGCAACGCTGATCGCGCCGGCATCAGATGCACGTATGATCGGGAATCGGGTTCTGGCCCGCCTCGAGGCGGGCCTTCGTCTTGCGGCCGGGCTGGCGTCGCGCGAAGAAATCGTTGGCGTCTCACGCGCCCTGTCCGCCAATGGTGCGGAGGGCTGCGGTCACAGGCGCCACGTAATGAGGCGGCGCCCGGAAGGTTCTGGTCCGCGCGGGGCCGGGCCGGTCAGCCGTGCGCCCAACACCCTTGTTCTTACCCAATGGTTAACACGGATTCGCCGGTTTCGAAACCGCGCGGCGCGTGTAGCGGGAAGACAAGCGGTGAAGAGGGGCGAGCTGCGTCTTTGGAGTCACAACTGCCGAGTGTGAGGATTTTTCGTTCATTGATCGAACGCGGCGCCATGCGGCCTGTCGCCCGCGCTAGGATGCGCCGAGCAATCGGAGCTATCTCATCTCATGCAATGTCCCTGCGGATCAGGCCTTCCCTTGCAGCGCTGCTGCGGTCCCTATCTGGCTGGCGCGGCGTCGCCGCCGACGGCCGAGGCCTTGATGCGTTCGCGCTACACGGCCTACACGCGCGGCGACATCGGCTACATCGAGGCCACTCTCGCGTCCGACCGGCGCGGCGCGTTCGATGCCGTTGCGGCGAAGAGCTGGGCCACGCGCGCGACCTGGCTTGCCTTGCGCATCGTCTCGACGGTGCGCGGCCAGCCCGGCGATGCCGACGGTGTGGTCAGCTTCGTGGCCACCTATCGCGAGGACGGCAAGACCATCGAGCATCACGAGACGTCGCAATTTCGTCGCGACGACGGCGGCGCCTGGCGCTTCGTCGAGGGCGACACGCGGGCTGCCGTCGTGGAGCCGAAGCGGGCCGGCGCGGCCAAGGTCGGCCGCAACGATCCGTGCCCGTGCGGCAGCGGCAGGAAGTTCAAGTTCTGCTGCGGGCGGTGAGGACGAGGGGGCAACGCACATTGCGTTTCTCAGGAATTGAGAATCCCTCCTCACGCCGAGCAACGGACGTGCCGTCACGATGGCGGTGGTGAATGTATCGGCTGTTCTCGATCAGCCATGAGGCGGCGGGCCTACGCTCTCCCTGGTCCTTCTCGCTTTGCCCGTGCGAATGACTGGCAGAAGCTGGATCGGGCCGTGCGCGTGCGGACGATTGCGGCTGCCGCCTTTCCATTGCTGTTCGCAGCGAAGGTTTCCACCTTGCCTCAACTCCGCCCAACCGGACTGGCCTAGAAGGAGGTCGTTCCTAACAAGGATGGTATCAGGTGGCGGAGTTGGACGATCAGGTCCGGCAGGACGAGCGCGAGCGGCCAAGGCCTGTCGCGTTGGAAGCGCCCGCGCCAAAGCCCCTTTCGCCGCGCAAAGCTGCCATCGTCGATCACGCCGACCGTTTTGCCGATACCCGCGCCTTCTGGCGCGACAAGGCCGCGTTCTTCCATGGCGAGGACGAGCGCTATCTGCGCTTCCTGATTCCGGCGGGCAGCCGGGTGCTCGACATCGGCTGCGGCCTCGGCGACACCCTGGCGTCGCTGGTGCCGTCCTACGGCGTCGGCATCGACGTCAGCGAGCAGCAGATCGCGCTCGCGCGCACTCGTCATCCGAACCTCACCTTCGTGTCCGGCGATGCCGAGAATCCGGCGACGCTGGCCGCCGTCACCGGTCCGTTCGACGTCATCCTGGTGCTCGACACGATCGGCTCGCTCGACGACTGCCAGCAGTTCATCGAGCAACTGCATCCGCTGTGCACCCGCGAGACCCGGCTCGTCATCGGCTATTTCTCGCACCTCTGGTATCCGCTGCTGAAGGCCGCGGAAGCCATCGGCCTTCGCATGCCGCAGCCGGAGCAGAACGTGCTGTCGCCGGCTGACCTACGCAATCTCGCGCAGCTTGCGGATTTCGATCCCGTCAAATCCGAGCAGCGCGTTCTTTCACCGCTGCGGCTGTATGGACTTGGTCGCTTTGCCAACCGTTTCCTCAGTGTCCTGCCCGGCTTGCGCGCGCTGTCGCTGCGGCATTACCTCGTGGCGCGGTCGATGCGCTGCGTGACCGACGATGTCCGCTCGGCCACGGTCGTGATTCCCGCGCGCAACGAGCGCGGCAACATCGCGCCGGCCGTGCAGCGCATCGCGGCGTTCTGCAAGGATATCGAGATCATCTTCATCGAGGGCCACAGCAAGGACGGCACCTATGAGGAGATGGAGCGGGTGCGCCAGGCGTTCCCCGATCACGACATCAAGCTGATGCGCCAGCCTGGCAAGGGCAAGGCGGACGCGGTGTTCACGGCGTTCGACGCGGCGCGCGGCGACGTGCTGATGATCCTCGACGCCGACCTCACCATGCCGCCGGAGCAATTGCCAAAGTTCTTCGAGGCGCTGCGCTCGGGCAAGGGCGAGTTCATCAACGGCTCGCGCCTGGTCTATCCGATGGACGAGTGCGCAATGCGCTTCCTCAATTTGATCGCCAACAAGACCTTTTCCTATCTGTTCTCCTGGCTGCTCAACCAGCGCTACACGGATACGCTATGCGGCACCAAGGTGCTGCGCCGCAGCGACTATCTCAGGCTCAAGGCCGGCAAGGCGTATTTCGGCGATTTCGATCCGTTCGGCGATTTCGACCTGATCTTCGGCGCCTCGAAACTGAACCTGAAATCGATCGACCTGCCGATCCGCTACGCCGCGCGCAGCTACGGCGAGACCCAGATCTCCCGCTTCCGCCACGGCTGGATGCTGCTGAAGATGGTCGTGTTCGCGTTCTTCAAGATCAAGGCGATCTGACGGATGTGGGTGTGGGACCGAGGATCGAGCGCCGCTCGCGGTGCGCTCCCTCGCCCCGCTTGCGGGGAGAGGGTCGGGGTGAGGGGGACTCTCCACGTACTAAGCTCCTGGAGAGTCCCCCTCACCCAGATCGCATCTTCGATGCAGTCTGACCTCACAGCGCGAGCAGGCCGGCGTTCGCCTATCAGCATTTGGGGTTGCCGCAGCCAACAACCCGGCCAATGGGGTGCTCCGTCATGCCCGGGCTTGTCCCGGGCATCCACGTCGCTCCCAGCGTGCCGAACGACGTGGATGGCCGGGACAGGCCCGGCCATGACGACGTGGCGACAGGCTAGCGCAAAACCTCGATCGCCATATGCGACGGCCCTGCCGCAGGCGGCGCAAGGACGCAGTGCTATCACTTGCGTGGCCTCCGCATGACCAAGGATGGCGATCCGCTCGATCGCCTGACGCCGTTCGGCTGGCGCGGCGGCGTGGCGGTCGCGCTGCTGCTCTCATTCGTCTCGTTTCTGGCCGCCGGCTATTTCACCGTCTATTGGCGCAACGCCGACATGGACTTCATGGTGATCTACAACGCGCTTGCCATGAACGACGGCGGCGCGCAGGTGTTCTTCGATCACCCGGCCTATCTCACCATTCTCTCGGTCAAGACCTGGTTCGCGTTGCTGCATCGGCTTGGCCTGCTCGACGCCTCGAGTTTGTCGGCGCTCCCGCCAGCCGGCGATCCCGCGGCGTTCGACGCCGCGATGACCAGCGCGGTGCGCGCCGGCCGTATCGTTGCGCTGCTGACCGCGGGCGGCATCATGCTGACCTTTGCGTGGCTCGTGCGTCGCCTCGTGTCCGACCGGCGCATCGCCATGCTTGCCGTCGCCGCCTTCATATTTTCCGGCGGCGTGCAGGTTCATCTGCGCATCCTGCGCAGCGAGATGATCGCGGCGTCGCTCTGCGTTCTCGCCTTGATGATGCTGATCGCAGCGGCGCGCCGCGCCAGCCTCACGCGTCCGCTTGCGGTGGGGCTCGCTGCACTACTCTGCATGCTGGGCCTGGAGAACAAGGTGCATGCGATCCTGCTGATCGCCGCGATCCCGGTGCTCGTGCTGCCGTTCGGTCACGCGGCGAGCGCAAGCCTGCCGTTCTGGCGGACGCCGCGTGCCTGGGCGGCCGTGCTGATCGCGGCCATGGCCGCACTGGCCGCTGCGATCAGCGCGTCGCCCCTGATTGCGGCCGGCTTCGATTCCGCCAATGCGGCCGCCGCCGGCCTCGCGCCGCTGCTGTTCGGGCGCTTCGGCCTCTATCAGTTTGCGCTGCTCGGCGTCATCGCCGCCTGCATGCTTTTGTTTGCACGGCTGTGGCGCGTCAGCGCGGCCGAAACGCTGGCCGCCGTGCTGGCAGTTGTCACCGGTGCGAGCCTCGGCCTGCTGGCCCTGAAGCTGAGCTACGACATCAACGATGTCGTCGTCGTGCTCAATCCGCTGGAGAAGATGATCACCTATGTCGACGCGCCGGACGCAGCCGGCAACCTGACCCATGCGCTCGGCCTGTTGCTGTCCGGCGTGCTCGCGGTCATCGAGCGCTACACTTTCGTGCTGCACTCGTCGCCGCGGCCGACGGTGTTCCTGACCTGGTTGATCATCCCCGGCATCATCATTGCCGTCAGGCGCGGTGAGGGGCAGACCGCCCTTCAAGCGACGCTGCTAATGGCAGCCGCCATCGGCATCGACGCGATCGGCGTCCGTCGCGGCCTGAAGGTCGAGTACTTCGTCTTCACCGATCCCTTGATCATCCTTGCCGGCATGGCCCTGCTCGATCGTCTGATCGATCTGCGCTTCTCCCGCTTCGCCTATCCGATCGGCGCTGCGCTGCTGGTGCTGCATGTCGGCATCAGCCAGGCCGAGCCGGTCAAGACGGCGCTGAAGCGCAAGGGACCTGAGGACGTCTGCGCGTGGAAGGGCCACTATTTGCCGCGGATGGCGCTGCCCTGGTGCGATCAGCCGAACAGCCTGCCAAGGACGTGATCGTCAGCCGGCGCAGTCCTCACGACCGCGCCCTGCGCCGCAGCGGTTTGATCGACGTGAAGATCGCCGCGAGATCCTCGCTCTCCGAGGTCTCGTCCTCGTCGAGCCGCAGCCGGCCCTCGACATGCAGGAAGTGCTCGCGCGACACCGCGATGGCGCGCATCAGGTCACGGTCGCGCAGCGCGGCGACGATGGCGCCGTGCTCGTCGACCGCGCAGATCGACTGCGCCGCTGGCTCGTAGACCGAGACCATCACGGAGGAGCGGCTGAGCAGATCGCCGAGCATGCGCGACAATTCCGGATTGCCCAGCGCCTCGACGAGATGGACATGGAACGCGCCGGACAGCCGCACTGACGTCGCGCGATCGCCGCGCTGCGCGGCGGCACGCTCTTCCGCCAGATGCGCATCGAGCCGCGCCAGCAGGAGGTCATCGATCCGCAGCACCAGCTGGCTGAGCACGCCGGCCTCGAGCACGCGATGCGCCTCATAGACCCGTCTGATGTCGTCGAGCGTCGGCCGGGGCACCCGGGCGCCGCGGTTCGGGATCATCTCCAGCCGCCGCTCGGCGCCGAGCCGGTGCAGCACCTTGCGAATGCGCTCGCGCGACACGCCGAAGATATCAGCCAGCGGCGTCTCGGCGAGCTTGGTGCCGGCCTTCAGCTTGCCCTCCAGCAGCGCGCGCAAGACCGCCTGATACACCGCCTCGTCTTCGGCGGGATTGGCCTTCCCGATTCGCTGCGCTCGCATCGCCATGCCGACCTAGCTAGGCCCAAAGGCGCGGCACGTCACCTCCAAAAAATGTGCACATTCTGCCTGTGGTCGGGCGGGCTCGCAGCGGACGAAACGGCTCAAGATACGGAATTCATTGGTAAACATAAAAATGTGCACATTTGGCACGGCGCTTGCTGATCTGTCGTCCTACGCCACGCGACAGCTCACACGGGATCCTCCCATGAATGCCTTCTCCCGCCGCAGCCTCCTGAAGACCGGTGCGGCCTTTGCCGCCAGCTTCGCCGCGCCCGCGCTGGTGCGCGCCGCCCCGAAAGAGATCGTGATCGGCGGCCCCGCCGGCGCCGCGAAATACTTCAACGCCGATCTGTTTCCGGTGCTGGAGAAGAAGCTCGACTGCAAGGTGCTCTATGAGGGCACCAACTCGCTGACCAATCTGCAGAAGATGCAGGCCGACAAGGCGAGCCCGAAGATCTCGGTGGTGATCATGGACGATCCGGTGATGCTGCCGGCCGCGGCCGAAGGGCTGATCACCAAGATGTCGTCCACGGCTATTCCCAATCTCGGCAAGCTCGTCGACGACGCCGTGCATCAGGACGGCATGTGGGCCAACTACCAGAAGCCGTGGGTCGGCATCGCCTACTCCACCAAGCGCATGAAGACGCCGCCGAGCAGCTGGACCGAGCTGTGGGACGCGAAATACGAGTCCAAGATCGTCGTGCCGTCGCTGTCCAACACCGAAGGCTTCTGGACGCTGCTCGCGGCTGCGCATCTCGAGACCGGCAAGCCGTTCAAGGAGGCGCAATACGAGATCGACGCCGGCTTCAAGAAGATCAAGAGCCTGAAGGCCAATCTGCTGAACGTCTATACCAACGCGCCGCAGGCCATCAATCTGCTGGAGCAGGGCGAAGCTTGGATGATCGGCGGCCAGTTCTCGGCCTACACCTTGATCCGCAAGGCGGACGGCTCGCCGGTCGATCTCGCGATCCCGAAGGACGGCGGCTTCTCGATGCCCTCGGGCATCGCCAAGGTCGCGGGCGGCCCGGCCGGCGATCTCGCCGACGCGGTGATCGACTTCTATCTCAGCCCGGAGGCGCAGACCATTCTGGCCAAGACGGCCTTCATCGCACCGACCAGCAAGGCGACGCCGCTGCCGGCCGGCTATCCGGATCCGGCCGCGCTGTTCGCGCCGGACTGGGCCTTCATCGCCAAGAACCGCGCCGGCTGGGTCGATCGCTGGAGCAAGGAGATGACATGAGCGCCGCGCCGCATCTCGTCATCAGCGGAGTCTCCAAGCGCTTTGGTGCAACGACCGTGCTCGACCGCGTCGATCTGACGATCGGGCGCGGCGAGCTGGTCACCTTGCTTGGGCCCTCCGGCTGCGGCAAGACCACCTTGCTGCGCGCCATCGCCGGCCTCGCGCCGCCGGACACGGGAACGATTTCGCTCGCCGGGCGCGACGTCACCCAAGTGCCGCCGCACCGGCGCAATGTCGGCGTCGTGTTCCAGAGCTACGCGCTGTTTCCGCATCTCACCGTCGCCGGCAACGTCGCCTTCGGGCTCAAGGTGCGCGGCGCCGCGAAGGCCGAGATCGATCGCGCGGTGGAGCGGGCGCTGTCGCTGGTCAAGCTCGGCCATCTCGGCGGCCGCCGCATCTCGGCGCTGTCGGGCGGCCAGCAGCAGCGCGTCGCGCTGGCGCGCGCCATCGCGGTCGAGCCGGACGTGCTGCTGTTCGACGAGGCGCTGTCGGCGCTCGATCGCAAGCTGCGCGAAGAGATGCAGGTCGAGCTGCGCCGCCTGCTGCAGGAGGTCAAGGCAACCGCGATCTTCGTCACCCACGACCAGGACGAGGCGCTGACGATGTCGGACCGCGTCGCGGTCATGAACAAGGGCCGCATCGAGCAGCTCGCCGAACCGCGCGAGCTGTATGCGCGCCCTGCGAGCCTGTTCGCGCTCAACTTCGTCGGGCTGTCGACGCGCATCGCGGGACAGGTGGTCGGCGTGAGTGACGGCATGGTCGATGTCGTGACGCCGGTCGGCCGTCTCTCGGCGCGCGGCGCATTCCAGCCCGGCGCCTCGGTGATCGTCGCGACCCGGCCGGAGCAGCTGCGTCTCGGCACCGGCGACGGCGCCAACTCGGCGGCCGGCCGCGTCCGCTCGGTCGTGTTCCAGGGCTCGCGGACCCTGGTCGATGTCGACGCCGGCGCCGGCGCCAGCCTGCTCGCCGAATTGTCTGGGCGCGAGGCCGAGCTGCCGCGCGTGCACGACGAGGTCCGCTTCGCCTGGCCCGTCGCCGAAACCTTCGCCTTCGCTGCCGAGGCCTCATGACCGACGCCGTGCTGTCAGCGCCCATCGTCAAGCCCGCGCCGGATCGCGAGCGGCTCGCTGCGTTCGGCTTCGTCGCGCCGTCGCTGCTGATAACAGCGCTGGTGTTCGTGCTGCCGCTCGCGCTGCTGCTCGGCGTCAGCGTGCTCGACCCCAAGGAAGGCATCAAGGGCGGCGTTACGTCAGCGCATTACGTCCGGCTGCTCGGCACGCCCTATTATCTCGGCGTCATCTGGAACTCGCTGCGGCTCGGCCTGCTGACGACCTTGATCGCCTTCCTGATCTCCTATCCCGCCGCCTTCGCGCTGGCCCGCGCCCGCGGCGCGTTGCGGTCGATCCTGCTGGCAACGCTGTTCCTGCCGCTGGCGGCCTCCGTCATCGTCAAGGCCTTCGCCTGGACCATCCTGCTGCGCAGCGACGGCCTCATCAACACCGTGCTGATCGCGCTCGGGATCATCGAGGATCCGATCCGGATGATCTTCACCCAGACCGCGCTGATCGTCGGCGCCGTCAACATCTTCCTGCCGTTCATGGTGCTGCCGATCTACGCCGTCGTCGCGCAACTGGACGGCCGCTATGCGGAAGCTGCGGCGACGCTCGGCGCCTCGCCGTTGGTCGTGTTCTTTCGCGTCATCCTGCCGCTGACGCTTCCCGGCGTCATCGCCGGCGTCGCGCTGGTGTTCTCGCTGTCGGTGTCGGCCTATGTGGTGCCGACGCTCCTGATCGGCGAGAAGTATCCGACGCTCGCCACCACCATCGCCAAGGCCCATCTGCTGGCGCGCGAGCCCGGCTTCGGCGCCGCCGCCGGCGTCGTGCTGCTGGCGATCGCCATCATCGTCGTCGCGCTCAGCGCGATGCTGTCGCGGGAGCCGAAATGATGTCGCGCCTGGCCGTCATCATCTGCTGGGTGCTCGCGATCGGGCTCGCGCTTTTCCTGCTGCTGCCGCTGGTCGTCATCGCGGCGGCCAGTTTCTCGCCGACGCCGGTGTTCGACCTGCCGCTCTCCGGCGCGTCGACGCGCTGGTATGGCCGCATCGGCCGGCTCGACGGCTTCTGGCCGTCGCTGTCGCTGTCATTGCAGATCGCGGTGCTGTCGACCGCGCTGTCGCTGGTCGCGGGCACGCTCGCCGCCATTGCGATTGCGCGCGGCAGACTACCCGGCGCCTCCGCGCTGGGCACCTTGCTGGTCTCGCCTCTGATGATGCCCGGCCTCGTGCTCGGCATCGCGCTCTTGCAATATTTCCGCATGATCGGCTTCACCGCGACCTGGAGCGCGCTGCTGGTGGCGCATCTCGTGGTGACGCTTCCTTACGTTGCGCGCACCATGATTGCCGGCCTGTCGCGCTTCGACTTCACCCTGATCGAGGCCGCGCGCACGCTGGGCTGCACCTATGCCGGCAGCGTGCTCCGGGTGATGGTGCCGGCGCTGGCGCCGTCGTTCCTGATCGCGGGCCTGTTCAGCCTGCTCGCCTCGTTCGACAATTATCCGGTCTCGATCTTCCTCACCGACGTGCGCTCCAAGACGCTGCCGATCCGCATGCTGCAATATATCGAGGAGGCGCCCGATCCGACGCTCGCCGCACTCTCCACCCTCATTCTCGCCGGCACCTTGGTGCTGCTCTTGATCAGCGATCGCCTGGTCGGACTGCATCGCATGGCCGGAACCGCGGACTGACGTCATGAGCTCACAACCTGCCTTCCGCCGTGATCTCGTCGGCTATGCCGGCAAGCCGCCGCATCCGCGCTGGCCGCACGGCGCCCGCGTCGCGGTGTCGGTGGTGGTGAATTTCGAGGAGGGCTCGGAATTTTCCGTGGCCGATGGCGACGCCACCAACGAGGCGATCTACGAGGTCGTGCATCGGCTCGACGGCCCCGATCCCTGCATCGACAGCCATTTCGAATATGGCACGCGCGCCGCATGGTGGCGCATCATGGATCTGTTCGATGCCCATGGCGTCAAGGTCACGGTCAGCGCCTGCGGCCGTGCCGTCGAGCGCTCGCCGGATCTCGCGCGCGATGCCGTCGCGCGCGGCCATGAGGTGTCGGCGCATGGCTGGCGCTGGCAGAGTCATGCCGGCATGAGCGAGACCGAGGAACGGCGGGTGATCGCCCGCACCGCGGAGACGATCCAGCGCGTCACCGGCAGGCCGCCGCTCGGCTGGCACACGCGCTCGGCGAGCTCGCCCAACACCCGCCGGCTGCTGGCCGAGCACGGCGGCTTCCTCTACGACAGCGACGCCTACAATGACGACCTGCCGTACTACGTCGATGTCGCCGGCCGTGCGCATCTGGTGCTGCCCTACGCCTTCGACAGCAACGACATGCAGTTCCTCAACGGCTCGCGCTTCCGCGGCGCCGACTTCGCCGACTACGTCATCGACGCCTTCGACTGGCTCGGGCGCGAGGGCGCGACGACGCCGAAAATGCTCTCGATCGGGCTGCATCTGCGCATGATCGGCCGCCCCGGCCGGATCGGGGCGCTGGAGCGCATCCTGAAGCATGTGACGTCGAGCGGGGCCGCCTGGATTGCGCCGCGCGCCGACATCGCGCGGCATTGGCTGGCGACGGTGCCGCCGGCGCGTTGAGCCGGCATCGGCCCTGGCAATCGCCGGCGCCGCTGCCTACATCTGCGCCATGGCCGATCCGTCAGCGCTGAAATCCTTCATCGACAGCCACAGCCGCCTCGTCGTCCTCACCGGCGCCGGTTGCAGCACCAATTCCGGCATTCCGGACTATCGCGACACCGACGGGCAATGGAAGCGCACCCCGCCGGTGACCTTCCAGGCCTTCATGGCCACCGAGGACACGCGCCGCCGCTATTGGGCGCGCAGCATGGTCGGCTGGCGCCGCTTCGGCCGCGCCCAGCCGAACGGCGCGCATCACGCGCTGGCGCGATTGGAGGCGCAGGGCCGCAGCTCGCTGCTGGTGACGCAGAATGTCGACCGGCTGCACCAGGCCGCGGGCAACAGCAACGTGATCGATCTGCACGGCCGGCTCGATCAGGTGCGCTGCCTCGGCTGCGGCGCGACGTTGTCGCGGGCCGCGTTCCAGGACGAGCTCAGCAGCGCCAATCCGCAATGGCTGGCGCATGACGCCGCCGATGCGCCAGATGGCGATGCGGATCTCGACGGTGTCGATTTTGCTGCGTTCATTGTGCCGGCGTGCCGGGCCTGCGGCGGCATCCTCAAGCCGGATGTCGTGTTTTTCGGCGAGACCGTGCCGCGCGACATCGTGGCGACGGCGCGCGATCATGTCGATCAGGCCGATGCCATGCTTGTGGTCGGCACATCGCTGATGGTCTATTCCGGCTTCCGCTTCGTCCGCGCCGCTGCCGACCGCCGCATTCCCATCGCCGCCGTCAATCTCGGCCGGACGCGTGCAGATGATCTGTTGTCGCTGAAGCTCGAGGCGCCCTGCGACGAGGCGCTGGCGTTTCTGCTGGAGGGGTAGGTTAGGTTCGCCAATCTTGTGTTCGTGAGACGCGACGGTCTCACCGCTCACTCAGTGCACCTCGCCCCGCCAGGGCGAAGCGAAGCTTCGCTAGGGCGGGGAGAGGTCGGATTGCATCGTCAGATGCAATCCGGGTGAGGGGGCTCTCAGCACGGTCGGTGGGTGTGGCTGCCCCTCACCCCAGCCCTCTCCCCGTGAAGAACGGGGAGAGGGAGCGCATTGCGCATGCGGCGATAGCTTGGCTCACACGAGCCAAACTCCTCACCGCGACGTCGGCGTCTCGCGGTTCTCGATGCGGTCCTTGTTGTTGACCTGCTCGCTCTCGGGCTTGCCGACCTCGACGGTCTTGCCGGCCTGGTTGCCCGGATTGTAGTGGAACTTGCCTTCCTGGTGCTCGCCCGGCTGCTTCTGATCGGGATTGACGTTGTCGGCCATGAAATTCTCCTATGCTATGTCGGACAACGTTGCGGGCGTGGTGCTTGTTCCGCGGCCGAGCGCCGCGGCTCCGCCCCGCTGCGTCACCGCAATGTGCGTCCCGTCACGGAAGCGGCGCGCCCGGCTCGTCATGATCCTCCATCAGCTGCACGGGGCAGCCTCGAGAACCAGGGGACAAAGTCATGACTTCCAGCATTCGTCTGTTCGCCGCCGCCATCGTCGCAACCGCCGGCCTGCTCGCGTCGGCATCGACCTCGCCGGCATCGGCCGGCTGGGAATGGCTCGGCAACAAGAACTACGTCAATTGTCTGCAGCTGTTTGCGAGCGGCAACTTCCTGATCCCGGCGAACGCCACCCCGGCGCAGCGCGCGGCGAAGCACGAAGCCGGCCGCCGCTACTGCAATCGCCAGTATTACGGCCACGACTGATCATGGCCGCTGATGCGCAAGGCCGAGGCCCGGTGTGGCCTCGGCCTTGCGCGAGCCTCATGCCGCCGTCACGCGCCAGATGCAATTGCCGACATCGTCGGCGACCAGCAGCGAGCCATCCGGCCCCAGCGTGACGCCGACCGGGCGGCCATAGGAGAACGTCTCGTCCGGCGCCAGGAAGCCGGAGAGGATGTCGCGCGCCGGGCCCGACGGCTTGCCGTTCGTGAACGGGATGAACACGACCTTGTAGCCGGACAGCTTGCTGCGGTTCCACGAGCCGTGCTGGCCGATCACCATGCCCTCGGGGAAGCCGGGCAGGGTGCCCGCCGGCAGCCAGCACAGGCCGAGCGAGGCGGTGTGGCCGCCGAGCGCGTAGTCCGGCGTCAGCGCGGTCGCGACCAGCGCGGGATCCTGCGGCACGCGGTCGTCGACCGTCTTGCCCCAATAGCAATAGGGCCAGCCGTAGAAGCCGCCTTCGCGCACCGAGGTCAGATAGTCCGGCGGCGTCTCGTCGCCGAGCCCGTCGCGCTCGTTGACGACGGTCCACAGCACCTTCGTCGACGGCTCGAACGCCAGCCCGACCGCGTTGCGCAGGCCGGCTGCGAAGATGCGCGACTGTCCGCTGGCGATGTCCAGCTCATAGACGCAGGCCCGGCCCTCTTCGACCTCGAACCCCTGCTCGGCGATGTTGGTGAGCGAACCGACGCCGGCATAGAGCTTGGCGCCGTCGGGACTGACCAAGAGACTGCGCGTCCAGTGCCCGCCCGGTTTGAAAGTCGTCAGCCGCTTGCCGGCCGTGGCGATGCGCTCGGCTCCCGCGCTGTAAGGGAAAGCGACGATGCCGTCAGTGTTGCCGACATAGAAGGTGTCGCCGACCAGCGCCATGCCGAACGGCTGGCTGAGATTCTCCATGAACGCATTGCGGCGCTCCGCGGTGCCGTCGCCATCGGCATCGACCAGCCGCGTGATGCGGTTGGCGCTCTCGCCCAGCGCAGCGGCGCGGCGCATCGTCGCCTGCATCGCATAGCCGAACATGTTGCGCACCGGGCTCGGGATCTGCGTCGCCTCGGCGATCAGCACCGATCTGTCCGGCATCGTGTAGATCCAGCGCGGATGGTCGAGCCCGGTGGCGAACGCGTTGACCTTCAACCCGGGAGCGGCCACCGGTTTCTCGCCATCGCGCCAGCCGCGCGCCGTCGGCATCTTCAGGGTCGGCAGCATGCCTTGCGGCTTGGCTTGCGGAATCTGCGGCGCCGCGCCCCACGCCGGCTGCGGCGTGTCCCCCTGCAGCTTGCGCCATTGCAGTGCCGCATTGCCAACCAGCGCGACACCGCGCGCGACGATCGAGGAAAGCGTTGTCATGGGAGTCCTGTGGGGGCTGGGCAGACGGGGGGTGGGTAGGGCCATCACGGATGGCGGAAAGGCCGGGCATTTATGGTCTACCACGCGCAGCGTGACAACTGCGTGGGCTGCGGCCGGGGTCTGCGGAACCGGGGCTCGCGTCAACCGGCGTGCGATCCATCCGTCCAGGGATTGAACAGGCGTGTGCCGGTGGCCACGAAGTCCTTCACGTTGCGCGTGACCAGCGTCAGGTCATGCACGAGGGCCGTCGCAGCGAAGAAGCCGTCCATCACCGAAAGCGCGACGCCGCTTCGGTGGCTCGCGGCCATCAACTCGCCCCAGCGCTCCGCCACGGCCAGGTCGATCGTAAGAATGCGATCAGCAAAACGCATTGGAAGATCGTGATTCAGCCAAGCTGCCAGCGCCGTGCGCCGTCGGCCTGGATCCATCAGCTCGATGCCACGCTTGAGTTCGGCGATTGAAGCCGCACTGATGAAAACCCGGTCTTCATCCACCGCATCGAGCCAACCGATCACGCGTGTATCAGGTGCGGGACGCCGAATCTCGGATAACACGTTGGTGTCGAGCAGCAAGCTCACAGCTCAACGTCGCGCGGCTTGTCGTGCGTGCGATCAAGATCGACATCAGCGCCACGGAGCGGCGATGCCAGCAGGAATTCGGCGAGTGTCCCCTTGCGGGCGGTCTTGCGCGACCATTCCTCTGCCGAAACCACCACGACCGCCGGCTTGCCGTTGCGGGTGATGACTTGTGGACCGGACTGAGCGCGGTCGACGAGTTCAGACAGCCGCGCCTTGGCGCCGGCAAGCGTCCAGGCCCCCTTCTCGGGAGGTGCAGCGGTCGGCGATTTGGGGGCTTTCATAGGCGCCCTTATGACTAGAATGACTAATTTGACTATATAGGGGCCATTGCGTTCCGAGCAAGTTAATGCCGGCTATTTCGGCGCCTGCAGCACCACGCCGTAGCGGCCGTAGATGCGCGCCACGGTGCCGTCGGCGCGCAGGCGCGCCAGCGCCGCCTCCATGGCCTCGCGCAGGGCGTCGTCGGGCCGGACCATGCCGATAGCGACGTTCCAGTTGAGATTCGGCTCGGCGTCGCTGGCTGCGATGAGGCGGACCGCCTTGTCGGGATGGGTCTGGTTGTAATAGGCGGCATTCGCCGGCGTCACCGCCGCGGCATCGATCTCGTGATTGGCCAGTGCGTCGAGGCTGTCGATCTCGAAGCCGAAGGTCGACGTCGGCACCCGACGCTGGCTGATCAGCATCGCCGCGACAGACCCGACCTGCACGCCGACCTTGGTCGTGCGGTCGAGGCCGGCGAAGGAGGTGAGCGGGCTCGCCGCCGGCACCGCCAGCGCCACCCCCGTGTGATAATACGGCCTGGTCGTCTTCAGCCGGGTTTCGCCCACCGCCTCCGGATCGGCAATGACATCCATCACGATGTCGCAGCCGGCGGCGCGGAGCTGGTACATGGTGATGATCCAGTCGAGCCGCAGCGAAACGCCGAGCTCGCGCGCCAGCGCCTGGCCCATCTCGACCTGGAAACCGGGCGGGTCGCCGGCCTTGCTGGCGAACGGCAGCGAATTGGGATGGGCGCACAGCCCGATCTGGCCGAGCGAGCGGATCGCGTCGAGCGAGCGCGCCTCCGCAGCGCCGATCAGGCCGGCCATGGCGACGAGCAGCGCGAGCAGTCGTGTCATGTGGTGCTCCCCAACAGGATGACTCTCATCTCAGTCTTCGCCTCGACGCGGCCTGCCCCGCCCACGGCAACCGCATGTGATGATCCAAGCTCGAGCCAGTCTCCCTCCGCGCGGTCATGGCCGGGACGGAGCCCGGGCATGACGATGTGGAGACGGTGAGACGAATAACTCAGGTTGGTCATATGCGAAGCCCCGGAGCCGCACACGACGGCTTGTGACGCTGTAGGACTAATCCGGCTTCAAGGCGCGGATGTAGACGATGATCGCGTCGATCTGCGCGTCGGTGAAGGCTTCGCCGAATGCCGGCATCGCGCCGGGCTTGCCGAGCTTGATGCGGTTGCGCAGGAAGTCGTCGCTGCGTGGCGAATCCATCAGCTGCGGGCCCTTGCCGGCGACACGTCCGGCGTCGGAGTGGCACCAGCCGCAGGTCGATGCGAATAATTGCTGGACGTCGAGCGGCTCGGTGTCCGACGCCGCTGCGGCAGGCTGCGCAAAGGCCAGTGCGGCGCCGGCCAGCACGGCGGCCATGATCGTCGGCCGCAGCGCCGCGGGCATGCCGGTTCGCGGCACCATTCCGATCGCCGCCCCCGCCATTGTCGTCAACGCCACTCCGAACAATTCGAACCTCATCAAAGCCAATCTCATCAAGCAGATCCGATTCAGTTGCACCCAACGTGCAGGGCAGAGGGCACCAGGGCTATCGCATGTGACGATCGGAGTGGTGCGCCCGATCGCCCCGCATCGTCATGGCCGGGCTTGTCCCGGCCATCCACGTCGTTCAGTACGCTGAGAAGCACGTGGATGCCCGGGACAAGCCCGGGCATGACGGAATAACTAACTGCCAGGATTGTTCGTCGCGACAGCCCGTATCTCCATATGCGCTAGCCCGGCGAAAGCCACGGGGACCGGCATGGCCGGCCCCCGCGATCCCATGCCTATTTCAGGCTGTAGACGATCAGCGCGCCGTCATCCCTGGGCATGCTCTTGTAGACGCCGCCGAAGGTCGGCGCGTAGTCGTCGGCCGCCATGCCGCCGAAGCCGGCGGTGATGGCGATGTACTGCTTGCCGTTGACCGCGTAGCTGATGATGCCGCCCTGGTGGCCGGTGCCGTCGGAGTGGTTCCACAGCTCGGTGCCGCTCTCGGCGTCATAGGCGTGCACGGTGCCGCGCGAATCCGGCACGAACACGAGATTGCCGCCGGTCGAGAGCACGCTGGCGAGCGGCGGCTCGGGGAAGCGCACCTCCCATTTCTTGGCGCCGGTGACGGGATCGCGGGCGTCGAGATGGCCGTAGATCTCGCCGCTCGGCGGTTTCGCGATCGCGAAGTTGGCGCCGATGTTGAGCTGCGCCTGCGGCGCCACCACCGGCGTCGTCTTGACGATGTCGAGCGTCATGCACCATTCCTGGCCGAGCTTGTAGTACAGGCCCGTCTTCGGATTATACGAGCCGGCGTTCCAGCTCACGCCGCCGGAGATGTGCGGGCAGAGCGGCTCTGAGACCTTGCCGGCGGTGAAGTCGCGGCGTCCGATCAGCTCGCCGGTCTTGGGATCGATATTCTTGACGAAGTTGCTGTTCTCGGTGATGCGCCAGACGTTCTGCACCTTGGCTTCGCGGTCGTAGACGAAGATGTAGCCGCTCTTGTTGGGGTGCACCGTCAGCTTCTTGCCGTCGCGATCGAGCATCAGGAATTCGCCGACCGCGCTGTCGAAGTCCCAGGCGTCGTGCGGCAGCTCCTGGTGATGGAATTTCAGCTTGCCGCTGTCGACGTCGAGGCCGATCACCGACGACGTGTAGAGATTGTCGCCGGGGCGCGCGCCTTGCGTCTTCCAGTCGCCGCCCGACCAGTCGTAGAGCGGCGCCGGGTTGGCGGTGCCCCACCAGATCGTCGAGGTCTCGCTGTCATAGGTGCCGGGCATCCAGCCGCCGCCACCGCCGGTGCGCCAGGAATCGTTGCCCCAGGTCTTCTGCGCGTCGTCGGTGCCCGCGACCGTCAGGAACTCCCATTTCTTGGCGCCGGTCGCAGCGTTGACGCCGAAGATCGGGCCGCGGCCAGGCCATTCGCCGCCCTGCGCGCCGATCACGACGTTGCCGTTGGCGTAAAGGGGAGCGCCGGTGAAGCCGACCGTCAGCTTCTGGCTGTCGAGCAGCTTGGTTTCCCAGGCGAGCTTGCCGGTCTTCATGTCGAGCGCGATCAGCCGCCCGTCCATGGTGCCGACGAACACCTTGCCCTCGCCGATCGCGACGCCGCGATTGTAGGGCGAGTGGGTCTGGCGCGCGACCAGCGCCTCGTCCAGCTCCGGGAAGTACGACCAGATCACCTCGCCGGTGGCGCCGTTCAGCGCGAACACGCGGCTGTAGGAGCCGGTGTAGTAGAGCACGCCGTCGGCCGCCAGCGGCATCGACTGCAGGCCGCGGGTGGAGCGTCCGGGAATGTGGATCCAGGCGACGCCGAGATTGCCGACATTGCTGGCGTTGATCTGGGCCAGCGGGCTGTAGTGATAGGATTTGTAGGAGCCGTGGTAGGTCAGCCAGTCGTTCTGGCCGCCGGATTCGATGCGCGCCGTATCCACCGTCTGCGCCAGCGCCGCCGACGCTGCGAGCGTCGTCGTGATGGCGAGCGCGATCGGCGCAGCCAGCCGTTTCGGTTGCTTCATCATGGCACTTTCCTCCGCTTCGTTTTTGATTTTTGGCGACTGCATTGCCGCAGTTCCCCTCGGCCGGCCCGTCTTGCTGCGACCTACGCGCCGCGTTTCGGCATGACGAGCGACCCGCTCAGCCTAACGTCGATTTCTCCGGCTGTGAATGCACGGGCGGGAAGTTCTCCCGACCCCGGCGGGCACTCGTCCCGCATCCGCATCGGCACTGCAGCAAGCCGGATTGCGCCAGCAGAGGCCGCCCAGCGCCGCTTCGCATGGCGGGAAACCGAGCAGTGCGATGCGATCGCCGGCATTTGCCGCGCTTGCAGGCGGGCTCTGCCGCCGCCTGGTGTGCAGCAGCGCTGCTTCCGGCGATGCTGCCTGATCGCAGGCGCAAGACAAAAAATGAGACTGCGCGTCAAGGTGCGGTGCGGCGGCGCTCAGCATCAATTCGGTCGTCCTGCGCGCATGATCCCTGGCGCCACTATGCGTGGTCGATGACGTCATCCAGAAGATCAGGGACCGCACCATCACAGGCTATGTCTCCGATCCCTAGAGATAGCCTCGCTCGCGCGCCGCTTGAGCGTGCTGCTTGGAGTGAGAGCGCTGCGTAGTTCGTATGGTCGCGACGGACGAACCTGCCAATCAGTTGTGCGTCATGCCCGGGCTTGTCCCGGGCATCCATGTCCACCCGGGCCCGCTGACCGACGTGGATGGCCGGGACAGGCCCGGCCATGACGGCGCGGAGAGAGATGGCAACACCACGCGCCTCTGCGTAGCTGCGATATCCTCGCAAGTCCTCGGACTCCTAAAAAATTCCCCTTGCTCTTTTTCCGAAATCATGCTCTACTCCCCGCCATCCCGTCCTCATGCAGAGGGGCGTACGCGTCGTCACGATACGTTGAGGCGGGGAGCGGTGGCCGCGGGCTTGTCAGGTGCTGATGCGCTGGACGATTGGCAGTTCGCGGACGTTCAAGCCGTGTGGTCCTGGCGCCCCGATGCTGGCGCCAAGTTCGTTGCGATGCGAGCCGTGACAGGCCGTGTAGCAACTGACGACGGGGGCAAACAAGCCCGGTCCCCGGGGAGAGCGCGGAGCAGACGTTAGACCCATCGCGCAGGGAGGGCCGGGTCGTCCGGCTGACCTGTGGTACCTGCCGCCTGCAATTTTTTCCGCAGGCGGGCCACAGGCCTCGGTCGAGGCCTGGCCTTCCCTGCGCCCTCGGCATTGCCGGAGGGTTTTGGTGCAGATGATCTCGGGTGCAGCAGCGCCGCGGGAGGTTTTGGCGTGTCTGTTCGTGGTCGGAGGAGGCGTTACGCGTGAGTATCCGAACGGATGATGCGAGTCCAAGGCTGTGAGTCGATCCGTTGCGCCATCGGCGGTGCGCTCCCTCGCCCCGCTCTTGCGGGGAGAGGGTCGGGGTGAGGGCCGCCGCACGGGTGGTGCATGTGAGGGAGCTGACCTGCGAGTCCGATGGAGCTGCGATGTGGCCTCGTCTGTGCCATCCCACCCGGATTGCTGCGCAATCCGACCTCTCAGCGAGAGCGAAGCTCGTCGCGCCCCCCGCAGAAGAGCGGGGAGAGGTGCACCGCCCGCGCCGCGTGATTTGGGCCAAAGCGACACCCGGAACGGAGGACCCTGCGACATCGCTTGCTGCCCACCGCCGCAGCCGTGGCGCCGTCATCGAATCGCGCTACAGTGGCGTCACACACTCACAGCCGCGGGTCGGCAGAGCGGCAACGGACGTCAGGGGGGATGCACGGCATGGCGGGAGTGATCAATTCGGGCGCAGCGCGATCATCTGCGCCGGGTCGCGCTCTCGCCGGCGGACGCTGCCGATGACCGCGCTCGACCTCTCCGCCTTCACGCAACACGGCCTGCGCGAGAGCGTGCTCAACGAGGTGCATGCGCGGCCGTTCACGCCGCTGACGCAGCCGGTGCTGGTGATTCGCTTCGCCTTCATGGCCAAGGATGATAGCCCGGCGGCCGATCGCGCCAGCCTCGCCGCGTTCTGCGCCCAGCATGGCGCGCCGCCGCCGGAGCTGGGCGCCAAGCATCACCAGGTCGATCTCGGCCCTGTCAGGCTGCGCTTCGAGCAGCATTCGGAATTCGCCACCCTGACCTGGATCTGGAGCCCGCCCGCGGATTCAGGCCCGCGCCGCTTCGGCACCGTTGCGCCCGAGTTGCAGGCGCTGATCGCGGCGCTGCCGCAGGCCGGCGAGCTGCTGGTCGCGGTCAAGCTCGAGGTCGAGGCCGTGCCCGATGCGGTGGCGCGCGCCGAGGAGATCTTCGACAAGAGCAGCCTCGCCGTGGTGTCGATCAAGGGCGGCAGCGGCGCGGTCGCCTCCGACTTCCGCCTCGACGACGACGGCTTCACCCGCATCCTGGTCTGCGCCGACGGTGCGACGCCGGAGCGGCTCGGCGCGCTGGTGCAGCGCGTGCTGGAGCTCGAGACCTACCGCACTCTGGCGCTGCTCGGCCTGCCGGCGGCGCTGGCGCTGGCGCCGTCGGTCGACAGCAGCGAGCGCCGGCTCGGCGAGGTGCTGGCGGAGATGCAGGGCGCCGCGACGCTCACGCTCAACAATCATCTGCTCACCGAACTCACCGAGCTCGCCGCCATGCTGGAGCGCGGCGCCACCCGCACCCTGTTCCGCTTCGGCGCCAGCCGTGCCTATTGGGATCTGGTCCAGGCGCGGCTCAGCGTGATCGAGGGCGAGCCGATCGCGCCCTATTCGAGCTGGTCGTCGTTCCTCGCCCGCCGCATCGCGCCGGCGATGCGCACGCTGAATGCGCTGGAGCGCCGCCAGTCGGAGCTGTCGCGCCGGCTCGCGCGCGCCGCCGATCTGCTGCGCACCCGCGTCGACGTCGAGCTGGAGGAGCAGAACCGCGACCTGCTGCGCTCGATGAACGAACGCACCAAGCTGCAGCTGCGGCTGCAGAGCACGGTCGAGGGCCTGTCGGTGGCCGCGATCGGCTATTACGTCGTCAGCCTGTTCGGCTATCTCGCCAAGGGCGCCCACGACACCGGGCTGCCGGTCGAGCCGACGCTGGCCACCGCCGCCTTCGTGCCGGTCGCGATCGCGCTGATCTGGTTCACCACCCACCAGATCCGCAAGCGGCACCTCAAGGAGGACCATGAGGCGGAGAAGGCGGCCGAGGAGTGAGCGCGACGCGCGGCCGTGCGTCGAGACCCCCGCCCGCGGCAAGCCCTCAGCACGGGGACTTGCTTTGCCTCTCCATGAGCACGCGGCTGATGACCAACCTGCTGTGCCGATCTCGGAACCCGAACCTCATGGTGAGGAGCGCCGCGCCCATTCTGTCAATTCGAGGTAGCGTCGTCGATCGCGGCGCGTCTCGAACCATGAGGCCCCAATTCGCCGGCTTGCCAGCGCGCTCCGAGGCGGCTAAGCGGCGCGCTGGTCATGAAGAGGTGATGCGACGATGAGCGGCACTCGAATCGAATTCCTGGTTCACACTGACGGCACAGCGGCGCGGCAGCAGGTCACGCTGAACCGCCTCGTGATCGCCGGCTGGACCGGGCGCGATCCGGTCGCCCGCGACAAGCACATCGCCGAGCTGGAAGAGCTCGGCATTGCCCGTCCGGCGACGACGCCGATCTACTACGAGGTCGCGGCCAGCCGGCTGACGACAGCCGACCGCATCGAGGTCAGCGGCGGGGAATCCTCCGGCGAGGTCGAGTTCGTGCTGGTGAAGGCGGGCGGCCGGCTCTACGTCGGCGTCGGCTCCGACCATACCGACCGCAAGGTCGAGACCTACAACATCACCGTGTCCAAGCAGATGTGCGACAAGCCGGTGGCGCCGGAGCTGTGGCTGGTCGACGACGTCGCCGCGCATTGGGACCAGCTGATGCTGCGCGCCTATGCGACCATCAAGGGCGAGCGCGTGCTGTACCAGGAAGGCGTGCTGAGCGGCATGCTGGCGCCGTCCGACCTGATCGCGCGCCGTTACGGCGAAGCCGGCCTGCCCGAAGGCACCGCGATGTTCGGCGGCACCTTTGCAGCCCTGGGCGGCATCCGCCCCGCCGACCGCTTCGACTTCGAGCTGGTCGATCCGGTGCTGAACCGTGTCATCCGCCACGGCTATGCGGTCGAGCGGTTGCTGATCGCCGGCTGACCGGGGCCTCGCGCGATCACGATCCCGTGCGGCGAGGGCGTCGCGCGTGAGCGTCGCCGCGGCAAGGGCCTGTTAAGCAAGACGGCCTAGGGTGTCGGAGTGTGCCGAAGCGGGACCACCGCGCCTCGGGCGTTCGCGTCCGGCACGATGATGTCGCGACATGAGACGCCGAGCGGCTGGCAAATCCTTAACCGATCCCTACTTGATCATGAATTATTCGACGGGTCGGAGGACAAGGGCGATTAACTAGAAGTTTAGGAATTGGTTTGTGCGCGTGGATACCTCCCTTAAGGGTTTTATTAAATACCCCGGGAATTGGGAGAGCACGATGCGCGTCGCGATCGTCCACGATTGGCTTTACGTTCTGGGCGGCGCCGAGAAGGTTTTGCAGGAGGTCTTGCGCTGCTATCCCGGCGCCGACGTGTTCACGCTGTTCGACCTGCTCCGCCCCGAGGATCGCGCCAGGCTGGGTTTCGAGACGTCGACCACCAGCTTCCTGCAGAACATGCCTTTGCTGCGGAAGTATCACCGCTCCTACCTGCCGCTGATGCCGCTCGCGGTCGAGCAGTTCGATCTGTCGAGCTATGATCTCGTGATCTCGTCGAGCTGCGCGGTCGCCAAGGGCGTGCTGACCGGGCCGGAGCAGGTCCACATCGCCTATGTGCATTCGCCGATGCGCTATGCCTGGGACCTGCAGCACCAATATCTCAACGAGAGCGGCTACGCGACCGGCCTCAAGGGCCTCGTCGCCCGCGCGTTGCTGCACAAGATGCGGATCTGGGATGCACGCACCGCGCACGGCCCCGACGCCATCTTCACCAATTCGCAGTTCGTCGCCCGCCGCATCAAGAAGATCTACGGCCGCGACGCCAAGGTGATCTATCCGCCGGTGACGATCGCGCAGCGCGACGCCATTCTCCCGGTCGGCAACCACTTCCTCGCCGCCAGCCGGCTCGTTCCCTACAAGCGCATCGAGCCGATCGTCCGCGCCTTCAACACCATGCCGGATCTCGAACTGGTCGTGGCCGGCGACGGCCCGGAAGCCGCCAAGCTCAAGGCCATCGCAGGACCCAACGTCAGATTCGCCGGCTTCGTGCCGGACAAGCAATTGCGTGATCTCATGACCACCGCCCGCGCCTTCGTGTTCGCAGCCGAAGAGGATTTCGGTATCGTCCCGGTGGAGGCGCAGTCCGAAGGCGCCCCGGTTCTGGCGTTGGGCCGCGGCGGCGCGCGCGAGTCGATCCTCACGACGGGGCCGCGCCCGACCGGCATGTTCTTCGATACGCCCGAGCCCGCGGCGATCGCCGCCTGCGTGCGCGCGTTCGTGGCCAGGGAAAAGTCGATCTCGCGTCTCGATTGCCGCCAGCGCGCCGGCTTCTTCTCGGCCGATCGCTTCCGCAGCCAGTTCGTCGCGGCGGTCAACGAGGAACTCGACCATTTCCGTGCCGGCCATCAGGGCCGCGCGACACGTTTGATTGCGTAGTGTTCATATGTGGTGTGAGTGCTGATCATGAGGCAGGCGGTCTTCAACGAGGCCTTGTCCGGCTTTGACGCCGTCGCCCGAATCTGGCGCCGCCGCGGCGTGTTCGCCATCGTGGCCGGTGCTGTGCTCGCGCTCGCCGTCATCGCGTTTGTCGTGCTGCCGGTGCGCTATCTCGCCACGGCCTCCGTCATCATCGCCGAGCAGGAACCCGGCGCCAACACGTCGGCGGCGTGGGCGCAGAAGATCGGTGATCCCGCCGACATGGAAAGCCAGCTGCTGGTGATCCGCTCGCCGCGCCTGTTGCGGCAGATCATGTCGTCACCGGGCGTCGTGGACGCCGTGGTCGGCGAATGCGAGCGCGGCCGTCTGCTTGGTTCGGCGGAGGCGTGCCAGCGCCTCAAGACCGATGTCGGCGCGTTCATCGATCATGTCGAAGGCCGCTTCAGCGTCGCCTCCGCGGGCCGCTCGCGCGTCATCAACATCTCCTATCAGTCGAGCAGTCCGGAGGCGGCGCAAACGCTGGCCAATGCGCTGACGCAGACCTTCCTCGAAGACCAGCGCACCGAAGGCGCCAACAGCCGCGAGGTCGCGAGCTCCTGGCTGTGGCAGGAATTGAAACAGCTCGACCAGCAGCTGCGCGAGGCCGACGACAAGATCCAGAAGTTCCGCCGCACCAAGGGCCTGATGCGCGGCGCCAATGCGCCGATCTCGTCGGAGCGGCTGACCAGCATCGGCCAGCAATTGTCGCAGGCGGAGGCCGCGCGCGCCGACGCCGCGGCGCGGCTGCAGGAGATCAAGTCCGAGCAGGAGCGCGGGCCGACCGACGCGCCCTCGGTGCTGCAGAGCCGCACCATCGCCGACCTCAAACAGCAGCTGACGATGGTCAGCGCGCAGCTCGCCAGCGCGGCCGGCGTGCTCGGGCCGAAACATCCCTCGATCCTGGCGCTGACGCGCGAGCAGACGATCATCCAGCAGCGGCTGGTCGACGAGATGCAGTCGATCGCGGCGAGCGCGCAGAAGACCTTCGACGCCAACACGGCATTGGTGAATTCGCTCAAGAAGCAGATGGACACCGCCAAGGCCGAGGCCGGCTCGGCCACCTTGGACGAGGCGTCGATCGAAAGCATGGTGCGCGACACCGAGATCAAGCGCCAGCAATACGCCGAGCTCTACAAGAAGGCGAGCGACCTCGAGACCGAGCGGCGCGTCCTGCGCGGCAGCACGCGTCTCGTCAGCCTCGCCGAACTGCCGAGCCGGCCGTTCTTCCCGAAGAAGATTCCGTTCCTCGCCGCCGGCGTGACGCTCGCGATCATCTTCGGCGTCGGCGCTGCGCTGCTGGCTGATCAGTTCGGTTCGCCCGCGATCAAACCGTCCGCCACGTTCGGTCCTCCGCAGCCGGCGCCGCCGCCGGTCGTGGCCCCGGCCGTCCGTGACGAGATTGCGCCCGACATCGATGATGCGCCGGCGAGCGTTCCCGATCTGCCGGAACAGGCGGAACAGCCAACCGTGTCGGACGAACCGCCGGCACCGCCCGAACGCAGATCTCATCTGCCCAGCGTCGCGGATGTCTCGATTCTCGCCTGCCTGCCGCGGTTGAAGACGCTGCGGCAGATGTCGGCGCTCGGCGCCATCCTGCAGGGCCATCAGCCGCTCGCGATTCCCCAGTTGTTGCGCCTCGCGTCGGAGGACGGTGAATTCCAGCATACGCTGCACGATCTCGTTCAGGAACTCGGACTCGATCGGGCCGCGCGGCCACAGCGCATCGCCGTGACCTCGCCAGAGTCGGGCGACGGTAAGACGGCGACCCTCTGCGCGCTCGCCGAGCATCTCACAGCCGCGGGATCTCGCGTGCTGCTCGTCGAGTGCGATCTCGCGCATCCGGCGTTCGCGCAGGTGATGGCGCTGCCGCCCGACCGAGGATGGCTGCGTGCGCTCGAACACGGCGCGTTGCCGCGTGAGGAAGTGCTGACCACCGAGCATCCGCATCTGGACGTACTGCCGATCGGCGAAGCGACCGGCTCGGTCGGCGACATTCTCGAAGCGATCAATCTCGATACGCTGCTCTCCGGCCTCGGTGACTACGACGTCATCCTGGTCGATACGCCGCTGCCGGCGAGGGACGATTTCCTGGCAGGCATCGACTGGGCGATCGTCTGCGTGCGCAGTGATCGCTCGCTGATCGAGCCGGCGGTTGCCACGGTGAACAAGAGCAGGTCGCTCGGAGCGGCCGGCGTCGGCATCGTCGTCACCATGGCCGAGGCCGAGCCGCGCTCCACGAGCGTGGGGCATGTGCAGACCGTCGCAGTCTATGCCGAGGCCGGATGATGCCGCGCGAACGCGTTCTGTTCGTTGATCACACCGGACAGATCGGCGGCGCCGAACTGATCCTGCTCGACGTCGTGCAGGGCCGCAATGATTCATCGGCCTTCCTGTTCGAGCAGGGGCCGCTCGCCAAGGCGCTGGCCGAGCGCGGCTTGTCCGTGATCACCTCGCGCTGGGGCCTTGGCCTGTCGCAGTTCCGCCGTGACAGCTCGTGGCTCAAGGCCTTGCCGCTGGCCGGTGGCCTGGCCGCGATCACCGTCGAACTGGCGCGCGTCGCGCGCCGGCACGACGTCGTCTACGCCAATTCGCAGAAGGCCTTCGTGCTGGCCGCGGTCGCCAACCTCTTCGCGCGCAAGCCGCTGATCTGGCATCTGCACGATATCATCAGCCCGGCCCATTTCGGCGCGCTGCAGCGCCGGACGCAGGTGTTTCTCGCCAACCGCTTCGCGGCGAAGGTGATCGTTCCGTCCGAAGCGGCGGCTGCGGCCTTCATCGATGCCGGCGGCCGGCGCTCGCTCATCGAAGTCGTGCCCAATGGCCTCGCCGTCGAGCCGGTGCCGATGTCACGGCACGAACTGCGGCAGCGTCTCGGCTTGCCGCCGGGAGCGTTGGTCGGCGTGTTCAGCCGGCTCGCGCAGTGGAAGGGACAGCACGTCCTGATCGAGGCACTGGCCCGATTGCCGAATGTCCACGGCCTCATCGTCGGCGATGCGCTGTTCGGCGAGCAGGACTATGCGGCTGAGCTGCGACGGCAGGTCGCCGATCTCGGCCTCGGCGATCGCGTTCACTTCCTCGGCCATCGCGGCGACGTGCCGCTGCTGATGCAGGCGGTGGACGTGATGGTTCATCCTTCGATCGATCCGGAGCCGTTCGGCCGGACTTTGGTGGAAGCGATGCTGGCCAGGGTGCCCGTGATCGCGACGGATGCGGGCGCTGCACCGGACATTCTGGAGCACGGCCGCGCCGGCATGCTCGTGCCGCCCGGTGACGCACGCGCCCTGGCGGAAGCGCTGGACGCCGTCCTGACCGAGCCTGCGATCCTGGAGCCGCAGCTCGCCTATGCGTCGCGTCGCGCACGCGCGCATTACAGCCTCGGGCGTATGCTGGAATCGATCGGACTGTTGATCCGCAATGTTCGCGCGGGAGCGGCGGTGTGAGCACGATCCTCACATCTGCGCCGACCGAGCGGACGGGAAGCTTGTCCCGCCTGGAGGATGCGGCATGAGCGCCTCCGGACCTTCCCTCCGGCGCTTCAGCGCCCTTCTGATCAGCGGCGCACTCGCCAGCAAGATGCTTGGCTTCGGGCGCGAAGTACTGATGGCGCATGTGCTCGGCGCCTCGCTCATCGCCGACGGCTTCCGTGGCGCCATGGCGGCCGTGCTCATTCCGCTCGCGTTCCTGCAGAACGAGAGCGTGCCGGCGATCATGATCCCGATGCATCGCGAGGCGCTGCAACGGTCGGATGCGGCGCGCAGCCTGGGCGCGCTGACGATCGTGATCGGCCTGGTGTCGCTGCTCGTGACCGCGATCATCCTGCTGCTCGGCGAGATCTGGGTGAACGCCGTCGTCGGCGGCTTCTCGGCCGAGGGGCGCGAGCTCACCTTGCATTTCGTGCGCATGATGGCGCTGGGCATGCCGGCCTCGGCGGTGCTCAACGTGCTGGCCGCCGGCGAGATCGCGCTCGGACGGACGCGGCTGACCAATGTCCGCGCCAGCCTGCTGAACGTCGCGGTGATCGGCGGCATCGGCCTGCTGGTGCTGACCGGCGATGCCTACATGCTCGCCTGCGCCTTCACCGTTGCCTTCAACGGCCTTGCCGCCTGGGGCCTGTTGTCGCTATGGCGCGAGGGCGAGCTGAGCTTCTCCGGTCTGACCGCCCGCATGGTGGCCGACAAGGGCATCGAATTCTTCCGTCGGCTGCGCGTGCTGCTCGCCTTGCCGCTGGCCGAGCAGGGCAATGTCTGGATCGAGCGCTTCACCGCGTCACGGCTGACCACGGGCGCCGTCGCCTCGCTTGACTACGCACGGTCGCTGACGGAAAGCGCGCTGCTCCTGATCAGCCAGCCGCTCGGCATGGCCGTGCTGTCGCAGCACGCCCCGAGCGATCCGCGCGCCCAGACCGAGGCACTGTTGCGGCCGCTGCTGGCCTTGACCCTGCCGGCCTCCGCGTTCCTGCTGGTGTTCTCGACGGATATCGTCCGTCTGATCTATTTCCGTGGCGCGTTCGGCGATGAGGCGCTGCTGCTGACGTCGCATGCCTTGAAAGGCATCGCCTGCGGCGTCTGGGCCGCGACGCTCGGCTGGATTCTGATCCGCCTTCTCAACGGTGCCGGCCGCAACGGCGTCGCGGCGCTGATCATCGTATCGGCCTATCTCGCCAACATGGGCTTCAATCTGCTGATCCCGCTGTTCGATCCATCGCCGGCGGCCGGCATGCAACTGCTCGGGATCGGCGAGGCGATCCGCAGCGCCGTGCTGCTGTTCGGCGTGGTCGTCGTGCTCGGCGACGCGCGCAAGCTGCTGTTCGTGATCGGTCTGGCCCTGCTGCCGGCGGCGCTGATGGCCATGCTCGGCCTTATGATCCAGAGCTCGGTGCCGGGCCTGCTCCCGCGGCTGTTTGCGGGCGGGATGGCCTATCTGCTCTGCCTGGCCTTTGCGATCGGGATTCTGCTGCCGGCCTTCGTCGGCACGGCGCTGCGGCAGGTCCGTCGCACGTTCAACATGAAGGGAGAGCTGAGTTGACCCTGTTGGCCGTCGCTGCAGCCAAGGCCATGATGGCCTCCAGTGCATTCGTCCTGCCATTCGCCAAGGCCGCCGACCGCGTGCTCGGTCCGCGCGGATGCTGTCTGACGTTTCATCGCACGGCGCCGGCCGAGCTGTGGGAGCGTCTGCCGAACCGCGACTTCTATGTCGACGCCGATTTTCTCGATCGGTTTCTCGGTTATATCCTCGACCAGGGTTGGGATGTCGTGACCATCAGCGAGGCCCTGCGCCGGACGACGAGCGGCCAGCCGTCCGGCCGCTACGTGAATTTCTCGATCGATGATTGCTATCGCGACACGTTCGAACTGCTGGTGCCGGTGTTCCGCAAGCACGATCTGCCGGTGACGCTGTTCGTGACCACGGGCATCCCCGACGGCACACTGCCATTGTGGGCGGCGGGCCTGGAAGATGCGCTGCTGCACAGGGATCAGATCGCGGTCGATGGCGAGACGGTCGCATTGACGAGCCTGGAGCAACGCCGCGCGGTTTTTGCGCAGATCGCATCCCGGTGGGATGGTCCGCAGGCGGCCGGCTGCTACGCTTCTTTCTGCGCGGCCAACGACATCGATATCGACGCGATGCATTGGAAGCATGCGATCTCCTGGGAGATGCTCGAAGCGCTGGCGCCTGATCCGCTGGTCGAGATCGGTGCGCACACCGTGTCGCATGCACGTATCTCGTCGTTGTCGCCCGGAGCTGCGCTGCATGAGCTGGCTGACGCGCGGCTCCGTCTGAACCAGCGGCTCGGGCTCGATGTCCAGCACTTCGCCTTTCCGTATGGACGGGCGGCCGATTGCGGCCCGCGTGACTTTGCACTGGCGCGGCAGGCGGGATTTGCCAGTGCTGCGACCACGCGCAAGGGTCTGGTCAACACTGGCCAGGATGCATTCTCGATCCCCCGCAACACCATGAATGGCGCGCATCGCAGCTTCGCTGCGATGGAGCTGCATCTCACCGGCCTGAGCGGCGCTGCAGCCAAGGTGATGGGCCGTGTCTAGCCGCCGGCGTTTGCGGATCGTTTCGATTGCGCATCCGGCGACCAGCAGCGAGGCCGGCCGGCTGCGCTACCGCCATCTCGCGTCGCGGCCCGACGTCGATCTGCATCTCGTTGTGCCCGAGGTGTGGAAGGAGTTCGGCCGCACCATCGTTGCTCCGCCGTCGGACGAAAGCTTTGCCGTCCATCGGCTCCCGATCCGGCTCGCCGAGGCCGGGCCGATGAAATGGTATCTGCATTTCTATCCGGCGCTGCGCCGGCTGCTGCGCGAGCTCGACCCCGACGTCATCCATCTCTGGGAAGAGCCGTGGAGCATCGTGGCGCTGCAGGCGCAGCTGCTGCGCGGCCGGGCGGCTGTCGTGCTCGAGGTCGATCAGAACATCCTGAAGCGGTTGCCGCCGCCGTTCGAGACGATCCGTAAATTCGTCCTCGGCCGCACCGATCATGTGTTGTCGCGCAGTCCGGAAGCGACGCGGGTCGTGCAGGCGCGCGGCTACAGAGGTCCGGTGACGCCGATCGGCTATGGCGTCGATCTCGTGACCTTCACGCCGGCGGATGCGCAGCTGCCGAAGAATTCAAGCGCGCCTTTGCGGCTCGGCTATGTCGGCCGTCTCGTGGTCGAGAAGGGGCTGGACGATGCGCTGGAGGCGCTGGCACGCAGCAATTCGGCGGCCACGCTGAGCATCATGGGCGAGGGCCCGCACGAGGCGCAGTTGCGCCAGCGGGCGCAGGAGCTCGGCCTGCGCGATCGCGTCGATATCCAGGGCTGGGCTTCGCCCGCCGCGGTCGCAGCGTTCCTACGCAGCCTCGACGCGCTGCTGCTGCTGACGCGAACCACGAACGCAGTCCGCGAGCAGTTCGGCCGGGTGATCATCGAGGCGCAGGCCTGCGCCATTCCGGTGATCGGATCGACCTGCGGTGCTATCCCGGATGTGGTCGGAGACGGCGGCTGGATCGTGCCGGAGCGGGATCCCGAACGTCTGGGCGGGTTGTTCGACGATCTCACCGCCGATCGGGCCGAACTCCGGGTGCGATCACAGGCGGCGCGGGCGAATGCGCTCGAGCGGTTCACTTACGATGCGGTCGCAACGGCGATCGAAGCGGCCTGCCGGGCGGCCGACCAATCGAGGAATGCGTCAAGGACGCTTCGGCCGCAACGACTGCAGGCGAGCCGGTAGAGCCTAAGCCTTCGCCGACAGCGCCACGGCCGATTGGCGCGGCTCGCGCTTGGCGGCATCGATGCGCCTGAGCAACTCGATGTATTTCAGCCCGACCTGATCCCAGCCATAGGCTTGCGCGGTCGTGTGCGCTCCCTCCCCGAGCCGCTGCATCAGCGCAGGATCGGCGAAGGCCGCAGTGATCTTTACTGCAATGTCCGAGGCATCCATCTGGATGCGGAAGCCGTTGATGCCGTCGTGGAGATAGTCCTCGATGCCGCCGACCGGCGTCGCGAACACCGGCACCGCGCAGGCCATCGCCTCCATGCACACCAGCGAGAACGTCTCATAGCTCGTCGGCAGCACGAACGCATCGGCGGCCGAGTAGAGCGCCGGCATGTCGGACCGCGAGCCGGCAAAGATCAGGCGATCCCGCGCCTTGCGCGCAAGCTTCCTGTAGGGGGCGGCGTTGTCCGAGCCCACGACCAGCAGCCATACGTCGTCGCCGAGCTTCTCCAGCGCGCCGACCGCATGCGCCAATCCCTTGCGGCCGAATTCGTGACCGACGAACAGCAGCACGCGCGCGCCGGCCGGAATGCCGAATTCATGCCGGATCGCCTGGCCGCCCGGCGCGTCATGTTTGAACCGGTCGAGATCGATGCCGTTGGAAATGACATGGATGCGCGCGGGCGGCACACGGTAGAAGCGCTGCAGCTCGGCGGTCACCCGCTCGGACACGGCCACGAACGCCCGATAGCGCAGGCCGCCGATCATGAAGCGGTCGCGCAAGGCGACCCAGAGATGCATGGGATTGAGCATCCAGCGCCAGCTGCCGGCGGCGCGCTTCTCGGCCAGGCTCTGCGCGTTGACGGCGTGCACGACCAGCATGTCGCCCTTGAGGCTGTCACCATGGCTGATGACGACGGCGTCGGGATGACGCGCGAGCGCCCGCGTCGCCGCCAGCGTGAACAGCGGCACCACGATCGCCCGGCCGATGTGACGGAAAAGTCCGCGGGTCGGGATGCGCGCGAGCCATGGCGCGACCCGCTCGACCCTGATCGATTGTTCGAGATTCTCCGCGACCGCGCTTGCGAGCACGACATTCGATAAACCATTCCGGCCGAAAACGCGCGCTAGCTCGATGGCGACGGTTTCCACGCCGCCAGCGTTGCTTATCTCCTGTACGACCTGGACGATCTCAAAACTCATTACGGAAATCTATGGGACCAGACATTGCGACTTCGTTCCAATCTGCTGTTCATTAGCATAGTGCTGTTAACGATTGGCTCGGCCCCGCCGGGCATTGCCGATGATGTGAACGGCGTCGCGATCCGCGAGCGGATGGGCGGCGGAAATCTCGTGACACATCTCGCCGGCAAGAGCGCCCAGCTCTACCAGGCGCTTCACGGCGTCGGCGCCAGGATGGGCCGGATGGATTCCTACGGCTGGCGGACGCTCGCGCGGGTGCCGACGCCGCGCGATTTCGACGCCGCCATGCTGGAGGCGCACAGGAACGGCATCACGCCGCTGATCCTGCTCGAATATGAAGGCAGCTATCAGACCCTGAACCCGCCGCAGCCGATCGGGTCCTATCAGGACTGGTTCGCCGCGGGGCAGGCGATGGCCAAGCGATTTCGCCCCGGCGGCGACTGGGGCCAGGAAAACGGCATTCCCGACTGGGGCGCGACGATCTTCACCGCGATCAACGAGCCCGACGTACAGGCCTCGATCCCGCACAAGGACTATCACGACGCGCTGGCCGGCCTTGCCGATGGCGTCCACAGCGTCGATCCCAGGCTGCGCGTCGTGCCCGGCGGTTTCGCCACCTGCAATTCGCATGGCGACGCGACCTTGCGCGGCTATGGGCCGGCGATCGCCGACCTGCTCGCGGACGGTCGCCTCGACGGCATCGACCTGCACACCTACTACAACGATCGATGGTATCCGATGACCAGGGGGCGCGCCTTCTCGGTGCAGACCTGCTTCGATCGCATCAAGCAGGCGATGGGCCTGAGCCGCAACGTCAACTTCTACACCACCGAGTTCAATGTCGCCCGAGCCGGCGCGTGGGAGAGCGAGCAGGTCGCGGCCAGATTGTTTCTGAATGCGATCTGGGATCAGCTCGCCGTGGTCGGGAAGGATGGCCGGTCGCCGGTCTCGGTCGTGGCCTTCCCCTGGAATCTCGGCGACACGCCTGATGTCGATGGCCTCGCCTATGCCATGGCGGCCGGCAAGAGCCCATGGGTGCCGGAGGCGCGCAGTCTCGTGATGAAGACGGTGCTGCAGCTTGCCGGCCACATGAGGATCGTGTCGATCGACCGGCGGCTCGCGCTGTACACGTTGAGCGGAGCGGATGCCGACCTGATCGTCTGGCAGAACATCGCCGGCTGGACCGAGTGGCCGGGCAGGGCCGTCGAGATCGAGTTGCCGGCGTGGGCGCGCAGCCTGGAGGTCTGGGGATGGGATGGCCTGCAGCGTCGCATCGACGTGACGCCGGGCCGCTTCTTCGTCGACGGACTCGCGGCCGACGAGACCTACATGTTTCGCGTGCCGAGACCGTGACGTCATCGCAAGACGGTGACGCACCAACGCGGGTCTCGTACATTTCGTTAACTGAAAAGTAAGGCCGGCACGACGTGGTTCACTGCCACCCGACCATTTTACGATAATTGCAGTCACGACGGATTTGTCAGGCGGCGCGCGCGGGGCCTCCCTTGGGTGATGTGGAATGCAGCCGATCAAGAAGGCTGAGGTAGTGACCGAACGGCCTGCGCAGGCCGCCACCGGCGTGCGCATTCGCGAAATCACGCCAGCGGACCTCGTGGCCGTCGCTGCGCTGCTGACGCGCGGATTTGACTTTCGCAGCGAAGCCTACTGGCTGCGCGGGCTCCGGCGCCATGCGGAGCGGCCGCGGCCGGCCGGCTTTCCGGCCTTCGGCTATTGTCTCGATCATGGCGGCATTCCGGTCGGCGTCATCCTGCTGCTGTTCTCGAACGTGCGAGCCGGTGACGGCGCGACGATCGTCAGGGCCAACGTTTCGAGCTGGTATGTCGAGCCGGCCTTCCGTGCCTTCAGCTCGATGCTGGTCCGCGCGGCGACGCGCAACAAGACCGTGACCTATTTCAACATCACGCCGGCGCCGCATACCTGGCCGCAGGTCGAAGCCCAGGGATTTTCGGTCTATTGCAAAGGTCAGATCTACGCCGCGCCGGTCCTGTCCCGGCCTCTGGCCGGCGCGACGGTCAGCGAATACGCCGAGAGCGAGACCGACGGACTATCTTCCTACGAAGCTGATCTGCTGCGGCAGCATGCCGATTGGGGCTGCCTGAGCGTGGTCGCGCGCGAGGCGGACGCGGCCCATCCGTTCGTGTTTCAGAAGCACCGCGTCAAGCGTGTCCTGCCGGTCTACCGTCTGCTGTATTGCCGCGACATGGCCGACGTCGCCCGGCTCGCAGGCAACATCGGGCGTTTCCTGCTCCGTCGCGGCGGCGTCCTGGCACGACTCGATGCAAACGGGCCGATGACAGGCCTCGTCGGCTGGTACTCGGACGAGCGCGGCCGGAAATACGTCAAGGGTCCGCACCCGCCGCGTCTCGGCGACCTCGCATTCACCGAGGCCGCGCTGTTCGATGCGTGAAGCACGGTCGCAGCAAGATCGCAGGTCTTCCCGGCGGGTGCCTGCTCATTCGTGGCGGGCGAAATAGCGGAAGCCGTGCTGCTTGATCAGCTCGTCGCGCTTGGCAGCTTCGAGATCCTCTCGGATCATTTCGCGCACCAGCTCCTCGAACGTCGTTTGCGGCACCCAGCCGAGCTTCCGCTTGGCCTTGGAAGGATCGCCGAGCAGGGTGGCGACCTCGGTGGGCCGGAAGTAGCGCGGGTCGATCGAGACGAGACATTTGCCGGTCGCGGTATCATAACCCTTCTCGTCGGCGCCACGGCCCTTCCACGCCAGCGTGAGACCGATTTCGGCAGCCGCGAGATTGACGAAATCGCGTACTGAGTGCTGCACGCCGGTGGCAATGACGTAGTCCTCGGCCTCGGCCTGCTGCAGCATCATCCACTGCATCTCGACATAATCGCGCGCGTGGCCCCAATCGCGCAGCGCATCGAGGTTGCCGAGGTAGAGATGGTCCTGCAGACCGAGGTGGATCCTGGCCAGCGCGCGCGTGATCTTGCGGGTGACGAAGGTCTCGCCTCTGACGGGTGACTCGTGGTTGAACAGGATGCCGTTGCAGGCGTAGAGGCCGTACGCCTCGCGATAGTTCACCGTGATCCAGTAGGCGTAGAGCTTGGCCACGGCATAGGGCGAGCGCGGGTAGAAGGGAGTGGTCTCCCGCTGCGGGAATTCCTGGACCAGCCCATAGAGCTCAGACGTCGAGGCCTGATAGAACCGGGTGTCCCTCTCGAGCCCGACGATGCGAATGGCTTCGAGCAGCCGCAACGGTCCGAGCGCGTCGGCATTGGCGGTGTACTCCGGCTCCTCGAACGACACGGCCACATGGCTCTGGGCGGCAAGATTGTAGATCTCGTGCGGACGGACCTCACCGACGATGCGGATCAGGCTGGACGAGTCCGTGAGGTCGCCATAGTGCAGGCGGAACGGCGGATCAGGCTCGTGCGGATCGAGATAGAGGTGGTCGATGCGATCGGTGTTGAACAGCGATGAACGCCGCTTGATGCCGTGGACCTCGTAGCCCTTGCTGAGCAACAATTCGGCGAGATAGGCACCGTCCTGACCCGTGACCCCGGTGATGAGTGCGCGCTTCCTGGCCATGAAAGATCAGAACTCCCGGCATGGTCTCTTTTCGTTCGGGGCTACTCCCGCTTGCGTCCGATTCGCTGATGTCTATCCGCGATGGACCAGCGCGACACCGACGAAGCGACACCGACGAAGGCATCGCGCGATGTCCGCTGCCGCCGGGCGTGCTCCGTGATCGCGGACACAGTCCCGGAGGCCTGGGATGGCGCATTCTCCTCGCCAACGGAGGAGGTAACCATGTCCTACATTCTCGATCTGGTGCTGGCGGCGGCGCTCCTGTTCTTTCTGTTTCTGCCGATCACGGACCGCAGGACTGTCATGATGAAGCTTGGCATGATGATGGCGGCCGTCATCCTGTTCGCCGTGGCGGTTGCGGTGCCGCACGCCGCCGAGCCGGCCCCTGCATCCGTCCACGCCGTGCTGCTGTCCCACGATTGATGTACCGATATCCATGCCGCGGCGCCCGGGACGGCCGGGCGCCGGCAGCCGGAATTCTCCGAGGAGCTTCGTGATTTGGCAGTATCTCCCTCATCGTGTAGCACCGGCGCAACGCCACGCTTCCCTCAGAGGGTTTCGGATGCCCGCTCTTGCCCATGTGCTGCTTGCCGCTCTGAAGGACCACGGTGCCCGCGAGATCTTCGGCATTCCCGGTGACTTCGTGCTGCCGCTGTACAAGGTCATCGAGGACAGCAAGATCCTGCCGAACGTCACGCTAAGCCATGAGCCGGCGGTCGGCTTCGCGGCCGATGCCGCCGCCCGCTATCATGGCGGCCTCGGCGTCGCCGTCGTCACCTATGGCGCCGGCGCCTTCAATATCGTCAATGCGGTGGCCGGCGCCTATGCCGAGCGCTCGCCGGTCGTGGTGATCGCCGGCGCGCCCGGCGCGCGCGAGCGGGTGTCCGGCTTCCTGCTGCATCACCAGGCCCGCACCGTCGACACCCAGCTCGCGGTGTTCAAGGAGATCACCTGCGATCAGGCCGTGCTCAGCGATCCCGCGACCGCGCCGGCCCAGATTGCCCGCGTGCTGCGCAGCGCCAAGGAAATGTCGCTGCCGGTCTATCTCGAATTCCCGCGCGACATGGTCGATGCCGAGGTCGAGCCGGTGGTGCCGCTGCCGCCGCGGCGTGCCGATCGCGAGGCGCTCGACGAATGCGTCGACGAGATCCTCGGCCGCATCGCGCGCGCGGAGCGTCCGGTGATCGTCGTCGACGTCGAAATCCGCCGCTACGGCGTCGAGGACAGGATCGCCGCGCTGGCACGCAAGCTCGGGCTGCCGCTGGTCACGACCTTCATGGGGCGCGGCCTGCTCGACAAGGCCGACGACGTCGTCGCCGGCACCTATCTTGGGGCGGCCGGCAATCCCGCGATCACGCAACTGGTCGAGGACGCCGATCTCGTGCTGATGCTCGGCGTCATTCTCTCGGATACCAATTTCGCGCTGTCAAACCGGGCGCCGGATCCGCGGCGCATGATCCTGGCGGCCAGCCGCGAGGTGCAGATCGGCCACCATGCCTATCGCGACATGCCGCTCGGCGATCTCATCGATGCGCTGGAGGCGCGTGCGGCGCCGCGGACGGCCGCTGCGGGCTTGCCGCGGCAGCGTTCTGTCTATCCACGCGGCCTCGCCGCCGATGGCGAGCCGATCGCACCTTCGGACATCGCGACCGCGATCAACGACATGTTCGACCGTCACGGCCGGATGCCGATGACGTCCGATATCGGCGACTGCCTGTTCACCGCGATGGAGATCGACAACACGGCGCTGGCGGCGCCGGGCTACTATGCCGGCATGGGGTTCGGCGTGCCGGCCGGCATCGGAGTGGCTGCGACCGGCCTGCGGCCGCTGATCCTGGTCGGCGACGGCGCGTTCCAGATGACCGGCTGGGAGCTCGGGAACTGCCGCCGCTACGGCCTCGATCCGATCGTCGTGGTGTTCAACAATTGCAGCTGGGAGATGCTGCGGGTGTTTCAGCCGGAGTCGCGTTTCAACGATCTCGACGACTGGCACTACGCCGACGTCGCCAACTCCATCGGCGGCGCCGGGGAGCGCGTCAGCACCCGCGCCGCGCTGGTGGCCGCGCTGGAGCGCGCCGTGCAGCGGCGTGGCCAGTTCTCGCTGATCGAGGTGATGCTGCCGCGTGGCAAGACCTCGGATACGCTGGCGCGCTTCGTGGCCGGGTTCAAATCGGCCCGCGAGCGCATGGCGCGGGGGTGAGTGTCGCCGGCCTACTGCATGGCCTTGTCGTGATTGGCCAGCCCGACGGCCTTGTAGTCATAGGTCGGATAGAATTCGGTACGGTACGGCCCCCAGGCCGTGCTTTCGAAGATGCGGTTGACCTCGCGCAGGCGCGACGCGGGCAGGCGCAGCGTCACGACCTGACCGATCCCCATCATCACGTACCAGCTCACCACCTCGATGCCGGCCGGCGGAAACGCCTTGTAGAAGCCCTGACGCTCGAGCTGCGCGTTCAGTTCGCCGAGCGGCCGCGATTGATCGTGTTTCAGGAAGACGGTCAGCAGCACGGTATCGTCCGCCGTCGCGACCCGGGCCGGTGAGTCGGCCGCACTCTGTGCGCCTCCGTCCGAACTGACCAGCGCGGCGCACGCCATCGCCAGTGCAACAAGCACCATCCTGCTCGCTCTCACGTCAGCCTCCGTCGTTCCATCGATCGAGATACGATCGCATCATCGGCGGTATGGCCGGCGCTGTAAATTCACGACCGCGAATCGAACGATGGGACATCGTCCGCGTGAGCGGAGGCCTGCACCCGAAGGGCGCCGCTGTTAGCCGGTGGCTGAGCGCAACGCCGTCTTGATGGCGTCGCGGCCTTTCCAGGCGATGTAGCTGAGGCGATCGCTGAGCGAGCGATGGCTGCGCAGCCGGTTGGAGCCGAGCACGTGGCCGACTTCGTCGGGGAAGCGCTTGATCTCGGCCTGGACCATCTTTGCCGTACTGGTCATGATCGCGTTCAGGCGATTGCCCCATTCCGACTCTTCGATCCGGTCGATGCGGACCTGGATCGCATATTCGATGTCGTAGATGCCGGTCAGGATCTCCTTGGCGGTCACGACGCGGTTGTTCTTCAATGCGACCCGGAGAGCGAGCCGCTTGTCCTCCAACTGGTCGAGCACCATGGGCACGGTCATGGCGTAGGGCGTCGACATGACGTCGGCGACGTTCTTGGTTCGTGCGGCCTTGGTTGCGAGACGCATCACCTGCCACGGCTCCTTCAGTCGCTTGGCGACGTGCGTCAATGCAAAGGGGATGGCCTCCGGCTGCTTCTTGCGGAGGCCGTCGAGCAGCAGCACCATCTTCTTGACCTGCGGGTCGTCGAACTCCGCGATCCGGTCGGGCAGCGAGTCGGCGAACTTCGCCAGTTCGTCGCGGGCGCGCAACGCCTTCATCAGCTTGACGACGTCGTCGAACACGGACGGAGATGCCGTATAGGCCTTGAGCTTGCCGCGGACCTGCTCGATGCCGTCGGCACGGGACAGGACGCCTTCCAGGGACTTCGTCACCTTGGTCTGGAAAGCGCTTGCCGCCTGGCGAATCTCGCGCTGCTTGTCCGCGGCGATCAGATCCTTCATCTGCGCGTTGTAGTCGCGGGCCATGGTCGGCAACAGATCGCGCGAAATCCATTCCCAGATCGGCGTCAGCGAGCCGCGGGCAATGCGGCCGTCATTGGCGTGCTCGGGCGAGCCGTCGACGAGGAGCTGCTCGACCGGCATGAAGAAATGGCGCGACGGATTGATCGTCCGGTTGCCGCTGGCGCCGTCCTTGCGGATTTCGGCGCGCAGCAGGGCCTGCAGGTCGGACGAACCGGGCATGTCGACCCCGCTCAGCTCCAGCCGTTCGAGCTCGCTGAGCAGACAGCTCCGCGTCAACGGCGACAACCGCTGCAGGAATTCCCAGATCCGGTCGACGGGGCCCATTGTCGTGTCTGGCTGTCAGCTCGAGGTCTCAACGGCTCGTCTCGGGGACGAGAACCGCCGCATCGAACCACGAAACAGTTGGTACCGAATTAATATCGGTAAACAATCCTAGCAATGCGCGATGAAGTCGCTCGTGCAGCCGGGCCTGTGGTCTCGGCGCACCGGCGCGGCACCTCTCTGGACGAGATCAATACTCGGGATATTCAACTTGTAAGAGAAATCGTCGACTCTTGAGCGAGTTACAGGAATATCCCGTATTGTTACGGGTTCCAATATTAACCATGTTGAACCCCGGGCTGCGCCATCCTGGGGCATGGCACAGCTCGGCAACAGCCTTTCGGACGATCGCGCCGGATCCATCGCGGCCGACGCGAAGGTTAACGACCATGACCTCGCAGGGGTCCGCGACAGCGGGCTCGCAGCCGAGGATCAGGACATGCTGGCCCTCGCACGTCAGCTCAACGGGTCGCTCACGGCGCTGATGCTCTACATGGGCGAGATCAAGCAGCGCAGCGATGAGATCGCCAGGAGCTCCGGCGAGCGCCGCCACGTCCAGATCGTGGTGGACAACGCGCTGCTGCAGACCGAGCGCGTCTGTGCTCTCGTGAGCAGGATCTCCGGGGCGAAGGGACAGATGGGTTCGTTGTCGCAGGCGGCTGCGGTTGGCGAGCAGGAGCCGGTGCGCTCCGGCCGTGCCGCCAAGTTGCTCACGCCGCGCGAACGAGAGGTTCTCAAGCTGATCAGCGAAGGCCATTCCAACAAGGAAGGCGCCTTGCGCATGGGCATCAGCCCCCGCACGTTCGAGAGCCATCGGGCCGAGGCCATGCGCAAGCTGGGCGCGCGCAACACCGCCGAGCTGGTGCGCGCCACACTTCTCAACCAGATCGGATGATCCGCGATGCGCGCATGCCGTGCTCGCGCTTTCGGGTCTGGGGTGTGAGCATGAGGCCGCGCTGTCCAGGCGCCTCATCCGATCCGTCGGACGACGGATGGTGACGCCCGCCGACGAACGGTCAGAAGTAGTCCTCCGCGAACGGACGGACACGGGAGGCCGGCCGCAGCGGCGCCTGGGCCTTGGGCGGCGTCGGTACGATGGTGATCGTCCAACGCGGCGGTACGCTCGCTTCCTTTTCCATGACTGAACGCACGTGACCGGTGATCGTCGCTCCGCCGGATTTCACGGTCGCGGTCCGGCCGTTGAACTGCGCAATTCGGAAACGCCTGACTTCCTTCTGGTCGGCGGTTTCAAACGTAAACATGGGACACATCTCCTATGTGTCCGGAGTGTCGCAGCTCATGATTAGTTGATCGTGAAAATCGTGAGCCGTAGAAGTACGGCGTCAACCCATTGTAAGGGAATACGAAAATCGCATTCTGCGGATCCCTGCCGTGAACGTCTCGTTTGCCTTCTCGGACCGATGCTGTCGGGGCTGAGTGGGCGGCGGCAGGCAGCGATGCCGTGCCACCGGCAGCGGCCGTCGTCACTCAGCGACGAGCGGCATGCCGGTCGCGCGCGCTTCAGTATTGCAGTTCCTGGGCCCGGGCCGCCGTGTAGGCCGCATCGATGTTGTCGAGCAGTTCGGAATACTCTTCGGCCGACAGCCGGGGCGCGCTCTTTTCCAGCGCCAGCGCATGGGTCGCGAGCCGCCTGTAGCCGAAGGTCCCGGCCGCGCTCTTGAGCGAATGCGCCTCGCGGCCGATCTTGATGCGCTCGCCGTCGAGCGACAGTTTGCGGAACAGCTTCAGCCGCGCGTCGGTCTCGCTGAAGAACACATCGCGGATCTCCTGCGCCGCATCATCTCCGATCTCGCCGACCAGTTCCGCATAGGCTTCGCGATCGAGCGCCGGCTCGAGAGCCACCTCCGCCTCCGCGGAGATGGCGGCCGGCCTGGCGTCCTGTGCAGCCGGAACCAGTGGGGCGACGTCGGATGCTACGGTCTCCACGATCGGCGTCGGGGCGGGCAGCACGCGCAGGATGGCTTCCACGAGCGCCTTCTTGCGTGCTGGCTTGACGACGAAGTCGTCCATTCCCGCCTCGCGGCAGGCGCGGATGTCTTCCATGAAGGCATTCGCGGTAAAGGCGATGATCGGCACGTTGGAGCGGCGTTCGCCGCGCGCGCGGATCGTCCGCGTCGCCTGGAAGCCGTCCATTTCCGGCATCCGGACATCCATCAGGATCAGGTCGTAGTTGAAGCGGCTGGCGGCCGTGACGGCCTCGGTGCCGTCGCAGGCGGTATCGGTCTGGATATCGAAATCCTTGAGCATCTTGGTCGCGACGAGGCGGTTGGTCGGATTGTCGTCGACCACCAGCACACGCAGGGGCCGGCCGTACGCCGCGATCCGGCTCTGCAGCGAGGCGTAGATGCTGTCGTCGTTCTGCTCGGGCACCGCGACGGTCTCGGCGATCGGCAGCGTCAGGTGGAAGGAGAAGGTCGAGCCGCTGCCCAGCGCCGAAGTGACCTTGATCTCGCCGCCCATCTGTTCGGTGAGGCGCTTGCAGATCGCAAGCCCGAGCCCCGAGCCGCCGAAGCGGCGGCTGATCGAGTTGTCGGCCTGCACGAAGTTCGCGAACAGCGAGCCGATCTTGTCGGCCGCGATGCCGATGCCGGTGTCGGTCACCGACCATTCCACGGTCGCCTTCTCGTCATCCTTGCGGATGCAGCGCGTCGTGACGACGATTTCGCCCGACGATGTGAACTTGACCGCGTTGGAGACGAGGTTGAGCAGGATCTGCCGGATGCGGCCGGCGTCACCGACCAGCGCGGGCGGGACGGTCGGATCGCCGACATTGCGCAGTTTCAGATCCTTGGCCGAGGCCCGCGGCCCGATGATGCTCAGCGTGTTGTGGACCAGGGCTTCCGCGGAGAACGCGATGTCCTCCAGCGACAGCTGGCCGGATTCGAGCTTGGAGAAGTCGAGAATGTCGTTGAGGATTTCGAGCAGATTGTCGCCGGCGTTGTGGATCGCGACCACCGAACGGCGCTGTTCCGGATCGAGATTGGTCTCGAGCAGCGTGGTGGCGAGGCCGAGCACCGCATTCATGGGCGTGCGGATCTCGTGGCTCATCATGGCGACGAAGGTCGACTTCGCGGCATTGGCGGCCTCGGCCGCCTCGATCAGGTGCTCGTGGCGTTCCCACCAGCGCGAGATCAGGACCGCGGCTGCGAGCACCGCGATCGCGCTCATCAGCGACGTGATGACCAGCAGCGTCGCCATCGCGCGCCAGGCCTTCAGCACATGCTGTTCGGGCACCGAGACGACGATCATCGCAGGATAGTTCGGCAGCATCTTTGCCGCCCGCAACCGCATCTCGCCGGTTCGGCCGGAAAGCTCGCGCAGGACGCCGCCCGCCGACAGCGCGCGCTGTCCGAAGCCCGAAGTCGGCTTGCCGATCTCGCTGGTGGGCGGGAAATGCGCGAGCAGCATGCCGTCCTCGCGGATCAGCGACACGGCCGCCTCCAGCCCCAGCGAGGTCGAGCCGAAGAAGTTCTCCAGATAGGGCACGGACATGGCGCCGAGCATCATGCCCATGAAGTCGCCATTCGAATCGTCGAGCCGTCGGGCGAAATAGATGTTCCAGGTGCCGTCGCCGCGGTTCTGAACCGGCGTGCTGACATAGGTCTTCATCGTCGGGTCGGCCTTGAGCGCCTTGTAGTAGTCGCGGTCGGCGATGTTGACGTCGGGGATCGGCCAATAGCGTGAGAAATTCAGGAGCTTGCCGCGGCTGTCGATCAGCGTCACCGCATCGATCTGCGGCAGGCCCGCGATCTTTTCCTTGAGCAGCAGATGGGTCTGGCGGTCGGAGGCGATCTTGCGATAGGCGTCCTCGTCGAAGGCGCCGCCCCGCGCAAGATAGTCGCGGACGCTCGAGAGGATGAGGTCGACGGATTTCAACGAGCGATCGGCGTTCTCGGCCAGTGTGAGGCTGTGGCGGCCGAGGTCCTCCTCGGCATGCTGAAGCGCGTTTTCGCGCAGGTTGCCGAGGAAGAACAGGTTGCTGCCGGCGATCACGCAAATGAGGACGAGCGCGATCGCGGCAGGCGCTCCCAGGAAGCGTTTCTTGTTGCTCATTGGCCGCTACCAGCCCGCCGCTCTGGCGTGAGAGGCGGCCTCGCCGAAGCCGGCCGGGGCCTGCGGTACGATGGATAGATGCACGTGGTCATCTTCGATCACGAGGAGGTCGTTGCGCATGAAATCCCTGTCCCGTTGCCAGCCCGGCGCGGTCATCGGCAAGCAGGGTCTTGTCTAGCGATCGGCTCTGACCCCCTCGTAAATTTTGGTTTCCGTACAACTACGGAAGCGAGGGGCCGGTGACGGAGCGCCGCCGTCCCGGCGGCCGCCCAGGTGGGTGCCGGCCGCGCACGACGCAACGGCCGGACCCCGGTCCGGCCGTTACACGCAACGCGCCCGAAAATGGCGCTCAATCGGCGGGGCCGAACACGGCTTCCATCTTGGTCTTGAGGGTCGCTGCGTTGAACGGCTTGACGATGTAGTTGCTCACGCCAGCCTTCTTGGCGGCGATGACGTTCTCGGTCTTGGATTCGGCCGTGATCATGATGAACGGCGTCTTCGACAGCTCCGGGCTGGCGCGCACCTCGCGCAGCAGATCGTAGCCGGTCATCGGCTCCATGTTCCAGTCGGAAATCACGAGACCATACTTCTTCGCCTGCATCTTGGAGAGCGCGGCCGATCCATCGCTGGCGTCGTCGACGTTCTCGAAACCGAGCTGCTTCAGCAGGTTGCGGATGATCCGAATCATAGTGGCGTAGTCATCGACCACCAGGATCGGCATCGACAGATCAAAGGCCATGTCATTACTCCGCGCGTTTCGCCAAAAGCCGAACACGGGCGAGATAGATCAGCACGAACATTATTCGACGCTTCTTGGAACTCGCGCTCGTCAGCACGTCGACAATTATCAGCGCCCGTTGAACAGCGCGTTAATTCCGTGCGGGCGGAGGGGACTGATCATGCCATGGGCCGTAGTTGTACGGAACCGTGTCCGAACGGCGAACCGCAACCGACGAGCGCCCCATGAGGGCCCGGATCTTGGCTGTTCGCAGACCGGGCAGCTCACGGCAGGCTGCGGGGACGCACCAGCTTTTCGTATTGTGCCTTGACCGCGCCGTAGCATTCGCAGGCCGTTTTCTTCAGCCCCTCCAGGTCGATGATCTCGATGTGGCCGCGGCTGTAGTGGATGAAGTCCGCCTGTTGCAGGGTGCTCGCCACCAGCGACACGCTGTTGCGCCGCGCGCCGATCATCTGAGCCAGCGATTCCTGGGTGATGTAGAGCTTGTTACCGCCCGACAGGTCATGCGTCTGCAGCAGGCAGCGAGCGAGCCGGGACTCCACCGTGTGAGCCGCATTGCAGCCGGCGGTCTGCTGGCTCTGAACATAGATGGCGAGCGCGTGCCGCAGCATCAGTGCGCGGAAGGTCGGGCTCTGCTCGGCGGCCGTCCGCACCCGTTCGATGTCGATGACCGAGGCGGCGCCAGGCACGAGCACGGCGGCGCTGTTGATCACCACGGGATCGCCGCCGGCCAGCAGCGACATGCTGCCGAAGAAACTGTCCCGGCCGATCATGGCAACCTGCACGCGTTCTCCCCGCGCCAGGTTCACGACCAGAGAGATGACGCCGCGATGAGGGAAGTAGATGCGCGCGAGCTTCTCCCCGAATTCGGCGAGCACCGAGTCCTGCACCAGATCGACGGTCCGCAGATAGGGGCGGATCAGTTCGAAATCATCGTCGGCCAGCGACGACAGGAAGCCGTTCGGAGAACGCAAGCCAGGGTCCAATGCCATCTCCTGCATTGCAGTATCGGAAGCCTCTCGGAGCTCAATGCACTCATGGTTCCATAGAACTGCGTCCGGCCCGCTGACAAGAAAAATAACCAGGTAAGATTCCCAGTCGTCGTCATTGGCTCGTGCTGTGCTCGTTGTCGTGCAGACGTGCGCACGAGTGGCGCCGACCCATCCACCGTCGCGCCTCCCCCACCGGGCGATTTCGCTTGAGCGCAGCCTGTATACAGGCCGCGCATCGCCTCATCGGCGCTGATGCCAGGTCGCTCTGCACGTGAGCCGTTCGGCGTGCGGACTCATCGCAATCTCTTGCAGCTCTCTCGCAGGCTTCGAATGTCGCCGCTCGGATGCGCGCCATGGCGCAGCGGTCTGCGGCCGCGATTGACAGCCGACGTCTTGAGGCCAAAATCGCTAACAAGCGCGCTGATTCGTTGACGGATCCTTCTCCGTCGGGGTGCATACTCTGTATCGGATAGAAGGCTTCGGCCCGCCTCCTGCTTTCGGTGGTGACGATCTGGTCGTCGTTGCCGGAGCGAGGTCTTCAGGCTGATGATGCATCCAGCTGGAGCGCGATCAGTGGTCAGCCAGTCAATGGTCAGCCAGTCAATGGTCAGCCAAGCAATGGTCAGCGATGACGTTGAGCGTCATGACGAAGCTGAACAGCGTAGCGGCGTCCGCCCGTATGCGTTGTCCCGGCAATACCGCCGTTTCCCTCAACAGGTAGCTTAGGACTCATGGCGCTTCCCCATCATCAAGTGGCCGACCATTCGTCATCAGGCGAGAGTGCAGAATCCCCAGAGCCGGACATGCAGGACGTCAATCCGGGACTGGCGATCGTCGGCCAGGTCGCCGGCGGCCTTCTGCATGACTTCAACAACATTCTCACGGTGATTACCGGTACCATCGACATTCTCGCCGAAGCCGTCGAAGACAGACCCGAGCTCGCGGCGGTGGCGCGTCTGATCGACGAGGCTGCGACGCGCGGAGCACGATTGACGTCGCAGCTGCTGTCGTTTGCGCGAGGGCGCCCGCCGCGTCCATGCATGGTCGAGTTGTCCGAACTGCTGACCGACGTCGGACGACTGCTTCGGCCGACGCTCGGCACGGACGTCGAGGTCACGACGTCGGTGGCGGAGGATGTGCCGGCCGTCTTCGTCGATCCGGGCCAACTGATGGCGGCCTTGCTGTGCCTCGCGATCACCGCGCGCAACGGCATGAGCACCGGTGGCAAGATCGACATCGCGGCGGCGCGTGCCGGATCGCTCGCAGCAGATGGCCTCGCCGACCGCGAGGGTCAGGATCGCGATGTCCTGATCGTGTTGCGGGCCTCGGCATCTGAAGAAGGCGCGGCGCGCCACGATCCCATGTTTCACGACATCCGGATGGTCGAGGATTTCGTCAGGCGCTCGAATGGCCGTCTCACGCTCCGGGAGCCGCGCGGCCCGGCTGCGAGCGTCGAGATCGCTCTGCCGCGGATGGCGTCCGATCCGGATGAGCGCACGGGCCACGGCGCTCATCGTTAGCAACGCCCTAACGACGAACAATGCGCGTCCGCGCGATGGCACGGTGGCGATGGTCGTGGTCGCCGTCACCTGACAAAAACAGGTGAAATGCGGCCGATATCAGCACATTTGTTCGAATTGATTAGCGGCCGATTAGGATTAACGACGGCCGCGAGACCGCTGCACGGCCGTTCAGAACTCAATTTAACGAACGGGTAGGATTCCGAGGACCAGTCTGCCCCGTCGCCGACAGAACGGTTCGGCGATCACTACTCTTGTTCATCCAGAAGGGAATGACAATGTCAGGTATCGTACTCTCGGCGTCGGTCCGCCAGAATCTGCTCTCGCTGCAGTCGACGGCTCAACTCCTCGCCACCACCCAGAACAACCTCTCCACGGGCAAGAAGGTCAACTCGGCTCTCGACAATCCGACCAACTTCTTCACCGCGCAGGGTCTCGACAACCGCGCTTCCGACATCTCCAATCTGCTCGACGGCATCGGCAACGGCGTGCAGGTGCTGCAGTCTGCCAACACCGGCATCACCTCGCTGCAGAAGCTCGTCGACAGCGCCAAGTCGATCGCCAACCAGGTTCTGCAGAGCGCGGTGGGCTACTCCACCAAGTCGAGCGTGACCTCTGCCGCTCTCACCGGCGGTACGGCGACCAGCCTGATCGGAGCGAGCTCGACCGCTGCTACCGGTACGGCCGTGCTGAACGACAACACCTCGACTGCGGTGGCGATCACCGGCTCGACCAAACTGTCGGGTACGGCGGGCACCGCCTCGAACAACCTGGCCACCGGCATCACCTCCGGTGAGACGCTGGTCGTCAACGGCACCACCTTCAGCTTCGTCACCGGCACGTCCTCGTCGGGCACCAGCATCGGCATCGGCGACAGCGTGACCAACCTGCTGTCGGCGATCCAGACGGCGACCGGCGTGACCGCGTCGATCACCGCGGGCGCGATCACCCTGACGCCGCCAGCGGCAGGACTGACGCTTTCAGGCAGCAGCGGCACCTTGGCCAAGCTCGGTCTCAGCGCGGTCGGCGACGGCCTCTCGGGGCAGACATTGACGATCGGTGCCACAGGAGGTGGGACGGCGACGAGTATCACCTTCGGCCTGGGAACAGGGCAGGTCAACTCGTTGAACGATCTCAACGCGAAGCTTGCCACGAACAACCTGCAGGCGACCGTCGACTCGTCGACCGGCAAGATCAGCATCACCACCACGAACGACGCGGCCTCCGCCACGATCGGCACGATCGGTGGCACCGCGGCAGCGTCCAGCCAGGCCTTCAACGGTCTGACGGCTGCGGCTCCGGTGGCTGATACGACCGCCCAGACGCAGCGGGCGAGCCTGGTCTCTCAGTACAACAACGTGCTGGCGCAGATCAACACGACCGCGGCGGACGCCTCGTTCAACGGCATCAACCTGCTGAACGGCGATACGCTGAAGCTGACCTTCAACGAAACCGGCAAGTCGACGCTGTCGATCACCGGCGTGACGTTCAACTCGGCCGGTCTCGGCCTGGCGAGCCTCACCTCGGGCACCGACTTCCTCGACAACAACTCGGCGAACAAGGTGATCGGCGTGCTCAACTCGGCGAGCTCCACGCTGCGCAACGAGGCGTCGACGCTGGGTTCGAACCTGTCGGTCGTGCAGGTCCGTCAGGACTTCAACAAGAACCTGATCAACGTGCTGCAGACCGGCTCGTCGAACCTGACCTTGGCCGACACCAACGAGGAAGCGGCCAACAGCCAGGCGCTGTCGACCCGCCAGTCGATCGCGGTGTCCGCGCTGTCGCTCGCCAACCAGTCGCAGGCGAGCGTGCTGCAGCTCCTGCGCTAAGGCGCAGCGGCACCATCATCAACGGAGGCGGCGGGGCTGGCCCCGCCGCTTTCGGCTCGAATGTCCGGGACTAACACCGGTCTGGTTCGACGTCGACGGATTCCGCGAGCAAGCGCGAGAATTGCGCGCAAGGGCAGCGTCGTTTCGACGAGAACGCAGCCCGCCGGCGATGCCGCTCCCGAAAGGAGACTCCCGAGAGGAGATCTGGGCCATGCCCCTGCGGGTCGAACTGAAGCCGTTCGAACGTATCGTGATCGGCGACAGCGTGATCATCAACTCGAACACGCGTGCGCGATTCATCGTCGAAGGCGATGCGCCAATTCTTCGTGAGCGCGACACGGTCACCGCTGAAACAGCTGATACGCCGGCAAAGCGCCTGTATTTCTGCATCCAGACCATGTATCTGAAGAACGACGCGATCCGTCATCGCGCGTCCTACCTGGCCTGCATGAACGAATTGCGGACGACGATGCCGGGTACAGCGCAGCTTGCCGAGGCCGTGGATCGTCATGTCGCGGCCGGCGCTCTCTACAAGGCGTTGAAGGAGATCAGGGCGCTGATCCAATGCGAGGGCCCTGCAATGGCGCCCGACGAAGTGGTGCCTTGAGGTCCGGTTCGACCAGCTCAGCTCTCGAAACGAACGGCAATTCCGTATTTGCACGGACGTTAAAATTAACGGGACGGAGAAAAGCTCCGCCTAACGATGGCACCAAGGAAAGTCCGTTGAGCCGAACCGAGCGACGGGTGGTTTGATCCGCACGTCGTGGTGAAACTACTGGACCGACCATCGCTCTGACAGGATCAGCGGTCGCCCTGCGATCGCAACGCCACCTCTTGGAAGGCCAGTTTCATGGACGATCTGTTGCGTGAGTTCCTGACGGAGACCAGCGAGAGCCTGGATACCGTCGACAATCAATTGGTGCGGTTCGAGCAGGAGCCGAACAACGCCAAGATCCTCGATAACATCTTCCGCCTGGTGCACACGATCAAGGGGACCTGCGGCTTCCTGGGCCTGCCGCGGCTCGAAGCGCTGGCGCACGCCGCCGAAACCCTGATGGGCAAATTCCGCGACGGCATGCCGGTGACCGGCGAGGCCGTGACGCTGATCCTGACCACGATCGACCGCATCAAGGACATCCTGGGCCAGCTCGAGGCCAACGAGGCCGAGCCCGAAGGCGAGGACCGCGACCTCATCAGCGAGCTCGAGGCGATGGTCGAGCGCGGCATGGCGGCGATGGCAGCAGGGGCGGCGGCGCCCGCACCCGCCGCAGCGCCAGAAGCGGCCGCACCGGCTGCGGCGCCGGCCAAGCCCATGACGCAGGGCAGCCTGATCGACCAGACGCTGGAACGGCCGCTGCGCCCCGGCGAAGTGTCGCTCGACGAACTGGAGCGCGCCTTCCGCGAGAC
>NZ_JBNPVB010000005.1:315000-407860 GCF_051168495.1 Bradyrhizobium oligotrophicum | reverse complement strand
TTCTCGCTATCGCTCGTGATCACGCCGGTGCGGGCGGTCCCAGACCCATAATCAGGATTCTTGCCCAGCCTCGACGGGCAGGGCGGGCCAGCGTGATCGTGGCGCCGACGAGGGGCGCACACGGCGGTCGTTATAGGGCGCGAGATTGAATATGTTCGATAGTGGCCGCGAAAATGCTGTCCAATGCAGCGCCCTCGCCCCTTGTGGGAGAGGGCATGTGCGGCTTATCCGCGAGCTCGGTTGGGTGAGGGGTTTCTCTCCGCGAGCGATGTTCGTGGAGAGAGACCCCTCACCCAACCGAGCTCGCTGAGCTTTCATAATGCCCTCTCCCACCCTGGCGAAGCTTCGCTTCGCCCTGAGGGCGAGGGCGCAGTCATGGGCACCGCGCTGGTTGCCAGGGTTCAAGCGCCAGGTCGACTCCAGTCGGGTCAGCTGCTTGCGGGTCACGCCGCGACCGAAATGCTCGCCGTGGCCTTGTACGCGTCGCGGGGCAGGGTGACGCGGACGACGGTGCCGAACTCCAGCCGCGAGCGCAGCCGCATCGAGCCGCCGTGCAGCTGGGCCAGTGAGCGCGCGATGGCAAGGCCAAGGCCGGAGCCGTGATAGGTCTTGGTCATCTGGCTCTCGACCTGCTCGAACGGCCGGCCGAGCCGCGCCAGCGACTGCGCGGGAATGCCGATGCCGGTGTCGGCGATGATCAGCACGACCTTGTCCTCGAACACCCGGCTGCGCATCGTGACGCGGCCGCCTTCGGGGGTGAACTTCACTGCGTTGGACAGCAGGTTGACCATGATCTGCTTGGTGGCGCGGCGGTCGGCGACGACGGGGATGCTGCCCTCGATGTCGGCGTCGAGCACCAGGCTCTTGTCCTGGGCGCGGCCGGAGACGACGCGCAGCGATTCCGCCAGCGTCTTGGCAAGGTCGAGCGGCTCCATGTCGAGCTTCATGCGGCCGGCCTCGATCTTCGACATGTCGAGAATGTCGTTGATCACTTCGAGCAGGTACTGACCGGAGGTCAGGATGTCGTGGCAGTATTCCTGGTACTTCTCCGAGCCGAGCGAGCCGAACATGCCGCTGCCCATGATCTCGGAGAAGCCGATGATGGCGTTGAGCGGCGTGCGCAGCTCATGGCTCATATTGGCGAGGAATTTCGACTTGGTCTGGTTGGCTTCCTCGGCGCGGGTCTTCTCCTGCGAGTATTTCTCGGCGAGGTCGGCGAGCTCGATCGCCTGCCGCTCCAACGCGGTCTGCGAGCGCTGCAGGTCGATCACGGTGGCGCGCAGGCGCAGATCGTTGTCGACGAGCTTCTGCTCGTGCTCCTTGATGCGGGTGATGTCGGTGCCGACCGAGACGTAGCCGCCGTCCTTGGTGCGGCGCTCGGAGATGTGCAGCCAGCTGCCGTCGTCGAGCTGGGCCTCGAAGGTGCGGCCGCCCGGCGCATGCTGGCTGTTGTCGTGCTGCCGGGTGCGAATCTCCGGCATCTTGCCGACCTCGATGACGGTCTCGTAGGACGTGCCCGGGGTGACCGCCGTGTCCGGCAGCTTGTGCAGCTTCTGGAAGTGCGAGTTGCACAGCACGAGGCGGTTGTTGGCGTCCCACAGAACGAACGCTTCCGAGATGGTCTCGATGGCGTCGCGCAGCCGCAGGTCGGCCTCGACGGTCTTTTCGACCAGGCTCTTCTGCTCGGTGACGTCGACGGCAATACCGATCAGATGCAGGCCGGAATCCGTGGTGCCCTGGCTGAGCTCGCAGCGCACGCGCAGCCAGATCCAGTGGCCCTCGGTGTGGCGCATCCGGAAGCTCTGGTCGATGTGGCGGAGCTCGCCGGCCACGAGCTGGTCGGCGATCGCGAACAGGTCGATGTCGTTGGAGTTCACCAGCGCGTTGACCTCGCCGAAGGTGAGCAGGTCGGTGCGGTTGTCGAGGCCGAGCATCGCGAACATCGAGTTCGACCAGAAGATGCGGCCGCGCGACAGGTCCCAGTCCCACAGGCCGCAGCGGCCGCGGTTCAGCGCGGTGTCGATGCGGCCGCGGACGGCGTCGTTGATGAGATCGCCTTCGCGGGCGCGCGTCGACTGCCAGTGGAAGGCGAAGCCGAGGATCAGCACGACGAAGCCGGTGGTCGCCGACAGCGTGATCGACAGCGCGGCGTCCGAGCCCCAGATCGGCTCGATCTTCTCCTGGATCACGACGACGCGGCCGGGCAGAGTCTTGATGAGCTGCGAGACGGCAAAGGCGGGACGGCCGTTCGGCAGCGTGATCTCGGTGACGGCGCCCTGCAGGCCCGGCGTGGCCAGCAGCTGCGCGGTCGAGATCAGGTCGAGGATGCGCTCGTTGTCGCCGATGCCGGCGTCGACCGGAACCCGGGCGAGGATGCGATGATCGGCGCCGGTCACGATCACGTGGCGGCCGGGCGTGACGCCCCAGGCCGGGATCAGGTCCGGCAGCAGGCTCTGCAGATGCTCGATGCTGGCCATGCGGTCGGGCCGCATCGCCAGATGACCGATGCGGTCGGCCAGCAGATCCGAGATCGCCGCGAGGTCGCGCTTGGTCGCGCCGCGCTTCTGCCGGCTGTGGTCGAGCACCTGGACGAAGGCGCCCAGGCAGATGGTGACCAGGAAGGCGATGATCAAAGTGGGGACGGCACGACGCAATACCGGCTCAGCAGTCAGTAGCCTTTGATAGGCCGGTTTCGCGATCGATTGCGCCAACCCCTTGATGGAATCAGAAGATTGGACGCACGCGTTCGCGGCATGCGCACGCGCCATGCTGTAGACCCCCGAAACTTCTTTGGATACCCGAATTTCGAAAGAGCCCCAGCCGCTTCCGAATCAAGTTGATTTGAATCCAGATTTGTCGGGCTGTCGAGAGTCAACGGTTTGGCAAAAGCTAATAAATCTTATCCAATGCGAGTTTGCGGTGGCAAAATTTCGCCGTGATGAGTCCGAAGCAAGAACGGAGCGTGACGTTCCGGCCTCAGCCGTGCGGCGGCTCGGCGTGACTGATGACGCGCTTGACGGTCGGGAAGGCGCGCCGCACCCCGCGTTCGATGTGGTCGACATTGTCGTGCACCCTGAGCACGCTCATCGACGGCGCGGCGCGGCAGTGGAAGTTGACGATCTCGCCGGCTTCGGTGTTGCGGACGCGGACATTGTGCACGTCGTACATGTCGGTCTCGGCGGCAAAGCGTTGCAGGGCCTCGGCGATCACGGCGATGCGCTGCGGCGGCGCATCGATGCCGAACGGCAGTTCGGGCTCGAGCGGCTCGATATGGGTGTCGACCTCGACGTCGGCGCCGAACTCGTCGCGGATCGAGCGCTCCAATTCGTGCGCGATCGCATGCGCCGCGACCAGGCTCATGTCGCCGTCGACCTCGAGATCGATCGCGACGATCAGCCGGCCGCCGACGTCGTGGACGGTGACGTGGTGGATCGCGAGACCTGAATTGCGTGCGATCACCATGATGCGCTCGCGCACGCTCTCATTGCTGAGTGCGACCGGTACCGTGGTGAAGGTGACGTCGGCACCGGACAGGCTGGCGTCGACCGCGGCCTGCGCGTTGCGCTTGATCTCGTGGACGCGGTCGATCGGATAGGTGCGCGGCACCTGGACGGTGGCGTCGACGAAATGCGTGGCGCCGACGAGCCGCACCCGCAGCCGTTCGACGTCGACGACGCCGGCGACCGAACGGATCGCGGCGTCCGCCTTCTGGGCCGCGCCGTCCGGTGCGCGGTCGAGCAGGGTTTCCACGGTCGAGCGCGCCAGCCGCAGGCCCAGCACCGAGATCATCACCGCGACCGCGACGGCCGCGGCGGAGTCGCCCCACCAGAAGCCGAGCCCGGTGAGGACGAGGCCGGCGATCACGGCGATCGAGCCGAGCACGTCGGATGCGAAATGCAGCGCGTCGGCGGCCAGCGCCTGGCTGTGGGTCTCGTGCGCGGCCCGATGCAGCGCGCGGGCGCGCCAGAAGTTGACGGCGATGTCGATCACCAGCACGACGAACGGGACGGCCGAGAGCGCCGGTGGCGGCGCCGCCTCGCGCAGGCGGCTGACGGACTCGACCAGCACGCCGCCGGCCAGCACGTAGAGCAGGGCGATGACGCCGAGCGCCGACAGGCTCTCAAGCTTGCCGTGGCCGTAATGATGCTCGTCGTCGGCCGGCCGGTCCGAGACCCGAACCACCATCCACGTGATGACGGTGGCGACGACGTCCACCGCGCTGTGCAGCGCCTCGGAGACGAGCGCGAGGCTGCCGATCAGGACACCGACGATGAACTTCGCCGCGGCCATGCTGGCGCTCGCCGCGATCGAGATCGCGGCGACACGGGCTTTTCCGGAGTAGGTCTGGGAGGCGGCTTCGCTCATGGGCGCGGATGTAGCAGCCGAGGCCGGACCGTGAAAGCCGGGATCGCGCGGCCCCTGTGCATGGACCGCGGACTGTTTCGATTGCGTCTAAATATCAGGAGGTCGGGATCACAAGGTGACCACGATCTTGCCGAGATGCTTGTTCGCCTCCATGTGCGCGAACGCCGCGCCGATGTCGTCGAAAGCGAACACACGGTCGATCGGCAGGCGCAGGGTGCGCTGTTCGACAGCGCCCCAGATGTCGGCCCTGACCTCATCGAAGATCGCGCGGATCTCCGTGATCGAACGGGTGCGGAAGGTGACGCCGACATAGGTGATGCGCCGCGCCGCGTGCAGATCGAAGTTGAAGTCGGCATGGGTTCCGCCGAGCCGGCCGACATTGACGATGCGCCCGAGCACCTTGGTCGCGGCGAGGTTCTGGTTGGCGACCTTGCCGGAGACCTGATCGATGATCAGGTCGACGCCCGCGCCGTTCGTCGCCTCCAGCACCTGATCAACCCAGGCAGGATCGCTCGAATCGATCGCGAGGTCGGCGCCGAATTCCTCGAGCCGCGCGCGGCGCGCGGCGTCGGTCGAGGAGCCGATCACGAGCGCGGCGCCCTTGAGTTTCGCGATCTGCATCGCCATCAGGCCGACGCCGGAACTTGCGCCCTGCACCAGCACGGCCTGACCGGGCAGCAGCGCGCCGTTGGTGACGACCGCATTGTGCATCGTCGTGAGTGCGATCGGCAGCGTGGCCGCGTCGTCGAAATTCATGTTCGACGGCGCGCGGAACAGCCGGCCGTGATCGGCGAGCGTGTATTCGGCGAACGCCGCGGCGCCCGAGCCCATCACCTTGTCGCCGACCTGCACGCCCTTGGCGTCGGGGCCGAGCTCTGCGACCTCGCCGGCCCATTCCATGCCGAGCACGGTGCCGACGCCGCCGGCAGCGCCATGGACGTGGCCCTTGGTCATGCCGAGATCGGCACGATTGAGACCGCAGGCGCGCACGCGCACCAGGACCTGCGTCCCCTTCGGCACGGGCTTGGCGACGTCGGTGATCGCGGCGCCCTGGGCGCCATAGACATAGGCTTTCATCGCAAGGGATCCTGTCGGGCCAAAATCAGCGGCGAGATGATTGCGCCGTTCTCCTCTGCGCACCGCCTAACAGGCGGCGCACGGCTCCGACAAGACTCCGTTTGCGGCCGAACCGTTCCGCGGCTGAGCGCGTGGGGCGTCAGGCAGCGACGGGGGCTGCCGCCTCGTCGAAGGCCGAGGAGATGTCGCGCATGCTGATGACGCCGGCCAGCGCGAAATCGTCGATCACCGGCAGGTGGCGGATGTGGTGCACGTTCATCAGGTGGCGCACGTGCTCGAGCGTGTCCTCGGTGCTGCAGGCGATCAGCCGCTGCGGCGAGATCAGCTGCGAGACCTTCATGGTGACGCCGGCGGCGCCGTGCTGGGCGATGGCGCGAACGACGTCGCGCTCGGTGAACATGCCGGCGGCGGTATTGCCCTCCGTGCGGACGACGTCCTTGACGACGAGGGCGCTGACATTGCTGGCGCGCATCAGCTGCGCCGCGACGCCGACGGTCTCGTTCATTCGCACCGTGATCACGCGCGCTGTCTTGTTGCGCAGGATGTCTCCGACTTTCATGGCGCCCTCCGGTTGATTGTCAATGAACGCTCCAAGTCTGGTATACGTTATGCCAGAAGTCAATCCGGCCTCAATGGTTTTTATGCGGGGCCAAACCGCGTCAGCCACGCGTCCCACTGGGAGGAATGCGGGATCGGTATCGACGCCAAAGAAAGACGCCAAAGAAAAGAGGCGCACCAAGGTGCGCCTCGTGAAGTTTGCGGGAGGTCATTCTCGATGGGTCACGCCGTCCGCGCATCCTGGGTCGCGGGCTCGCTCGCCGCCGGATCCTTGCCGAGGATGAAGGCGCGGCGCAGCGGCTTGATCACGAACAGCGCCAGCAGCGCCGCAGTGGCGTTCAGGCCAACGCCGATCACGAACACGGCCTGCCAGCCATATCTGCTGGAGATCAGGCTCGCGAGCGGGACCAGCAGCGATGCGGTGCCCTTCGCCGTGTAGAGCATGCCGTTGTTGGTCGCGGCATATTTGCTGCCGAAGGTGTCGCCGGAGGTCGCGGGGAACAGGCTGTAGATCTCGCCGAACACGCCGAAATAGACGGCGGTCGCGAGCACGAACACGATCGGGTTGTGTCCGTAGGCCGACAGCGTCAGCAGCATCAATGCGGCCGTGCCGAAGGCGATGAACATGGTGTGCTCACGGCCGATCGTATCGGAAATCCAGCCGAATACCGGGCGGCCGAAGCCGTCGAAGATTCGATCGAGCGAGATCGCAAACGTCAGCGCCGCCATCTGGAAACCGGCGAGGGTCACCGGCTCGTTAGCAATCTTGAAGTCGTGGGCGATCGGGGCGATCTGGGCCGCGGTCATCAGTCCGCCGGACGCGACCATCACGAACACCAGATACATGATCCAGAAGATCGGCGTGCGCAACACCTGCGGCGGCGTGTAGTCGATCCTGCTCTGCGGGAGATTGAGCTGCTTCCTGCGGGCGGGCGCGGCCACGCTCGGCGGCCGCAGAAAGATGGCGAGCACGAACACGACCAGACCCTGCCCGATGCCGAAGGTGAAGAAGGCGCTCTGATAGCCGCTGGAGGCGATCATGCTCGCGATCGGTACGACGGTGAGTGCAGCCCCGGCACCGAAGCCGGCGGCGGTGGCGCCGGCGGCGAGGCCGCGGCGGTCGGGAAACCATTTCAGCGCATTGCCGACGCAGGTGCCATAGACCGCGCCCGCGCCGATGCCGCCGACGACGGCGCCGGCATAGAGCAGGGTGAGGGAGTCGGCGTAGGAGTTGAGCACCCAGGCCAGCGAGATCATGACGGCGCCGAACATGATGACGATTCGCGGGCCATATTTGTCGACGAACCAGGCCTCGACCGGCACGAGCCAGGTCTCGGTGACGACGAAGATCGTGAAGGCGAGCTGGATCGCCGTGCGGCCCCAGTGATACTTCGCGTCGATCGGATCGACGAACAGCGTCCAGCCGTACTGAAGGTTGGCGATCATCGCCATGCAGACGATGCCCATCGCGAGCTGCACCCAGCGGAAGCCGCTGGACTGCACCTGGACGGGCGGTGTTGCCTCTGTGCTGGAAACCATGTGTCCTCCCAAGATCGCACTGACGTCCGGCTTGTCACTGCCGGTACGGCGTCTGTCGTCCTGGTAGACTGGTATAACATATTCCAGATGGCAATATGGCAAGAGCCGCTGCGCCCTGGATGTTGCGGCGCATGGTGCGGGGGCTCCGCACGCAAGCAAAAGAAAACGCTCGGCAAAATGCCGAGCGCTTTCGGTCTGGACGTGTTCCAGTTTATTTTCGCTGCAGCGCGAAGCGGGGCTCGTCAGAGCATGGATTTCTGCACCACGACCTTCCGCCAGGGCTTGAGGACGGCGATCGCCAGGATCGAGGCCAGGATGTTGGCGCCGGCCGCGATCATGAAGACCAAGTCCCAATTGCCTGACGACTGCTGCATGTAGTTCGCGATCGGCACCAGCAGCGCCGCGGTGCCCTTGGCGGTGTAGAGCAGGCCGGCATTGGTGGTGGCGAATTTGGTGCCGAACGTATCGGTGCAGGTCGACGGGAACAGCGAATAGATCTCACCCCAGGCGAAGAACACGAAGCCGGACAGGATCACGAACCAGATCGGATCGTGGCCCAGCATGTACAGCGCCCAGATGCCGATGCCCTCCATGCCGAAGGCGATGAACATCGTGTTCTCGCGGCCGATCATGTCCGAGATCCAGCCGAAGAACGGACGCGTCAGGCCGTTCAGGACGCGGTCGATGGTGGCTGCGAAGGTCACGGCCGTCATGGTCATGCCGATCAAGGTCACGGGGATGTTGTCGACCTTCCAGTCGCCGGCGATCGGCTTGAGGTTGGCCGTCACCATCAGGCCGCCGGCGCCGACGATCACGAACATGAAGTACATCAGCCAGAAGATCGGCTGGCGGATCACCTCCGTCGGATTATAGTTGCGGCGGCTCTGCACCAGGTTGGCATTTTGCGCCGCCGCAGGCACCTGGCCTTCCTTCGGCGCGAACAGGAAGAAGGCGAGGATCACGATGATGATGCCCTGTCCCAGGCCGAAATACAGGAAGGTGGTCTGGAAGCCGGAGTCGCGGATCATGGCCTGGATCGGCGCGACGGTGAGCGCCGAGCCGGCGCCGAAGCCGGCCGCCGTGATTCCGGCGGCGAGGCCCCGCTTGTCGGGGAACCATTTGAGCGCATTGCCGACGCAGGTGCCGTAGACGCCGCCGGCGCCGATGCCTGCGATGATCATGCCGAGATAGTAGCCGTTGAGCGAGGTGGCGTAGGCGTTGATCATCCAGCCGATCGCACAGAGCACGCCGCCGACGAGCACGACGATGCGCGGGCCGTATTTGTCGACGAACCAGCCCTCGACCGGCACCAGCCAGGTCTCGAACAGCACGAACAGCGTGAACGCCCACTGGATCGAGGCGCGATCCCAGCCGAAGGTCTTGGCGATGTCGGGAACGAAGAAGGTCCAGCCATACTGGTAGTTGGCGATCATCACCATCGCCAGAACGCCGACCACCAACTGCGTCCAGCGATAGGCGTCACTTACTCTTGCAGATGCGGGCGCCCCCGCGTGAGCCACGTCCGTCATGTTTCCTCCAGGCTGTCTATTTTTGTCTAACAGCTACGCGGAGTTTGGTATATGATATGCCAATAGACAAGCGAATTCACGAGCGCGGGCGCCGGTTGGAGCGCCAACGGATGGAAAAACTCCGCAGAAGCAAGGCAAATCGCTGCAGCGACAATACGACGCGGCAGAGGAAAATTGTAGCTCAACTATCGGATGAAGCGCGAGTTTAGGCAGTGGCCGCCCGCAACCGGCTGTAGCCGTCCTGGATCGCCGACCAGAACAGCGCGATCAGCCCGAGCGCCATGATGGTGCCGACCAGCCCGTTGGAGAAGAACACGGCGAGCGATCCCTGGGATCCCAGCAGCGACTGCCTGAACGCTTCCTCGGCCTTGTCGCCCAATACGATCGCAAGCACCAGCGGGGCGAGCGGATAGCCGCACTTCTTGAACAGATAGCCGAGCACGCCGAACACCAGCATCAGCACCACGTCGAACGTGCTGCTGTGCACCGAATAGGCGCCGATCGCGCACAGCACGAGAATGAGCGGTGCGATGATGCTGAAGGGAATGCGCAGGATCGCCGCGAAGATCGGCACGCAGGTCAGCACAACGAGCAGGCCCACGAGGTTGCCGAGATACATCGAGGCGATCAGACCCCAGACGAATTCCTTTTGCTCGACGAACAGCATCGGTCCCGGCTGCAGGCCCCAGATCAAGAGGCCGCCGAGCAGCACCGCCGCAGTCGGCGAGCCGGGAACGCCGAGCGAGAGCATCGGCAGCAATGCTGCGGTGCCCGCGGCATGCGCGGCCGTCTCCGGCGCGACGACGCCCTCGATCTCGCCATGGCCGAAATGCTTGCCGCGCTTCGACAAGCGCTTGGCGATGCCGTAGCTCATGAAGGACGCTGGCGTCGCCCCCGCGGGCGTGATCCCCATCCAGCAACCGATCAGGCAGGAGCGCACCGAGGTCAGCCAATAGGCCGGCATCTCCTTCCAGGTGTGAAGGACGACACGCAGATTGATCTTCGCATTGCCGCCGCGGAAGCTCAGGCCTTCCTCCATCGTCAGCAGGATCTCGCCGATGCCGAACAGGCCGATGACGGCGATCAGGAAGTCGAAGCCGTTGAGCAACTCGGTGATGCCGAAGGTGAGCCGGAGCTGGCCGGTGATGGAATCGAGCCCGACGGCTGCGAGCGCGAAGCCGATCATCATCGCCGCAATCGTCTTGAACGGCGGCTCCTTGCTCAGGCCGACGAAGCTGCAGAAGGCGAGAAAATAGACCGCGAATTTCTCGGCCGGCCCGAACCGCAGCGCAAAGCTCGCCACCAGCGGCGCAACCAGCGTGATCATGATGACCGCGAACAGCGCACCGACGAAGGACGAGGTGAAGGCTGCCGTCAGGGCCTCGCCCGCCTTGCCCTGCTGAGCCATCGGGTAGCCGTCGAAGGTAGTCGCGACCGACCAGGGTTCGCCGGGGATGTTGAACAGGATCGAGGTGATGGCGCCGCCGAACAGCGCGCCCCAATAGATGCAGGACAGCATGATGATGGCCGAGGTTGGCGGCATGCTGAAGGTCAGCGGCAGCAGGATCGCGACGCCGTTGGCGCCGCCCAATCCCGGCAGCACGCCGATGATCACCCCGAGCACGATGCCGAGGATCATCACCATGATGTTGAAGGGCTGAAGGGCGACCGCGAAGCCGTGAAAAAGATTGGCCAGTTCTTCCATGCCAGCTTGGTCCTGCACCCGTGAGCGAATGAAATCTGTCGTTATAGCCCGAGCCATTCCTCGACCGGTCCCTTGGGAAGCGGGACCATGAACCAGCGCTCGAAGATCAGATAGGTCACGACGGGCATTCCGATCGCGACCACTGCGACCGTGAGCCAGCCGTACTTGCCGAGCCACCGCATGAACCATGCGATGAAGATCGTGGAGGCGAGGTACAGGCCGGTGAAGGGCAGGGCGCCGACATAGATCGCGGTCGGCACCACTACGCTCATGACCTGGCGAAGCTGGCCCCATTCGGCGAACACGCCGCCGTCATCCTCGCGCAGCGCGTTGCGAAAATTCATCGCGCTGGCAGCAACGATGAACAGGCCGACATAGAACGGGAAGAACCCGGCGCGCGGCCCCTCGGCGCCCCAATTGATTCCGGCCTTCACGCTGCCGAAGATCACGATGATCCCGAACAGCGCGATGGCGAGCGTGACGCCGACCTCGACCGCCTTGTGGGCGGGGCCGGCGGATCCACCATGAGGACTCATGCGCGCCGCTCAGTTCGAGGCCAGGAAGCCGGCTTCCTTCATCAGCAATTCGTGGCGCTTCTCTTCGGTCTCGACCCATTTGGCATAGTCGGCGCCGGTCATGAAGGTGGTGTTGAAGGCGCCGGTCTTCATGAAGTCCTGCCATTCCGGCGTGTCCCGCACCTTCTTGAACAGGTCGACATAGTATTCGATCTGGTCCTTGGTGGCCCGCGGCGACATGAAGATACCGCGCAGCATCAGGTACTCGATGTCGAGCCCCTGCGACTTGCAGGTCGGAATGTCCTTCCAGGCTTTGCCGTCGGTGACCTGCTCGTCGTAGCTCATCGGCTTGTCATCGAACACGCAGAGCGGCCGGACCTTGCCGCCGCGCCATTGCGCGACGGCTTCGATCGGATTGTTGACGGTGGAATCGACGTGATTGCCGACCAGTTGGACGGCGACTTCGCCGCCGCCCTTGTAGGGAATGTAGGTGAACTTCGCGCCGCTGGCCTTCTCCATGGCCACGGTGATGATCTGATCTTCCTGCTTCGAACCGGTGCCGCCCATCTTCAGGGTGCCCGTGCCCTGCTTCACGGCATCGAGATAGTCCTTGGCGGTGGTGTAGGGCTTCTCGGCATTGACCCAGAGCACGAACTCGTCGAGTGCCAGCATGGCGACCGGCGTGAGATCCTTCCAGTTGAAGGGGATCCCGGTCGCGAGCGGGGTCGTGAACAGGTTCGACAGCGTGATGATGATCTTGTGAGGGTTGCCCGCCGACGATTTGACGTCGAGGAAGCCTTCGCCGCCGGCGCCACCGGACTTGTTGATCACCACCAGCGGCTGCTTCATCAGATTGTGCTTGGTCACGATGCCCTGGATCGTCCGGGCCATCTGATCGGCACCGCCGCCGGTCCCGGCGGGAACGATGAACTCGACCGGCCGGACGGGCTCCCAGGCCGCAACGGCCGGAACGTTGCCCACGGCCGATGCCAATCCAATGACCAAGCCGACCGTCAAGCCAACGCGCAAGGAACGCTTCATCGACGCCTTCTCCCCTTCATTCCTGGACCGCGACGGCTTCTCCTGGCCGCTCTGTCCGATCGAACCACTTACTCTGTCTTGATCCCGTCCGGTGTCGTCCTTCGATCGTGTCGAGCTTCGGTCAATGTAACCCCGGCTTCTCCCGCCGCCTTCGATGCAGCCAACAGTTGTGTCGGCGGTCGAGGCCGTGCAGAAGCAGGTGCGTCCGCAGCAGATCGACCGATTTGATTTTGGTATGAAGCGGTGCCCGACCGCAATTGAGCAGATCGGCTGAAACTGCCGCGGAGCCAATTTGTCGCAGCCCGGCCGGTGCTGCCGAAAAAGCAAAAGCCCCGGAGGTCCGGGGCTCTCGATGGGCTTCGATGCCGTCTTGGCGCGCCGGGCGGCGCGCCCGGGTTTCAGAGGCCGAAATAGGGCAGGTCGCCGTTGCGGTTGGCGGCACGGGCGCTCGTCATCAGCACGCGGTCGAGGGCGGCGAGCAGGCGGCCGAACAGCGACACGGGCTGGACGAGGGGGAGGGCGACGGTCTTGGCCATGGTTTGTCTCCATCGGTGAGGCAGTGGGACTTTCTGACCGAAGATTTACGTATACCAGATGCCAGATGCAACGACGCATATTGCATAGCAGCATGACGATTTGGCGCTGCGCCGCAAATGTCACAATTGAGATTTTCAATCGAGAGCGTTATTCCCATACCGTGGAAATTGCCCGCGATCCAGCCGCCCGCCGATGCTTTGCGCCCTGTCACGGGCACATGCGAACCGAGCCTCGCCGAGACCACGTTGCAGCGTGGTCGGCTCGACGAAGAGCTCAAGCAAGTCGGCTGTCTTTCCAACCGCCTCGACCTGCGCGACGCCCACGGCCTCTCCTCCGCAACGATGATTGAGGTCGATCGTTATTCCAGTCCATCAAGGTGAGTTCAACGCGGCATGCCTTCACGAGGTCGTCGTTACCCCATCCTGCTTTCGAACGACGACGAGCGCTGAAAGCGCGGGAAGCTCTTCGACCTCTGGAGTGCGTATGAGGTGAGGCATGCCAATCCCAGATCATGTTTGACCGGAGCGGAGCAATTCGCGTCAAACCAATGGACCACTGGGAGGACTCCGAGCGTTCATCTTCCAAATTCGCAACGTCATCGGCCGCGGGTCAAGTGGTCTCTACCGGTGCGAGAAGCAAAAAGCCGCCGGACGATGCCGGCGGCTTGGTGTCGATGAACGGCTGCAATCGCCGCGCGTGTCCTATCTGGCGCCCGCTTACTCCGCCGCTTCCTTGCGCGGCGGATCGAGTGCGCCGGAGTCGTGGATCTCGGCGACCTGGTGGTCGCTGAAGCCGAGCACCTGGCGCAGGATCTCGTCGGTGTGCTCGCCCAGCAAAGGCGAGCGGGTGACGTCGGATGGGCTGTCCGACAGCTTGATCGGGTTGCCGACCGACAGGTACTTGCCGCGGGTCGGATGGTCGACCTCGACCAGCGTGCCGGTCTTGCGCAGCGACTCGTCCTCGGCGATCTCCTTCATCGACAGGATCGGCCCGCAGGGGATGTCGAACTCGTTGAGGGTGTCCATGGCCTCGAACTTGGTCTTGGTCATGGTCCATTGCTCGATGCGGCCGAAGATCTCGTTCAGGCGCGGCAGTCGGGCGGCGGGCTTGGCGTAGTTCGGATCGGTCTTCCAGGTGGGCTCGCCGATCACGTCGCAGATCTTCTCCCAGACCGGGGCCTGGGTGATGAAGTAGATGTAGGCGTTGGGATCGGTCTCCCAGCCCTTGCACTTCAGGATGCGGCCCGGCTGGCCGCCGCCGGAATCGTTGCCGGCGCGCGGCACGGCGTCGCCGAACGGCACGCCCTCGCCGAACTGGCTGTATTCCTTCAGCGGGCCGTGATCGAGCCGCTGCTGGTCGCGCAACTTGACGCGGCAGAGGTTCAAGACGCCGTCCTGCATCGCGGCGGTGACGCGCTGGCCGCGGCCGGTATGGGTGCGCTGATAGAGCGCGGTGACGATGCCGAGCGCGAGATGCAGGCCGGTGCCGGAATCGCCGATCTGCGCGCCGGTCACCAGCGGCAGGCCGTCACGGAAGCCGGTGGTCGAGGCGGCGCCGCCGGTGCACTGGGCGACGTTCTCGTAGACCTTGCAGTCCTCGTACGGGCCGGGGCCGAACCCCTTGATCGAGGCCACGATCATCTTCGGGTTGATCGCCTGGATCTTCTCCCAGGGGAAGCCCATGCGATCGAGCACGCCGGGGCCGAAATTCTCGACCAGCACGTCGCACGTCTTGATCAGCTCGGTCAGGACTTCCTTGCCCTTCGGGTTCTTGGTGTCGAGCGTGATCGACCGCTTGTTGTGGTTCAGCATCGTGAAATACAGGCTGTCCACGTTGGGAATGTCCTGCAGCTGGCCGCGGGTGATGTCGCCCACGCCGGGACGCTCGACCTTGATCACGTCGGCGCCGAACCAGGCCAGCAGCTGCGTGCAGGTCGGTCCGGACTGGACGTGGGTGAAGTCGAGAATGCGAACGCCCTCGAGCGCCTTGGTCATGTGTTCTCTCCAGTAAGAATGGTCATCCCGCGAGCAGCGGGTGTTGGATGTCTTGCGGGTGGCCCTTACTTCTTCTTCGTCAGCACGCTCTGCGGATTGAGGTTGCCGATGCGGCCGCTCTCGGATCCGGCGGCGGGATCGATCACGGCATTGATCAAGGTCGGCTTGCCGGAATCCATCGCCGCGTTCACCGCGCGCTTCAGCTCGTCGGGGCTCGTCGCATTGACGCCGATGCCGCCGAAGGCCTCCATCATCTTGTCGTAGCGCGCGCCCTTGACGAACACGGTGGTCGCCGGGTCGTCGCTCGCCGCGTTCTGGTCGGTGCCGCGATAGATGCCGTCATTGTTGAAGATGACGACGCAGATCGGCAGGTTGTAGCGGCAGATGGTCTCGACTTCCATGCCGCTGAAACCAAAGGCGCTGTCGCCCTCGATCGCCAGCACCGGCTTGCCGGTCTCGACCGCCGCCGCGATCGCCGAGCCCATGCCGATGCCCATCACGCCCCAGGTGCCGACATCGAGACGCTTGCGCGGCTGGTACATGTCGATCACGCCGCGGGCGAGGTCGAGCGTGTTGGCGCCCTCGTTGACCAGGATCGCATCCGGGCGTTCCTTGATGATAGTGCGGAGCACGCCGAGCGCGCCGTGATAGTCCATCGGCGAATTGTTGTTCATCAGCCGCGGCGCCATCTTGGCGACGTTGTCCTCGCGCTTCTTCTGCACGGCACTCAGCCACTCGACCGGCGCCTTGGGCCAGTCGCTGCCCATCGCCGCGGTGAACGCCGTCACCACCGAGCCGATGTCGCCGACCACGGGGGCCGCGATCTCGACGTTGGAATCCATCTCCTTCGGCTCGATGTCGACCTGGATGAACTTCTTCGGCAGATCGCCCCAGCTCTTGCCCTTGCCGTGCGACAGCAGCCAGTTGAGCCGGGCGCCGATCAGCATGACGACGTCGGAGTCCTTCAGCACGGTCGAGCGCGCCGCACCGGCGCATTGCGGATGCAGGTCGGGCAACAGGCCCTTGGCCATGCTCATCGGCAGGAACGGCACGCCGCTGGTCTCGACGAAGGTCTTGATCGCCTCGTCGGCCTGCGCGTAGGCCGCGCCCTTGCCGAGGATGATCAGCGGCCGCTTGGCGCTCTTGAGAAGATCGAGCGCGCGCTTGACCGAATCGGGCGAGGGGATCTGCGCCGGCGCCGGATCGATCACCTTGACCAGCGAGGCGCTGCCTGCCTGCGCGTTCATCACCTGGCCGAACAGCTTGGCCGGCAGGTCGAGATAGACACCGCCCGGGCGGCCGGAGACCGCGGCGCGGATGGCGCGTGCGAAGCCGATGCCGATGTCCTGGGCGTGCAGCACGCGGAACGCCGCCTTGCACAGCGGCTTGGCGATCGCGAGCTGGTCCATCTCCTCATAGTCGCCCTGCTGCAGGTCGACGACCTCGCGCTCCGACGAACCCGACACCAGGATCATCGGAAAGCAGTTGGTCGTTGCGTGCGCCAGCGCGGTGAGGCCGTTGAGGAAGCCGGGCGCCGAGACGGTGAGGCACACGCCGGGCTTCCTGGTGAGGAAGCCGGCGATGGCCGCGGCATAGCCGGCATTCTGCTCGTGACGGAAGGAGAGGACGCGAATGCCTTCAGCCTGCGCCATGCGGCCGAGGTCGGTGATCGGAATCCCCGGAACGTTGTAGATCGTGTCGATCCCGTTCAGCTTCATCGCGTCGATGACGAGATGGAAGCCGTCGGTGAGCTCCTCATGGGTGTCCGGTGCCTCGGTCTTCACAGCAGTCTGCGGCATGCGCCTCTCTCCCTGGTCGTTGATCGAAGGCGCATCGCGTCTTCTGTTGAATCGTCAGCTGAACAGTTCCTGGCCGTGCGTCTCGACATAGGTCGCAAGGCCCAGCGTGTGATCGCGCGCGCGCTTCTCGGCAAGCTCGGTGTTGCGCTCTTCCAGCGCCTCGATGATCGCGAGATGCTCGGGCAGGGACGCCGCGATTCGATCGGTGCGTCCGATCGTGAGCTGGCGATAGCCGCGCACGTGCAGCAGGATGTCGTTGGTCATGTCGACCAGGACGGGCGATTCCGACAGCGAGATCAGCGCCTGATGAAACGCGATGTTCGCCCGCGAATATTCCTCGATGTGCTCCTGCGGCGGGCGGTCGTCGCCGAACTCCTTGAAGAAGTCGCGCAGCGCCGTGATGTCCTTCTTGCGCGCGATCGTCGTGATGAGGCGCGCGGCCATGCTCTCCAGCGCGGCCCAGGCGCGGATCATGTCGACGATCTCGCTCTTGGTCCGGCGCACCACGACGATGCCACGGCGCGGCACGGTCTTCACGAATCCATCCTGCTCGAGCATCGCGATCGCTTCGCGGATGGGCGTGCGGCTGACACCGAGGCGCTCGGACAAGGCGCGCTCGTCGAGCATCACAGGCTCGGGCGACGCATAGATGTCCATCTTGAGAATCGCTTCTTTCAAGGCTTCATAGGCCTTATTCTTGAAGCTCGTCTCCGGGGCGATGCGAGCGATCGCGATGTCGGCCTCGGCCATGATGGGCAATGCCTTGTTTGTTTTCTCTGTAGACAAGACCGGTCTCCTCTCCTTGGGAGATGTCTGTTTACAGCATTTTCCGTCGAGGATTTTTGGCATGCCAGATGCCAGACTGTCAAGCTGAGCGATTTTTCAGCGTTTCCACACCTTCGCTGCGCTTGACAAAGTTTGCGTCTGGCATACCAAATGCCATAAACCACGAGCAATCCCGAGGAGGAAACCCCGATGTCTGACGCCGCCATTCCGAATGCCAAGGCCACCATCCGCGATGTGCTCGACCGGGTGAAGGCGGACAAGCGCACCAGCCTCACCGCGCCCGAGGGCAAGGTGGTCTGCGACGCCTATGGCATTGCGGTGCCGAAGGAGGGATTGGCCAAGTCCGCCGCCGAGGCGGCCAAACTGGCCGGTGACATGGGCTTCCCGGTGGTGATGAAGATCGTCTCGCCGGACATTCTGCACAAGACCGAAGCCGGCGGCGTCATCGTCGGCGTCAAGACCGCTGACGACGCGCAGAAGGCGTATGAGACCATTCTCGCGAATGCGAAGACCTACAAGGCCGACGCCAAGATCGAAGGCATCCAGGTCCAGCAGATGCTGACCGGCGGGACCGAGGTGATCGTCGGTTCGATCACCGACGGCTCGTTCGGCAAGCTGGTGGCCTTCGGCCTCGGCGGCGTGCTGGTCGAGGTGCTGAAGGACGTGACCTTCCGCCTCGCGCCGGCGACCAGGGATGATGCGCTGTCGATGCTCGACGGTATCCAGGCCCATGAGATGCTGAAGGGCGTGCGCGGCGGCGATGCCGTCAGCCGCGAGGCGCTGGCCGACATCATCGTCAAGGTGTCGCAGCTCGTCAGCGATTTCCCGGAGATCGTCGAGCTCGACCTCAACCCGGTGTTCGCGACGAAGAATGGCGCCATCGCCGCCGACGTCCGCATCGTCGTCGATTTCGACTACAAGGCGCGCCCGGCGCCGCGCTCGAACGAAGAAATCGTCACCGCGATGAACCGCATCATGAAGCCCCAGGCGGTCGCCGTGATCGGCGCCTCGGCCGAGGACGGCAAGATCGGCAACTCCGTGATGAAGAACCTGGTCAACGGCGGCTACAAGGGCGAGATCTATCCGATCCATCCCAAGGCCCAGGAGATCCTCGGCTACAAGGCCTATAAGAGCGTCAAGGACGTGCCCGGCGTGATCGACACTGCTGTGTTCGCGATCCCTGCCAAGTTCGTGGCGGCCGCGCTGGCCGAGTGCGGCGAGAAGAAGATCCCGGGCGCGGTGCTGATCCCCTCGGGCTTCGCGGAAGCCGGTGCGCCGGAGCTGCAGGCCGAGATCGTCGAGGTCGGCAACAAGTACAACATCCGATTGATGGGCCCGAACATCTACGGCTTCTACTATACGCCGGCCAATCTCTGCGCCACCTTCTGCACCGCCTATGACGTCAAGGGCCATGCGGCGCTGTCGTCGCAGTCGGGCGGCATCGGCATGGCGATCATCGGTTTTTCGCGCTCGGCCAAGATGGGCGTCTCCGCGATCGTCGGCCTCGGCAACAAGTCCGACATCGACGAAGACGATCTGCTCGCCTTCTTCGAGCAGGACCCCAACACCAATCTGATCGCGCAGCACTGCGAGGACCTCAAGGACGGCCGCGCTTTCGCCGAAGCCGCCAAGCGCGTCTCCAAGACCAAGCCGGTGATCGTGCTCAAGGCCGGCCGCACGTCTGCTGGAGCGAAGGCCGCCTCGTCGCACACCGGCGCGCTCGCCGGCAACGACAAGATCTACGAGGACGTGCTGAAGCAGTCCGGCGTCATCCGCGCCCGCTCGCTGCGCCAGCTGCTCGAATTCGCCCGCGGCGTGCCGGTGCTGCCGACGCCGAAGGGCGAGAACGTCGTCATCATCACCGGCGCCGGCGGTTCGGGCGTGCTCTTGTCCGACGCGGTCGTCGACAACGGCCTGTCGCTGATGGCGATGCCGGCGGATCTCGACGCCGCCTTCCGCAAATTCATCCCACCGTTCGGCGCTGCCGGCAATCCGGTCGACATCACCGGCGGCGAGCCGCCCATCACCTATGTCAACACGGTCAAGCTCGGCCTGTCGGATGAGCGCATCCACGCGCTCATCCTCGGCTATTGGCACACGATCGTGACCCCGCCGATGGTGTTCGCGCGCAACATGGTCGAGGTGAAGAAGGAGATGGAGGCCAAGGGCTTTGTGAAACCGATCGTCGCCTCGCTCGCCGGCGACGTCGAGGTCGAGGAAGCCGCCGAATATCTCTACCAGCACGGCATCCCCGCCTATGCCTACTCGACCGAGCTTCCGGTCGAGGTGCTCGGCGCCAAGTACAAATGGGCGCGCGGGGCAGGGCTGCTCTGATCGCGCGATAGCCTGAGACTGCGACGACGCCGCTCCGGGAAACCGGGGCGGCGTCTTTCTTTTGGTTGCCGCTTGAGGCCGTGACGCCGTCCGAGTGAATCGAGCACCCTTCGACAACCCGCATCCTTGGATGCTCTCCAGAGTGAGCCATTTCGGACGTCACCGGAGGCTGGCGATGCTGAGCGCAATAGCATAAAATGATAATTTGTGCTGGAAAGAGGTTCCCATGGCGAGCAGCTACACCATCGGCAAGCACTACGAGGATTTCATCTGGAACCTGGTGGACAGCGGCCGGTATGCGACCGCGAGCGAGGTGATGCGCGAAGGGCTGCGGCTGATCGAAGAGAAGGAAGAACGGCGGAAGGCCAGGCTCGAAGCTCTGCGGACCGCGATTCAGGAGGGCCTCGACAGCGGCGCCCCGGAGAATTGGTACGTGGAAGACCTGATTGCCGAGGCGCAGCGCCGGAAGGCGGCGCATGCAAAATCGCCGCCTGCTTCGTCCACAGGCAAGGGAAGACGCGCTGGAAATCTGGCGTATATCGCCGATGACAACGAGGCGGCGCTTAAGAGTTGGACTAGCCGCCATCCGAGCAGATAGTTAAATGCACCGTAAGTCCGCCGAGGCTCTGGCGTCCTACGAGCGTGTCCTGCGCCCCCTGGTGGACAAGGCGCAGACCATTCCAAAGCTCGTCCCGCGTCTGGTCCATCCCTATAGCGCTGCCGGCGTGAGCTTGCTGCGTGCCGTGCAGCGTTTGATCTCGACGGCCGCGATCAGCAGGCGCATGGCAAAGTCGTTCACGCCCGCGCTACAGGCGTTTTGTCTTCCTCGATATGAAGCATTGAACGAAAGAGCCGGTCTTTCCGGCAAACGCCAGTCGAGCACAGTCACCGGATCGTCGTGATGGCTCCTGCGCGTTGTCGACAAATCGTCACGCCCGTTGCGTCCTGGTGGTTTCGTTTCTTGTAGTTTCGTTTCGAGAGCCACTGAGGGACAGCAGCCGACCGCCGAACATGCAAATGCGGACATCCGCCTCACCGGCGGTCATTCCCGTGACCTTGGCTTCCATGCGCTCGCGCTTGTTGCGCTTCGCAAGGTTCATGTCGCCGGCGCATGTGAACGGGAAGCCACGGCCTTCCAGGTCGTGAAGAAGCGCGATAACCGCGGCTTGTTACCGCCACTCGGGAATGGTGTTGACCACAGGGGGTGTCCCGCGAGCGCCGCGTAGATCACTGCGTCGGGAGAGACCGATCCGGCAACACTTGGGCTCGCCTAGTAGCCGATGATCCGACAGATTGCCTAATCAATCCCGAGAGGTCGAATCAGGAGTAGAGACGGCATTGTCTTGCCTCGATTCATCCGCTTTCTGTTTTCTTCGATCAGCAGCAGGCTGATAGGCTATCCGCGAATGAGAGGGGCAATAAGGGAGCCCGCTGATGGTAGGTGCACCACAGAATGAAAATTCCGCTGAAGTCGGATCTCCAACAGGCCAATGGCAAGTTTGTTCATTGAGTTCAGTCAACGACCTGCGATGTTCGTCGGAAGGTGTCTCGTCCGATGAAAGAATTTTTTTGCGCAAGCGATTTAAATCTTTTTTTCTTTTCCTTGGTGCCAGTGGATCGGGGGACGATGCAGGCCCCGACAAGCCAAGCCTGTGGATTTTTCCAATTACAGCATTGCGTGTGACATTGCCAAGCTCAGCAGCAATCTGACTGGAGCTTAATCCAGCCTGCCAAAGTAGCTTGAGTTGCTCAACCCGTTCAGGAGTAAAGATATGCGGTTTTGTTGGCATCTCATCTTCTACCGTTGTCTCCTCTGCGGTGCTCCCGATGCCGGATTCGTGCGTCAACTCTGCCCAATCTGCAACCGGCAGGAGGGACAACTCGCCATTTTTTATTGCTGCTCTGACCAATTTCGCGTCGATCGCGCGCATCTGTAGTTTGCGATGCTCTAGAAATTTAGCAATCGAAAATGAAAGAAACGGGAATTCATTGTAGCGTTCGAACTCTTCAAAGAGTTTCAATTGAAGCACGAATTTTTCTTCTACCGTTACCCGCCCCTCGAAGTCTCTAAAGCCGTACAAGAATGGCGACCCGATGACGTACCAGCGATTTGATCGGTGTTCGGCGAAAGCCGTCTTCCAATTCTTGCGGGGCGGCAGGTCGACAAACGATTCTATATATTTCTCGTCGGACGACGACTGAATAAAATACGTCGTTCGTTCCTCACTAGTGAAGACGGGAGTACCAAACGACGGCCCCTCAACGTCGATGGGAACTATACCAGCTAACTTAAAGGCGACGTCTGGCAAAGTTGCCTCCATTACTTAAAATACCCCATCGAAAGCATGAACCGCTTGGCCGCAGCGGAAACCAGCCCAAAGGACAGGGCTGGATTCCAGACCTCAATGTCATAACATTGCGCCTTGATACTATTCGCATCAATGAAGTCGCTGTAGAGTTTCGAGCCCCGCAGGGCTGTCGGCAAAATGATGGCTTGCAACGATGACTTCGTCAAAGCAACTGTAGGCTCCGCTTGAAGCTCGATAGTAACACGGCGCTCATCCGCTTCGGTCCTCACGTGAGATTCTAGCATTTTGGAATACGACACGCTCTCAAAATCTTCCACGGCGTATTCTCGATTAAAACGAGAAGGATTGATGTAGTTCTTAGTGTCTCCAAAGAAATGGAAAATGACATCATTGATACGTGATGTGTTGGGTTCGAGTTCAAAATCCAACACTGTATTCTTGCGATGAAAATATCGCTTTAGACGCTTATGGAACAATGCCCCCGTATCGAATGGAAAGATTCTTTTTAGTGGCTCCATGTTTTCGAGCTTCATAACGAAGCAAACGGGGTAAAGTGCGAGGTCTGTAGTTGCGTCCTCCTCGACGGCATACTTGAACGCCGGACGGCCATAAAAAAGGTAGGTGATTTTTTCTCCGAAAACTTCGCAGATGTCGGTTGTCTGTATTTCTCTACGCTCGATGTGCGCGCGAGCATCAAAGCCATCACAAGTGTGATAGACGGGCAGGAGATCTATAGCTTGGTTCGACAGCGGAACCTGCGTCGAGAAACGGCTTGTCATTTTGATCAGCTTTCTCAATTCAGGGGGCTTACTGAACAGCAAGAAGCCGTATTCTAACCAGGATTGAGCTTCAATCTGACACTCGCATGACGGCTAATCAAGCACCGACCAACTCGGCACGGAAAATTATTAGCAATAGTCGTGAACACACATTTCCTGCGGCCGTCACTTGCCTACGACCAGGCGACCATGCAGGATGTCGGGCTCACCATGGGCCGGGTCGAACAGTCGCGTACCGATCCTGCCGCGAGACGCCGCGCGGCACTCGACGATTGTGATCTGCCCGCGCGCCCTGCCGGAAGGACCGCCGGCCGGTGCGGATTGACGCCGCGGGACGCCCCAGATGTTCGACCTCGGCTCGACCGGCGCCGCTGCTCAAACCGTGATCAGCGGACCGTCCTATTTGGGCTTGCCGTCATCCGCATCGCGCGCAACGATCGTGGCTGATCCAGACCACGTCCAGCGAGCTGTGCCATGACCAAACTCACCCGCTTTTCGGTCGCCCCCTTGCACACCGTGACACGGCGGCTCGCCGACGTCGCTTCCGCGCGCGTCGCGCCCGATCTCGTGATCACAGGCGCGCGCGTCCTCTCGACCTATTCGGAGCGCATCCTCCCGAACCGCGAGCTGTGGCTCACCGGCGGCCGCGTCGCGGCGGTGAAGCCGGCCGGCGCCCACAAGGCGCTTCCCTCAGGCTTCGCGATCTATGACGCGGCCGGCGGCATCATCGCGCCGGGGCTGGTCGATCCGCACATCCACATCGAATCCTCGATGGTGACGGCCTGCGCCTATGCGGAAGCCGCGCTGCTCAACGGCACCACGACGATCTTCTGCGACAGCCACGAGATCGGCAACGTGATGGACACAGCCGGCGTCGAGGCGATGCTGGAGGACGCGCGGCAGGCGCCGCTGTCGATCTTCCTCACGGTGCCCTCGACCGTGCCGGCGACATCCGCCGCGTTGGAGACCGCGGGCGGCGACCTCACGCCGGACAAGATCGCCGGCCTGTTCGACCGCTGGCCCGAGGCGGTGGCGCTCGGCGAGAAGATGGATTTCGTGCCGGTCTGCATGGGCGACGAGCGCAGCCACGCCATTCTCGCCGCGGCCCTGCAGCGTGGCCGGCCGGTGTCGGGTCATGTCTATGGCCGCGAGTTCGTCGCCGCCTATGCCGCGAGCGGCGTCACCGACACGCATGAGGCGATCGACCGCGACATCGCCGACGACCTGCTCGATGCCGGCGTCTGGATTTTTCTGCGCGGCGGTCCGCCCACGACCCCGTGGCACAGCCTGCCGCAGGCGATCCGCACCATCACCGAGCTCGGCGCCTCGCACAAGCGCACCGCCGTCTGCACCGACGATCGCGACGCCGACGATCTCATGCTGTTCGGCCTGGACTGGGTGGTGCGCGAGGCCGTCAAGGCCGGGATGTCGCCGGAGCAGGCGTGGTCGATGGGCTCGCTGCAGGGCGCGACGCGCTTTGCGATGGATGGCGAGATCGGCGGCCTCGGCGGCGGCCGCCGCGCCGACCTGGTGCTGCTCGACGACGGCCTCAAGCCGCGATCGACCTGGTATGGCGGCGAGCTCGTCGTCGACAAGGGCAAGATCACGCCGCGTCTCGATCAGGCCTTGTCGCAGCGCTATCAGTATCCGAAGGCGGCCTATGCCACCGTGAAGCTGCCGGCGCAGATGAAACTGACGCCGGAGCTGCCGACCAGGGCCTGCACCGTCAACGCGATCAAGACGGCGCTGCCGGGCATCACGCTGATCCATGAGAAGGTCGCGATCGAGCCGGCCAACGACTGGGAGACGCTGTTCGCGCGCCACGGCCTCTGTTTCGTCGCTGTGATCGAGCGCCACGGCAAGTCGGCCGGCAATGTCGCACATGGGCTGTTGAAGGACTTTGGCCTTGAGCGCGGCGCCGTCGCCTCCAGCGTCGGCCATGACAGCCACAACATCATCGTTGCCGGCACCAACGAGGCCGACATGCAGGCGGCGGTGGCCGCGATCGCCGCGCACCAGGGCGGCGTCTGCGTCGTCGCCGGCGGCGAGGTGAGGGCAATGGTGCCGCTGCCGATCGCCGGCCTGCTCTCGGACAAGCGCATCACCGAGGTCGCCGCGGAGGTGAAGCTTTTGAAGACCGAATGGACCGCGGCCGGCTGCACCATCCCCTACATGGGGTTCAACCTGATCCCGCTGTCGGTGATCCCCGAGATCCGCATCACCGACAAGGGCCTCGTGCTGGTGCCGCAGATGGAGCTGGCGCCGCTGTTCGAATAGGCCTTGGGCGACCTGCCGCATCGTCTCGAAGCTGACCCTCATGGTGAGGAGCGCCGCAGGCGCGTCTCGAACCATGAGGCCAAGTTCGCTGAGGCCCGATCCCGGCCTCGCCCTTCGAGACGCCCGCCTGCGGCGGGCTTGTCAGGGTGAGGGGAAACAGCGTCGGGCGAATCAGCAGGGGGCCTTGCGCAGTTGAGGCTGGTGGCCGTGTCACGAGGGGGAATGCGCCGGTCTGAGAATATCGAGTTTCCCAAGCTTGTTCAAAGGGACGCAGAAATTGCGACCACCGGCCAAAAATTCTTCTTTCTTTTTTTCAGAAATCATGCATGATGTGCCCATCCTGTCTCGCCGAGAGGGGCGTTGCGCGCGATCGTCACGACACGTGAGGCAGGGATGCGGTGGCCGTGAGGTGTCGCAGCGTGCGCTTGCGCATGCCGACGAACGACGCTCCACGGACGTGAAGTCGCAGCGTGCTGACACCCCGATGCTGGTGTCCCGCGCAACGTGCGCAAGCGCGTTGTCGCGAATGGTGGCCAACAAGCCGGCGCACCAGGCAGACTGCGTATAAGCGTGAAGACCACCGCGCAGGGAATGCCGGAGTTCGGCTGAACCTGTGGTACCTGCCGCCTGCATTTTGTTCGCAGGCGGGCCATGGGTTGCGGCCAGCGCCCGGCATTCCCTGCGCCCTCTCGATTCCTGAGGGCCTGCGATCGCAGCACTCGGGCGAGATCCGCCGCGAGATCGCGATGTCATGTCCTGCTTTTCCCTGCTGTTTGAAACGTGGATCGGACCAGACAATTCCGTTGCGAAGGCCCGCGACGAGGCGGCTGCGATGGAGCCCATCTGCGCATTCGAGCGGGATGCATGAACTTTCGGCAATGGAACCGGAACCACCGGTTACCCCTCGTTGTTGAAGGCTCATCTCGAACACACTGGAGGATGAAATGATGAGGACCCGTCTTGCTGTCTCGCTGGTGGCCGCGTCGCTGCTGGCATCCACCGCGGCGTTTGCGCAATCGACCACGGTCGAAGGTGCGGCCAATGGCGCTGCCGCCGGCGGCGCGGTGGCTGGACCCGTCGGCGCCATGGTCGGGGGCACTGTCGGCGCCGCCGTGGGCGCGGCCGTGGAGATCCCGAACGCGGTGATCACCTCGATCGATGCCGAGCGTGCGCCGTCGGTCGTGGTGCGCGAGCGCGTCGTGGTCGGCGAGCCGCTGCCCGACACGGTCGAACTGCGCCCGGTGCCGCGCTACACCGAGTATCGCTATGCCGTCGTGAACGATCGCCGCGTCATCGTCGATCCGCGCACCCGCCGCGTCATCAAGATCATCGAGTGATCTGGCGTCGTCCGCGACGCAGGACTCGCTGACGGACGGAGGTCTCGCCGCATCAGCGGCGGGGCCTCTTTGCTATTCACGCCGTCTGCGGGCGCAGCTGCCGGATGAGCCAGTCGATGGCCGCGGACAGACCAAAGCCGACACAGGCGGCTGCGGCGTCGACGAAGAAGTCTTCCAGCCGCGCGTGGCGTCCGGGTGCCAGGAACTGCGCGAGTTCCAGCGCGCCGATCAGGATCACTCCAATCCCGGCGGCCAGCAGCCGATGGCCGCGATAGGCGAGGCCAAAGGCGACGCCGATCAGGATGAAGGCAAGGGCGTGTTCGCCGTCCTGTCCCAGCTGGGAATGCGGCCGGTAGCTGGGCGGGCCCAGGGTCGCGAAGGCCACGGCTGCGGCGAGCAGCCAGGCCGAGAGGCGAATGACGATCTTCATGGATGCTGCTTAGCACGTTCCGGGCCACAGGCCGGGTTCACGGCCCCGCGAGCCGCGGCCGTAGTTAACGTGGGCTCGCACACCGAACAAGGTGTTCTCATCGTACCGCCTGCCTCCGTCGTCGGATGGCTCGGATCGGCGGACATCCGGGCCCCGCATGAAGCACTCGCGCATTTGGGCGGGATCGCGCCTCAATTCTCGCCGCGCATTTGCGGTGACGCCGTCCCTCGCCGAGCGGCGCGGGAGGGGGAGAAGATTTCATGCGCCAAAGGCTGCAACGCAGCAACGAATCTTCTCTCAGGAGCGGCATCGGCGATGTGGACATTGCTATTTTCCCGCCCGTCTCGACAGTCGGGCGATCGCTGATCATTTTCTCAATTGCGCCATGGGCTTGAGCACGGCTCTTCGCTCGGCGCCGAAGGGGAAAATGGTCCGATGCGCCGGCTGAATTCGATGCTGAAGTCGACACATGGTCGCATTCGCCGCGCGGTCTCGACGTTCGTCGCGATCGCCGCCGCAAGTCTGCCGTCGGTCGGGGCCTGAGCGCCGGTTCGGCTGCTGCGCCAAATATTTGCATCGGCCGTTTGATATCGGTCAACAGCCCGCTCCAAGCGCGGTAACATCACCTTCGGGCACTGCTCCGTGAGGCAGGAGGTTGCATGTCGCGCTATGTCATCCATTTCATGAAGGACGTGCTGGGCGAGAACGGCCGCCAGTGCGAAATCTGCCAGGGCACGCTGGAAGTCGAGGCCGACAGCGAAGGCGAGGCGGCTGAAATCGCCAAGGCGCGATTTTGCGAGCAGCAGGCGTTGCGCGATTGGTCGCTGCATGCCGACCGGATGCAGGTAAAGGCGGCCGACTTTCCGTCCTGAGCAGGCTCAGCGGCCGAGCCCAGCCGGTGCCTCGGCGGTTCCCGGGCCGAGGGAGCGCTGAACCATCACCGTGTCGCTCCACCGGCCATAGCGGTAGGCGACGCCGGGCAACAGCCCGACGCGGACGAAGCCGAACCGCTCGTGGATGCCGAGCGAGGCAGTGTTGTCGGCATCGATATAGCCGATCATCTGGCGGTAGCCTGCAGCGGCACAGGCGTCGATCAGCGCCTGCATCAACCGCCCGCCGACGCCGCGGCCGAGATGGTCGTGATGGACGTAGATCGAATGCTTGACCGCAAAGCGATAGGCCGGCCGCTTCCTGAACTGCACCACATAGGCATAGCCGACGACCTCGCCGCCGGAGGTCGCGACCAGATGCGGCAGGCGCTGGCTGCGCAGGTTCTTGCGCCGCTGCTTGAGGTCATCCGGCTCGGGTGCGCCCGTGCCGGCGGCGCTGTCCTCGATCCCCCGGCGGATGTGCCGCCGGTAGATCGCAAGCATCGCCTCGACGTCCTCGTCGCGGGACGGCCGCACGATCACCGGTGGCTCGGTCTCGAGGGCGGTGGTGACGCTGTCCATGGGGCGAATTACTCTGCGCAGACATAGGTATGGAGCCGAATCCGGCCGGATTCGTCGACCTCCTTGTACAGTCCCTGAATCTCGACGTCGAAGCCCGGAAACGTGTTGAAGGCCCGCTCGAACATCATGAGGTAGTCGATCATCGGCCGGGCGCGGTCCGAGAGCCGTTCGCCCGGAACGATCGTGGCGATGCCCGGTGGATACACCACGAACGGCGTCGTCGCGATGCGCCCGGCAATCTGATCGATCGGCAGGTAATCGACCTCGTTGCGGATCAGCGCGCGGGCGGCCTCGCGCGGCGACAGCGCGATCTCCGGCAGGTGCTGCGGCTGGAACTGCTTCGCCTGCAAGGCGCTCACCTCCGCCTCGCGGTAGAAGCGGTGCATCTGCGCGCAGAGGTCGCGCAGCCGCACCTTGCCGTAGCGGCCGAAGCGGCTGCGGGTGAACTCCGGGATGGCGTCCTCCAGCGGCACGTTGTCGTCGTGAAGCCGCTTGAAGGCGACCAGCCCGCTGATCAGGGTTCCCGCCTTGCTCGCCTCGACGCCCGGCGTCAGCAGGAAAAGCAGCGAATTGAGATCGTTCTTCTCGGCAACGATGCGGTTCTCGCGCAGATATTGGGCGACCACGGGGGCGGGGATGCCGTGCTCGGCATAGCCGCCGGTGGCCCGGTCGAAGCCGGGGGTCAGCAGGGTCAGCTTGTTCGGATCGGTCATGGCAAAGCCAGGGCCGAGGTCGGGGAAGCCGTGCCAGGCCGCACCGGGCGCGAGCTGCCAGAGCGTGGCGTCGGTCGCGAGCTGGTCGGTCGAGATCGCCTCCCAGGCCACGTCATGGTGCGCGCCCGGGCTTGCCGCATCGGGGATCGAGACCCGGTCCGGCACGAACGGCTCGAAGAACCAGCGCCGCGCCGGATCCTTCTCCTTCTCGTCGAACTCGCGGCGCATCGCCCGGATCTTCTTGCGCAGTTCGATACCGAGCCGGATCGTGTCGTCCCACAGCACTTCGCCGGAGCGGCCCTTCATCATCTGGGCGCCGACGTCGAGCGAGGCGAACAGCGGATAGAACGGCGAGGTCGAGGCGTGCTGCATGAAGCTTTCGTTGAAGCGCCGATGCTCGACCCGCCGCCGCTGGCCCTTGATGTGCCGGTCCTTGACGTGGATCTGCGAGGCCTGGGAGAAGCTCGCGAGCTGCTTGTGGGTCGACTGCGTGGCGATGATGCCCGGCGCGTCCGGCCCGAGCTCGCCGAGTCCCATGGCAAAGCGCCCGGCATAGAGCGGATGGAATTTCATGAACCCCGCCCAGGCCTCGTCGAACATGATGTAGTCGCAGAGATGGCCGATGCGCTTCAGGATCATCTCGGCGCTGTGGATGGTGCCGTCATAGGTGCATTGCTCGACCACCGCGACCCGGAACGGCCGCTCCTTGCGCCACGCGTCGGGGTCCTTGACCAGCGGGTTGTTGCGGATCTGCTGGCGCAGATGCTCTTCGTCGAGCAGGTCCCAGCGCATCGGCCCGATCAGGCCCCAGGGATTGCGGACGGTGGGGATGTAGATCGGGATCCCACCCGCAATCAGCAGCGCGCCGTGATGGGCGGCCTTGTGGTTGTTGCGGTCGAACAGCACGAGGTCGCCGTCGGTGACCAGCGCACCCAGCACCACCTTGTTCGAGGTCGAGGTGCCGTTGAGGACGAAATAGGTCTTCTCGGCGCCGAAGATCTGCGCCGCCTCCTTCTGCGCGCGCAGCGCCGGTCCTTCATGGGTGAGCAGATCGCCGAGATCGAGCACGGAATTGTCGAGATCGTCGCGAAACACCGCCTCGCCGAGGTGCTCGACGAAGATGCGGCCGATCGGGCTGCGGCTGTAGAACACGCCGCCATTGTGGCCGGGGCAGGTCCAGAGCTGGTTGCCTTCCTCGGCATAGTCGACCAGCGTGCCGAAGAACGGCGTCTTCAAGGTCTCCGCATACTGCTTCAGCCGGCTGATCAGGTTCTTGGCGATGAAGGCCGGGGTCTCTTCCGAGAGGAAGACGTAGCCGTCGATGAAATCGAGCACCTCGACCGGCAAATCCTCGAACCGCTTGCGCCGGATCAGCAGAATGATCGGGAAGTCGAGACCACGCCGGCGCATCAGGTTGATCAGCGATGCCGTCTTGCCCTCCAGCCCTTTCTTGCCCCAGTCCACGATCATGCAGCCGATCGCGGCATCGGTCTGCACCGCGATCTCGGCATCCTCCAGCTTGCGGGCACGCACGACCTCGAAGCCCGAGCGCTGAATTTCCTCGATGATCTGGTTGAAGCGGACGCCGGCGAGGTCGTCGGTCTCGAACACGGGCGCGGCGAACAGGAAGGTGAAGCGGCGGAAGTAATCCATGAGGGTCTTTCGGGCTGCGTTGGGCAGCCAGCTGTCGACATGTTCGATGACGATTGGATGACCGTGGCGCCGCGAAGGCGCGCAGGTTCTGCCAATGGCCTCGCTTTGTTCGCCTCCCGCGGTAACGATGCGGATGGCGCCCGGCGCTTGTCTTGCGCTTGTCTTGGCGGTGCCCCGGTGGCAATCGTCGTGACGTCGACCAACGCAAGAGGACCGATTGTGCTCCCTGACTGGATCAAGCTGGATTGTGCCACCCCGTCCGAGGCCCATCGGCAGGCGGCGTTGACGCGCCAGGCGCAGCTGACGAAGCCGCTGGGTGCGCTCGGACGGCTGGAGGAGGTGGCGGTCGAGCTGGCGGCGTTGCAGGCGGCGGACCGTCCCGGGGCCGACCGCGTGCCGGTGGTGCTGTTCGCAGGCGACCACGGCATCGCGGCGCAGGGCGTCTCGGCCTATCCGCCGGAAGTGACCGTGCAGATGCTGCACAATTTCGCCGGTGGCGGCGCCGCCATTTCGGTGCTGGCGCGCAGTCTCGGGTGCCCGCTGGAGGTGGTCGACGTCGGCACGCTGGCGAGCGAGCCCGTGCCGGGCGTGGTGATCGACAAGCAGCGGCGCGGCACGCGCGATTTCAGCATCGAACCGGCGCTGACGCCGGAGGAGGTGGCCTTCGCCTGTGAGGCCGGGCGGCGCGCTGTCACGCGGCAGGCCGACCATGCGCCGCAACTCGTGATCTTCGGCGAGATGGGAATCGGCAACACGACATCAGCCGCTGCAATAGCCGCCGCGCTGCTGTCCGCAGCACCGGCCGACATCGTCGGCAGCGGCACGGGCCTCGATGCCGACGGGCGGGCCCGAAAGGCCGCGGTCATTGCCGACGCGTTGACGCGGCATGGGCTGACGTCGGGATCGTCTGTCGGAGACGTGCTGGCCGCCGTCGGCGGCCTGGAGATCATCGCAATGGCCGGCGCGATCATTGCCGCCGCGCAGCGGCGCTGGCCGGTGCTGGTCGACGGCTTCATCGTCTCGGTCGCGGCGCTCGCGGCCGTCGGGCTCAATCCCTCTTGCCGGCCCTGGCTGCTGTTCTCGCATCGCTCGGCCGAGCGCGGCCATGCGCTGGTGCTCGAGGCGCTCGGCGCCCACGCTCTGATCGATCTCGACCTCCGTCTCGGCGAAGCCTCCGGCGCGGCGACGGCGCTGCCGATTATCCGGCTGGCCTGCGCGCTCCACAACGGCATGGCCACCTTCGCCGAGGCCGCCGTCTCCGGACGCGCGTCCTGATGCGGATCGACCTGCTGCGGCATGGGACGACCGGGCGGGACGGACATCTCGACGGCCGCACCGATCCGCCGCTCAGCGCCCTGGGCTGGGATCAGTTTCGACGACAGACAATGAACGGCGCCTGGCGGCGCATCGTGACGTCGCCGCTGGCGCGCGCACGCGCCGCCGCGGAGGACCATGCGCGCAACACCGGATGTGCGCTGCAGATCGATGCCGATTGGCGCGAGCTCGATTTCGGGCGCTGGGACGGATTGAAACGCAATGATATCGTCGCCGAGCCGGACGGTGCCGCGTTGCTCGACGCGTTCTATGCGGATGCCGCGGTTGCCGCGCCGGACGGGGAGAGCTGGTCCGATCTGCAGGCCCGGGTGGCGCGTGCGCTCGATCGCATTGTCATCAGCGCCGATGTCGGGCCGGTTTTGGTGGTGACGCATGGCGGCGCCATGCGCGCGGCGCTATCGCTTCTGCTCGGCTGGCCCTTGCGTCAGCTCTGGAGCCTGCGCATCCATCCCGGAACCCGCATCACGCTCGAAGCCGGGCAGAGCGAACAAGCCGCGCCCTGGGGCGAAATCGTCGAGATCATTCAGCCATGAGCCTCCGTGAATTCTGGATCGCCCTGCAGTTTCTGACGCGGCTGCCGACCCCGCGCATCGCGGAGACGCGGCCCGATGATCTCGCCCGAGCGTCGGTCTGGTTTCCGGCCGCAGGACTGGTGATCGGCGCATGTCTCGCGGTCGTCGCCAAGATTCTCCATGGCGCCGATCCGTGGATCGTTGCGCTCGCCGTGCTCGTCGCCTGGATCTGGATCACCGGCGCGCTGCATCTCGATGGGCTCGGCGATGTCGCCGATGCCTTCGGCGCTTCGCATGGCAAGCCCGAACGCTTCGTCGCCGTGCTCGGCGATCCCCATGCCGGCAGCTTTGCGGTCGTCGCGATCAGCCTGCAGATCGCCGCCAAGCTGGTGCTGATCGCCGAGCTTGCAACGGGCCCGACGGCTTGGGCGCTCGTATTGATCCCCGCCTGGGCGCGTCTGGGAACGCTGGTCTGCAACAAGACGCTGCTGTCGCTGAAGCCGGGGCTGGGCGCTATCATCGCGAACAGCGTCGGCTGGAACGTGATTGTCGCGTGGGGCGGCTTGCTCGCGATCGGGGCGTTGGCCGGCGCAGTTCCCGCCCTGATCGCCATCGTCCTCGTTCCGGCGATCGCCTTTTACTGGCAATGGCGGCTCGGCGGCATCACCGGCGATTGTCATGGCGCCAGCATCGAGGTGACGGAAACGCTGCTGCTCGCCGCCTGCGTGCTCGGCTAGGAGACGTTGCGAAGCGCGTGCGCCAGCCGCTGCCAGTCGGTCTCGTTACCCGGGAGTCCGAAGCGCAGCCAGCTCGGCTGAGCCGGAAAGCGCCGGACATGAACGCCGTGCCGGGCGAGCCGCTCGGCGATGCCAAGCGCGTTCGGCGACGTGATCAGCCGGAACAGCGGCGTGCCGCCGACGACGATGCAGCCAGCGCTTTCCAGCAGCGCGTCGATGCGCCGACAGTCATTCGCCAGCCGCGCGCGTGTCTGCTCCAGCCAGGCGTCGTCGGCCAACGCCCTCGTTCCAATCGCGAGCGCAGGCCCCGACACTGCCCAGGGCCCGAGCTCTTCGCGGACTCGCGGCGCGATGTCTTCGGAGCTGATGGCAAATCCAAGCCGTACGCCGGCGAGGCCATAGACCTTGCCGATCGAGCGCAGCACGATCGTCGCCGGCGGCAGATCGGCCGCGACGGTTGCATCGGCGGGATAGAGGTCGACGAAGGCTTCGTCGACGATCAGCAGGCCGTCGCGCTGGCGCAGCACCGCAGCCAGCCTGACCAAGCTGTCGCGCGACAGCAAGCGGCCGGTGGGATTGTTCGGATTCACGACGACGGCCACGTCGGCGTCAGCGAGCGCCCCGGGCTCGTCGACGAGACGCACCTGATGGCCGCAGCGGCGCCAGCACAGCGCGTGCTCCTCATAGGTCGGCGCGAGCACGGCGACGGTCGAACGCGGCCGCAACCGCGGCAGGATCTGCAGCAGCGCCTGTGTGCCGGGAGCGGCTACGATCATGTCCGGCGCATTCACGCCGTAGCGCGTCGCCGCGGCTGCCAAGAGTGCGCGCTCTTCGGATTTGGCCGGCAGGCGCGCCCAGCTCTCGGGTGAGATTGTCTGAACCGGGTAGGGCACGGGATTGATGCCGGTCGACAGATCGATCCACGGAAGCGGCGCATCCGGGTAGCGGCGGCTGACGCGATCGAGATCGCCGCCGTGAAGGATCGCTTCCGGCGCGTCGGCACGCGTGCTAGTCGCTCTGTCGTCCATGTCCTTCCTTTACAAGTCTGTCCCTTAGCGGAGATCGATGTTCGTCTCTCTCGCGCTCACGGCGCTCCTCATCGAGGCGGCGGTCGGTTATCCCCAGATCCTGGTGCCGCGGATCGGCCATCCCGTGATGTGGATGGGCGCGCTGATAGCATGGGCGGACCGCTGCTGGAACGGGGACGAAACGCGCTTCGCCGTGCGTCGGGCGCGTGGCATCGGTCTGGTCGTTCTGCTGGTGCTGTCCATGATGGCCGTCGGCTTGGCCGCAACCTGGATCATGCAGGCGATTGCCGGCGGGCCGGTCGCAACGCTGATCCTCGGCGTCCTGGCCAGCAGCCTGCTGGCCCAGCGCAGCCTGGACACTCATGTCGCTGCCGTCGCCGCTGGATTGGAGAAAGAGGGGCTCGACGGCGGCCGCCGGGCGGTGGCGATGATCGTCGGGCGCGATCCTGAGCGGCTCGACGAAGCCGGCGTCTCGCGGGCTGCCATTGAAAGCCTGGCCGAGAATTTTTCCGATGGCGTCGTGGCGCCGCTGTTCTGGCTCGTCGTGGGTGGTCTTCCGGGCATCCTGATCTACAAGGCCGTCAACACCGCCGACAGCATGATCGGTCATCTCTCGGATCGCCATCGCGCTTTCGGTTGGGCTGCGGCGCGTCTCGATGATCTCATCAACCTGCCGGCCTCGCGTCTATCAGCGCTGTGGCTTGCGGCTGCTGCCTGCGTCGTTTCCGGAGCGTCGTCTGCATCTGCCGTGCAAGTCGTTGCACGCGACGCCGCGACGCATCGGTCGCCGAATGCCGGCTGGCCGGAGGCGGCGATGGCGGGGGCACTCGGACTTCGGCTCGCCGGGCCGCGCGTCTATCACGGTCATCTCGTCACCGATGCCTGGATGGGAGACGGCCGCGCCGACCTGGACGCGTCCGACATCCGGCGCGCGCTGCGCCTTTATCGGATGGCGTGCCTGATTCAGGCGCTGGTGCTCGCGGTCTTCGTCCTCGTCAAGATCGCATAGTTACCGCGCGCGGGGGCCAGCTCGCTCGCGAGCGCGAGAATGCGGCTGACGTCGACATGGCGTTCGAGATGCGCCGCGAGGGCATCCAATGTCGAATCGACGTCACTTTCGTAAGCCAAGCCGCTCGACGTCGCGCCGAGCCCGCGCAGCCAGTGATCGCGAAGACCATCATCGGCGAACAGGCCGTGGACATAGCAGCCGGCGATCTGGCCGCCAGCTGCGACGGCACCATCGCGACGGCCATCCGAAAAAGCGAGGAAGGGGTCTTGTGTTGCCGGCCCCTCGGTGCGTCCGATATGCATCTCGTAGCCTCGGAAGCATGCCTCGTCATGCGTCAGCGTGCCCTGGACCTCGCGCAACGCCTTGTCGTCAGTCAGTGTCGTTTCGACATCGAGGAGGCCAAGCCCTGCAACGGAACCCGGCGGCCCTTCATATCCCTGGGGATCGCTGATCACACGCCCCAGCATCTGATAGCCGCCGCAGATGCCGAGCACGCGGCCGCCGCGGCGCAGATGAGCCGTCACGTCGATGTCCCAGCCCGTTTCGCGCAAGGCGGCGAGATCGGCAATGGTCGCCTTCGAGCCGGGCAGGATCACGATCGAAGCGTCGCCGGGGATCGGTGTGCCCGGCCGCAGGAATTGCAGGTCGAGCCCGTCTTCCAGTCGCAGCGGATCGAACTCGTCGAAATTCGAGATGCGGGGGTAGGCGAGCACGACGACCTTCGGCTTTTGTCCGCCTGCAGCTCCCTGCGCGGGCAGGCCGAGCGCATCCTCCGCCGGCAGGCGGCGCGCATCCGCAAAATGCGGAATGAGCCCGAGCGACGCCCAGCCCGTTCGTGTCGCGATCTCGTCCATGCCCGAGGCGAACAATGAGGGATCACCACGGAAGCGATTGACGAGGAATCCCGCGATGCGCGCGGCATCATCGGGCGCGATCACCGCCTTGGTGCCGACGAGGCTCGCGATGACGCCACCGCGATCGATGTCGCCGATCAGTACTACGGGAATCTGGGTCGCCTGCGCGAAGCCCATGTTGGCGATGTCGCCTGAGCGCAGGTTGATCTCGGACGCCGAGCCCGCGCCTTCGACGAGCACGATGTCGGCATCTGCCGCGAGGAGATGGAAGCTCTCCAGCACGGCGGTCATCAATTGCGGCTTCATCGCCTGATAGGCGGAGGCCTTGGCGTTGCCGATGACGCGGCCCTGCACCACGACCTGGGAGCCGATCTCGCTCTGCGGTTTCAGCAGCACCGGATTCATGTGCACGGTCATCGGCCGCCGCGCCGCGCGGGCCTGCAGCGCCTGCGCGCGGCCGATCTCGCCGCCGTCGGCCGTGACGGCGGCATTGTTCGACATGTTTTGCGGCTTGAACGGCGCCACCTTCAGGCCGCGCAAGGTCAGCGCGCGTGCCAGCCCCGCGACGATCAGCGACTTGCCGACGTCGGAGCCGGTGCCCTGGAACATGATGGCGCGCGCGGGCATGTCGAAATATCCGGGCCTAGTACTCGATGCCTTCCTGCGCCTTCACCCCGGCCGCGAAGTGGTGCTTGACGAGGTTCATCTCGGTGACGAGATCGGCTGCCTCGATCAGTTCCGGCTTGGCGTTGCGGCCGGTCACGACCACGTGCAGATCGGGACGTCGCCCTGCGAGTGTGGCGACGACGTCGGCGATATCAAGGTGATCATAGCGCAGCGCGATGTTGAGCTCGTCGAGGATCAGCAGCCGGATCGACGGATCGGCCATCAGCTCCTTCGCCTTGGCCCAGGCCTTCTCCGCGGCGGCGACGTCGCGCGCGCGATCCTGCGTCTCCCAGGTAAAACCCTCGCCGAGCGTATGCCACGACACCTGATCGCCGAAGGCGGCGATCGCCTTGCGCTCGCCGGTTTCCCAGGCGCCCTTGCCGAACTGCACGACGCCGATGCGAAAGCCGCGGCCGAGCGCGCGCAGCATCAGGCCCCAGGCGGCGGTCGATTTTCCCTTGCCCTTGCCGGTGTGGACGATCAGGAGGCCCTTCTCGACGGTCTTCGAGGCGACCTCGGCATCCTGAACCGCCTTGCGGTTCTCCATCTTCGCCTTGTGGCGCGCGTCGTCGGGGCTCTCGGTCATCGACAGGTTCCTTCCATCATTTCAAGGTCAGTGGCAGGCCGGCGGCCATGAGGATCACGCGATCCGCCAGGGCCGCGACGTCCTGGTTCAGCCGCCCCTGCGCATCGCGAAAGGCGCGCGCCAGCGCGTTGTCGGGCACGATGCCAAGCCCGACCTCGTTGGAGACGGTGACGATGGGCCCACGCGCAGCCGTGAGCGCGTCGAGCAGATCGGCACATGCGGCCGAAACGTTCAGCTCGGCGAGCATCACATTGCTGAGCCACAGCGTCAGGCAATCGATCAGCATCGGCGTGGTCGAATCGGCCTGCGCGCGGACGAGAGCGGCGAGATCGAGCGGGGCCTCCAGCGTCTGCCATCCGTCTGCGCGGCGTGCCTTGTGCTGCGCGATGCGCCCGGTCATCTCGTCATCGAACGCCTGGGCGGTCGCAACATAGATCCAGGGCGGCGATTGGGCCGTGACCCGCGCCTCGGCCTGGCGGCTCTTGCCCGAGCGCGCGCCGCCAAGCACCAGGGTCAGGCGCGGCAGGGCGGCGGGCGGGACGGCGGGGACCATGGGGGACGATTCCGATTGACGGGCTCTGGTGCGACCCGTATCTAACAGATGACGGTTCTCCGAAAGGAGAGATTTAGGGAACACGGTGCGGGTTCTTGAACCCAAGGCCGAGGCTGCCCCCGCAACTGTAATCGGCGAGTGTGAGGCCAAGACACCACTGGGAAACCGGGAAGGTGGTCTCACGCAGCGACCCGAGAGCCAGGAGACCTGCCGTCGACATTGCTGTTGGCCGACCCGTCGCGCGGGGAGTCGCGATGCTGGTTCTGATCCCGCCGGGATGGGCGGGATGCCGTCGGATGCAGCGCATCGTCCGGTCCTCTGGGGAGCCGGCAAGCGACGGAGACGGCTATGAAATTCACCCGCACCACGACTTTCGTGCTCGCGAGCTTCGTTCTGCTCGCTGCCCAGCCTGCCTTCGCGCATCACATGATGGACGGCAAGGTGCCGCAGACCTTCGCTCAGGGCCTGCTGTCCGGACTCGGTCACCCCGTCATCGGGCTCGATCATCTGGCGGCTATCGTCGGCGCCGGCATCGTTGCTGCGCTGCTCGGCCGTGGTTTTGCGCCGGTGCTGGCGTTCACCACGGCGATGATCGCCGGCGTCGGACTTCACGTGGCGAAGGCGAACATTCCGGCCGCCGAGCTGCTGGTCGGTCTGTCCACCGCCGTGGTCGGCCTCGTGGTGGTGATGCGCGGCCGCTTTGGTGTGCTGCCGGTCGCTGCACTGTTTGCGCTGACAGGCCTCGTGCACGGCTACGCGCTCGGTGAATCGATCGTCGGCGCCGAGACTGCGCCCCTCGGTGCCTATTTCGCCGGCCTGCTCGTGATCCAGACCGTCATTGCTGCGGTTGCGTTCTTCGGAACGAAAATGTTGTCGGCGAAGGCCGATGCGGTTGCGCCGCTGGCGCTGCGGCTCGCGGGTGCTGCCATCGTGCTGGTGGGCGGCGTCGCTGCGGCGACGGCCGCCGGAATGATCGGCTGATTGATGACCGCATCGGAGCTTGCTGAGACGACGCTGTTCGTCTGTGTCACCTGCCGTGCGCAGGTGACCGAGGGCGTGTCACCTGATCAGCCGCGGGCGGGAGCCCGTCTGCTCGCGGCCATCGAAACCATGCCGGCCGAACACCGCGCTGGAATTGCCGTGGTCGGTGTCGAGTGCCTGTCCAACTGCAATCGTGCCTGCACGGTTGCGGTGACGGCGCCGGGCAAATGGACCTATGTGCTCGGCGCGCTCGATCCGGACCTGCATGTTCAGGATGTGCTGGCGTTCGCGCAGCTGCATCAGCGCCATGACGCCGGCCTGCCGGCGTGGCGCGAGCGTCCCGAATACATCCGCAAGAACACCGTTGCGCGCGTGCCCGCGCTGTCAATGCCGCGCTGAAACGAGAGAGCGTATCGCCATGACGAAGTCGTTCGCCAAGACGCCTTGCACCATCGTCACCGGTTTCCTCGGAGCCGGGAAGACCACGCTGGTGCGTAACCTGATCGAGACCGCGAATGGCCGCCGGCTCGCGATCATCGTCAACGAGTTCGGCGATGTCGGCATCGACGGCGACATCCTGAAAGGCTGCGGCGTGCCGGATTGTCCGGAGGATCGCATCGTCGAGCTCTCCAACGGCTGCCTTTGCTGTACGGTCGCCGACGATTTCGTGCCCGCGCTCAAGAGCCTCCTGGACCAGAAGGATCCGCCCGAGCATATCGTGATCGAGACCTCGGGTCTCGCTTTGCCGAAGCCGCTGGTGCAGGCCTTCAACTGGCCGGAGATTGCGACGCGTGTCACCGTGGACGGCGTCGTCGCGGTGGTCGATGGCCCGGCGGTGGTGGCCGGCCGCTTCGCCGATGATCCCGCGGCGCTTGCCGCGCAGCGCGCTGCGGACAATTCGCTCGATCACGACAATCCGCTCGAAGAGGTCTACGAGGATCAGCTGCTGTGCGCCGACCTCGTCGTCATGAACAAGAGCGACCTGATGAGCGAGGAGCAGCGCAAGGACGTCGCTGTCGAGATCGCGGCGAAGGTGCAGCGCGCCGTCAAGGTGATCGCGACCGAGCACGGCCGGCTGTCGGCCTCCGTCCTGCTCGGGCTCGGCGCCGCAGCGGAAGCCGATCTTGCCGCGCGTCCGTCGCATCACGACAACGAAGGCGAGCACGATCACGATGATTTCGAGAGCTTCGTGCTCGACGTGCCGCCGCAGGCCTCGCCGGACGCGCTGGTCGACCGCATCGCGGCCGCCGTGGACGCTCACGACGTCCTGCGGGTGAAGGGATTCGTGGAAGTGGCCGGCAAGCCGCTGCGCCTGCTGGTGCAGGCCGTCGGCAACCGCATCCAGCACCAGTTTGAGCGTCCGTGGCAGTCAGGCGAATCGCGGCAGGGACGATTGGTGATCATCGGCGAGCGCGGCCTCGATGCGGCTGCGATCCAAAGCCTGATCGTGGGCTAGGCGAGGGCCATGCACCTCCTGGCGACATCCGGCGCGGATCTCGACGACCTCGAACAGGCCGTGGATCTCGCGCAGTCGCCGGCGGACATCGTCGTGCTGTCGTTCTCGGATAGCGACCTGTCGGCGCTGGCCGAGGCCTGGACGGCGTCCTCGGCCGAGCTGCCGAGCCTGCGCCTCGCCAGCCTGAAACGGCTGAAGCATCCGATGTCGGTCGATCTCTATATCGACAATGTCATCGTCGGCGCGCGTGCCGTCGTCGTGCGCTGCCTCGGCGGACTCGACTATTGGCGTTACGGGATCGAGCGCATCGCAGCCGTCTGCCGCAGCCGCAAGATCATGTTCGCAGCGTTGCCGGGCGATGATCGCGCCGACGAACGGCTCGACGAGCTCTCGACGTTGCCGCAGGACGCAACCTCGCGGCTGTATGGCTATCTGCATGAGGGCGGTGTCGGCAATGCGCGCGAGGCGGTGCGCTATCTCGCCACGCTGCTCGGGCGCGACGTGCATTTTGCCGAGCCGGGCGCCATCGGCTCGATCGTCGGCTTCGTGCCGGATGGTGGCGCGGTCGCCATCGATGCTCTCTGCCATCGTGACGATGCGCGCCAATCCGCGCTGATCGTGTTCTATCGCGCCAGCCTGCTCGCCGCAGATACCGCGGCCATTGCGGCGCTGATGCGGAGGCTGGAGCGCGAGGGGCTGGCGGCCGTGGCCGTTGCGGTGACCAGCCTGAAGGATTCCAGCATCGCCGATGCGCTGGCGCGATTGATCCGGCAGCGGCGTCCCGCGATCATCCTGAACGCCACCGCATTCTCGGCACTGCGTGAGGACGGTACGACCGTGCTCGACACAGCCGAGGCGCCGGTTCTGCAGATCATCCAGGCGCAGAGCACGGAAGCGGCGTGGGTGTCGTCGTCGCGCGGATTGTCGCCGACCGACCTCGCCATGAATGTTGTGCTCCCCGAGCTCGATGGCCGGCTGCTCGCGCGTCCCATCGCCTTCAAGGGCGAGATGCCCGTCGATGAGCGCCTGCAGTTTGGCGCGGTGCGCTACGTGCCGCAGGACGATCGCATCGACGTCGTCGCGCAGCTCGCCGGAGCGTGGGAGCGGCTGCGGCGGCTGCCGGCCGCGTCGCGCCGTGTCGCGCTGATGCTGTCGGATTATCCCGCGCGTGGCGGCCGCCGCGGCTACGCGGTCGGCCTCGACACCAGCGCGAGCGTGGCCGCCATTGCCGTGATGTTGGCCGAGGCGGGCTACGATGTCGGCGCTGCGCCTCCAACTGCTGAAGTGGTCGAAGCGTTGCTGCGCGATGAGGCCGATGAGCTCATCGTGCCGCTCGCCAACTATCAACGTGCGCTGGCGCTGTTGCCGGACGATCTGCAGCGCGCCTTGCTCGACAATTGGGGGGAGGCGAAGACCGATCCGGCGTTTCGCGACGGCGCGTTCCGCTTTCCCGTGCTGCGCGCAGGCAAACTCTCGATCCTGTTGCAGCCCGATCGCGGCAGCCGCGCCGATCGCAAGTCCGGCTATCACGATACGAGCGTGCCGCCGCGGCATGCCTATGTCGCGCTCTATGCGCATCTGCGCGAGACCGAGCAGATCGATGCGCTGATTCATCTCGGCGCCCATGGCACCTTGGAATGGCTGCCGGGCAAGGCGCTGGCGCTGTCGAACGGCTGCTGGCCGGAAGCCGTGCTCGGGCCAGTGCCTGTGATCTATCCGTTCATCGTCAACAATCCCGGCGAGGCGATGCAGGCCAAGCGCCGGCTTGCGGCGGTCACGCTCGGGCATCTGACGCCGCCGCTGTCGCAGGCCGGTCTGCATGGCCCGCTGCTGGAACTGGAAGGCCTGGTCGAGGAATATGCCGAGGCCGATGGTCTCGACAAGCGCCGCCTGAAACTGCTGGAAGACGAGATCATCGCCCGCGCCTGGCAGAGCGGCCTCGCCGCCGATTGCGGACTGGCGCGCACGACGAGCGGACGCGAGGCGATCGCACAGCTCGATGCGCAGCTCTGCGACATCAAGGAGCTGACGGTGCGCGATCGCCTGCACGTGTTCGGCCAGGCGCCGGAGACGGCCGCGATCGGCCTGCTCACCGATGCGATCATGGCAGTCGCAGCGCAGGCGGGCGGCACGCTCGATCGTGCTGACATCGAAGCGCGGATCGAGGCGAGCGCCGCCGCCGAGCGCAATGCCTTGCGCGCGGCCCTCGATGGCCGGCGTGTGGCTGCAGGCCCTGCCGGTGCGCCGAGCCGTGGTCGGCTCGACGTGCTGCCCACCGGGCGCAATCTGACCGCGATCGATCCGCGGGCGATCCCGACGCGAACGGCCGCGCTGGTCGGCGTGCGCGCCGCCGACGAGGTGATCCGGCGCTATCTGCAGGATCATGGCGACTATCCGCGCTCGCTGATGCTCGATCTCTGGGCCTCCGCGTCGCTGCGCACCGGCGGCGATGACCTCGCCCAGGCGCTGGCCTATCTCGGCGTGCGTCCGCGCTGGGATCTCAATTCGAACCGTGTCACCGGCGTCGACGTGCTGCCGCTGGCGAGGCTCGACCGGCCCCGCATCGACGCGACATTGCGAATCTCGGGCCTGTTCCGCGATCTGTTCGAAGCCCAGATCGCGCTGTTCGATCTCGCCGTGCAGAAGGTGGCCTCGCTCGACGAGGACGATGCCGACAATCCGCTGGCCGCGGCACGGCGGCGCGGCGAGAGCCTCGCGCGCGTGTTCGGCGGCGCGCCCGGCAGCTACGGTGCCGTGGCCGCCGACCTCGCGCTCGATATGGCCTGGGAGAGCCGGTCGGAGCTCGGCGAGGCCTATCTCGACAGCACCGGCTATAGTTTCGGTGGTGCGCATGACGGCGTCTCTGCCTCCGAGACGTTCCGTGCCCGTGTCCGCAGCACCGATGCGCTGGTGCATCCGCAGGACGATCGCGAGCGTGATCTGCTCGATGGCGAGGAGGTCGCCGATTTCGCCGGGGGCTTTGCGTCTGCTGCCGCGTCGCTGGGCGTCACGCCCGCGCTGCTGCATCTCGACACCAGCCGTCCCGAAGCGCCGACGGCGCGGACCTTCAGTGAGGAGATTGCCCGCGTGGTCCGCGGCCGTCTCACCAATCCGCGCTGGATCGCAGGCATGTTGGCCCATGGCCACCGCGGCGTCGCCGAGATCGCGCAGGGTGTCGACGCGCTCTATGCCTTCGCCGCGACGTCGGACGTCGTTCCCGAGCATCTGTTTGATCTGGCGCATGGCGCGCTGCTGCGCGACGAGGCCGTGTTGGGCGACATGATCGCGCGCAATCCGGCGGCGGTCGCTGCCATTGTATCGCGTTTCGAGGATGCGCTGCGCCGGCAACTCTGGGTGCCGCGGCGGAATGCGGTGGCTGACGAGTTGGCGTTCGCCCGTGCACACTTGACGCAGAGGGAGAATGTCTCGTGACTGTCGCTGTTGAGATCAAGGGCTGGTGCCCCGGTGCGCGCCGGCCGATGCCGAGCGGCGACGGGCTCATCGTCCGCGTTCGGCCGCATGGCGGCACGCTGTCGGTGACGGCCCTGCGCGAGCTTGCCGAGGCGGCTCGGCGCTACGGCAACGGCCAGATCGATCTCACCCGCCGCGCCAATCTGCAGATCCGCGGTGTCTCGCCTGAGACCCTGGTGCCGTTGTGGGAGGTGATGGCCGCGCTCGAACTGCTCGACGACAGCGCCGAGCTGGAAGCGATCCGCAACATCGTGATCAATCCGCTGGCCGGCCTCGATCCGGCCGAGATCGCGGACATGCGTCCCATGGCAGCCGAGCTGGAAAATTTGCTGGCGGCGGATCACGCGCTGCAGGCGCTGCCCGCCAAATTCGGCTTCGCACTCGACGGCGGCGGCAAACTGCCGCTGGCAGGTCTTGCGGTGGATGTTCATCTGCAGGCGTGTGGCCGGACAAATGAATCGCGCGTTGCCATCGGCGTTTCGCGTGCCGATGGCTTGCTGTGGCTCGGGACGACCGCGATGGCCGATGCCCCGTCCGCAGCGGCGCAACTCGCGCGCCTCGTCCTGACGCATGGCTCCGCGCGACGTGCCGCGGCGTTGTCATCGCATGAGATCGCCGCCGTCACGGCTGAGCTCGGGCTCGATGTCTCGGACGAGGATGAGATGGCTTCGGGTGACGTATCGCCGTGCCGTCTCGGTGTCATTCCGCTGACCGACCTGAGCTGTGCCGTCGGTCTCGGCGCGCCGTTCGGCCGTATCGAGAGTCGAACGCTGGCGCAACTGGCGGATCTCCTCGCGGGATACGGCATGTCCGACGTGCGCCTGTCGCCATGGCGCACGCTCTATGTCGCAGCGGACCGCAGCATCGCAGAGGCTCTCGTCGCCGATGCGGCCGGGCTCGGCCTGATCGTCGACGACGCGGATGCGCTGATGCGCATCGATGCCTGCTCGGGCGTCGGCTGCTGTGCGTCGACCGAGCTTGCGACACGCGAGCACGCTCGCGCGCTGGCCGGTGCGATGGCGCGCACGGCATTCACAGGCACGCTGCATGTCTCCGGCTGCGCCAAGGGGTGCGCGCGCTCGGCGCCGGCCGACGTCGTGCTCGTCGGCGACGGCGAGCTCTATCGGATCGTCCGCAACGGTACGGTCAAGAGCGAGTCCCGCGGCATGCTCGATCCGTCAAGCCTCGATGCGACAGGCAATGGTCTGTTCGAAACGAGAGAGTCCGTCCATGTCTGAACTGCGCGACTACATCAAGGACGGCGCGGAGATCTATCGCCGCTCGTTCGCGACCATCCGCGCCGAGGCCGATCTGTCGCGCTTCCACGGCCTCGAAGAGAAGATCGCGGTGCGCATCATCCATGCCTGCGGCATGGTCGAGATCACCTCCGACATCGAGATGTCCGAGCGTCTTGCCGTGGAGGCCAGGGCCGCACTCGATCGCGGCGCGCCGATCCTGTGCGATGCCAAGATGGTGGCCCAGGGCATTACGCGGGCGCGGTTGCCGGCCAAGAACGAGATCATCTGCACGCTCGACGATGTCGGAGTGCCGGCGCTCGCCGCGCAGCTCGGCACGACGCGGTCCGCCGCTGCGCTCGAACTGTGGCGGCCGCATCTCGCCGGCGCACTGGTGGCGATCGGCAACGCGCCGACCTCGCTGTTTCATCTGCTCGACATGCTCGATCAGGGCGCGCCGCGCCCGGCCGCGGTGATCGGCACTGCGGTGGGGTTCGTCGGCGCGCGCGAATCCAAGGAGGCGCTCGCGGTCGATGGCCGCGTGCCGTACCTGATCGTGCGGGGCCGCAAGGGCGGCAGCGCCATGGCGGTCGCCGCCGTGAACGCCATCGCGAGCGACGTCGAATGAGCCCGCTCGACACCATCGCAGGCTCTGCCCATGCCGGCACGCTCTACGGCATCGGCGTCGGGCCGGGTGACGTCCGCTATCTGACGCTGCGCGCCGCAGGACTCATTCTGTCCGTCGATGTGGTCGCGTTCTTTGCCAAGCGCGGCATGGAGGGCCATGCGCGTCGGATCGTGACGCCGTTGATGTCAGCCGGGCGCCACGAACTGCGGCTCGAATATCCGATCACCGAGGAAGCGCCAGTTGCCGATCCCACCTACCAGGCGCAGATCGGCGACTTCTATCGCCGCGCCGCCGACAGCATCGCGGCGCATCTTTCCGCGGGCCGATCGGTCGGCCTGCTGTCGGAGGGCGATCCATTCTTCTATGGCTCGTTCATGCACATGTGGCGGCGGCTGGAATGCGACCATCAGGTCGAGGTCGTGCCTGGCGTGACCGGCATGTCCGGCTGCTGGACCAAGGCCAATGTTCCGATCACTTGGGGCGACGACATCCTCTCGGTGCTGCCGGGCACCTTGGACGAGGACATTCTCGCCGACCGGCTGACGCGCTGCGAGGCCGCCGTGATCATGAAGGTCGGGCGCAACCTGACCAAGGTGAAGCGCGCGATTGCGCAGGCCGGATTGCTCGCGCGCGCCATCTATGTCGAGCGGGGAACGATGGAGGCACAACGCGTCACGCCCCTGGCCGAGGTGGAGCTGGACCGCGGCCCGTATTTCTCGATGATCCTGATCCCCGGTCAGGGACGCCGGCTGTGAGCGGCACGCTCACCATCGTCGGTGTCGGCCCGGGCCGGTCCGAACTGATGACGCCGGCCGCCTCGGCCGCGGTCGCGGCTGCGACCGATCTTATCGGCTACGGCCCCTATCTCGACAGGGTGACGACGAACCGTCCAGGTCAGATCCGCCATGCCAGCGACAACCGCGTCGAGCTCGATCGGGCGCGCCATGCGCTGGCGCTTGCAGGTGACGGCAAGCGCGTTGCCGTCGTGTCCGGCGGCGATCCCGGCGTGTTCGCGATGGCCGCCGCCGTGTTCGAGGCGGTGGAGTCGGGGCCCGCAGCATGGCGCGACCTCGACATCCGCGTCGAGCCGGGCGTCACAGCCATGCTGGCGGCCGCGGCCGAGGTCGGCGCGCCGCTGGGCGGCGATTTCTGCGCGATCTCGCTGTCCGACAATCTCAAGAGCTGGACGACGATCCGTCGTCGCTTGGAAGCCGCCGCCGGCGCCGACTTCGTCATCGCGCTTTACAATCCGATCTCCAAGGCGCGGCCGCATCAGCTCGGCGAGGCCTTCGCGCTGCTGCGGCAGATCAAGCCGGCCTCGACCGTGGTCGTGATGGTACGCGCTGCGGGCAGCGATGAGGCGACGCAGATCATCACGACGCTGGGCGAGGCCGATCCCGCCAGGGCCGACATGCGCACGCTGGTCCTGATCGGATCGGCGGCGACGCGTCTGATCGCCCGCGACGGCAAAGCGCCGTTCGTCTACACGCTGCGTCGTGAAGTCGAGGGCGGCCGATGAGCAAGCAGCGCTTCCAGCCAGAGCATCGCGGCGTCCGCGCTGTCGAGCGCCACGCCATGCGGCTTGTCGGGCCGGGCGATCATCACGACCGGAATGTTCAGCCGCCGCGCGGCGGCGATTTTCGGATAGGTGGCTGCTCCGCCGGAGTTCTTCGACACGACGAAGCCGATGCGCTCCTGCGCGAGAAAGGCCGCTTCCTTGGCCTCATCGAACGGTCCGCGATCGAACACGAAGCGGATGTCGGGCGGCAGCGCGATGTCGCCGGGCGGATCGATCGTGCGGGCGATGTAGTGATGCTGCGGAGCTGCGGCAAAGGCGGCGAGCTCCAGCCGGCCCAGACTGAGAAACACGCGCGCAGCCGTGGCACCGAGCGCAGCAGCCCCGGCCTCCGCGCTGCTGACCTCGATCCAGCGATCTCCATCCCGGCGCAGCCATGCCGCGCGCCGGATCGAGGCCAGCGGCAGCGCCAGGGTCTGACACGCCGCAACGGCATGCCGCGACATCTGGTCGGCATAGGGATGGGTCGCGTCGATGACAGCGTCGACCGCATGATCCCGCAGCCACGCTTCCAGTCCTGCGATGCCGCCGAAACCACCGATGCGTGTCGGCAGCGGCTGCGGCTTGGGCGAGACGGTGCGGCCGGCGAGCGAGAGCATAGGCTCGAAGCGATCATCACCGGCGAGCAGCCGGGCCAGCTCCGAAGCCTCGGTCGTCCCGCCGAGAATGAGAATGCGCATGCGGGGCAGGGTCCATGGTGAGTCCGGGCGCAACTTGCAACGCGACGCGCTGGCTGTCCATCGTCGGGATCGGCGAGGACGGCGTCGACGGCCTTTCGGCGCCTGCGCGCCGGCTCATTGCGCAGGCCGCCCTCGTCGCTGGCGGTGCTCGCCATCTCGAACTGGCAGCATCGCTCGTCGAAGGCGAGCGGCTGGCCTGGCCGAGCCCGCTGCATCAGGCGTTCGAGCAGATCGCGGCGCACAGGGGCGAGCCGGTTGTCGTGCTCGCGAGCGGCGATCCCTTCAACTACGGTGTCGGCAAGCAGCTGATGCAACGCTTCGACGTCGCCGAGATGCTATGCGTTCCGCAGCCATCGGCCTTCAGTCTCGCAGCGGCGCGGCTGGGCTGGCCGCTGCAGGACGTCGCGCAGGTGACGCTGCATGGCCGTGCCCTCGAAGGCATCATCCGTCATCTCGCGCCGGGCGCGCGCATCCTCGCGCTGGCCTGGGATGGATCGACCGCCGCAAAGCTCGCAGCGTTGTTGACGTCACGCCGCATGGGGCGCTCGCGCCTGACGGTGCTGGAAGCGATCGGCGGTCCGCAGGAGCGGGTGCGCAGCGTAACGGCCGATGCGTTCGAATTGTCGGATATCCATCCGCTGACGACGATCGCGCTCGAGGTGGTCGCGGAGCCGGATGCACTGGTGATTCCGCTGACATCGGGCCTTGCCGACGATCTGTTCGAGCACGACGGCCAGATGACCAAGCGCGACGTACGGGCCGTGACGTTGTCCGCACTGGCGCCGAGACCGGGTGAGCTGCTGTGGGACGTCGGACTGGGATCGGGCTCGGTCGCGATCGAATGGCTGCTGCGTCACGGCTCGCTGCGCGCGATCGGGATCGAGGCGCGGCAGGATCGCGCCGACCGCGCCATGCGCAACGCGCTCGCGCTCGGAGCACCCGATTTGAAGCTGGTGTTGGGACGCGCACCTTCGGTCCTCGCTGATCTCGAACCGCCTGACGTCGCTTTCATCGGTGGCGGCATTTCGGAGCAGGGCGTGTTCGAGGTGGTGTGGTCGAAGCTGAAGCCGGGCGGTCGCCTCGTCGCCAATGTGGTGTCGCTCGAAGGCGAAGCGCGGCTGATCGAGCTGTTCGACAAGCATGGCGGCGAGTTGGTGCGCATCGCCGTCTCGCGCGTGGAGCCGGTCGGCCGCATGCATGGCTGGCGGCCCGCGATGGCGGTCACGCAGTGGCGGGTGGCCAAGCCATGATCGCGCTCGGGATCGGCTGCCGCCGCGAGACCAGTGCCGCCGACATCGACGCGGTCATCGCGCAGGCGTTGACCACAACGCGATTGGCGATCACCGATATCGCCGTCATCGCGACGGCGGCAGACAAGCTGCAGGAGCCGGGTGTGATCGCTGCTGCGCAACGGCTCGGTCGGCCGCTGCTCGGCCTATCCGTGGATGATCTCAACGCGGTCGCCGATCTCGCGCTGACGCGGAGCGATCGCGTGCAACGCCTCAAGGGCGTCCCCTCGGTGGCCGAGACCGCGGCGCTCGCGGCCGCCGGTCGCTACGCGCGGCTGATCCTGCCACGCGTGGCGAACGCGAGCGCGACCTGTGCTCTGGCGCAAGGCGAGGGCGCTGTGGAGCTTGCGCCATGACGGTGCATTTCATCGGCGCCGGCCCTGGCGCGCCGGACCTGATCACCCTGCGCGGCCGCGACCTGATCGCGCGCTGTCCGGTCTGTCTCTATGCGGGCTCGCTGGTCCCGAAAGCGCTGCTCGATCATTGCCCGCCGGGCGCGCGTATCATCGACACGGCGCCGCTGTCGCTTGACGACATCATCGCGGAGATGGCGCGGGCCACGGCCGCCGGTGAGGATGTGGCGCGACTGCATTCCGGCGATCTCTCGATCTGGAGCGCGCTCGGTGAGCAGCTGCGGCGCCTCGATGAATTGAAGATCGCCTACACGGTCACGCCGGGCGTGCCGTCGTTCTCTGCTGCTGCGGCCGCGCTCGGGCGCGAACTTACGCTTCCCGGGCTCGCGCAGTCGGTGGTGCTGACGCGCACCTCCGGCCGTGCCTCGGCCATGCCCGAGACGGAGCAACTGTCGCTGTTCGCGCAGTCGCAGGCTACGCTCGCGATCCATCTGTCGATCCATGTGCTCGACAAGGTCGTCGATGAGCTGCGCCCGCACTATGGCGAGGATTGTCCAGTCGCGGTCGTCTATCGCGCGAGCTGGCCGGAGCAGCGCATCGTGACCGGCACGCTCGCGACCATCGTCGATCAGGTTGCGGTCGATGCAATGGAGCGCACCGCGCTGATCCTGGTCGGCCGTGCCCTCGGCTCCGAGGATTTCCGCAACAGCGCGTTGTACGACGCGGACTATCAGCGGCGTTTTCGCGGGAGGGGCGAATGAGCCGGCGCCGGGCATTGTCCCACCAGATGTCCGTCGCGATCGAACACGGCGATGTCGAGTGCCATTGCGTCATTGCCGAGCGCGCGGTGTGCTGTCTGCCACGCGGCCCCCGCGACCGCGTCGCCGGCCGGAAAGTTGCACCGCTCAGCCTCTTGCAGCACCTGCAGGGCAGTGTTGGCATTGCGGGCGGTCGTGACCAGCGCGTCCGGCGCGCCTGCATGTTGCAGAGTGTCCGCGAGCCAACCGAGATCGACCTCGCCGGCGCGAGAATGCAGGTCGAGCAGGCCCTGGCCGAGCTTGGTCATCTTGGCGAAGCCGCCGGCCACGGTGACGCGCGCGACCGGATGCCGGCGCAGATATTTCAGCATGCCGCCGGCGAAATCGCCCATGTCGATCAGCGCCGCATCCGGCAGGCCGTAGAGCTGTTGGACCGCTTTCTCCGACGTGCTTCCCGTAGCACCTGCGATGTGCGGCAGGCCGGAGGCGCGGGCGACATCGATGCCGCGGTAGATCGAGTGGATCCAGGCCGCGCAGCTGAACGGCACGACGACGCCGGTGGTGCCGAGGATCGACAGGCCGCCGACGATGCCGAGCCGCGGATTCAATGTCTTCTTTGCGAGCTCCTCTCCGCCTGGAATGGAGATCTCGATGATCACGTCGCGCGTCGCGCCGAGAGCCGCTGCGGCCTCGTTGATCGCCGCGGTGATCATCTCGCGTGGCACCGGATTGATCGCGGGCTCGCCCGGCGGCAGCGGCAATCCCGGCCGCGTGATCGTGCCGACGCCGGGGCCTGCGCGAAACGCGATGCCGGAGCCCTCGGCTGCGCGTCGCACCGTGGCGCTGATCAGCGCGCCATGCGTCACGTCGGGATCGTCGCCGGCATCCTTCACAACACCAGCGCTCGCGCTCGCATCGCCGGCCTCGTGCATCGCCACCGCGAAGCTGACGCGGCGTCCGCCGGGCAGGGCGATCTCGACCATGGCGGGACAGTTGCCGGTGATCAGCAGCTCATAGGCCGCGCGCGCAGCGGCCGTCGCGCAGCTGCCGGTGGTCCAGCCACGTTTCAGCGGTCGGTTCGGCGGATCCGCAGGTTCCATCATGCCCGATCGCATAGCACATTTTGTCGTGCCACGGCGGTGCTCCGGCCATGACCGCGGCAGTGCCAAGAGGCCTCATCATCGCCGCGCCGCGGTCCGGCGCCGGCAAGACCACGGTCACGCTCGGGCTGCTGCGCGCGCTTGCGCGGCGCGGCACGGTCGTGCAGCCGTTCAAATGCGGCCCCGACTACATCGATCTCGCCTTTCACACGGTCGCGGCCCGACGGACGAGCTACAATCTCGATGGCTGGGCGATGTCGGCGCCGCAACTCATGGGGCTCGTCTCCGACGTGGCCGCCGATGCCGATGTCGCGATCGTCGAGGGCGTGATGGGCCTGTTCGACGGCGCGCCGCAGCCGGGGCGCGCGGGCAGGGGCTCGGCCGCGGATCTTGCGAGCCTCCTCGGTTGGCCGGTCGTGCTCGTGCTCGATGTCAGCGGGCAGACCGAAACGGCCGCGGCCGTCGCGCTCGGCTGCGCGCGGTTTCGCGACGATGTCCCCATCGCCGGCGTGATCCTCAATCGCGTCGCGAGCGCGCGGCACCGCGCGCTGATCGAGCCCGCGTTTGCGAGCATTGGCATCGGTGTGCTCGGCGCGCTGGGACGCGACGCGCAACTGACATTGCCGGAGCGGCATCTTGGCCTGGTCCAGGCGCAGGAGATCACGGCGATCGAGACCCATCTCGACCACCTTGCTGGCTGCATCTCTGCGTCCGTCGATCTGGATGCGGTCCTTGCATGCGCGCGTCCGATGCGTTCCGCCGCACCTGTTGCGCAGGCATCCCACTTCGGCATCAGGCCGCCGGCGCAGCGCGTCGCGCTGGCGTCAGACGCCGCATTCTCATTCAGTTATCCGCATCTGCTGCGGCACTGGCGCGCCGAGGGCGCCGACATCGTGCCGTTCTCGCCGTTGCACGATGAGGCGCCAGACCCTGCGGCCGGCGCGGTGTGGCTGCCGGGCGGCTATCCGGAACTCCATGCGGGTCGGTTAGCCTCCGCGCAGGTGTTTCTCGACGGCCTGCGCACGATGGCTGCGCGCGGCATCCCGATCCATGGCGAGTGCGGCGGCTACATGGTGCTGGGCAGCGGACTCGAGGATGCCCAGGGCGAGGGCCACGCGATGGCCGGATTGCTGGCGCTGGAAACATCGTTCGCCAAGCGCCGTCTGCACCTCGGCTATCGCCATGCGACGCTGCTGGCCGATGGCAGCCTCGGCCGGAAGGGTGACCGCGTCCATGGTCATGAGTTCCACTATGCGACGATCGTGAGCGAGGCCGACGATCCGCTGATCGACTGCCGCGACGCCTCCGGTCATGCCATCGCCGAGCGCGGCGCCCGGCGCGGATCGGTCACCGGATCGTTCCTGCACGTCCTGAGCGGCGAAGGCGCATGAGCGATCAAAAGCCTCGCCCTCCGCAGTTCGACGCCGCCTTCCGGCAGCGCTTTGCCGAACTGGTGCGCTGGCGTCGCGACGTGCGTCGTTTCCGTGACGAGCCGGTTCGCCCGGAACTGATCGACGAGCTGTTGGCGCTCGCAATCCATGCGCCATCCGTCGGCTTCTGCCAGCCCTGGCGTTTCGCGCTCGTCGAGAGCGCCGAGCGCCGCGCGGCGATCGCCGAGAATTTCAAGCGAACCAACCATGCCGCGCTTGCCGGCTATGACGGCGAGCGTCGGGCGCTCTATGCCGGACTGAAGCTGGAGGGACTCACCCGGGCGCCCGTGCATCTCGCCGTCTGCGCCGACGAGGACGCGGCGACAGGCCATCGTCTCGGCCGCGTCACGATGCCGGAAACGCTGCGCTACTCGGTCGTGGCGGCGATCCAGACGTTCTGGCTCGCGGCGCGCGCGGAAGGATTGGGCGTCGGCTGGGTCTCGATCCTCGATCCCGCCGCCGCCTGCCGGGAGCTCGAACTGCCATCCGGGTGGACGCTGATCGCTTATCTCTGCATCGGCTGGCCGCAGGAGGAGCATGACGATCCCGAACTGGAGCGGCATGGCTGGGAAACGCGGCTCGACCAGGCCGTGATCAAGCCGCTGCGGCGTTGATCAGGACGCCATCGCGAGCGCCGGCGCTTCCACGGTGACCGGCTCGGCGCAGGGCCATGCCGCGCCGGCCAGCTGAAACCGCATGCCGTGCAAAGTCACCGTGAGCGGAATGCCGCGGAAGTCGTCCCGGAAGGAGCGAATGCGGCGCTGCATCTCCGCAGGCTCGATGTCGGCGGGCATGTCGCACATCTCGGCATACATCCGCTTCGTGCTCTTGGTGCCGCTCCAGCTGATCGGGAGCGTCGGAAGCGGGCCGTTGTGGCAGGCGAGATCGCGTGACATCCGCCAGAACAGATAGGCGAGGCGAACGAACGTCATCTGCTCGAGGCCGCGGACATCGACGCCTGCCGGGATGTCGAACGTCTCGACACCGACGATCGCGCCGCAGTCGACGCGAGCTTCCATCACATGCGCGGTGGCACCGAAGCGCGCGGCTCCCTCGTACATCGCGAAATGGGCCGGCGCCCAGCCCGGATAGTCGGGCGGCGCCGGGTGGAAATTGTAGGCGCCGTGACCGAGCGCCTGAAGCATATCGGCAGGTACGATCACGCCGGTGGTGAAGGCGAGTAGGCGCGAACTGGCGAGCACGTTGCGCTCGACCGCTTGCAACTCTTCCAGGCTGACGGCGCAGCGGAACGACAGCGCCGGATTGTGCGCCTTGAGAAGCTCGGTCAGGGCAAGGTGCTGATCGCGGCTGCCGGTCAGGAGGATGATCGTGTCGAGCATGGTGCAAATCCCAAGTTGAGCTCAGCGCCCGGAGGCATCGATGTTGAGCGGCTGCCGCGGTGCGTCCGCAGCCGCAAGTTCGCGAAACAGGCTGGGAGCCAGCTCCTGCCCGGGCGCGACCTCGATCACCTTGTTGTCGGCGAGAAAGCCAGCTTCCCTGGCGATACGCACATCCTGCTGCCAAGGGCATAGCGAGAGCTCGAGGCGGGAGAAGCCGCCATTGTCGTCGCTGAATGCGCTCGTCAGCGCCTGGATGCTGGCCGCCGTCTCACGCGCGCTGCTGCCCTCGACATCGCGCAGGATGACGGTGACAGCCTTGTCGGAGTTCGTCGCGGCGCTGACGATCAGCTGCGACTCCATGGCGCCGGTGCGGCCGGCACGCCTCGGGGAGCGGACCATCGCGGCAAACCCGGGATCGGGGCCGAGATCGGCGGCCGAAGGCTTCAGGTTGTGGACGATCGTCGCGTTCCGTATTCCGGCTTCACCCGCGACGGCGTGGTAGGAGCGGGGCAGCCAGACCGTATCGAGCGCGATCTGGGATGTCACCGTGCTCCAGGTCTGATCGATCAGATAGCCGTCCCACACATCCGGATATGACGAAGCAATCTGCTGCCAGGCCGTCAGCATCGTCTCAGCCGCCATGGACCGACCGAAATACAGTGTGCGCGCCGACATCTCCCAGTCGTTCCACATGTGGGCCGCAAAATCGCAGCCGGTCAGAAGCGGAAGATCCGGACGCGCCTGAAACATCACGTCGGTCTCGACGTATAACACGGGCTCGCTGTAACGCCGCCACATCCGCGCGACGAAGTCGGCCTTGTCGGCGGCGGTCAGACGGTCACGGACATCGATCGCTTCGATGTCGAAGGCGAGCCCGAGCCGTTCGAGCGAACGTCGGAGATGATAGATGTGCAAGTCACCCACGGTCTTGGGATGACAGGACACGATACGCACCGTGCCGGTGATGGGCGAATCGTCGGGCAGGCGCCAGTCGAGTCCTCCCCACCACAGCTCGTGCGGGCCGTCGGCGGTTGCTCCGACGGAGCCGAACGCGGTCAGCTTCGACTTCAGGAAATCGAAGCCGGGATTTTCGCCAAACGGAATCACGACCGCGTCACGCGACGTCAGCGCGCCGTACAGCAACTCGGCGCCTGCGCCCGTCGGCGGATCGATGACGACGACGGTGCGTCCGCCGCCGGGGGCGGAGCAATCGTTCCATGGCACCAGCGGCCCGAACGCCCGTGACAGCCATTGCAGACGGCGTCCCTGCTGCGTGCCGAGCCTCACGCCGTGCGCATGCAAGGCATGCATCGGATCATCATCGATGGCGTTCGGGTCTCGTCGCGTCATACCGGGTCCTCCTGCACATTAGAACGGACCACGGCAGCCAATCAGGCGCACCGATCAAGCGGTCGTCGTGGCTCTGTGGCGACGCGTGTGGTTTCGATCATCGACACGGAAAACGCGCGTTTCGTTTCCGAATGTTACAGAGCGCTTAGCCGGACGCCGGAGCAGAGAGATCAACGTCGCGCCATCTGGCGCATGACTCAGGTCATGTCTTCCGATGCATGGCCTCGATTGACGGTGAAACGTTCGATTGCGCCGCAAATCAGCACAACGATCGGAATCGTTCGCATGAGGCCGCCAACTGCGATGAGCAGCCGCGGCGCGGATACGACACCAATCTGTAACATTTAGTAACACGCGCGCGCGATCGCAGCGTTCAACGCGTTGCGCGTCAACCGCTTCAAATTCACCGTAGCTAGTAACTACAACGTACGAGATCGCGAGATCAGGCGCGCGATGTCGTAAAAAATCGTCGCGAGATTCAGAATCTGCATCAGCAGCAACTGACAGCGGCGAAAAATGGGATAATTTCGTCGATGTGATTCGGAAAAAAATGCCGGGTGCATGAGCGCCTTGCGGGAATTCCAGCGTACACACAACCCGCTCGTCGTCTCTGCGTGCGGTGTGAACTTCGGGTGGTGTCAGTAAGCGTTGCAATTGTGTTTTCTGCTGAATTCGTCTTCCGGAATGAATCCCTGCCATGCCGACCAGCGGCTTTTCTTGCTCCGCCATCGCCCAGCGCGCTGCCTGCGTGCGGCAGAATTTGCCTGGCCCTAGGCAAAACATTCCATCTAAGCGTTTGAAAAATAACGAAAATAATCCGCCTGGATGGTTCGGCTATGGCGTTCAACGATCGGAAGCTGCATGCGAGTTGCGCATTCGGCGTTGCGGGGTGGAGATTCGGAAATGAGCTACGCGCTGGACGTCTGGGCACCCGCCGATGGCGTGTCTTCGAGTGAGCCGGCGCCGGATGTTGCGACGGTGCCGTGGAGCGAGTCGGTTGCGACCGTTCCGGAGTGCGAGCCCGCCGCGGAGCAGGCCGCCATCTTCGACGAGGACAAGGATCTGCTCGACCGGCTGGCTACGGGAGAGGAGCTCGCATTCCGTCTCCTGGTCGAACGTCACATCGACCGCGCCTATGCCATTGCGTTGCGCATCGTCGGGAATGCCGCCGACGCGGAGGACGTCGTGCAGGACACGATGTTGAAGGTGTGGACCCATCGCGGGCGCTGGCAACACGGTCGCGCGAAGTTTTCCACGTGGCTCTATCGCGTCGTCAGCAACCGCTGCATCGATCTTCGCCGCAAGCCGCGAACCGAGAACGTCGACGTCGTTCCCGAGGTCGCTGACGGCAAGCCGGATGCGGTGAGCGTGATCGAGCGTGCCGAGGTGAGCGACCTTCTCGAGGCGGCGATGCAGCGTCTCCCGGAACAGCAGCGTATCGCCGTGATCCTGTCCTACCATGAGAACATGAGTAACGGCGAGATCGCCGACGTGATGGACACGACGGTGGCCGCGGTGGAGTCGCTGTTGAAGCGCGGGCGTCAGCAGCTGCGCGACATGTTGCGCCGGCACGAGCGCGACATCCGCGGCGCCTTTACCGATTGCTAACCATAAAATTCCCGCGCAAGAGAAATCCCGCCCGGTTCCCGAGGGTATTCCCGTTTGATCGATCAGACGGGGCTGATCCGCACCGTCAGTCCTTCCACGATGCGGCGTGTTTTGCCGATCACTCAGGAGTCCTCACCGTGCCCTCGATTTCAACCAACATCGCCGCCAACTCCGCCGTCCGTTACCTGAACATCAACTCCAACCAGGAAACGAGCTCGCTCGCCAAGCTGGCCAGCGGTTCGCGCATCACCTCGGCCTCCGACGACGCCGCCGGCCTCGCGATCTCGACCCGGATTTCCTCGGACGTCACCACGCTGCAGCAGGCAGCGACCAACACCGCGCAGGCGACGTCGATCCTGCAGACCGCCGACGGCGGCGCCTCCAACATCAGCGACATCCTGGCGCGCATGAAGTCGTTGGCCACGCAGTCGGCGTCGGGCACGACTGTCGGCACCAGCCGCACCTACATCCAGTCGGAATTCTCGCAGCTGATCAGCCAAATCGACTCGATCGCGAAGGGCACCCGCTATAGCGGCCAGAGCCTGCTCGACGGCACCAGCACCTTCACGACCGGTGTGGCGGTCATGGTCGGCTCGTCCGCCAGCGATACGATCAACATCAAGCTGGACAGCCTCACCTCGACTGCACTCGCGGTTTCCGCGCTCGACGTCAGCACCGACACCGGTGCGACCACGGCCCTGGCTGCCCTGGATACGGCAATCGACACGGTGTCGAAGACCCGCGCCGACATCGGCGCGCAGGAGTCGCGCTTCAACTTCTCGTCCGACTCGATCTCGACCCAGACACAGAACCTGCAGTCCGCGAATTCGGCGATCAAGGACGTGGATATCGCCTCGGAGCAGGCGAAGCTGTCCTCGGCCCAGGTGAAGATGCAGGCCGCGGTGTCGGCCGAAGCCGCCGCGAACCAGATTCCGCAGTACCTCCTGAAGCTGCTGGGCTGAGACCTGATCCGCCGGACCGGCGCCGTGCCGGTCCGGCTCTTTAGTCGGAGGATGACGACGAATGACCGTGAGCAGCACAACCTCGAGCACGAGCAGTACGTCGTCATCGTCTTCGACCAGTTCGCTCACGACGTCGGGGACGAGCACGACGAGCTCGATTGATTGGACGGCGCTGATCAACGCGGCGGTGAATGCCAAGCTCACCCAGGCGACTCAGATCTCCACCAAGATCACGGCCAACGAGGCCAAGATCACGGCCTACGAGACGCTGCAGACGGCGCTGGAGACGCTTTCGTCCGGATTGTCGTCACTAGCAACATCGATGGTGAACTCGCTCGCGACCAACGTCTTTGCGACGCGGGCGGCCACGATCAGTGCGACGGGCGACGTCAGCGCCTCGTCCGCTTTGTCGATGTCGGTGAACAACGGTGCGGCGACCGGAAGCCACACGCTGACGATCAGCCAGATCGCTACCGCGCACAAGGTGACGGGAACGGCGCAGTCGAGCCAGACCACTGCGCTCGGCTATTCCGGCACGTTCTCGCTCGGGCTGTCCGGCGGAAGCACGTCCGACATCACGATCACCAGCGACATGTCGCTGCAAGACGTCGTCGACACGATCAACGCCCAGACCTCTACGACGAATGTCGAGGCCTCGATCGTGCAGGTGTCGAGCGGGTCCTATCAACTGGTGCTGACGGGGACGCAGGACGCGGCCGACATCACCTATTCCAGCTCATCTGGCGACGACATCCTCAACAAGCTCGGGATGACCGACAGCTCGGGCGCGTTCGCCACGGTGCTGCAGACCGCGCAGCCGGCGATCTTCACGCTCGATGGGATCAGCCTAAGCCGCAACACCAACGACGTCACCGACGTTCTCAGCGGTGTCACTTTCAATCTCTTGCAGGCGACGCCGTCCGGTACGACGCTGACCATCGACATCGGTACCGACACGAGCCAGATTGCATCGGCGCTGCAGACCTTCGTCACCAACTACAACGCCTTTCGCGACGCCGTGCTCACGCAGCAGACGACCAACTCCGACGGCACGGCTTCGTCCAGCTCGGTGCTGTTCGGCGACGGCACCATGCGTGACATCATGAATTCGCTCCAGGCCGTGCTTGGAACTTCCGTCGGCGGGCTGACGATGGCGGATATCGGCCTGTCGTTCAACGAGAAGAATGAGCTCGAACTCGATACGGGGACGCTGTCGACGATTCTCAGCACCAATCTGAGCGGCGTGACGGCACTGCTCTCGGCCCAGACCAAGACGTCGTCCAGCCAGCTTAGCGTCGTCAACACCGGAACGTCGCCACAATCCTTCACCCTGGACCTGACCGTGGATTCGTCGGGCAGCCTGACGGCGGCCTCAGTCGGCGGCGACAGCTCGCTGTTCACCATCAGTGGCAACACCATCGTTGGCAATTCCGGCACGATCTATGCGGGCATGGCGTTCACCTATACCGGATCGACCTCGCAATCGATCACGGTGACTTCGACGCAGGGTCTTGCGACCCAGATCTACCAGATCGCGAAGAACGCTTCGTCAAGCACCGGATCGCTGCAGACGATGATCGACAGTCTGACGTCTCAGGACGAGACGATGCAGGCCAAGGTCAACGACATCGAAAGCGCTGCCGCGACCTTCAAGACCCAGCTGACGGCGCAATACGCCAAATACCAGGCCGCCATCGAGAGCGCCAACAACATGCTGGATTATCTCAAGGCCCTTCTCAATTCGAATTCGAGTAACTGATGACCCAGAGTTCAATGGCCCACATCGCAAATCAGGCTTATCGCGGCGCGGCGGTGGCGGTTCCCCCACTGCGTGCGGTCGTCATGCTGCTCAACGGAGCCGTGAGCTATCTGCAGAAATCGCTGCAGGCGCAGGAGGCGCGCCGCTTCGAGGAGGGGCATGCGCATCTGACCCGGGCCACTGCCATCCTGCGCGGGTTGAGCCTGCACCTCGATCCGATCCGCGGCGGGGTGGTCGCCGATCAGTTGTTCACGACCTACAACGCCCTGATCGTGGCGGCGCTGCGTTCCTACGGCCGGCCCCACATGCGCGAGAATTTTCAGCGGATCACCAACAGTCTGCTCGAGTTGCGCGACGCGTGGGATGCCGCCGACGCGGCCACACGGGTGGCGCGATTGGCCGGTGATTCGGGCAGCCGACGGTAGCTATCGGCGAATCACCCCGCTTCCGCATCTTGGAAATGTACGGAAACGATGGGAAACGGACCGCATTGGCTCGACCTGCGGTATCCGGTGCATCCCTGCGGGCACATGGCTCCCGGAATTTACGGGTTTTGGGGCCCTGGACGGCGGTCGGACGTCACAACGGGCCGATATCAATTTCGTTCGTGGCTTGAATGCTTTATGACGGTCCGCGGAACGCTGGATCGGGCGGACGATGGACGTCAGGGAATTCGAGGATCTGATCGACCGGCTGGGAGAGAACATCTCCCAGTGGCCCGTCGAGCAACGTCAGGCAGCGGCTGATCTGCTCGCATCCTCCCCTGACGCCGACAGATTGCTGTCGGAGGCTCGCCTGGTTCGGCAGGCGCTGTCGGCGCCGCCGGTTCGTGCACCCGCGGGCCTTGCCGCCCGGATTCTGGCCGCGGCCGACCGATTGACGCCGGAAGAGGCCGCCGCCGGCTCGGCGGATGCGCGCCGGCCCGGCTGACGGCTACCCGGCTGAGTTTCGGTGGCACGCTGGAACCAGCGCGCCGCCGCACCCTTCCCCCAAAGTTGATCACGTGTGCGGCATGAGGCTGTCGTGCTCAGAAGCTGCGGCCGCTGAAGCGCGTCGACCGATCTGCGGCGACGTGCGCTCCGAGCCGCTGTAAGCCGGCTGCATCATCCCCAATGACCAGTCCGGTTGCGTCCTACCAACCGGTGGTGACGTCCGCGCCCGTCGAGCAGGCGCCGCAACTTCCACCAGGCGATTTTTGCCGCCTCTGCCTAACGGCGCGGCGGCAAATTCTGCCGTAGGATCAACTAATTCGCCCAACTAATTGTGCGCCTGGATTCGGCGCGCCGGCCGTTTGATCTGCAAACGCCTTCACGACCCCGCGGTCGTGCTGTGTCCCGCCGCCGTCTGCGGTGAGAGCCGGAGTTCTGCCATGACCGTTTCCGCGACGAGTTCCTCGACCACAACCACTTCATCGACCTCGTCCTCCAGTGACTCGCGCACGACGCTGAGTTCGACCGATTTTCTCAAGCTCCTGGTGAGCGAGCTGCAGAACCAGGATCCGCTCAACGCGACGAGCGTGACCGACTTCGTCAACCAGATGACGTCGTATGCCAACTACACCTCGCAGCAGTCGCTCAATAGCAGCATGACGTCACTTGCCGGCTCGTTCTCGAGCCTGGTGACGCTGAACTCCGTCAACTACATCGGCCACACGGTCGAAGCCAAGACCGACACCGCCGTTCTGTCCAACGGTTCGGCGACGTTCGGCTATTCGCTTTCATCGGCCGCCTCGAACGTCTCGATCTCGATCAAGGACTCCTCCGGGAGCACGGTCTGGACCGGCACCGGCACCGGCAATAGCGGCTCCAATTCGATCACCTGGGACGGCAAGGATTCGAGCGGCAATCAGCTCACCGACGGCGGTCAGTACACGATCTCCGTCACTGCGACGGACTCGGCCGGAAATTCGGTTCTCAACTACACGACGATCACCGGGGTCGTGACCGGAATCGACACCTCGACCAGCACGCCCTCGCTCACCGTCGGTGGCGTGCCGGTCAGCGCCAGCAACATCATCGGCGTCACCTCCTGACCGCAGCATTCGGAGTAAAATCATGAGTCTTTCTGGAGCCCTGTCATCGGCCATCTCGGCGCTCAACGCGCAGAGCTCGTCGCTTGCCATGATCAGCGACAACATCTCCAACGCCGATACGACCGGATACAAGACCACGTCCGGACTGTTCGAGCAGCTGGTGACGGCATCGAGCAGCTCGAAGGCCTATTCCTCCGGCGGCGTGTCGGTGTCCGGCCGCTCCAACATCACCCAGCAGGGGCTGTTGTCGGCCACGACCAACGCGACTGACGTCGCAATCCAGGGCTCGGGTTTCTTCGTCACCACCAACTCGACCTCGGCGGGAGGCGAGATCTTCTATACGCGCAATGGCGCGTTCACGACGGACAATGCCGGCTACCTCGAGAACAACGGCTATTACCTCGAGGGCTGGCGGACCGATGCGAGCGGCAACGTGGTCGGCAACGGTCTCGAGCCGGTGAACACCAAAATTGCCCTGACCAATGGCGGGGCGACCACCGAGACGTCGCTTGCCGCCAACCTGCCGGCCGACGCGGCCAGCGGCGACACGTTCAGCAGCTCGATGACGGTGTACGATTCGCTCGGGCAGGCGCACACGCTCAACGTCAACTGGACCAAGGGCGCGACGGCGAACGAGTGGACGGCCGATTTCGCGCCGGCCACGAGCACCGACGGCACGGTGACCAGCGGCACCTACACGATCAATTTCAACTCGGACGGCTCGCTCAACACGGTCTCCTCGACCAATCTCGGCATCACCTGGAACAATGGCGCGGCGGCCAGCTCGATCGCGCTCAGCTTCGGCACCACCGGCGGCGGTACCGATGGTCTGACCCAGAAGGCATCGGGCAGCACGACACCGAGCGTTTCCAATTTCAGCGCCAATTCCGACGGAGTGTCGTTCGGCACGCTGAGCAGCATTTCGGTCGGCAAGAACGGGCTCGTCGAGGCGACCTATTCCAACGGCCAGACGGTTCCGATCTACAAGCTCGCGGTGGCCACTTTCGCCGATCCGAACGGTCTCGTGGCGCATAGCGGGGGCATGTACACGGCCACGGCGACGTCTGGCAATGCGACGCTGCAGGCGTCGGGCGAGAATGGCGCGGGAACTATTTACGGCAGCGAGTTGGAGTCCAGCACGACCGATACCACCGGACAGTTCAGCAACATGATCTCGGCTCAGCAGGCGTATTCGGCTGCCTCGCAGGTGATCTCGGCGGTGAACAAGATGTACGACACTCTGATCTCGTCGATGAGATGAACATGGCCGACCTGAAGAACGATCGGCTGGGCGAGGGTGAGGCGCTGTTGAAGAAGCTGCGGCGGCTGAAGCTGCGCGCCGCGGCTGCCGGCAAGGACGATCGCGCGCAGCTCTTGGCCCTGATGGACGACATCGAAACGGTCCGACGCAAGCTCCTGCGAGAATGCGCGTTGCTCGACGAGGAGTTCAAGGTGGCGGCCGTCCGCGTGACCGCGTTGAACACCTACGCGAAAGTCGCGCAGACGAGCCGTCGACCGCCGCGTGAACATTGAAATTGGGAGCGACAGCATGAAACACGTCATCCAGGCCGAGCAGCGGCCCGCAAGCGAGGAAGAGGTGCGTACCTTGATCGCCCTCATCGACGAACTGATCGGAGTGGTGTCGGAGGAAAATGCAGAGCTTGCCAAGGGCCTGCCGGCCTCGCGCTCCAAACAGCTCGACGACAAGAACCGGCTGGCCGGCATGTTCGAGCAGCGTGTTGCCGAATGCGCCCGGCGGACGGCGAGCCTCGACGTGCGAGACCGCGTCCTGCGCGAGCAACTGATGGAGCACATTCTCAATCTGCGCAGTGCAATGGACGAGAACCTGGTGCGCCTGCGGGCGGCGATCGAGGCGAGCAACCGCCGCATCGAAGCCGTCATGCAGGCAATCCGCGAGCAGATCGCCAGCGCTTCGCCCTATGGGGCCAGCGGGCGCCGTAACGCGCCTGCGACCTCTTGTGGAACCAATGTCCAGGCGTGATGGCCAGCCAGCAGCGGGAGTAGGTCGATGTCGCTCGATATAGCACGGCTGGTTGCCTTCAGCGGCATCTCCGCCACTGAGTTGCAGATCAGCGTGGCGTCGTCGAACATCTCGAACGCCGATACGGCAGGCTACACCCGGAAGTCGGCCAACCAGGTCACTAACGTCACGGGCGGGGTCGGCACCGGGGTCTCGATCACCGGCATTTCGAGCAATGTCGACAAGCTGCTGCTGAAGTCCTTGATCGGCGCCAATTCCGAGCTTGGCGCTGCCGACACCACGAACAGCTACCTGACGCAGCTGCAGCAGTTGTTCGGCAGCGCCTCGACCTCCGGCACTTCGACCACCGGAACGTCGCTGGCCAACTCGCTGGCGTCGCTGGAGTCGGCGCTGTCCTCGTTGGCGAGCTCGCCCGGCAGCGTCTCGCTGCAATCGGCCGCCGTCAGCGCGCTCGACGATTTTGCGAGCCAGCTGCGCAGCACCTCCAGCGGGGTGCAGACGTTGCGCGGCAACGCCGACAAGGACATCGCGTCGTCGGTCAAGAGCGTGAACGACGATCTGCAGCAGATCGCGGACCTCAACGTCGAAATCCGCAAGATGGCCGCCGCCGGCCAGTCGACCGCCGACCTCGAGGACCAGCGCAATACGGCGTTGCAGGATCTGTCCTCCTACATGAACGTCAGCTACTACACGGCGTCGAACGGGGACCTTCAAGTCTACACCTCGTCGGGCAGGGCGCTGGTCGACAGCTCTGCCCATACTATCAGCTACACCGCTTCGGCGAACGTTTCGTCGTCGACCAGCTATGCGTCGGGCGGCTTCAGCGGCATCATGGTCGACGGCGTGGACGTGACGTCCCAGATCACGTCCGGCAAGATCGGCTCGCTGATCACGCTGCGCGACGACACGCTGCCGGCGACCCAGGCCCAGCTCGATCAGTTGGCCTCGCAACTGAAATCGGCCCTCAACGAGGTCACGAATGGCGCGTCGGCGGTACCGCCGCCGACCAGCCTGACGGGAACAACCAGCGTCAGCGGCACGACGGCGCTGTCGGCGTCGGGCACGGTCCGGATCGCAGTGGCGGACCAGAGCGGCAATCTCGTCTCGTACCAGGATCTCGATCTGTCGTCCTACGCCACCGTGGGCGACCTGGTCACCGCGCTCAACGGCATCTCCGGAGTGTCCGCGGCGATCGATTCCAGCGGACATCTGTCGATCAGCGCGACGTCGTCGTCGAACGGCATCGCGATCAACGACATGACCAGCTCCGTCGGCGGCAGCGGCTTCTCCGATTATTTCGGCATGAATGATCTCGTCACGGGAACGAGCGCCGCCGACTTCGCCGTCAACAGCAGCATTCTCAGCGGCGCTTCCGGTCTGCCGACCGGGACGCTCGACGGCTCGTCGACCTTGACGGCCGGCAGCCAGGTGCTGACGTCCGGCTCGGCGACGGTGATCAACGCGCTTTATACCAAGCTGACCGGTTCGACGAGCTTCGCGTCGGCCGGAGGCCTGAGCGCGACGACCGGGTCGTTCGCCAACTATGCCGCCTCGATCGTCGCCAACGTCGCCAGCAAGGCCTCGCAGGCCTCGAGCGCCTACACCGCGAAATCCACCGCCCAGTCGACCTATGCCAACTCGCTGTCGTCGCAATCGGGCGTCAATATCGATGAGGAAACGGCACGGGTGAGCTCGCTGCAGAACAAATACGCAGCCGCCTCGCAGCTGATCTCTGTCGTCAACAGCATGTTCTCGTCGCTGCTCAGCGCTGTGCAGTCGAACTAGCCCGGAGCCGGAATCATGATGCGCATCGCGACCTTCGCGAATTCGGACCAGATGATCACGAGCTCGCTGCGGACGCAGGCCACGATGGCGACTCTCCAGGTGCAGGAAGCCTCGGGGCTGAAATCCGGCTATCTCGCCGACTATGGCGCCGACACCCAGCACGTGGTCAATCTGCAGGTTTCGGTCACGCGGTCGCAATCCTATATCGATGCGGCGACCTTGGCGGACAGCAAGGTGCAGGTCATGTATTCGGCGGTCGGGCAGGTCTCCGACATCGTGACCTCGTTGCGCTCCGCCCTGAGCGCAGCGAGTTCCAGCAGCAGCACGGCAACTGCATCCGCCATCAGCTCCGCGCAGCAATTGCTGCAGCAGATGGCCGGTGTTCTGAACACGCAATATGATGGGCAATATCTGTTCGGCGGGGCGCGGACGTCGACCGCAGCGGTGGACACCTCGACCTTTGCGACCGGGGCGGGATCGCTGACCACGGTCGACACCAGCTACTATCGAGGTGATAGCGAACTCGCCTCGGTCCGGGTGTCCGACGCTCAATCCGTCACTTACGGCGTGACGGCGGACGACTCCGCCTTCGAGAAGGTGATGCGCGTCCTGAAATACGTCGCCAACAGTTCGACGCTGTCGGGGAGCGACATCACGTCTGCCCTGGCGGTCGCCGACGCGGCCGTGGACGATGTCGCCACGGTGCAGGCCAAGATCTCCAATGCCGCTTCGCGGATCGAGAGCGCGAAGTCGCAGCAGACAGAATACAAGAGCTATGCCGAGAGTCTCGCCACCGACCTGACCAGCGTGGACGTCGCGGCCGTCACCGCCCAGCTGTCGACCTACCAGGCGCAACTCACCGCGTCCTACACGGCCATTTCCAAGATCCAGAGCCTCAACCTCGCGAGCTATCTGCGATAGCGGTCAGTGCGCTCTCAGCAAGGAAAATGCTCGAGGCATCGTCGTGCGGCCGTGAGTAATTCAGAATCGATCTGGTGCCGACGCGACGCAGGCGCAAGAGGTTTTGCCGCTTGCGCCCGCTTTTTAATGCAATGTGGGGCCAGCCGACGCGGCTGGCTGGACGCGGAGCTACCAGTGACGCGCCCGGATCACACCATGGCCGTGCCGATGCCCGAAATGATTGCCATGCCAACCATGGCCACCGCGCCAGCCGGGACCGCGATAGTAGCCATAGCTGTGCCGCCAGGGGCGGGGGCCGATATAGCCATAGCTGCGATAGACGCGGCGCGGCGCATAACCGTAGCCATAGCCGCCATAATACGGCCGGTAGGTGGCGACCGGGTAATAGCCACCGTAGCCATAGTAGGGTGAACCGGCATAGCCATAGCCGCCGTAGTAGGACGGATAGGCTCTGTAGCCGCCGTAATAGCCGGGCGCTGCAATGGCCGATCCGATCACCGCGCCGGCCAGAAGACCCGCGCCGATCGCGGCTCCGCCGCCCCAGCCGCCGTGCCAACCGCCATACCGGACCTGAACCGTGTGTTGGTCTTCAGCGGCAGGCTTCGCTGACGCCGACAGCGCTGTCAGCGGCGCCGCGCTTGCCCATTGCAGCGATGACAACGATATCACCCCCGCAATCGCGAGGGTGGCGGCGGCTTTGAAATGTCCCATGATGATGATGGTCTCCGGTTGGGATTGAGGCTTCGTCAACGGGCCTCGGCACGCTTCGTTGCAATGGTTCCGAGGACCGATTGTCGCGCTCATGTCTTTCAGACGACGGCCGGTGCCGGCTGGCACCGGCCTGGTCGCGACTATGGGCAGGCGTGGCGGCGGCCGTCATTGCCGAGATAGGTTCCGGAGCCCGGGTCGTAAGACCGAAAGCGCTGGGCGCAATAGGCCTGCGCATTGGCGGCCTCGGCGCGGCTGTTGGCGATTGCGCCGCCGATGATCGCGCCGGCCGCGAGGCCGCCGAGGGCGGCTGCGCCCGCACCGTAGTGGCGGCCGTGATGCGGACCGTAGCGGTGACCATGATAACCGTGGCGGTGGCCGTAATAGCCGCGGGGACCGTGGCGGTACTGGACCTGTTGCAGCTCGGTTCCGGCTTGCGCGCCGACGGCGGCCTGCGTCGCCAGCAGCGGCGCTGCGGCCAGGGGCGTGGCTGCCGCGAGCGACATTGTGCCGATGGTCGCGACCGTCAAAAGTTTGCGCAGATTCATCCGCGTGCTCCTGTGCTGTTTGTTGGCGCGGGAGCAACGGTCCGGGCTTGCACCACGTTCCCCGTCGTTGCGGGCGGCACAAGGTCGCGGCCTCGCAGATCGACTACGCGATCAGCGCATCGAGCAGCGCGTCGGGACACTCCGCCATCATCGTGTGACCCGCGCCCGGCAGCACGATCGTGCGCGATTGCGGGATCGCAGCGGCGAGCGCCTTTCCGGACTTCACCGGCGTCATCAAGTCCTTCTCGCCGAGGATCAGTTTGGTCGGCACCTGGATGCTGCCAGCAGACGCCAGCGCGTCCTGATAGTTGTTGCAGGCGGCGAGATCGTTGAACAGCACGCCGGGCGCGCAGCGCTTCAGCGTCGCCTGCGCGCCGCCATGCATCCACAGGCCCGGCGCACGGCTGCCGCCGAGCTCGGCGGCAAAGCCGAGGCCCCAGATCGACACCATGTCGATCGCGGCGTGATCGTTGGTTTCCGCCGCCTTCAGGAGATCCGGCCCGACAGTCATCGTCGCCGCGGTGCCGATCAGGCTGAGCGCGGATACGCGATCGGGATGCCGCGCGGCAGCGTCGAGCGCGATCAGCGAGCCCATCGAATGACCGATCAGATGCGCGGGCTTTGCCTTCGCGGCCTGCAAAAGCGCGATGGTCCAGTCGGCCATCGCGGCGATGGTCGGCAGCGCAGGTCCGGCCGAGCGGCCATGGCCCGGCAGGTCGGGCGCCAACACCGCAAAGCCGTGATGCGCGAACCAGCGGCTGTGCAGCGCCCAGACCGAATGGTCAAAGCCCGCGCCATGCACGAAGACGATGGCGGGGAGAGACGAATCGAAGTCGCGGCCGCCGGTGGCGGCGAAGACGTCACGATCGTTGATCGACAGCTGCATCGCTCACACCTTCTGCGAGGCGCGCAGCGCCTGTCCGAGATCATCGATGATGTCGGAGGCGGCCTCGATGCCGACCGAGAGCCGGATCAGTTCTTCGCCGATCCCGGCGGCGGCGAGCTGGGCAGCATCCATCTGCTGATGCGTGGTCGAGGCCGGATGGATCACCAGCGTCTTGGCGTCGCCGACATTGGCGAGATGGCTGATCAGCTTCAGGCTCTCGATGAACCTGCGTCCCGCCGGACGGCCGCCCTTGATGCCGAACGAGATGATCGAGCCGGCGCCGCGCGGCAGCAGCTCCTTCGCCAGCGCATGGTCCGGATGCGATTCGAGCGTGGGATGCAGCACCCAGTCGACCGCCTTGTTCGCGGTCAGCGCCGCCAGCACCGCGCTGGTGTTTGCAACATGGCGCTCCATCCGCAGGTGCAAGGTCTCGACGCCCTGCAGCAAATGGAAGGCGTTGGTCGGCGACAGGCAGGCGCCGAAATCGCGCAGGCCTTCGGTGCGCGCGCGCATGATGAAAGCGGCGGTACCGAACTGTTCGTCGAAGACGATGCCGTGATAGCCGGCATAGGGCTCGGTCAGCTGCGGGAATTTGCCGGAGGCGCGCCAGTCGAACCGGCCGCCATCGATGATGGCGCCGCCGATCGCGATGCCGTGGCCGCCGAGCCATTTGGTGGCCGAATGCATCACGATGTCGGCGCCCTGCGTGATCGGCTGGCTGAGATAGGGCGTGGCGAAGGTGTTGTCGATCAGGAGCGGGATGCCTGCCGCATGCGCGATGGCGGAGACTTTCGGGATATCCAGCACTTCGAGGCCGGGATTGCCGAGCGTCTCGCCGATCACGAGCCGTGTGTTCGGCTTGATCGCGGCGCGGAAGCCGTCATGGTCGCGCGGCTTGACGAAGCTCGTGGTGATGCCGAAGCGGGGCAAGGTGTGGGCGAGCAGGTTGATGGTGCCGCCATAGAGCGAGGACGAGGCGACGATGTGGTCGCCGGCATTGAGCAATGTGGCGATTGCCAGATGCAGCGCCGCCTGGCCGCTCGCCGTGCAGACCGCGCCGACGCCGCCTTCGAGCGCGGCGAGCCGCTCTTCGAGCACCGCGGTCGTCGGGTTGGAGATGCGGGTGTAGATGTGGCCGGCGCGTTCGAGGTTGAACAACGCGGCGGCGTGCTCGGTGTCGTCGAACACGTAGGACGTGGTCTGATAGATCGGCACCGCGCGAGCGCCGGTCGCGGGATCCGGATGCTGGCCTGCATGCAGGCTCAGGGTCTCGAAGGCAGGCGGTTTCGGCGGCGGCATGCGGGGCTCGGCTCTTGTCTGACGTTGATCCTGCTTTCTGCCATAGATTTCATCGGGCGTCAGGGGCGGTGGCCTCATGGTTCGAGACGCGCCGCGCCCGCAGCAATTCGGCTCCGCCTTGGGCAACTCAGGGGCGCGGCGCTCCTCACCATGAGGGGCAAAAGCCGACGGCGGCACTGCACACCGGACCATGAACACGCCGAGAGGCGTGTTCATGGAGAGGGTTGAGAGCGTCGCCGCATCAGCAGCCACTTCGAGTTCAAACGTGCTGCCACGCATTCCGGCCTCATCCTGAGGAGCCCGCCGGAGGCGGGCGTCTCGAAGGATGGCCGCGCACACCGATCCCTGCACCTCGACAGTCGGTCAGGGGCGGCGCGTGAACGCCGCCCCGAGGTCGTCAGCCGAAGCTCTTCGGGAACAGGCCTGACGCGGCGATCTCCGCGACCGCGAGGCGCGGGCTCGGCTTCTCACGCTCCTTCAGCATCGCAGGCAGCTTCTCGCCGTCGCCTTTGCGTCCCACCGCGATTGCGATCTCGACCGCGAAATCATCGGGCACGCCGAGTGCGGTCTGCGCGGCGGCGACGTCGAAGCCGCTCATGCCGTGGGTGGCCCAGCCGGAGATCGCGGCCTGGTTGGCGAAGTTGGCCCAGGCGGCGCCGGCATCGAAGGAATGCGTGCGCGTCGGCGCCGGCTCGGTCTTGCCGGCCGGGATGAAGGTCTTCTTCGACAGCACGTAGACGATGGCGGCGGCGTGCTGCGCCCAGCCGCGGTTGAACTCGACCAGCGGGGCCAGGAAGGTGTCGAACTCGCTCGATCCGCGCAGCGCGTAGAGGAAGCGCCAGGGCTGCGAATTGTAGGAGGAGGGCGCCCAGCGCGCCGCCTCGATGAAGGTCAGGAGCTCGGCCTCCGGAAGTGCTTCATCGGCAAAGCCGCGCGGCGACCAGCGGTCGACGAAGATGCGGTGCGCCGGATGTTCGGTGGTGCGGTCGGTCGGCGGGACAAGATGGGTCGTCACGGGGGTCTCCTTACGTTCAGGCGCGTCATCGGGCCTCGTGCCCGGCTTCGCTGCAGAGCACAATCCTCGGTTCCTTCTCTGGCTCAAGGCGCTTTCGGAGTCCAGATCGCCAACGCAGATGTGTCCACCTTCGCCGGCAGCACGCGCTCCGCCAGGAAAGCGTCCGCGATCTTCTGCTGCTCCGACAGGCCGCCCGACGTGACGGCGCCGACCTGGTAGGAGCGGTGGCTGTTGGCCTCTTCCACGGTGGCGGCGTCGATGCCCCAGAGGCCCGCGAGCTGGCCGGCCGCTGCCGCGGGATTGGCCTTCACCCATTTGCCGGTTTCGACCAACTTGCCATAGATGACGTTGAGGACATCGCTCCGCTTGGCGGCATAGTCGGCGGAGGCGAGGTAATAGCGCTTGTAACTGGCGAGCCCGTCGCTGCCGTCGGCGAGCACGCGCGCGCCCGACTGCCGGATCGTGCTGGTCAGGAAGGGATCCCACGCCACCCAGGCCTCGACATTGTTGCTGACGAAGGCGGTGCGGCCGTCGGCCGGCGGCAGATAGGCCGGAGTGATGTCCTTGAAGGTCAGCCCCGCCTTGGCGAGCGCCGCGAGCAGCAAATAATGGCTGCCGGCGCCCTTGGTCACCGCGATCTTCCTGCCTTTGAGCTCGGCGAGCGTCTTGATCGGCGAGGCGGTCGAAACCAGGATCGCCTGCGCGGAGGGCGAGGCGGCTTCCTCGGCGACATAGGCAAGCTTGGCGCCCGCGGCCTGCGCGAACACCGGCACGGTGTCGGCGACATCGGCGCCGAAATCGAGGCTGCCGATGTTGATGGCTTCGAGCAGCGGCAGGCCGCTGGAGAATTCGTGCCAGGACACCTTGATGTCGAGCGGCGCCAGCGCCTTTTCCAGCTCGCCATTGGTCTTGAGCAGGGCGATCAGGGTGGAGGATTTCTGATAGCCGATGCGCAGGGTCTCGGCGGCGTCGGCGCGCGACGGGGCGAGGGCGCCGAACAGGGCGACGGCCATCGCCATCACGCTGCGGCGGGCCAGTCTCAGGGGGCGCGATCCGCGCGCCGGGCCGGTGAAAGATGATGTCATGCGAAATCTCCTGAAAGCCGATGCCTGCAAGCCTGAACGGATCATTCGCAGGATCGGATGCGCTGCGCAATTTTGCAGATCGATCGGGATGGAGAGGAAAGTTCTGCATTCGGCCGTTCCGCGAGAAAATCCGTCTTCCTGCCGAGGGTATTCGACGAGGCAGCCGACCGCACCCTCGCGGCGCATGGAGCGTCCGAGATGTGTCTGCCGTTCGTCCCTCCTTTCAAGAGAGGGCACAGGGAAGGCCGGGCATCGACTGATACCCATGGCCCGCGTGCAAAAAAGGAAGCACGCGGCGGTTACCACAGGATCAGCCAGACATCCGGCCTTCCCTGCGCAATGGGCTTACGGCTTATACGCGCTCTCCCCGGTGCGCCGGGCTTTCTGGCCACCGTTGCGCATGATGCTTGCGCATCAGCGCGTGATACTAGCGTCGGAGTATCAGGACCACGCGACTTCGCCGTCCGGCTCCCGTCGTTCGTCCGCATGCGTGACGCACACTGCAACGAGAACCGGCCATCGCATCCCGCACCAACGCTCCGTGACGTTCGCGAAACGCCCCTCTCGATCGGGCGGGATGGGGAGATAAGATCATGATTTCGTTAAAAAAGAAACTAGGATATTTTTCGCTGGAGGACTGGACAGGACAAATCAGCTTGAGATAGCGGGCGAATTTCGCCTTTTCGCGCATGCAGGCGCCGCCTGTCTTCTTTCGGCGCCTCCGCACGGCTGCGCAATACAGTGCCCTCGCCCCTTGTGGGCCCCTTGTGGGAGAGGGCATGTATGAAAGCTCAGCCGACTCGGTCGGGTGAGGGGTCTCCCTCCACGAGCGCGGTTCGCGGAAACATACCCCTCACCCAACCGAGTTCGCTGCTCGCTCATGCATGCCCTCTCCCACAAGGGGCGAGGGCGCAGCAACGGCCACCGTCCTCGCGGCGGAATCAGAATAATTGACATGTCGGGATCCGGGCATTTGGCTTGGAGCATGGAGTCTGAGCTCATTCGCGCCACTTCGCCAATTTGCGTGCGAATCCGTCGAACTCTGTGCAGAGGTTCCCAGCTTCACGAGGAAGAATCGCGGATGCGGGAGACAAGCCCGCGCATGACGGAGTCTCCATAGAGGCCGTTGATCGGAGACGCCCCGGCTGCAGGACTACCCGGCCTTACGCCTGTGCGGCTTGTTCGCGGCGGTGAGATAGGCGCAGAACATGTCGGCCATCGCGTCGGCATAGGCCGATATCTCGGCGCGGCTGCGTGGTGTCTCCGAGAAATGCTTGCCGACCTGGCTGAGCGTCGTCTTGACCAGGTCGGCGACGCGGCTTCGCTCGGCATCGGAGGCGTTGGGCAGCGTCTCGCGCATGAAGGCCAGCACGGCGCGATGCCCGGCCGCCTTCGCCTGCCGGGCCTCCGGCGCGTCGCGATAGAGCGGGGCGGCATCGTCGAGCGCGCCCCGTATCGCGGCCTCGTCGCATTCCGATTGCAGGAAGGCGTGGACCAGCGCGCGCAGCCGCACCAGCGGCGGACGGCTCGCATCCTCCAGGATGCCGCGCAGCAGATCCGTCGTCTGCCGCCACTCGTCGCTCTGCAGCCGGAACAGGATCGCCGCCTTGTTGGGGAAATACTGATAGAGCGAGCCGACGCTGACGCCGGCCTTCTCGGCGACGCTTGCGGTGGTGAAGCGCTGCGCGCCCTCTTTCGTCAGAACCTGAACAGCGGCCTGCAGAATGGCCGCGACGAGGTCGGCCGAGCGCGCCTGCTGGGGCTGTTTTCGTGCGGAAATCGAGGCTTTTCGGCGCGGGGCCATGGGACGTTCCGAAATGCGAATAGCGAATGCGAATGATTATTCGTATTTTGAACGGGACGCAAACGACCTACCTCCAAGATCACGGCTATCGCAGATGGAAATCCCAGGCTGTCGCGACGAACAATTTTGCTCGCTAGTTTACTCCGTCATGCCCGGGCTCGTCCCGGGCATCCATGTCTTCCCAAGCATGTCGAACGACGTGGATGGCCGGGACAGGCCCGGCCATGACGATGTCGAGAGAGACGAGCGTAAGACTGCGATCGTCAAATGCGATAGCCCTACCCTCGAGACGGAGACATCTCAATGACCACCCTGACCACCCAGCCGCTGGCCCCGCTGCTCGATCGCCTGCTTGCCGAGGCGGCGCTGCTGCGACCGGAGACGAGCCCTGTCTTCGCCGGCATGGCCGAGCGGGGCGAGGAGCTGATGCGCAGCAGGTCCGGCCATGTCGAGCTCTACACGCAATTGAAGGATTTTCCGCTTCCCGTCTCGCGCGAGACCGGCATGCTGCTCTACATGCTGGCGCGCAGCTTCGAAGCGCGCAGCATCGTCGAGTTCGGGACGTCGTTCGGAATCTCGACCTTGTTCCTGGCCGCGGCGCTGCGCGACAATGGCGGTGGCCGGCTCATCACGACGGAGTTCGAGCCGTCGAAGATCGCGCGCGCTCGTCGCAATCTGGAGGAGGGTGGGCTCGCCGATCTCGTCGAGATCCGCCAGGGCGACGCGCTGCAGACCCTGAGCAACGATCTGCCTGATACGATCGACCTCGTGCTGCTCGACGGCGCCAAGCCGCTCTATGCCGACGTTCTCGCGCTGCTGGAGAGCCGGCTCAGCGCCGGCGCGTTCATCGTCGCCGACAATGCCGATCACAGCCCCGACTATCTCGCTCATGTCCGTTCGCCAGATCACGGCTATCTGTCGGTGCCATTCGGTGCGGAGGTCGAACTGTCGATGCGGATCGGATGACGTCGGCGGTCGCGGACAAGGCGGCCGCAGAGGTCGCGCGGCGGGGGCATCAATCCGCGCGCACGCGCGAATGAGTCCGGAGTTGACGTTCGGGCGGCAATTGTTCACGACGGGACTCCCGTCAACGTCAGCAACCGCGCCCCATGCCTCGCATTCTCCTGATCAATCCCAACAGCTCGGCGGCCACGACGGCGATGATGGTGTCGATCGCGGCCGCCTGCTGTGCCGGACGGGCGGAGGTGGCCGGTGCGACCGCCACGCGCGCGCCGGCCATGATCGTCGACGCGCAGGCTCTGGCGGCATCGGTGGCGGAAGTGGTCGACATCGGCCGGGCCCATCGCGACGACTGCGATGGCATCATCGTCGCTGCGTTCGGCGATCCCGGCGCGGCCGAGCTGCGTCGCCTCGTGCCACTGCCGGTGATCGGAATCGGCGAGGCGTCGATGCGCGAGGCCGGGCAGGGCGGGCGGCGCTTCGGCGTCGCCACCGTGACGCCGGCGCTGGTGGCGAGCATCGCGCGTCTTGCGGGCGCGCTCGGGCTCTCCGCGCAGTTCACCGGCACGCGCTTGACCGATGGCGATCCCGCCGCGCTCGCTGCCGACCCCGCGCGGCTCGTCGAGGCGCTCACAGAGGCGGCGCGCGCCTGCATCGATCAGGACGGCGCCGAGGCCGTGATCATCGGCGGCGGGCCGCTGGCGCAGGCCGCCGATCGGCTGCAGCCGGAATTCGCGGTGCCGATCATCAAGCCGATCGCGGCGGCAGTGGCGCAGCTGCTGCAGCGATTGCCGGCCTGAGCGCGCGCTACGGCCGATAGCCCGCCGCCGGATGCGGCGCCGCGAGCCGGGCGCGGCCGAACATTTTTTCGCGCAACGTTCCAGGTTGATACGTCTTCTTGTAGCGGCCGCGCGCTGTCAGCTCCGGCACCAGCATGTCGGCGACATCGGCAAAGCTCTCCGGCGACAGCGCAAAGGCGAGATTGAGGCCGTCGACGCCGGTCTGCTCGATCCAGCTTTCGATGAGATCGGCGACTTTCGCGGGCGAGCCTATGAACACCGGGCCGATACCGCCGATGCCGACATGCTCGGCGACCTCGCGCACGGTCCAGACCCGGTCGGGATCGGCGCGGGTGACGTTGTCCATCGCGCTGCGGCCGGCATCGTTGAGCACGTGGCGGACCTGCTGGTCGAGGTCGTAGGTCGAGAAGTCGACGCCGGTCCAGCCCGACATCAGCGTCAGCGAGGCCTCGTGGTCGATATAGCGGCGATAGTCGGCAAATTTTGCCTCGGCCTCCGCGTCGGTCTCGCCGAGCACGACGGTGGCGATGCTGAAGATGACGATGTCGCTGCCCGCGCGGCCGGCTTCCGCGGCGGCCTGGCGGATCGCGGCGACGCGCGGCGCGATGATCTTGGCCGACGGGCCGGACATGAACACGCATTCGGCGTGACGGCCGGCGAACACGCGGCCGCGCGGCGAGGTGCCGGCTTGATAGAGCACCGGCGTCCGCTGCGGTGACGGCTCGCACAGATGGATGGCGTCGAGCTGATAGTTGTCGCCGTGATGGCCGACGCGGTGGACTTTCGCCGGATCGGTGAACACGCCGCTGGCGCGATCGCGCTTGACGGCGTCGTCCTCCCAGCTGCCTTCCCACAATTTGTAGACCACCTCCATGTACTCGTCGGCGACGTCGTAGCGGTCGTCATGCGCGGTCTGGCGCTCCTTGCCCATGCCGCGCGCGGCGCTGTCGAGATAGCCGGTGACGATGTTCCAGCCGATGCGGCCCTGCGTCAGATGGTCGAGCGTCGACATCCGGCGCGCGAACGGGTAGGGCGGCTCGTAGGACAGCGTGCAGGTCACGCCGAAGCCGAGATGCTCCGTCACCGCTGCCATGGCCGAGACCAGCATCATCGGATCGTTCACCGGCACCTGGATCGCATGGCGCAGCGCGGCGTCGGGATTGCCGCCATAGACGTCGTAGACGCCGAGCACGTCGGCGAGGAACAGGCCGTCGAAGCGGCCGCGCTCCAGGGTCTTGGCGAGGTCGAGCCAATAGGGCAGGCGGTTGTAGTCGGAAGAGCGGTCGCGCGGATGCCGCCACAGGCCGGGCGACTGGTGCCCGACGCAGTTCATCGCAAACGCATTCAACCGGATGTCCGCAGCCATGATGGTCCCTCGCATTTGTCGTGTCACCAGATGGCACGCTTCCGCTGACGTTTTCAATCGCGCGCCTGCACACGGCCGCTTGCGGCGTGCGCAGGCTTGGCTATGGTCGGGCGCGATCCAACGCGCCGCGCAGCAACGACGGCGCAGGGCGGGCCTTGACCCGGATGTGGGAGGACGAGATTGATGGCGATCCGGATCACGACGCTGGCTGCGCTGGTATTGACGTCGTCGGCTGTGGCCTCCGTCCATGCCGAGGATTTCAAGGCGAGCTGCGCCGCGCTGGCGCAAGGATTCTCCGGCAGCGGCCGCATCGTCACGGCGGAATTCGTCGCCGCGGGCGGCGTGCAGCTGGCGCCTCCGGCGCCCGCAGGCGTGACGAGCCCGGCGCCGGACCATTGCCTGATCCGCGGCAAGATCAACGAGCGCACCGGCATCGACGGCAAGCCTTACGCGATCGGCTACGAGCTGCGATTGCCCGCCACGTGGAATGGCAAGTTCGTGTTCCAGGGCGGTGGCGGCGTCGATGGTGTGCTGCGCCCGGCGCTCGGGCTGTTGACCGGCGTCACGCCGCCGAACGCGCTCTCCAACGGCTACGCCGCGGCCTCGACCGATTCCGGCCATCTCGAAGAGCCCGGGCCGCTCGGGCCCTATCTGTTCGGCCTCGATCCGCAGGCGCGGCGCGACAAGGGCTACAGCTCGATTCCGCCGGTGGCGGCCGCGGCCAAGGCCGCGACCGAGAAGCTGTACGGCAACGCGCCGCGCCGCTCCTATTTTGCCGGCTGCTCCAATGGCGGCCGCCAGGCGATGGCGGTGACGCAGCGCTTTCCCGAGCTGTTCGACGGCGTCATCGCCGGCGCGCCGGCCTATCGCGTGCCGCTCGCCGGCATCGACGTGATCGCACAGGAGCAGGCGCTGCTGGCGATCGCGCCGCCCGGCGCAGACGGCAAGCCGGATGTCGGCAGCGCGCTGACCGACGATGATCTCAAGACGGTCGCCGAGGCCGTCAACGCGGCCTGCGATGGCGCCGATGGCGCCAAGGACGGCATGGTGCAGGACGTGATGGCGTGCCGCTTCGATCCCGCCGTGCTCGCCTGCAAGGACGGGCAGAGTTCGCAATGCCTGTCCGCTCCCAAGCTGAAGGCTGTTCGATCGATGTTCGATGGCAGCCGCAATTCCATGGGCCAGCTGATCTATGCGCGCTGGCCCTACGATCCGGGCCTTGCCGCGCCGGGCTGGCGGGCCTGGAAGCTCGGTACGCCGAAATCGAGCCCGCCCAACGCACGCAACCTCACGCTCATTCCCGGCGGTGTCGCCTACGACTTCATGAGCCCGCCGGAGACGCCCGAGGACCTCGTCGCCTGGGTGCGCAATTTCGATCTCGACCGCGACCCGCAGAAGGTGATGAAGGGCGCCGGCGGCTTCGACGCCGGCATGGAATATGAGGCGGCGACCTCGACCGATCTCGACGCCTTCAAGGCCAAGGGCGGCAAGATGCTGTTCTATCATGGTGGTGCCGATCCGATCTTCTCGGCGCTCGACACCATCGATTACGTCGATCAGCTCAAGACGAAGTACGGCGCCGACGCCGACGGTTTCACGCGGCTGTTCCTCGTTCCCGGCATGAATCATTGCGGCGGCGGACCTGCGACCGATCAGTTCGACCTGCTGAGCGCGCTCGACGCTTGGGTCGAGGGCACGGCCGCGGCGCCGGAGAGGATCCGCGCCACCGCGCGCCGTGCGCCCGACGTGCCATGGCCCGGCCGCACGCGGGATCTGTGCGCGTTCCCGAAGGTCGTGACCTACAAGGGCAGCGGCAGCGTCGAGGACGCGGCGAGTTTCGAGTGCCGCTGAGCCGCGGTGAGGGTGACAGGCTGCGCTGAGATTGTATGCACGATCGCTTGATGAGCGGTTGACGCGGGTCTGTCGCATGCCGATCTGATGGGCAGCGGTTGCGTTCGTGGCCGCGCGTTGCGTTGTCTCGGTCACTTCCACGGGTCTTCATGGTTGCCGTCAAGTCGCGAGCGTTCTGCATCCTGCGTGAATTCGAACAGGCGCAGGCAGAACTGATCGGAAAGGCGGTGGCATTGAGCGACGGGAAGGCCGGTACGGTGGCGCGGCTCCATCTCGACGAGTTCCACGGGTTGCGCATCGAGCTCAGCGGCCACGAAGGACGCTGGCCGGTCTCGACCATCAAGTTCGCGCAAGCCTGAGGCCGCCGCTGCCGGCGTGCTCGGCCCATGCCAGTGGACGAATCTGTCCTGCTTCGGCTCCGGCCGACTTCGTGATCCCCCTCCGTATCATCTGATACGGAACGGGCGCCGCGCCGCGGCTAACATTCGACCGTGTGGCCTGCCGGCGGCTTGCCAATGCGGAAACGGCCACGTCTCGCGCTTTCCGATTCACCTATGTCGATGCATGAGTATGGTATATAATCTATAGTTGAGTAGTCCATAAAACAAAACCGAAAATGAGTTTGCATGGAACTGGAAGATCAGAAAAAACGGCGTCGGCGCGTCAAGCAGGCTCTGTCCTTGAGCGAGCGTCTCATGCAGATGGCACGCAAGGCGCGCGAGACGGCGGAGCGCTTGCCGCCCGGCCTCGAACAGGCCGAGCATCTGCGCCGCGCGCGTGAAGCCGAAGCGATCGCCGATCTCGATCAGGCGCTGAGAAGTCCGGTCCGCCAGCAGGCGCCACGCTCGCGCTGAGCGTCTTTGTTCGTGCACCGTCGGGTATTCGACGCGCAGCCTCTCCGGCGGTTGTTGCTTGCATCATTTTGCTGCACGGGGGCACGAATTGGTGCAGCCATCGCTGCAACAACGCGCTTGACAGGTGAGGTGTTCTAAGGGACCGTATTGTCCATGCGTTGGGCAAAGCGGCCCGTTGACGCGATACGATCAAACCATTTCCAACACCGCGCTGATCGAAGCGTGTTTGGTTGGTGGCGAGGGCGCCCTCGGCTTCACGGCCGGCGGGCGCTTTTTTGTTTTGGGACGCAGAATGACGCGGACGACGTTTCGCATCGGGGTGATGTTCTCGACGACGGGCTCGTACAGCGTCGTCGCGCGTTCGATGCTGAACGGCGCGCAGCTCGCGCTTAGCGAGATCAATTCAGGCGATGGCCCGATCGCGCTCGAGCCGGTGGTGGTCAATCCGGCCGGCGATCTCGCGCAATATCGCGCGCTGGCGCGCGAGCTGCTGAGCTCCGGCATCCGCCAGGTGGTCGGCTGCTACACCTCGTCGAGCCGCAAGGAGGTCATTCCCTGTTTCGAGAAGTTCGACGGGCTGCTCTGGTACCCGTCGCACTACGAGGGCTTCGAGAGCTCGGACAACGTGATCTACACCGGCGCGGCGCCGAACCAGCACGTGCTGCCTTTGGTCGACTATCTCGCCTCGCGCGTCGGCAAGCGCGCCTTCTGCGTCGGCTCGAACTACATCTGGGCCTGGGAGAACAACCGCATCTTCCGCGAGGCGCTGAGCGCGCGCGGCGGCAGCGTGCTGGCCGAGCGCTATCTGTCGGTCGGGGATACCGAGTTCGACCAGGTGATCGCCGCCATTATCGAGCAGCGCCCCGACTTCGTCTTCAACAACCTGATCGGCACCAGCGCCTACGCGTTCTTCCGCGCCTTTCGCGCCGCCTGCAGTGCGGCCGGGATCGACCAGGCGAAGCAGATTCCGGTCGCCAGCTGCACGCTGTCGGAGCCCGAGCTGCAGGAGATCGGCACCGAAGCGGTCGACGGCCACCTGTCGTCGAGCGTGTATTTCTCGTCGCTCAACACGGCCGAGAATGCAGCGTTCATGCAGGCCTATGGGGCCGCGTGTCCCGGCGGCCCGGTGGTCTCGGCCGATGCCGAGGCCTCCTACATCGCCGTCAAATTGCTGGCTGCCGCTCTGGCACAGGCGGGCAGCGACGAGTCGCGGCTGGTGCGCTGCGCCGTGGCCAACCAGCGGCTGCTGGCGCCGCAGGGCGAGGTGCGGATCGATCCGCAGACCTATCACGCCTGGCTGACGCCGCGCATCGGCCGCTCCTTGGCCGATGGCCAGTTCGAACTGCTGCTGGAAGCGCGCCAGCCGATCGCGCCCGATCCCTATCTCGTGCAGTCGTCGCCGCGCTTCGCGACGGCGATGCGTCCTCCGCTGCTCCGAATGGTGAAGTCATGACCTTCCGACTGCTGCAGAACTTCAAGGGCGGCCGCGCGCTGGTGATCACGCGGCGGGCAGGGTGGGAGACCACGTTGGAGACGACGCTCGCCAAGCTCGGCGTCGCCTGCGAATACCCCGAGATTGTCGACGGCCGCGCGCAGATCGACGTCGCTAACCTGCAACCGGAGCGGGACATCCTGTTCGTCGACGGCGATCTCGAAGGCGCCGTGGCCATCGAGGTCAACCCGGCCTCGAAACTGCCGCCGGTGCCGGTGATCGGCCTCGTCGGTGTCGAAGCGCCGAGCCGGCTGAAGGCGCTGGTCAATCTCGGCGCCACCTCGTTCCTGCGCAAGCCCGTGCATGGCGGCGCCGTCTACACGGCGCTGTTTCTCGGCATCAACCAGTTCCTGCTGCGCACCGAGATGTACGAGAAGCTGCAGGACCTGGAGAGCCGCCGGCGCGGCCGCCGCGCCGTCATCCGCGCGGTCGTCACCCTGATGCAGGAGACCGGTCTCAACGACGACGATGCCTATTCCGCGCTCCGCCGCGACAGCATGCGGGCGCGGCAGAGCCTGGAGCTCTATTGCGAGGAGTTCCTGAGGAGACGGGCGAGGCCGCCCGATACGCCGGAACGCACGAGCGGCATCACGCTGCAAGGCGGCAACAAGCAAGCGATGTAGGAGCATCACATGACCAGATCTGTATTGCGGGGGCTGCGCGCCGCGGCCCTCTCGGGGACGCTTGTCTTCGCGTCAGGCGCATATGCCGCCGAAGCGCCGATCAAGCTCGGCGTCCTGGAGGACCAGTCCGGCGACTTCGCCGCGGCGACCATCGGCAAGGTCCACGCCATCCAGCTCGCGGCCGAGGAGATCAACAAGGCCGGCGGCATCATGGGCCGGCCGCTCGAACTCGTGACCTACGACACCCAGTCCGACAACACGCGCTATCAGGAATTCATGCGCCGCGTGCTGCAGCGGGACAAGGTCGACGCCGTGTTCGCCGGCTTCTCCTCGGCCTCGCGCGAGGCCTACCGCCCGATCGTAGATCAGTTCAACGGCTTCGCCTTCTACAACAACCAGTATGAAGGCGGCGTCTGCGACGGCCACATGGTGGTCACGGGCGCCGTCCCCGAGCAGCAGTTCTCGACGCTGATCCCTTACATGATGCAGGCCTACGGCAAGAAGGTCTACACGCTCGCCGCCGACTACAATTTCGGCCAGATCTCGGCGGAGTGGGTGCGCAAGATCGTCAAGGAGAACGGCGGCGAGATGGCCGGCGAGGAGTTCATCCCGCTCGGCGTGTCGCAGTTCTCGCAGAGCATCCAGAACATCCAGAAGGCCAAGCCCGACTTCGTCGTGACCCTGCTGGTCGGCACCGCGCAGGCCTCGTATTACGAGCAGGCGGCGTCCGCCAACGTCAACCTGCCGATGGCGTCCTCGGTCAACGTCGGCCAGGGCTATGAGCACAAGCGCTTCAAGCCGCCGAGCCTCAAGGACATGTACGTCACCACCAACTACATCGAGGAGATCGACAGTCCGAAGAGCAAGGAGTTCACCGCCAAGTTCAAGGCCAAGTTCCCCAGCGAGCCCTATGTGAACCAAGAGGCCGAGAACTCCTATCTCGCGCTCTATCTCTACAAGCAGATGGTGGAGCGGGCGAAATCGACCAACCGCGACGAGATCCGCAAGGTGATCGCGATGGGCGACGTCTGCATGGATGCGCCGGAAGGCAAGGTCTGCATTGACCCCAAGAGCCAGCACATGTCGCACACGATCTACCTCGCCAAGGTCGGCGCCGATCATTCGATCACGTTCCCGAAGGTCTGGGAGGACATCAAGCCGTATTGGCTCGGTGACGCCGGCTGCGACCTGACCAAGAAGGATCCGATGGCGCAGTACACGCCGTCGAATCCGCCGCCGAAGCCCTGATCGGCGGGCCGTTGCCCCGGCGTCCCCTCACGCCGGGGCAACGATGTTTTTCGTTTGCGCGCGCAATCGCTTTCCAGTCAGACCCGACGGACCCATGGACATCGCAACCCTCGCATTCTCTGCGCTCTACCAGTTCGGTGACGCATTCGCCTTCCTGGTGCTGTCGGCCTGCGGGCTTGCGGTGATCTTCGGCATGATGGGCGTGATCAATCTCGCCCATGGTGAGTTCATCATGTGCGGCGCCTATGTGACCGCGGCGACCGTGCATGCCGGCCTGCCGCTGCCACTCGGCATTCTCTGCGGCACCTTGGCCTCCGCCCTGGTCGGAGTCCTCGTCGAGCTGCTGGTGATCCGGCATCTCTATGAGCGGCCGCTCGACACCATCGTCGCCACCTGGGGCCTCAGCCTGATCGCGACGCAGGGCACCTTGATCCTGGTCGGATCGACCATGGCCGGCGTCGGCACGCCGTTCGGCAGCTTCCAGGTCGGCGCCTATTCCTATTCGACCTACCGCATCGTGCTGTTCGCAGCCGCGCTCGCCGTGCTCGGCGCATTGTATGCGCTGTTCAACTGGACGCGGTTCGGCGTGCTCGCGCGCGCCACCATCCAGGTGCCGCACATGGCCGCCGCGCTCGGCGTCGACACCCGCCTGATCTACAGCCTGACCTTCGCCTGCGGCGCAGGGCTCGCCGGCCTCGCCGGTGGGCTCTATGCACCGACCATGACCCTGGTGCCGACCATGGGGGCGACCTTCATCATGGAGGCCTTCGTCACCGTGGTGATCGGCGGCGCCGACGTGTTCCTCGGCACCGCGCCGGCCGGCGGCATCCTCGCCATCGTGAAATCGGGCATGACGTCTTGGCAGGGCCAGCTGTTCGGCCAGATCGGCCTGTTGATCGCCGTGATCATCGTGGTCCGGGTGCTGCCGAAGGGCATCTCCGGCTTCGTGCTGCGCGAGCGGACCTGAGGAGCGCCGCGATGACCGGATTTCTCTCCCTGTTTCGCCGGCTCGAAGGCCCGCAGACGCTCGGTCGCGGCCCGGCGTTCTGGGCGCTATTCGCGCTCGTGCTCGCGGGCGCGCTGGCCTATCCGCTGTTCAGCGACGGCTACACCGTCGGCAACACCGTCTATTTCTTCGTCTGGGTGTTCATCGCGCTCAGCCTCAGCCTGATCTGGGGCTACGGCGGCTCGCTGTCGTTCGGCCAGACCGCGTTCTTCGGCATCGCCGGCTACGGCTACGGCATCCTGACGATCAATTTCGGCGCGTCCTACGGCTTCACCTGGATCGCGCTCTTGCTCGCCGTCGGCATGGCCGCGCTGGTGGCGGCGCTGCTCGGCTATTTCATGTTCTTCGGCCGTATCGCCGGCGTCTTCCTCGGCATCGTCACGCTCGCCGTGACCCTGATGCTCGAGCGCTTCATGGCCCAGACCGCCGGCCCGGAATGGCGCATCGGCGCCGCCCGGCTGAACGGCTTCAATGGCATGAGCGCGATGCCGCCGCTAACGATTCCCTGGTTCGGCGGCCCGATCGTGCTGTTTGCCGATGTCGGGCTCTATTACGTCGTGCTCGCGATGCTCGTGCTGGTCTATCTCGGCTTGCGCATCCTGATGAACTCCGCGTTCGGCAACGTCATCGTCGCCATCCGGGAGAACCCCGAGCGCGCGGAGATGCTGGGCTACGACATCCGGAAATACCAGCTCATCACATTCGTGATTGGCGCTGCGCTCGCCGGCCTCTCTGGCGTGCTCTACACGGTGTGGGGCCAGTACATCACGCCGTCCAGCATGGGCATGACGGCGGCGTCGCTGCCGCTGATCTGGGTCGCCGTCGGCGGCCGCAGCGATCTCACGGCAACCATCATCGGCACCTTGGTGGTGCTCTCCGGCTTCCAGGCGCTGACGATCTACGGCAGCCAGTACGCGCTAGTGTTCATGGGCGTGCTGCTGGTGGCGACGGTGCTGATCGCGCCCAACGGGCTTGTGCTCGGTGTGATCAACTGGATCACGAAGCTCGTGACCCGGCGCAAGCAGGAGGCGGCGTGATGGCGCTGCTGCAGCTCCGCGACCTCGACAAGCATTTCGGCGGCCTGCACGTGACGAATTCCGTCAATCTCGTGCTGGAGCAAGACGAGATCCACTGCCTGATCGGGCCCAATGGCGCGGGAAAAAGCACCTTGTTCCGCCTGATCCTCGGCGAGCATCATCCGAGCAGCGGCCAGATCAGCTTTGCCGGCGAGGACATCACCGCGCTGAAATCCTTCGCCCGCATCCGCCGCGGGCTCTCGGTCAAGTTCCAGGTGCCTGGCGTGTTCAAGGGCCTCTCGGTGCGGCAGAACCTCGAGATCGCGCTGCAGAGCCGGCTCAGCGGCGTCTCGCTCGCCAAGGAGATCGACAGGCTGCTGGCCTTCCTCAATCTCGAAGCCGAGCAGGCGCAGATGGCGGGCAATCTCAGCCACGGCCAGAAGCAGTGGCTCGAGATCGGCATGGCGATCGCGCTGAAGCCGCGGCTGCTGCTGCTCGACGAGCCGACCGCCGGCATGTCGCCGGAGGAGACCCACACGACCGGCGAGATGGTGCGGCGGCTGAACGCAGCCGGCATGACCGTGCTCGCGATCGAGCACGACATGGCGTTCGTGCGCCAGGTCGCGCAGCGCGTCACCGTGCTGCATCTCGGCCAGGTGTTCGCGCAAGGCTCGATCGACGAGATCGTGGCCGACGAGCGCGTCGCGGCGATCTATCTGGGGCAGGCGCATGCGTAAGGAAGTGATCCTCACCACCGTCGGGCTGCGCGCCGGCTATGGCGGCAAGCCGGTGCTGCAAGGACTGGAGATCGAGGTGCGCGAAGGCGAGATCGTCGCGGTGATCGGCCGCAACGGCGTCGGCAAGTCGACCCTGATGAAGAGCCTGATCGGGCTGGTGCCGGCCATGAGTGGCTCGATCGTCTATCGCGGCGAGGCGGTGGAGCATCTGCCGGCGCACAAGCGCGCCCGGCTCGGCATGGGCTATGTGCCGCAGGGCCGCGACGTGTTTCCGCGGCTGACGGTCGGCGAGAACATCGCAGTTGGAGCTGCGATCAAGGGCGGCGGTATCCCGGAGGAGGGGCGGCAGCGCGTCGTCGGCGCATTCCCGATCCTAAGGGAGCGCTGGAGCCAGCGCGCGGGCACCATGTCCGGCGGCCAGCAACAGCAGCTCGCGATCGGCCGCGTGCTGATCGCAGATCCGCATCTGATCCTGCTCGACGAACCTTCGGAAGGCATCCAGCCCAACATCGTGCAGGACATCGCCCGCAACATGGTCGAGCTCAACCGCCGGACCGGCGTCACCATCATCCTGGTCGAGCAGAATCTCGACATGATCCGCGCCATAGCGCAGCGCTGCTACGTCATGGACAAGGGCCGCATCACGGCGAGCCTCGCGCGCGAGGAGCTGGACGACGCCACCGAGATGCGCCGCCACCTCGCAGTCTGAAGAAACGTCAACAACGAGCACAAGGAGAACGAGCATGGCCTGGCAGTCGGAGTCGATCATGGCCCGCAAGGGCGTGGCAAAGGGTGTGCGCGGCGCGCACCATGTCATCACCGAGAAGGACCAGGGCAAGTATCACTATGTCTACGGCCCTTATGTCGGTCCCGTTCTGACCATTGATCCCGGCGCGGTCGTGTCCGCCGAGACGCACGACGCCTTCGAGGGCGCGATCAAGCACGAGACCGACAGCCCGTCGAAGATCCTGAACTTCCCGTTCCTCAATCCGCAGAACGGGCCGATCTACGTCAACGGCGCCGAGAAGGGCGACACGCTCGCGGTCTATATCGAGAGCATCGTGCCGCGGGGACCGCAGCCGCGCGGCACCACGGTGATCATGCCGGAGTTCGGCGGGCTGGTCGGAACGGGAAACACGGCGCTGCTCAATCCGGCGCTGCCGGAGCGCGTCAAGAAGCTGGAGATCACCGCGGAAAAGGGCACCGTCTGGAACGACAAGATCACGCTGCCCTATGAGCCGTTCATCGGCACCATCGGCACCTCGCCGGAGATCGAGGCGATCTCCTCGCTGGTCCCCGACTATTACGGCGGCAACATGGATCTGCCCGATGTCGGCACCGGCGCAGTCATCTATCTACCTGTGAACACCAAGGGCGCGCTGCTCTATCTCGGCGACTGCCATGCGGCGCAGGGCGACGGCGAACTGTGCGGCGTCGCGATCGAGCATCCGACGGTCACGACCGTGCAGGTCGACCTTATCAAGGGCTGGCACATCGCCTGGCCACGGCTGGAAACGAAGGACTTCATCATGACCATCGGCTCTGCCAGGCCGATGGAGGACGCGGCACGCATCGCCTATCGGGAGCTGTGCCGCTGGATGGCGGCCGACTACGGTTTCGAGGAGATCGACGCCTACATGCTGCTGACGCAGGCCGGCCGCGTCCGGCTCGGCAACATGGTCGATCCGAAATACACGCTCGGCGCCTCCATCAAGAAGCAGTTCCTGGTCTGAGAGCGAAGCGATGTCGTCGAAGGTCAAGGTCGCCACCGTCCAGTTCGAGCCGACATTGGGCGAGAAGGAGCGCAACGTCGCAGGCTTGCTCGAGCTCTGCGAGCAGGCCGCGTCGTCCGGCGCGAAGCTGATCGTGACGCCGGAGATGGGCACGACTGGCTATTGCTGGTACGATCGCGCGGAGGTGGCGCCCTTCGTCGAGAAGGTGCCGGGCTCGACCACGCATCGCTTCGCGGCGCTGGCCAAGCGGCACGGCTGCTTCATCGTCATCGGCATGCCCGAGGTCGATGACGACGACATCTACTTCAACAGCGCGGTGCTGATCGGCCCCGACGGCGTCATCGGCCGGCACCGCAAGACCCATCCCTACATCTCCGAGCCGAAATGGGCCGCGGCCGGCGACCTGCACAACCAGGTGTTCGAGACGCCAATCGGCCGCATTGCGCTGCTGATCTGCATGGACATCCATTTCGTCGAGACGGCGCGGCTGATGGCGCTCGGTGGCGCCGACATCATCTGCCACATCTCGAACTGGCTGGCCGAGCGCACGCCGGCGCCATACTGGATCAGCCGCGCCTTCGAGAATTCCTGCTACGTGATCGAGAGCAACCGCTGGGGGCTGGAGCGCACCGTGCAGTTCTCCGGCGGCAGTTGCGTCATCGCGCCCGACGGCACGTTGCCGGCCGTGATCGACAAAGGCGACGGTGTCGCGTTCGCCGACATCGATCTGGCTCCCGCGCGGGCGCGGCGCGTGCTCGGCGAGCCCGTGTTCGCGCAGCGCCGGCCGGAGCTCTATCCGGAGCTGCTGACCAACACCTATAGCTGGAACCCGCGCGATTTCTTCGGCCTCTACGGCCATGAGCCGTGGCCGGTGGGCAAACGCTCCCGCGTCAGCGTGGCGCAGTTCGCGCCGACATCCGATGTGGCCGCCAATCTCGAGCGCATCGCCGGGTTGGCTGCGGCCGCGAAGGGCGAGGGCGCCGAGCTGGTGGTGTTTCCGGAACTTGCGGCAACGGGGCTGACCGATCCGGCCGGAACGGCCGAGCCGATCCCGGGCCGCATCACGGCCAGGCTCGCCGAGCTCGCAGCGGGGCAGGGGATGACCGTCGTTTGCGGACTTGCGGAACGAGACGGGAACACCATCTATAATTCAGCCGTCCTGGTCACCCCTGACGGTAAAATCACCACCTACCGCAAGACGCACCTCACGATGGCCGAGCGCGGCTGGGCCACGGCGGGAGACGAATGGGCGGTCGTCGATACCCCGATGGCGCGGATCGGCATCCTGATCGGCCATGACGCGGCGTTTCCGGAAGCGGGCCGGGTGCTCGCATTGCGCGGCTGCGACCTGATCGTGTGTCCTTCGGCGGTGAAGGGGACCTTCAGTGCGGCGCATGCGGGGACGGAGGTGATGCAGCCGTCACCGATCCCGACCGGGGCCGACGCGCATCATTGGCATCACTTCCGTGTTCGCGGTGGCGAGAACAACGCCTACTTCGCATTCGCGAATGTGTGCGACGCGGCGAATGAGGATCGCGGGCTCAGCGGCGTGTTCGGTCCGGATACGTTTGCGTTTCCGCGCCGCGAGGCGATGGTCGAGCGCGGGGAGGGGATTGCGACGCTCGAGATCGACACCAGCAATCCCGACAGCGTCTATCCGACCAACGTCGTCCGGCGGAAGGATCTCGTCTGCATGCGCATGCCGCACTCGTATCGTGCGCTGGTGCAATCGAAGGCGAGCAATTTCTAAGCTTGCGCGCGCCATCCGTTCCAAAATGGAACGGATGCGGCATGCGACGGCGCGCAGAGCGGGGTGCGACAGCGCTGTCCACATTTCTTCACAGCCGTCGCAAAAAGTTCTTGCACGGGATGCGGCGTCGCACTATCTCACCACCACGCCAGCCGGACATCACTGATGACTGAGGCCCCCGAACTTCCGGGACCAACGTTGTTTTCTTTGATGTTTCTTCTTCCGACTGGCTCTTGAGTTTTTCTTCAGAAAATCTCTTGACGGTCTCGAAAAATCAGCTATTTGAAGCGCCCCGGCAACGGAGACTTCGACGGCGAAAGAGACCGAAGAAGATGCACTAATTAGTTCGGAGCGACCGAGTTCGCGAACTAACAAGTGCGGGCTGTTTGACAAGTGAAGATGAAGAAAGAGAAACGTGGACGGCGGAGTCCTTGCGGGTCTCGGGATTGAGAGCTTCGGCTTTTGGTTCTGGGATCGGACGAGAAGACTTCGGCGGACAATGTTTCAAAGGTAACACCATGGTTTTCGCGCTGTGAAGCGTGGAGATCGATTGGTGGGACCTCGTCAAACGTTGTGATCAGCCGGTTCAAAGCTTCAAGTTCAACTTGAGAGTTTGATCCTGGCTCAGAGCGAACGCTGGCGGCAGGCTTAACACATGCAAGTCGAGCGGGCGTAGCAATACGTCAGCGGCAGACGGGTGAGTAACGCGTGGGAACGTACCTTTTGGTTCGGAACAACACAGGGAAACTTGTGCTAATACCGGATAAGCCCTTACGGGGAAAGATTTATCGCCGAAAGATCGGCCCGCGTCTGATTAGCTAGTTGGTGGGGTAATGGCCCACCAAGGCGACGATCAGTAGCTGGTCTGAGAGGATGATCAGCCACATTGGGACTGAGACACGGCCCAAACTCCTACGGGAGGCAGCAGTGGGGAATATTGGACAATGGGGGCAACCCTGATCCAGCCATGCCGCGTGAGTGATGAAGGCCCTAGGGTTGTAAAGCTCTTTTGTGCGGGAAGATAATGACGGTACCGCAAGAATAAGCCCCGGCTAACTTCGTGCCAGCAGCCGCGGTAATACGAAGGGGGCTAGCGTTGCTCGGAATCACTGGGCGTAAAGGGTGCGTAGGCGGGTCTTTAAGTCAGGGGTGAAATCCTGGAGCTCAACTCCAGAACTGCCTTTGATACTGAAGATCTTGAGTTCGGGAGAGGTGAGTGGAACTGCGAGTGTAGAGGTGAAATTCGTAGATATTCGCAAGAACACCAGTGGCGAAGGCGGCTCACTGGCCCGATACTGACGCTGAGGCACGAAAGCGTGGGGAGCAAACAGGATTAGATACCCTGGTAGTCCACGCCGTAAACGATGAATGCCAGCCGTTGGTGGGTTTACTCACCAGTGGCGCAGCTAACGCTTTAAGCATTCCGCCTGGGGAGTACGGTCGCAAGATTAAAACTCAAAGGAATTGACGGGGGCCCGCACAAGCGGTGGAGCATGTGGTTTAATTCGACGCAACGCGCAGAACCTTACCAGCCCTTGACATGTTTGGGACCGGTCGCAGAGACGTGACCTTCTCTTCGGAGCCCGAAACACAGGTGCTGCATGGCTGTCGTCAGCTCGTGTCGTGAGATGTTGGGTTAAGTCCCGCAACGAGCGCAACCCCCGTCCTTAGTTGCTACCATTTAGTTGAGCACTCTAAGGAGACTGCCGGTGATAAGCCGCGAGGAAGGTGGGGATGACGTCAAGTCCTCATGGCCCTTACGGGCTGGGCTACACACGTGCTACAATGGCGGTGACAGTGGGAAGCTAAGGGGCAACCCTTCGCAAATCTCAAAAAGCCGTCTCAGTTCGGATTGGGCTCTGCAACTCGAGCCCATGAAGTTGGAATCGCTAGTAATCGTGGATCAGCACGCCACGGTGAATACGTTCCCGGGCCTTGTACACACCGCCCGTCACACCATGGGAGTTGGCTTTACCTGAAGGCGGTGCGCTAACCAGCAATGGAGGCAGCCGACCACGGTAGGGTCAGCGACTGGGGTGAAGTCGTAACAAGGTAGCCGTAGGGGAACCTGCGGCTGGATCACCTCCTTTCTAAGGATGGCTCTTCAGCATGATCTTCGGATCGACTGGTCTTCGGATTGGTCAGCTATCGAGCTGTTTTAGAAACATCAGGGACCAACACGATCGCCAGATCGGGTTGAGTTCCATTGGCGGGATTTCGCCGTCTTCGTTTCTCTTTCTTCGCGGACGAACACGCTGCCTGAGGGCTTGCGCTGTGCAGGGTCTGGCGCGTGAGCGCCGGTCGCGCCGGTGCGAACGGGCCTTTCGAGCGTTACGGGCTTGTAGCTCAGTTGGTTAGAGCGCGCGCTTGATAAGCGTGAGGTCGGAAGTTCAAGTCTTCCCAGGCCCACCAATCTTCGCGCCTGCCGGCGCTATTGCCTGGCAAGCCATTTGGTAAGCCAATCGTCTCGACGATCGCGCTACATTGCATTCGTCTTTCCGAGTATGGGGCCTTAGCTCAGCTGGGAGAGCGCGTGCTTTGCAAGCATGAGGTCGTCGGTTCGATCCCGACAGGCTCCACCACGCTTCGCCCTTCGGGCTACGCGTGGCGCGGCCAGAAAGCTGCTGCTAGCGTGTTCAAATTCGTCCGCGAGACAACATTTCGCATTGTCTGGTCCTCACCGGGACTTCAGGCAACTGCGTGTTATCTGACATCGTGAAGAGGAGATCGATCCGAGTAGGGTCGTGCAATGAGGGCCACCGCGCAAGCGGTCCGCACCTCGACTTTGCACCGACGCCTTCACTATCTCCGGGTCATTTCGGCGCAAGCTGAACGCTGTGAAGCGGGCTGCTTGTTGTAAATGACTCTGTTGGCTGCGCTTGACCGCACGGCCATCGGTTCGATCTTAAGAAGCAAGCTGGTCTTTCTAATCAGTGTCCTGCAGCTCACTAACGCCTGGTCCTTCGGGGGCAGGTGAGTGGCTGACAACATTCTGCCGAGTGTGTGGACATTGATAATGAGAGCAATCAAGTGCCTTAAGGGTGTTCGGTGGATGCCTTGGCGCTGAGAGGCGATGAAGGACGTGCTACGCTGCGATAAGCCGTGGGGAGCTGCGAAGAAGCTTTGATCCGCGGATTTCCGAATGGGGAAACCCACCTTCGATAGCCGGAACTCCAAGACCTTGGTCTTGGGGTTCGATTGGGAGACCGAGAGACTTCAAGATCATGATGACGAAAGTCGTCGAGGTTTTGGATTTCCGGTTATCAAGAGAAGGTATGAGACTTCTGAATCCATAGGAGGTTTCAAGCGAACCCAGGGAACTGAAACATCTAAGTACCTGGAGGAAAGGACATCA
>NZ_JBNPVB010000005.1:0-310000 GCF_051168495.1 Bradyrhizobium oligotrophicum | reverse complement strand
CAAGCTCTTCAAACGCATGCTCGGATACGGCAAGAAAATACGTTTCCCCACGCCACTCCCCCCTCCCAAGGAGGAGATCGCCATCCCACTTGGTTTCAACCTACTCGGCGCCCACCCCCGACGAAAGCGCGCCACCGTTCGTGCCGGCCTGCTTTTACCGCGTCGTGCCAATTAGGTCACAGTCCAGCCTCACCAAATTACCGTTGCGGGGTATCGATCGTCGCGGCTGGCCCGCGATGGGGCCCACTTTCTGCGACCTGACCAAACCCATATAAATTTTAGGCAGAAAGCCGTTGAGCAACGGTTATTCGAGTCGCAGGGGGGCGTCGACCACGGAGGCGTATGCGGCAGATCGGATGGCAGGATGGACGGGTGGCCAAACCGGAGCGGAAAGTTGTCCATGGCCGTCATTCAAGTCTATGGTGCCCCCATCCGCCGTCGATCCGCCTGTGAGGGAGCAAGCCATTGTCGAACGTGATCAGGATCGCCGCTGCCGCTCTCGCCACCATTCTGGCCGGGGTCCTCACGCCGGCGTCCGGGCGCGGGCTCTATCCGCTCACCGAGTGCGGCCCGGATCTCAGCCGGCTGTGCCGCCTGCATGGCGCGTTCGAGGCCACGCCGTTTCACTACAATCTCGCGATCCATCCGGGGTGCATCCGGCGCGTCGCCGTGGAGACCCCCCGGGGCGTTCAATATCGCCGCGCCGTGGTCTGCGGAGCGCCAGAGCGGTCGATGATCCGGTGAATCCGAGACGAGGAGCCCGGGCGGTGGCGCGCGGACCTCGGCTTCATTAACTCGGGTGGTTGCGTCGCCTGTTTTTCACAATTTAACATTAAATATTTTCTCTGGGTACACGGATGGCGTCGGACATGAAAATATGCACGCTGAACAAACTAAAGCTTCAATTGTCGCCGACGAAGAGTAGTTAATAAGTCCTTTCGGTGTCGCGGTAACAATATACTCCCAGCCGCGGCGTATGCCGGAAGTATTTAATGTCTTGCGTTCCAGATGGTAAATTAACTTGTCGCGAGTGGTTAGTTTAATCCCGATCATCGGAGCCGATCGTCGTCGCGATTGCAATTCGCCGGCGTTCGAAAAAAATCCCTTTGAATCTCGCCAACGAGTGGGGTCCGTCCTTGTGTGACGAGTTTAGTGCGGCGTTGATTGATAATGTGGATGTTTGTGGCGGCGGTACATTGAGTTCCGTCCAGAAATCATTGAGCAGAATACGGGACGCGAAGGCGCGTCTGCATGTGCGGTCGCCGGACAACGCGACACCGGCCGCCCTGTTGTCCCAGATAGAACTCTGCGACGCTCTCCTGGACGAGATCCGTTCGATCAGCTGCAGCCTCGAGAAGCGTGTCGAGTCCCCCGGCGTCCCCAATCGCCGCCCGGTGGCCAACAGGCGTCACCGTGGCACCGCTCACCTGATCGCGCCGCGGCACGTCGTGGCGGGCCGCACCAAGCAGCAGAAGTAGGGCCCGGGCAGGCGCGTTGGTCGGTCCGCCGCATTTTCATGGAAGGTGGGGCATGGCCAAGCCGGCGGGTTGCGCTTTGCGCTGACCGAACCGGGTGGAACCCGTCGCGTAGTCGACATCCGCCCGATTCGGCCTCGAGGCATCCCGATGTCAAGGCGGCGCTGAGAGCCCGCGTCTGAACTGCCGACGTGCGCGCGGCAGCATTTGCCGCGTCACGGATCGTTCCCCCCCCCGGCGATCAATCGGATTGATGGCGCGGGCGGCTTGATCGGTGCATCTCTCGATGCGCGCATCGAGCGCTACGGGGCCGACGCAGATCGGAGAAACGGAAGTGAAGTCGGCGCTTGGTGCTGCCGAAAAGCCTCTGGTCTTTTCACCCTGCCCACGGGCGCGTGAGTCGCGATATCAGCCCAATCATGAATTCGTGAAGAGAGTTCTCTGAGGTGATGCGCAATGTCGCGCGCAGCCGATGCGATGGCTGCTTTCATCACTGGGATGTGGCATTCGATATTCGCCACTGCAATCGATGGAAGCGAATGCATCCAGGCAAGTCTGTCGCTGTGCGGCATATTCCCAGTGATGTGCGTAATTAAAACCCTGCTTCGGCATTTTGTGTCGATGCAGAAATATCCATATCCGGGTTATCAGTCTTGTCGCCCGAATAGGTTGTATGCGCTGCGCGCAGGCCGTGAGGAACACCGCATCTACTAAGTGCTCGGCAGCTTCCGCTTGGCCATTTTTGCCGCCATAACTACGACATTCCGTCGCGCCTTCGCCGCATAGTACGGAAATCACTTGCGGATCGTATCGATTTGACATTTTTTCACCGCGTGTGTCGACCGTCCACCGGTTCAAAAAATGGCGTGGACACATTTTCATGGAACGGGGTTGCAGGTTGATATTTGATTGGGGTACAACCTTTTGACGTCGGGGGACGGATATAATTCAAATATTCAGTTTTTCCGACAGCGAACCACTTGCGGATCGAAATACCGAATTATATGACGTTTATCCGGCAGGATAGAGATCACAGACAAAGGTCGCTGTATGTCCACCAAGAAGATCGATTTCGAGGCGATGTCTTTCGATGACCTCTGGTCTCTCCATGAGCAGATCAGTCAGATTCTGGCTGTGAGGATCACGTCTGAGAAGCGCGAGCTCGAACGTCGTCTGGCGGTTCTCAACCGCAGCCGCGGCGCCATCGAGGGGGCGAACAACGAGAGCGCGCAGTCCTACAACGACAACGGCAAGGCGCGGCGCAAATATCCGCGCGTCTTGCCGAAATATCGCAATCCGCAGACCTCCGAGACCTGGTCCGGCCGCGGCAAGCAGCCGCGTTGGCTGGTCGCCGCGATCAAGACCGGGCACCGGATCGAGGAATTCGCGATCAACGGCTCCGGTCTCCCGAAGAGCCGCCGTCAGCGAGCCTGATCGATTGTGGGGCGGCGCGCCGCCTCCGTGAGACGAAGCTGTGCGGCGCGATGCGGCGGCGCGACATGTAAGACTCCTCCGCTAAGACTCGTCCGCCTGGTTTGCCTCTCGAATCGACGAACAGGCTTGGTCCGTCCGCCCGCGAGATGCAACCGCGAGCGACCGAGCCTCCACTGAGGCTCCTGATCCGGCTTCAGGTTGCGAGGCATCGCCGCTGCGATTGCACGCTAATAGGCGTTGTTGCCGCGAATCAGCTCGAGCGGCGTCCGCAGCAGGATGGCGAGATCCAGCGACAGACTCCAATTGTCGATGTACCAGAGATCGAATTCGACCCGCTCTTCGATGGAGGCGCGCGTCGGCGTCGGTCCTCGGCAACCATGCACTTGCGCCCATCCCGTCAGCCCAGGCTTGACCCGGCGACGATACGCATAATTGCGCACGAGCTTGTCGAATTCGTTGTCGTGGGCCAGCGCATGCGGGCGGGGACCGACCAGGGACATGCTCCCGTTGAGCACGTTGAGCAGTTGCGGCAGTTCGTCGATGCTGGTTCGGCGCAGCCACACGCCCAGACGCGTGAACCTGCTGTCGCCGATCTGGGCCTGGACGATGGACGGGCCGTCCTCGAGCACGGACATCGTGCGAAACTTGTAGATCTGAAAAGATCTGCCGTTGAATCCGCACCGCTGCTGCCGGAACAGCACCGGTCCCGGCGAATCGAGCCTGATTGCGATTGCAACGAGCAGCAGCAGCGGCGACAGCAGCGCCAGGGCGGCTCCCGCCAGAACGAGATCCATCAGCCGCTTCGTCGTGTGCTCGAGCGGGCTCATCAGGCCGCGCTGCAGCTCGATGCAGACGGCACTGCCAAGCTCGTGACGAGGGCGCTTGAAGATCTCTGAAGCCGTTCCCACCGGCACGAAACTCACCGGGAAGGGAAGGACCCTCAACTCGGCGCCGAGCGTGCGCAGGTCGGACCACGGATCGGGGCTGGCGCCCACCACGATCTCTTCGATGTCGGAGCCGCGCACGTAATCGATGACGCTTGCAACGACGCTTCGTCGCTGATCCGGATGAGAGCCGGGGTCGGGCAGCAGGAAGTGTCGCTTGACGCGAAAGCCGGTATCCGTGAGTGCCTGGGTCAGGCCCGCATTGTCCTTGCTCGCATCGTCGGTGATCAGAACGATGTTCCGCCCTGAGAACCGTTTCTCGGCCAGGCCCTTCGCCAGCAGATATTCCGTGATCCGGCGATTCAGCACCAGCGCCATCAGCCCGAGCATCGCGAACACGATGCTGGTGCCGCGCGAGAACTCGCTGCCGATCTTCAGCGCGAAGAGCGCGCCGGCCAGCACGAGGAAGGCGGTGATCCAGGTCAGGCAGGTCGCGCGGATCTGCCGCGGCAGGATCAGGAGCTCGGCCGGGCGATACATTCCGCGGATCTTCATCAGCGACACGAACAGCGCCGAGACCAGGATCGCCAGTCCGACCGACTTGCTGACGTCGTTCGCGCCGGCTGCGTCCTGCAGGTGATAGAGAAAGCCGGACAGCACGCTGGACATGGTGATGGTCGCGATGTCGGCTGCGACCGCGAAGGGCTCCACGGCGGCGTAATGGACGGGCCATTTGCGCCGCTGAAATTGCCGTTCCGCCAACATCGCGGCCGGCATGCCGTTCCGATCGAGAGTCTCGGGCTGATCCACGTAATGCATGGGATGTCGGTGTTCGAAACCCGGTTAAAATAGCCGCCTTCGGCGTGATATAATCGAATATTAAATATAAAAAAATAGAAATCGAGACCGAATTATATATTTGTGCAGAATGGTTTTTCAATACCGATGCGATCGCAAATCGCGTGAACCAAATCGGCTCTGCTGCGACGTGCGGCGGCAGGGGCTCCGGCGGAAGCTCAGGAGGATGCGGGACGCCATGGGGATCGATGATGGAGGTGCGCCGATATTTTCAATATCGGCCGCTCAAAATATTGTTTAAAATCGATTATAATCGGATTATTAATTGCAATCGGTCGGCGAGGTCGAAAGATCGTGACGCTCATTTCCAAGATTATGCATCTGAAGGACGTCGAGCCATGAAGGTTGTTTTGTTCTGCGGCGGACTTGGCACGCGGATCCGGGAATATTCCGAGAGCATCCCGAAGCCGATGATTCCGATCGGCCATCAGCCCATCCTGTGGCACGTGATGCAGTACTACAGCCAGTATGGCCATCGCGATTTCGTCCTGTGCCTGGGCTACAAGGCCAATGTGGTGAAGGACTATTTCCTGAACTACAATCAGGCGGCCACCACCGACTGCACGATTTCGCAGTTCGGCAAGAAGGTCGAACTGCTGGGTGAGCGTCCGGCGGATTGGCGCGTCTCGCTCGTCGATACCGGCATCTGGCGCAACATCGGCCAGCGTCTGCGGGCCGTCCGGCACCTGGTGCAGGACGAGGAGATTTTTCTGGCCAATTACAGCGACGGGCTGACCGACGCGCCGCTGCCCGACATGATCGACCGCTTCAAGCGCAGCGGCATGATCGGCTGCTTCATCGCTATTCATCCGCCGATCAGCTTCCACCTCGCCGAGTTCGACGCCAACGGCAAGGTTGGCCGCATGGCGGCGAGCAACGATTCCGACATCTGGATCAACGGCGGCTATTTCATCTTCCGCAAGGAGATCTTCGACTACATCGAGGAAGGCGACGAACTCGTCGTGCAGCCGTTCAAGCGGCTCATCGACCGTGGCGAGCTGATGGCTTATCGCTACGAAGGGTTCTGGCGCGCCATGGACACGCTGAGGGACCGCCAGGTGCTCGAGGAGATGATCGAGCGTGGCGATACGCCCTGGCATTTCGGCGCGAACCTTCCGGCGGTGGTGAACGGATGAGGGCGCTGCAGCTCGCCGGTCGCGGCGACCGGCTGTCGGTCCTGTGTCTCGGTGCGCACTCGGACGACATCGAGATCGGGGCAGGGGGCACCCTTCTGACCTTGCTCGATCGGGGCGTTCGTCTCGACGTGCATTGGTGCGTGCTCAGCGGCAACGGCGAGCGCGGCGTCGAGGCGAGGGCATCAGCCGACGATTTTCTCGCCGAAGCGGCCGTCTGTCATCTCGAAATCATGAACTTTCGCGATGGCTTCTTCCCGGAGCAGGGTGAGGCGATCAAGGCCTGGTTCGAGCAGTTGAAGGGCCGGATCAATCCCGACGTCATTCTCGCGCATCGCCGCGACGACGCGCATCAGGACCATCGTCAGGTCAATCGCCTCGTCTGGAACACGTTCCGCGATCATCTCGTGCTCGAATATGAGATCCCCAAATGGGACGGAGATCTCGGGCGGCCGAACGTCTACATGCCGGTCTCCGAACTGGTCATGAAGCGGAAGGTCGCGCTCTTGATGAAGCATTTCGGCAGCCAGCGCTCGAAGCAGTGGTTCGACCCCGAGACCTTCATGGGTCTGGCGCGGCTGCGGGGCATGGAATGCCGTGCCGCCGAGCGCTATGCCGAGGCGTTCGTCGCCCGCAAGCTCGCGCTGGGGTGATCGTCAGCGGAAGCGGCTGACCCTCGCGTCCGCGCCGGAATTACCCATCGATCGCTGGGATCGGCGAGTGGAGAAATCGCGGCGACCGACGCCGCGGCGCTCGGCTGCAAGCGCTGCAGCGCGGGGAGGCTCGGTAACGGTCAGCCGGTCGCCCGCCGCGGCAGGTCGACCGTCTCCTCCGCCGGCGGGCGCTCGATCGCCGCGGCGGGCACCTTCTCCAGCCAGACTTCGCGCCACCATGCAAAGATGCCGCGCGGGCAGAACAGGCGGTTCTCGCTGTAGCGCGACTGGCAGTAGACCCCGTCGAGGATGACCGCGGGCGTCTTCATCCGCCGGATGTAGCCGGTGCGCTCGTCGATGAATTTCTCGACGCGGGTGCGCACGCGGAACACCTTTCCGCAATAGGGCACCATCTCGGCGTCGAAGCCCATGCCGCGGTTGTTGGTCTGCTTGTCGATGGTTGCGAGAATGTCCTTGTGCGGCCGGACGCGGACGAGGTCTCCCGCCTGCAGTCCGAGATGCGCGATCGGCGCGTCCTTGTCGGTGGCGAGGTCGCCGCGTCGACGCGGAAAAGGCACGCCGCCCCACAGCGACTGGACGCGGTCGTAGATCCAGCGCGCAGGACGCCCGAGTCTCGGGCGGCGCGCCATCGTCGCGCCGACATAGGCGAAGTAGAGGAAGCCGCGGAACATCTTGCCGACGGACACATTGCCGGAGGCGATATCCTCGGCATATTGCCGTGCGTCCCACCATTTCAGCGGCTGGGTGTAGCTCGGCAGCTCGGTCGCCTGACAGGAGTATTTCGGGCCCTTGCCGGCGACCTGATCGGGCGACTTCGTCGCGTCCCACACGGCGCGCGCCGAGCATCCGCCGGACGGCTGGCGAGCGGCTGCGTGCGCGCGGTCGGCCGCAGCGGCTTTGGCCGGATCGACCGGGGACAGCCACGCGTCCTTCCAGAAGATCAGGCAGGCCGCCTGACAGCCGCCATAGGCCTCGCCGTCGCAGCGGAGGTCGAGATGCACGGCGTTGGGCAGGCGCCGCCCAAGCCATTCGCCGGTGTTGTATCCGGTCACCGTATCGCAGGTCTTGTGGGCGCGCTTGTAAACCTGGAAGCGCTGGCCGCACCATTTGAGCATCTGCGGCATGAACGGCAGCCCTTCGAGGCGCCCATTCGCATCGAGCGTCGCGAGAATCTCTTCCTTGCTGCGAACCTCGACCCAGTCGCCGGCGGATAGCGTCATGCTCTGTCTCTCAAATCTTCAAGTAAAGCGTCCGAATTAAAGCGGCCGAGATTTGCGGCTTCCATTTGTTCAATTCGCGGCGATTATTTAATTTTTTGGCATTATAATTAAATAGCCGTCGGTTGTCCCGCCCTGGGTACCACGGATCGTCCTGCGACGCGACCGGCGCGCCTTTTAGCCGGCTTTTCCGACGTTTACCGCATCAGTCGCGGAATGCAATCGGGCCCGCGACGGATTTGCTGGACGCGGCCGGATAATATAATTTATATGATGCGAAAGGTTATTTAAATCGTGCTTTGGTTCGTGGCGTAGAGGGTAACGATTTTGAGAGTGCTCATCACAGGAAACATGGGCTATGTCGGTCCCGTTGTCGCAAGGCATCTGCGGGCGCAGCGGCCGGATGCCACGCTGCACGGTTTCGACAATGCCTATTTTGCGCACTGCCTGACCGGAGCGCCGGTTCTCCCCGAGCGATATCTCGACGAGCAGATCCATGGCGACGTTCGCGACATGGCGCTGGATCTTCGCGGCTACGATGCGGTGGTGCAGCTGGCCGCGATCTCGAACGACCCGATGGGCAATCGCTTCCAGGACGTGACGATCGACATCAACCAGAACACCACCGTGTCGCTCGCCCGGGCGGCTGCGGCGGCGGGCGTGAAGAACTTCGTGTTCGCGTCGAGCTGCAGCGTCTACGGCATCGCCGATGGGCCGCCGCGCAGGGAGGGCGATCCGCTCAACCCCATCACCGCCTACGCCAAGTCGAAGATCGGATCGGAGCAGGGGCTGGCCGCGATCGAGACGGACATGACCATCACCTGCCTGCGCTTCGCCACCGCCTGCGGCATGTCGGATCGGCTGCGGCTCGACCTCGTGCTCAACGATTTCGTCGCCTGCGCGCTCACGCGCCGGCAGATCAGCGTGCTCTCCGACGGCACGCCCTGGCGTCCCCTGATCGACGTCGCCGACATGGCCCGGGCGATCGACTGGGCGGTGGACCGGCCGGCGGCCGCCGGTGGTCGTTTTCTCACCGTCAACGCCGGCTCGGACGACTGCAACTACCAGGTCAAGGAACTCGCCAACGCGGTGGCCGGACGGGTCCCGGGCACTGATGTGTCGATCAATACGTCGGCGCCGGTCGACAGCCGGTCCTACAAGGTGGATTTCGGCCTGTACAAGTCGCTCGCGCCGGATCACCAGCCGCAGGTGACGCTGGGGCAATCGATCCAGAATCTGATCGATGGTCTGAAGCGGATGAATTTCAAGGATGCCGAGTTTCGTTCATCCGATCTGATCCGCCTGAAGGTCCTGCAGGACCATATGGAGACCTCGAGGATCAACGACAGGCTCAAGTGGACGTGACGTCGTCCGCTTGCCGACAGGACTTCGCGCCGCCAGACAGCACAGTGACGGAGAAACCATGGAACTGAGCCTTCCCACGGCCGTAGGTGTCGCGCCCAAATGCCGGCATTGCGGCGATGATCTGACGCTCAAGCTCATCGATCTCGGCGCCTCGCCGGTCGCCAACGACTACGTGGATCCGGCCAACTACATGAAGGCCGAGCCGTTCTATCCGCTCGAGACCTTCGTCTGCCGCGAGTGCCGCCTGGCGCAGACGCGCGATCTGCTGGCTGCGTCCGAGATCTTCCGTGCGGACTATGCTTATTTCTCGTCGCACTCGACCTCCTGGCTCGAGCACGCCCGCTTCTATGTCGACGCCATGGCCGCGCGCTTCAATCTCGGGCCGGCGTCGCGCCATGTCGAGATCGCATCCAACGATGGGTACCTGCTGCAATACTCCATGCAGAAGGGGATTCATTGCCTGGGCGTCGAGCCTTGCGAAAGCGTTGCGCTGGCCGCGCGCGCCAAAGGCATCGAGACCCGGGTCGAGTTCTTCGGCCGCGGCTACGCCGCCACGCTGCGGGAGGAGGGCTGGTCCGCCGACCTGCTCACCGCGAACAACGTGCTCGCCCATGTTCCGGACATCAATGATTTCGTCGGCGGGGCCAAGATCCTGCTGGCGCCGGAGGGCGTCGCGACCTTCGAGGTCCAGCATCTCCTGACTCTGATGCAGCGGCATCAGTTCGATACGATCTATCACGAGCACTTCTCGTATTTGTCGCTGATCGCCGGCCAGCGCATTTTCGCCCAAGCGGGCCTGCGGGGGTTCGACGTCGAACTGCCCGAGACGCATGGCGGCTCGATCCGGTTCTTCGTCTGCCATCAGGGAGCATCGCACGCGGAAAGCCCGAACGTCGCCGACGTGCTGGCGCGGGAGCGCGCCTATGGCCTGCACGAGGACGCGATCTACATGGCCTGGAACGAGCAGGTCAAGGAGACCAAGCGGGCTCTTCTCGAACTGCTGACGGCGCTGAAGCGGGACAACAAGAAGATCGTGGCCTACGGTGCGCCGGCCAAGGGCGTTACGCTGCTCAATTATTGCGGTGTCCGGACCGACTTCCTCGACTTCACGGTCGATCGCGCTCCCTCCAAGCAGGGCCGCTACATGCCGGGCGTGCGCATTCCGATCCTGCCGCCGGAAGCGATCTTCGAGGCCAAGCCGGACTATGTCCTGATCCTGCCGTGGAACATCAAGAACGAGATCAAGGCGCAGATGGCCGAGATCCGCAACTGGGGCGGCCGCTTCATCGTGCCGGTGCCCAAGGCCACCATCGAGGACTAGACGGCGTCATGAGGTTTGTCCAACTGGGACGGTCGGATGCGCGGTTGATCGAGCTCACGGTTCGCTCCGATGAGCGCGGCAGCTTCACCCGGACGTGGTGCGCAAGGACCTTCACCGAGGCGGGCATCGACTTCGATCCGGTTCAGGGCAACAGTTCGGTAACGCGACTTCGCGGCAGCGTGCGCGGCATGCATTTCCAGCGGGCGCCGCAAGCCGACGCCAAGATCGTGCGCTGTTCGGCCGGCCTGATCCATGACGTCATCGTCGACATCAGGCCGGGCTCCCCGACGCGAGGCGAGGTCTATGCCTGCGAGCTCGGACCGTCGACGGCCCGCATGCTCTACGTCCCCGCCGGGTTCGCCCATGGATTCCAGACGCTGACCGATGACGTGACCGTCGAGTACCTGATGGGCACCGCCTATGTCGAGGAGCTGTCGGACGGTTTCCGGCATGACGATCCGTCCATCGGGATCAAATGGCCCGAGACGGTGACGGTGTTGTCGGCCAAGGACGCCGCCTGGCCGTTGCTTGCAGAACGAGGATCGTGGTGAGACGGCGCGGATTGGCAGTTGCCGCCGGCCAAGGATGTTCGGGGTTCGACAACCCGCTGAGGAGGGCACGGAATGACGAATATCTTCGTTGATGCCGCGGTGCCGGATGACCATCGGCGTCAAAAATTGTACGAGGGCGCGCTGTTCCTGTATGCGCCGACGCCGTCGATCGAGAAGCTGGTTGCCTTTGCACGGGAGCTGATCGAAGAGGCGTTTCATCCCTACGATCCACGCACGGCGCAGTTCGAGCTCCCCGTGGAGCGCTATGTCGAGATCCTCGCCAAGCTGAAGCCGTTCTTCATTCACCATCCGCGTTCGAAGGAACTGGTCCAGGGAACGCTGCGCGAGCTCGGCTGCGATCCCGAGCTCACCTATTTCGACGTGCCGCGGCTGCGGTCGGCTACCAGCAACGACTATCTCACGACCGGCATAGCGTTCGCATTTCATCCTCATCGCGATACCTGGTACTCGGCGCCGTCCTGTCAGCTCAACTGGTGGCTGCCCGTCTACGACATCACGCCGGACAACGGCCTTGCGTTCCACCCGCGCTACTTCGACGAAGCCATCAAGAACGGCTCGAGGGATTACGACTACTACGAGTGGAATCGGACGTCGCGCGCATCGGCGGCGCAGCACATCAAGACCGACACGCGCGTGCAGCCGAAGCCGGAGCAGGAGATCGATCTGGATCCGCAGATCCGGGTGATCGCGCCGAGCGGCGGCGTCACGATCTTCTCGGGCGCGCACCTGCATTCGTCGGTGCCGAACAGTTCGGGCGTGACGCGGTTCAGCATCGATTTCCGCACCGTCCATTTCGCTGATGTCAGCGGCAGGCGAGGCGCCGCCAACGTCGATTCGGAATCGACCGGCACGAATCTGCGTGACTTCCTGCGGGTAACCGATCTGGCGCGGCTGCCCGAGGAGGTGGTCGCGCCATACGATCAGGGCACGGTCCTCCGGGATCATCTGATCTACCAGCCGACGATCGTGCCGTTGCCGGCCGGCGATGCTACCGCCGATCCCGCCCGGGCATCGGCCTGACCTCCATCCGAGACTCGCGCGTCATGCTGGACATCCTCACATCATCGGTTGGGCCACGTGCACCGGCGATCGATCTGTTCGATCTGGTCACGGAGCTGTTTCCGATCAACCGAAGCCTCACGGGCGCCGGAGTCCGTCAGACGCTCGCGGTTGTCGCACGGCATCTCGACCTGGCGATCCACGAGGTGCCGTCCGGGACGCCGGTTCTGGACTGGCATGTGCCGGCGGAGTGGAACATCCGCCGCGCGACGATCTCGACCCTATCGGGACGCCGTCTCGTCGACTTCGCCGACAACAATCTCCATGTCATGGGCTACAGCAAGCCGGTGCAGGCGGTGCTCAGCCGCGCCGAACTGGCGAAGCACGTTCATACCTTGCCGGACCAGCCTGATCTCATTCCGTATCGGACCGGCTATTATGCCGACGATTGGGGTTTTTGTCTTCCCGACAAGCTCTGGCGGGAGATGACCGACGACAGCTATCGCGTCGAGATCGACAGCGACCTGTCGCAGGGCGCTTTGACGTACGGCGAGTTCTTCGTCCCGGGGGAGACGACGAACGAGGTGCTGATCACCTGCCATGTCTGCCACCCGAGTCTCGCCAACGATAACCTGTCCGGCATTGCGGTGATGACGGCGCTGGCGATGCGGCAGGCGCGGCGACCCGGCCGGCTGGGGTACCGCTTCCTGTTCCTGCCGGCGACGATCGGCGCGCTGGCCTGGCTCGATCGGAACGAGCAGCACCTCGATCGTATCGAACATGGCCTCGCCCTGACCTGTCTCGGCGATCCCAGCGGATTTCACTACAAGCAGAGCCGCAAGGGCGCAGCCATCGACCGTGCCGTGGCGCATGTTCTGAAGCATGCCGGCCATCCTCACCAGATCCTGCCGTTCAGTCCGTATGGCTATGACGAGCGGCAGTTCTGCTCGCCCGGCTTCGATCTGCCGGTGGGCTGTCTGATGCGCGGGGTGCACGGCACGTTTCTGGAGTATCACACCTCCGCCGACAATCTCGATTTCGTCAAGCCGCACTGCCTCGATCAGTCCTATGCCGTGATCGAGGAGGTGCTCGATCTGCTCGACCGCGACGTCGTCCATGAACGCGTGGATGGGCGGGGGGAGCCGCAACTCGGGCGGCGCGGACTCTATCGGGCGATCGCCGGCCAGCGCGAGGCGGGCGGGGCGACGCAGATGGATCTGTTGTGGGTGCTCAATCTCGCCGATGGACAGCACAGCCTGCTGGACATGGCGATCCGCGCCGATGTTCCGTTCGCACGGATCGAGGCCGCGTCACGGTTGGCGCTGGATGCCGGTCTCATCAGGCCGGCGGTCTCGTCGTGATCCCGCGATGAGTTGTTCGCGTGAATTGCTCGGCGCCGCTTATGGCGGCCTGCCCAGGACACAGTGAGGCGTGATGAATTCGCAGACGAGCAAGCCCCGCATCGCGGTCTTTTCGCTCCGGAACATTTTCGGCAGGGCTCTCAACCGCGGCCCCCATGTCGAGCTCGAGGACATCATCTGCGAGGTCGATTCCGCCGAGCTGTTCGCGCCGAGGCTCGACCCGGCCGCCAGGCGGGCGAGCTTCGCGACGCGACTGGCCTATCACGCACCCGTGCTGCTGAACCCCGGTCTGCCACGCATTCCGGCGCAGCAGCAATATGACGTTCTGTTCGCCATCTGCGGCTTCCCGCAGGACCTCATCATGTTCGATGCGATCGCGGACCTGAGAGGGGCGTGCAAGACGTCGGTCTGTCTGCTCGACGAGCTTTGGGTGAAGGACATCGCCAAGCATCGTCACTTCCTGAAGATCCTCGCCAAGTTCGACATCGTGATGCCGTTCCAGATCAGCACGGTGAAGCCGCTCGGCGAGGAGATTGGACAGGATTGCGTACATCTGCCGCTCGCCATCGATGCCCTGCGGTTCTGTCCGTATCCTGATCCGCCCGAGCGGGCCATCGACGTCTTCAGCATGGGGCGCCGGTCCCGGGTGATCCATGACAAGCTGCTCGCCATGGCCCGGGAGAGCGGTCTGTTCTATCTTCACGATACGATCGGCGGCAGCCAGGCCATCGACCTCGGGGAGCACCGGGCACAGGTGGCGAACCTCGCCAAGCGAAGCAGGTATTTCCTCGTCAATCCCGGCAAGTTCGATGAGCCCGCCGAAACCGGCCGGCAGGTCGAGTTCGGCTACCGGTATTTCGAAGGCGCGGCCTCCGGCGCCATCATGCTTGGCGAGCGTCCCGACAACGAGCTGTTTCCGAAACTGTTCGATTGGCCCGACGCCATGGTCCACGTGCCTCATACGTCCGATGATATCGACCGGGTCATCCGCGAGCTGGACCGGGACCCGCAGCGTCAGGACTTGATGCGGCGGACCGGCATGGCGCAGACCCTGATGCGGCACGATTGGGTGTACCGGTGGGAGACGATCCTGGCGGCCACGAGTCTTTCGCCGCTGCCGGGCCTCGCGGTGCGCAAGGGCCGGCTCGCGGCGCTCGCCGAGATGGTGTCGGGCGGCTCCGCGATCGGGCTGCCGGAATTAAATCGTGAGCCGCTATTATTGGCGACATGAAGATTTAATCCTTGTCTCCGCCACAAAGTGGCGTCAACGGTGTGTCCTCGTTCTGGACGTCACGGCGTGACGGAGAACTGATTTTCGCGATTGCTCCATTTCGACGACAGGATGTTTCATGCCTCCGACTGACGTGACCGGCGTACGGCAGGGCATTCGGAGACCGGCCCCCAGGAAAGGCGATTGAGCTGACATGTCGGAAGCCGTCACCGCCTATTTCGAAGAACATCGGGCATCGAGTGATCTCGGGCGCCGCGCCTTGCGTGGCGGCATCATTTCGATCGTCATTCAATACGGCAATGCCGCGCTCCAGATCTTCGCCGCCATCGTGCTGGCCCGGCTGCTCGCGCCGGAGGATTTCGGGCTCGTCGCCATCGTCACCGTTCTGACGAGCTTTGCGCCGCTCCTGATCGACTTCGGCCTGCTGGATGCGACCGCGCAAAAGAGCAGGATCACGCCCGCGCAGGTCAGCGGCCTGTTCTGGGTCAGTGCCGGCATCGGAGTGGCGGTCGCGGTGATCGTTGCAGCCGCCAGCCCGCTGATCGCATGGATCTACGATGATCCGCGGCTGCAGCCGATCTCGTTCTGCGTCGCCATCACCTTCGTGCTGTCCGGATTGACCAATCAGCACATGGCGCTGCTGCGGCGGCGGATGCAGTTCGGCCGTATTGGCCGGATCCAGCTGTTCGGTACGCTCGTCGGTACGATCGTCGCGGTCGCGGCCGCAATGGCCGGCTACGGCTACTGGGCGCTCGTGCTTCGCCCGGTGACGAGCGCGATCTGCGTCGTCGTTGCGGCGTGGTCGGCCTGCCCCTGGCGGCCGGGCACTCCGGTGTTCGACGACGAGGTGAAGTCGATGGTCCGGTTCGGGCTGCACGTGGTCGGCTTCACCGTCGCCTATACGCTGTCGAGGGCGGTGGACCGGATCGCGCTCGGGTTGGTCTATCGGCCCGATCAGGTCGGCTACTACCAGAACGCCATGAACCTGTACGACAACTCGATCTATGCGGCGCTCAACCAGACGCATGCGGTGGGAAGCGCGGCCCTGAGCAAGCTGCAATCCGATCCGGCCGCGTTACGACAGAAATACGAGGCGGCGCTCTCGATCCTCGCCTTCTTCCTGATGCCGGCGGCGGCGATCCTCTCCGTCACCGCCGAGGACCTGACCGTCGTTCTGCTGGGGCAGAAGTGGCAGGCGGCGGGCGGGTTGCTGAGCATCATCGCCTTGCGCGGCATCTCGCACGTCGTCGAGGGTTCGCAGGGCTGGCTGCATCTGTCGCTCGGACGGGCGGACCGCTGGCAGACCTGGGGCATCATTTCGCTCGTGGCCCAGGTCGTGGCCGTGCTGGCGGGGCTGCCTTTCGGGCCGGTCGGCGTCGCCTGGGGCGTCGTCATCGGCTACTCGCTGATCGCTTTGCCGTCAGTGATCTATGCGGGCCGCCCGATCGATATCGGAGCGGCGCTGGTCTTCCGAGCCGCGGGTCCGCAGACGATCGGCGCCATTGTGACCGCGGCCGCAGGCTGGTGGCTGCAAGCGACGCTTCTCGCTGCCGTTCCAGCCATCCTTCGGATGGTGCTGTCGGGCTGCTTCTGCAGCTGTGTCTATCTCGCGATCGTCGTCGGTGTGTTCCGGCACAGCGAGCCGCTCCGGATCGCAGGTACGATCATCCATGATGTCATCCGCAAGCGATGACCGGCAGCCGGATGGGGGCCCGTACGGAAGGCGCCGGCCAAGATAGCTGTCGCCATGAATTAAATGATATATATAATACGGAAATGATTTAATTTTTTCAGATGGCCATGACTCACGACGGCTCAGCCCCGGATGTATTTGACCCTGCGCCGCCGGCGCAGGGCGATGCACGGCGCTGCACGCCGGGCGTCGGGACCTCGCGGCGTCTTCGCATTCTCAGCGTCTCGCACATGCCGGCGAGCCCGCCTCGGTTCGGCGCCCAGGCGCGGATGCACGGGCTGATGACGCAGCTCGCGCGCCGCCATGATCTCACCGCGGTGACGCTGGTGGACGACGCTTTCGACATCGACGAATGTCGCCGCGCGATGCAGGCCTATTGCCGCGACGTCGTGCTGGTCCGCAACCCCTACGGCCGCGACGGCCTTGCCAAGCGGCTCCAGCAACTGCGCTCCCTGGTGTCGCTCCGCAGCTTCGATCGCCTGCGCGTCGCGCTGCCCGAGCTGCAGCGGGTGCTGGACCGGGTGTTGCGTGCGACACGGTTCGACATCGTCAATCTCGAATTTCCCTATCTGGGTCATTGCCGCTTCCGGCAGGCGCCGGCCGGCGAGGCGCCGCCGCGGCTGATCGTGGACTCGCACGAGATCGCCTACGATCTGGCGCGTCAGTTTGCGTCCACCGGTGCAAGCCTCGGCCGGCGGCTCTATGCCGGGGCCAACTGGCGCAAGCTGAGGCGCGAAGAACTCGCGGCGTATGACGCGGCCGACGGCGTCTATCTCTGCAGCGTCGACGACGAGACGCGTCTCCACGACGACCTTCCGAGCGTTCGCACCGCGGTGATCCCGAACGCCGCCGATATCGATTTCTATCAACCGCGCGGCACCGATCCGGCGTCGGATGGGCGCACGGTGGTCTATTTCGGGCTGCTGTCGACGGTGCCGAACATCGACGCGGTCACGCACTTCGTCCAGGACGTCTGGCCCGGCATCGCCGCGCGGCATCCCGATGCGCGCTGCAAGATCATCGGCGGGCGGCCGCCGCCTTCGCTGCTGGCACTCGCAGGACCACGGGTCGAGCTCACGGGCTTCGTGCCGGACCTGCGTCCGCATCTGGCCGCGGCCGCGGCTGTGGTCGTCCCGCTGCGCCTTGGCGGCGGCACGCGGCTGAAGATCGTCGAGGCGATGGCGATGGGCAAGGCAATCGTCTCGACCAGCCTGGGCGCAGAGGGCATCGAGGCTGTGCCCGGGCGCGACATTCTCATCGAGAATGAGCCGGCCGCCTTTGCGGACGCCGTCAATCGTCTGCTCGCCGAGCCAAATCTCGCCGCGCGGCTCGGTGCCGCCGCGCGCCGGGTGGCGGTCGAGAAATACGCCTGGAGCGCTGCGGCGCAGGCGCTGGAAGAGTTCTACTGCGAGATCCTGGAGACCAATCCGTCATGAAGGCTGCGCTCATCGGGGCCGGGCAGATCGCGCGCCAGCATCTGGCCTGCCTCAACACCCTGCCAGGCGTTCAGCTCGCCGCCATCTGCGATCTCTCGCCGGCGACCGCCGAGGCCGCGGCCGAGCGCTACGCCATTCCGGCCTGGTTCACCGATCACCGCGCCATGCTGCAGACCGTGCGGCCCGACGTCGTGCACGTGACGACGCCGCCGACCTCGCATTTCCGGCTTGCGATGGATGCGCTCGAGGCCGGCGCCCATGTGATCGTGGAGAAGCCGGCGACCTCGACCTTCGAGGAGCTGCAGACGCTGACGCTGCGGGCCAAGCAGATCGGTCGCCACGTCGTCGAGGATTACAACTACGTCTTCAACCGCGCGCCGCAGGAGATCCTGCGCCGCACAGAGACAGGGGAGTTTGGCGCGGTCACGCATGTGGACGTGCTGATCTGTCTCGACATCCTCGGCCCCGACGGTTTCGCCGATCCGAACTCGCCGCATCCTGCGCTCAACCTCGCCGGCGGCGCGATCGCCGATTTCCTGCCGCATCTCGCCTCGCTGTCGCACGCCTTCATCGGCCCGCACCGCAACGCGCAGACCGTCTGGAGCAAGCGCAAGCCGTCGCCTCTGCCGTTCGATGAGTTTCGCAGCGTGGTCGAGGCCGAGCGCGGCACGGCGACGCTCGGCTTCAGCGCGAGCGCGCAGCCGGATGCGTTCTGGCTGCGGGTCTATGGCGAGCGGATGCAGGCGACCGCCAATCTGTTCGAGACCCGGCTCACCTTCGATGGCCCGCGCAACGTGCCGAAGCCGCTGCGTCCGTTCTTCAGCGGCCTGGAGGAGGGCAGCAGCGTCCGCCGCGCGGCGCTGTCGACCCTGCTGCGCAAGTTCAAGGGCCCCGGTGCCTATGAGGGGCTGTGGGAGTGTCTGGCGCGCACCTATCAGGCGCTGGCGGCGGGAGCATCGCTGCCGATCACGATCGAGGACGTTCTCGCGGTCAATCGGATGGTCGAAGCCATGAAGCCGCGCGCTCAGGCGATGACGGAGCAGCGGACATGAAGGCCCTCGTCACCGGCGCCAATGGCTTTCTCGGCCGGCATGTCGTCAATGCGCTGCTTGCACGTGGCATCGCGGTGCGCGCCATGGTGCGTCCTGCGACCCGCGTGGATGCGCTGGGATGGCCGTCGTCGGTAGATCTCGTCAGGGCCGATCTGCGGACCTCGCGCGACCTCGCGGGCGCCTTCGAGAACGTCGACGTGCTGATCCATCTTGCCGCCGTGGTGTCAGGAGGGGAGGACGCGCAGTTCGCCGGCACGGTCGGCGGCACCGAGCGGCTGCTCGAGGCGATGGCGGGCAGCAACTGCCGCCGGCTCGTGCTGTGCAGCAGCTTCTCGGTCTACGACTACACGGCGACCCGCGATGTCCTCGACGAGGCTGCCCCGCTGCAGCAGACGCCGGATGTCTACACCCGCGGCGGCTACACCGTCGCCAAATGGTGGCAGGAGCGGGTGACGCGCCGCTATGCCGAGACCCACGGCTGGGATCTCACCGTGCTTCGCCCCGGTTTCATCTGGGGACGGGATCACGGCTATCTCGCCGCGCTCGGCCAGCAGATCGGACGCCACCACGTCGTGATCGGGCCGCTGACCCGCATCCCGATGACCCATGTCGAGAACTGCGCCGACGTCTTCGCCCTGGCGGCATCCGATCCGCGCGCGCAGGGCCAGACGCTGAACATCGTCGACGGTCCCGGTGAGCGCGTCTGGACCTATTTGTCGGACTATATGCGAGGCACCGGTGAGCGCGGCTTGCGGCTGCCGATCCCGCATTGGCTCGCCAGCGCGATCGTGCGGCTGGCCTTCGTCACCATCTTCAGGCGGGCGACCAAGGTGCCCGCGATTCTCACCCCTAAGAAATTCGACGCGATGCTCAAGCCGCTGCGGTTCGACAATCGCAAGCTGAAGGAGACGCTCGGCTGGACGCCGCCGCTCGACTACCGTCAATGCCTGGCGCGGACCTACGGCCCGGGGCCGGCGCCGGCCGAAGCGCCGGCATCGTGGTCGTCCGGATCGGCAGCATCGATGTCAGGGCCGCGATGACCTCGCGAGGCTTCATGGCGACCTCGTATCTTGCAAGCGGATCGTTCCGATGTGCGGCATAGCCGGGATCATCGGGCGGGTCGACGACGACAACCGCGCCGCCCTGCAGCGGATGAACGATGCCATGCTCCACCGCGGTCCGGATGCCGGGGGAACGTGGGTCTCCGAGCCGGACGAGCGCGGCTGGGGCGCGCTGCTGGCGCACCGCCGTCTCGCGATCCTCGATCTGTCACCGGCCGGTGTGCAGCCGATGACGGACCCGGTGACCGGGCACGTCATCGTGTTCAATGGCGAGATCTACAATTTCGCCGATCTGCGGCAGCGTCTGGTCGCGGAGGGACAGAAGTTCAGTTCGACCGGCGACACCGCGGTGATGTTGCGGGCCCTCGGCCTGCATGGCCCGAAGGCCGTTGCGTGGCTCCGCGGCATGTTCGCATTTGCCTGCTGGGATCCGGAGGCGCGCCGGCTGCTGCTGGCGCGCGATCCCCTCGGCATCAAGCCGCTCTACGTGGCGCGCGCGGCGGGTCCGGATGCCGGCTGGTCGCTGGCGTTTGCCTCGGAGCTGCGCGCTCTCCTGGCCTCCGGCCTTCTCGGCAAGCCGCAGCTCGATCCGCAGGCCGTCGCCAGCGCCGTGTGGAACGGCTTCGTAGTCGGACCCGGCACGGCCGTGAACGGCGTCGAACTGCTGGCCCCCGGTCATCTGACCGCGTTTGACGGGGTCGGCAACACCATCCGCGACGAGGACTACTGGTCGATCCCCGGCCGGGCGCCTGAGCAAGGAATGGAGGAAGACGAGCTTGCCGTCATCCTCGAGGAAACGCTGAGACTGCATCTCGCCAGCGACGTGCCGCTGGCGGTCTTTCTCTCGGGCGGCATCGATTCCTCGGTCATGGCCAATCTGGCGCAGCGCGCCGCAACAAGTCCGATCCACACCTTCACGCTCGCCTTCGAGGAGCAGGAGCTGAACGAAGGGCCGATCGCGCGGCAGATCGCCACCGCGATCGGCACCGAGCATCACGAGGTGGTGTTGACCGAGCAGCACTTCGTCGACCATCTCGATGCGGCGCTCGACAGTCTGGACCAGCCGACCTTCGACGGCTTGAATTCCTACTACATGTCGCATGCCATCCGCGGCGCTGGATTCACGGTGGCGCTGTCGGGCACCGGGGGCGACGAGCTGTTCGGTGGCTACACATCGTTCCGTGATCTGCCGGTGCTGCAGCAATGGTCGCAACGGACCGGGGTAGTGCCGGGCGGTCTGAAGGTCGCGGCTGCATCGCTGGCCGCACGGATGCTGTCGCCCTCGCGTGGTGCCGTCGCGTCGCAGACACGCTGGGCCAAGCTTCCGGAGATGGTTCGCCGCGGCGATGATCTGCTGGCGCTCTACCAGATGGCGTATGCGCTGTTCCTGCCCGGCTTTCAGCGTGAGCTGCTCGCGCCGGATCTGGCCGCTGCGCTGAGCGACGGGCTGCCGGCCGCCATGAAGGCAAAGATCACGGCGGAGACCCGCGCGCGCACGCCGTTGTCGGCGATCAGCGTCATGGAGCAGCGCCTGTTCCTCGGCGAGCGGCTGCTGCGCGACAACGACGTGGCGAGCATGGCGGCCTCGCTGGAGCAGCGCGTGCCGCTGGTGGATCAGGTGCTGTTCGAAAGCGTCGACCGGCTGCCCGACGATGTGCGCTATCAGCCGCTGCGCAGCAAGGCGATGCTGAGGCGCATCGGCCTGCGCGGGCTCGATCTCACGCTGTTCGACCGGCCGAAGAGCGGCTTCGTGCTGCCGATGGATCGCTGGATCCGTCGCGGTTTGCAGGATGCGATGGACCGGACCCTGCGCGACCCGCAGGCGATCACCCCGGTGGGCCTCGATCCGGTTGCCGTCGCGCGGCTCTGGCGCGCCTTTCTCGACGGCGCGCCCGGCATCTATTGGTCGCGCGTGTGGTCGGTCTATGTGTTCGTGCGCTGGTGTCACCGCCACAGCGTGTTTCGCTGAGGGCGGCAACCAGTCGAGTCATTTGCGTCGAACGGGAAGCGCTCAGGCTTCCGGCATGACGATTCCGCCGCACACCGGCACGCGGACGCCGGTGACGAAGCCGGCGAGGTCGGAGGCCAGAAACGCGATCATGTTGGCCACGTCCTGATCGTAGCCGCGCCGTCCGAGCGGCACGGAGCGCTCGTAAAGCGGCTGCACCTCGTCGCGATCCCGGCGATCCTTGTCGGAGATGACCCAGCCCGGTGCGACCTGATTGACGGTGATGCCATGCTCGCCGAGCTCCCGCGCCAGAGACCGCAGCATGCCGTCCATGGCGCATTTGGCCGCGGTGTAGGGCGCGCGGTTGGCCAGCGCCAGGCTCGTCATCTCGGTGCCGAGAGAGATCAGGCGCCCCCATTTGCGCTCGATCATCGGGCCGGAAAAGACCCGGGCGGTCGCCCAGGCCTGCAGCACCGAGGAGCGAAACACACGATCGAACTGGTCGGCGGTCTGGTCGGTGACGGGACGCTCGTCGAACCAGGTCACCGCATTGTTCACGACGATGTCGACCGGGCCGAGCCTGCTCTCGGCGATCCGGCGCATCGCCTCGACATCCTCGAGCTTGGCGACATCGCCGGAGACCGTGCAGGCCCGCTGCGGATGCAGTTCGTTCAGTTCGTCACGCAGCCTGTCGGCGCCATCGCGGGACGTCAGATAGTGGATCGCGACCTTTGCGCCGCAGGCCGCCAGCGTTCGTGCGATCGGCCGCCCGAGTTCTCCGGCCGCCCCGGTGACGAGCGCCACACGGCCCGACAGGTCGATCTGAAGCGGCGATCGCAACGGCGTCAGCGCCGGGTCGTCCGGCAGCGGTCCGAGCGTATTTCGTCGAATTCGTCGTGCTACCGCGCTCGCGAACCGCATTCACCAGTCCCCAAAAAATCATTTGGCTTCAATGAGGACGACATTAAATGGCGGGTTTAATAATTGAATGGCTCAATTTGACGCATTGCGATTCGGCGACGGCCGGGGTTGTCGTTCGCTGAGCGTCCGCACGCTTCTGCATGGCCGCGCACACGCTCATGTCGATCTGATCACGCGGTATGGGCCCGGCGCGCTCACGACGCGCGCGTGCGCGGGCTTTCGACGAGGCGGTCGAGGCTGGACCGGCTCTGTCCGCTCGGATTCAGTGTGGGTCCGACTGCCTGCGGGGCACCGGCCGCCGGCCTGAACTTGTGTCTGAGCTGCCTGAAATACGGCTCGATGAACCGTTCGATCGCCGCGGCATAGATGATCGAGATCAGCAGCGTCAGCGGGAACAGGATGTAGGGCTTGGCGGCTATCGCGGGAAAGTTCTTGTCGATCGCCCTGATGACCACATTGTGGATGAGATAGATCGCGTAGGAATAGGTGCCGAGCGTCATCATCCAGGGGCGGTTGAGGTAACGGACCAGCGGGGCATCGGCGAAGCGCACCGCGACGTAGAACAGCGGCATCAAAGCGAGGCCCTGGATGCTGTAGCGCGCCGTCTCCCGGAAGGTCGGGTCGCGGTAGAGCAGGGAGAACAGCAGCACGACTGCTGTGGCCAGCATGAGCGTCCATTGCGCTGCCGACATCGCGCGCGCAGGCGAGGACTGACGCGCCGGGTTCATGACGAGCGCGAGAAGGCAGCCATAGGCGATCGAATCGATGCGCGTGTCCGAAGCGTAATAGGTTCGGTCGGGGAAGAAGCTGGGCGCATGCACCAGATGAATGCGCCATGCGAGCACGGCGAGGCAGACACATCCGAGCAGCGCACCGATGGTGCGGGGCCGCAGCGCCAGGCCGAGCAGCAGGGTCATCAGCAAGGGATAGACGATATAGAAATGCTCTTCGACCGCGAGCGACCACAGAATGCCGGTGCCGTCGGGGACCGTGTTGCCGGGATCGAAGAACAGGCCGTAATAGTTCGCGAAGTAGAGAATTTGCGCCGACAGCCCCTTGGCCGTGATCCCGCCATCCAAGAGGCCGGCATAGGTGAGCCCATAGGCGATCGCCAAGGTCAGCAGCAGCGGTGGCATCAATCGAAACACGCGACGGGCATAGAAGCTCGGGACGTCGAGTTGGCCGGTCCGCTCGTGCTCGGACAGCATGAGGGTCGTGATCAGGAAGCCGCTCAGGAAGAAGAACACCGTGACGCCGAAACCGCCGGGGATCAGCGCCTGGAGTCCGGAATGGCCGATGACGACGATCAGCACTGACAGCGCGCGGATGCCGTCCAGCGACGGGATCGGGGATTGGCTGACATGGGCGTCCGCAACGCGCGCCGCGGCGCCAGGCGCGCCGTCGGCATCGGGACTCTCGACCGGCGAGGGCGTGGAGACGGCGCGAAGACGGCCGAACGCGAGAATATTGGCCATGAGATCCGGGAAAGAGTCGGAGGAAGATTTCAGCTTCGCAAGTGCCGGTTCGGCGCGTCCGCGATCTGCCGGGTGACGATCACCTCGTGTCGGCCAGGGGATGGCTGGTCCGCCAGAGCTGCGCCCGCTCGGCATTGATCCGTGCCGTCGCCGCGCGCTTGCCCAGGCGCAGGCAGGCGCGCTGATAGGTGCGAAGGAAGCGGCGGAATTCGAGATCGTCGTAGCGCGGAAGCCCCTTCAGCCAGCTGCGGAAGTAACCCCACAGCATCGCCGTGCTGCCGATCAGCGCGGGATACGCCGGCAGGTGATAGACCGCCACCGCGAGGTGATACAGCGGCGAGGTCCCCATGAAATACTGGCCGAAGCCCTTGCGCAGGCGCCCGGTCCAGATGCCGTTGTGACTGGCGCCCTGCGGCCGCAGATGGATGAAGCGCAGCGCTTCGGTGTCGATGCTCTCGGCGATCCAGCCGAGCATGCGGCAGCGGTGGCAGTCGATGCCGTCCCACATCACCTGGCGCACGAAGCCGCCGATCTCCTGGAAGCAGGCGACGCGATAGAATTTGGTCATGCCGACCGACATCTCGTCGCCGCACACCTCGGGCTCCAGCGCGCCGGTCTGCGGGTGGACGAACCACGGCTTGCCGGAGGTGGTTCCGACCCGCGGATCGGCCTCCATCCGCTGCATCAGCAGCTCGAAATAGCGCGCGGGCAGATCGAGGTCCATGTCGAGCTTGCACACATAGTCGAAGTCCTCCAGCCGCACCGTCTCCAGGCCGGCATAGAAGGCCTCGATCACGCCCGGACCGACCTTGCGCCCGCCACGGTCGGCGCGCCGCACCACGCGCAGATAGGGCAGGCGGCGGGCGTAGTCGTCGAGAATGGACGGTGTTTCGTCGCTCGACCCGTCGTCGACGACGATCCACAGCGCGGGCGGCACCGATTGCGCGGCGACGCTGTCGAGGGTTCGGCGAAGATATTGTGCCTCGTCACGGCACGGCGAGATCAGCAGGTAGCGGCGCGATGGCGTCACGTCTCAAATTCCCTTTGCGGAAGTCGCGGCAACCGATGCAAATCCGTTCGAGAACGGAAGCGGCGTCGGCCGGCTTTCAATAAATTAAATGCTGATTTAATATTATGTCGCGGCGCGTGTCAAAATCATGGTGTTTTTTAAACCTGGACGGCCTTGGCGGACTGAGCCGAGGGTCGTCCGATGCGGTCTGGGATCTGCTCAGCGGGATCGTCATGGAAACATACCACCTCGTGCTCCCCGGCAGGAGCCAGACACCGGCTTCGATGGTCGCGCCGGCGTCGTTGCGAGCCTTCGGCGAACGGGGGCGCATTCTCGGCGCGGCCGCGCGCGCCGCGTTGATCATTCTCGGCCTCGCTGGCTCGCGAGCCGAGGCCGCCGAACCGACGCCGCCGTCAGCATTGGTCGGCGGTCTTCTGCCGGCAGATCGCGTGGCGGCATGGACTCCGGGTCTGATGTCGGCGGGCGGTATTCCGAACCGCACCGCGATCTACCGGACGCTGTCACCAAGCGGGGCCGATGATACCGGCGCGATCCAGGCGGCGCTCAGCGCGGCGCCGGCCGGACAGGTGGTTCTGCTCGGGCCCGGCACGTTCATCGTCAAGGAGCCGCTGTTGATCAGTCGCCCGGTGACGCTGCGGGGCGCAGGCGCGGGCGTGACCAGGCTGGTGAAGCCGAATGGCGCGCGGCCGAGGACCTCCGCGGTCATCGCGGGCACCCGGGGAATCCTGGCGCCGGTGGATCCGGGCTCGTACAGCTACGATCCCAAGCCGGTCATCATCGTCGGCCCCTCCCGCTGGAACAACGGCCCCGACAGCGCCGCGTCGCAGAGCCTGCTGGCCGATGGCGCTCAGGGAGCGACCACCGTCACGCTGGCCAATGCCGCGCGTTTCAAGGCCGGCGATGTCGTGCTGCTGGACGAGGTCTCCGGCGCGTCCTGGGAGGCGACGCCTGCGGGCTTTCCTGGGGCTGCCAAAGTCTGGCAGGGCGACCGCGTCGCGTGGAACATGCATCATCCGGTGCAACCCGGCGACGACAATGCTGCCTCGAATGCACAGGGGCCGTATGATCAGACGCCCGGCGTGCTGCCGAAGTCGATGTCGTGGTTCGCGCGGACCGACCGGGCGACCTCGGAGATCAAGGAAATCGCGACCGTTTCCGGCAGCACGGTGACGTTCACTTCGCCGCTGACGATCAGCTATCGCAGCAGCCATCAGGCCCAGCTCACCCCTTACAGCACCGATCCGAACAGCGGTGGCCACGCAGCCAACAATCGCGATGTCCACGTCAGCCACGTGGGTGTGGAACATCTGAGCATCATCGGCGGCGCGGATGGCGCCCTGAGGTTCGAGACCGCGGCGTACTCATGGGCCAAGTCGATCGAGATCACGCAGTGGCTCGGTGAAGGCGTGGCGATCGATAACTCGTTTCGGGTCGAGCTGCGCGATTCCTACATTCACGCAGGGTCCTGGCCTCAACCCGGCGGGGCCGGATACGCGATCAGTCTCGCCGCGGGCTCGTCGGAGGTCTTGATCGAGAACAACATCCTCGTCGATGTCTGCAAGAACATGGTGTTTCGGTCATCCGGCGCAGGAACGGTGGTCGGCTACAATTACGCTGACGATTCATTCGATTTCGACAATCCCGGCTGGGTCGAAGTCGGTATCAACGCGTCGCACATGGCGGGCTCTCACCATGTGCTGTTCGAAGGCAATCTGTCTCACAATGTCGACAGCGACTATACGCATGGCAACGCCATCTATCTGACCTTCTTCCGCAACCATCTGACCGGACAGCGTCAGCGCTTCGTCGACCGTTCGGGGATCCGTACCGTCGGCCTCGCCTACGGATCGTGGTGGGATTCCTTCGTCGGCAACGTGCTCGGCCAGCCCGGGCGCATGAGCGGCTGGAGCCATGAAGATCCCTCGATGCGCAGCAACACGGCGCGCTGGGGGCAGGGCGGGACCGGCAGCATCTGGATGCTGGGCTACGATCCCGAGCGGTGGACGATGGCGCCGGATCCGAAGACGCTGGCGACGGTCATCCGCGGCGGCAATTTCGACTATCTCACCAACAAGATCGTCTGGACCGACGGTCTGCAGGCGCGGCCGCTGCCGCCGTCGCTGTATCTGAGCGGAAAGCCCGGCTTTTTCGGCAGCCATCGCTGGCCCTGGGTCGATCCGGATGGCGACACCAAGCTGCATACGCTGCCTGCCAAGGCGAGGCTCGATGCCGGCACGCCGTTCGCTCCGGCGCCGGGAGCGACCCAATAGGCCCGCTGGAGACGGTGTGACGGCCCGGCATGCGCACCGTCAGGCGCGGACGCCGAGCCGCGGCTTCCAGAGGGCTCGCGTGCGAGCGGCGTGAACCGGCCGGTGGGTCGCCGTTTGATGGACGGGCGCGATCAGGGCCGAACGGCGCCAGTAGCGCGCGGCCTCGACCGTGACGAGCACGAACACGACCCAGGTCACGTCGAAGGCGCGCAGCCACAGCGTCTCGAGAAAATTGTAGAACATGACGAACAGGGCGACGGACAGCAGGATCCATGCGCGCCTGCTGTCGTGCTCCATCACGCGGCCGATGACGTGAACGGTCGCGGCCAGGAACAGGAGGAGAAAGGCGAGGCCGACATAGCCGAGTTCGAGGATCGCATCGTAGTAGCCGTTGTGGGAATTCGGCATGGCCTTCACCCAGCCGGGCGCCTCGGTCACGCTCGGCGCATCCGCTCCCACCAGCCAGAAGCTCTGATAGCCCCAGCCGAGAAGCGGCCTCTGCGCAATCTCCAGTTCAGAGAAGGCCCATATCGTCGTCCGGCCCGTGAAGCTCGAATCTCCCGTCAGCAGGTAGGCGATGCGGCTCGTGTTGAATCCCGCGAGCCCTGCGAACACGAAGTAGCCCAGCACCATTGCTACGAGTATCAGGACCGGGGGAAGCCGCATCGCCCTGGCGGACAGCAGTGTCAGCACCGCCAGAACCGGCGCCACGAGGGCAAGGCCGAGCGCAGTCTTGGAGCTGGAGAAGAAGATCAGCACGACGGCGGCGACGGCAACCACGAATCCGAGGGCGCGGCGGTAGCCGGGATAGAGCAACTCGTGAACCGACAGCAGAAAGGCGATGGCGGCAAACTCGCCCAGCAGGTTCTTTCCCGAGAAATAGCCCTGATAGCCGATGTCGACCAGCGTCGAGCCATAGAGCGCATAGGTCGCATAGCCGCCCGGGATCAGCACGACATTGAGGATCACGCCCGCCGCGAAGCAGAGGAATACGCCGCGCATGATGTCGGCGCCCGGGTTGGACAGCAGGGCCGGCAGGACGATGGCGGTGAGCACCATCGCCTCCTGCACGAAGCGGACGAAGGCGAATTCGGGCTTGAGGGCCCACGCGACGCTCGCGCCGGCAAAGCCGAAATAGGCGCAGAGGCCGAGGATGTTGGGCGGGACGGTGAGGCGGCCGCCACGCGCCAGGCGGTTCGCCGCAACGATGATGGCGATGGCCGCGAGCGCCGGCCAGAAGATCCGGTTCTCGATGCGGCTTTCGAGCAGGCCTTGAAGTCCCGGGGATGGCGGGAAGCTGAAATAGATCAGCGGCTGAATCAGCGCGGAATAGGCGAAGGCCATGACCGGGATCAGCGCGCAGATGTCCGAGCTCTGTCCGGGGGCTTTCGGCGCGACAGCTGCGGTGAATGTCATCGCTCGAAGTCTGGGCATTCCGCGCTCTGCTTTTCAAAATGTCCAATTGAACGTCCGGCCGGCTGCACGCCGGGCAGGTGCGAGATCATGATCCGGATGTGAATTTAAATAAAGGCATTTCGTCGGGACGGACGTACCCTTCGCTGCGGATCGGCCGAAATATGTTCTTTTATCCACAATTAAACCATATTAAATAGATCGGATCATTTAAATTAAAATGATGTTTTCTGGCCGTCTGCCCCCTCGGGGGCGGTCGTGCAAAGGCAGATTGAGGGAGAGCGGTCGATGCTGACCACGCAGAAATTACAGGAGGCTGGACGCTCCTCCTATCGCGTGGACCGTTCCGGCGCGGGCCGCGGCTGGTCCGAGGTCGAGACTGCGACCGCCGACCGTGCGGTGCCTGACGACCTGTCGCGCGACGTCTACTGTGTCCTCGGCGTCCCGATCGACGCCATCGGCATGCGCGGTGTCCTGGGCCGCATCCGCGACGCCGCCCGCCGCAAGACGCGCTTCCTGATCTCCACGCCCAATCTCAATTTCCTCGTGGCCAGCCAATCCGACAGCAGCTTCAGGCAGTCGCTGATTCTGAGCGACCTCTGCACCGTCGACGGTATGCCGGTGGTCTGGATCGCCCGGCTGATCGGAATTCCGATCAGGAGCCGCACGGCCGGCGCCGACATCTTCGATGCGCTGAAGTCGGAGGCTGGTTCGGCGGCCGCTCTGAAGCTGTTTCTGTTCGGGGGCCCGCAAGGGGCTGCCGAACTCGCCGCGCGGAGGCTGAACAGCCAGCCCGGCGGACTGCGATGTGTCGGCTGGTCGAACCCGGGCTACTGCTCGGCCGAGGAGATGAGCCGGGATCACATCATCGAGGAAATCAATGCCAGCGGCGCGGACTTCCTGGTTGCATCCTTGAGCAGCCAGAAGGGCCAATCGTGGCTCCAGCGCAATCATCATCGGCTCGAAATTCCGGTTCGCGCCCATCTTGGTGCCGCGCTGAATTTCCAGGCCGGCACGGTGAAGCGCGCGCCGTCCTTGCTTCGCCGGCTGGGCTTGGAGTGGCTATGGCGCATCAAGGAGGAGCCTTATCTCTGGCGGCGCTACTGGAACGATGGCACGGCGATGCTGCGCCTCGTGCTCACCCATGTGCTGCCGTTCGTGTTCTGGACGTGGTGGATGCGGCGCACGCATGAGCGGGGGGAAGCCCTGACCATCACGCAGGACCATGGCTCGCGGGCGGTCACGCTGAGCCTCTCGGGTCCTGCGGATGCGCGGCACGTCGACCGGGCCATCCCGGTGTTCCGGGCTGCGGTCGCAGCCGGCAAGCGGGTCACGCTCGATTTGTCGAATGTCTGCGCCATCGATGCGCGCTTTCTCGGGCTGCTGCTGATGCTGAGGAAGCAGTTGGACGCCAACGGCGGTGGTGCAGCCATCGTCGGCGTCTCGCCGCTGATGGCGCGAATATTCCGTTCCGGTGGCCTGGATCTCTGATGCGTGCCGCTACGGCAGGCCAGACTCGACGCGAGGTCCTGATCGACTTCTATCGAAGCTGCTCGATGCTGTTCGTGTTCTACCATCACACCGCGAACGTTTTTCCCGATTCCGTCGATCTGTTCACCAAGTTCAATCCCTTCGCCGAGCTGTTCGTCGTGATTTCGGGGTTCATGGTCGGCTACGTGTATCTGCACAAGGAGCACTACGGGGAGCTCGTCAGCCGCGGGTTGAAAATTCTGGCCGCCTATTTCGTCATCTCGGTGCCGGTCGCCGTCGGCATGGCCATCCTGGGCAAGAAGCGCGAGCCGGTCGGGCAGGCGATCTTCGACGTGCTGACGTTCCAATCCGAGCCGACGGCCATCACCATCCTCAAATTCTACGGGCTGACGTTCCTGCTGCTGCCGCTGATCCTGCCGCTGTTCAAGCGCAACCGGCTCCTGGTGCTCGCGCTGTCGGCTTCGATTTTCGTGGCCTGCACCTGGTTCGCCAACACGAAGACATCCGCGCTCGAGAATCCCGCCGCGATCCTGCTGCTGTTCTCGCTGCAGGCGCAGCTGTTCCTGATCCTGGGGACCTGGCTCGGCGATCTCCACCGCCGCAACCGTCTGCTCGGCCGCCCGTTCTACACGGCGATGATCGCGGTCTTCGTCGTCGGGCTGCTGCTCGATGGGTGGCTGGGCTTTCCGAACAATGGCGAGAAATATCCCTACCGGTTCGACAAGCTCGTCAACCTGCTCTGGACATTGCCGCTGCTGCTGGCGCTGCTGTGGGCGCTGTTCGCGCGCACCCGGCACTCCGCGGCCGTGGCGCTCGTCCTCAACGTCGGCCAGAATTCGCTGATCGCGTTTCTGGGATCGGAAGTCGTGCGCCAGTCGGTGAAGCTGGCGCTGCTGCTCGGCGGGGTTCACCCTGCAGTCTACGGCCAGACCATGATGGGTCTGTTCGACGTCGTCCTGGTCACGGTGATGCTCTGGCTGTACCGGACGCACCGGACCCCGATGCTGCACCCGCAGGGCGGCCGATAGCGGATTTTTCCGCGGTGCGGTGTTGCCGCCATGCGCTTGCCGGAATCTCTCCGGCCGGTTTAGCTCATCGCTAACCATTCGCCGCTAGCCTCTCGACGCCGCCGAGGAGGCCTTGAAGTTGATGTGGGTGATCGCGCTTCATTTTGGAGCCGGAGCATTTGCCGGAGCGATCTTCAATGTTCGCACGCTCTTTGCGCTCGTCGCGATCAGTTTCGTCGAATGCATCGCGGTGGCGGTCATCGGCGGCCCGTCGGCCGCGCTGTCCTCGGTCGGCGGCCTGATCGCGGTCCAGGCCGGCTATCTCGCGGGCATCTATGTCCGCAGCGTTCTGGAGCGCGCCGGCATCGCCCATCCCGCCATTCGGCCCGAGCATCAGCGCTGATCGCTATCTGGCTCGTCGCGCGCCGCGTGGTCGATCCGGCCGAATCTACTCGGCCATGACCCTCCCGTAGCGGGCATAGTATTCGTGGTTGTAGTAGTCGCCGAAATGGTTGGCGTAGCGCTTCAGCGCCTTCATGTCGGTCTTGTTGAGTACGATGCCGAGCAGGGCGTCGTAGACATTCGGCGCGGTGTTCAGCGCGTGCTCGATGACGTCGGCCGGCGTGCGGCCCCATTCGACGACGAGGACGAAGCTGTCGAGCAGCCCCGAGATGGCGCGTGCGTCGGCGACGGGCGCGAGCGGCGGCAGATCCACGATGACGTAGTCATAGGTCTCACGCAGCTGTTCGAACAGTTTGCGCATCTTCGCGTTGGCGAGGATGTCGCTGGTGTCGCGCTGGGCCGCGCCCTTGCCGGGCAGGAAATGCAGCCGCGTCACCGGATCGGTCCAGACGGTGTCGTCGAGCAGCCGCTCGCCCGCAACGACGTCGGCGATGCCGGCACCGGCGGTGGGAGCCAGCGTGGCGGAAAGGGACGGGTTTCTGAGGTCGCAGTCGACCACGATGACCCGCCTGCCTGACATCGCGATCGACTGGGCGAGCGAGGCGGCGATGATGGACTTGCCTTCGTTGGGCAGCGCGGAGGTCAGCCCGAACACCTTCCGCGACGTTCGGCTCGGATCCTGATCGATCGCGACCTTCAGCGAGCGGATCGACTCCGCGAAACGGGACGAGGGCATCGCCGACGCGGCCCAGCAGGTACCCGAGCCCCGCGACACCACGCGCAGGCTGCAATCTTCGCTCTTGTCGACGACGCCCGGGACGGTCTCCCTGGTGATCCTGTTCACCTCTTTCAGTTTCAGCAGCGGAACGACCGAGAGGCAGGGCAGGCGCAGCCGGTCCTCGACCTGATCGGTCGTTCGAAAACTGCGGTCTCGCCATTCCCTGAGCAGCCCCAGGCCGCCGCCGAGCGCAAGGCCGCCGAACAGGCCGATCGCCGCGAGCAGGATGGACTTCGGCTTGCTCTTTTTCTTGGGCGGCGTCGCGGTCGAAATGACCCGCGCCTTGGTGATCGGAAACGAGCCCTGCTGGACCGAGCCCATATAGCGCTGGAGGAAGGTGTCGTAGAGGGCGCGGTATCCCTTGGCGCTGGTCTCCAACTCGCGGATGCTGACCTCGGCGGCACTGGTGTCCCGCGACCGCGAGACGGCCTGCGCGAGCTGCTTCTCGATCTCCTGCTGCTGCTGCTTGGCCTCCGCATAGTCGTGCTTGGCGACATCGGCGAGCCGTCGCACCTCGTCGAGGATGGCCTGGCGGATGCTCTTCATCGCGGCGCGGATGTTGACGACGGCCAGATGGTCGCTGCCGTATTTGGCGGCGTACTCGTATTCGCGCTTTGCATTGTCGAGATATTGCTGGCGCAGGCTGTTGATGATCACCGTGCTGTTCGAATTGCTGAGCGAGAGCCCGTCGGGCGGATTGAGGTTGCCGCTCAGCTCCGCCGGGGAGAAGTCCGAGACCGCGGCCAAGCTGTCGATCGGCGCGTCGGACCCGCTCGTGGCCATCATCTCGTCGAACCGGTTGAGCCGGGTCAACAGCGAGGCGGTGTGCGTGCGGGCGGCCACCAGGCGATTGGTCAGTTCTGCGACCTGCTGCTGGTCCATGAACTTGCCGTCGGCGGAGACGATGTTGTGCCGGCTCTTCAATTCGTTGACCGCGCGTTCTGCCGCGGTGGCGTCGTTGCCGAGGTCCTGCAGGCGCTCGTGCAGCCACGCCGTGACGGCGCGGTGCTCGTTCGCCTCCGCCTTCAACTGCTGATCGAAATACTCCTTGACGATGGCATTGGCGATCATCGCCGCGCGCTGCGGGTCGCTCGCGGTAAAGTCGACTTCGACGACGGCGCTGGTGCCGATCCTGAAGGCGTTCATTCGCCGCTGGAACTCGTCGAGAAGATCGTCCATGGACGGCGTCGTCGGCGCCGGCGTCGCGCTCACGAACCGGCGGATGGCATCCACCGCGCCGTGCAGCGGACTCGCCTTGCCGCTGAAATCCGGATCATCGGCAAGGTTCAGCTTGCTGATGACGGATGTCGCGATCGATTTGGATTTCAGGATCTCGATCTGGGATTCGATGTCGAGTGGCTGCTCATCCTGGGCAGGCTGCGGCTGCAGGACCGGGGGCTTGGCGTTGCCGAGCATGATCTTCACGTCCGCCGAATAGGTCGGCGGCACGATCTTCAGAACGGCGATGCTGGCCGCGAGCGAAAGCGCGGTGGTGATCGCGATCACCAGATAGCGACGGCGCAGGAAGCCCAGCGCCAGATCGAAAGGGCCGGGACCGGACCGCTCCCAGCCATGGTCCTGTTGGGGATTGTAGGCAAGCGCGCTCGCGTTGGGATTGTGCAGCATGTTTTTAAAGCTTCATCGGTTGCGCTTCGGATGTCGGGGCCGTCCGGGTGCCTGCCAAAACAAGGATTTGATTTCGTGAGACATTAAATGATCTGTCGTGCCGCGTGATTTAATTTATATTAAATCTAATTTTGCCCAGCAAGTGGCGATATGAAATTAAATATAGTCTGTGGCGAAAGCATGGGGCGTCGCGCCGCCGCCGCGGAACGGGACTTGCTCCGGGCCGGTGCGCGTCCCGCGCTCGGTCGGCCGCAGGCCGCCCCAGAGGGCAGGCGCGGTGCTGCGTTCCCGCGGCGCCGATCGCGTCCGAGTTCGTCCGGTCGTTTCGCCCCCGGTCATGAGGGCGCAGGGAATGCCGGGCGCTGGCCGCACCCATGGCCCGCCAGCGAAAGAAAATGCTGGCGGCAGGAACCACAGGTTCAGCCGAGACATCCCGGCATTCCCCGCGCGATGGTTGGGCGGCTTATACGTCCTCTCCCCGGGGACCGGCTGTCTTGCCCCCGTAACGGCCGGATCATCATCACCGACCGCGTGGCCTCAGCATCGGGAGGCCAGGACCCTACGATTTCGCCGGCGCATCGGCCTCGTTCGTCCGCATGACCAGGTCACGCTGCGAGCCCATGCACCCACCGCATCCCGCCCCACGTTTCGTGACGATCGCGATACGCCCCTCATGCCGGGACGGGATGGCGATAGACAACCATGAATTCCGAAAAAGCGAAAGTACAATATTTTTCGCGGCAGGACTGGACAAGGGGGATGGCATTGAGCCGGCTGATGAAATCAGTTTCTTGGCGCAGGCCGTGCCTGGCGGGACGGCGGATTGGTCGGGGGATACCGCGGAGGATCGACTCGGACGAGCGGTGGGCAGGTCGGCCCGAGTCGCCCGACGGGCAGCGCGCCGGCCGGCGATACCGGCTGACGTCCGGCGAAGCTTGCGATGTCGACGCGGTGATGGTTCGGTGATGGCGAAGGGACTTCGAGGACTCGGCGGCCGATCTCTCCAGGATCCTCGACACCATCGCCGGCGCTGTCGGAGGAGGAGACATCCATGCGCATTCTCACCAACACCACCAGCCCCTATGCGCGGATCGCGCGCATCGCGCTCGCCGAGAAGGGTTTTGATCTCGGCGGCACCGAGGTCGTCAACCCCTGGGCCGACGATGCCGACCTGCTCAGGCTCAATCCGGCCTCGCGCGTGCCGACGCTGGAGCTCGACTCCGGAATTCCGCTGACCGAGAGCCTGCTGATCGTCACCTGGCTCGAGCGCAAGGTGCCGACGCCGTCGCTGCTCGACGGCGGCCTCGATCGCATCATCTCGCGGGCCGGGACGGCGATGGGCGTCATCGACGCGATGGTCCACATCATGATCGGCGTGCTGCAGATGGACCCGAACTGGGGCGAGACGCGCGTTGGGTTGAAGCGGCGGCGCACCATCGTCACCGGTCTGCGCGCCCTGGAAGCCGATCCACCGGAGTATCGCGGCGGCACGCCGGATCTTTCCGTGATCACCGCCGTCGTCGCCGTCGACTATGTGCGGCTGCGCTTTCCGGATGCGCCGTGGCGCGAGCAAACACCGAAGCTCGACGCGCTGCGCGACGCCACGGCAGCGCGGCCGGCCTTCGCATCGACTCTGCCTCACGTCTGAACGCGCGCCTCGGCGAGAGACCGTTCCGGTCATTCCAAAATCGGGCCGAAGGGCGGATCACGCCAGCAAGTCATCCCGCCATGGGGGAGCAAAATTGTACGATCGGGAGACGAATCAATTTGCGGCCGATGCCGGCAAGCGACCAAGCGGCTGAAGAGGTTCACCGCCATCCCGCCCGGCGAGCTGCCGCCCGAGTCCTGCTGATGACGAAAGGTTTCTGATCATGACCCGCGAGGAACGACTGATCCGCGAGAACATCATCGCCAAATGCCGATGGATGAACGCCTCGGGTTTGAACCAGGGCACCTCCGGCAACATGTCCGCGCGCTACAAGGACGTCATGCTGATCACGCCATCGGCGACACCTTACGACTCGATGAAGCCCGAGATGATCGCGGCGATGCCGCTCGAGGACGAGGACGGGTCCTGGGATGGACCGCTGAAGCCATCGACGGAATGGCGGTTTCATCTCGACATCATGCGCGCGCGTCCCGATGTCGGTGGCGTCGTGCACACCCATTCGACCTACGCCACCGTGCTCGCCATCGCGCGCAAATCGATCCCGGCCTGCCACTACATGATCGCGGCGTTCGGCGGCAGCGACATCCGCTGTGCCGGCTATGCGCGCTTCGGCACCGCCGAATTGTCCAAGCTGGCGCTCGCCGCGCTGGAGGGGCGCAACGGCTGCCTGCTCGCCAATCACGGCATGATCGCGGCCGGCGCCAATCTCGACAAGGCGATGTGGCTCGCGGTCGAACTCGAGACCCTCGCTCGGCAATATTATCTGTCGCTCGCGCTCGGCCAGCCACACATCCTGAGCGATGCCGAGATCGCCGAGGCCGCGCAGCAATTTTCGAGCTACGGGCTGCAGGAGCCCAAGGCAAAGCCGGTCAAGGCGGCAGCCAAGGCGCGCGCCGCTGCCATCCGCCGCATGCCCGAGACGAAGCGCAGCGCCAAGCGATGACTGGACCGACATGCTGGAACGGCGCACCAGACACGGCCCGCGTCCGAACCGTGCTGCAAGGCGTGCGAGGCGCAGCTCTGATCAGCACCAATCGGCGGCCATCGGTCAGCCGAAGGCCTGGCTGACCACGGCGTAGGTCATCGGCCGTCCGTCGGACGTTTGCTCGGCACCGACGACGTCGCCTCCCAGCGACATCGTCGTCACCGTGTCAAAGAGTGCCAAGCCGGCGCTCGCGATGAAGCCGCGGAATTCGTCGCCCTCGCCGTGGGTGTCGAGCCGCAGAAACCGGCCGGCATGGGCCGCGACATGCGGCGCGACCACCGCGATCGCGTCGGCATCGGACGATGCCACGACCGGCCCGATCACGTGCCCACGGCCGAACGGACGACACAGCGCGAACGCCGCGAGCTGTCCGGATCGAAACAGGCCATAGCCGCGCGACCGCTGGAACAGCGCCGTCATCAGCTTCGTCCTCGGCACGCCATACGCTTGCGCATCGCCATCGATGACGAGTGACAGTTCGGCCTCGGTCAGTTGCCGGACGCCGTGGGCTGCAACCGCCTCGGCGGCTGCGCCGGCCGCCTGGCCCTGACATTGGTACAAGGTCCGCTGGCGGATGAAGTCGAGTGAGCGATACAGCCGATAGGCGGCGTGCGTGGCATTGAGCCGAAGCGTGCGCGCGCCGCATTCCGCCATCACCCGGGTCATCAGCCAATGGCCGGCGCCGAGTGCCTGCAGGCGCGGTGCCGTGATCACCATTCCGACGGCGGCAAATCCGTCGGTGTAGGGAAACCACATCGCCGATCCGCACGCGCGGCCGATCTCGTCGAGCGCGACGAAGCCGCGTCCCAGGCTGCGCATCAACTGCCAGTCCTCGGCGCGGTGCGGCCACCGCACCGAGACCGATAAGGCCAGCAGTTGCGCGACGTCGACGGTGTCGATGTCGACGAGGCGCATCTCGAAGACGTCGACCGCCCGAGACTCGGCGCCGGGATCATCCATGCTCGTCTTCCCTGCCGGTTGCTTCGGCTCCCGGGATGCCGGGGCCGAACCTCCGCGTGAATGTTTTTCGGACATATCAGCGCAACATTCCACTCAATCCTCGCCCGCATTCGGCATGGAATGCATGCCGGGCGCGGCTAGCATGACGGATGTGGGCTGAGGCCGGGTCGTGGCGATCCGGATGGTCTGCCTGGGAATGACCGCCATGACCTTTCTGTTCAATTCGGATGCCCGGCGCGGCGCGATCTTTCGCGAGGTGCTCGCGCGCGAGCTGCCGGACCTTCCGTTCGAGATCGACCCGGCCAAGGTCGAAGCCGATGACGTCCGCTACATGATCACCTGGCTGGTGCCGCCGAATCTCGGCATCTACCGCAATCTCGAGATCCTGTTCTCGATCGGCGCCGGCGTCGACCAGTTCAACGCGTCGTCGGTGCCTGCGCAGGCCAAGATCGTTCGCATGGTCGAGGACGGCATCATCAGGATGATGCAGGAATACGTCACGCTGGCGGTGCTCGCGCTGCACCGGAACTGGCCCATCTATCTCGATCAGCAGCGGCAGCAGCAGTGGCGCGCAGTCCCGCAGCCTCAGGCGCAGGAGCGGCGTGTCGGCGTGCTCGGCTTGGGCATGCTCGGGCAGGCGGTGCTGGAACGGCTTCAGCCGTTCGGCTTTCCGTTGTCCGGCTGGAGCCGCAACCCGCGCGCGATCGAAGGCGTCACGACGCATCATGGCGCCGATGGCCTCGACCTTCTGCTTTCGACGACCGACATCCTGATCTGCCTGCTGCCTCTGACGGAGGAGACGCGCGGCCTGCTGAACGCCGAGCTGCTCGCCAAGCTGCCGCGCGGCGCCGCGCTGGTGCAGACCGGCCGCGGCGCGCAGCTCGACCAGGCGGCGCTGCTCGCCGCGCTCGACGATGGGCACCTCTCGGGCGCCGTGCTCGACGTGACCGATCCGGAGCCGTTGCCGGCGGATCATCCGCTGTGGCGGCATCCGCGCGTGCTGATCACGCCGCATGTCGCCAGCGTCACCCAGCCGGAATCGGCGGCGCTCGCCGTGGCCCGGAACATCAAGCGGCATCGCGCCGGCCTTGCTCCGGTCGGTCTCGTCGACCGCAGCCGCGGCTACTGATCGTCGGCGCGCCGCCACGGCTCAGCGGATCCAGTCCAGGGTCTTGTAGTACGCGCCGACGAACGGCAGGAACCAGGGCTTGCCGAAATGGCCGGGCACCACCGGCCAGCCGGCCTCCTTCATCGGATTGCGGTCGGGCCGGCCCAGCATCGCGTCGGCCATGATCGTGCCGAGATGGGTCGAGAGCTGCGCGCCGTGGCCCGAATAGCCCATCGCGTACCACAGGCCGTCCTGGCGGCCGGCGCGCGGATAGCGGTCGGCGGTCATGTCGACGAGGCCGCCCCAGCAATAGTCGATGTCGATGCCGGCAAGCTGCGGGAACATCCGCTCCATCGCAGCCCGCAGGATGGCGCCGCTCCTGGCGTCCGACTGCTGATCGGATGTCGCGGAGAAACGCGCGCGGCCGCCGAAGATCAGGCGGTTGTCCGGCGACAGCCGGAAGTAGTTGCCGATGTTCATCGAGGTGACATAGGTGCGGTGTCCCGGCAGCACCGATGCCGCCTCGGCCTCGGTCAGCGGCCGTGTCGCGATGATGAAGCTGCCGACGGCAATGATGCGGCGGCGGAAATAGCTGAAGGTCGACGGGGTGTAGGCGCCGGTCGCGAGCAGCACCTGATCGGCGCGCACCGTCCCCTTGGCCGTGGTCAGACGGAAGCCCTTGGCCTCCTGCACCTGTTCGGTCACCGCGGCCTGCTCGACGATGACGGCGCCGCGGCGGCCCGCGGCCGTGGCGAGGCCGGCGGCGAAGCGGCCCATATGCATCATCGCGCTCTTCTTCGACAGCATGGCGCCGTGGAACGGCGCGCCGATCTCGGATGCGAGATCAGCCGGCGAGAGCAGCGCCGTATCCGGATCGACCTCGCGGTGGACCGCTTCGAAGTTCCTGGCGATCGCGTCCAGATGTCCGGGCTTCGAGGCGAGCTTGAGCTTGCCGGCGCGGCGGAAATTGCAGGCGATGTTCTCTTCGTCGATCAGGCGCTCCAGCGTGTCGATGGAGGCGTCGAACGCCTTGTAGAGTGCGATGGCGCGCTCGCTGCCCAGCTCGGCCTTCGCCGCCAGGAAGCTGTGCGCCAGCCCGTTGTTGAGATGGCCGCCATTGCGTCCCGATGCGCCCGAGCCGACAGCGCCGGCTTCGAGCACGATGACCTTGGCGCCGGCCTTGGCGAACTGCAGCGCTGCGCCAAGTCCGGTGAAGCCGCCGCCGATCACGGCGACGTCGTAGCGCCCCTCTACGGGCCCGATGTGGCCGCCGGCAAAGGCGGTTGCAGTGTCGCGCCAGTAGGAGACGTATTTCATCGCGGGCACTCTGCTCAGAGACCGAAGACGCCGGGCAGGCCGGAGATGTCCTTGATCTCGGTGTAGCCGTAATAGGGATTGGCCGGCTCGTGGCCGCGGTTGACCCAGACCCTCTGCTTGATGCCCAGATCGTGCGCCGTCATCAGATCGTAGCGGAACGATGAGGAGCAGTGCGTGACGTCCTCGGGGCCGCAGCCGAGCATGTCGAACATGTATTCGAAGGCGCGCATCCGCGGCTTGTAGGCCTGCGCCTGTTCGGCGGTGAACACGGCATGGAACGGCGCGCCGAGTTTGGCGACGTTCGAAGGAATCTGCGCCGTCATGGCATTGGAGAGAATGACCAGCGGAATTTCCTTGGCCACCTTGGCGAGGCCCGCCGGCACGTCAGGATGCGGTCCCCAGGTCGGCACGCGCTGATACACCATCTCGCCATCCTCGGGCTTGAAGGGGATGCCGATCTTGCGGCAGCTGCGCGCCAGCGCGTCGCCGACCACCTCGGCATAGGGCTTCCAGGCGCCGAGGACCTCGTCGAGCCGATAGGCCGCGAAGACGCGGATGAACTCGGTCATCGCGGGCTCGGAGAGCACGGCGCCATAGAGATCGCGCGCGGCCTCGGCCATCTGGAAATTGGTCAGCGTGCCGTAGCAGTCGAAGGTCACGTATTTGGGACGGAAGCTGCTCATGGGTCCTCACTCGGGCGATGGTCTCTGCTTGCGATGATAGGCAGACAGGCCAGCATAAGATGCGGCTTTGCCCCGATTTTGCGGCGGAAGATATCGTCGGCTGCAGCGCCTTCAGCCGATCTGCCGGGTCCCGCTCGCCCAGACTCTCTCCTGGAACGGGAGAGCAGGACATGACGTCCGACGCCGCAAGCCCGGTCGCCTTCGGCCCCGATCATCGCGAGCGTCGCGGCCATTCCCGACATCATTGGCCTTCCAGCCAGGCATTCGGCTGAACCGGAGATCATCATGCGCAGCAACTCGCTCATCGAACTCGACCGTGCCCACCTCGTGCATCCGGTTGCATCCTATCGCGGACACGAAGCCTCGGGCGCGCGCGTGCTGGCCTCGGCCAAGGGCGCTGTCGTCACCGACGCCTCCGGCCATCAATTGGTCGACGGCTTCGCCGGGCTGTGGTGCGTCAATGCCGGCTATGGCCAGGAGAGCATCGTCGAGGCGGCGGCACGGCAGATGCGCGAATTGCCTTATGCCACCGGCTATTTCAGTCTCGCCTCGGAGCCGGCCATCCGGCTCGCGGCGGCGCTGGCCGAGCGCGCGCCGGGCGACCTCAACCATGTCTACTTCACGCTCGGCGGCTCGGACGCCATCGACAGCACGGTGCGCTTCATCCACTATTATTGGCACGCGCAGGGCCAGCCGCAGCGCGATCAGTTCATCACGCTGGAGCAGGGCTATCACGGTTCCTCCACGGTCGGTGCAGGACTGACGGCGCTGCCCGGCTTCCACGCCAATTTCGGCGTGCCGCTCAACTGGCAGCACAAGATCCCGTCGCACTATGCGTACCGCAATCCGGTCGGCAGCGATCCCGAGGCGATCATCGCTGCATCGCTCGCCGCGCTCGAGGCCAAGATCGCCGAGGTCGGCGGGCCGCAGCGTGTCGCCGCGTTCTACGCCGAGCCGATCCAGGGTTCTGGCGGCGTACTGGTGCCGCCCGACGGCTGGATGAAGGCGATGCGCGAGCGCTGCCGGCAGCACGGCATTCTGTTCGTCGCCGACGAGGTGATCACGGGGTTCGGCCGCACCGGGCCGCTGTTCGCCTGTAGCGACGACGAGATCGTCCCGGACCTCATGACCGTGGCCAAGGGCCTGACCTCGGGCTACGTTCCGATGGGAGCGGTGCTGATGTCCGATCATGTCTATGGCGTCATCGCCGACGCCGCAGGGGCGGCAGCCGTGGGACACGGCTACACCTATTCGGCGCACCCGGTCAGCGCAGCGGTCGGCCTCGCCGTGCTCGATCTCTATGAGAATGGCCTGTTGGAGAACGGAAGGCGCGCCGGCGCGCGGCTGATGGCGGGCCTGCGTTCGCTGCAGGATCATCCGCTGGTCGGCGAGGTCCGCGGCCGCGGGCTCCTGGCCGCGATCGAACTCGTGGTCGACAAGGACAAGAAGACGCCGCTACCGGCCAGCGCCGAGCCATCGCGCCGTATCTTCGATCGCGCCTGGACCAACGGCCTCGTCATCCGCGCTTTTCCCACCGGCGTCCTCGGCTACGCGCCGCCGCTGTGCTGCAGCGATGCCGACATCGACGCGATCATCGAACGCACCGCACGCACGCTCGACCAGACGCTCGCGGACCCGGACGTCCGGCAGGCGATGCCGTGAAACCGGGCACCGGCAGATCGCTGCGTGTGCAGCAATGCTGATATGTCGGCGCCTGCGCCTATTCGCAATTTTATGCCGCCGGCCCCCCGCAATTCGGAAGTTTTCGCCGGGACCCGGCCTCACACTGCGGTCGTCACGTCCGGAACGCCGCATAGCAGGATGAGCAGAATGGACCTCGGCCAATTCAGGTATCTGACCTTCGACGTGGTCGGCACGCTGATCGACTTCGAAGACGGGATCGTCACCAGCCTCGGCGAGATCGCCGCCGAGTCGGGCAGGGGGATCGATGGCGAGGAGGCGCTCGGCCTGTATCGCGCGGCGCGCTACGCGGCCGATGCCGACCGGTTCCCCGATGACCTCGTGCGCGTCTATGACGTCATTGCGCCGCAACTCGGCCTGCCCAGGCAGACCGCGCTCGGCGAACGCTTCCGGGATTCGGCGGCGCGCTGGAAGGCGTTTCCCGACAGTGCAGCGGCCCTGGCGCGCCTCGCCAGGCGCTACCGGCTGATCGCGATGACCAATGCGCGGCGCTGGGCGCTCGATCATTTCGAGCGCGAACTGGGCTCGCCGTTCTGCGCGAGCTTCACGGTCGACGACACCGGCACGGAGAAGCCGGATCCCGCCTTCTTCACCCAGGTGTTCGATTTCGTCGAACGCGACGGCGGCACCAAGGCGCAAATCCTGCACGTCGCGCAGAGCCAGTATCACGACATCGGCATCTCGCGGCGGCTCGGCATCACCAATTGCTGGATCGAGCGGCGCCACGACAAGCAGGGCTATGGTGGTACCATCGCGCCGGCTGCCTTCACGACGCCCGATTTCCATTTCCACGCGATGGCCGAACTGGCCGATGCGGCGGACCGCGTGCCTGCGACATGATGCGCTGCTGATAACATTCTGCCGGATCGCAAACAGGGGAGGCCGACATGAACGACGGAATCACCAACTGGACTGCTGATGACGATGTGCTGGTGGAAGCGGCGATCCGGCGCGGCGCGTCGCGCCGTGACCTCCTGAAGATGATGTTCGCCAACGGCGTCGCACTCGCCGCCGGCGCGACCGTCCTGGGCCGCGCCGAGCGCGCGTTCGCGGCAGCGCCGAAGAAGGGCGGATCGATCAAGGCGGCGGGATGGTCGACCTCGACGGCCGACACGCTCGATCCGGCCAAAGCGTCGTTCTCGACCGACTACGTCCGCTGCTGCTCGTTCTACAATCGGCTGACCACGCTCGACAAGAACGGCGCCGCGCAGATGGAGCTCGCTGAATCCGTCGAGTCCCAGGACGCGCAGACCTGGACCGTGAAGCTCAAGAAGGGCGTCACCTTCCACGACGGCAAGCCGCTGACGGCCGACGATGTCGTGTTCTCGATGAAGCGGCACCTCGACAAGGCCACCGGATCCAAGGTCGCCAAGATCGCGGCGCAGATGACCGGATTCAAGGCGGTCGACAAGACCACCGTCGAGATCACCCTGGCGAGCCCGAACGCCGACCTGCCGATGATCCTCGCCCTGCATCACTTCATGATCGTGGCCGACGGCACCACCGATTTCTCCAAGGGCAACGGCACCGGCGCCTTCGTCCGCGAGGCCTTCGAGCCCGGCGTCCGCTCGATCGGCGTCCGCAACAAGAACTACTTCAAGGACGGCCCGTATCTCGACCGGATCGAGTTCATCGCGATCACGGAAGAAAATGCGCGCGTGAACGCGCTGCTGTCCGGCGACATTCAGCTCGCCGCCAGCATCAACCCGCGTTCGCTCCGGCTGATCGAAGGCAAGGAGGGGATCGCGCTGTCGAAGTCGACGACGGGCAACTACACCGACCTCAACATGCGGCTCGACATGGCGCCGGGCAACAAAAAGGACTTCATCGACGGGATGAAGCACATCGTCAACCGCGAACAGATCGTAAAATCGGTGCTGCGCGGCTTCGGTGTCGTCGGCAACGACCAGCCGGTCTCTCCGGCCAACTTCTTCCACAATGCCGACTTGAAGCCGAAACCGTTCGATCCGGACAAGGCGAAGTTCCTGTTCCAGAAGGCCGGCGTGCTCGGCACGCCGATCCCGGTCGTGACCTCGGAGGCCGCCAATTCCGCGATCGAGATGGCGATGGTGATCCAGGCCTCGGCCGCTTCGATCGGCCTGACGCTCGACGTCCAGCGGGTGCCGTCGGACGGCTATTGGGACAATTACTGGCTGAAGGCGCCGGTTCATTTCGGCAACATCAATCCGCGCCCGACGCCGGACATCCTGTTCTCGCTGCTCTACGCCTCCGAGGCGCCGTGGAACGAGAGCCGCTACAAGTCGGAGAAGTTCGACAAGATGATGCTCGAGGCCCGCGGGATGCTCGACCAGGCCAAGCGCAAGCAGATGTATGCCGAGATGCAGGTCATGATCGCGGAGGAGGCGGGCACCATCATTCCGGCCTACATCTCCAACATCGACGCCACCTCGTCCAAGCTGAAGGGCTTGGAGCCGAGCCCGCTCGGCGGCATGATGGGATATGCCTTCGCCGAATATGTCTGGCTCGATTCGTGAATGTGGTCTGAGATGTAGGGCGCCCGCCGTTGAGGCTGGCGCCCGCGCAACGACCGCTCTCTGACCAGGCCCACGGACGCCCAGTGTGACACATCGGATCGCCTCACTCGTCCTTGCCCGGCTGGCCATCGCGCTGGTGACCGCGGTCATCGTGTCATTCGCCGTGTTCTTCGCCACCGCGATGCTGCCGGGCGACACCGCGACGATCCTGCTCGGCCAGGCCGCGACGCCGGAGGCGGTCGAAGGCCTGCGCAAGGCGATGCATCTCGACGATCCCGCGATCTTCCGCTTCCTGCGCTGGCTCGCCGGCGTCGTGCATGGCGATCTCGGCATCTCTTATGCGAACAACATGCCGGTCGCGACGCTGATCGCCGGACGGCTGGTCAATACCCTCAAGCTGGCGGCCCTTACCGCGGTCATCTCTGTGCCGCTCGCGCTGACGCTCGGCATCACTGCGGCGATGCTGCGCGACACGCTGTACGACCGCTGCCTCACGATCGCGGTCATCGGCGTCGTCTCGGTTCCGGAATTCATGATCGCGACCCTCGCCGTTCTCCTGTTTGCGGTCTATCTCAACTGGCTGCCGGCGGTGTCCTTCACCAGCGAGATCCGCAGCGCTTATGATTTCGCGCGCGCCTATGCCATGCCCGTCGTCACGCTCACCATCGTGATCTCGGCGCAGATGATCCGGATGAGCCGGGCGGCGGTGGTCGAGACGCTGAACACGCCCTATGTCGAGATGGCGCTGCTGAAGGGCGCCTCGCGCGGCCGGATCGTGCTCCGCCACGCGCTGCCGAATGCGCTCGGTCCGATCGTGAATGCGGTGGCGCTGTCATTGTCCTACCTCCTGGGCGGGGTCATCATCGTCGAGACCGTGTTCAACTATCCCGGGATCGCCAAGCTGATGGTCGATGCGGTGTCGACGCGCGACCTGCCGCTGATCCAGAGCTGCGCCATCATCTTCTGCTTCGGCTACCTGCTGCTGACGACGACCGCCGACATCATCGCCATCCTGTCCAATCCGAGGCTGCGATGACGAGGTCGGCAAGGCCAGGAGCGCTGGGCGCGCGTGTCGGCTACCGCATCAATGCGGTCGGGGTCGCCGGCGCGCTGATCGTGGCGTTCTGGATCGTGGTCGCCTTCGCCGCGCCCACCATCATTCCGCATCCGGTCGGAGACATCGTCGACACCGATTATTTCGGCCCGATCAGCCGCGAGCTGTGGCTCGGCTCCGACTATCTCGGCCGCGACATGACCTCGCGCATCCTGATGGGCGCCCGCTATACGCTCGGCATTTCCATCGCCTCCGTCATCATCGCCGGCGCGTCGGGCGTCACGCTCGGCATGATCGCGGCGATCAGCGGCGGCGTCGTCGACATGGTGCTCAGCCGTCTGCTCGATGCGCTGAACTCGATCCCGAGCAAGCTGTTCAGCCTCGTCGTCGTCGCGGCGGTGGGCTCGTCGATTCCGGTCCTGATCGTGACCATGGCGGTGATCTACATCCCCGGCGCCTACCGCTTCGCCCGCGCGCTCGCCGTCAACATCAACACCATGGATTTCGTCGTGGTGGCCCGCATCCGCGGCGAGAGCCTGTTCTATCTGATCCGTGCGGAGATCCTGCCGAACATCATCGCCCCGGTGCTGGTCGATCTCGGCCTGCGCTTCGTCTTCATCGTGCTGCTGCTGTCCGGGCTCTCCTTCCTCGGCCTCGGCGTCAAGCCGCCCTATGCGGATTGGGGCGCGCTGGTGCGCGAGAACATCGGCGGACTGCCCTATGCCGCGCCGGCCGTGATCGTCCCGTCGCTGGCGATCGCGAGTCTCACCATCGCCATCAATCTCCTGATCGACAATCTGCCGGCCAAGATCCGCGACCGGGAGCCCTCCTAGATGACGAGCCTCGTGCAGATCCGCGGGCTTCGGGTCGAGGCGACCACCGATTCCGGCCGCACCATCGAGATCATCAAGGGCGTCGACCTCGACATCGCCGAGGGCGAGATCGTCGCGCTGATCGGCGAGAGCGGCTCCGGCAAGACCACCATCGCGATGACCCTGATGGGCTATGCGCGCGCGGGCTGCAAGATCGTGGGCGGCTCGGTCGCGCTCGATGGCGTCGACATGGTGGCGCTGCCGGAGAAGGCGAGGGCGGCCGTGCGCGGCGCCAGGATCGCCTATGTGCCGCAGAGCGCTGCCGCTGCGTTCAATCCGGCGATCCGCATCATGGACCAGGTGATCGAGGTCGTGCGCATCCATGGCGTGATGCCGCTGGAGGAAGCCCGCAGCAAGGCGGTGGCGCTGTTCCGCGCGCTGTCGCTGCCCAGCCCCGACACGATCGGCGATCGTTATCCGCACCAGGTGTCCGGCGGCCAGCTGCAGCGGCTCGCTGCGGCGATGGCGCTGATCGCGGGTCCCAAGGTGCTGATCTTCGACGAGCCGACCACCGCGCTCGACGTCACCACGCAAGTCGAAGTGCTCCGCGCCTTCAAGTCGGTCATTGCGGCGCACCGCATCGCCGGCATCTACGTGTCGCATGATCTCGCGGTGGTGGCCCAGATCGCCGACAGGATCGTGGTGCTGCGGAACGGCGAGGTGCAGGAAGCCGGCGCGACCGCCGACATTCTCGAACGCGCGCAGCACCCCTACACGCGGCAGCTGCTCGCGGCCGTGACGCCGCATCATCACGCCCGAACGACGCTCGCGGCGGAGGTGACCGCGGCCGAGGCGCTGCTCGACGTCCACGAGGTCTCGGTCGGCTACGGCCCGCTGCGTTCGGACGGCAGTCCGGCGATCGTGGCGGTCGAGAACGTCAGCCTGCGCGTGGCGCGCGGGCGCAATCTCGGCATCATCGGCGAATCCGGCTGCGGCAAGTCGACGCTCGCCCGCGCCATCGCCGGCATCCTGCCGCCCTTCGCCGGCGGCGTCGTGTTCGATGGGCATGAACTCGGACGAAGCGCGCGCCACCGCAGCGCCGAGCAGTTGCGCCAACTGCAGATCGTGTTCCAGCACGCCGATACGGCGCTCAATCCGGCGCAGACCGTCGAGGACATCCTCGGCCGTCCGCTGGCGTTCTACCACGGCATGGCGCGCAAGCCGCGCAGCGCGCGGATCGACCAGCTGCTCGACATGGTGAAGCTGCCGCGCAGCTTGCGGCTGCGGCGTCCGGCCGAGCTGTCGGGCGGGCAGAAGCAGCGCGTCAACTTCGCCCGTGCGCTGGCCGCCGATCCCAAGCTGATCGTCTGCGACGAGATCACCTCGGCGCTCGACACCGTCGTCGCCGCCGCGATCATCGATCTCCTGAAGGAGCTGCAGCGCGAGCTCGATCTCGCCTACGTCTTCATCAGCCACGATCTGTCGGTGGTCGAGGCGATCTGCGACGACATCGTCGTGATGTATCGCGGCCGCAAGATCGAGCAGATCACGCCCGAGGCGATGGCGCGGCCCGAGCATCCCTATACGAAGCTTCTGCTGTCGTCGGTGCCGAAGCTCGATCCGGCCTGGCTCGACGATCTACGCCAGGATCCTGAGCAGGTCCGCGAATACTGCCAGCGCTGACCGCGTGCAGCGTGCTGCTACATCTGGAACAGGCTGGTCAGCGGCAGATAGGGCTTCACGATCGGCGACTTCAGCACGACGAAGCTGAAATATTTCTCGATGCCGATGTCCAGGTCGGTCAGACGCTCCATGATGGTCTGGTACTCGCCGATCCCGGCAGTGACGAACTTCATCATGTAGTCGTAGCCGCCCGACACGAGGTGGCACTCGATGACCTGGTCGATCTTCTCGACTGCGGCGAGAAACCGGGCGAAGTCGATCTGGCGGTGGTTCTTCAAGGTGATCTCGGTGAACACGGTCAGCGTCTGGCCGAGCTTGGAGACGCAGATCTGCGCCGAATAGCCCTCGATATAGCCCTCCGCCTGCAGCTTCTTCACCCGCATCAGGCAGGGGCTCGGCGACAGATTGACCAGCTCGGCCAGCTCGACATTGGTGACGCGGCCGTTCTTCTGCAGTTCGTGCAGGATCTTGATGTCGATGCGATCGAGCTTCATGCAGCCGGGGTCCCGTGTGACGACGCGTCCTTTTCCCATTACAGCAGAAAATTCTGCAGTTGGGCCATCGAATCTTCCGTAAAGCAAGAATGGGGCCGCTTCGATCCGAATTAGGCGATGCAAAACAATACGCCGCAGGTGTGGTGGCCTGCAGAATAAAATGCCGTCGCGCCGTCGAATCCGGCGCCTGCCGTGCCGGATACCGCTCTAGTCTGAGGCTGCCGTAAGCCGGAGAGACCCCATGCCCGCACCGCTCGTGCACGTCGAAAGCTCGCCATCGCTGCCCGAACGGGCAGATGCCGTGGTCATCGGCGGCGGCATCGTCGGCGTCTTCACGGCCTATGACCTCGCGCGGCGCGGGCTTGCGGTGGCCCTGATCGAGAAGGGCCGGATCGGCGCCGAGCAGTCCAGCCGCAATTGGGGCTGGTGCCGGCAGCAGAACCGCGATGCGCGCGAGCTGCCGATGGCGACCCTGAGCCTCGATCTGTGGGAGCGCTTCACGGCGGAGAGCGGCGAGGCGACCGGCTTCTCGCGCTGCGGCCTGTTCTATCTCAGCAACGACGAGGCGGAGCTCGCCGGCTGGGCGCGCTGGGGCGAGTTTGCCAAGACCGCCGGCGTCACCACGCATATGCTCGACAGCCGGCAGGCCACCGCGCGCGGTGCGGCCTCCGGGCGCAGCTGGAAAGGCGGCGTGTTCTCGCCGACCGACGGCACCGCCAGTCCCGCGGATGCCGCGCCCGCCGTGGCGCGCGCCATCCTGAAGCACGGCGGCTCGGTGCACCAGATGTGCGCGGTGCGCGGCATCGAGACCAGCGGCGGCCGGCTGTCGGCCGTGGTCACCGAGCGCGGCACCATCCGCACCAGGATTGCCGTGCTCTCGGCCGGCGCCTGGGCCTCGTCGTTCTGTCATCAGCTCGGCGTTGCGCTGCCCATCGCATCGATCCGTTCCTCGGCGCTCGCGCTGTCGCCGTCGGCAGAGCCGCTGCCGCCGGCGCTGCACACCGCCGCGGTCTCGATCACCCGGCGCGGCGATGGCGGGCATACGCTAGCCATCAGCGGCCGCGGCCGCATCGATCCGACCCTGCAGCAGCTGCGTTTCGCGCCGCATTTCCTGCCGATGTTCGCCAAGCGCTGGCGCAGCCTGCTGCCGGGCGGCCTCGAAGGCCTGCGCTCCGGCCACGAGACGCTCGGCCGCTGGCGGCTCGATGAGCCGACGCCGATGGAGCACATGCGCATCCTCGATCCCGCGCCGGATCAGGCGACCATCCGCCTCACGCATGTGCGCGCGCTGGAGCTGCTGCCGGCCTTGAAGCAGAGTCAGGTCACGGCAAGCTGGGCAAGCTACATCGACTCCACGCCCGACGGCGTGCCCGTCATCGGCGAGCTCGCCGCGCTGCCCGGTCTGATCGTCGCCGCCGGCTTCAGCGGTCACGGGTTCGGCATCGGCCCCGGCGCCGGCCGTCTCATCGCCGATCTCGTCACCGCGGCCACGCCGATTGTCGACCCGAAGTCCTATGCACCCGAGCGCTTCGCGGGTCCCGGGGCGACGAAGGTCGCGGACTTCTGACGACCTCCTCCGCGACGTCCATCGCCTTTCGAACGCGCCGACGCGCTCGCATCGCCGAGATCTGTCCGGCCATTGGTCGAGACGCGATCTGCCGGACCACGATGGTCCGGCCTCGCGACGCCTGATGCGTCCGAGCTATGCGATCTTTCCACCCTCTGCAAACGAGGGCGCAAGGAATGCCGGGCGCAGGCCGCACCCAAGGCCCGCCAGCGAAAAAATGCAGGCGGCGGGCCCGACAAGTCGTAAGCTGACCCCAAGCGGACTCTGGTAGGCCGCAACGAGTTTCTTTGCGCAGACGTCCCGCTCCAGAGGTCGAAGACCGGCAAGCGGATGCGATACGTCGTACGACGTCGGCCGATCCTGCTCGCCTTCAATCAAGTCCGGCGCGGAAACCAGCACAGAGCGTTCGTACGACGTTGCGAGCCATTCTCTCGCTCGGAAGATTGGCCGCAGCCGCAGCTGCGACGTGGGCCGGGTGAACGAAAACAGTGACTGCATCTCGTACGACACCGGCTGCAGCATCAATATCGTCAACCTTCACTTCGCCGCGTCTTTTCGCATCTGCAAGAATGCGGGCGATGAGTGACGTCATTGCTCGAGAATAGGCTGCGATGATCTCCGGCCTCTCCTCCACGATGCGGCGGTACAGCCCGTAAACTTCCGGATCTGCAACGAAGCGCTCGCGCTTGCGAGCGTGCAGCGCAAGCACCATGCCCTCTATCCGCTCTGCGAAAGGTCCTTCGGCCTCCGCGAAGCGAGTAGCCATTTCTTCCTCATCACGCATGGCCTCGATGACGAGGGCGTCGAAGAGTTCGGCTTTGGAGCGGAAGTGCCGATAAATCGTCGTGTGGGACGTGCCCATGGCTCGGGCCACATCGACAACGTTGGTCTTGGCTTCGCCATGACGTCGCACCTGGTCACGTGCCGCATCGAGAATCTGAGCCCGAAACGAAGTTTCCCCGTCGGGAGAGGGGGTTGTGGGGGTGGAAGCCTTCGATTTCATGGTCGTTTCACAATAACGATGCGTCTCCAGATATGCAAACGAACAAAATATGAAATATGTTCGTTGACTTTTGAACGACGGAGCTTCAGGATCGGGACATCAACCGAAGAGGTCCGTCCATGACTGCTACCGCTTCATCGTCCCGCCCTCCGCGCCTCGCTCTTGTCACCGGCGGCTCAGGCTTTGTCGGAAGTCGCCTGATCACGCGTCTTCTTGCGGACGGCTGGCAGGTGCGCGCGCTCGCCCGCAGCGCGGAGAGCGAGGCAAGGGTGAAGAGCCTCGGAGCAAAGCCCTTCACCGGCGAACTCAACGACGAACAATCGCTGCGAAAAGCGATGGACGGGTGCGAGGTCGTTTTCCACGTGGCCGCGCACTTCAAGCTTTGGGGGAAGCAGAAGGTCTTCGATGCGGTCAACGTCGAAGGTACACGCTCGGTCGTCAACGCTGCAGCTGCGACGACCAGCGTGCGCCGCGTGGTCGCAGTGAGTGCTGCGGCCGTTGTCATGGGCGATCCCGAACCAATGTTCGATGTCGACGAGAGCCTCCCTCTGCAAACGCGCGCTTTCTCGCCCTATGGATCATCGAAGGCCGAAGGTGAGCGCGCATTGCTTGCAGCCAATGGCGCGAGGCCCGGTCTGGAGACAGTCGCACTGCGGCCACCATTCATCTGGGGCGGCGAGATGCCGACCCTTGATCACATGGTGGAGACGGTCAATGCCGGCCGATGGCAGTGGGTCTCCGGCGGCGAACAGGCCATGTCGAGCTGTCATGTCGATAATTTGTGTCATGCGCTGCTTCTCGCCGCAGACGCGGGTCGGGGCGGCCACGCCTATTTCATCGCGGATGCTGAGCGGAGCACTTTGAAAAGCTTCATTTCTTCACTGCTTGCAACGCGCGAGGTGATCGCACCGGACAAGGCGATCTCGTTCAGGATGGCCTGGATCGCCGCTGGCATCATGGGCGCCGCGTGGCGTAGACTGGGCATAAAGGGTGAACCGCCGATTACGCGGCAAATGTTACGCCTTATCGGCCAGCCGTTCACAATCAGCATCCGCAAGGCTGAAGCCGAGTTGGGTTACACGCCGCAGATCACGATGCACGAAGGCCTGTCGGCGATGCGGAAGACCCAGCCAAAGTTCGCTGGTGCGCATGCTCAACAAGGCGAACGCCGCGCGAGCGTTGCCTCGTGACGACCTTGTCAGGCCCTCTCGGCGCCCGCTTATCGGAAGTCCTGCTGCGTTTGCCGCGAGCGCGCTGCCGACGCGCGCGTTTGCACAGACCAACACCTATTACCCGGGACGCCAAATAGTCACGTCGACGCCGGGCTCAGTCGTGGAGATTGGTGCAGCCTATACGAGGGCTCACAGCCCATCCTTCGGTGCTGAACTTGTCGAAATGAATGCGCATCCGCTATCAGCAAAGCGGCGGGCTTGGCGATCTTCGCTTCCGGCACTTCGCGGACCACCGGGGCCGCCCTTTGGATGTCCGTGCTGGGCTGAATGCGGATGAAGCCGAGACCGTCTCATCCAGTTAGTTGATCGCTCCATGGCGATGTGGGGATGGATGTCGTCGCGCCCGTCTTGCCGATGAAAGGCTCAGCGCCAAAGAGGGTTGTCGTAACCAATGGAAGGGTTCGGGGCGATGCGCGTATCCGGGTGATAGTTGAGCGTGTTCGGTCCGGCGGCATCGTTGCAGGATGAAGCATCCTTCTTCGAAGGCACGAGCCGCGCTTGATCGCGCAACGTCGCATATCGACGCAGGCGAGGGCGAATGCAGCGAATATGAGGCTGCTCAATCCTGTCTCATGGCATTGATGCCGATCTGGGCGATTGCTGCACGTTGAAGCAGCAGCGTCGTGACATTAGCGGCGCTTATATCCGCAATTTTTGCTTCCAATTTTACTTCGCAAAATCGCGCCGATAGCCTCGCATCAAGATCGAAACGCAAGCGGGCAGACATTCAACGACGGATGCCGTGCCGTTTTGTAACCAACGGGGGTTGCTATGCGCGACAACGATAGACGCACGTCCAAGGTCGAGAGCCAGGGACGCAAGTCCAAGCAAGAAAACGGAAAACTCAGCCGGCGCTCGCTGCTGAAGGGCGCTGCTGCCCTCGCCGGCGCCGCGGTCGGATCGGAGGTCGTGGGCGCGCCGACGATCTGGGCGCAGGAGATCAAGGACATCGAGCTGCGTCATGTCGGCGTGTCCTATTCGGTGGTGAAGGCGATCGGCGACCAGGCGGCCAAGGATCTCGGTTTCAAGGTCACGATGCAGAACCTCGATACGTCGGCGGCGATCAACCGTTTCATCAGCCAGCCGAACAGCGTCGACATCGCCGATCTCGAGGGCTGGCAGGCCAAGCTCGCCGCCAAGCGCGGCGTCATCCAGGGCATTGAGGTCAAGAAGATCAAAGAGTTCGACAACATCCTGCCGATCTTCACCAAGGGCGAGATCAACGGCCACAAGATCCCGCGCCAGGGCATTTCGCCCTATGAGGCGATGTATATCGCCAAGCCCGATTCCACCGATCTCAATGACGGCGTGACCGAGTGGGCGACGTTCCTGCCGCAGGTCTACAACGCCGACTCGATCGGCTACCGGCCCGACCTCGTCGGTCACGAGGTGACCGAGTGGAAGGACCTGATCGATCCGAAGTTCAAGGGCAAGGCCGCGATCCTCGACGTGCCCGCGATCGGCATCATGGACGCCGCGCTGTGCTTCGAGAGTGCCGGGCTGATCAAGTACGGCAACAAGGGCAACATGACCAAGGAGGAGATCGACTTCACCTGCAACAAGCTGATCGAGCTGAAGAAGGCCGGGCAGTTCCGCGCCACCTGGACCACCTTCGACCAGTCGGTGCAGCTGATGGCGGCGGGCGAGGTGGTGATCCAGTCGATGTGGTCGCCGGCGGTGGCCGCCGTGCGCGTCAAGGAGATCCCGTGCGTCTACGCGCCGGTCAACGTCAAGAACGGCAAGGAAGGCTATCGCGGCTGGTGCAACGGCATGGGCCTGATGAAGCACCTTACCGGCAAGAAGCTCGACGCCGCCTATGAATATCTCAACTGGTATCTGTCGGGCTGGCAGGGCGGCTTCGTGGCGCGCTACGGCTATTACAGCCCGGTGCCGTCGACCGCGAAGAAGTTCCTCACTGCCGCCGAATGGGACTTCTGGTACGAGGGCAAGCCGGCGCCCGAGGTGGTCAACGATCCCTATGGCGTGCCGATGGAGAAGGCCGGCACCAAGCGCGATGGCGGCTCGTTCCTCGACCGCGTCACCAACATCTCCTGCTGGAATACGCTGATGGACGAGGCCGCCTACATGAACAAGCGCTGGAACGACTTCAAGGTGGCGTGATTCCTGCCTCTCCAACGATCGGCCGGCACGATCACCGTGCCGGCGCAGGCGACAGCGAAGCAATCTCCGAGATGATGCCGAGCCAACATTCAACCTCTCGTCCAAGCGCTGGCCGTTCAAGCCTGACCGGCTGGCTCTACGTGTCGCCGCTGGTCTGCGTGCTCGTGCCGTTCTTCCTGGCGCCGATCCTGGTGGTGCTGGCGGCGAGCTTCTTCGGCACCGACGGATTTGGTGGGCTGACGCCGGATCTGACGCTGACCAATTATGTCGAGGTGCTGCATTCGGCGCTGACGTTCAAGCTCTATCTCGCGACGATCAAGTTCACGGTGCTGACCTGGGTCTTCACCTTGCTGATCGGCTTCTTCGTCGCCTATTTCCTCGTCTTCCACGTCCGCAACCAGCTGCTCGCCATCGGGCTGTTCCTGCTGTGCACCGTGCCGTTCTGGACCTCGAACATCATCCGGATGATCTCGTGGATCCCGCTGCTCGGCAAGGAGGGGCTGATCAACGCGGCGCTGCTATCGACCGGCGTCATCCGCCAGCCGCTGGAGGTGCTGCTGTTCTCGGACCTCGCGGTCGTCATCGCCTATGTCCACCAGCTGACCATCTTCATGATCGTGCCGATCTTCAACGCCATGGCCCGCATCGACAAGCGCCTGATCGAGGCGGCGATCGACGCCGGCGCCAGCCGCTTCGACATCATGCGCCTGATCGTCGTGCCGATGTCCAAGAGCGGGATTGCGCTGGGCTCGATCTTCGTGGTGTCGATCGTCATGGGCGATTTCTTCGTGGTGAAGGTCATGTCCGGCGGCGGCTCGGCCTCGGTGGTCAGCGCCTTCTATGAGGATGTCGGCGTGCTGCAATATCCGACCGCCGCGGCCAGCGCCGTGCTGCTGACCCTGGTCCTGATCGCGGTCGTCACGCTGATCCTGCGCACCGTCGACATCCGCCAGGAGATCGGCCGATGAGCAGCGTCGCCGTCGACAATCAGCCCGATACAGCTGCCGCAACAAAGGCCATCGCGCCGAGCCGCGGCCAGCGTCCGTGGACGTTCTATGTGCTGGCGTCGCTGTTTGCGGCGTATGTGCTCGCGCTCTATGGCCCGATGTTCTGCATCTATGTCCTGTCGTTCCAGGACATTCGCGGCGGCCTGGTGTTTCCGATGAAGGGCCGCTCGCTGCACTGGTTCGTCGACCTGTTCACGCAGGTGCGGACCGGCGACGTCAAGGGCTCGTTCGACCGCTCCATCAAGCTTGCGATTATCGTCACCATCATCACGGTCGTGATCTCGTTCCTGGCCGGCCTCGGCTTCCGCCGTCGCTTCAAGGGCGACAGCATCGTGTTCTACATGATGATCGGCAGCCTGGTGGCGCCCGGCCTCGTGCTCGGACTCGGCACCGGGCTCCTGTTCCAGGCGCTGGGACTGTCGCCGGCCTGGTATTCGTCGGCGCTCGGCGCGCAATTGTCATGGACCTTGCCGTTCGGCGTGCTGGTGATGTTCGCGGTGATGTCACGCTTCAACAATGCCTGGGACGAGGCGGCGCGTGATCTCGGCGCCAGCCGCTGGCAGGCGATCCGGCTGGTGATGATCCCGGTGCTGGCGCCCGGCCTCGTCGCGGTCGCGCTGTTCGGTTTCACGCTGTCCTATGACGAGTTCGCTCGCACCCTGCAGACGGCAGGCTCCTTGAACACGCTGCCGCTGGAGATCTGGAGCATGACGCTCAACGTGACTTCGCCGTCGCTCTATGCGCTGGGCACGGTCACCACGATCATTTCCTTCCTCGTGATCGGCGCGAGCCTGGGCAGCATCGTGCTGATCCAGAAGCGGCGCGGCGCGAAGAAGGCTTGAGGCACAGGGTCTGACGTGATGCAAATCGAACGTGGCGATATCGAGCTGGCCGGGATCTGCAAGAGCTATGACGGCGTCGTCAACGCCGTCGACGGCGTCAATCTCAAGATCGCCGATGGCGCCTATTGCTGTTTCATCGGTCCCTCCGGCTGCGGCAAGACCACGATCCTGCGCATGATCGCGGGCCACGAGGATCCTTCCGCGGGCGAGATCGTCATCGGCGGCCACAACGTGGTCGGCCTGCCGCCGCTGCAGCGGCGGACGGCGATGATGTTCCAGTCCTATGCGCTGTTTCCGCATCTGACGGTGCGCGAGAACATCGCGTTCTCGCTGCGGGTGCGCGGCCAGTCCAAGGCCGACCGGCTGCGCGCAGCCGACGCGATGATCGAGAAGGTGCGGCTGACGCAGTTCGCCGACCGGCTGCCGGCGCAACTGTCAGGCGGCCAGCAGCAGCGCGTGGCGCTGGCGCGGGCCGCGATCACCGAGCCTCGGGTGCTGCTGCTCGACGAGCCCTTGTCGGCGCTGGATGAGCAATTGCGGGTGCAGATGCGCCAGGAGCTGCGCCGGATGCAGCGCGAGCTCGGCATCACTTTCGTGCACGTCACCCACACCCAGCTCGAGGCGATCGCGCTCGCCGATCTCGTGGTGGTGATGGAGAACGGCAAGATCAAGCAGGCGGGTCCGGCGCGCGAGGTCTATGCCCATCCGCGCGATCGCTATGTGGCGGAGTTCATGGGCGGGCAGAACGTGCTGTCCGGCCGCGTCGAGAAGGTGAATGGCGAGAGCTTCCTGCTGAAGCAGAGCGCGCGAGAGGCCATCGAGGTGCCGCTGCAGGCGCGCCGCACCATCGGCGTCGGCGACAGCGTCGACATCGCCGTGCGCCGCGACGACGTCGCCTTGGTGCGGCCCGGGCAGGCGCTGCCGGACGGCTGCGGCACGGCGCTGCCGAGCCGCGTGCTGGCGGTCGAGTACCAGGGCTATTTCGTCAAGGTCATGCTCGACACGGTGCCCGACGACGAGTTCGTCGCCTACGTGCCCGAGAAGACCTTCTTTGCCGATCCCTTCAATGTCGGCGACCTCGTTCTGGCCACCTGGGCGGTGGACCGGGCGCGGCCGCTCGCCTGATCCCGTCTCTCACAACGGAGTGCAGACCGTGCAGATTTCCTTCACCCTCAATGGCCGGCCGGTCTCGGTCGACGCCGAGCCCGCGACGCTCGTCAGCGATCTCCTGCGCGAGCAGCTCAGCCTGACCGGGACGCATGTCGGCTGCGACACCAGCCAATGCGGCGCCTGCGTCGTGCATCTCGACGGCGTGCCGGTGAAGAGCTGCACCATGCTCGCGCCGTCGCTGCAGGGGACGTCGCTGCTGACCATCGAGGGCTTGGCTGCGACCGCCGGCTCGAACGGGCTGCATCCGATGCAGGAGGCATTTCGCGAGCACCACGGGCTGCAATGCGGCTTCTGTACGCCGGGCATGGTGATGACCGCGACTGCGCTGGCGGCCGCGAATCCGACGCCGACGGAGGCCGAGGTGCGTCACGGTCTCGAAGGCAATATCTGCCGCTGCACCGGCTATCAGAACATCGTCATTGCCGTCATGGCCGGCGCTGCCGCCATGCACGCCAATTCAGCGGGAGAGTGACCATGGGCGAAGTGATCGGGATCGGCGCTGCGCCGAAGCGCAAGGAAGACCAGCGTTTTCTCACCGGCCGCGGCAACTACGTGGCGGACATCAAGCGTCCGGGCATGACCGCGGGCGTGTTCGTCCGCTCGCCGCATGCGCATGCGGTGCTCAAGGGCATCGACACATCGGCGGCGCTGGCGGCGCCTGGCGTCGTTGCGGTGCTGACCGGCGAGGATGTCGCGGCGGACGGGCTCGGCTCGCTCCCCTGCGGCTGGGGCATCAGCGACGTCAAGGGCGTGCCGATGAAGGAGCCGCCATTCCCGATGCTGGCGCAGGGCAAGGTGCGCTTCGTCGGCGACATGGTCGCCTTCGTCATCGCCGAGACGCTCGAGCAGGCGAAGTCGGCCGCCGAGCTGGTGAGCGTCGACTATGAGGTGCTGCCGTCGGTCGTCGGCGTGCTCGACGCCGTCAGGCCCGATGCGCCGCAATTGTTCGACGACGTTCCGAACAATGTCTGCTGCGACTGGGAGCTCGGCGACAAGGCGGCGGTCGAGGCGGCGTTCCGCAAGGCGGCGCATGTCGCCAAGCTCAGCCTGGTCAACAACCGGCTGATCGGCAATCCGATGGAGCCGAGGGCTGCGATCGCCGAATATGATCCCGGAAAGAGCCATCATACGCTGTGGACGACGAGCCAGTTTCCGCATGTCGTGCGCTTCCTGATGAGCGCGCTGGTGCTGAAGCTGCCGGAGCACAAGGTGCGCGTGGTCGCGCCGGATGTCGGCGGCGGCTTCGGCGTCAAGCAGTTCCACTATGGCGAGGAGGCCGTGATCACCTGGGCCGCCAAGCGCGTGCTGCGGCCGGTGAAATGGGTCGCCGACCGCTCGGAAGGCTATCTGTCCGATCGCCACGGCCGCGACCACGTGACCGAGGCCGAGCTCGCGCTCGACGAGAACGGCAAGTTCCTGGCGCTCCGCGTCAAGACGCTCGCCAACATGGGCGGCTATCTCTCGACCTTCGGGCCGAACATTCCGACCAATCTCTATGGACCGCTGCTCGGCGGCGTCTACACGACGCCCGCCATCTACTGCAACGTCAAGGTCGTGTTCACCAACACGGTGCCGGTCGACGCCTATCGCGGCGCCGGCCGTCCCGAGGCCACCTTCGTGGTCGAGCGGATCGTCGATGTCGCCGCCGCCGAGATGGGCATCGACCGGGTCGAGCTGCGCCGCCGCAACATCATCCCCAAGGAGGCCTATCCGTATCAGACGCCGGTGCTGGTGCAGTACGATTCCGGCGATCCGATGGGCTGTCTCGACGGCGCGCTGGTCGCGGCGGACGTGAAGAATTTCGGCGTGCGCAAGGCGGAATCGGCGCGTAACGGCAAGTTCCGCGGGCTCGGCTTCTCGACCTATGTCGAGGCCTGTGGGCTGGCGCCATCGCGCTTCGCCGGCCGGCTCGGCGCGCGCGGCGGTCTCTACGAGAGCGCCACGGTGCGCGTGCATCCGGCGGGGCAGGTGACCGTGATGATCGGGACGCATAATCACGGCCAGGGCCACGAGACGACCTTCGCGCAGATCGTCTGCGAGAAGCTCGGCGTGCCCTTCGAGAACGTCGACATCGTGTTTGGCGATACCGACCGCGTCCAGTTCGGCATGGGCACCTATGGCTCGCGCTCTCTCGTGGTCGGCGGTGCGGCGCTGTCCAAGGCGGCCGACAAGGTGATCGTCAAGGGCAAGAAGATCGCCGCGCATCTGCTCGAAGCCAGCGAGCAGGACATTCATTTCGAGGCCGGAAAGTTCTCGGTCGCCGGCACCGACCGCATCAAGACCATCGAGGAGATCGCCGGCGCGGCCTATGTGCCGCACAATTATCCGCTGGAGATCCTGGAGCCGGGCCTGGAGGAGCAGGCCTATTACGATCCGGTCAACTTCACCTATCCCGGCGGCTGCCACATCGCCGAGGTCGAGATCGATCCGGAGACCGGCACGGTGACGCTCGTGAACTACACGGCGGTCGACGATGTCGGCACCGTCATCAACCCGATGATCGTCGAGGGCCAGCTGCATGGCGGCATCGTTCAAGGCATCGGCCAGGCGCTGTATGAGAACGCGGTCTATGACGAGAGCTCGGGGCAGCTGGTTTCGGGCTCGCTGATGGATTATTGCGTGCCGCGCGCCGACCATCTGCCGATGATGAACGTGGCGACGCATTCCACGCTGTGCACGCATACGCCGATGGGCGTGAAGGGCTGTGGTGAGGTCGGCACCATCGGCTCGCCGGCGGCCGTGATCAACGCCGTCGTCGATGCGCTGTCGCATCTCGGCGTCACCCATGTCGACATGCCGGCGACGCCGAACCGGATCTGGCGCCTGCTTCAGAACGCGTCGCTGCCGGTGGCGGCGGAATAGGGGGGACACATGCGCGCATTTGCCTATCATCAGCCGAGCGATATCTCCGGTGCGGTCAAGCTGCTGTCCTCGGTGGAGGACAGCAAGGTCCTTGGCGGCGGCATGACCCTGATCCCGACCATGAAGCAGCGCCTTGCGGCCCCCACCGCGGTGGTGGACCTCGCGGGCCTCGCCGCATTGAAGGGCATCAGCGACGACGGTGCGACGCTCACGATCGGCGCGATGACGCCGCATGCGGCGGTCGCCTCGTCGCCGGTGGTTCTGGCCCGCATTCCGGCGCTCGCGCATCTCGCATCGGAGATCGGCGATCCCGCGGTCCGCAACCGCGGCACGCTCGGCGGCTCCGTCGCCAACAACGATCCGGCGGCGGACTATCCAGCCGCCGTGCTCGGCCTCGGCGCCACCATCGTCACCAGCACGCGCGAGATTGCCGCGGATCAGTTCTTCCTCGGCCTGTTCGAGACCGCCCTGCAGCCCGGCGAGATCATCACCGCGATCCGCTTTCCCGTGCCTGTCGCGGCGGGCTACGCCAAGTTCAAGGCGCCGGCGTCGCGCTATGCCCTGGTCGGCGTGTTCGTCGCCAAGTTCACGGAGGTCGTTCGCGTCGCCGTGACCGGCGCGGGGCCGGGCGTGTTCCGCGTGGCCGCCATGGAGCAGGCGCTGAGCCAGAGTTTCGAGCCCACCAGCATCGCGTCGATCAAGATCGATGCGGCCGGGCTGACGTCCGATATCCATGCCGAGGCCGACTATCGCGCGCATCTCGTCACGGTCATGGCCAAGCGCGCCGTCGCGGCCGCATCGAGGTAGTCTTCAGGAAACATCATGTCAGCCTTGTTGAGCCAAACGGCCGCGACCGACGCGCCGTCCGATCTCGCTCGTCTCTCTGCGACTGAACTGCTCGCGGGCTACCGGCGCAAGCACTTCACGCCGGTCGACGTGGTCGAGGACGTCATCGCCGCGCTGGACGCCACCCACGCCCGCTGCAACGTCGTCGTGACCGCGATGTACGAGCAGGCGCGCGCGGAGGCCAAGCGCGTCACCACGGCGATGCGCGCCGGCGAGCCGTGCGGTCCATTGGCCGGCGTGCCCGTCACGATCAAGGATCTCGTCTTCGTCGCCGGCGTGCCGGCCTATGCCGGCTCGCCGATGAACAGGAGTTTCGTCCCCGATGCGGATGCCGCTGTCGTGTCGGCGCTCAGAAGCGCGGGCGCGATCATCACCTGCAAGACCACGACCTGCGAGTCCGGCTACAAGCTGACCGCCGACAGCCCGGTCACGGGGCTGACGCGCAATCCGTGGAATCCGGCGCACACCAGCGGCGGGTCGAGCGGCGGCGCTGCGGCGGCGGTCGCGGCCGGCTGTGGTCCGATCGCGATCGGTACCGATGGCGTCGGCTCGATCCGGGTGCCGTCATCGTTCTGCGGCGTGTTCGGATTGAAGCCGACGTTTGGTCTGGTGCCGCGCTCACCCGGCTTTGCGCCGCCGTCCTGGGCCTCGCTGGCGCATACGGGCCCGATCACGCGCACCGTCGCCGATGCCGCGTTGGCGCTGGAGACCATCGCGGTTCACGACCTGCGCGATGCGGCGAGCCTGGCCGTGTCGCAGCGCCGCTTCGACGCCAGTCCGCGGCCGCTGACCGGCCTGCGCATCGGCGCCAGCGCCGATCTCGGCTATGCCGCGGTCAGCCCCGACGTCCGCGCGGCCTTCGCCAAGGCGCTTGCGGTGCTGGAGGAGTGCGGCGCCCGCGTCAGCTCCGACCATCCGGGGATCGATAGCCAGATCCTGGAGCGGACGCTGAAGCCGATCGCGTTCATCGAGCAGGCCGCGGCGGTCGCACACAAGACCGGCAAGGAGCTCGCCGATTGCGACACCGATTATCGCGACGTGATCGCGGCCGGCCGCAACTATAGCGGCGTCGACTATGTCGAGGCCGGCTATCGCCGCACCCAGATGCGCGCCGCCTTCGTCAAATTGTTCTCCCGCGTCGATGCGCTGGTGACGCCGACGGTCGCGGTGACCGCGTTCGGATCGGGGCAGCTCGGCGTTGCGACCATCGATGGCAGCCCGGTCGATCCACATCTCGGCTGGTCACCCTTCTCCTGGCCGATCAATCTCGCCGGCCTGCCGGCCGCGACCGTGCCCTGCGGCTTCGACCGCGACGGCCTGCCGATCGGCCTGCAGATCATCGCTCCCTGGCTCGACGAGCCGACGATCTTCAAGATCGCAGCGGCGTTCGAGGAAGCGCAGCCCTGGGCGGGGATGTGGCCGGAGATGCGCGGTTAGTTAATGCGTCGCGCATGTCGACTTGCCGCGCGCAAGCATGACGTGCTCGCTGTAACTAATAGACGAGTTAAGGTGGCCGTGACTGCGCCCTCTCCCCTTGTGGGAGAGGGCATCGCCGGGCCCATCCGCAAACGCGGTCGGGTGAGGGGTCTCTCTCCGCGAGCTTCGCTTGTAGCGACATACCCCTCACCCTAGTGAGTTCGCCGCGCTTTCCTACATGCCCTCTCCCACAAGGGGAGAGGGCGCAGTCACGGCCACCGCATTCAACTTCGGATCATCACGCGTGCTGGGTTTGCTATGCATGACACTCTCGTAGGGTGGGCAAAGCGGCCGCTGCAGGCGGCAGCGTGCCCACCGTCGTGCAGCGAAGTCATCAGAAGACGGTGGGCACGGCGCCACCGCGACCTCGCATGAGGAGAGAGAACGGCAGCGCCTTTGCCCACCCTACGGAATGGCGCGTGTTGCTCGTGCCCGTTCAGCTCAGCGTGATCGGTGCACCGCTCTCGCCGAGCTGGTCGCCGAGGCGCAAATAGTGCGCGAGATAGTCGTGCAGGGCGGTGGCGGCCTTGGAGGTGGCGCCGCTCGATTTGTAGAGCAAGAGCTCGACATGGGGCAGGGGCGGCAGGCCGTCGGCCGGACCGAGCTCGCGCATGCCGGCGACCAGTGCGCTGCGGCCGAGCACCGTGACGGCCATGCCGGCGAACGCGGCTGCCTGCAGGCCGCCGACGCTCTCGCTCTGGCAGGCGATGCGCCAGCGCAGATTGGCGGCCTCCAGCGCCGCGATGGCATGGTCGCGATAGATGTTGCCCTGGGGCAGCAAGGCCAACGGGATCGGGCGCTCCTGATGCGCCGATGACTGCTCGCCGGTCATCCACACCAGCTGCTCGCGCCGCACCACCTGGCCGCCGGTGAAATCGTTCATGCGGGTGACCAGCGCGATGTCGACCTCGCTGCGCTTCACCAGCTCCACCAGCGGCGTCGAGAGCGCGCAGTTCAACTCGACCTGGATGCGCGGAAAGGATTTTCTGAAAACGCTGAGGATCGAGGGCAGCATGAAGGCGGCATAGAGATCGGGCGTGCCGAGCACGACCTGGCCTTCGATCTCCTGCGAGGCCAGTTGCGAGATCAGCTCGTCATGCAGCCGCAGGATCGAGCGCGCATAGGTCAGCACGATGCCGCCGTCCTCGGTCAGCACCAGCCGCCGGCCGCCATGCAGGAACAACTGCTTGCCGGTGAGCTCCTCCAGCCGCTGCAATTGCAGCGTGATCGCCGGCTGGGTGCGTCCCAGCCGCCGCGCGGTTTCGGTAATGCTCCCGGTCTCGACCACCGAGATCAATGACCTGAGCATGCGGATGTCGAGGCTGATGAGGTTCATTCGTGATCCATGCCGCGCCCTCCGATGCAATTTTCATGCAAAGCAAGCGGGTCGGGGCGGGCGGATGCCCGCTGCAGGCGGTCCATGGCGGAATGCTCACCCTGCAGTCGCGTGTGTTGTGATGCAAGGCGGAGCCTGACCTGTCGTCGTCACGCCTTCTGGCGGCCGTAGATCAGCAGCATCAGGATGATCACTGCGCCGTAGATCAGCTGCCGGCCGGCTTCGCTGATCTGCATCACCGACAGGATGGATTGCAGCAGCGTGATCAGGATGACGCCGGCGATCGTGCCGAGATAGCTGCCGCGCCCGCCGAGAATGTGGGTGCCACCGAGCACGACGGCCGCGATGGAGGGCAGCAGATAGGCATCGCCCATCGACTGCGCGGCCTTGGAGGCGTAGCCTGCCAGCAGCACGCCGCCGAAGGCGGACAGCGCGCCGGACAGCGCGAAGGCAAGCATCGTGACGCGCCGCGTGTCGATGCCGGAGAGATAGGCGGCGCGCTCGCGATTGCCGATGGCGTAGATGGCGCGGCCGAAGGTCGTCCGCGACAGCAGCCAGACCGCGACGGCGCCGATGATCGCCCAGACCAGCACGGCGTTGGGAAGGCCGGGAATGATGGTGCCGGTGGCGAGATAGCGCATCGCCTTGGAGGCGGAATCCTGCGGCGAGAAGCCGCCGGTGTAGGCGACCATCAGGCCCTGCGCGACCGCATTGGTCGCGAGCGTGATAATCATCGAGGGAATGCGCAAGTAGGCGACGCCGATGCCGTTGAGAAGGCCGATGGCGGCGCCACAGAGGATGCCGAAGGGGATCGCAAGGATGGCGCCGGTCGCGCCGTGCGCGGCCGCGGCACAGGCCATCATCGCGCCCGTCGTGACCACCCATGGCACCGACAGATCGATCTGGCCGAGCAGGATCACCAGCATCATGCCGGTGGCGATCACGCCGAGAAAGCTCGCGACCTTCAGTTGCTGCAGCAGATAGTCCGGCGACAGGAAGCTGCGCGAATACAGGCTGCCGACCAGCAGCAACAGCAGGATGCAGCCGAACGACGCCGCCACGGCGGGGTCGATCCGGCGCAGCAGGGCCATCCCGCGGGGGGCCGATTGGGGGGCCATCGCCTCGCTCATCCGAACCACTCCAGGCGATTGCGCACGCGAATGAGGCCGAACGCGCCGATCGAGACCGCGAGCATCAGCACGAGCCCCTGGAACAGCGGCTGCCACAGCGGATCGAAGTCGAACACGAACAAGAGGTCGCCGATGGTCCGGAACGCAAGCGCGCCGAAGATTGCGCCGATGGCGCTGCCGCGTCCACCCATCAGCGACACGCCGCCGAGCACCACCGCTGCGATCGAGAACAGCGTGTAGGCATTGCCGCTCGCATAGGCCGCCTCGCCGGTATAGGAGAAGAAGGTGAGAAACAGGCCGCCGATCGCCGACAGCAACCCTGCCAAGGTGTAGGCCACGAACTTGGCGGCGCGGATCGGCGCGCCCGACATGTAGGCCGCGACCTCGGACGAGCCGGTGGCGAACGCGGCGCGGCCGATCACCGAGCGGCTGTAGGGCACCCAGATCAGAAGTGCCGCTGCGGCCAGCGCCACGAGGCTGGTCGGCAGCACGCCGAACAGGCGTCCCGTCAGCGCATCGGCGAGAGTCTCATTGACGGACCCGCCGGGATTGGGCCTGAGCATCAGCGCGATGCCGTAATACATCGCTCCGGTGGCGATCGTGGTCACGATCGGCTGCAGTCGGCCGAAGATCACGATCGCGCCGTTGATCATGCCGCAGATGAGGCCGGTGCCGAGCACGCCGAGGACGCCGAGCGCGGTCTCGGTCGCGGTGCCGACGACGATCCAGGAGGCGAGGCAGTTGGTGAGCGTCAGGATCATGCCGACGGAGAGGTCGATGCCGGCAGTGATCACCACGATCGCCTGGGCCATGGCGACGAAGGCCAGGAGCGTCGCCTTGTTGGACGCGGTCTGCACCATGTTGGCGCTGAAGCCGGCCGGATGGTTGGTCGCGTAGATCAGGAACATCGCCGCGAAGATGCCGATCGCGAGCAGGGTGCCGCGCTGTTCGGCGAGCCAGTACCGCCACTCGGTCATGCCAGACTCGCTTCCGCTCGCGCGCTGTCGTCGACGTTGAGGGCGCTGCTGACCAGCGCGCGCTCGGTAATCCCGGCGCCCGCAAGCTCGCGCCTGACGGCGCCGTCATACATGACCAGGACACGGTCACAGCAGCCGATCAGCTCGTCATAGTCGGTCGAATAGAGCAGGATCGCGGCGCCCTGGTCGGCGAGCCGGCGCAGCAGCCGGTAGATTTCCTGCTTGGTGCCGACGTCGATGCCGCGCGTCGGGTCGTTGAGCAGGATGATGCGCGGCTCGTTCATCAGCCATTTGGCGATGACCACCTTCTGCTGGTTGCCGCCCGACAGCGCGCTGACGGGGAGATCGGGGGAGGCGGTCTTGATCTCGATCAGGCGGATCATCTCGTCGATCAGCGCCGACTGCCGCTGCCGGTCGATGATCCCAAACCGCGCGAAACGATCGAAGGCAGCCGCCGACAGGTTGTCGCGCACCGACATCGGCAGCATCAGCCCCTCGGTCTTGCGGTCCTCCGGAATCAGCGCGAGACCGATGCGCTCCGACTTGGCCGTGACGGGGCTGTCGATCCTGACCTTGTCGCCGTCGATCAGGATGTCGCCGCTGATGTCGCTGAGCACGCCGAACAGCGCCAGCAGCAGCTCGCGCTGGCCCTGGCCGTCGAGGCCGCCGAGGCCGATGATCTCGCCGGCATGTAGCGAGAAGGAGATGTCCTTCAGCCGGTCGCCCCAGCCCAGGCTCTTGCACTGCAGGGCGGGCGGCCGGCCGTCGGTCTTGAGCGGCGGCTTGTCGGGAAACGCATGCTTGTATTCGCGGCCGATCATCAGCTCGATCACCTCGGCATCCGTCTTGGTGCCGGCGGCGAAGGTCGAGATCCTCCGGCCATTGCGGAACACGCTGCAGTCATCGGCGAGCTCGGCGATCTCGTGCATACGGTGGGAAATGTAGAGCAAAGCGAGCCCCTCGCTGCGCAGGCGCTTGAGCACCTCGAACACTTTGGTGACGTCGGAGGCCGTCAGCGCCGACGTCGCCTCGTCGAGGATCAGGATCTTGGGCTGGCGCGACAGCGCCTTGGCGATCTCGACCATCTGCCGGCGCGACAGCGGCAGGTCCTTGACCAGCGCCCGCGGATGGATGTCGCCGGCGCCGGCGCGCTGCAGCGCCTCCTCGGCGATGCGGCGCTGGGCGCGCCGATCGATCATGCCGAGCCGGGTCGGCGGATGGCTGATCATGATGTTGTCGGCGACCGACAGATCGGGGATCAGCGACAGCTCCTGAAAGATGCAGACGATTCCGGCATCGTTTGCCGCAGAGGGACCATTGAACGCGACATCGCGTCCTCCGAGCGTCATGCGGCCTTCGTCCGGCGCGACGACGCCGACCATGAGCTTGATCAGCGTCGACTTGCCGGCCCCGTTTTCGCCGAGAATGGCGTGGATGCGTCCCGGGCGAACCTCGAGGTCCGCCCGGTCGAGCGCGACGACGCCGCCATAGCGCTTGGACAATCCTTCCGCGCGAAACAGCGGCTCGGCCGCGATCATGCTCGCTTCCTCAGTCGTTCAGGCCATAGAGACGGGCTGGCCGCGAGCAAGCCCGCGGACCAGCGATGATACCGGCCTACTGGTTTTCCTTCGACTGGCCCATGATCTCCTGCGCCGTGAAATTGATGCCGCAGGTCGGGAAGGAGTTGCCGACGAAGAAGTTGTCGGACTGGGCCGGGAAGTAGTCCTCATCCTTCTTGAAGTTGGGATCCTCGACGACGGCGAGCGGCAGCTTGACCGATTGCGGCACGACCTTGCCTTCGAGCGCGGCGATGGCGACCTTGATCGCGACCGCGACCTGCGCAGGTCCGGTGCCGGCCGAGGAGCATTTCAGGCCTTCCGACGCCTTGGCGGCGCAGAACTTGCGGAAGCCGTTTTCGGTCTCGCCGCCGAACGGCACCATCTTGTGCTTGGCGTCGAGCATGGCCTGCACGATGCCGGTGTCGCCGCCCTGGCCGGAGATCGCGTCGAACGGGCCGTTGGTCGCGATCGCATCCGCGGTGGCCTTCTGGGCGACGCCGTCGTCCCATTTGCCGACCACTTCGGTGACCTGCCACTTCTTGCCGGAGCCGTTGAGAACGGAGTGCAGTCCGTTATGCCGGTCGGTATCGACCGAGGTGCCGGCGACGCCGCGCACTTCCAGCACCTTGCCTCCATCGGGCACGTTCTTGACCAGCCACCGCGCCCAAAGCTCGCCGAGGCCCTTCTGGTCGACATTGACGTTGATGGCATCTTCCGTCGCGAGGATGTTGTCGAAGGCGACGAGGATGACGCCGGCCTGCTTGGCGCGCTTGATCACCGGGCCGAACGCCGTCGGGTTCTGCGCGTTGACGACGATGGCGTCATAGCCGGAGTCGATGAAGTTGTTGATCGCCGAGATCTGGGCCGGCACGTCCTCGCCGGTCGAGACGACCTTGAACTCCTTCAGCTTCGCCTTGACCTCCGGCTGTGCCGCATAGGCCTTGGCGGTCTGGATCATCTGGATGCGCCAGGTGTTGGCGATGTAACCGTTCGCCAGCGCAATGCGGTAGGGGCCTTTCTTGGCCGGAAACTTGAAGAATTTGGTATCGGCGGTCCAAGGCACCATGCATTCGGGCTCGGCGGCCGGGCCCTTCGCCAGCTCGGGCTCGGCCAGTGCCTTGCTGGCGAACGCTGACAGCAGCACGAGCGATGCGCAAGTTGCAAGGCATCGCGTCCTCATGGACTTCGACATTCGTGACCTCCCCTGTTGTTGTCGCGCCATTGACCAGCGCATGTGCGAGATGCCTCGCTTGTGATTGGAGGTTGTCCGAGCCGTGGCTCGCCATCTCGACGGTCCGAGGGTTACTGAGATATGGTAGCGCTGTCAATTATGATGGCTCAGCTCTCGCCGGCGCGATGGCGGTCTTCCCGCGAGGCGCTTCGCTGCAGAACGTCAGCAGCCTCGCGGCAGAATGTCAGCCATCGAAGCACCTGCGCCTGCTGCGTCGCATCATGCAAAATGAGACTGCCCGTCAAGGTCCGGCGCGGGACGACGCACGCGCAGCCCACGCCTTCGGATAGCGTTCGCTCAGATTGTGGCTCGCTGCGGCACACGTGCTGATCAGGTCCATTGTCGAAAGGCCAGCAACGACTGGCCGGCACAATTCGCCATTGCAAAGGGAGGAGTTCGATGGTCATGCGACGAGTGGGGTTCGCTGCGCTCACGGCACTGTTGCTGTCAGGCACGGCCTCTGCCCAGGAGAAGATCAAGGTCGGCGTCACCGCGACGCTCGAAGGGACCTATACGGTGCTCGGCGAGGACGGCATGCGCGGCCATGTCACGGCGCTGAACGTGCTCGGCAAGAAGATCGGCGACAAGGAGCTGGAATTCGTCGTGGCGTCGACCGACGCCACGCCCGATTCCGCGGTGCGTGCGGTGCGCAAGCTGATCGAACAGGACAAGGTGCAGATTCTGTTGTCGCCGCTGTCCGGCGACGAAGGCATCGCGGTCAAGAACTTCGCCAAGACCCATCCCGAACTGACCTTCGTCAATGCCGCCTCGGGTGCACAGGAGACGACCTATGTCGATCCTGCGCCGAACTTCTTCCGCTTCAACATGGACGGCGCGCAGTGGCAGGTCGGCCTCGGCAAATACGCCTTCGAGACCAAGGGCTACCGCAAGATCGCGACCGTCGGCGAGGACTATTCCTTCATCTACACCCAGGTGTTCGGCCTGGCGCTGGAGTTCTGCGGCCTCGGCGGCAAGATCTCCAGCCGGCAATGGGTCCCGCTCGGCACCAAGGATTTCGCCTCGGTGATTGCCGCGCTTCCTGACGACGTCGATGCGATCTATCTCGGCCTCGGCGGCGCCGACGCCGTCAATTTCCTCAATCAGTATCAGCAGGCCGGCGGCAAGGCGCACCTGATGGGCGGGTCGATCATGATCGACCAGACCATCCTGTCGTCGAAGGGCAATGCCAAGAACGCCCTGATCGGGACGATTGCAGCATCCGGCCAGGCCGATACCTGGGACGATCCGCGCTGGCAGAAATTCGTCAAGGCCTATCAGGACTCCTTCCCGCCGGAGAAGCGTTTCCCGAGCCCATCGCTGCTCGCCACGAACTACTACGACTCGACCATGGCGCTGATCCTGGCGCTCCGCGAGGTGAATGGCGATCTGTCGGACAACCAGTCGAAGCTGAAGGCGGCTCTGGCCAAGATCGAGATCGACGCGCCCAACGGCAAGATCAAGCTCGACGCCAACCGTCAGGCGATCGGTACCAACTTCGTGACTGAGGTCGTCGATGACGGCAAGGGCGCGCTGTTCAGCAAGGTCGTGAAGGTGATCCCGGACGTCAACCAGACCCTGGGCTATGACGCGGCCACCTTCGCCAAGATTGGTCTGCCGAGCCGGACCGTGCCCGAATGTAAGAAGTACTGACCTTTCCGGGCATGAGCGACGCGGCCCGAGCCTGTTCGGGCCGCGTCGTCGCGTCTCTTGCTTTCTGCGGAGCAATGAATGACGCTGACGAACAAGCAAGAAGCCATTTGGGTGGGAAGTGATGAGTAGGGCGCTCGCCGTCTTCCATGCTCGCTTCGGCCGCGCGACGGTCTATCAGCTCAATCGGCCGTTCAACGTGCATGCCCATCGCGAGGGTCATCTGATCTTTCACGTCGGCGGAACGCCAGCCAATATCGACGTCTGCGACCAGCGCCATGTCATCGGCGAAGACCGCATCGTCGCGGTCAATCCATGGGAGCCGCACAATTTCCTGCCGAACGACGTCGACAATGGCGCGATCTTCTTCGTGCTCTACGTCAATGCCGAGTGGTTCGCGCCGCCGGCCGCGCGCGAGCAGGGCCTGCGGTTCGGCCGGACCTGCTTCCGCCGGACGGCGGCGCTCGACCGCTGCATTCGCCGCACCGCAGCGCTGGTGTGTGGCGCGCCATCGCTCGGCTGTCTCGACGGCGAGCTGCGGCAGCTGATCGAGAGCTGCTACGAGGAAAGCTGGCGCATATCGGAGCTGCCGGAGCGGCCGTGCGCCGAGGTGACGGACTTCCGTGTTCGCAAGTGCATCAAGCTGATGTCGGACAGCCCGTGCGCCGAGATCGAGCTCGACGATATCGCTCGCGAATCCGGACTGTCGCGGCCGCATTTCTATCGCTTGTTCCGCAGCCAGACGGGTGTGACCCCGAACCTCTATCTGAATACGCTGCTGATGGAACGCGCGCTGGATGCGGTGGTGGCGACGGAATCGCCGATCGCGGATATCGGCTTCGATCTCGGCTTCTCGTCGCAGAGCGGCTTCACGCGCTTCTTCGCCGGCAATGTCGGCATGGCTCCGACCGATTATCGCCGCGCTGCAAAAGTGCTGCGAGCCTGACGTGCTGCTGCGCATCGCGCGAAAAGAGACTGTCGATCAAACACGCGCTCCCCTCGGCCGCTAATGTTGCAGGAACGTGATCCGGCACAGGATCCGACGAGGGAGGACGAGCGATGGCCGGTAGACCCGGCGATGGTCGGCTGCATGCGCGACACCGTTGCCATGACGGAGCGGTCCTTCTCGCCGTGAGGGCGCGACGATGAGCCGCTTCGTCGAGCGCCACCCGATCTGGTCTCTCGTCATTCTCCTGGCTGTTGCGCTACTGGCGTGGCTGATCTTCGCGGTGTGGCCGCCGGGGCTGGAAGAGGCGATCGGCCGCAAGAAGGTGTTCCTGAGCGCCGTCTTCAACGGCATTACCCTTGGCGGACTGTATTTCCTGGTTGCGAGCGGCTTCACCCTGATCTTCGGCCTGATGCGCAACGTCAACCTCGCGCACGGCTCGCTCTATCTGTTGGGCGGCTATGTCGGCTACGGCATTTCGTCTGCGACCGGCTCCTGGATCCTTGCCTTCATCGCCGCCTTCATCGTCGTCGCCGCTCTCGGCATCGTGCTTCAGCTGCTGGTGTTTCGCCGCATGGAGGGCCAGGATTTGCGGCAGACCATGGTGACGATCGGGCTCTCGATCGTGTTTGCCGATCTGATGCTGTGGGCGTTCGGCGGCGACTTCTATCAGATCCAGACGCCGGCCTGGCTGATCGGGCCGATCCAGCTGCCGCTGATGACCGCGGTGAAATCGTCGGGCGAAGCGATGTTCCTGCAATATCCGCTGGTGCGGCTGGTGATCTTCTGCGGTTCGGTGGTGATTGGGGTCCTGATGTGGCTCGCGCTGAACCGCACCCGGGTCGGCATGATCGTCCGCGCCGGCGTCGACGATCGCGAGATCCTCGCGGCGACGGGCGTCCAGATCCAGCTCGTGTTCGTGCTGGTGTTCGCGCTCGGCGCGGGACTTGCCGGCGTTGCCGGCGTGGTCGGCGGAACCTTCCAGTCGCTCTCGCCCGGCGAGGACACGCGGTTCCTGCTGGCGTCGCTGGTGGTCGTCATCGTCGGCGGGATGGGATCGATTCCGGGCGCGGCCCTCGGTGCGCTCATCATCGGCCTCGCCGAGCAGCTCGGCTCGGTCTACATCCCGACCTATGCGATCGTGGTGACCTTCCTGATCATGGTGCTGGTGCTGGCGCTGCGGCCCCAGGGCCTGCTGGCGAGGCGATGAGATGGCGCTGATCCAGGAGGCGCAGACGCGGGAGAGCATGCTGGCGGGAAGCGCCAGAGCGCAGCCGGCGGCGTGGTCGGTGACCGAGCAGCCCTGGGCCTGGGCGGCGGCAGCGCTGCTGCTGATCATGCCCGTGATCGCCAACGGCTTCTTCTTGATCGAGATCTTCGGCACCACCCTGATCCTCGGCACCATTGCGCTGAGCCTGATGTTCCTCGCCGGCTATGGCGGCACGGTCAGCCTGATGCAGCTGACCATCGCCGGCTTTGCCGGCTACATGGTCGCGGTGTTCGGCGTCAGCGGCAACGCCAATATCAGCCTGGGCTGGCCGTGGTGGCTGGCGACGCCGATGGCGCTGGTGCTCGCCGTGCTGTTCGGCACGCTCGGCGGCGCGCTCGCGGTGCGCACCGAGGGCATCTACACCATCATGATCACGCTCGCGATCGGCGCGGCATTCTATTATTTCACCAACCAGAACTGGGCGATCTTCAACGGCCATACCGGCATCAACACGATCGCAACGCCGCACTTTCTCGGCGTCGATTGGCGCATGGACATCGCGTTCTATTACCTGACACTGGCAGTGGCGGCGCTGTGCTATTTCGCCGTGCTGTATCTGTCGCGTGCGCCGTTCGGCCTCGCGTTGCAGGGCGTGCGCGACAATCCGCGGCGCATGGCGGCGCTCGGCTTCAACGTCAATGCCCATCGCATCGCAGCCTATGCCTTCGCCGCGTTGATCGCGGGGATGGGCGGCGTGCTGCAGGTCTGGAACTACCGGCAGATCTCGCCGGGTTCGGTCGCCGTCGAGCGTTGCATCGACATTCTGATCGTCGCCGTGGTCGGCGGCATCACTCGTCCGGTCGGGCCGTATATCGGAGCGTTCATCTTCGTCATCCTGCGTACCTTCGCGCTCGACTTCCTGGTCAAGGTCGGGCTCGACGGCAATCGCTTCCGGCTGCTGATCGGGCTCGGCTTCCTCGCCATCGTGTTCTGGTCGTCCGACGGCGTCATCGGCCTGTATGAGCGCTGGCGCAAGCGCGGCCGAGGTGCGGAGACGTCGTCGCGTCCGGGAGGGCACGGCCATGGATAGGGTCGCGGACCGGCTCTCGGCGCTCGGCTCGACCGCAGCTCTCGAATTGCGCGGTGTCACGCGCATGTTCGGCGCGCTGGCGGCGCTGACCGACATCACCATCACGGTGCGGCCGGGCGAGCGGCGCGCGGTGCTGGGCTCGAACGGCGCCGGCAAGACGACGCTGTTCAACTGCGTCACCGGCGACTTCCTGCCGACGTCGGGCACGATCCGCTTCTTCGGCGAGGACATCACCGCGTTTCCGCCGCACGAGCGCATCCGCCGCGGGCTGCGCCGGACCTACCAGATCTCGGCGCTGTTCCTCGGCCTGACCGTGCGCGACAATGTCTATCTGGCCTGCCGCGGTGTCTCGCGGGCGCGCTTCTCGATGCTGCGTCCTGGTGTCAACGATGCGCTGATGCAGGCGACCGAACGCCTGATCGAAGCCGTGCATCTGACATCCGTGCGCGATCAACTGGTGTCGGAGCTCGCCCACGGCCAGCAGCGCCAGCTGGAGATCGCGCTGGCGCTGGCCGGTGCGCCGCGCTTTATCCTGTTCGACGAGCCGGCCGCCGGTCTGTCGCCGACCGAGCGGCGCGAGCTGGTGGAGATCCTCACGGCGCTGCCGCCGCATATCGGCTACATCATCATCGAGCACGACATGGACGTGGCGCTGCGCGTCGTCGAGAGCGTGACGATGATGCACAACGGCCGCATCTTCAAGGAGGGCGCGCCGCAGGAGATCGAGTCCGATCCGGAGGTGCAGGAACTGTATCTCGGAGGCGGCCATGAATGATGTCCGTCGGGCTGCGCCCGCGCTCGAGGTTCGCGGTCTCGACGTCTATTACGGCCATTCGCATGCGCTGCAGGGTGTCGACCTTCGGCTCGACTCTGGCGTGTTCTCGCTGGTCGGCCGCAACGGCATGGGCAAGACGACGCTGTGCAAGGCCATCATGGGCCTGCTGCGGCCGACGGGCGGAAAGGTGCGGCTGCGTGGCGAGGATATCACCGGGCTCAATCCGGCGCGGATCGCGCGGCTCGGCGTCGGCTACGTGCCGCAGGGGCGGCGTTTGTGGCGCTCGCTCAGTGTCGATGAGCATCTTCGGCTCGCCGCCGGCCTGCGCCGCGGCGCCTGGACCGTCGAACGCGTCTACGAGACGTTTCCGCGGCTCGCCGAGCGCCGCAACAATGGTGGCGGCCAATTGTCCGGCGGCGAGCAGCAGATGCTGGCGATCTCGCGCGCGCTGCTGACCAACCCGCAGCTCCTCATCATGGACGAGCCGACCGAGGGGCTGGCGCCGGTCATCGTCGCGCAGGTCGAGGAGATGCTGATCCGGCTCGGCCAGGACGGCGACATGGCGGTGCTGGTGATCGAGCAGAACATCGGTGTCGCCACGGCGATCTCTCCCCGCGTCGCGATCATGGTCAATGGCCGGATCAACCGCATCATCGACTCCGCGCGGCTCGCCGCCGACCGCGAATTGCAGCAGCGCCTGCTCGGCGTCGGCCAGCATGCCGGCGACGACACGGATCTCGGGACGGAGCAGGCCGGTCAAGAACCTGCCGCGCGGCCGGTTGCGCCGGCGACGCCGAAGACCGCACCGGTCAAGGTCTATGTTTCCAATCCAGCGCTGCCGACCCGCTGGTCGCAGCCGGTCCCGATCGCGCAGATCGAGGCCAAGGCGCGCACGCTTTCGACCAGCATCACCAGGCTCGACGAGACCGCACGCCAGAGCCGCGAGCGCGCACCGGCGATCGCATCAGGGCCGCCGGCAGTGATCGTCGTCGGCACGCTCGACACCAAGGGCGAGGAACTGCGCTTCATCCGCGACATCGTTGCAGGCCACGGGCTGCGCACACGGCTGGTCGATGTCTCCACCAGCGGCCGGCACACCAGCTGCGACGTCTCGGCCCAGGAGATCGCGCTCAATCATCCCCGCGGCGGCTCGGCCGTGTTCAGTGCTGATCGCGGCGCGTCCGTCACGGCGATGGCGGAGGCGTTTGCGCGTTGGCTGCGGCGTCAGGACAACGTGGCTGGCGTCATCTCGGCCGGCGGCTCGGGAGGGACGTCGCTCGTTGCGCCGGGCATGCGCGAGCTGTCCGTCGGCGTGCCCAAGCTGATCATCTCGTCGGTGGCGTCGGGGGAGGTCGGGGCCTATGTCGGACCGGCGGACATCACGATGATGTACTCGGTCACGGACGTCCAGGGGCTGAACTCGATTTCGCTGATGGTGCTGAGCAACGGCGCGCATGCGCTTGCCGGCATGGTGACGGCGCGGCAGCAACAAGCGCAGAGTGAGAAGCGTCCGGCGGGACCGCAGCGGCCTGCCATCGGTATCACGATGTTCGGCGTGACCACGCCGGCGGTGCAGAAGATCACGACCGAGCTGCGCGACGACACTGAGTGCCTCGTCTTCCACGCCACCGGCGTCGGTGGCCGCTCGATGGAGAAGCTGGTCGATTCCGGCCTGCTGGCCGGCGTCATCGACCTCACCACCACGGAGGTCTGCGATCTCCTGATGGGCGGCGTGTTTCCGGCCACCGACGACCGCTTCGGCGCCATCATCCGCACGCGCGTGCCCTATGTCGGCTCGGTCGGCGCACTCGACATGGTGAATTTCGGCGCGCCGGACACGCTTCCCGAGCGCTATCGCGGCCGCAAGTTTCAGGTCCACAACCCTCAGGTCACCTTGATGCGGACGACGGCGGCGGAGAATGCGCAGATGGGGCGCTGGATCGGCGAACGGCTCAATCGCATGGACGGGCCGGTCAGGTTCTTCCTGCCGGAGAAGGGTGTCTCGGCGCTCGATGCGCAGGGCCAGCCGTTCTTCGATCGCGACGCGGATGAGGCGCTGTTCCGCAGCCTCGAACAGACGGTGCGGCAGACATCGAACCGGCGTCTGATCCGCCTTCCGCATCACATCAACGACAATGAGTTCGCAGCAGCCATCGTCGGCGCCATCAGGCCCATGCTCGGGCGCCTGCCGGCGCGGCGCAGACAGGCGAGGTGAGGGGATGGCCAGATATGAGCGCGCGCCGCTGCTGAAGAAGTTTCGCGACATGGTGCGCCGGGGCGTGCCGATCATCGGTGGCGGCGCCGGCACCGGGCTGTCGGCGAAATGCGAAGAGGCCGGCGGTATCGATCTGATCGTGATCTACAACTCCGGCCGCTACCGCATGGCCGGCCGCGGCTCGCTGGCCGGCTTGATGCCCTATGGCGATGCCAATGCGATCGTGGTCGAGATGGCAGCCGAGGTGCTGCCGGTGGTGAAGAGCACGCCGGTGCTCGCGGGCGTCAACGGCACCGACCCGTTCCGCGACATGGACGTGTTTCTCGATCAGCTGAAGACGCTCGGCTTCGCCGGCGTACAGAATTTCCCGACCGTCGGCCTGATCGACGGCACCTTCCGCGCCAATCTCGAGGAGACGGGGATCTCCTATGCGCTGGAGATCGACATGATCGGGCGTGCGCACGACAAGGACCTGCTGACGACGCCCTACGTCTTCAACGAGGCGCAGGCGACAGGCATGGCGATCGCGGGCGCCGACATCATCGTCTGTCATCTCGGCCTGACCACCGGCGGCTCGATCGGCGCGCAGACCGCGCCGAAGCTGGAGGATTGTCCTGGCCTGATCGACAGCTGGGCCTCGGCTGCACTCAGCGTCAATCCCGAGATCCTGGTGCTGGCGCATGGCGGCCCGATTGCCGAGCCCGCCGATGCCGATTTCATCATGAAGCACACGAAGAACTGTCACGGCTTCTATGGCGCCTCCTCGATGGAGCGGCTGCCGGTGGAACGCGCGCTGACGGAGCAGGTGCGACATTTCAAGGCGATCAGCGCGCGGCCGCGCCGCGTCTGAGGCGACAACACGAGATCCGGCAGCAACGGCGCATGGCGCTACGTTCGTCGGACATGAGACTGAGGGAGGAATGAGATGTCCGGGGTTCTGGTTGGTGAGCTGATCCTTTGGCTGATCGTCGCGATCATCGTCATCGTGGTCGCCGTCTATATCGTCAACTGGCTGTATCATCGCTCCTCGAAGGAGGTGTCGTTCGTCCGCACCGGATTCATGGGCGAGCGCGTCGTGATCAACGGCGGCGCGTTCGTGCTGCCGTTCATCCACGATTATACGCCGGTCAACATGAACGTGCTGCCGATGGGTATCACGCGCGCGCGGCAGGACGCGGTGATCACGCGCGACCGTATGCGGGTCGACGTCGAGGCCGACTTCTACGTGCGCGTCCAACCGACCCGTGAGGCCGTGTCGATCGCGGCCGCAACGCTGGGCCGTCGCACCCTGGAGCCGGAAAAACTACACGCGTTGCTGTCCGGCAAGTTCATCTCCGCGGTGCGCGCGGTTGCGGCGGAGATGACCATGGAGCAGATGCACGAGCAGCGCGGCGACTATGTCGGCCGCGTCAAGGCGGCGGCGGCCGAGGCGCTGGCGCAGAACGGGCTCGAGCTCGAATCGGTCGCGATCACCGATCTGGACCAGACCGATCTCGAATTCTTCAACCCGTCGAACCGTTTCGACGCCGAAGGTCTGACCCGGCTGATGGAGGACATCGAGAGCCGGCGCAAGCTGCGCAACGACATCGAGCAGGACTCGATGATCAAGATCCGGACCCGCAATCTCGAAGCGGAGCGCGAGGCACTGGACATCGAGCGCGAGAGCGAAACCGCGAGGCTGGATCAGGAACGCGACATCGAGATGCGCCGCGCGCTGCAACGGACGGAGGTGGCGCGCGAGCGGGCGCTGCGCGAGACCGAGGCCGAGCAGGCGCAGATTTCCGCGCGAGAGGCGATCGAGAAGGCGCGCATCGCCAACGAGCTGACGATTGCCGAGGCGCGGATCGCGGCCGAGCGCGACACGCGGCAGCGCGAGATCGAGCGCACCCGGGCGGTCGAGGAGCGCGAGCTTCTGGCGCGCGAGGACATCGAGAAGGCGCGGATCGCCAACCAGCGTGCGATCGACGCCGCACGCATCGAGTCCGAACGCGAGGTGCGCCAGCGCGACATCGAGCGGACCAGGACCATCGAGGAAGCCGAGATTACGGCGCGCGAGGCGGTCGAGAAGGCCAGGATTCAGCAGGATCGCGCGATCTCCGATGCGCGCATCGCCAATGACGAGGAGACGCGGCGCCGCGAGATCGAGCGCACCCGCGCGATCGAGCAGGCCGAGATTGCGGCGCGCGAAGCGACCGAGAAGGCCCGGATTGCGCAGACCATGATCGTCAATCTGGAGCGCATCAGCTCCGACGAGCGCACGCGCGCCTCCGAGATCGCCCAGGTGCGCAGCATCCAGGAGGCCGAGATCGCGGCGCAGAAGGCGGTCGAAGCCGCCCGCATCGCGCGCGAGCAGACGCTGTCGGCTGAGCGCATCGCGGCCGAGCATGCGACGCGCAAGCTGGAGATCGAGCGCAATCAGGGCATCGAGATCGCCGGCATCGCCGCGCGCGAGGCCACGGAGGCGAGCCGCATCGCGCAGGAGGAGCGCGTCCGCGCGCTGGAGATCGCGCGCATCAGGACGATCGAGGAGGCCGACATCGCCTCGCGCGAGGCGATCGAAGCGGCCCGCATCGCGCAGGAGCAGGCCGTCGCCGAGAAGCGGATTCGCTCCGAGAAGGAGACGCGCAGCCTGGAGATCGCGCGCACGGAGGCCGTCGAGGCCGCCGACCTCAAACGGCGAGAGGCCGTCGAGCGGCGGCGCATCGAGGTCGATCTGGCGCTGGAGGCCGAGCGCATCGCCTCGTCGCGGACGCGCGAGGTGCTCAACATCGACCAGAAGAAGGCCGTCGAACTCGCCGACGAAGTCAGGGTGATCGAGCTCGCCGCCAAGCGTTCCGAGCGCATCGATGCCGACCGGCAGGTCAAGGAAGCCGAGATCCTGGCGCGCCGTCAGGTCGAGACGGCGGATGTGTCGCGCGAGCAGGCGCTGGAAGCGGCGAGGCTGGAACGCCGCCGCTCCATCGAGCAGCTCGAGGTCGGCCGCGTCCAGGCGCTTCAGGAAGCCGAGATCGCCGCCCGCGAGGAAGTCGAGCGTGCGCGCATCGCCTCCGATCGCGGCCTGGACGAGGCCCGCATCGGGCGCGAACGGGAGCTGCGCAAGCTCGAGGTCAACCGTGAGAAGGATGTCGAGACCGCGCTGATGGAGAAGGCCATCGCGCTGTATCAGAAGTCGTTGGAGGAATCCGCGGCCAAGGTGGCCGCCGAGGAGGCGCGCACGCGCGCCACCGAGGCGACGGAAAAGGTGGTCACGGCACGCGAAAGCGAGATCGCGCGCCGCCGCAAGACCATCGAGGTGCTGCTCGCCGAGAAGCAGGCGGAGGAAACCAAGATCGCCGCGGGCGCCGAGCGGGTCCGTGCCGCGGTCGAAGCCGAGGCGCAGAAGCTGCTCAACGAGGCGGAGAACGTCCTGACCGACCAGGCGCGCTACTCGCTGTTCCGGCGCAAGCTGCTCGACCGCATCGAGGGCATCGTGCGCGAGAGCGTCAAGCCGATGGAGAAGATCGAGGGCATCCGGATTCTCCAGGTCGACGGCCTGAACGGCAATGGCGGAGGCGGCAATGGCGGCCGCAGCGCGACCGACGAGGTGATCGACTCCGCGCTGCGCTACCGCGTCCAGGCGCCGCTCATCGATTCCCTCCTGTCCGACATCGGCGTCGAGGGCGGCAGCCTCGCCAAGATGCCCGGCCTGATCCGCGAAGCCCGGGACATGCAGGGGATCCGCAAGGACACCGCGGCCCGCAAGGACGCTGGTGGAGGCGGAGGTGACGCCAGCCCGCCCGAGCCGCCGGCCGATCGCGGCCCGCGCAAGAAAGGGTGAGGCGTCATGGCGAGGGTCTACGTCTCCACCGTAGTGAGTGCCCGCAACGATCGGGTGTGGGCGCGCGTGCGCGACTTCAACGGCCTGCCGAACTGGCATCCAGCGATCGCCGAAAGCCGCATCGAGGGCGGCGAGCCTGCCGACAAGATCGGCTGTGTCAGGGACTTCCGCTTACGCAACGGCGACCGTATTCGCGAGAAGCTGCTCGGCCTCTCCGACTACGACATGTTCTGCACCTATTCGATCCTGGAATCGCCGATGGGCGTGTCGAACTACGTCGCGACCCTCAGGCTGACACCGGTCACGGACGGCGACAGGACGTTCCTGGAGTGGACGGCCGAGTTCGACTGCGCGCCGGAGCGCGAGGCTGATCTTGTCGCGTCGATCGGCGGCGGCGTGTTCCAGGGCGGCTTCGATGCGCTCAAGCGCGCGTTCGGAGGCTGACGCCGTGCCGCATATCGTCAAGAGCACCATCATCGACGCGCCGACGGAGGCCGTGTGGGAGGTGCTGCGTGACTTCAACGGCCATGACCGCTGGCATCCCGCGGTCGCGACGTCGGCGATCGAACGCGCGCAGGCGTCCGACAAGATCGGCTGCGTCAGGCGCTTCCGGCTTCAGGACGGCTCCGAGCTGCGCGAGCAGTTGCTGGCGCTGTCCGATCTCGAACAGAGCTTCAGCTATTGCCTGCTCGATACGCCGGTTCAACTGTTCAATTATGTCGCCCATGTCCGGCTGCTGCCGGTCACCGACGGCGACCGCACCTTCTGGCACTGGGAGAGTCGGTTCACGACAAGGCCCGAGCTGGCCGAGGCGCTGACGCGCATGGTCGCGGAAGACATCTACCAGGCCGGCTTCGAGGCGATTCGATCGCATCTGAAGCAGGCGGCATGAGGACGAGGTGAATCGATGCCGATTACGGTGAAGACGTTTCAGGCGCTGAGCGAAGCAGCGTCCGCGCTGTCCTCGGACCGCGCCGCGCGCTATCTCGGCGGCGGCACGCTGGTCATGCGCGATCTCAACGAGGGCGACGTCTCGATTGCGACCGTTGTCCGTGTCACCGACCGTGCGCTGCAGAGCATTGACGCCGCGGGCGCGCGCATCCGCATCGGCGCCGGCGTCACCTTCGCCCGCGTGCTGGCCGAGCGTGAGTTGGCCTTCCTGCATCCGGCAGCGCGCTCGATCGGCGGCCCCGCGGTGCGCAACATGGGCACCGTCGGCGGCAACCTGTTCGCGCCGGCGCCGTTCGGCGACTTCACCGTGGCGCTGCTGGCACTCGACGGTATGGTTGCGCTGCAGGGCGGTTTCGGCGTCAGGGACATGCCGATCGAGGAGTTCCTGCAGTCGCGCGACCGCCAGGCCGGTGCGCTGGTGGTCGCGGTGTCCTGCGTCAGGCCGGCGTCATCCGATGCGTTTCGCTATCGCAAGATCGCGCGCATCAAGCCGAAGGGTGGATCGGTGATCACGCTCGCGGCGTATCTTCCACAGAGCGGCGGCCGCGTGACCGGTGCGCGGATCGCGCTGGGATCGATGGCGCCGACCGCTGTTCGCGCCAAGGCAGCGGAGCGCGCGCTCGAAGGCCGGCCGCTCGACGCCAGCGCGATCAGTGCCGCTGCTGCTGCGGCAGCCGAGGGAACGGCCCCCGCCGACACTTCGCTGGCGAGCGCGTGGTATCGCCGCGAGGTGGTCGGCGTGCATCTGCGGCGGCTGTTGTCGGGACAGGAGAGCTAGAGCATGGCCAAGACTCCTCTTCAGTTTCGTCACAATGGCCGCGATGTCGCGCTGTTCGTCGACGGCGGCACCAATCTCCTGGTGGTGCTGCGCGAGATGATCGGCGACGTCACGCCGAAATTCGGCTGCGGGCAGGGCGGCTGCGGCGCCTGCACCGTGCTGATCGATGGCGACGCGCATCTCGCCTGCCTCACGCTCGCCGAAGCCGTCGAGGGCCGCGCGGTCGAGACGCTCGACGGCATCAAGAGCGGACCCAATTTGCATCCGCTGCAGCGCGCCTTCGCCGAGGGTTTTGCCGCCCAATGCGGCTATTGCACGCCGGGCATGCTGATGGCCGCGAAGGCGCTGCTCGACCGGACGCCGCAGCCGAGCCGCGAGCAGGTGGTGGAAGCGATTTCGGGCAACATCTGCCGCTGCACGGGTTACGAGCCGATCATCAATGCGGTGCTGGCCGCGGCCGCGTCGTTGCGCGCGAGCGCCTGAGGAGACATCGTCATGCTGGAACTGCGCAAGGACATCTTCGCCGACGAGCGCGACGACAATCTCAACGAGGTCGGCAAGGGCACGCAGCGCCAGGACATGCTGGGCCATGTCACGGGCACCTCGACCTATTTCAACGACCATAAGTTGCAGGGCATGCAACATCTGAAGGTCGTCAGGTCCACCCAGCCGCACGCCCGGCTGCGCCGGATCGACACCAGCGAGGCCGAGCGCAGCGAAGGCGTGCTGCGGATCATCCGCGGCAGCGACGTGCCATGCAATCTCAATACGCTGTTGAGCCTGATCAATTTCGGCAAGGACGACGAGCCGACGCTCGCCGTCGACAAGGTCCGCTATCGCGGCGAGCCGGTCGTTGCCATCGTCGCCGACACGCCGCGCGCAGCGGCCGAGGCAGCCGCCAAGGTCCGCATCGACTACGAGACGCTGCCGGCGGTGTTCGACGTCGAGGAGGCGCTGAAGCCGGGCGCGCCGACCGTCAACGAGACCTATCCGAAGAACACGTTCACCTATCACGACCGCTACGATCACCAGAAGCTGCGCTTCGGCGATGTCGAGCGTGGCTTCGCCGGCGCCGATCATGTGCTGGAGCAGCGCTACCAGATGTCGCCGATCGAGCATGCGCCGGTCGAGACCAACGGCGCGATCGCCGCGCCCGACACCAATGGCCGCTACGTCGTCTACACCTCGACCCAGGCGCTGTTCTTTTCGCTCGACACCTGCGCCAAGATCCTCGACCTGCCGTCGAACACCTTCCACTTCATCGGCGGCACCGTGGGCGGCGGTTTTGGCGGCAAGGTCGACACCTTGACCGAGCCGCTCGCCATCCTGGCCGCGATCCTGACCGGACGGCCGGTGCGCTATGTTTTCGGGCGCGAGGAGGAGATGCAGTTCGGGCCGCCGCGCGGCGCCGAGCGCATCTATATCAAGGACGGCGTGATGCGCGACGGCCGCATCGTCGCGCGCCAGATCCGAGCCTATTTCGACTCCGGCGCCTATACCCGGCTGTCGAGCTACGCGGTCGTCAAATGTGCCGCACACCTGCCGGGTCCCTATACGATCCCGAACGTCTCTGGCGATGTCTATTGCGTCTACACCAATCGCACGCCGGCCACCGCGATGCGCGGCTTCGGCATCACCGGCATGGACTTCGCGCTCGAATGCCAGATGGACAAGCTCGCGCATCTCATCGGCATGGACCCCATGGAGTTCCGGATCCTGAATGCCTATCGCGACGGCGACATGAAGGCGCACCGGCGCGAGGCCAAGAACACCGCGCTGATCGAATGCGTGCAGGTTGCGGCCGAGAAGGCCAAATGGCCGATCCGCGAGGAGTTTCGCCGGATGTCCTCGCGTCGGGATGGCGGTGGCGCGCGGGCATCGGTGCCGTCGACGCCGCGCGAGCCACTACAGCCGCGTTCCGCGCCGGCGCAGCAGCGCACCAGCTACGATCGCGGGCTCTCGGCATCGCCACAGCCCGAACCGTCACCACCCCCGCCCACGAGCCCGGCGCCTTCGTCGGGGCACGGTGCGACGCGGTTCTCGTCGGTGTTCGGAACCAGGAGGCGCTGACATGACCAGGCACCGCGGCCGCGGCATGGCGGCCATCAATTATCCGATCGGCATGAATCTCGGCGGCGATCCGAGCCAGGCGCTGGTGCATTCCAATCCCAGCGGCAAGTTCACCGTGGCGCTATCGTCGATCGATCTCGGGCAGGGCATGAAGTCGGTGACGCGGCAGATCTGCGCCGAGACGCTCGGCGTGCCCGTCGAGGACGTCTATGTCGACACCGCAGATTCCGACACCGGGCCGCATTGCATGGGCTCGTTCGCCTCGCGCGGCACCCATCGCGTCGGCAATGCCGTGATGGCGGCGGCCAAGGAGGCGCGCGGCGTCATGATGGAGGCGGCAGCCGAGGAGCTGGAAGTCAACGCTGGGGATCTCGAGACCGACGGCCGCGGCAACATCCACGTCAAGGGCGCGCCGCATCGTTCGATCTCGGTCAAGGACGTCGCCATCGCCGCGCAGTTCCGCCAGGGCAAGACGATCTCCGGGCGGGGCATCTTCCTGGTGCCGCTGTCGGACGTTGATCCGGAGACCGGCGAGATGTCGCCGGCGACCTGCTACGCGCATGCCTGTCTCGTCGCGGAGGTCGAGGTCGATGACGAGACCGGCGAGGTCGGCGTCGTCAGGATGGACTCTGCCTATGAGCTCGGGCGCGCGCTCAATCCGCGGCTGGTCGAGCAGCAGCTGGTCGGCGGCGCCTGGATGGGCATGAGCCACGCGCTCTATGAGACGACCGAGCCGTATTATCCCGATCCGAAGCAGGGCCCGCGCGACTTCGTCGAATATCTGATGCCGGGTCCCGGCGACATCTGCCCGCACGACATCGCCGTGCTGGAGCGGCCGGCGCCGGATGGTCCGTTCGGTGGCAAGGGCCCCGGCGAGATGTGCGCCAATCCGGTGCTGCCGGCGATCGCGAACGCGATCTTCAATGCCGTCGGCGTGCGCATCGACGAGTTGCCGATCACGCCGGAGAAGGTGCTGCGCGCGATCAAGGCGCAGGGCGGCGCCCGGCCGCAGACGCGGCGGTGACGGCGCATGGTGGTCCGCAGCAACATCGTCGGCATCGACTCGCCGCAGGCGCTGGAGAAGGCGCTGCGTGCGGCCTACTACCTCGCCGATGACGGGCTCTCGACCGCAGCCTATCTGGCGCTCGCGCTAGGCAAGCCGTTGCTGCTGGAGGGCGCGCCCGGCGTTGGCAAGACCGAGGCGGCCAAGGCGATTGCCGCGGTGCTCGGCCGCAAGCTGATCCGGCTGCAATGCTATGAAGGCATCGACGCAGCCGCCGCGCTCTACGAGTGGAACTATCCGCGCCAGATGCTGGCGATCCGGCAGGCTGGTGAAGAGAGCATCGACATCTATGGCGAGAGTTTCCTGATCGAGCGGCCGATGCTGGCCTGCCTGCGCGCGCCAGACGCCACCGTGCTGCTGATCGACGAGATCGATCGCGCCGACCAGGAGTTCGAGGCCTTCCTGCTCGAATTCCTCTCCGATTTCCAGATCTCGATTCCTGAGCGCGGCACGGTGCGCGCCGCCGAGCGGCCGATCGTGGTGCTGACCTCGAACCGGACCCGCGAGCTGCATGAAGCGCTGCGCCGCCGCTGCGTCTATCATTGGATCGACTATCCCGACGCGGCGCGCGAGGCGCGGATCGTGATGATGCGCGCTTCCAGCGTGGCTGAGGGCACGGCACGGGCCGTGGTTCAGGCGGTGGCCAAGCTGCGGCGCGAGCCGCTGAGCAAGGCTCCGGGCATTGCCGAGGCGGTCGACTGGGCGGAGGCTGCGACGCTGCTGAACCAGACCGGCGCGCGCTGGCCCGATGCCTTAAAGCGTTCGATCGGCGTCGCGCTGAAGGACGAGGAGGATCTGTCCTTCATCGCGCCCCGGCTCGATGCGCTCCTGGCGGAGGCGATGACATGAGCGAACCGCGTCTGCCGCAGCCGGCCGAAATCTTCGTCACTTTCGCTGCATTGCTGCGCCGGAACGGTTTTGCCGTGGCGCCGGAGCAGACCACGTCATTTCTGGCCGCCATCGAACTGCTGGGGCCGCGCAGCCTCGACGACATCCGCCGCGCCGGCGCGGCAACGCTGGCGCCGCCGCCCGAGCGGCTCGCGACCTACAATCTGCTGTTCGATATCCATTTCGGCGTGACTGACGCAACGGCTCTCAGCGAGACCGACCAGCAGGACGACGTCGTCCGGCTGCAGGAGGAAGGCGACGGCGCCGTCGATCCCGACCTCGCCCAGGAGCAGAACGAGTCCGGTCTGGCGGCGACACGCGCCGAGGCGCTGGTCGCGCGCCGCCTCGCCGCCACGACCGGCGGCAATGCGCTGCAGCGTCTCGCCCGGCAGGCGCGCGCGAAGCTGCCGAAGCGGCGCGGCCACCGGCGCATGCGCGCGCGGCGCGGCAGCTTCGTCGACCTGCGCCGAACGATGCGCGAGAGCGTGCGGCGCGACGGCGAGGTGCTGTCGCTGCGGCGGCTGAGACGCCGGCCGCGGTTGCGCCGGCTGCTGCTGCTGATCGACGTCTCCGGATCGATGAAGGCGCGCACCGAGGACAACATGCGGCTGGCGCATGTGCTGGTGCAGGCGGTGCCTCAGGCCGAGGTTTTCACCCTGGGCACGCGGCTGACGCGCGTGACGCGACCGTTGCGGCTGAAGCGGCGTGAGCAGGCGCTGCTCGCCGCCTCGCATCTCGTCAGCGACTGGGACGGCGGCACCCGGATCGGCGAGGCGCTGCAGGCGTTCCTGGCCGTGCCGCGCTTCTCGACCTATGCGCGCGGCGCGGCGGTGCTGGTGATCTCGGACGGGCTGGAGCGCGGTGATCATCAGGCGCTCCGCGACGCCGTGCGAAAACTGTCGCTGCGCGCCTGGCGCCTGAGCTGGCTGACGCCGCTGGCGACCGGGCCGGGCTTCAAGCCGCAGACCGAGGCGTTGCAGGCGATCGCGCCGTTCGTGGATGACATCGTTGCCGGCGGCTCGGACGAGGCCATCGTCGCGCATGTGCTGTCGCTGGCGCAGAGGAGGGCGGCATGAACGGATATGTCGATGCGCATCATCACATCTGGCGGCAGGCGGATCTGCCCTGGCTGGTCGGGCCGATGCAGCCGCGGATTTTTGGCCCCTATGAGCCGATCCGCCGCGATTATCCCATTGCGGAATATCTCGACGACATCGCCGGCAATGGCGTCACGCAGTCGGTCTATGTCCAGACCAACTGGGCCAAGGACGGCTTCGAGGACGAGGCGGCCTGGGTGCAGCGGACTGCCGAGCAGCACGGCTTTCCGCACGCGATCGTGGCCTATGCTGACGTCGCCGTTGCCGATGCGCGCCCGCAGTTCGACCGGCTCGCGCGCTATCCGCTGGTGCGCGGCGTCCGCATGCAGCTGCACTGGCATGAGAACCCTCTGTATCGCTTTGCTGCGCAGCCCGATCTCTGCAGCGATCCCAATATCCGCGCCAATGTCGCCCGGCTCGCCGACTACGGCTGGTCGTTCGATCTGCAGGTGTTCGCCGGCCAGATGGCGGGCGCGGCGGCACTCGCCGAGAGCTGTCCGTCCGTGACCTTCATCCTGCAGCATGCCGGGATGCTGGAGGATCTGTCGCCCGCAGGGCGCGAGCAATGGCACAAGGGCATGCAGCGGCTCGCGGCCTGCGACAATGTCGTCAGCAAGCTCTCGGGCCTCGGCACCTTCATCCGTCGCAACGATCCCGCGCATGTCGCCGACGTCGTGCGCGAGACGATCGAGCTGTTTGGCCCTGAACGTTGCCTGTTCGGCTCGAACTTTCCGATCGAGAAGCTGTGGACTGATTACTGCGTGCTCGTCGCAGCCTATGAGGGCGCGATCGAGGGCCTCGATGCGCGCGCGCGTGCGCAGGTGATGGGAGAGACCGCGCGGCGGGTCTATCGGCTCGGATGATGCTGCGCGCAACGACAACAAAAGCAACAGGGAACGCTCATGGCGCTGGAAATCAAGGTTCTCGACTATGGTGATATCGAATTGGAATCGAGCTTCCTCGTGCTCGGCCGCGACTGCGGCCGCACCCGCCGGGTGCTGACGCTCGGCTTCCTGATCCTCGGCGGGCCGTACCCGGTCGTGGTCGACACCGGCTATCGCTCCAACCAGATCATGGAGACGCTGGGCATGCGCGGGCTGCAGTACCACGAGAACATGATCGAGAACCAGCTGGCGCGCCACGGCGTGCGCATGGGCGACGTCCGCTATGTGTGCCACACCCATCTGCACATCGATCATGCCGGCAAGGACGATCTGTTTCCGATGAACACCACGGTCGTGCTGAACCGCCGCGAGCTGGAATACTCGGTGTCGGGCCTGATGCATCCGCAATATCCGGCGCCCGACATCAAGCATTTGATCGACCGCCTGCACACCAAGAGCGCGCTGCGCTTCCTCGATCTCGAGCTGACCGGGCCGATCGAGCTGATGCCGGGCGTCTATTGCGATGCCGCCAACGCCCATACCGAGGGCTCCATGAACATCCATGTCCACACAGCCGACGGCATCGCCACCATCTGTGGCGACGTGATCTACGATTTCAACGACCAGATCGTGACGCCGTTCAACGAGATCCAGGACGCCGAGCCGCGCACGACCGGCAATCACGGCACGTCGAAGCGCGCCGAGAAGGCGGCGATCAAGAAGCTGCTGTCGAGCTCACGCTACCTGCTGCCGGTTCACGACCGCCCCGCCAAGATCGAGGGCGGCGTGGTGACGGGGCGGCTGCATGACCAGGTGCCGGGCCCGGTGGTGCAGTCGCTGCCGCAGCGGCACTGGTTTCCGGCGTGATCGGCCCGAGCAGCAGGAGCAGTCATGACCCACGTCACCTTGCGCCCTGAATTCGAGAGCCTGATCGACCCCTACGCACCTGTCGCGCAGGTTGCGACCGGCTTCGAGTTCACGGAGGGGCCGATCTGGCATCCGGTCGAGCAGTTCCTGCTGTTCTCCGACATGCCGGCCGATGTCCGCCGCCGCTGGGATGCGAAGCGCGGCGTGGTCGAGATGCGGCGGCCGTCGAACAAGTGCAACGGCATGACCTACGATGCCGAGCTCAATTTGATCGTCTGCGAGCATGCGACGTCGTCGCTGGTGCGCGAGCGTCCCGACGGCCGCAGGGAGATCCTGGCCTCGCATTTTGAGAACCAGGAGCTGAACAGTCCCAACGATGTCTGCGTCCATTCCAGCGGCGCGATCTATTTTTCTGATCCCTGGTATGGCCGCATGCCGGTCTATGGCGTCGAGCGGCCGCGCCAACTCGGCTTCCAGGGCGTCTACCGCGTGCCGCCGGGCGGCGGCGCACCGCGGTTGCTGGTCGACCGCCATCTGTTCGACCAGCCCAACGGGCTGTGCTTCTCGCCCGACGAGACGCTGCTCTATGTCAACGACACCGTGCAGGCGCTGATCCGCGTCTTCGACGTCGGCAGCGATGGCGCGCTGTCCAGCGGCCGCGTCTTCGCCAGCGGCATCCGTTCCGAGCTCGAGCCGGGCGTGCCCGACGGCATGAAATGCGATCAGCGCGGCAATATCTGGGTCACCGCACCCGGCGGCGTCTGGGTCTATGCCCCCACCGGCGAACTGCTCGGCAAGGTGCGCGTGCCGGAGCTGGTCGCGAATCTCTCCTGGGGCGGGCCTGAGTTTCGCACGCTCTATCTCACCGCCACCCATTCGGTCTATGCGATCGCGACCAAGCTCGGTCCGCGCCACGAGCCGTATATGAGCGCGCGAAGTCGCGGGGCGTCAACGGCAGACCCGGCGATGTCCAGCGCGATATCAGCGCCAGCGGCGCCGCAGCTGGCATCTGGCGACATGCAGCTCGATCCGCGCCGCTGTGCGATGATCATCCAGGACCTGCAGAACGACGTCATCATGGACGGTGGCGCCTTCTCCGACTCCGGCGCGCCTGGGCATGCCAAGCAGCAGCGCGTCGTCGACAACGTCCGCCGGCTCGCCGAGGTCGCGCGTGCGCGCGGCGTCGTCATCATCCACGTCTGGTTCGTCGTCGAGCCCGGCGCGCCCGGCGTGACCTTGAACGCGCCGCTGTTCGAAGGGTTGGTCGACAGCAAGGCCATGGTGCGCGGCAGCTGGGGAGCGGCGCCGGTCGCCGGGCTCGAGCCGCGCAGCGGCGACTTCGTGGTCGAGAAGATGCGGATGAGCGCCTGGGAAGGCACGCGGCTCGAGACCATCCTCAAGGCCACCGGGCGCGACGTCATCATCAACACCGGGGCATGGACCAACATGTCGGTCGAGCACACCGCGCGCACCGGTGCCGACAAGGGCTACTTCATGGTGGTGCCGGAGGATTGCTGCTCGACCATGAACGCCGACTGGCACCATGCGGCGATCAACTTCGCCCTGCAGAACGTCTCCGTCGTGACCAGGGCCGATGCCGTGATCAAGGCGCTGGGGTAGGGGATGCCCAAGCTGTTTCATCTCGTCGCCTCGCCGCGCGCGGACTCCGAGTCCAGCGCCGCTGCGAGCACCTTTCTCAACCGCTTCAGGCAGGTACGGCCGGGCTGGGAGATCGACGAGATGAATCTGTGGCGCGAGTCGCTGCCGGAGTTCGACGGCGAGATCCTGCAGGCGAAATACGCCCGCATGGGCGGCCGCGCCTTCACCGACGGCCAGCGCGCCGCGTTCGCGGCCGCCGAGCGCATGGCGGTGCGGCTCGATCTCGCCGAGCGCGTGATGATCTCGACGCCGATGTGGAATTTCGGCATCCCTTACAAGCTCAAGCATTGGCTCGACATCATCAACCAGCCGGGCCTCACCTTCCGCTTCGATCCTGTCATCGGCTATCTCCCATTGTTGAAGGACCGCCCGACACTGGTGATCCTGGCGAGCGGCGGTGATTTCACGACCGGCATGAGCCGCAGCCGGACCGATCTGGCGACGCCCTATCTGCGCGAGGCGCTGCGCTTCATGGGGCTCCGCGACGTCAGGTTCGTTGCGATCGGCCCGACCAGCGGACCGGCCGGGCACACGAGCGCGGCGCGGGACAGGGCGCACCGGCAGCTCGTGGAGATCGCCGCACGGTTCTGACGGGCCGGTGATCTCAGCGCACATGATGACACCCATGCAGGAGGGAGCCTTGCGCCGCGCCGCCGGCGCGGGGCATCGTGGCCCGGACTGATCGCCCGTCTAATGGACCTCCGGTCCTGCGCTAAGGAAATGATGATGCCGACCATCCTGTTCGAGAACGCCTCTCTGCTCGATCCGCTGCAGCCCGAATTGAGCGAGGGCATGCATGTGTTGGTCGAGGACAGCCTGATCAAGGAGGTCTCGGACAAGCCGCTGCCGACGAGCGTGGACCGGAGGATCGACCTGAAGGGCCGCACCTTGATGCCCGGCCTGATCGACCTGCATGTGCATGCCATCGCCGTCGAGCTCAATCTCGCGCAGCAGGTGCAGATGCCGAACGTGCTGGTGACGCTACGCTCGGCGATTCTGCTCCGCGGCATGCTGCGGCGGGGCTTCACCACGGTGCGTGACGCCGGCGGCGCCGGCTACGCGCTCAAGCAGGCGATCGACACCGGCCTCACCGATGGTCCGCGGCTGTTCGTGTCCGGCCGCGCGCTGAGCCAGACCGGCGGCCATGGCGACATGCGGGCGCGCACCGATTTTCTCTCCGACAACGCGCCATGCCCGTGCTGCGTCCGGGTCGGTGCGCTGGCGCGCGTGGCCGACGGCGTCGACGGCGTGCGCAAGGCGGTGCGCGAGGAGCTGCAGATGGGCGCCGACCAGATCAAGATCATGGCCTCCGGCGGCGTCGCCTCGCCGACCGATCCGGTCGGCGCGTTCGGCTATTCCGAGGACGAAGTCCGCGCCATCGTCGCCGAGGCGAGGGGACGCGGCACCTATGTGCTGGCGCATGCCTACACGGCGGAAGCGATTGCGCGCGCGGTGCGCTGCGGCGTGCGCACCATCGAGCATGGCAACCTCGTCGACCTGCCGACCGCGCGGCTGATGGCCGAGCACGGCGTCTACGTGGTGCCGACGCTGGTCACCTACGAAGCGCTGGCCAATGAGGGCGCGCAATACGGCCTGCCGCCGGAGAGCGTCGCCAAGATCGCCGACGTGCGCGACGCCGGCCTGCGCTCGCTCGCGATCTATCGCGAGGCCGGTGTCAAGATGGGGTTTGGCAGCGACCTGCTGGGCCCGTCGCAGCGGCTGCAGAGCGACGAGTTCCGGATTCGCGCCGAGATTCTTGGTCCACGCGAGGCGATTGCGAGCGCTACGCTTGTCGGTGCCGAAGTGCTCGGCATGGAAGGCAAGCTCGGGCGGATCGCGCCGGGTGCCTTCGCCGATGTCCTCGTCGTCGACGGCAATCCGCTGCATGACATTTCATGTCTGCTCGGCCAAGGCGATCGCATTCCCCTGGTGATGAAGGCCGGCAAGATCCACAGCGACAGGCTGGGTGCCTAATCGCGGGGATACGCGACTGCGGCCAGGCGTCGATCGGCCGCGACGGTCCATCACGCATGATGTCCGGAATTGCCGGACTTTTGTCATGTGATAGCGGCTCGGTCGCCTGTAGCCTGATCGCTTCACATCAGGGTGCAGACCGTCATGACGAAGATTCACGTGAACGGCCGCGACTACGAGGTCGCGGCCGAGGCCGATACGCCATTGCTCTGGGTGCTCAGGGATACGCTTGGGCTGACCGGCACCAAATATGGCTGCGGCATCGCGCAATGCGGCGCGTGCACGGTCATGATCGACGGCCAGGCGACGCGGTCGTGCCAGGTGCCGCTCGACAGCATCGGCGCGTCCGACATTCGCACCATCGATGCGATCGAGCAGGATGGCGTCGGCCGCAAGGTCGTGGAGGCCTGGGTGGCCGACCAGGTGCCGCAATGCGGCTATTGCCAGTCCGGGCAGGTGATGGCGGCGACCGCGCTGCTCAAGCAGAATCCGAAGCCGTCCGACGCCGACATCGCCGACGCCATGACCAATCTCTGCCGCTGCGGCACGTATAACCGCATTGCTGCCGCGATCCGTCGTGCGGCCCGGGCCTGAGGAGACCTCGTCATGAATGCCTTCCTCAAGACCGACTTGTCCGCCGCGCTGCCGCTGATTTCGGCGCAGGGCGTCACCAACCTGTCGCGCCGCCGCCTGCTCGGACTGGGTGTGGGCGCCTTCGTGCTCGGCACGCTGCTGCCGGCGTTGCGCGCGGAGGCGCAGAGTGCGGTGTCCGTGAAGCCCGGCACGCGCGTGCCGGCGTTCCTGGTCATCGGCAAGGACAACACGATCAAGCTGCTCAGCCCGTTCGTCGAAGGCGGGCAGGGGATCAATACTGGTCTCGCCCAGATCGTCGGCGAGGAGCTCGACGTAAACCCGAGCCGGTTCGAGGTGGAATGTGCGCCGCCCGGTCCCGACTACGCGATCATTAACGGTCTGCGGTTGACCGGCGGCAGCTTCTCGACCCGGTCGAGCTATGAGGTGATGCGCAAGCTCGGCGCCAGCGCCCGCGAGATGCTGATCCGTGCTGCGGCGGCCAAGCTGAACGTCAAGCCGGACACGCTGACGACCGAGGACGGTCAGGTGGTGCATGCCGCGTCGAACCGGCGCGTGTCATATGGCGAGGTCGCCGAGCAAGCGCTCGCTTTGGCACCCGCCGACAACGTGGCGCTGCGCGATCCCGCCACCTTCCGCTACATCCGCCAGCCGATGGCGCGGCTCGATGTCCGTGCCAAATCGACCGGCAAGGCGGTCTATGCGATCGACCAGAAGGTCGACGGCATGCTCTATGCCGCCATCCAGCATGCCCCGGTGCTCGGCACCGAGCCGGAGCGCATCGGCAACGAAGCGGCCGTGAAGGCGATGCCGGGCGTTGACGCCGTGCACAGGCTGCCGGGCGCCGTCGCGGTCACCGCCGATAGCTGGTATCGCGCGCGCAGGGCGGTCGAGGCGCTGGATGTCGCCTGGTCGAAGGCGCCGGCGAGCGGCTTCGACGCGGTCGCGGCGGACTACTCCTCGGCGGGCCTGCTCGCCGCGTTGAAGGCATCCGATGCGAGCGGCGTGTCTGCGGAGAAGGACGGCGATGTCGCTGCGGCCTTTGCCGGCGCTGCCACCATCGTCGAAGCCGAGTACGACGCGCCGTATCTTGCGCACGGCCAGCTCGAGCCGCCATCGTCGATGGCACGCTTCAATCCCGACGGCTCGCTCGAGCTGTGGGTACCCAACCAGATGCCGGAGTTGTTCCAGGGCATCGCCGCCAAGCTTGCCGGCATCGCGCCGGACAAGGTGATCCTGCATTCGCCGATGCTCGGGGGCTTCTTCGGCCGGCACTTCGCCTATGGCTCGTCCAATCCGTTCCAGCAGGCGATCCTGCTGGCGGAGGCGACGCAGCGTCCGGTCAAGGTGCTGTGGTCGCGCGAGGAGGAGTTCAAGATGGACGCGCTGCGCCCCTTGAGCTTCAGCCGTTTCAAGGCGGCGCTCGACAAGGATGGCAAGCCCACGGCGATCCAGGTGCGCACCGTCGGCGAGGGGCCGATGGGCCGCTGGTTCGGAGTCACCGCCGGCGGCAAGGTCGACAGCTCCGCCGTCGAGGGCATCGTCGAGAAGCCCTATGCGATCCCCAATCGCAGCATGGAGTATGCGAGGTTCGCGCACCCCGTGACGATCGCGTTCTGGCGCTCGGTCGGCCACTCCATGAACGACTATTTCTACGAAGGCTTCCTCGACGAGATCGCCGATGCCGGCAAGCAGGATCCGTATCAGCTGCGCCTCGCGTTGCTGAAGGACAGGCCGCGCCATCTGAAGCTGCTGGAGACGGTGGCGAACATGTCCGGCGGCTGGAAGCGTGGACCGTACGAGGTCGACGGCAGCAAGCGTGCGCGCGGCGTGGCGCTGGCCTCGCCGTTCGGCTCCGAGACTGCGACCATCGCCGAGGTCTCGCTGAAACAGGGTGAGGTGCAGGTCCACAATCTCTGGATCGCGTTCGATCCCGGCAGCATCGTCAATCCCGCGATCGTCAAGTCGCAGGTGGAATCGGCGGCGGCGCTCGGCCTGTCGGCGGCGTTGTTCGAGGAACTCGTCTACAAGGACGGCGTCCGGCAGTCGCATAATTTCGACGACTATCCGATCCTGTCGCGCAGCGCGATGCCGAAGGTCACGGTCGAGATCGTCGAGAGCGGCGCGCCGATGGGCGGCGTCGGCGAGCCGGGCCTGCCGGGAATCGCGCCGGCGGTGGTCAATGCCGTCGCTGCGCTGACGGGCCGGCACGTGCGCAGCCTGCCGCTGGCGAAAGCGAAGCTCGGCGTCTAATAGAATCTGTCAGAAGAGTCTGCATCCCGGCACAGCGTGCCGGGATGCCTTGTCATCAGCGCGTGAGAAATCTGTCCACTTCGGCGGCAAAGTCGTCGATCTCCTGAAACAGGAAGGCGTGCCCCGCGTCTGGATACAGCACGAGCTTGGCGTCCGGCGCCTGCTGCGACAGCACGTAGGAGCGATAGGCCGGCAGCATCACGTCGTGCGCGCCGTTGGCGACCAGCATCGGCAGGCGCAGCTCCTTCGCCCGATGCAGCACGCCGGGCCAGGACGAGATCGCCTTGACCTGGGCCATGAACGAGGCCGCCGTCACCTTCGGTCCGAGCTGCGGCTGCGCGGCGATGCGCGCCAGCGAGGCGCGTCCGGCGGCCACCGCCGTCTCCGTTTCCGGATAGAACAGAAACAGGAAGTCCTCCGGTCCGTTCTCCGACCTGGTCATCACCTGCGCGACACGCGGATGCGCCTGCGGTCCGTCCGCGATGGGGCCGGGGCTCGATCCGGCGACAATCAGCCGGCGCACCAGATGCGGCGCGTCGAGCGCGAGCTGCTGGCCGACCACGCCGCCGAGCGACCAGCCGAGCACGTCGATCTGGCCGAGACCGAGCAGACTGATCAGTTCGGCCGCGACGGCGGCGATGCCGCCGATGCTATCCGGCACCTCGCCCTCGGAGCGGCCGATGCCTGAGCTATCGAAGCGGATCACGCGGCGCTCGGCCGCGATCGCCTGGATGAAGGCGGGGTCCCAATCGTCCATGGTGCCGCGAAAGCGCTGCAACAGCAGCAGCGGCACGCCGGCGGCCGGGCCGTCCTCGCGCCAGGCGAGCTTGCCGCGTGAAGTGGCCAGCCAGCGGATAGTTGCATCGTCGCTCATGATCTCTCTCCTCGGTCCGTCAGATGATGAGAGAGCGTAGGAGAGGCGAGCGACGCCTCAAACGACACAGACGCGTCGATTCAGGACATGTCGGCTGCTGCTTCCTCAGGCTCTCCGTCGATCAGCCGCAGGCTGCGGCGCAGGCTCTGGGGCGGCTGGCCGAAGAAGCGCAGGAAGGCGCGGCGCATGCGGTCGCGATCGGCAAAGCCGGTGTCGCGCGCCACCACATCCATCGAATGGCGGCCATCCTCCAGCATCGCCTTGGCCGCCTCGAGCCGCAGGCGCTCGACGGCCTTGGCCGGCGATTGTCCGGTCTCCTCGCGGAAGATTCGGCTGAACTGGCGCGGGCTCAGGCTGGCGGCTTCCGCAAGCTCCTCGACGCTCAGCGGGTTGCGCAAATTTTCCTTGGCGTAAGTGAGCGCACGGCGCACGCGGTCGGAGCGCGGCTCGAGCTCCAGCAACGCCGAGAATTGCGACTGTCCGCCTGGGCGGCGGTGATAGACGACGAGGCGCCGCGCCACGGCGCGCGACAGCTCGGCGCCGTGATCGTCCTCGATCAGCGCGAGCGCGAGGTCGATCGCCGCGGTCATGCCGGCCGACGTCCAGATGTTGCCGTCGGACACGAAGATGCGGTCGTCGTCGACGCGGACAGTGGGGAAGCGCCGCTGCAGCTCGCTCGCATGCGCCCAATGGGTGGTCGCGCTGCGGCCGTCGAGCAGGCCGGCTTCGGCGAGCAGGAATGCGCCGGTGCAGACGCCGGCGACGCGGCGGGACTTCTCACCCGCCTGCGCGATATAGGCGCGCAGCGTGGGACTGGCCGGCCGCGGCAGCAATTCGCCGACGACCATGAGCGTGTCGGGAAAATCCCCCAAAGGCTGGGTGTCGACACGCACCCCCAAGGTCGAGCGGATCGGGCCGCCATGCTCGGACATGACGGTCACGCGATAGACCTGCTCGCCCTTCTGGATGTTGGCGAATTCGAATGCGGTCGAGGCCGCCACGCCCATGATCTGGAAGCCGTCCTCCATGATGAAGCCGATCTGGCGCACCGCGATACTCCTCATGTCTCGATTTGCCGGTTATATGTCGTTTGAGACATGTAGGTCCAGCGCTACCTTCCCGCAATGCAACAAGCTCCGCTTCCGGCGGACACGAGAAGGGAAATCCAGCCATGACCAGCCAGACCAAAGGCACCGTCCTCATCACCGGCGCCTCCTCGGGCATCGGCGCCGTCTATGCCGATCGGTTCGCCGCGCGCGGCCATGATCTCATCCTGGTCGCCCGCAACCAGGATCGCCTGACCGCGATCGCCGACAAGCTGACGACGCGCCACGGCGTGAAGGTGAAGACAATGGTCGCCGACCTCACGGCGCGCGACGATCTCGCCAAGGTCGAGGCCGTTCTGGCGACGGACGCCTCGATCACTCACCTCGTCAACAATGCGGGCTTCGGCAGCGCCGCGCCGCTTGCCAGCGCCGCCGTCGACGAAATGGAGAAGATGGTGGCGATCAACGTGACGGCGCCGCTGCGGCTGACCTACGCGGCCGTACCGCAATTCGTCGCGCGCAAGCAGGGCACCATCATCAACATCGCCTCCATCGTCGCGATCGGGCCGGAGGTTTTGAACGGCGTCTATGGCGGCACCAAATCCTTCGTGCTCGCCTTCAGCCAGTCGCTGCGCAAGGAGCTCGCCGGGACCGGCGTGCATGTGCAGGTCGTGCTGCCCGGCGCGACCGGCACCGAGTTCTGGGACATTGCCGGCCTGCCGGCGAGCAACCTGCCGAAAGAATGGGTGATGACCGCAGCCGATCTGGTCGACGCCGCGTTGCGCGGGCTCGATCGCGGTGAGTTCGCCACCGTGCCCTCGCTCGCCGACGGCGCCGAGTTCGACGCCTGGGAAGCCGCGCGGCAGGCCATGCTGCCGCATCTGTCGAACGCGTTGGTTGCCGAGCGCTATCGCGCCTGAGGCGAGTTGGGCTCAGCAACGCGCGAGCGGCTGTCGCCAGATTCTAGTCAATTTCCGATTGTGCGTCGAGCTGCATGGGGCTGCCGTCGCGCCCATGCAGGCAGGCCGCCGCCTCAACTCCGCTCATCCGGCACCGGGGAGCCCAGTCACGCGGCCCAGTCCAGGACCTGGAGGCCGGGACACGACTAAATTCGGCGGTGTTGGCGGTCACCAAGGTCTGGCCGCGCGATCAGCACGTCACAGGGGCCGATGGGCGTGCCTTGCCGCTTCGATCGGAAGAGTGGCGCAGCAGCAGATGCAGCGCCATTTGGGCCAATGCTCAATGCTGCTAATTATTTACGGTAGAGCTTGGGCGTTGCCGCTGGTTCATCCGGCGCCCAAAGTCGATAGCTCAATTGAGTAAAAACCGTCCATCCCTTGGTGACAAACGCACTGTCAACGCCGGGACCAAACATGGTGCCGCCTGAGGCATTGGCTGAGAACTCATTGACGACCCACAGCTTCAGTGCCGCAGGACCGAAATCGTAACCGACGAGGCCACCCGCGGCCCAAACGTTGTATCTATTGGAGCCGATCGCACCATTGTAGAACGCGCTGGACTTATCGTCGGTGATTTGCCCGATGTAGTAGCCAACCGGCCCGAAAGTCCACTTGCCAATGGTCTTGGTTGCTGTCAGTTCAACATGCAGGACGTCACCACTCGTGTAGTTTGTGATCGTGTTTTTCGTATTGATTTCTAGAAACGTGTTGGCCGTGAGATTCCAGCCATCGTTCAAGTAAGAGACCGCAACGGTCGGTTGGAACGTCCACCACGGATTCCCCCAATTGCCCAAGCCATTGGACAAGCCCCTAGGGGCTGTACCAAGAGCCGCCAAGGCGGGAGCAAATCCACCCGGGAAGCCAGTACCCGTTTGCGTTCCGGTGGGAGCCCAAACACCCAATCCAGATTTCACAAAGAAACCGCTGTCTCCGAGTTTCCAACTCAGCTCGACCGGCGCAATGAACGTGTTGTGCATCCCGGCATCGGAGAAATTAAAAGGAGAGCTGAAGTCGGCCCTGATGAAGGGCTGCGCGATGACAGCGTCATAAGTGCCGCCGAGGAAAGTCCAACCCGGAACCCAGAGAAGGCCGGTCGCTGCGGCGTCTGCACTGGCGGACGTACCTTTCCCTCCATTGAGGTTCCGCTTGATGAAATCCGCGCCGGGGCCGACCGCGTTGGATTGGTAGGTGAATGCCTGATTGAACATGTAGAGACCTGGCGGCGGCGCCGTTGCGGCGTTGCCGAGGACGAGTCCGGGTGGCTGCAACCTGCCCGTGGAGCCAAGCTCAAAGGCGTTGGCGTTGGTAAGTGCTACGGCGGTCACACCGAAAGTAGCCACAACGACTTTCCTAAAATCCATAACGTTCCCCTTTCCAGGTGATGCGCGACGAGCTTCCCTGCGCCATTCCGTCAGCCTCGCGGATCGCACGACGAGTATGTTAGGGATAAAAGAATTCTTATTATTTGTAATCGGAAAACGAGTAATGAATGCTCATTAGTTCGGGCGCGTTGCCTATTCGGAACATGAATACAAGTATTCGTATCTCACATACAATCTTGTCGATCTATGTTGGTAATTAGCTGGAGTCGCGGCCATCCTCGCCAGTGGCAAGTCGCAACTCACGTCCGAGTTGGGCTTTCAGTCGAACCCCAGGGCTGGGGTTGCCCATGAATTCGATTCCAGCATTCTCGAATGCTGCTCTTATCTTTTCGATCGTTTCGAAGTGCGCGCCGATGGGGCCCTGCAGACCTTCCAGGCGGCGGATCGTTGAAATTGCAACTCCCGCCTGCGACGCAAGTTCGAATTGCGCCCACCCCAGAAGGGATCGCGCTGCTTTTATCTGTCGCGTGATCACAAGCATTTTCCGCTGCGTCCATGCGCCGTTACTGAAGTGGAAACGTTTTGCCGAGAAGGAACTGTTGGACGTCTGGATATGAAAAGACCCAGCAGTCCTCCTGCGGCCAAGCACCGGGGATAGGCACTCCGAGAATTCGTGCCGATGCAATGACGATGGCATTGAACCGAGCAAATACGGCGAGGCTTTGCGAGGATCCAACCGCACCGTGTCTCATTCATCCATCGGCATGTCGGGTTGATGTTGTTGGAGTGAACGATGATGGTCCTCGCCTTTACCGGATGATCTCACACGATTTCGAACCGCCCTGAGAGCTTGGATGCCCAGCCGATTGCCCTTGCGACGAAGGCCATGCGCCCTGAATTACGACGAGTGGTCGTCTCGCGTGTCGATTCGCGCCGTGGCTCGTCCGCGGCGGAAGCGGACGCGGGCATCGGGCGGATAGGCGCGTGCGAGCAGGTTGTGCTCGAGCCGGTGCTGCATCATGTCTCTGCGGGTCTGGCGCTCGTCCTGGCTCAGGACCAGGTCGGAACGCGGCTTGGTCGAGCACAGCAGCACGAAGCCGGCTTCGACGTCCTCGGCATACACCGTGAGCGCGCCGGAGCGATCGACCTCGCCCGCCAGAAGCCGCGCCGCACAGGCGATGCACCAGCCCTGTTCGCAGATGTAGGGACTGTCGATGCCGGCATCGCGCATGGCGTAGAGCAGATACTCGTCGGCCGCCGCGTCGAAGCTGAAGACGCCGTCCGGCCGTTCGAGCCGGATGCGAAACCGCGCGGTGCCGCCTTCATCGGTCATGGCCGGTAGTTCCGTCATGGGTTCACCACCGGCTATCGGGCAGCGCGACCTCGCCGATGCGGCCGGTCGCGTAGCAATGGGCCGCAACGATGATGCGTGCGGCAATCGTCAGCTCGCCGTCATCGCGCGGCGCGTAGATGACGAGGCTCTGCGGCGGCACGGCGCCGGCCATGTAGCGCGCGAACGGATGCACCGTGCCCCAGCCCTTGGCCACGACTTTCTGCGCCCATTCCGGCCGCAGCGTCAGATGCAGCGAGCCGTCGGGACGAACGATGAGCCATACCGGCGCGAAGATGAAGGCTTCCGGCTGGCCCATGGCATGGATGTCGTCGAGCGCGCAGGCGCGGCCCCGAGCATTCAGCGGCGCCGGCACCTCTTCGACGCCGGCCAGCGTGCACGCGCATGACGCGAGTCGCGCGGCGTATCCCGCAGGCGAGGTGTCGTCGAGCTGGCGGCAGGGCCACGTCGGCTCCAACCGCGGCGCCGCGCCTTGGCGCGTCGCGAGACGGCGTAACGCCGGCGCCATCGTCCAGATGGGGGGCTCGCTGCGCAAGCTCGTCCTAGCCGAAGCTGTCATAGTGAACCTGCGTGATCGGGACGTCGGCGCTGCGCAGGAGCGATTTGACGGCATTGACCATCACCGGCGGGCCAGCCACGTAGAACTCTGCCGCGGCCGGATCGGGCACGGTCGCCTTAATCGCATCGGTGACGAAGCCCGCCGCATGCGGCCAGCCCGATGGCGCGTTCTCGACCACGGGCCGATATCGCGCCTGCGGAACGCGCGCGATGGCCGCTTGCAGCATGTCGCCGGCGGCGAGATCGGCCGGCGTTCGCGCGCCGTAGATCACATCCGCGGGCGGTCCGAAATCGAGGCGCGCGTCCGCGGCCTCGCGCATCATCGCCAGAATCGGCGCAATGCCGGTGCCTCCGGCGACGAATACCTTGCGGCCGGGCTGGCGCCGCAGGGTGCAGGCGCCGAAGGGCGCCTCGATGGTGATGCGCGCGCCCGGCGTCAGCGCCGCCAGTGCATTGCTGCCCTTGCCGCCATCGTAGCGCCTGGCAATGAATTGCAGGACATTGCTGCCCGGCAGGTTGCACATCGAATAGCTGCGTCGCAGGTCCGCGCCGAGATGCAGGATCGCATACTGACCGGGCCGGAAATCGATCGGCTCGGCCGTCTCGAAGCTGAACTGGCGAACCTCCGGCGCGAGATCGACGACGTCGCGCAGGACAGCCGGTTGCTCGACGCATCGGGGCGCCGGCGCGGACCATGTGCCGGGACCTCGTGTGATGGTGATGTCCGAAATCGCGCGGGACTGACAGGCCAGGATGCGGTTGCGCCGCGCGTCGCGCGGATTGACGGCCGGCGCACCGGGAAAGATCAGCTCGACCTGACCGTCGACCAGCGTCACCTTGCAGGAGCCGCAACTGCCCCAGCCGCATTCGTAGGCCAGCGCAACGCCCGCGCGCCGCGCGGCCTGAAGGATGGTTTCATGGTCGGCCGCGTCCATCGCGACACCGTCGGGTTCGATGCGAAGTTGCCGGGTCATCGACGCCATCCTTCCGGCTCGGGCGGTCGGCGCAGGACGCCGACCGCCTGCCAACTACAAGCCGCAATCGGTGATCAGCCGCGCCTGGGCCGTCAGGGTGCGATCGAGGATCGCCTTTGCGCCGTCGGAGCCGGGCGCGGCCGCAAGTGCCTCGCTCAGGCCGCGTGCGGCCTGTTCGCCGAGCGGCATCCACTTCGCGATCCACTCCCGCAGCAGAACGGCATGCGCGGGGACCTTCCCGGTGATATAGCGCACCAGCGCCTTGGTGGTTTCGACGGCATAGGCTTCGTCATAGTTGCTGAAGTCGTCGTGCAGCAGCGCCAGCAGGTCGTCGTCGTTCGCCCGCGCCAGGTTGGCGATTTCGCGATTGAAGACGTGATCGAAGATCGGGCGCAGCACCAGATTGCGGGAGGCGAAGGCCTCGCCCCAATCATAGGCGATCAGCTGCTTCTCGATCAGCTCGCGAAGGCCCTGCCATTGCGGCGCCTGGGTCCACACCGTGCGGACGATGCCGCTGTCGGCGAGTTCCGGGCGGCCGGTGTCGAGCGCGAGCGCCTTGGCCAGATAGGCCTGGCGCTGCACGCGGCGCATCTCGTTGCCCATCTGGAAGTAGAAGGTGTTGGTGACGAAGGCCGACGGCGCCATCTGCGCGACATAGGCCGCGCTCATCTGCATCGCATGCCCGGGAAACCGGACCGGCAGATAGAACTGGGCGAGGAAGTCCAGCCACGCCGCGGAAAGCTTGCGGTAGCTGTCCCGGCGCTCGAACTCGTCGATCAGATTGTCGCAATAGACTTCGCGGTCCTTCTGGTCGCCGACATAGCGGCGATAGGTGTAGGTGAGGGGATCGCGATAGCCCTCCCAATCGTCCAGCATGAGTCGCGAGCCTTCGCGATGCTTGAGATAGAACTGGTTGATCGACCAGTTCTCGGACAGCTCGAACGGCGCCGGCGCACGGCGGAAATGGCTGTGGAACTTGTAGGTGACGGCCTCGTATTCCGACGGCAGCCGGCGCTCGGTCCAAAGGCTCCAGGTCTTCTTTTGCTTACGTTCGGCCGTCTTCGTGGTCATCGCGGTCATGGCGCTTCCTCCCGGAATTATTTCTTATGTGTGGATCGTCCAGACCCACTCGTCGTCCATCGAATCGAGCCGGCCGCCGAACGAGACCAGGCTCGGCTCGATCTCGGCGAGCCGGAACGGCCGCCCGAGCGCCGCCTGCATGCTCTTCTGCGTCAGGCGGAAGTTTCGGTCGGCCTGGATGCGGACGTAGCCGCCGCGGTCCTCGATGACGATCTCGACGTCCGGATTGTCCTGCTCGCTCGCCGCAATCACGGCGTCGATGATGTCTTCGTCGACGCCCCTGATGACGGGGCCGACCAGTTTCAGTGCCGGTGTGTTGGCTGTGGTTGTCATGGGCTTTGTCCTATGCGTCCTGTTCGGTCTTGTGGCGCAGGCGGCGGAGCCGTCCGTCGTTGGGCACACCGACCAGAATGGCCTCGCCGTCCTTCTTCACCTCGTAGCGGAAGAGGCGGCAGTCCCGCGGGTTGAGGCCGCGGCCGTCGTTCATGCTGAATTCCCATTCATGGGCCGAACAGGTGATGGTGCCGGCTTCGAAATCGATCTTGCCGTCCGCCAGCAGGATCTCCTGATGCGGGCACATGCCCTGGAAGCAGCGCAGCTCGCCGCCCGGCAGATGCACGATGATCACCTCCTCGCCGTCGACCTCGACGCCGAGAAAATCGCCTTCCCAGAGGTCGTCCAGGGTCGCGACCTGCCGCCACGTCACGCCGGCCTCGTCAGACATAGGCCACCTCGATCCAGTCCATCGGCTGGATTCCGGACTGCGCCACCGTCATCGCGGACGGCAGCTCGCGGCCGTTGTGGTAGACGGATTTCGAGGCCTTCTTCTCAGCGACACGGAGTCCGACCGCGTGCTGCGCGACCTTCTCGGCCACGATGCTCATGTCGTCGCCGTCGTCGACGGGGATCAGCAGGACGACGAAGTCGCCGCGAAAACTGGCTTGGAGCGGGAACAGGGCCACGCTTACCTCCCATGTCTGTTGTTGTTGTGTCGGTGTTGGCGGGCCGCTCGTGAGCGGCCCTTTCACGTCATGCGGGTCGTTGCAGCGGTCAGCGGATCACTCCGCCGCGAGCCGCGACACGCCGGCCCAGGCGTAGCTTTGTGCGTCGTTGCCGGCCACGTCGGGCGTGATGCCCATGTATTGCAGCGCGCCTTCCAATGTCGGCGGCTGGATCTGTCCGGCCAGGAAGCGGTCGACGACCGAGAGATGGGTGTCGTAGCGCTCGGGCTGGCTCTTCCACACCCATTCGCAGACCTCGCAGCAGAAGTTGAGCTTGCGCCCGTTGTGCGTGGTGATCCGCGGCGCCTGCCCGACGCTCGGGGTGCAGATCGGAATGTGGCAGCAGTTGCAGACGATCGGCAGCGTCGCCGGATAGGTCTTCTCGATCCGGCCCGTGCGGACGTTGTCGCCGATCACGTCCCACAGCTTGCCGAACCGATCGTTCCAGCCCGGATATTTCTGCTCGAGCCAGTCGCGCTCGGCGGCGGACACGCCGGCGTCGGGATTCCACCACACCGTCGGCCGCCAGAACCACACGCCCATGTGATAGGCGTGATGGACCCAGTCGAGCTCGGGGAGGAAGTGCTTCTCCCAGTACCACGGCAGCTCCATGCCGAGATCCTTGAACTGGTCCATGAACTGCCGGCAGATCCAGTCCTGCATGAACTCCTTGAACGACATCGTCCGGCTTTCCAGCGGCGTGTAGTAGTCCATGGAGATGCCGGTCAGCAGCGCGAACAGCTTCCACGAGCGCCAGAACATCTGGTCGACCAGCTTCTGGGCCTCGGCCTTCTTGCCGTTGTTGATCATGATCTTCAGGGTCGGCTCGCCCTGTTGCGAATGCCGCGCCTCGTCGGTCTGGATCGAGGAGATCAGCGCACCGAATTCGATGTCGCCGACATGCAGCGCGTCGGAGGCCATGCCGAGGAACTGCAGATTGGTGAAGCCGGTCTCGAAGGTGAATGTGAGCTGGATCGCCGTCGACACCGCGTCGTTGGCGGTGAACATGTCGTCGAACAGGCTGCGCGCCGCGATCACGCCCCACTCGTTGGTGTGCATCGCCTTGTGGGCCCAGTCGAATTGCGGGTCCTTGGCCAGGAGGCAATAGGGGAAGTAGATCTGAGCCTGGCCGTGACGGCATTCGTCGAGGGTGCCGAACGTGGCCATGTTGCGCCATGCGGCCGCGCGGCCGAACCGCGCCATCCGCGCCTCGCCGATCGAGGCGAAATATTCCGGCACCGGAATCGCGCCGTAATGCGCCTTGATCGCCGATTTCCAGCCGGGGTCGAGATTGTCGTACAGATTGGAGCGCGCGATCGTCGAGCGGATCGAGTAGATGCCGTCGTCCTTGCCGGCCTGGTTGTGGACGTATTCGCGATACGTCAGCTTGTAGGGCTCGTCCCAGCCCCACCACTGCTCGCCGTGGATGCCGAAGCTCTTGGTGAGCTCTTCGGGGAAAACCTCATCCTCCTTGACATAGGAGAATGCCCAGTTCATGTCGCGGGCCGTATCGTAATAGTCCCGCCGCTGTAGCTTCGGCATGCGTTGCTCCTCCCGAGCTATGTGGTCGCCTTGATTCTTCTTGGTCCGTGTCGCACCGCCACCCTTGATGGACGGACTTTGTGCAACGCGTATCGATGGCGTACGATCTTCGACGACAGATTCGAGAGACCGCCGTTTCGATGTTGTCTGAAGGTCAGTGTAGGGGGCGTTCTTTGGTTTTTCTTTGGTCGAGATCGTGCGCGTGAAATGACGAGACGCAGTCTGGCGCGCGATCTTATACGTGCAGTTACCAACTGCAGCAGCTGAGTGATGCGGTGCAAAAACGGATCGAGGACGCCGACGTCGTAACGTCCAGACGTCGACGATGCGCGTCGATTGATCCAGGGGAGGGGCTCGACGCGGGTCATGACCGAAGCATGAATGCGTCGCGAGCTAACACGTCGATCGCCGCGCCGGCGACGGATCGATGGAGTGGATGCGGAACCGGCGCGGGCCGGCCGCTGGTCAGCGGGTGCGGCCGACGACGTGCAGCACGAGGCCGTCCAGCGCCTCGGTCATCGGGATCTGGCACGCCAGGCGGCTCTCCGGACGGACGTCGGTGGCCTCGAATTCGAGCAGGTCGGCCTCGACGTCGCCGGCAGGACCGACGCGCTCGAGCCAGGCCTCGTCGACATGGCAATGGCAGGTGGCGCAGATGCACGAGCCGCCGCATTCGCCGATGATACCGTCGACGCCGTTGCGCTTCGCCGCCTGCATGGCGCTCTCGTCGGGCTCGGCCTCGACGAGGCGCACGGTGCCATCGGGCTCGATGAAGGTAATTTTGGGCATGGCTGGTTGCGTGTTCCTAGATGAATTGCCGGCCGCCATCGACGATCAGGGTCTGCCCGGTGATGAAGGCCGCGGCCTTCGAAGCGAAGAACAGCGCGCCGCCGACCATGTCGTCGACGTCGGCCGCGCGCTTCAATGCGCCGCGGGACACGCCATATTCGGCGGCGTTCTCCATCAGGCCGAGGCTCGCCTCAGTGAGGGTGAAGCCGGGCGCGATGACGTTGACCGTGATCTTGTCGTCGCCGAGCTCGCGCGCCAGCGCGCGCGTCATGGCGATGACGGCGCCTTTCGACGACACGTAGTGGAGCCACATCGGCGAGCCGCTCATGACGGTGGCCGACGAGACGTTGACGATCGCGCCGCCGCCGGCACGCCGCATCAGCGGCGCGGCCGCCTTGCTCATCATCCACACGCCCTTGATGTTGACGCGCATCACGCGGTCCCACTCGGCTTCGGGGATCGCCTCGAAGCCGCGGCGCTCGAGCCCGGCATAGATCGCGGCATTGTTGATCAGGACGTCCACGCCGCCCAGGCGCGCGAGCGCGAATTGCCCGAGCGCCGCAGTGGACGTCTCGTCGGCGACGTCGACCTCGGCGGCGTACGCCTTGCCGCCGCGCTCGCCGATCAGTCGCGCGGTGTCCTCGGCGCCGCCGAGGCGGATGTCGGCGGCGACGACCTCGGCACCTGCCGCGGCGAAAGCGAGCGCAAATCCGCGGCCGAGCCCGCCGGCGGCGCCGGTGACGATGACGCGCTTGCCTTGCAGCTGGATCGGACTCATGCGGGTACCTCGATGTGCAGGAGATCCGTCATGAACGCCGACGCGACTCCTTCTGCAATCAGCGCCTGAGCCATGGTGGCGCCGGCTTCGGTCAGCATCGACGGCAGCACGAAGCTCTCGAGCATCGCGAGCGTCTCCCGCGGCGGCGTCTCGAACCAGCCGCCGATCGTCGCGACCCCATGGCCGGTGAAGCGCCACAGCTTGTCGGCGTCCTTCATCAGCGCATCCTCGCGCGAGATCGGCTTCTTGCGGGTGTCGTGTCCGTCGATGATCGCCAGGATGGTGTCAATTTGCAGCCCGGGGATGGCCAGCCGCGTGAACGCCTCCGCGGCAATCTTCACACCCTCGATCTCGTGGGCGCGCTGCAACTCGGGATATCGCGGATTGGGACCGACGGCCGCTGCGAGCTGCTCGGGCGGAAACTTCTTCCAGCCGACGTCGTGCATCAGGATCGCAGGCAGCACCACGGAGGCGTCTGCGTCGGGATGGAGGCGCAGCAGAGCCTGGCCGAGACGATAGGAGATCAGCGTATGCTCGTCGTTGGAACGCACGTCGAGCCACGGCCGCGCCGCAAGCCAGATCGGCAGATCCTGTTCGCGCAGATAGTGCGTCATCGCAGCTCCGCGTCGTAGGTGAGATAGATGGTCTTGTATTCGAGATAGTCCTCGATGCCGTAGCGGCCTTTTTCGCGGCCGATCCCGCTCTGCTTCATGCCGCCGAACGGCGCGCGCTGGTTCGACCGCTGGATGTCGTTGACCCAGACCGAGCCGGCTTCGAGGCGCTCGGCCAGGGTCAGTGCGGTCGCGAGGTTGCGCGAGAACACGAAGGCGGCGAGGCCGTAGACCGTCGCATTGGCGAGCCGCAGCGCCTCCCGGCGATCGTCGAATGCGGCGACACCGAGCACCGGCCCGAACGTTTCCTCGGTCATGATCAGTGTGGAAGGGCCGGCATCGGCGATGACCGTCGGCGGCAGGAACCAGCCCTTGTCGTAGTCGCCGCCGGTCAACCGCGCTCCGCCGGTGCGGATGGTTGCGCCGTTGGCTCGTGCGTCGGCGATATGCCGCTCGCTGTTGCGGTAGATCTTCTCGTTGACGACGGGCCCGAGCGCGCAATTCGACGTCAGCCCGTTGCCGACGTCGAGCTGCAAGACCTTGTCGGCGAGCGCATCGAGGAACGCCGCATAGGCGGGACGCTCGACATAGACGCGATTGACGCGGTAGCAGAACTGGCCGGAATTGGCGAAGGCGTGACGGGCGATGGCCGCGGCGGCCGCGCCGATGTCGGCATCGGCGCAGACGATCGCCGGACATTGGCCGCCGAGTTCGAGCGTGACGCGCTTCATCGTTCCCGCCGCGGCTGCGGCAATCGCCTTGCCGGCCCTGGTGCCGCCGGTGAAGGCGATCTTGCGCGGCGTCGGATGCTCGATCATCTGCATGCCGATGTCGGGGCCGCGGCCGGTCACGACGTTGAAGCAGCCGTCCGGAAAGCCCGCGGCGCGAAACAGCTCGGCGAGCCGCAACGTCGACAGCGGCGTGTCCTCGGCCGGCTTGGCGACGACGGTGCAGCCGGCCATCAGCGCCGCGCCGAGCTTGAAGCAGAGCAGCGTCACCGGATAGTTGAACGGCGTGATCGCGATCACGACTCCGACTGGCTCGCGCGTGATGATGATCTTCTCGCCGGCGACGCCGGTCAGCGGCATCTCGGCATGCAGGCGCAGGCCTTCCTCGGCATAGACGTCGAGCAATTCGGCAGAACGCTGAATTTCGCCGATCGCGCCCGCCAGCGGACGGCCGAGCTCCCGGGTCAGCAGACGGCCGAGATCCTCGGCCTGCTCGCGCATCAACCGCGCCGCGGCCTTTTGCAGCCGGGCGCGCTCGGCGACGGGCGTCGCCTTCCAGGCCTGGAACGCCGTCTCGGCCGACCGGATCGCGGCGTCGACATCCGCGCGGCCGGCATCCGGAACACGGTCGACCGTATCGCCCGTGGCGGGATCGAGGACGTCGAAGGTCGCGCCGCCTTGGGCTGCAACCCATCGGCCGTCGATGAACATGTCCATGTCCGTCGTCCGTCGTTCAGATCAGGTCGAGCATCAGAGCGGCCCGGGTCTTGTTCAATGCCTCCGCGGCCATCAGCCGTCCGGCCTCGGTCTCGAGCACGGCGATCTGGCTGGTCAGGCGCGTCGCATATTGGCGCGGCGTCATCTTGAACCAGTCGCAGGCAACCGCGACGCCCGTGGTCGTGTAGCGCCACAGCTTGTCGGCATCGCGCACGACCCGGTCGTTCAGCGAGCGCGGGTAGGGGCGGGTATCGTGACCGTCGATGATCTCGCCGACCGCGGCGATCACCGCCTCCGGCCAGGCCGCCCGCTCCAGCACCTCGCGCGACATGCGTACGCCCTCGGTTTCGTGCAGAAAGCGCACGTCGGACTGCATCATGTTCGGGCCAAAACCCTTCTCGATGATGTCCTGCATGTCGATCGCATACCAGCCGATGTCGTGCAGGATGATCGCGAGGGAGACGATGTCCTCGTCCGCATCCGGATAGTGCGTCAGCAGCTTGCGGGCATAGGCGTAGGACAGCGGAATGTGGACGTCGTTCTTGCGCGCGCGCATGTACGGCTCGCTGATGCGCCACACCTCGTCATAGCGGTTGTCGACAGCGGACTTATCGAGCATTGCAGTATTCCATGTGGGGAAGCAGAGGCTGGCCGTTGCCGGCCTCCGCTGGTTGGTCAGGACAGAACGGTGACTTCGCCGGTCGAACCGTTGACGCGCAGCATCTGCCCGTTCTTGATCGATGAGCTCGCGCGCCCGGTGCCGGTGACGGCCGGCAGGCCGTATTCGCGGCACACGATCGCGGCGTGGGACATCATGCCGCCGATGTCGGTGACGATGGCGTTGATCTTGCCGAAGATCGGCGCCCAGCTCGGCGCGGTGACCGGTGCGACCAGGATCTCGCCCTGCTCGATCAGGCCGAGTTCATCGGCCGACCGCACCACGCGGGCGCGGCCCTCGACGATGCCGGGCGAGGCCGCCATGCCGGACAGCTTGTTGGTGTTCGCGGCGCCATCGAGCCAGCGGCCGATGCTCTCGGTCGTGATGCCCCAGAGCATGATCGTGAACGGCTCGGTGATGACGTCGGGCGGATTGTTGAGCGCCGGCTGCGGCGGCGTGGTTGCGAGCGCGGCCAGGATTGTCTTGCGCCGCTCGATCTCCGGCGGCCAGTAGGTCGGACCGATCGCAGGCGCGCCGACCGCCCAGCCATTGCCGTAGTCGAACAGCGCGTCGCGGACTTCCTGACGGTTGAGATAGAACAGGTCGTCGGCATCCTTCCAGAAGCCGGCGTCGCGGAAGATGGCGCCGAGCTGGCGCATCTTGCGCCAGAACACGCTCATCGACCAATGCTCGATGTAGAAATTGTGGTTCTCGACGTAGGGGAACACGGTGCGGGCGAGGCCGAGCTTGCCCTCGAAGGCGGCACGCGCGTCGGCATCGAGCATCTCGGAATATTCCGACGTGATGCGGTCGCGCTCCTTGGCGATAGCCGCCGTCGGCCGGTCGATGTCCTCGCCCCGTTGCACGCGGACGACGTAGTCCCTGACATAGCCGAGCGGGATGTCGAGATGCTCGATCCAGTATTTGTCGGTCGAGTAGAAGCCGTTGCCGGAGGTGAAGTTGAACCAGGGATCCTGGGCCTCCTTCCAGGCCGTCACCCATTCGGCGCCGTTCGGCGCACGGCCGACCGCCGCAAGCGCCTCGTCGACCGAACCGCTCTTCAGGGCATCGGTGACACCGAGCTTCACGGCGAGCTTGGCGAGCTTCTTCAACTCGTCATCGGGACGGAACAGGTCGACTTCCACGCCCTGAACCATCTTGGCGATGGCCTGGTCCGGAATCGTGGGGAACTGCGCCTTCATGAAGCTGAAGAAGTCGAGATAGGCCGCGTAGCCGAGGTTCAGGAATTCGAAGTGATACTGCCAGGTCTTGTAGAGCAGCTGGATCGCCCGGTCATAGGTCTCCGTCAGCGCATAGGTGTTGTCGAGGCCGACCCCCCCCGTGATCCACTCCAGCGGCACGGCTTCGGGCAGCGGTTCGAAATTGAGCGCCTCGAGATCGGCGATGTTGGCGCGGACCTTCTTGTCCCAGTTCGCCAGCAGGCGATCCCAGTTCTGGAAGTAATAGCCGGCGCGCTCCATGAAATGCGGCACGCGGCCGCCGATCAGTTCGGGCGCGACTGCGACCGGGCTCATGTAGCAATAGCCGTTGTGGATGCGGTATTCGACGCCATTCGCCGGCGGGATCAGATAATGCCGCGTGTTGTACTGACCGAGGCACTTGACCGCGAATTCGACGGTGACGGCGTCGAACGGCTTGAACGGGCTCGGCCAGTGCTGCGAGTCGCAGAACCAGAACTTGCCGTCCTCCTTGTCGCGCAGGCTGTTCTGGAACTGGAGATAGTAGGGATAGAGCTTTTCCCAGCCCTCGGCGCCGGCAGGCGTCTTCAGGTCATAGGGACTTGGGAATTTCGCATGCGCTGTCATCGTCGTTTCCCCTCGGGTTCTCTATTGTTCGTTGGGTGTTTTCTCTGTTGTTCGTCAGGTGTTGTTCATCGCTTGGCCTGGACCGGGGCCAGCAACGTTCCCAGCACGCCCGCGATCCCGGTCTCGTAGATCGTGCTCGTCTGCTTCTTCTTCTGACTCCAGACGGTCTCCGGCCGGCTCTGCAGCGCGACCAGGTTCTCGTCCTCCGGGAGATCGGCGTCGATGGCCCATTCGACGTCCTGCGGGCAGCCCATGCTGCGCTCCAGCGACTTGGCGAGCCTGGCGACGGCGAGGACCTGTGCGTTGGTGAGAGAGGGCAGGGTGCGACGCTCCGGCGCCACCACGCGCTCGACGGTGCGGCGCTCGGCGCGGTCAGCCACGAGCTCGAAATCCTTCTCGGCGATCCGCTGCTTGATGACCTGGAGGAGCACCTTCTCGACGACGAAATTGTCCGGCGTGATTTCGCCGGAGACCACGGGCTCGCCGAGCCCGAAGGCCGAGTCGATCACGATCTTGGTGCGGTCGCCATTGATGGGATCGAGCGTCATGGCCACGCCCGCGGCAGAGGCATTGACCATCTTCTGGACGCCGACCGACATCAGCACGTCGATCTGGCCGAGGCCGTTCTCGGCGCGGTAGGAGATGGCGCGGGCGTTGAAGAGGCTGGCCCAGCACGCCTTGACCTTCTCGACCACGGCGTCCTCGCCGACCACCCAGAGATAGGTGTCCTGCTGGCCGGCAAAGCTGGCATCGGGCAGGTCCTCTGCGGTTGCCGACGAGCGCACCGCGACCGGCAACTGGCCGTCGGGCGACATCCGGCGGTAGGCCTCGCGGATCGACTGCTCGACCGCAGCCGGCATCGGCTGCGCGATGATCGCGTCGCGGATCTCATGCGACAGCTTTTCTTCGTCGTCGACATTGTCGAGCACGATCCGCGACAGGCGCTCGCTGATCGCCGCCTCGAGGCCGTTGCATTGGAGGTGAAGGGCGTAGGCGTCGGTCGAGACCGCAAATCCGGTGGGCACGCGCACGCCCTGTGCGATCATGCGTGCCAGGCTCGCGCATTTCCCGCCGATGCGCGGGAAGTCGGCTTCGCGCGCGGATTCGAACGGCACGATGAAGGATGCGGCTGCGTTGGCGCCCATACGTCTGTTCCCTACCTTGTCGTCCGGATCGGCTCCGGACTTGTCTTTTGCAGCACTCGTCTCTTGCAACACGTGTCTCGCGACACGTGCACCGCCGGCGATCGCCTCGAGTCAGGCGACGTCCCATTCGATCCGCAACGCCGTCGGCACGCGAAACGAAATGTTGTGAACGAAGTCGATGGTCTGGTCCGCGGCTAGCCGCAGCCCCGGCAGCCTGCGGGTCAGCTCGCCGAGCGCGATCGCGAATTCGATGCGCGCCAATTGCTGGCCGACGCAGCTGTGAATGCCGTAGCCGAACGCCAGATGGCTGCGTGCGTCGCTGCGATGGACGTCGAACCGGTCCGGCGCGGCGAACATGGTGTCGTCGCGATTGGCCGAGCCGATCAGCAGCAGGATGTTGGAGTCTTTCGGCACCGGGACACCGCCGATCTGTGCGTCCTTCAGCGCGCGCCGGCGCCAGGCCACGATCGACGGGCTGAAGCGCAGCACTTCCTCGACGGCATTCGCAATGAGCTGCGGCTCCGCGACGATGGCTTCCCAGTTCTCGCGCCGCTGCAGCAGCTCGCGCATGCCGTTGGCCATCAAGGTCGTCGTGGTCTCGTGGCCGGCGAACAGCGCGCTGTAGAGAACGCCGGCGATCTCCTCGTCGCTGATCTCGGCGCCTTCCTTCTGCAGCCGGACCAGATCGCCCGGCAGATCGTCGGAGGGGTCGTCGTGACGCCGGCAGACGAGCTCGCGGCAATAGGTCCAATACTCGACCATGTTGCGCGCATGCGCGACCTGTTCGTCGTCGCTGAGGTTACCCCAGGTCAGCAGCGCGCGGCTCACGGCCCACGACTTCACACGCGGCACGTCCGCGTTGGGAATGCCGACCAGCTTGAACAGCACCAGCGCCGGCACGTCATAGGCGAATTCGCGGAAGAAGTCGGCATGGCCGCGATCAGCGAAGGCATCGATCGCCTGATTGACGATCGCCTTGATCTCCGGCTCGATCGCTCGGAAGCGGCGCGGTCCGAAGCAGCCTTGGACCAGCTTGCGAATGCGGGTATGATCCGGCGGCACGCGGGCCGACAGCCCGGAATAGGCGGTGAACCCGCCCTCGCGCATGATGCGCTTGCCTTCCTCGCACATCGGCCGAAGCGGCGCCTGGGCGTTCTCCGAGGAGAACGTGCGCCAATCGTCGAACACCGCCTTGATGTCGGCATGGCGCGCGACGACGAAATATTTCAGCTCTTCGGAGAAGAACACCGGCGCCTCGGCGCGGGCCCATTCGTAGAACGTGAAGGGATCGCGCATCTCGAAGGGATCGAAATCCTTCGCTGCGTCGCTATAGGGGCATCGCGCCAGCTGAGCTGCCGAACCTGGCATGTCGTCCTCCCATTCGCCTCGCCGCCCTCGACGGCGACCGTTGTTATCGGCTCACTCTAGGCAGTGGCCTTTGGGTTTTCTTTAGTCGTTAACTCTATGATAATACGTCATAAAATGTTCGTCCGGGACACCGGATTCCATCGGAAAACGGTTGGCCCGGATCGCGGCGCCGCCCGATGGCGGGCGGGCGCGCTCAGGCCGTCAGCTGGCGATGCAGCTCCTGGAGCGAGGTGCTCTTCGGCCGGTTGTCGAAATGCTTGAGCGAGTCGAGATAGAGCTTGAACTGGCGGTCGATCGCCTCGCGTCGTCCCTGCGCCTTGAACACCTGCATCGCTTCGGCATGCGCCATTTCGCACAACGGATCGATCGCGAGCGCCTTCTGGCAATGGGCGAGCGCGGCCGAGTAGTCCTTGCGCTCGAGATAGATGTGCGCGGCGTCGCGCTGCACCTTGAAGAACATGTCGCGCAGCCAATAGCGCTTGCTCCAGCACCAGTCGCGCTCGCCGTCGTCGGCATATTCGATCGGAATGTCCTCGAACAGGTCGCCGGTGTAGAGGCGATCGGCGGCCTGCAGACAGATCAGGGCTTCGTCGCTGGCGCCGGCCTTGATGTGGCCCTGCGACTGGCGGCAGAGCTGCTCGAAGGTCGAGATGTCGAGCCAGCTGCGTTCCGGCGGCACCAGCACGTAGCGCGAGCCTTCGCGTCGGACATAGTGGCGCGCCTCGTCGCGTCCGTTGGGCTGTCCGAGCGCCAGCCGCAGATAGCGCACGGTGTGATAGAGGCGGTTGCGCGCGGCCTCGATGTCGTCGGCATTGGGCCAGAGCAGATCGGCGAGTTCGTCGGTGGCGGCGCCGTGGCCGCCCTTCTGCAGGAGATAGGCGAACAGCGTCTTGGTCTTGCGGGTCGCGCCGCCCGGCGGGTCCCAGTTTACCTGGCTGCCGTCATTGCGGTAGATCCGCAAGCGTCCGAAACAGCGGATCTTCCAGCGGTCGCGGCTGTCGAGGTGAATGGTCGCGGGCTCTTCGGCGGTACGGCGCAGCAGCCACATCGGGTCGGCGCCTTCGGCGGCGTGCAGCGCTGCCGCCGACGTCCCGATCCGCAGCTCCGGCGCGATCGCGCCGAGCCAGAAATCCACCTGCTCGCGCAGCGCGCCGCGCGTCTGCAGCCGCGACGGCAGCCAATGCGGATTGTTCACCGGTCCGTCGCCGGTGAGAACCTGCGGATGGCCGCGCAGCGCGACCAGCAGTTGCTCATCGATCAGCACCCGGCGGTTATAGAGCGAAGCGATCGAGATCTTCGACTGCCGGGCGAGGGCCTCGGCAAGTGCCGGCCAGCCCTCGAAATTGGCCGTCGCCGAGTTGGTCTCCAGGCCCCAGCTCATGTCCACCGCGAGCAGAGCAGGGCCTCGACCGCCGGTCGCCGACACCCACTTCTCGATTCGGCTCGCGACGTCGCGGAACGAGATCGGCACCCGCAGCAGCGCCATGTCGACGAAGCTCTTGCCCTCGATCAATGCGATCTTGTTGGTACGTCTTGCGAGCTTTTCAACGCGAGCGATCGCGTTCGCGTCCGCCGCGATCACGAAGATCCGGGAGGGTTGCGCGACGGTGCGGTAAAGCTTGAAGAAGTCTGCAAAGAGCAGCTTTTGCTGCGTTGCGAACAGGGCGAGGTTGACACAACTGTTCTCGGCCATGGGTGCTGACGCGCGACGACCTCATTGGAGGTGCAGACTGGCGGCAGTCTAAGAGCGGCCATCGAAAAGATGCAAGGCCTTGTTTCGCGCCCATTCCTCACGGTCTTGCGATGGTTTCCGCCGGCTTGATCGCGCGACGCCGAGAGCGGTGCACGCGACGATCGTTCCCGATTCGGCGTCACGAGGCGCCCGACGGGACTACATCGTAATACCAGCGGACGATGAACGCCCGGCGATGTCTCGCGTGCTCATCCGCCGGAGGCATGGCTGGCGCGTCCGGTGGCTGCAGTGTTGGCCCGGCGCAGGAGCTGTGACGCCATGACCAGATCCTCTGTCGCAAAACCCTCGCTGAAGCGCCGATAGATCGGTGAGAGCAGGGCAAATGCTTCCTTCGGCCGATGGGCCTCGAGATAGTAGGCCGCGAGGTCACTGGCTGCCCGCAGCTCGAAGGATAGCGCCATGATGGCATGGGCATCGTCGATCGCGTCGAGGAGAAGACGTTCCGCGCGATCATGACGTCCGGACTGGCGCAGGATGAGCGCTTCGATCCGCATCAGTTCGGATCGGCACCATCGTTCGTCCTGACGCGCCTCGTAATGCAACCCCAGCGCAATCGCGTCGTTCGCCTCGTCCACCAGGCCGCGCCGTAAATAGCGCTCGGCCAGAATACCCATCATCGCCGGTACCCGCATGACGAAGCGGCTATCAATGAGTTCGTCGATCGACGCCTTGATCCTGGCGAGCGCCGTCGGATCGCCGCCGAGATCGTCGGATACGGCGGAATAGAAGCGCTGAATCGGCAGCCAGATCCCGATCGTCTCTTCCTTGAGAATACCGCCGAGCTTCCTGGTGTAGTGCGCGAGGTCCGCCTGATGGCCGTTCAGAAAGGACACCGGGCAGCAGGCAAGCGCGAGCACGTTCGACTGAGACGCCAGATGCCCGAGCGTGTCGGCGAGCTCGATTGCCTCGCGTGCGGTGGACGCCGCATGATCGGGACGCCCGCTCACCCATGCGAACAACGCCGTATAGTTGCGTATTCCAATCGAGCGGTCGACTTGAAAGCCCGCCATGCGCGAGTCCCTGCCAATCCGCGGAAATTGGACCGCCAGCCGTTCGAGCGCCTCCAGACTCTCGGCCAAATGCCCGGTATGCGCCCGGGCCCAGGCCAATGTGCGCTCGCCTTCGGGGGCCATCGACCAATCCTCGTGCCCGTCACACAGCGTGCGAAACTGCTGCAGTCGCGCGATCGCGTCCGCGATGCGCCCGACATCCATCAGGTAGACGGCGAGGCCGACCAGCGCATGAAATTCCGAGTGCAGGTGACCGGCGCGCCGTGCGTAGGCGAGCGCCTTCATCCATGTGTCCTCGGTCTCCGGCGGGAAGCGGCGCGCATACATCATGCTCCAGGCATATGGGATCGCGAGCTTCGCCTTCAGGAGATCGTCGAGCTGAAGCGCCTCCGCATGATCGAGGGCGACTTTCACCCTGGCCTGAGTATCCGAAATGAGTGACGTCTCGAACCACAGCGGGACGGTGGCGGTGGTCAGGCGGACGCCGAGCTCGGCGTTGCCGCCGTCGCCGAAGGCCCAGGCCAAAGCCGCCTGGACGTCGGCGAGGCGACCTTTGTAGCGCTGGGTCCAGTCGCCGCTGTCGCGCCATCCCCATTCGGCTTCCGACTGCTCGAACAAGGTGAGGATGCGCTCGGCATGCCAGCGGCGCGACCGGGCCGCGAGGCCCGCTTCATCGAGCCGCTTGGCCGCATAGCGGCGCGTGCTGTCGAGCAGACGATAGCGCAGACCAGGGCCATCGACCTGGGCCGTCAGCAGCGACTTGATGACGAGGCCGCCCAGGCCGACGGTGACGTCGATCGGCGACAGGCCCTGTTTGGCGGCGACGGCGATCACGTCTTCCAGGTCGAACGCGTCCGCGAAAACCGAGGCCAGCCGGAAGGTGTCGGCCTCTTGCGGCGAAAGCAGACCAAAACTCCAATCGATTGCGGCCAGCAACGTATCATGCCGTCCCGGCACCGCAGTCGAACGATCGGCATGGAAGCCCAGATGCTGGTTCAGCCGCGCCGCGAGGTCCTGCACCGGATGATCATCGAGCTCGCCGGCCAGCAGTTCGATCGCGAGCGGAAGTCCGTCCACGGAACGACAGATATGAACGACGGCGTCGACATCGGCCTCGACGAGCTGATAGCCGGTCCATTCGGAGGCCCTGCGTGCGAACAGCTCGACGGCGGGAAAGCTGAGAATGTCGTCCAGACTGGCGGGGGACCTGTCGGCGGGGAAATCGAGCGGATCGAGCCACATCACGGTTTCCGCGGGCACACGGAGCGGTTCGCGGCTCGTGGCCAGGACTTTCGATGGTCCCGACTGGCGGGAAAAGCTCCGGGCGAAGATCGTGACAGCGGGCTGCACGTGCTCGCAATTGTCGAGCAGCACCAGCATCGACCGGTCCTGCAGGTAAGCCACGGCTGCGCTCAGAGGATCGCCCATGTCGCCGCGCAGCCCGAGCGCCGCGACCAGGGCAGACGGCAGGAGAGCCGGATCGTTGATCGTTGCGAGGTCGACGAAGCAGACGCCGTCGGCACAATTTTTCTCCAGCATGTGCGCAGCTGCGATCGCGACGGTGGTCTTGCCGACGCCCGCGGGCCCGACCACGGTGACCTGTGACGTGCCGTGCAGGAGGTCGAGCAGACGCGCGATCTCACGCTCGCGCGCGATGACGTCGCGCGGGACCGGGAGCCGGCTCGCGCGCGACGTGTCGGGGGCAGCCTGCGTCTCGTCAGCATCCGCGACGGTTCGTTGCACGGGCGCGACGAACCGATATCCTCGTCGGGCGATCGTCGCGATGTAGGTCGACTGCTTCTGCGTGTCGCCGAGCGAGCGCCGCAGACTGTGCATGTTGACCTTGAGGTTGCTCTCGTGGACGAAGGTGCCCGGCCACGCCGCGGCCATGAGGTCTTCTTTGGAGATCAGCTCGCTGCTGCGCTCGACGAGCACATGCAGCAGTTCGAACGCTCTGCCTCCCAGCTTGACCGCAGCGCCGTCGAGGATGAGCAGTTGCCGGTCGGGAAACAGGCGGAAAGGTCCAAACGAGTACACTACATTTTGACGCATGAGCCCCTTCAGCGTCGACGTCTGACGAACAGGCGCGGAAGCCTCAGGGCGAATATCTATCAATCGATTGCGTCGTGTGCCAGGGGGCGGCCTCTATGCGCGAAAGGGTCCGCGCCATCCTGCAACCGGGGATGGCGTCCCGCGCAGGGGAACTTGCGCGAGGAGGGCGGCCGTTCGCCTCGCCCCAAACCCACGCCGCTGCAGCCACGGCCGCTGTCGACCTGCCGGGTGCCCCGCGGTGCGAGCACGTGCCTGCTTTTTGATCCGGAGTGGCCGTCAAGCGACGGCCGTCATCGGCAGTTGCGGAAGCTCTCAGGCAGGCGAGACGACGAGGGCCTGGCGGTCGTCGGGAAATCCGCTACCGCCAAGCAAGCGGGCATCAATGGCGCGGAGGCTCGTCCGGCCGTAGATCATCTGCGCGAGGGGCCGAGGACCGTCATCCGCATGACATCGACGCCGCCGTCGGCGAGTTGCGGCAGTTTGGCGAACCAGTCCTGGACATAGGGCATGGCGTTGTGCGCCTCGAAATCGGCTTTGCTGGCGAAGACTTCGTAGAAGATGAAGTGCCCCGGCTTGGCGCGGTCCTCCTGGAGAAAATAGATCAGGTTCTTGGGATCGCCGCGAACCAGATCGATCAATGGCAGAGTGGCCGTCCGCAGCGCGTCCTCCTGGCCCGGCCTGGCGCGGACCTGAGCCACCACCGCGTAGGCGCCATCGGGAACTCCCTCGTAGTTGAGCAGCGGGACCTGCTGGCCGAGCGCGGCCGGCATCCCCGGGGAGGACAGGGCGAACAGCGTGGCCACGAGCGACTTGCGGACCAGAGTTGACATGGACATCCCTTTCGCATGGGCATGGCTCGCTGACGCGAGCGTAGGAACCGGAAGGCTCCAGCGGCAGCCGACCGCAGAGCCCTTGGCAGATCAGCGCGTGATCGTCTGCTGCCGTTTGGCGAGCGCTTCGCTGAAGCGCTGCTTGACCGGACCGAGCGCCTTGACGAATTCGAGCTGCTCGCCCTCGGGGCCCTTGCAATAGATCAGCTCCCAGCCGTCCGAAGGAGCCTCGGTCACCCGATTGGTGTTGGCGCTGCGCGGCGCGGCCTTGCGCTCCGCTTCGGTCCTGACCCGGACCGTTCGGTTCGCCCTGACCTGGGTCATGCCGCGTCGAGCGGATTCGGTTTCGAGATCGGCGATGAACTTGTTGAAATCGACGTCGTCGCGCACGTAGAAGCAGATGTGCATCATGCGCGGAAAGGCGGGACTCATGTGCTGCACCGGCTCGGCGAAGCTGACCGCGCTGCCCATCGGCTGATCGGCCTCGCGGTACTGCAGCAGCTCCAGAACCATGTTGTCGAACTGGATGAAGCGGACGTCGAGCCGCTGCGCGCCGCTTCGCAGATCGGGGACGCCGATGGTGCGCGGATTGACGCTGCGCGTGTTCGCCTCGATCTCCTGGTCGGCGAGCAGCGTATTCTGCACGCCGTCGCCGTGAAAGTCGCCATGGCGGAACACCTCGGTGCCGCCCAGCACCTCCGTGTAGAACTGGTAGGCGCGCTCCATGTTCTGCACCGTGAGACCGAAGTGCTGGACGCCCTGCAGCCGTGCGCCCAAGGGAGCGTCGTCGCGTGCATTCGCCGGCGTCCCGCCCGCGCCCTGAGCTGCGGCCGTTCCGCCCGGTGACGTGCTGCCGGCAGCAAGGCCGGTGATCACGGCTGCGCCGGCGACGCGAAGCATGGTCCGGCGCTCGATGGCGGTGGCGTTGTCGATGTCGTCGGTCATGTCAGCTCTCCTATGGTCCGTGAGTTCACGCCATTGCGGCCGTCTGCAGAACGGAGCGGCTCGGCCGCGGAAATGAGACCTTGCGCGAGGCCCTTCACCCGGCCATGGGAACGGGGGCCGCGGAATGGATCAGCCCGGCCGCGCGCAGTTCGCACCAGAACGAGGCGGGGATGATTTCGGCGAGTGCCGCGTGATCGGCTGCGATGCGCTCGGGGCGGCTGGCGCCGGGAATGACGGCGGCGACAGCGGGATTGGCGAGCACGAACTGCAGGCCGGCGGCCTTCATGCTGATGCCATGGCGATCGGCGATCGCCTTGATCCGTGCCACCTTGTCGAGGATCTCCGGCGCTGCCGGCGCATATTCGAAATTCGGACCGCCGACGAGCGCGCCTGAACTGTAGGGACCGCCGACGATGATGCCGAGCTCATGCTCGGCGATCATCGGCATCAGCCGCTGCAGCGCCTGGGCGTGGTCGAGCAGGGTGTAGCGGCCCGCCAGCAGAAAGCCGTCGGGGCGCGGACCATCGAGCGCGAGCAGCAGCTCGATCGGTTCGACGCGGTTGACGCCGAGCCCCCAGGCCTTGATCACGCCTTCATCGCGCAGCCGGTCGAGTGCCTTGAACGCGCCCTTGCGCGCCGTCTCGAATACGCCCAGCCACTCGTCGCCGTAGAAGTCCTGCGCCACGTCATGGACGAAGGCGATATCGACGTGATCGATGCGCAAGCGCTTCAAGCTGTCCTCGATCGAGCGCAGCGTCGCCTCGCCCGAGTAGTCGTTGACGATCCTGTTCGGGCGTCCGTACTTGAAAACGCCGCCCTTCTCGCCGAGGTCGCGGGCGCCGACGTCCTCGATCTCGTCCATGATCAGGCGGCCGACCTTGGTGCTGACGACGTAGTCGCCCCGCGGACGCCCGGCGAGGGCGGTGCCGAGACGCAGCTCCGCCAGGCCTGCGCCGTAGAAGGGCGCAGTGTCGAAATAGCGGATGCCGCTGTCCCACGCCGCGGCCACCGTCGCCAGCGCTTCATCCTCCGGAATGTCGCGAAACATGTTGCCGAGCGGTGCGGCACCGAAGCCCAGTTTGCCGGGCAGCAGATCCTTGAGTGACATGCCTCGTCTCCTTCAGGTCCGGGGAGACGGCATCGCGCCAGGCGCGAACCAACCAAGCTTCACTTCGACCTCCGCTCGCTTCGACAGGAACGTTTCTGTCAGTTCGTTCTAGGTCGGGCGCGCATCGACGTATTTCAGATTCTTGCGCGAAGACGAACGGATCCTGCGCATCGCGCGGCCGGCCGCGATGCCTCTTCGGCATGCATCCCGTGCACCCCGAAGTCGTTGTTTCACTTCGTTTTACCTCTTTTAACCGTTCGCTCCCTGGACTCCGAACGCGACCTCGCCAACTACTTGATAGCAGATGCGGTGCAGCCCGGCAGCGTGGCCGGGACGCGCCGCAGAACGAGCGGAGGTGACGATGCCGCTCCCTACGCATGGGGACGAAAAATATCGGAACAGCGAGAAGCTGGCCGAGGCCAAGGATTGGCCGCTCCTCGGCATCGAGCATCGCAAGTTCGAGGCCGGCCGTCAGGCCACGCCCGTTCCGATCTGCAACGAGCTCGTCTTGCTGCTGTCGGGCGGCGGGATCGTGAACCGGACCGGCAATGGCGAATCGCAACAGAGCCTGGCCCGTCCCGGCATGACCTATCTCGTCCCGGTGGGAACGCAGGAGAGCCATCTCGAACTCTCCGATCGAATGGAGTGTCTTCATCTCTATCTTCCGCCGACGCTCATCGACCAGAGCGCGCTGGCCGACTTCGATGTCGATCCGGCGAAGGTGGAGATCGCCTATGCGGACGCCCTGGCCGACCAGGTGATCTTCCAGATCTGCTCGCCGCTTCGCGATCTGCTGCATCGGCCGCGCCAGCCGACCGACGCGCTGTTCGTCGAAGGGCTCCAGACCGCGCTCGCGGCCCATCTGCTTGGCCATTACACGATCGATCGCTGGCGTCCCCCGGAGAAATCGCCCGCGCTCGCTCCGCGCAGGCTGCAGCGCGTGCTCGACTACATCGAGGCGTCGCTCGGCACCGACATCAGGCTCGACGAGCTGGCCGCGCATGCCTGTCTCAGCCCGTTTCATTTCTGCCGGCTGTTTCGCGAGGCGACCGGGCTGTCGCCGCACCGCTACGTGACCGATCGCCGCGTTCAGGCGGCGCGGCACGCGCTCGCGTGCAATAGCGCATCGCTGGTCGACATCGCCCTGGAGTTCGGTTTCGGCTCGCAGGCCAATTTCACCCGCGTGTTCCGCAAGGCGACGAATCTCACGCCGGGACAATATCGCGAGCTGTGCTGCGGTCCGGCGCAAGCAAGAGGCGGTGGTTGTTCGCCGGAACAGCGCAGGGATTGCACATGATACCGCAGGATTCGGAAATACCGCCCGGCCTCGGCGCGGCAATGTCGCCGTGCGCCCGGGCCGTCGCTTCGCGCCTTTCGGCACCGGCCATCTGAGTGGAGGACCCATCGACATGATCGAGCTGACGGTCAACGGAACCAGGCATCAGGTCGACGTCGCGCCCGAGATGCCGTTGCTCTGGGTGCTGCGTGACGAACTCGGGATCACCAGTGCCAAATTCGGTTGCGGGGTGGCTCAGTGCGGCGCCTGCACCGTCCACATCAATGGATCGGCCGTGCGTTCCTGTCAGTCGCGGATCGGCGACCTCGCAGGCAAGTCGGTGGTCACCATCGAGGGGCTCGCCGGGCGGGATCAGAATCCGGTCGTGCAGGCGTGGATCGAGCATCAGGTGCCGCAATGCGGCTACTGCCAGACCGGCCAGATCATGCAGGCCATCTCGCTGCTCCAGCGGATCCCCAAGCCGACCGACGACCAGATCGATCAGGTCATGTCCGGCAATCTGTGCCGGTGCGGCACCTACCCGCGCATTCGCGCCGCGATCCACGCGGCGGCGGCAAGAAAAATGGCGGAGAAGTGAGATGGGCAGCGTGCAGAGTGTTTCCCGTCGGGCCTTCATCGTCGGCGCCGCGGCCACGGCCGGGGGCGTTGCGTTCGGCAGCTACGGCGCAGCGACGCAGGCGGCCCCGTCGGCCAATGGCAACCCGCTGACCGCGGGACTCGGGCCTAATTCGGTGACCTTCAATCCATGGGTCGAGATCAGCCCCGACAAGATCACCCTCATCGCCCAGCACGCCGATATCGGTCAGGGCACCGGCTCGGTGCAGCCGATGATGATCGCCGAGGAGATGGACCTCGATCCCGGCCAGTTCGAGATCCGCTTTGCGGGGCCGAGCCCGGCCTATTTCAACACGGGCTTCAAGGAGGAGCTCGCGCCGTTCCTGGCTGCCGACCAGAGCCCGGCCGCCGAAGAGGCGCGGGCCGCCGCGCTCGAAAATCTCCGAAAGTCCGGACTGCAGATGACCGGCGGGTCGAGCACGATTCCTGATACCTACGAAAAACTGCGGATTGCGGGCGCGGTGGCGCGCGAAACGTTGAAGGCCGCTGCTGCCAAGCGTACCGGCGTGGCCGTCGCCGATCTCCGGACGCAGTCCGGCCATGTGGTCCTGCCGAGCGGCGCACGGGTCGCCTATGTCGATCTCGCCGCGGATGCGGCAAACATTGCGCCGGTGCTCGATGCAAAGCCGCGTGACCCATCGACGTGGCGGATGCTGGGCAAGCCGATGATGCGCCTCGATGTCCGGTCGAAGGTGCTGGGCGAGCTGAAGTTCGGCATCGACATGAGACTGGACGGCATGCTGTACGCCGCGGTCAAGCTCAATCCCAACAAGGGCCAGCCGCTGAAATCCTATGATGCCGCCAAGGCGCAGGCGATGCAGGGGGTGAAGGCGATCCTTCGTCTCAAGAACGGTGTCGCGGCGATCGCGACCAACAGCTGGTACGCGATGAAGGCGGTCGACACGATCGATTGCGAGTGGACGCCGTCGACCTATCCCGCCGAGCAGGCCGATCACTGGAGGACGCTCGAGCGCTCGTTCAAGCCCGAATTCCTGGGCAAGGAGTGGCGCAAGATCGGCGATATCGACGCCGGCTTGAAAGCCGGCAAGCCGATCCAGGCCGAGTACCGCGCGCCCTATGTCGGTCACCAGCCGCTGGAGCCGCTCAACGGGGTCGCCGTCGCATCCGATGCGGGGATGGAGATCTGGGTCGCCCACCAGAGCCCCCAGGCGGTCCAATCCATCGCGGCAGCAACGGCCGGGCTCAAGCCGGAGCAGGTGACCTTCCACAATCAATGGGCCGGCGGCAGCTTTGGTCATCGTCTCGAATTCGAGAACGTCCGGGCGCTGGCCGAGATCGCAAGCCAGATGCGGGGAACGCCGATCAAGCTGGTGTTCTCGCGCGAGGAGGATTTTCTCCAGGACATCCCGCGGCAGATCGCGATCGCCCGCCACAAGGGCAGCGTGGCCAAAGGCAAGATCGTCGCGCTCGATCTGCAATTGGCGGCGACGGCGCCGTTCAAGGGGCTGCTCGAGCGCATGGGATCGCCCTTGAAGGAGCCCGATGCACAATTGGCCGCCGGCCTGTGGAACGTCTACTACGACATCCCGAACTTTCGTGCCACGACCTACGAGGCGCAAGGCCTGTCGCCCAGCACGACCTGGCGCTCGGTCGGCGCGTCCGCGGGCGGCTTCTTCACCGAGAGCTTCATCGACGAACTGATCCATGCGGCCGGCCTAGATCCAATGAAGGCGCGCATCGAGATGTGCGCGGTGCCGACCTATCGCAAGGTACTGGAGACCGTCGCAGAGATGTCGAATTGGACGGGACCGCTCGGCAAGGGCAGGGGTCGCGGCGTCGCGTTCGTCGAATCCTTCGGCACGCCCGTGGCCGAGGTCGTCGAGGTCACGGCAACCAGCCGGGGCATCCGGATCGACAAGGTCTGGGCCGCGGTGGATGTCGGGAAGATCATCGATCCCGTCAATTTCGAGAGCCAGGTGCAGGGCGGCATCGTCTGGGGGCTGGGCCACGCGATCAATTGCGAACTCACTTATGCCAAGGGCGCGGTCCAGCAGACCAACTACAACCATCACGAAGCGATGCGCATGTACCAATGCCCCGTCATCGAGGTGCGCGGGCTCGAGAACGACCCCAAGGTCCGGGGCGTCGGAGAGCCGCCGGTGCCGCCGGTCGCGCCCGCGCTCGCGAACGCGATCTTCGCCGCGACCGGAAAGCGCATCCGCGAAATGCCGTTCGACAAATTCATCGATTTCGTGTGAGGCGGATCATGAAGCGCTCTGTGATTGCGATGGTCATCGCGGCGTCGTCGGTCGCCGCCCTCACGGGCATCGTCGCTGCCAAGGACGAAGCTACCAAGGACGACGCCGCGAAGGACGTGCTGCCGCGGGGCAGCGTCAGCCGGACGCAGGGCCTGGAGGCCTGGAAGCGGATCGAGGCGGTGATCACCCACCCGCGCTGCGCCAATTGCCATGTCGATGCCAAGGCGATTCCGATATGGACGCCGGCCGGCGAGAGCAAGCCGCGCGTGCATGGCATGAACATCCACGGCGGAGACAGCCGCGCCGGCGCCGAGGCGGCGCCGTGCGGGACGTGTCACATGACCTCGGCGATGCCGAACGATCCTGCGCCGGCGCCGCCGCGCGCCGGCATCGATTGGCAGCTCGCCCCGGTCGCGTTCATCTGGTTCGGCAAGAGCGGCGCCGAGATCTGTGCCCAGTTGAAGGATCCCCAGCGCAACGGTGGCCGCGATGCCGCCGGCCTCGTCGAACATCTGCGGCACGACGCCTCGCAGAACGGCTTCATCCCGCGCGGATGGGCGCCCGGGGCCGGCCGCTCGACACCACCCGGGACATTCGAGGATCACGTCAAGGACGTGGCCCTGTGGGGCGCCGCCGGGCAGCCCTGTCCGAAGTGACGGCGCGCTGACGACCTACCGCCACGGCACCACCGACCGCCGCTCGAACACCTCGCGGAACTGGCGGGTCGATTCCGGCAGCAGCGCGCCGCTGTCCCAGTCGAGGATGACGGCATGCTGGCGGATCGCGTCCATCGCGTCGAGCTCGCCATTGCGATAGCGCGCGGCAACGATCTCCGGATCGAGCCTGGCGTTGGCGACGCGCTCGGCGCGGATCTTGTCCCGCAGCGCCTGTGTGGCCGGCAGGTCGACCTCGTAGTCGCACAGCTCGGCGTCGATCGTCCGCACCACCACGCCGTAGTCCTTCGCCGCGCGCGCCACCGAGACGTAGTCGTCCTTGATATCCTCCACCACGGCCTCGGGATCGCGGAGCAGCGGATCGCCGAAGCCGCCGCCGCCGGCGGTGGGGCGCGAGAACTCGTCGCCTTCGCCGATCGGCACGTCGGAGAAGATCGAGCCGAGCCGTTCCTCTTTCTCGTGGCCGGCGCGATGCAGAGTGAGGCCGTGGGGCATGGAGGGCAGGCCGCCTTCGATGCCCCACACCACCGCGCGCTCGCGGTCGCAGATGTAGGAGATGACGGTCTTCTCGGCCTCCAGCATGCGCGAGGTCTTGAGCACGCCGGCGCCGCCGCGCCACCGTCCGGGGCCGGGCGAGTCGGTGAGGATCTCGCAGGCCGTGGTCAGGATCGGGTTGGCGCGTTCCTGGCCTTCGATCGGCTGCGACATCAGTCCGGTGCCGAAGCAGGCGGTGGTGACGTTGCTGCCGTCCTTGCCGTTGCGGCCGCCCCAGCCGCCGGGCAGCCAGTCGTAGAACATGAAGATCGGCTTGTCGGCGGTGCGGCCGTCGAGGCCGCCGGTGAGCAGATATTCGAGATTGAAGGCGCAGGCAAGCGCGCGCTCGGGCATCAGCTTCGACCACATCTCGTAGATCGAGTTCATGATCTTCTCGAACGGCATCAGGAAGCCGGTAACCGCGATCGGCCATCTGGCGTCGACGATCGAGCCTTCGGGGGCGATGATGTCGAAGCAGCGGTAGAAGCCGGAATTGAGCGGCAGATCGGGGAAGAACGTCTTCATGCCGGCCGCCACCGCCGAGAACGTGGCGCCGAAGGCGGAGTTGTAGATCGAGCCGATGGTCGGATGGCTGCCGGTGAAGTCGTAGGTGACGCGGTCGCCCTTGATGGTCATCCTGATCCGGATCGGGATCATGCCTTCGCCGCCGGCCGGATCGCGGTCGATGAAATCGACCGTCTCCCAGGTGCCGTCGGGCAGCGCCGCGATGCGCTGGCGCGCCGAGCGCTCGACATAGTCCTGCACGGCCGCGAGGCCCGTCTCGACGGTGTCGCGGCCATATTTGTTGACCAGCCGCAGGATCTCGCGCTCGCAGACCTGGGTCGCCTGCGCCTGGGCCTGGATGTCGCCGATGATGGAAGCGGGATCGCGCGTGTTCGAGGCGATCAGATGCGCGACGTCCTTGCAGAAGCGCCCCTTGTCGAACAGCCGCACCGGGGTGATGCGCAAGCCTTCCCGGAACATTTCGCGCGCGGCGACGTCGAACGAGCCGGGCACGCTGCCGCCGACATCCGACCAGTGCCCGTTCGACTGGCTGAAGGCGATGATTTCGCCATCGGCAAAAATGGGTCGGATCAGCCGGACGTCGGAGAAATGCGTGCCGCCGGCATAGGGATCGTTGATGGCAAACACGTCGCCCTCGTGCATGTCGCCCTCGAAATGGCGCATCACCTCCTGGCAGGTGAAGTGCAGCGTGCCGACATGGACGGCGATGTCCTGATTGCCTTGCGCGGCGCATTCGCCCTTGGCGTCGTGCAGCGCGCTGGAGAAGTCGTGATTGTAGATCACGAAGGAGTAGCAGGTGCGCAGCACCTGCTCGCCCATCTGGTCGACGCTGGTGATGAAGGAGTTCTTCAGCACCTCGAAGGTCACGGGATCGAGCGCCAGATCTTTAGCCATGGCGTCACTCCTTCACGCGGATGATGATGTTGAGATATTTGTCGACCTCGGCCGTCGCTCCCGGCGGCACCACGGTGGTGGCGTCGATCTGCTCGACGATGGCAGGACCCCGGAAGCTGAAGCCGCACGGCAGCTGCTCGCGTTCGAACACCGGCGTGTCATGCGCCTCACCCTCGAACCAGACCGGTCGCCTCGTGACCGGCTCGGGCGTAACCCCGGTGGGTCCGTGCACGGCAAATCCCGCCTTGGGCACGATGCCGACGGCCTTCAGATTGAGCCGGAAGAAGCTGACCGGCGCGCTGTCGCGGCGGAAATTATACTCGCGCTGGTGCTCGACATGAAAGCTGTCGACGAGATCTTCGATCGCCCCCAGCGGCCGCGGCGCATTGACCGCGAGGGAGCGCCACTGGCCGCGATACATCATGTCGATCGAGCGCTGCAGCACGATGTTCTCCGATGCTACGCCTTCATGGGTGAGGCGATCCAGCGCCTCCTGCTCGATCGCGGCAAACTGCGCCTCGATGGCAGCCGGATCGGCCGCCGCCGCATCGACCATGCAGCTCTGCGAGAAGTCGTGCTGCATGTCGACGAGCAGGCAGCCAAGCGCGGAGGTGACGCCCGGATTGGGCGGCACGATCACGACGGGAATGGCAAGCTCGCGGGCGACGTCGACGCCATGCAGCGCGCCGGCGCCGCCGAACGCGACCAGCGCGAAATCGCGCGGATCATAGCCGCGGCTGATCGAGATCAGCCGGACGGCATCGGACATGTTGGCGTTGGCGACCTTGAGGATGGCGTCGGCCGCTTCATGCACGCCGAGCCCGAACGGTTTGGCGACGCCGTCCTCCACCGCCTGGCGGGCGAGCGCGGGATCGAGCATCACCTTGCCGCCCGCGAGACTGGTGCCGAGCCGGCCGAGCGTGACGCTGGCGTCGGTGTTGGTCGGCTGCGGATTGCCGTTGCCGTAGCAGGCCGGGCCCGGATAAGCGCCCGCCGATTGCGGGCCGTTGCGCAAGGAGCCGGCGGGATCGGTCCAGGCCAGCGATCCGCCGCCGGCGCCGATGGTCAGCACCTCGATCGAGGCGAAGCGGATCGGATAGCCGAACTCGACATACCAGTCCTTGGTGATGCGCGACTGGCCCTCATAGGCCAGCGACACGTCGGTCGAGGTGCCGCCCATGTCCAGCCCGATCGAATGCGGATAGCCGCACAGGCTCGCGATGGTGCGGCTGGCGATGGCGCCGGCGGCAATGCCGGAGCCGGCGAGGCGGGCGGCAAAATCCTTGACGCTGGCCGGCGTCATCACGCCGCCGCCGGTGTGCAGCAACAGCAGATCGCGGGTGTAGCCATCCTTGGCGAGGCGCTCGCCGAGCCTCGTGGTGTAGTCGACCACGACCGGGCTGACGACGGCGTTGGCGACCGTGGTCGAAAACCGCTCGTGCTCGAAGATCTCGGGCAGCACCTGCGAGGAGATCGAGACCGGCACGTCAGGCATCGCCTCGCGCAGGATCGCGCGCATCGCGCGCTCGTTCTCGCCATTGAGATAGGCATTCATGAAGCACACGGCGACCGCCGCCACGTTGCGGCGCTTGAGGATGCGCGCGACCTCGCGGGCCGCCTCGACATCGAGCGGCTCGATCACGCGGCCGGCAGCATCGACGCGTTCGGGCACGGTGAGCCGGTCGCGCCGCGGCACGTAGGGCTTCACGACGTCCTTGTAGGTGTCCCAGAGATCCTCCTTGTTGGCGCGCCGGATCTCGATGACGTCGCGGAACCCCTTGGTGGTGACCACTGCGGTGCGCGGCAGCCGGCGGGTGATGAGGGCGTTGGTCGCCACGGTCGTGCCATGCGAGAACAGCGCGACCTCGGCGAGGTCGATACCGGCCTTGGCGACGCCGCCCATGATGCCATCGATGGGATCCGGCGTGGAGGATGTCTTCTCGACGCGGATCAGGCCCGTCGTCTCGTCCATGATGCAGATGTCGGTGAAGGTGCCGCCGACGTCGACGGCCACGCGGATGGTCTGCACGATGCAAGGTCCTTTCGAACGCGCCAGGCGGGCGTCGCGGCAGTTTCGCGGGTTTGGTCGGAACCACGGTTCAGCGGGCCGAACGATCGCTCGTGCTGCGGACGTGGCGGGTTCGACAGGGATTATGCGCACGACCCCGATTGGGGGCTTGACGCAGAGTGCAGGAAAATTTGCGCCAGAGAGCACTGGGGCCCCAATTCTTAGCCGCAGCTGGTGATGTCGGGCCTGCCCTAGATAGCCGTCGTCGGGATGGGCGCTTCGCGTAACTGCGCCATACGGCAATTTTGGTTGTGAGTTATCTTCGGGTATGATGAAATCCGCCTATGAACGCGAGAATTCCTTCACTGGCCGCTCTGATCGTACTGCTACTGGCTTCGGCGTCTATCTCATATGCGCAAACGGAAAGTGTTGGCGCTCAGGCAGACGCTCGCCAAGCGTGGATAAAGAAGATTTTCATACTGTTAGTGAGCAAGAAAGCATTGCCGCCCGGGGCGGCCGGTCAAAGTGGCACGGCCAAGGTCAAGTTTGTCATTGATCGGCAGGGGAAACTGATTTCCAGAGAACTGGTGGAAAGCGCCGGCTCCGAGATACTCGATACGGCGGCCCTAACTCTGATTGAACGAGCGGAGCCGTTTCCGGAGCCGCCCGCAGAGGTGAGGGACGATAGCTTCACCTTCACAGTCCCCATCAAGTTTGCCAGCAGGAAGCAGTTGCCCTGGGCAGTCGGACAATGGCCTGCCGAGTGGGTCGACGAGCAGAAGAAGATTAATTCGAAAATTCACGGTATCTGCCGTGGCTGCTGAAGCGTGAGTGAAACTCACGCGCAGCGACGTGCTATCCTTTAGCGCTCGATGATCGTATTGCTGCACCCCGGCCGGATGTTTGCAATTGGCCCGACTCGGACTACCCAGGCTGCGCTTGGGATGTCCGTACTGGGCTGCTCGCGTCGTCGTGGGACTCGGCCGGCGGTCTCTGCTTCACGGCGGCCGGCTGACATATTGAAAGATCGCACGTGTGAGGGCTTGCCCGACGGGCGACTCGATCGAGCGCGCGATGATCAGATTGGGGCCGTGCGTGGCTGTTGCGTCATCTCGGAGCAGCGAAATCGTCTACGATAGAAAAATATTCCGCCAGTGGTTTCAATGCGTTGATTGCGGTCCTGCCCTGCAGGGCCCAATGTTCGTGTTGCGTTTTATCAGAAATTGATGTTCACTGCCTCCATCCTGCCTCATCGACGAGGGGCGTTTCGCGATCGTCACGATGCGTGGAGGCGGGGAGCGATGGCCGTTGCGGTGTCGGGCGCGCTTGCGCGCAGACGACTGGTGCCGTGGCGGACGGTCAAGCCGTGTGGTCCTGATACCCCGACGCTGGTATCAAGTTTGCGAGGATGCCTGAGGGTATCGCGCAGGTGATGGTGGCCAAAGAGCCGGTGCACCAGGGAGAGCACGGAGTACGCCGTAGCCCGTCGCGCGGGGAAGGCCGGATGTCCGGCTGAACCTGTGGTGACTACCGCGTGCGTGTTGCGCGCAGCCATGGGTGCGGCCAGCGCCCGGCCTTCCTCGCGCCCTCTCATTGATGAGGGCGATCGTTTCGCAAAGCTCGGACGCGCATCGCGCCGCGAGAACGAGAATGCGTGTACTGCATTGATCAGAGACGCAGATCACGTGTCGGCTCGGCTCGCTTCTCGTCTCCGTGGAGAAAGCTTTTCAACCCTCACCCTGAGGAGCTCGCCTTCAGGCGGGCGTCTCGAAGGGCGAGGCCCCAGCTCGGCCTCATGGTTCGAGACGCGCCGCGAGCTTGCAGCCTGCTACAACGGCCTACTGACAGCCGCGGCGCTCCTCACCATGAGGGGCAAAAGCCGAGGCACTGCACACCGGACCATGAACACGCCGAGAGGCGTGTTCATGGAGAGGGTCAAAAGCCAAGGCGGCACTGCACACCGGACCATGAACACGCCGACGGCGTGTTCATGGAGAGATCCCGCGGCGGGGCGGCCGCTGTACATCGGACCATAAACACTCTGTCCGCGTGTTCATGGAGAGCAATCTTATGGAGAAGTGGGAAACCAATCGACCTCGCCGCGGGCACGACGGCCGTGACTGCGCCCTCGCCCCCTAGGCGAAGCGAAGCTTCGCCACGGTGGGAGAGGGCATGTACGGCATCTCAACGACCTCGGTTGGGTGAGGGGTCTGTCTCAACGAGTCGCGCTCGCGGAGAGAACCCCTCACCCGACCGAGCCTGCGGATCAGCCGGCGATGCCCTCTCCCACCCTGGCGAAGCTTCGCTTCGCCTTGGGGGCGAGGGCACTGCATTGTGCAGCGGTGCGGAGGTGGCGAACGCACGGGCCGACGATACGGCCCGTGCATGCTCCGCCTCAGCCCTCCGGCATGCCGGCATTCACCCAATCGGTGACGTCGTCGAGCGTCGCGGAGAAGCGCTTCAGCAGCTCGTCGACCTGCGCGGTCGTGATGATCATCGGCGGACAGATCGCGATGCTGTCGCCGACGTTGCGGATGATCAGGCCGTGCTGGTGGGCGGTGTCGAAGAACTTCAACCCGACCTTGCCGAACGGCTCGAAGCGGGCCTTGGTCGCCTTGTCCGCGACCAGCTCGACCGCCGCAATCAGGCCGCGGCCGCGGACCTCGCCGACCAGCGGATGGTCGGCCAGGCGGGCGAGCTTCTCATGCAGGTAGGCGCCGACTTCGGCGGCGTTGGCGACGAGGTTGCGCTCCTCGATGATCGCCAGATTTTCGAGCGCCACTGCGGTGGCGACCGGATGGGCGCTCGCCGTATAGCCGTGGCCGAAGGTGCCGAGCCGGTCGGACTGGTCGGCCATCGCCTGGTACATCTTGTCGCTGATCAGCACCGCAGCCAGCGGCTGGTAGGACGAGGTGATCTGCTTGGAGCAGACCAGGATGTCGGGCTTGATGCCAAAGCTGTCGCAGCCGAACAGGGTGCCGAGCCGGCCGAAGCCGTTGATGACCTCGTCGGCGACGACCAGCACGTCGTATTTGCGGCAGACCTCCTGCATGCGCTGCCAGTAGTTCACCGGCGGCACGATCACGCCGCCGGCGCCCATCAGCGGCTCGCCGATGAAGGCCGCGACCGTATCCGGGCCCTCGCTGAGGATCAGGTCCTCGAGCTCCTTGGCCAGCCGCTCGGTGAACGCCTCCTCGCTCTCGCCGGGCAGGCCGAAGCGGTAGTAATGCGGGCAGGTGAGGTGTTTGGCGAACGGCAGCGGCAGGTCGAAGCCGCGCTGATTGGCCTGCAGGCCGGTGAGGCTGCCGGCGGCGATGGTGATGCCGTGATACGCCCCCTGGCGGGCGATGAACTTCTTCTTGTCGGTCCGGCCGAGCGCGTTGTTGTAGTACCAGACGAACTTGATGGCGGAATCGTTGGCTTCGCCGCCGGAGCTGGTGAAGAACACGTGCTTGAGATTGGCCGGCGCCATCGACACCAGCTTCTCGGCCAGCAGGGTCGAGGGCTCGTGGGTCTTGTGCGCGAAGATGTGATAGTAGGGCAGCTTGGCCATCTGGCGCGTCGCGGCCTCGACCAGGCGCTTCTCGCCGAAGCCGACGCCGACGCTCCACAGCCCCGCGAGACCCTCGATATATTCGCGCCCCTCGTCGTCATAGACATAGATGCCGGAGCCGCGGTCGATCACGATCGGGCCGAGGCGCTCGTGCCGCCGCAGATTGGTCGCGGGATGGATCTGGTGGGCGATGTCTTTGCTGTGCAGGGAGTTCGTTCGCATGGAAGAGGGGACTTTCTGATGGCGGAAGCGGGCAGTCTATCGCGATCCGGACGGAACGATAACCCCTCACGGGTCGGAAGCGCGATAGGCCGCGCGCGCCTCGCTCGGCGAGCGGCCGAAACGGCTGCGATAATGCCGGCTGAACTGCGCCTGGTCGCCATAGCCCCAGCGATAGGCGATGTCGGCAAGGCTGTCGCGGCACCGGGAGTCGCGCAGCGCCGCGTCGCACGCCGCCAGCCGCTGGTTGCGGATATAGCTGCAGACGGTGATCCCCTCCGCCTCGAAGATCTGGTGCAAATAGCGCAGCGAGATGCCGCAGCGATCCGCCACCCGTTGCGGCGCCAGCCGGACGTCGTGCAAATGGGTCCGGATGAAGTGCTCGCAGCGATGCAGATGCGCATTGCGGACCGGCGAAGCGTGGCCCGTAAGCAGGCGCTCATCGGCCTCCACCGCCATCGCCAGCAGTTCGATGAGGTGCGTGCCCGTCACGGCGCGCGCGGCATCGCTCATCTCGTCGAGGCGCATGGCAGCAATGCGCAGCGTGTCGACGAACAGCGCGCCGACCCCGCGCGTGGCATCGAATTGCAGGGTCGCCAGCCGCTCCGGATGAGCGATTCGGGTGCGCAGCACCGCGCTCGGGATCTTCATCACCCAGAGCGCGGCCGGATCGCGATGGCTGAATTCGTAAGGCAAATGGCTGCGCTCGACGAGAAAGGCGCCCGGGCCGCAGCGGACATCCTTGCCGTCCTGCACGAAGCGGATTTCGCCGCGGTCCGGCACCGTGATCAGAAAACTCTCCTCGCGCTCGGCGACGAGATGATGCTGTTGGCGCCGATAGAGCAGGCCGTCGGAGACGTTGCGCGACACCGAGAGCGGGCCGAGCGACCACGCCTGCAGATGGCCGTCGAGATTGCTGCCGCTGGCAAAGCGCAGGTCGAGCGGGAAGTAGGTCTGCGAGACGATGTCCTGCCAGAACTGACGCCGGTCGTGGCGGGGAATATCGCTGGTCGTGTAACTCGTCCGCATCGCATGGACTCCCTGTTGAACAGCAACGTGGGCAGGGCAGGCTTCAGGCAGCGTCTAGGTTTCCGATGCTCGATGCGGGCGCACCAGATTGTCATCCCAGCGATCGGAGATGTGCGGGAAAGTGAGCTCGGGCGTGCGGCCGAGGATCAATCCGAGCACCCGTGGCGGCGTCAGCGGCAGTTCCTGGACGCGCTTGCCGGTGGCATTGGCGACCGCGCAGGCGATCGTGGCGCCGACATTGAGGATCGGCACTTCGCCGGCGCCCTTGGTGCCGAGCGGTCCCGCCGAGGGCGCGCCTTCGTGCAGGGTGATCTCCACCGGGACGACATCCAGCGCCAGCGGCACGCGGTAGGTCTCGAAGCCGCTCTGGCAGACACGGCCATCGTCGCCGATGGTCACCTCTTCGTGGAGCGCGTAGCCCAGCCCCTGAGTGACGCCGCCCTGGATCTGGCCGCGGATGGCGCGCGGGTTGAGCGCCCTTCCGACATCCTGCACCACCCGGTAGCTCAGGACCTCGACATGGCCGGTGTCGGGATCGACCGCGACCTCGCAATCATGCACGGCGAACACGGGGATTTCGATGGCGTCAATGAAATGCCCCGCCGCGCAGCCGGGCATGGCCGGCACGTGGCCGCCGGTGAATGCGCCGGTGCCCGAGACCGGGCCGAAGGTGGCCTGGGCGCGGGTGGCGACCTCGGCAATCGTTCGGCCCGAACCCGGTGCGCCCGCGATCTCGATGCGGCCGTCGCGCAGCACGAGGTCTTCGGGCGCGGCCTCGATCATCTCGGACGCCATCTTGAGCAGCTTGGCGCGCACCTCCTGCGCCGCCGACAGGCTGGCGGCGCCGAGCGACACCGTAGTGCGGCCGCCGCCGACGCCGACGTCATAGCCGGCGGCATCGGTGTCGGCCGCGCGCACGATGACCTGTCCCGGATCGAGGCCGAGCGTCGCCGCGACGATCTGCGGCAGGCCCTGCATCATCGAGCCCGAGCCGATCTCGACGCCCGACGTGACCAGCGTCGCCGTGCCGTCGGCATTCATGTTCACCGTCGCTGCCGATGGTCCGACGAACACGAACCAGGTGCCGACCGTCGTGGCGCGACCGTGCAGGCGGCCGTCGCTGCGGATGTGCGGAGCAGGCCGCATCTCGGCCATACGGTCGAGCATCGGGCCGAGCACGTTTCCTTCAAAGGTTTGTCCGGTGGCGCCGAGATCGCCGTCGCCGAGCACGTTGCGGCGGCGAAAGGCGACCGGGTCCATGCCGAGCCGCGCCGCAATCTCGTCGGTGTGCCGCTCCAGCGCGAACGTGTTGTAGACACCGTTGCAGGCGCGGAAGGCGCCGTTCGGCGCGGTGTTGGTGTAGACCGCGCGCGACACAAGCCGCACCGATCCGAGCTTGTAGTTGCCGCCGAGCGTATGCGCGGTCATCGTGGTCAGGAAAATCTGCTCGCCGCCATAGGCGCCGCAGTCCATCAGCACCACGGCCTCGCGGCCGACGATCTCGCCGTCTGGTGTCACCGCCGAGCGGATGCGGATCTCGGCGTTCTCGCGGAACAGGCAGGTCAGCATCTCCTCCTCGCGGGAGTTGACGAGGCGCACCGGCCGGCTGCTGGCGCGCGCCAGCAGCGCTGCGAACGGCTCGATCGCGAGATCGAATTTGAGGCCGAAGCCGCCGCCGACCGGCGGCACCGTGACGCGCACCTGCGACGCCGGCACGCCGAGCAGCCGCGCGGTGGCATTGCGGATCGTCCACGGCACCTGGGTCGAGGTCTCCAGGTGAAACCGTCCGTCCTCGTAAGCAGCGACGACGGCGCGCGGTTCGAACGCGACGTGATTTTGCCGGCCGACGCGGAAGCTGCTGTCGACGATCACAACGTCGGGCCGGGCGAAGGCGGCATCGACGTCGCCGCGCACCACGGTGGCCTCCCAGGCGACATTGCCGCCGCGCGCGCCGCCCGGAAACATGACCTCGTAGCTCTCCCAGTCGGGATGGATCAGCGCCGCCTCAGGGGCGAGCGCATCCGCCATGCTGAGCAGCGCTGGCGTCGGCGCGATCTCGACCTCGATCGCCGCAAGCGCGGCGTGCGCCTGCGCCAGCGTATCGGCGGCAACGGCCGCCAGCGGCTCGCCATTGTAGCGGATGACGTCGCGTGCAAACAACGGATGGTCGGCGATGCCGATGCCGATCATGCCGGGCGCGTCAGTAGCGGTCACGATTGCGCGGACGCCGGGCATGCGCGACGCGCGAGAGGTATCGAGCTTGAGAATGCGCCCCGACGCGACATTGGCGCGCAGCACCGCAGCGTGCAGCATGCCCGGCAGATAGCGGTCGACGGTGTAGCGCGTGCGGCCCTGCAGCTTGTCGCGGGCGTCGCGCCGGCGGAAGTCCATCGTGGCGGAGACGTCGGACATCGGAGGCTTGCCTTATGTCTGGATGACGGTGAGCGCCGCCTCGATGATGCGTTCATAGCCGGTGCAGCGGCAGATATTCCCGGTCAACGCGGCCCGGATGTCATCTCGCGTCGCGCCGGGGTTGGTCTCCAGCACGTGCGTCAGGCTCACCACCATGCCGGGGAAGCACATGCCGCACTGGACCGCATCGGCCTCCTCGAGCGCTGCCTGAACCGGCGACAGTGCACTATTGGCGGACAGCCCTTCGGCGGTCCGGACCTCGCAATTCTCCACCAGCGCCAGCGGTGTCAGGCAGGACAGGGCCGGGCTGCCGTCGACCAGCACCATGCAGGCGCCGCAGAATCCTTCGCGGCAGACCGGCTTCGCGCCGGTGAGATGAAACTCCTCGCGCAGGACATCGACGAGAGGCGTGATCGGATCGGCCGACGACGTCAGTCGGTCGCCGTTGATGCTCAAGCTCAGGCCCATCCGCGGCGTCCTCCCATCTCAAGCATGCGTCAGCATTGTTGTGGCCGCACGCCGCACCAGGCTCGGCAGCACGCTGAGGCGATACCAGGCGGGCACCTCGACGCTGTCGCGGCCAGTGAAGTCATCAGTGAAGTCTTGGGCCAACTTCGCCAGCCGCGCCGGCTCGAGTGGATGACCGATGAGTGCGGCTTCCAGCCGCTGCCAGCGGCGTGCGACCGGCTCGACCGAGCCGACGGCGGCGCGCGCCGTCGCGACGCGGCCCGCGGCATCGCAGCTGATGGCGAGGCTGACGATCGCCACCGGATAGTCGCCGGCCTTGCGAAGCGGCAGCCGCGCATGCGCGCTGCTGCGGCCGTGACGCGGCACGATGATCCGAGTGAGCAGGTGACCTGGTGCGAGCGTCGACCTGATGCCGAGAAAACCTTCGAGCGACATCCGCTCGCGTCCGTCGCGCGAACTGATCTCGACCTCGGCATCGAGGCAGAGCAAGGCGGGCACGCAATCCGCCGCGGCGAATGCCGTGGTCGCCAGATTGCCGCCGATCGTGGCGGCGTTGCGGACTGCCGGATTGGCCGAGCTGCCTGCCGCAGTCGCCAGCGCCGCGAATTCCGGCAAACCCTCCAGCGCCGCGGCCAGCTTTGTGTGCGTGACGGCGGCACCGATCTCGATCGTGTCGCTGTCGATCGTAACCGCCGTCAGCTCCGCAATCCTGCCGGTTGCGACGTAGTCGGCGGCCAGCGGCTCATCGCGGATCGGCGACCGCATGATCCAGGTGCCGCCGGCGAAGGCGGCTCCCGTCGGTCCGCGCTCGGCCAGCGCCGCCAGTGCGTCCGGCACCGACCGCGCGACGAACATCGATCCCTTGGCCATTGCGGTCTGCATGACGAGCTACGCCAGCGCCGATCGCAGCTTCGCGGACAGCTCGGCCTTCTCCTTGCGTGCCGCCAGCGCGGTCTCCATGTCGACCTTGATGAACTTGACGGGCGTATTCGGCTGCAACTGTCCGATCAGATCCATGTCGGCGGAGATCACGGCGCCGACCTGGAAATAGCCGCCGCCCGACACCGCGTCCCGATGCAGCACGATCGGCTCGGTGCCGCCGGGCACCTGGATGGAGCCATAGGGGTAGCAGGCATCGGTGATGTTGGAGGGATCGGAGCCGGCGCCGAACGGCGGCTCGCGCGGCACGAAGTCGAGCGGCCTGCCGCCCTTGAAGCGGTAGCCGATGCGGTCGGCTTCGGGGGCGACCTTCCAGGTGTCGCTGAAGAAGCCGATGCCGGCGGCCTCGGTGATGCGGTGCCAATAAAGGCCCGGCATGACGCGCAGTTCGACCGGCATGCCGGCGGGCAGGCCGCGCAGATCGGCCGCGATGCTGCGGCCTTCCTTGGGCGTGGCGGTGGCCGCGCCGACCGGCAGCTCGTCGCCGGCCTCCAGCTTGCGGCCCTTGAAGCCGCCGAGCGCGCCGAGCGCGTAGGTCGAGCGCGAGCCGAGCACGACGGGCACGTCGATGCCGCCGGCCACGGCGATATAGGCGCGCGCGCCCTTCTTGAGGAAGTCGAAGGAGAGCTTCTGTCCGGCCTTCACCTTGAAGGACGACCACGTCTCCTGCGGCACGCCGTCGACTTTCGGCGGCAGCTCCGCGCCGGTGACAGCTACCAGCGCGTCGTCGCCGAATTCGAGCTCGGGTCCCATGAACACGGCTTCGAGCACGGCGGCGCCTTCCGCGTTGCCGACGAGCAGGTTCGCGGCGATCAGCGCGTGCCGGTCCATGCCGCCCGACAGGGGGATGCCGATGTGATAGTAGCCCGGCCGTCCGAGGTCCTGGACCGTCGTCGCCAGGCCAGGCTTCAGAACCTTAATGACCATGCAGAACCCCCTCGAGCTTGCGGTTGTAGCCGTCGATGTCGCGATTGAATTCGGCCAGCGAGAACGACACGTCGCGAATGATGGGCGCGAAGCGTCCGGCATCGACGTCCGCCACCGCGGTGTCATAGGCATCGCGATCGATCGGCTTCCATTTCACGATGTCGCCGGGCTTGAACAGGCACATGAAGTCCCGGAGATAGCTGATGGTCTGGTTGGGATCGTAGATCGGCATCGGCGTGACGCCGTACATCTGATAGCCGCCGGCGCCGCGCACCGAGTAGATGCAGCTGAAGCAGCCGCCATGGCCGATCGTCAGCTTCGGCGTATCGGTGCGCGGTCGCAGATATTTCGGCGCCTGGATCTGCCGCTGCCGCTCGACCATCTGATAGAGGAAGGGCAGGCCGGCGACGAAGCCGACCATCGAGACGAACCACGGCGCGCTGGAATGCGCCTTGATGAAGGCGTCGACGCCGTCGAGATTGTTGATGCGCGCCGAATATTCGAGATCGGTCGCGGTCGGGTCCTGGTGTCGCTCCCTGAACCGCATCAGGGTCTCATGCGTCCACGGATCGTTGTAGAGCACGGGGATCTCGATGATCCGCGTGGCGATCACCGGCTCGGACTTGTCGGCGGCCGCATCCATCCGCTTCAGCTCGGCGAGCAGATCGTCGGGCTTGATGACGTCCGGATCGAACTTCACCTGATAGGACGCATTGGCCGGACAGATTTCGGTGACGCCCTTGATCTTGGCCTCGCGCACGGCGTTGGTGATGAAGAGGCTCTTGAAGAACGCCTCCAGCGACATCGCCTCGTCGACCTCGGCGAAGATGTGCTCGTCGCCACCAAAGGAAAATCTGGTCTGCATGGGCTACTGGCCTCCTGTTGCGGGCGGGGCGGATGTGGGGCTGAGACGGGCCGCGTTCGCTTCGAGCCATGGCTCGAGCCAGGCGGTATGGAAGCGCGCCGCCTGCACGTCGGCATCCTGCGCGAGCGCCTGATGCAGCGGCTTGGTCGTGAGCACGCCCTCGACGGTCAGCTCGCCGAGCGCACGGGCAAGCCTGCGGATCGCGCTCGGGCGGTCCTCGTCATGCACGATCAGCTTGCCGAGCAGGCTGTCGTAGAATGGCGGGATCGTGTAGCCGGGATAGAGCATGCTGTCGAAGCGCACGCCATTGCCGCCGGGAATGCCGAGGGCGGTTACGGTGCCGGGATTGGGCGCGAAGCCTTTCGCCGGGTCCTCGGCATTGATGCGGACCTCGATCGAATGGCCGCTGAGTTTGACGTCGTCCTGCCGGATGCGCAGCCGCTCGCCGCCGGCGATGCGGATCATCTCGCGCACCAGGTCGATGCCGGTCACCATCTCCGTGACGGGGTGCTCGACCTGGATCCGGGTGTTCATCTCCAGGAAGTAGAAATCGCCACTGCGATCGTCATACAGATATTCCAGCGTACCGGCGCCGCGATAGTGCACCGCCTTGGCGAGCGCGACGGCCGAGGCGCACAGCTTCTCGCGCACCGCGGGCGTCAGGGACGGCGAGGGCGCTTCCTCCCAGACCTTCTGGCGGCGGCGCTGCAGCGAGCATTCGCGCTCGAAGCAGTGGATGACGTCGTGACCGTCGCCGAGCACCTGCACCTCGATGTGGCGGGCGCCCTCGATCAGCTTCTCGACATACAGGCCGCCATCGCCGAACGCGGCGAGCGCCTCGGCCTGGGCCTGCGGCATCAGATGGGCGAACTCTTCGGCCGAGCGCGCGACGCGGATGCCGCGGCCGCCACCGCCGGCGGCTGCCTTGATCATCACCGGAAAGCCGGTCTGCTCGACCAGCGCGAAGGCGGCGTCGACACCGTCCAGCCGGCCGTTGCTGCCGGGAACCGTCGGTACGCCGGCCGCGGCGGCTTCCGCGCGCGCCGCCACCTTGTCGCCCATCAGGCGGATGGAATGCGCCGTCGGGCCGACGAAGATCAGGCCCGCAGCCTCGACCGCGCCCGCAAACTCCGCGTTCTCCGCCAGAAAGCCGTAGCCGGGATGGATGGCGTTCGCGCCGGTCGACCTGGCGGCGTCGAGAATGGCCTCCTGCTTGAGATAGGACTTCGACGCCTGCGCCGGGCCGATCTCGACGCCTTCGTCGGCAAGCCGCACGGCGAGCGACTCCGCGTCGGCCTTGCTATAGACCTGCACGGTCGGGATGCCGAGCTCGCGGGCCGCACGAATGATGCGGACCGCGATCTCGCCGCGATTGGCAATGAGGAGCTTCTTGATGGTCATGGAATCCGGTGCGCCTCAGACCTCGATCTCGGCGATCGGTTGACCGGCCATGACGGCATCCTCGTTGTCGGCGAGGAAGCGCACGATCTTGCCGGCCGCACCGGCCTTCACCTCGTTGAACGACTTCATGACCTCGATCAGCCCGATCGTGTCGTTCTCCGCGACGGTGTCGCCGTCGTCCTTGTAGACCGGCTGGTCGGGGGCGGGCTTGCGGTAGAAGATGCCGGGCAGCGGCGAAAAGATCTGCTGGATGGCCATGAGGTCCTCGTGAATGATGGTCTTGCGGTCGCGTCAGCGCGCCGGCAGATAGGAATGAGCCGCCTTGCGCACGGCCTGCGTGATCTCGACGGCGTTCGGCGTGTCGGAATGCACGCAGATGGAATCGGCGCCGGTCGGGACGTCGTTGCCGGCGACCGTCCGGGTGATCCCGTCGGTGATGGCGCGCAGACAGCGCGATGCCGCCTCGGTCGCGTCCTTGGCGTCGTGCTCGCGGGTGACGATCAGCGAGCCGTCCGGATTGTAGTCGAGATCGGCGTAAAATTCAGCGACGAAGGTGTGGCCGCGGCGCGGGTAGATGGTCTCGTGCAGGGTGCCCTTCATGCCGAACAGCGGCACCTTGTAGACGTCGGCGGCGTCGGCGACGGCTTCGGCGATCTCCTCGATCCGCGAGGCCATGCCGTACAGGGAGCCGTGCGGCTTGATGTGGTTGAGCGGCAGGCCCTCCGCGTCCAGGAACGCCTTGAGCGCGCCGATCTGGTACAGGATGCAGTTTGTCATCTCCTCGCGGCCGATCTTCATCTCGCGCCGTCCGAAACCCTGCAGGTCGGGCAGCGACGGATGGGCGCCGACCTTGACGCCGTGCTGCTTGGCGAGACGGACAGTCCTGCGCATGTGATTGAAATCCGAGCCATGGAAGCCGCAGGCGACATTGGCAACGTCGATGAGCGGCATCAGGCGCTCATCATCTCCGAGCTTGTAGATGCTGAAGGCTTCGCCCATGTCGCAATTGATGGTGACCATGGCCCCTTCGTCCTCCCGGTATTCGGCTTGCTGAGTTTTGTGGAGAGTGGCCGCCGCAACAGGTGGTCGCGGCGGCCGTCTGGATTACTTCGAGACGAGATAATCGACCGGAATCTTGGCGGAGATCGTCCACTCGTCGACCACCTTCGGCTTGCCGTTGTCGGTGCCGATGATGAGATAGCGACCCTGGTTCTGGTGGTGCAGCTCCTTGGTGAAGGTACGCGGCCCGAACAGAGTGGGTTCGTTGGTCATCTTTTCGAGCTCGGCGACCACCTTTTCAGCATCCGTCGTCTTGGCGCGCTCGACCGCCTTGGCCCAGACGTCGATCATGACATAGCCGGGATAGACGTACTGGCTGGACGGATCGCCGCCGGTGCTCTCCTTGTACTTCTTGTTGAACTCGTTGACCTTCGGATTGGGATCGTCGCCGTAGATCGAGCCCTGCACCGGGACGTAGAAGTTCGACAGGTCGGGAATGGCGTTCAGCCAGTAGCTGCCGTCCATGCTGGAGCCGTTGAGGATCATCGACTTGATGCCTGCGGCGCGGATCTGCTTCACGGCCGAGACCGCGCCCGGCATCATCGTGCAGAGCATGATGGCGTCGGGTTCCTTCGGCAGGTTCTTGATGCGCGTGATCTGGGAGGCGATCGAGGCGTCGTCGTTCTTGAAGGTGTCGCTGCCGACGAGCTTGGCCTCTTTCAGATTCGGCATCTGCCAGTCGAAGCCGTCACAGATGCCTTTGTTGTAGACGGTCCAGCTGTCGAGCAGCCGGTAGAAGGTGCGGGCGCCCTTCTTGTTGTAGGCCCATTCGGACATGCTGGCGCCCTGCACGGCGGCAAGCACCGAGGCCGAGAAGGAGAACGGGCCGACGCCCTGGATGCCGGCCTTGACCGATTCGGCGCACAGGAAGAACGAGACCTTGCCGGCGGCCTGAGCCTGCAGCGCGGCCGGCGCGCCGAAATCGTAGTCGCAGGAGACCACCACGAGGTCCGCGCCCTGGTCGAGTACGGCGAGGCCAGCCTTGGCGCCTTCGGCCTGGTCGGTCTTGGTGTCCGCGGTCACGACCTTGATCTTCTTGCCGAGCAGGCCGCCGGCTTTGTTGATCTCGTCGATGCGGATCATCGCCGCATCCTGCGCCGGCTTGTCATAGGCCTGCATGAAGCCGGACGCCGCGGTCGCAAACCCGACGACGATTTCGTTGGCCGCCTGGGACGGCGTGCACCACAGCGCGACCAATCCGGCGAGCCCCCCCGCCAACTTCGTGATACGCATCAGACTTTCTCCTCGGTTCACAGGCTTCGGTGTCAGTTCGACTCTTCGAGAGCAGGCTGGGCCGGACTTGGGACGACCTGTCGTTTCCGCCAGCTCGGCCAGGATAGTTCGCGGTTGCGCGTCAGGCCGCTCGGCAGATAGATCAGGATGACGATGGTGATGACGCCGATCGCGACCTCCTGAAAGCCGTTCGGCAGACCGAGCGTCAGGCCATCGAGGCTGACGCCCTTCTCGAGGTTGCGGAACAGTTCGATCAGCACGGATATCGCGACCACGCCGATCACCGCGCCGCTGAGGCTGTACATGCCGCCAACGACGAGCATCGACAGCGTGACGAAGGTGGTCCGCAGATAGAACGCGCCGGGATTGACGATGCTGAGGAAGTGCGCATAGAGCGCGCCGGCCAGCCCGATGATGAAGGCGGAGACGACGAAGGCGACCAGCCGCTCGCGCACGATGTCGATGCCCGAGGCGTTGGCGGCCACCGCCTCGTCGCGGGTCGCGCGCAGCGCAAGGCCGGAACGGGAGATCGCATAGAGATAGGCGATCGCGATCGCGACGGCGGCGCCGAGCCAGCCGTTCCAGACGGTCATCGTCGGCGGGATGCCTACCACCGAGCCCTGGCCGCCGGTGACCGAGTCCCAGTTCGAATAGACGTTGTTGACAACGCCGAGCAGACCAAAGGTCGCGATCGACGCCGCGATGCCGGACAGCCGCATGATGATGCGGCCGACGATCAGTGCGATCACGGCCACGAAGAAGCCAGATAGAGGCGTGGCGATCCACATCGGCAACTTGGTCTGCAGCAGCCAGACCGGCAGGCCCTTCAGCGTCATCGACTTCATCATCGGCGGGATGGTCAGCCACGCGGTCATGTAGGCGCCGAGGCACATGAAGCTGATATGACCGAACGACAGCAGGCCGGAATTGCCGATGAAGACGTAGAGGCCGACGACCACCATGATGTTGATGAACATCTCGACCACGGTGCGGTTGAAGCCACGGCTGCCGAACTGCCAGGTCAGGGCGGCGATGACGAGCAGCAGCACGGTGAGGATGAGCGGCGTCGCGATGGTCCGCCAGAGCACCGAAGGTCGGTTCGACATGATCAGACCCTCTGCTTGGCGGATTTGGGCGCGAACAGGCCCTGCGGGCGCACCAGCAGGACGATGATGACGGCGCCATAGACGAAGGAGTCGCGGAACACGCGGGCCTCGTTCGGCAGCGTGGCCTGGAACACGACGCTGGCCGCGCCGATCAGGAAGCCGGCCGCCACGGCGCCGGGCACGCTGCCGAGCCCGCCGATCACGGTCGCGATGAACGCGATCAGCATCACGTTCGCGCCCATGTTGATGTCGGCGGTCCCCGAATTGGTGGCGAGGATCAGCCCGATCGCCGCCGCCAGCATGCCGGAGATGGCGAAGGCGAACAGGATGACGGCGTTGGCGCGCACGCCGAGCATCCGCGCCATGGTGAAGTTCTCGGCCGCCGCGCGCATCTCCAGGCCGTAGCGGGTGCGCTTGAGGAACAAGGTCAGCGCGGCCAGCACGACCAGCGTGATGACGATGGTGACCACCTGCAGCATCGGGATGCGGGCGCCGAGGATATCGACCGGCAGGCCGAGCGTCGGCCACAGCGTGATCGACTTCGGACGGCTCGAGAACAGCATCAACAGGAAATTGCGCATCGCAAAGCCGAGCGCAAAGGAGGCGATCATCATCGTCGCCGGGTTTGCGTTGCGAAAGCGCCGGAACACGATGATCTCGGACAGCACCGAGAGCCCGGCGCCGACGAGCAGCAGGAGCGGCACCAGCAGCCAGGACGGCAGATTGCCGGCGAACACGATGGCGGCGGCATTGGTCGACGGCCACAGCATGGCAAAGACGCAGAAGGCGATGAAATCGCCGTGGGCGAAGTTGACCAGCCGCATCACGCCGAAGATGAGCGCGATCCCCAGCGCTCCCAGCGCATAGAGGCTGCCAAGGCTGAGCGCATCGAAGACGATCTGCAGCAGTCCTGTCATCTAATGGTCTCCGAACCCGAAATAGGCCTGCTTCAGGCGCTCGTCCTTGACCATCTCGCTGGCCGGTCCCTCCAGCACGATGCGGCCGCCGCGCATCAGGATCATCCGTCCTCCGGTCATCAAGGCGCGGGTCGAGCTCTGCTCGACGATCAGCAGGGTCAGCTTGCGCTGCGCGCGCAGCCGCATCAGGATCTCGTAGACCTGGTCGATGATCTTCGGCGCGAGGCCAAGCGACGGCTCGTCGATCGCGATCAGGCGCGGCGAGGTCATCAGCGCGCGCCCGATCACCAGCATCTGCTGTTGGCCGCCGGACAACATGCCGGCGACCGCGTGACGGCGTTCGGCAAGGATGGGGAACTCGCGGTAGACCTGCTCGAGGTCCGCTGCGACGCTGTGCTTGTCGGCCCGCATGCCGGCGCCGACCTTGAGATTTTCCTCGATGGTCAGCGCGCCGAACACGTGGCGGCCCTCGGGGACCATCGAGAAGCCGCTGCGCGCGATCTGCTCCGGCGCTGCGGCCGTGATCTCGCTGCCGTCGAGCATGATGCGGCCGGATACCGGCGGCACGACGCCGGCGATCGCATTCAGCAGCGTCGACTTGCCGGCGCCGTTGGGTCCGGTGACGAACAGGATCTCGCCTTCTGCGATGGCGAGGCTGACGCCGCGCAGCGCCGTCAGTCGGCCATAGCGGACGGTGAGGTCGTCGACGGCGAGCAGCGTCATCAGGCGGCGGCTCCGTCGGCGGCGAGCGCAGGAATGAGCTCGTCGTGCTGCGTTCCCATATAGGCATGGCGGACCGCGTCGCTGTCGCGGATCTGCTGCGGCGGTCCAACCTCGATGATCTCGCCGGAATCGAGCACGAAGACGCGCTCGCACAATTCCAGCACGAGCCCGATATTGTGCTCGATCAGCAGCACGCCAATGCCGAGTTCAGTCGCGATGCGCCGGATGATCGTCGCGAGTTCGTGGCTTTCCTGCTCCGACATGCCGGCGGCGGGCTCGTCCAGCAGCAGATAGCGCGGCGTGCACATGATGGCGCGGCCGATGGCGACGCGGCGTTCATCGGTATAGGGCAGGGTGCCTGCGATTGTACCGCCGAGATGCGCAATGCCCAGCCATTCCATCACGCGCTCGGCCTCGGCGATCGCGTGGCGGCGGCTGTGACCGAGGCCAACGCCGGTCACTTCGAGATTGTCGACGACGGTCAGCTCACGAAACAGTCGGCCTGACTGAAATGTGCGCGCCACGCCCATACGGCGCAACTTGTGAGCCGCGATACCGTTGATTGTCTGCTGTTCGAGTTCGATGGTGCCGGAGCCGACCTGCTGAAAGCCCGTCAAGACGTTGATCAGCGTGGTCTTTCCAGCGCCGTTCGGTCCGATCAGTCCGGTGATACGCCCGCGTGGCACCGTGAGCGAGACGTTGGAGAGAGCTTTCAGTCCGTCGAATTGTACGCTGATATCTTGAGCAACCAGACCCAACTCAGCCGAAGCCATCGTGACGCCTCTAATACCGCGAGCAGATCGCTTGATTTCCGCATCGTGCACAGCAATTGTAAAACTCGAAAAAATGTTCGCTGGTATCGGAAATTTTGATGCCTCTGACCTTTCGTCAGGTCCGGCACTTCATCGCAACGGCTGAGACCGGCAAGCTCTCGGCAGCTGCCGCGACGCTCAATGTGACGCAGTCGGCGGTGACCGCGTCGATCAAGTCGCTCGAAACCGAGCTCGGCAAGAAGCTGTTCGAGCGACATTCGAACGGCGTCACGCTGACGGTCGATGGCCAGCAATTTCTGGAGCGAGCCCGGGTGATCGAGGCGAGCGTCGCCGATGCGCTGCGCGGCCCGCATCGCTGGGGAACGCAGGTCGACGGAACGGTCGACGTTGCCGTCAGCTACACGGTCGCCGGATATTTCATGCCGGCCCTGCTGTCACGGTTCTGGCGCGCATTCCCGGGCATCACCGTGCGGCTCCACGAATACGAGCGCGATGCGATCGAGTTCAGCCTGGTCAAGGGACGGGTGGATGTCGCGGTGATGTTGGTGTCGAACCTGCACGACCGCAGCGCGATCCGCTCGCGGCTGCTGATGCGCTCGCCGCGCCGGCTATGGACCTGCGCCAACCACCCGCTGCTGCGCCAGCCCAGCGTCCGCCTGGCCGATCTCGCCGCGCAACCCTATCTGATGCTGACCGTCGACGAGGCCGAGCGCTCGGCGATGCGATACTGGCAGTGTACTCCGCACGTCCCGAACGTGATCTTTCGGACGCTATCCACGGAAGCGGTGCGGAGCATGGTGGCGACGGGCATGGGTATCACCATCCTGTCCGACATGGTGTACCGGCCGTGGTCGCTCGAAGGACACCGCATCGATCTCAAGACGCTCGATGACGACATCCACACCATGGATGTCGGCCTGGCCTGGAAGAGCGGCGCGCCGCTGTCGCCGGCGGCGCGCGCCTTCTGCGAATTCGTCGCGCTGGCCTATCCGGGATCCGAGCCGGACCGTTTCGACTAGGTCCACGAACGGCGGCCAGAGCAGACTCATCGCGTCGATCCGTGCGGCGCCGCGTACGGTGAACGATCCGTCGAAGCTGTTGGCGGGTACGGTTTCAGGAATATCGAGCATCCCCGCGGCAACGCGGCGGTCGGCGCGGCGGCGATCGCGCCCGGCTGCCGATGCGACTACGACATCGCAGTCCGACAATTGTTCTACTGTGGAGGAAAATTGGCCGGAATTGGCGTAAATGGCCGGTGATCGGCTTTCTCTGGTATAGTTCGAAATGACTGAAAACTCAAATAAGGCAGAAAAATCAGAAGCTTGCCGCTTCTCCGTGGCGCCGATGATGGATTGGACCGACAGGCATTGCCGGGTGTTCCATCGGCTGCTGTCGCGCCGGGCGTTGCTCTATACCGAGATGGTCACGACCGGAGCGGTGATCCACGGTGATCGCCAGCGGCTGCTCGGCTTCGATGCCAGTGAGCATCCGGTCGCGCTGCAGCTCGGCGGCTCGGATCCGGCCGATCTCGCCACCTCGGCCAGGATCGGTGAGGATTTCGGCTATGACGAGATCAACCTCAACGTCGGCTGCCCGTCGGACCGGGTGAAGGACGGCCGCTTCGGCGCCTGCCTGATGGCGGAGCCTGTGCTCGTTGCGGACTGCGTCGCGGCGATGAAGCGCGTGGTGAAGATCCCCGTGACGGTGAAATGCCGCATCGGCATCGACGACCAGGATCCGGAGATCGCGCTCGATGCACTGGCGTTTGCGGTCGTCGAGAGCGGCGCCGACGCGCTGATCGTGCATGCGCGCAAGGCCTGGCTCAACGGCCTGTCGCCGAAGGAGAACCGCGACGTTCCGCCGCTCGACTATGACCGGGTGTATCGGCTGAAGGCCAAGCTGCCGCACGTGCCGATCATCATCAATGGCGGCATCGCCAGCATCGATGCGGCACGACGGCATCTCGCGCATGTCGACGGCGTGATGCTGGGACGCGCAGCCTATCAGGAGCCGTGGCGGCTGCTCGACGTCGATCCCGTGCTGTTCGGCGAGGCTGCGCCGCATCGGACCATGAAAGACGCGCTGGCAGCGCTCGAGCCTTACATCGCGCGCCAGCTCGGGCAGGGCTCGCGGCTGCACGCCATCACGCGGCATCTCGTCGGCGCCTATCACGGCGTGCCCGGCGCGCGCGCCTTCCGCCGCCATCTCGCCGAGCGCGGGGGCAAGCCCGATGCCGGCATCGCGGTGCTGCGCGAGGCGGTCGCGATGGTCGAGGAGCGCGCGCCGGCTGCCGCGCTCGCCTGAACGGCTCAGCCCGGCGGGAGCAACTCCGCCACGGCCTGCCGCGCGATCGCGTTCTCGTCCGGCAGGCCGATCGAAATGCGCAGCCAAGTGTCGAAATGCGGCTGGGCCCGACCGATGATGATGCCGCGCGCCGCCAACACGGCCGCAGCCTCCGCATGCGGACGGCCGGCATCGAAGAACACGAAATTCGCCTGCGACGCGCTGAAGCGGCGCTTCCGCTCGCGCAGCAGCGCATGCCAGGCCTCGCGCTCGGCCGCGACCTTGGTGCGGACCGAGCCCACGTAGTCGCGATCGCGCAGGCTCGCCGTCGCGGCGACGAGGCTGAGCCGGCTGAGCCCGAAGAAGGCGCCGATGCCCATCTGCTTCAGCGAGGCCGCGAGCGGCTTCGGCGCCAGCGTGTAGCCGATCGCGAGACTTGCGAGCCCGTAGATCTTGGAGAACGTCCGGAACACCGCGACGTTGGCGCCCTCGCGGACCAGCGGCGCGACGGTGCGCGCGGCGAAATCCGGCAGGAATTCGAGATAGGCTTCGTCGACGATGACCAGCGTGCGCGCCGACAATTCGCGGACCGCCTCGCTGAAGCGCGTGGCGTCGCTCACCGTGCCCGAGGGATTGTGCGGATTGACCAGATAGACCGCGCGCGTCGTGCCGTCGATGGCCGCCGCAATCGCGGGAAGGTCGTTCTCGAGCGCCGCATTCAGCGGCACGCTGATCACGCGGCCGCCCGCCGGCGCCACCGCATCGACCAGCGCCGTGTAGCCCGGCTCGGAATAGACGAACGTACCGCCGGGCCCGCCATGCGCGGAGAGATGGAGCCCGAGCACGTTGAGATTCTCGCCGAGCACGATCTGATCGGAGGCAATGTCTTCGCGGGCGGCGATCGCCGCCGTGAGATCGTCGACCTCGCGTCCGGTGTAGCGGGCGAGGCCGGCGAGATCGGCCTTGATGGCTTCGATCGCCGCAGGCGAGGGCCCGAACGGGTTCTCGTTGAGGGCGAGGCGGATCGGTGGCGAGGGTGGGGCGTCGGACATCGCGGGATAGGACCGGCTCAGGGTTGCGGCCCCGGCCAGCGACAGCCATGTGCGGCGATCGAGCAGGACCAAGGAGCGCTCCTCGCGGCTGGAAGAGGCGGATAGGAGATCATCCAGCCGCCAGCGGCGCGGGGCAAGTCGACATTTCCGGCGCGCCTTCAACTCGGGTTGATGCGGCCGGCGCTGATCGCCTCAGCTGCGGTCGGGATAGCCGTGCAGCATCAGCCGGTCGGAGCGCACCTCGAAGCGTTCGAGCCGATCGAGGAAGCTCATGCCGAGCAGGTTGGTCTTCATCTGGCCGGTCCGCACCACCAGCGCCGGCACCGAGCGCTCCACCAGCTTGCCGATCGCGAGCCGGTCCAGCGTCAGCCGCGCCGCCTTGGTATGGCCGCCGGCAGTCTCGACGTCGACGTCATATTCGAGCAGTTCGAGCGGCAGGCCCGCGGCCTTGGCAGTCTCGTAGGTCAGCACCACCGAGGTCGCGCCGGTGTCGACCACCATCGGTGCGGCGACGCCGTTGATCTTGGCGCGCAACGCAAACTCGCCGCCGCGCGTGCGTTCGATCTCGACCGCATTGGTCGGCGCACTCGCCTTGGCCCTGAAGGCCCGGCTGCGCAGCATCTCCGAGACGGTGTCGCTGGCCAGCGCGGCCTGCTCAGGATCCTTGTAGACGATCACGGCGCTCGCGGTGACCACCATGGTGACGAGCACCAAGACGACCTTGTTCATGCCCGGCCTCCGACGGATGCGGATGCGCTCAGCCGCGCTTGCGCGTCATCGCGGGCAGGCCGGCGTCGTGCATCCGCGTGGGCAGCCCGTCCATCAGCGCCAGCCGCTCGTCGCGCGACATGCGTCCCCAGCGCGCGATCTCCGGCAGCGTGCGGCCGCAGCCGAAGCACAGCTTCGTCTTCGGGTCGATCATGCAGACGGCGATGCACGGCGTATCCTGGCTCATCGTGCGAGTAGAAAAGGTTCTGCTCCGGCTTTGCAAGTGCCATCATCTCACAGTCCCGTTCCGGCATTCATGATGGGTTTGCGCAACAGCCGCCGCTTCTCCTGAACGGGCGCGGCGGCAAGATCAGGTTGCAGCGGCGGCGCTTCGTCCGACAGCGGCGCCAGCGCCGACATCACCCGCTCCGGCGGGAAGGTCACGATCACCTCGGTGCCGATGCGGACCTTGGATTTCAGCGTGAACGTGCCGCCATGCATCTCGATCAGGTTCTTGGCGATCGGCAGGCCGAGGCCTGCGCCCTGTTCCGCCGACTTGATCGAGTTCGAGCCCTGGCCGAACGAGGCGAGCACGATCGGGATCTCGTTCTCCGGAATGCCGGATCCGGTGTCCCTGACGCTGAGATATTGTCCGCCGGACGCCGTCCAGCCCGCCTTCAGCCAGATCTCGCCGCCCTGCGGCGTGAACTTGATCGCGTTGGAGAGCAGGTTGAGCACGACCTGGCGGATCGCGCGCTCGTCGGCCCACAGACGCGGCATGTTCTGTTCGAACACTTCGTGAATGGTGAGACCGCGGCTGGAGGCCCGCAGCTTGAGCAGATGATGGCAGTCGGCGATCACATGCACCAGCGCAACGGCTTCCTCGTTCAGCTCGTAGCGGCCGGCCTCGATGCGCGAGAGGTCGAGGATTTCGTTGATCAGGTTGAGCAGATGGACGCCGGAATTGTGGATGTCGGCGGAATATTCCTTGTAGACCGGCACCGCATGCCCGCCGAAGATCTCGCTCTTCATCACCTCGGAGAAGCCGAGTATGGCGTTCAGCGGCGTCCGCAGTTCGTGGCTCATCTGGGCGAGGAAACGCGACTTCGCAACGTTGGCGGCCTCGGCGCGGTAGCGCGCCTCGTCGGAGATCGCCTTGGCCTGCTCGAGCTCGCCGATCAGCGCGTCCTTTTCGGCGCGTGCCTCCAGGGTCGCGAGCGTCGTCGAGTGCAGTTGGTGCGCAAGCAGCACGAAATAGCCCTCGGCGGCGACGGCAAATCCTGCGAGCAGGTAGTTGTCGAACGTGCCGGAGAGGGCGAGGCTGAGCGTGATCGCGACCGTCACCGGCGCGGTGACCGCGACCGCCGCGATGGGCAGGTTGGCGGCGAGCATGCTGGAGACGGCGATCACCAGCAGCATCAGGAACATCATCAGCGTGCCCGACACCTCCGCCAGCGCGGGATGGATCAGGATCGCCATCCAGCACACGCCGTAGAGCAGGTCGAGCAGCACGAAGCGCGTGCGCCAGCGCCGCGTCGCCGCCAGCGACGGCTGGTCGGCCAGGAAGTTCAGGCAGTTGCGGACGATGGCGGCGTGGATGCAGAGCACGCCGAGCGTCCAGGCGCCGGCTGCAATGGCATGCAGCCAGACGCTGAGCATCAGGCCGGTCGCCACGACCAGCAAGATGACGATGTAGGACGCAGAGATGCGGGTCTGCGCGTATTGGCGCAGCAGTTCGCGATCGAAGGCCGGCCGCGTCCCCGATGTCGACGTCAGCCGGTCGCGCGCCTCGCGCACCCGCTGCTGCGCGGCCCGGCGCTGACTTGCCGGTGCAAGCGCCGGCGCATCGACCGGAAGCTCGACGACCTCGGGCTTTTCAGCGGGGTTACTCATCAAACACACAAATTCCTGCCCGGGGCGCGCGGGCTGCTTTCTGCATTGTGTATAACTGGCCCCAAATCCTTAAGACGGATTATAGACAACCAAAAATTTGCGTTAACCGCGCGTTAAATTAACCTTTGTGGCGCGGCGCGGGGCCGAGCGCGCGCAGCCGTCGCCAGCCGATCACCATGCCTGTGATGCTGAAAGCCAGGCCGAATGCGCACAGGCCGACGATGATCAGCGTGCGCAGCGTCGCATGGGCGAGCAGGATCGGGAAGTCGAGCGTGTGCAGCGCCTGATAGAGCCAGCGATAGGCGCGCCGGGATGGATCGAGTTTTTCGAGCGCGGCGCCCGAGGCGGCATCGAAATGATACCAGTCGTCGCCGCAGACCGTGCGATAGACCGGCGCCCCCGGCACGTCGGAGGCAAAGGGATAGTCGTCGCCGGACTCGACCTCGACGGCTCGCGCGCAATCGCTGCGAAGCCGGAGGGTCACGGCATTGACGTCGGCCGGCTGCAGGAAGCGTCCGAGGATCTTTGGCGCAGCACCGTCGAGCACCGATATCTGCTGCTGGATCAGCCCCCGCCGGCCGCGCTGATGGATGCGGCCGCCGAAGGCGAACCATTCGATCTCGCGGACCTCGCCATGCGTGGCGGCGAGCGCGGAGGTGCCGAGCATACTCCAGTCCGGCGCGCCGATCAGCACCGCCTGTTCGGAGGTCGTGAGATGGCCGGTCGCAAACAGCCGGCCATGGTCCATCGACAGCCAGCCGCTGACGATCCAGTTCAATACGAACGACGTGCAGACGAGGCCGGCCCAGTGATGCCAACGGTGCCAGCCGCGGTAGCGCGAGGACAGCCGCCGCTTGTTGGCGATCCGCAGTCTGACGGGGCCGAGCAGGGCGCCCGTCACGGCCGCAACGACGGCCGCGAGCGACAGCCACCACACCGAGACGTTCCAGGCGCCCCAGTCCTTGCGCAGGATGGTCGGATAGATCCAGTGCACGACACTGCCGGCGTAGTTCCAGCCGCGCTCGAAACGGGTCGTGTCCAGCACGACCTCGCCGGTCCGGGAGGAGACGTAGAGCTCGGTGCCATCACCATCGTTCAGCGCGATCCGGAACAGCGGGCGATGCGGATCGAAGCGGTTGGGGACGGTCCATTGATCGTAGCCGTCGAGCGCGGCGGCCGCAGCGCCATTGCCGCCGATCCCGCGGCGCTGGGCGTTGACGCGTGCGATCGATAGAGCAAGCTCCGCGTCAGTCACGTCGGCTGCGGCAAGCGTGTCGGCATGTACGGCGACGCTCAGATCGGCGTCCGTGATCACGTAGACGGGGCCGTCCACCCGTTGCAACAGCCGGATGCGGCCGGGGTGGTCGATGCCGACGGCGGCCAGCGCCTCCGCGGGGCTGCGCAGCCCGGCGGCGAGGTCGAGCGGCGCCAGCCGGGCGAAGCGCTCGCTCTCCGTCTGCGCGGGGAACGGCACGTAGTGCATCACGATTCCGGTCGCGAACCACAGCACGAACAGCGGACCGAGCGGGATGCTCAACCAGCGATGCGCGAGGATCAGCGCCCGGATCATCTGTCCTCAGAACTTGAACGAGGCTTCGACCTCGTAGGTGCGGGGCGCGCCGAGAAAGATCTGGTCGGGGTAGAACGGGTCGTTCCAGGCCGCGTAGCGCTTGTCGGTGACGTTGCGGACGCGGAAGGTCAGCCGCGTGCTGGTCGCTGTGGCGAACAGCGGCACCTTCGGCAGATCGATGAAGGCGAACAGGTCCGCGGTGGTGTAGGCGTTCAGCTTTACGGTGTTGGCATCGGTACTCCAGCGGTCGCCGACATGGCGCACCGAGAAGCCGAGCTCGACCGGCCACCAGCCGGGATTGAGGAAGCGGTAGGAGCCGCCGCCATTGACGATGACAGCCGGGATGTTGGGCGGCGTGTTGCCGGAGAACGAGCCGCTGCCGTCTGCGAGGTCGTAGTCGGCGTAGCGTGCGCGGACATAGGCGACATTGCCCCAGAGCTTGCTCTCCGGCGTCGGCCGCACCGCAGCCGCGACCTCGATGCCTTGCGACTTGACCTTGCCGGCGAGGTTGAGCTGCTGGCCGGCCTGTGCGCTGTAGACATTGTTGCGTTCGATGTCGAAAGCCGAGAAGGTCCATTCGGCGCGGCCGTTCCAGAACAACTGCTTGACCCCGGTCTCAACGCTGCGGGAGTCCGATAGTGCGAGATTTTGCGTCGGGCTGAGCAGGAAGATGCTGTCCGCCGAAATGTCCGCGGCGGTCGCGTACTGGCTGTAGAACGTGGTGCCGGGCAGCGCCTCCCACGTATAGCCGATGCGCCCCGTGACCGGCTGCCAGCTTTTCGAATAGGGGAAACCGCTCTTGACGATGCCGTTCTTGTCGATGGAGTTGCGGTCGAGCGTGAACGGGTTGTAGCGCAGGCCGCCGACCAGCGCGAACGTATCCGTGAGCTTCAGCCGGTCTTCGAGGTTGAGCGCGACGCTGTCGATGGTGGCGCTCTGCAACTGCGTTCCGAGCTGGCCATAAACACCGCGATCGAAGCCGATCAGAGCGACCGAGTCGCCGGGAAAGTTCGCTGCGCCCGGCCGCGTGAAGTCGGTATGGAAACTCTCGACCGAGCCGACCAGGCGGTTGGCGAGACCGAAGATGCTGCCGTTCCAGGTGAGGTCGGTGGTGTTGCCGACCATGTTGTGGTTGTGGTGGACGAAGAACCGCTCGCGATCGACCAGGTTGGTGTTGGCATTGAACGCCGAGACCTCGTTGTTGTACCAGTCGCGGCTGGCGTTGTAGTTGTAAATCTGGCTCCGCAGCTTGACGGCGTTGTTCAGGTCCCATTCGAAGCCGCTGCGCACCCAGGATTCCTTGATGGTCTTGTGACCATCGACCACGTTGTAGTTGGTCGACAGCGTCCGTCCGTCGATGGTCACGGCGCCGAGATCGCTGCCATTGTAGGCCGACACCTTGGTGCCGGAGACGATGCCGCTCGTGGCGTTCGCGCCGCTGAACGTCGCCGGCACCAGCGGCGTGCCCTCATAGGGCCTGGCCTTGTAGTCCTTGAACTCGGCCGCGACGAAGGTCTTGAAGCTGTCGGACAGGCGGTCGTCGAACTGGCCGGAGACGTGGACGTTCTTGAAATCGGTGTCGTCGATGAAGCCGGTCTCCTTGGTCCGGCTGATGTCGAAGCGATAGTCGAGGCCCTTTATCGTGGTGCTGCCGCCCGAGCCGAAGCCGCTGCGGAAGCTGCCGCGCTGGTCGAAGCCGACAAACGCCTCGTTCTGGACGGGGCCCGTGTGCGGCGCCTTGGTGACGAAGTTGATGGTGCCGCCGACCGCGCCCTGGCCGGAGCTCAGCGAGGAGGGGCCTTTCAGAAACTCGACGCGGTCGAGGTTGAAGGTCTCCATCGTCAGCGCGGTGAAGCCGGTCGGCCCGATGTTGATGCCGTTGTAGAGCACGTTGACCTGGTTGCCCTGAAAGCCGCGCATCGCGAAGCCGACGTCGTTCGGCGCGTCGCCGGCGCTGACGCCGGTGGCGCCTTTCACCGTGTCGACGGTGGTGTGGTAGCCCTGTTCGCGCAGGGTGTCGGCGCCGACGACCTCGATCGCGGCCGGCACCTCGCGCGAGGTGAGACCAAGGCGGCTGCCGATTGCGGGCATGGCGTTGCCGTTGAGCGGCGTCGCCGCCGACATGTTGGTGGAGGGCACAGAGGGCCCGGTTGCCGGCGATGGCGCGGCTGCGCGTCGAGGCGCCGGCCGCGTGGTCCGGTTGGCCGCCCGCGTCGGCGATGGCGCCCGGCCGGCGGGCTGCCGCTGGCGCGGCGCATCCACCGTGACGTCCGGCAGCAGCGTGCCGGCGGCCGCCGCCCGGCCAGCGGGGGCGGAGGCCTGTTGCGCGTGGGCAGTCCCGGCCTGCCAGCCTGCCGCCAGCAGCCCCACCAGCGAGATCGAACCGCAGAAGTCCCGCACTCTCATTCCAATCCCCATCGCGGCAGGCCGCCCGTGCCGGCGCCCGCGCCTCCGTTCGTGATGATCAGGAAGAGAGCTAGTCCAAATCGGAGTATGTGTAATGTTATAACGTTACGATCAGCGTATTCCGATAAGGTGTGTCTCGATCCAGCAACACATGCGAACGATTAGCGATAGCAATGGGTATCAGCGAGTCGCGAGGCGTGCAATGACGCCCGAATGGGGGACTCGCGAGCAGCGGGCTGACGGGAGCAGCCTCGCGTCTGGGCGCAACGAACTCAGCGGCCGGACCGAAGGGGAGGGCGCGGGCTTGTCCCGCGTTGATGAGCCTGCCGCCGCTAGGGCCGAGCGACGGCAGGTCGGTGGTCGCGAGATCGGTGTTACTTCTCCAGCCGGGCCAAGAGGCTCGACGTGTCCCAGCGCTTGCCGCCGAGCTTCTCGACCTCGGAGTAGAACTGATCGACCAGCGCGGTCACCGGCAGATGAGCGCCGTTGCGGCGGGCCTCATTGAGGCAGATCGACAGGTCCTTGCGCATCCATTCCACTGCAAAACCAAAGTCATATTTGCCGTCGTTCATGGTCTTGTAGCGGTTCTCCATCTGCCAGGACTGCGCGGCGCCCTTGGAGATGGTTTCGATCACGGCCGAGACGTCGAGGCCCGACTTCTTCGCGAAATGGATGCCCTCGGACAGGCCCTGCACGAGGCCGGCGATGCAGATCTGGTTGACCATCTTCGTGAGCTGGCCGCTGCCGGCCGGTCCGAGCAGCTTGCACATCCGGGCGTAGGCGGCGATGACCGGCTCGGCGCCGGCATAGGCGGCCTCGGTGCCGCCGCACATCACGGTCAGCACGCCGTTCTCGGCGCCGGCCTGGCCGCCCGAGACGGGGGCGTCGATGAATTTGAAGCCGGCCTTGGTGGCTGCGGCATCGAGTTCACGTGCCACTTCAGCCGAGGCCGTGGTGTGGTCGACGAAGGTCGCGCCCTTGGCCATGCCAGCGAAGGCGCCGTCGGGACCGATCGTGACCGCGCGCAGATCGTTGTCGTTGCCGACGCAGCACATCACGAAGTCCTGGCCTTCGGCGGCCTGCTTCGGCGTGGCGGCAGTCTTGCCGCCGAATTTGTCGGCCCATTCCTTCGCCTTGGCCGCGGTGCGGTTGTAGACCGTGACCTCGTGGCCGCCCTTCTTCACGAGATGTCCCGCCATGGGGAAACCCATGACGCCGAGACCGATGAAAGCGACTTTCGCCATATGCGCTACCTTGACCTTGGGGTTCTGCCTGCGGCCTCGAAAAGGGCCGGGCCGTTCTTGACGGAAAACATCAGCAGCCGGCCAGGATTCCGGCGGTCCGCTGGACGCCGCACCATAGCCGCTTGCGAGGCAGGGGCAACGGCTTCGTGACGGATGCGAAAACGCTCCGTCGTGCTAAAGAAGGATCATCAGGACGGCTTGCAAACCCGTCATTCGACAACGAAATTCTACCAATGACTCATTCAGGGAGTGTCTCGCATGGGCGTCAGCGTCGGCGTGCTCGATCATTTCAACATCCGGACCCGCAATCTCGCCGCGACGGTCGGCTTCTATGAGGACGTGCTCGGCCTCGAGAACGGCGACCGGCCGAATTTCGCATTCCCGGGCGCCTGGATGTACAGCGAGGGGCGGGCGGTGGTGCATCTGGTCGACATCTCGTCGACCGCGGAAGCTCAGAAGCCGGACTCCGGCGTCGTCCACCACGTCGCCTTCGTCAGCCGCGGCTTTGCCGGCATGAAGGCGCGGCTCGCCGCCAAGGGCATGCCGTTCGACGCGCGGCAGGTGCCGGGCGGGGAGTTGTGGCAGATCTTCGTGCGCGACCCCAACGGCGTGATGATCGAGCTCAATTACGAGGCAGCCAAGGAGCAGGCCGAGGATGCCCCGGTGGAGACCGCCGCCGACATCGGAACCAAGGTGGCATTTTGAGCCGACCGGCATTATGACACTGCGCAACGCAGGGCCGGACCGACCCCGTCGGCAGCGACGGAAGATGATGTCCGGCCAACATGATAGAGCGCGGTGATGTGGCGCGTTCCGAACTTTCTCAGGAGACGCGCCGTGAGCGTGACGCAGCAACAGGTCATCGAGGCACTCAAGCGGGTCCGCTCGCCGCGCGGCGTGGCGCTGCCGGACGCCGGCGTGCTGTCGCCGATCACGGCCAATGACGGCAAGGTGTTCTTCTCCATCAATGTCGAGGCCAGCGAGGCCCGGGCCTGGGAGGATACGAGGGGCCAGGCCGAGGCCGCCGTGCGCGCCATCCCCGGCGTGACCATGGCCATGATTGCGCTGACCGCCGAGCGCAAGGCCGGTGCTGCGGCCCCGCCGCCGCGCCAGGGCGGCGTGCAGCCGGTCGCGGCGCATCGTCCGCATCAGCACCAGCATCCGGCCGACTCGCCGATGTCCCGGCAGGCCGCGATCCCCGGCATCGCCGCGGTCATCGCGGTCGCCTCGGGCAAGGGCGGCGTCGGCAAATCGACCACCGCGATCAATCTCGCGCTGGGCCTGCGCGATCTCGGCCTCAAGGTCGGGCTGCTCGATGCCGACATCTACGGCCCGTCGGTGCCGCGGCTGACCGGCCTGCAGGAGAAGCCGAAGCTGACCGAAGACAAGAAGATGATCCCGCTGTCGCGCTTCGGGCTTGCGATCATGTCGATCGGCTTCCTGGTCGAAGAGGACAGCGCGCTGGTGTGGCGTGGCCCGATGGTGATGTCGGCGATCAACCAGATGCTGCGCGACGTCGCCTGGGGCACGCTCGACGTGCTCGTCGTCGACATGCCGCCGGGCACCGGCGACGCCCAGCTGACGCTTGCCCAGAACGTGCCGCTGAAGGGCGCGGTGATCGTGTCGACGCCGCAGGACCTGTCGCTGATCGACGCACGGCGCGGGCTTGCGATGTTCAGGAAGGTCAACGTGCCCGTGCTGGGGATCATCGAGAACATGAGCTACTTCCAGTGCCCGGAGTGCGGCACCCGCTCGGACATCTTCGGCCATGGCGGGGCGCGTCACGAGGCCGAGCGGCTCGGCGTGCCGTTCCTCGGTGAAATCCCGCTGCACATGGACATCCGCGCCACGTCCGATGCCGGCAATCCGGTGGTCGAGAGCGAGCCCAGTGGACCGCACGCGGCGATCTACCGGACCATCGCCGGTGCCGTCCGCGATCAGCTCAAGGACACCATCGCTGCTGCTTGATGCGGTGCAGCGAAGTGCGACTATTGGCCGGCTCGTCATTCCATCGTCGCGTTTTCGCTGAACCGGTTCCGTGCTAAAGCCGCGCCGGATCGTCTTCGACTCGATGTGGCCAATCGCATCGGCGGATAAACGCAATTTCAAACGGGAAACGCCCCCCAACAAGGAGATGCCTTAATATGAAGCGTCGTGATTTTCTGAAGGTTTCGGCCGCGGGCGCCGCGGCGTCGGCTGCCGTGGCCGCTCCGGCCATCGCGCAGTCGATGCCCGAGATCAAGTGGCGGCTGACCTCGAGCTTCCCGAAGTCGCTCGACACGATCTATGGCGGCGCCGAGTACATGGCGAAGCAGGTCGCCGAGATGACCGACAACAAGTTCCAGATTCAGGTCTTCCAGGCCGGCGAGCTCGTTCCCGGTCTGCAGGCGCTCGACGCGACGTCGAAGAACACCGTCGAGATGTGCCACACGGTGTCTTACTACTACGTCGGCAAGGACCCGACCTTCGCGATCTTCGCCTCGGTGCCGTTCGGCCTCAACGCCCGCCAGCAGAATTCCTGGCTGTTCCAGGGCGGCGGCAACGAGCTCGCCAACGAGTTCTACAAGAAGGCCGCCAACGTCATCGGCTTTCCCTGCGGCAACACCGGCACCCAGATGGGCGGCTGGTTCCGCAAGGAGATCAAGACGGTCGCCGACCTTTCAGGCCTCAAATTCCGCATCGGCGGCATCGCCGGCCAGGTGTTGCAGAAGCTCGGCGTCGTGCCGCAGCAGCTCGCGGGCGGCGACATCTATCCGTCGCTGGAAAAGGGCACCATCGACGCCGCCGAATGGGTCGGCCCCTACGACGACGAAAAGCTCGGCTTCCAGAAGGTTGCCAAATACTACTACTATCCGGGCTTCTGGGAAGGCGGCCCGACCGTCCATGCCTTCGCCAACCTCGACAAGTGGAACGAGCTGCCGAAGCACTATCAGAGCATCCTTGCCAACGCGACGGTCAACGCCAACACCTGGATGGCTGCGCGCTACGACCTGCAGAATCCGGCGGCGCTGAAGCGCCTGGTCGCCGGCGGCACGCAGCTTCGTCCCTTCACCAACGAGGTGCTCGAAGCCTGCCTCAAGGCGACCAACGAGCTGTGGGGCGAAATCTCGGCCAAGAACGCCGACTTCAAGAAGGTCATCGACGCGATGCAGGCCTACCGCTCGGACGAGTATCTGTGGTGGCAGGTCGCCGAATATACCTATGACAGCTTCATGATCCGCTCGCGCACCCGCGGCTGATCCGACGCTTTCATCCAGCTGTTCGATTGGAGCCCGGCCTCGCGAGAGGCCGGGCTCTTGCGTTGCGACATCGTTTCGCAATGGCACTCTCGACTTGTTTGATCCACACTGGAACCGAGGCCTCGCAAGAAGGCTGCCCAGGAACGGACGAAACACCACGAGGGAGGAAAGACACATGAAGCGGAGAGACTTCATCAAGGTCACGGGGCTCGGCGCTGCCGGGGCCGCCGCGATCGCGGCACCGGCGATTGCGCAATCGATGCCGGAGCTGAAATGGCGCATGCCGACGAGCTGGCCGAAATCGCTCGACACGCTGTATGGCGGCGCCGAGATCATGGCCAAGGTGGTCGGTGAGGCCACCGACAACAAATTCCAGATTCAGCCGTTCGCCGCCGGCGAGATCGTGCCCGGCCTGCAGGTCGTCGATGCCGTGCAGAACGGCACCGTCGAGATCGGCCACACCGCATCCTATTATTATTTCGGCAAGGACCCGACCTTCACCTTCGGCTCATCGGTGCCGTTCGGGCCGAACATGCGCATCAACCAGGCCTGGTACATGATGGGCGGGGGCAGGGAGATCCTCAACGACTTCTACAAGAAGTACAATGTGGTCTCGCTGCTCGCGGGCAACACCGGCTGCCAGATGGGCGGCTGGTTTCGCAAGGAGCTCACCAGCGTCAACGATCTCAAGGGCCTCAAATTCCGCGTCGGCGGCTTTGCCGGCCGGGTGCTGCAGAAGCTCGGCGCAGTGCCGCAGCAGATCGCCGGCGGCGACATCTATCCGGCGCTGGAGAAGGGCACGATCGATGCCGCCGAATGGGTCGGTCCCTATGACGACGAGAAGCTCGGCTTCGTCAAGGTCGCGCCGCACTACTACTATCCGGGCTGGTGGGAAGGCGGGCCGATGCTGCTCGCCTTCGTCAACCAGGACAAGTGGAATGCGCTGCCCAAGCACTACCAGAAGATCCTGGAGCACGCCGGCCACTACGCCAACAACTGGATGATGGCGAAATACGACCAGGGCAATCCGCCGGCGCTGCGCCGGCTGCTCGCCGCGGGCGCCAAGCTGCATGCCTTCTCGCCGGAGATCATGCAGGCCTGCCTGAAGGCGGCGCGCGAGCTGCACAGCGAGGTCGCGGCCACCAACCCCGACTTCAAGAAGACCTACGAGTCGCTGTCCGCCTTCGCCGGCAACGGCTATTCCTGGTTCCAGGTGGCCGAGATCGGCTACGACGCCTTCATGGCGCGCAATCCGCTGGCCTGAGGCCGGCCTGCAGCGCCGCGTCGGTCGCGGCGCAAACGCAAGACAAAACCCCGGCGCACGGCGCCGGGGTTTCTCGTTATCGGAGCGATGATGCCGCGCCCGCTCGTCACTGCTTCGGCGGGCCGAGATCGATCTGCGGCGGGCCGAAATCGAGCGGCGGCGCGTCGATCTGCGGGATGTCGATCTTGATCGAATTGGGATCGACGGTCGATGCCGAGCCCTTGTAGTGCATGACCATCGACGGGAACAGGATCACAAGCATCACCATGACCAGCTGGATCACCACGAACGGCACGGCGCCCCAGTAGATCTGGCCCGTGGTGACCGGCTCCATCTTCTTGCCGGTGACGCGGTCGAGATAGGACGCCTTCGGCGCCACCGAGCGCAGATAGAACAGCGCGAAACCGAACGGCGGATGCATGAACGAGGTCTGCATGTTGACGCCGAGGATGACGCCGAACCAGATCAGGTCGATGCCGAGCTTTTCGGCCGCGGGCCCCAGCAGCGGGATGATGATGAAGGCGAGCTCGAAGAAGTCGAGGAAGAACGCCAGTACGAACACGAAGGCGTTGACGAAGATCAGGAAGCCGATCTGGCCGCCGGGCAGCGAGGTGAGCAGGTGCTCGACCCACACGTGGCCGTTGACGCCGTAGAAGGTCAGCGAGAACACGCGCGCGCCGACCAGGATGAAGACCACGAAGGCCGACAGTTTGGCGGTGGATTCGACCGCCTGCCGGACCAGATCGAAGCTGAGCCGGCGCTTGACCGCCCCGAGGATCAGCGCACCGGCCGCGCCCATGGCGCCGCCTTCGGTCGGCGTCGCGAGCCCGATGAAGATGGTGCCGAGCACCAGGAAGATCAGGAACAGCGGTGGCACCATCACGAAGGTGGTCTGCTGCGCCATCCGCGACAGGAAGCGGAAGCCGGTGGTGCGATGCAGCACCCAATTCACGATGGCGACGACGAAGGCGAACACGATGCCGTAGAACATGCTGAGCACGACGAAGTCGGCGCCATGATATTCGGAGCCGCGCATCATGAACCAGCCGAACACGCAAGCCGCCAGGAAGAGCACGCCGAGCGACTTCAGCCCGCGGTCGCCGGAGTCCTCACGAAATCCGATCGCCTCCGCCGGCAGGCCGGGCGCGGATTTCGGGAAGATCATGCTGACGAGGAAGGCGTAGCCGGCATAGATCGCCGACAGCACGAGGCCGGGGATGAAGGCGCCCTCATACATGTCGCCGACGGACTTGCCGAGCTGGTCGGCCATCACGATCAGCACCAGCGACGGCGGGATGATCTGGGCCAGGGTGCCCGAAGCGGCGATGATGCCGCTGGCGAGCCGGCGATCGTAGCCGTAGCGCAGCATGATCGGCAGCGAGATCAGGCCCATCGAGATCACCGATGCGGCGACGACGCCGGTGGTGGCCGCGAGCAGCGCGCCGACGAACACGACCGCGTAAGCGAGGCCGCCGCGGATGGTGCCGAACAGCTGCCCGATGGTGTCGAGCAGGTCTTCCGCCATGCCCGAGCGTTCGAGCACCAGACCCATGAAGGTGAAGAACGGAATCGCCAGCAGGGTGTCGTTGTTCATCACGCCGTAGACGCGTTCGGGTAGCGCCTGCAGGAAGTCGGGGCGGAATTCGCCGAGCCCGATGCCGAACAGCGCGTAGAACAGGCCGACGGCGCCGAGCGAGAAGGCTGCCGGATAGCCGAGCAGCAGCATGACGACCAGCGACCCGAACATGATGGGCGCCAGATTGGCGATCAGAAACGCTTCCATGAAATAATCCCCCCAGCCCGACGCTTATTTCTTCTCGATCGCTTCGACGAGGTGCTCGACCTCGGCCTCGATGCTGTGAGGCTTCGAAGCGTGGGGATCTGGTATCAGTCCGCGCATCACCGCGATGCGCTTGATCAGCTCGGACACGCCCTGCACCAGCAGGAACACGAAGCCGAGCATGATCAGCGACTTTGCCGGCCATTGCGGCAAGCCGCCGGCGTTGCTCGACTGCTCGTTGATTTCAATGGAGCGCAGGAAGAACGGTACGCTGGTGATGATCATCACGATGCAAAGCGGCATCAGGAACAGCACGTGGCCGACGATGTCGATGGTGTCGCGCAGCCATTTCGGCATCATGGCGTTGACGATGTCGATGCGGATGTGCTCGTTGTCGAGCAGCGTCCAGGGCGAGCACAGCAGGAACACGGCCGAAAACAGCACCCATTGCAATTCGAGCCAGGAATTCGACGAGGTGTCGAGCGTCTTGCGGACGATGGCGTTGATCGTCGAGATGATGACCGCGAGCAGGATCAGCCACGCCAACCGCTTGCCGGTCCAGGTTGTGAACGCATCGATCCCACGGCTCAATTTCAGCAGCGCTTGCAACGCAATCCTCCCCCAATGTCTACGACGTCCGACGGCCCGTTCTGGCTGCGCAGCACGCGGCGCAACGGCCTATCCGGCCCGGCAGGCTCTGAAAACCGGCGCACCATTTCAGCGCGTCGTGTTGCCGTCAATCGGAAAAATGGGCAAAAACAGCCGCTGCTGCAACATGTTGCGCCAGTGGCGACGCTGCGCCACAGCCTGTCGCAGGCCGCAGCACCGTCCCCGGGGCGTGACACGCGGCGCGTGAGACGGCCGAGCCTCGGGCCGCAGCGCCGCCCAGCACCTTGGCCTGCGGTCTAGCCGAGCTAGAGGACCACCACGCCGGAGCGCTTGGCCTTGCTTTCGGGCTCGACGTGAATGGTGATCGAGCTGTGCTCGTCGTCCTCGCGCAGGGCCGCCTCGATGCGGTCGCAGATGTCGTGCGCCTCGCGAACCGACATCTGGCCGGGAACGACGAGGTGAAACTCGATGAAGGTCATCTTGCCGGCATGCCGTGTCCGTACGTCGTGCGCCTCCAGCGCGCCGTCCGCGTGCTGGCTGATGATCTGGCGGATGCGCGCCAGCGTGGCATCGGGGACCGCTTCGTCCATCAGCCCGCCGGTCGATTCCTTCAGGACATGCCATCCCGACCACAGGATGTTGACGGCGACCAGCACGGCCAGGGCCGGGTCGAGGATCGGCAGCTGCAGCACGACCGCAAGGCCGAGGCCGATGACGACGCCGCCCGAGGAGACGACATCGGTCAGCAGATGCCGGCCGTCCGCCACCAGCGCCGGAGAGCGCAGCCGCTTGCCGCGCGTGATCAGCAGCCAGCACCACACGGCGTTGACCACGCTGGCCAGCCCGTTGACGGCGAGGCCCTCGACCGGCGCCGACAGCAGTTGCGGATTGAAGAAGTTGCCGTAGGCCTCGTGGACGATCAGCAACGCCGCGACGATGATCATGACGCCTTCGATCACCGCGCTGAAATACTCCACCTTGTGGTGGCCGAACGGATGGTTGGCGTCGGCCGGCTTGGCCGCAATCCGCACGGCCAACAGCGCCACGCCGGCTGTGACGACGTTGACGATGCTCTCGAGCGCATCGGAGTAGAGCGCGACCGAGCCGGTGATCCAATACGCGAAAAACTTCAGGCCGAGGACGAGCGTCCCAACCACGAGGCTGCCGATGGCGAGCTTGAGCGACTGCGAATGCATGGTGTCCTCACCCGAACCTCCGGGTACTCAAGGCGGCGGAAGAACGCAATGATGTCCTCGTCGCCGACGGTCCGGTGCAGTGGACATGTGATCGAAGGACACCGTCGATCACGTCATCGCCGGCGGCTCATCACCCGTCAGATTGAGGTGGCAGCGCCGACGTGCTCGACGAGTTGCGCGCGCGAGGCCGCTGCATCGAACGGGCGCCGAAATATTGCGTCTCGTGCGCCACTCCGCCGTCTCGGAACTCCATGATGCTCACGACGTGAGAGGGGATCCCGTCATAGGTCAGGACCAGTTCGGTCACCCAGAGATCGCCGCCACCGATGATCCGCCGCACCGTGAAGCGCTTATTGAGCCGCGTGCATCGCGTTCGAGGCAGACATCCGCAGGCTCTGCAACCGCCGGCGCAGCGTGTTCGCTTGCGACGGGCACCTCGCTCGACCGACGTACATGTTGATACAGTTTAAAATCGTTTGCAGAATTGTTGTGAGACCAGCATCGCCGACTTCTAAGCTTCATAATCCCATGCGACCTTATGTTGTGGAATGGCAGATCTGCACGGTCAGCCGAAACTGCGAGGTGGGGGACAATGGACATGCTTCGAGGGCGTCTCGTCGGCCTGATCTTGGGCATCCTGGCTTTAGTCGCGGCGATCGCGACGCCGGCTGCGGCAACACCGTGCGCCAATCTGCAGACGCTCGCGCTCGAGCAGACCACCATCACGTTGGCCACCGACGTCACGGGCGGAATCTTCACCATTCCGGGGACGAATCCGGCCCAATCCATCACGGGCCTGCCGGCCTTCTGCCGCGTGGCCGCGACGATCGCGCCGACTTTGGATTCATCGATCAAGGTCGAGGTTTGGCTGCCGGCCACCATGTGGAACGGGCGATTCCTTGGTCTCGGCAGTGGTGGCTTCGGCGGCTATTACGATTACAGCGGGCTCGCCTACCGCCTGAAGGCCGGATATGCGGTTGCCTATACGGGGCTCGGAACCGGAACTTCCGGATGCACCGTGCACTACTGCGGATCGGACGGCAACAAGGGCAACGCGCTCGCCATCGCTCTGGGGGATACGGCCACTCCGAGCCTCGGGTTGTACGGACATCCGGAGCGCATCGCGGATTTCGGTCACCGGGCGGTTCACCTGATGACCCTGCGGTCCAAGGAGATCATTCAGGCATTCTATCAGCAGAGTCCGACCAAGGCCTATTTCTTCGGCTGCTCGACCGGGGGGCAGAGCGGACTGATGGAGGCCCAGCGCTATCCGGACGACTATGACGGCATCCTGGTCGGCGCGCCCGCCTACAATCGCACTCACCTTTACGCGACGACGCCGCTCGGGTGGCGCAACACACATGCGACCCCGGGCCGAATGATCCAGGCCGGTCAGATGGCGCTGATCAACAAGGCCGTCCTGGCAAAATGCGCGGGGCGGGATGGCGGCGTTCAAAGCGACCAGTTCCTGACGGACCCGCGCCACTGCCGGTTCGATCCGGAGGTCCTGCAATGCACGGGCGGCGATGTTCCACCGGCATGCCTGACCGCCGAGCAGGTCACGACGATGCAGAACTACTATGCCGGCACGGTCGACTCCGTGACCGGCGAGAGAATCGTTCCGGGCTTTGCGCCGGGCAGCGAGACCGAAGATCTGTCCGCGAAAGGTCTCCTGCTCAAGGAGCAGCTTCCGGAGCCGCTGTTCGATGGCCCGCTATATTGGGTGTATGGCCCGACCTTTGGCCAGCCCGGCAGCACCATCAACCACACCAATTTCGACATTCATCGCGACTTGCCGACCGTGGAAGCGATGCTGGCCGAGCCGCTGAACGCCACGAGCGCCGATCTCAGTGCCTTCCGGGCGCGCGGCGGCAGGCTCATCATGTATCAGGGCTGGGCCGATGAGTTGGTGATGCCGCAGAACACGATCGACTATTTCAACGCGCTGGTGACCTTCGACGGTTCTCAATTCAAGTCCCCTCGACACGGCGACACCCGTGTCGAGGAGGCGCGCTTCGGCGGCGACGAGAGCCATCCTGCGCTCCGGCGGACCCAGAGCTACGCCCGCCTCTACATGGTGCCGGGCATGTATCACTGCAACGGCGGACCCGGCCCCAATTCGTTCGCTTTCCTTCCCGCGCTGCAGGATTGGGTCGAGAACGGCACGCCGCCCAGGTCCGTCGTAGCGACCAAATACGTCGACGACACCGCGCCCAATGTGCAGATGACGCGTCCGCTCTGCGTCTTCCCCAAAATCGCAAAGTACAATGGCAGCGGCAGCACCGACGACGCGGCGAACTTCACCTGCGTCGGGCATGAAGGGCACCATGACCATGACCCGAATGACGGGCGGTAATGGCAGGCGCTCCAGCGGCGTGAAGCGGCTACGGGTCCGCGCCAGTCTCCGCGGTGTGCCGGATCGCCATCAGGCCGGCCTCGTCGCGATCCAGATCACGTGACGCGCGCCGCCGCCACCTTTACCGGTAGCACGGATCTTGATCTCCTCGGCGGCGAAGCCGGCCTTGTGCAGGCGCGGGGCGAAGCGCTCGTCCGGGTGTGACGACCACACCGCCAGCACACCGCCTGGGCGCAGCGCCGTGAATGCGGCGCGCAGGCCTGCGGGATCGTACAATGCGTCATTGGATTGCCGGGTCAGTCCCTGCGGGCCATTGTCGACGTCGAGCAGGATCGCATCATAGGCGCTGCGGGCCGCGGCGATCAGCTTGACGACGTCGGTCTCGCGAATGTCGACGCGTGCATCCGCGAGGCTCTCGCCGGACAATTCGGCCATCGGCCCGCGGGCCCAGGCGATCACCGCCGGCACCAGCTCGGCGACGGTGATGCGCGCTTGCTGCCCCAGCACCTTCAGCGCCGCGCGCAAGGTGAAGCCCATGCCGAGGCCGCCGATCAGCAGATGTGGGGCAGGGCGCGCCTTGAGCCGGGCGCAGCTCAACGTCGCCAGCGCTTCTTCCGATCCGTACAGCCGGCTGCTCATCAGCTCGTTCTGGCCGAGCTTGATGGTGAACTCCTTGCCGCGCTGCATCAGGCGCAGCGGCTCGCCGCCGCCGGGCACGTCTGCGGTGTCGATCAGTTTCCAGGGAATCACACGCGTCTCACATCGGTTTATCTGTGGAGCCTCGGCAGGCCTCCGGCGACGCCGACGGTCCGTCGTCGCCGCGGTCTGCCGGGAGGGGATTCGCCTGACTACCACAATGCGGGGGGACGTTCTGCCCGATCGTGCGGCCGGTCGCAGCGCCGTGTCCTGAGAGGAACCCAGCAGTCCCCCGGTGATTGAGCAAGGGGCGCAGCATCGAGGAAGATAGCAGAATACCCATGAAATTAGGCATTCTTTCGCAATCGCGGCTGGCCGTCGTTGCCATCCCTGCTCAGAACGAGGCATCCGACATCGCCGGCTGTCTTGCGGCCCTGGCCATGCAGCGGGACGAAGCCGGCGCTCCGATCGCGCGGGGCAGCCTGGAGATTCTCGTCTTCGCCAATAGCTGCACCGACGACACCGCCGCCGTTGCGCGGCAGGCGGCGCGGTCTATTCCGCACCCGGTCGTAGTCGCCGAGGAGGACATGCCCGCGGCCCGGCGAAATGCGGGGTGGGCGCGCAAGCGCGCGATGGATCTGGCCGCGATCAGGCTTGCCGAGGTGGCGCCGCTCCACGGCCTGATTCTGACCACCGATGCCGACAGCCGGGTGTCACCGACGTGGTTTGCAGCCACGTTGCGCGCGTTCGACAAGGGTGTCGACTGCGTCGCCGGCTACATCGATGCGATTCCGGCCGAGTATGTCGCTCTCGGCGACCGATTTCTGGCCCGCGGGCGGCTGGAAGATACGTATCTGCGCTACATCGCCGAAATCGATGCGCGTTGCGATCCGCGGCCGCACGATCCCTGGCCGACCCACCGCGTCTCCTCCGGGGCCAGCCTGGCGGTGACCGCGGCCGCCTACGCCGCAATCGGCGGCCTGCCGCCGCGTCCCGTCGGGGAAGACGCGGCGCTGACGGTGGCGCTCGAGCGGGCCGGCTTGAAGGTGCGCCACGCGATGGATGTGTCCGTCGCCACCTCGTGCCGCTTCGACGGGCGGGCCAGCGGCGGCGCGGCCGACACGATGCGCCATCGCCACGGCCATCCCGACGCGCCCTGCGACGACGATCTCGAGCCGGCGCTACAGGCCACGCGCCGCGCCCTTTGCAAAGGGATTTTGCGGGAGCGATGGAGTCGTGGCCCGTCCGCAGGCCGCCGCTCCGCCGGCTTGGGAACGTCGCGCGAGATCATCCGCACCTTCGACCGTTTGGCGACGCGGACGTTCGAGGATGCCTGGGAGGCGGTGTGCGACCTCAGCCCGGCGTTGAAACGCGGCACTCCGCTGCGTCCGTCGGATCTGCCGCGACAGATCGCCATCGCCAGGATGATCGTGCGGCATTTGAGGCCGAGCGTCACGCAGCCGAAAAGCGTTCCAGGCGATAGGTCTCATCATGAAGGATCGCGCGAACGGGCAGTGCCGGTTTGATGAACTCGGCAAACAGCTCGCTGGCGTCGATCCCTGTCAGCGGATAGTCGGTCTCGCCGAGCCAATGGCACAGCACGATCTCGCCGTCCGGCGCGATCTGCGCGCGGCAGGACTGCGCGATGAGCTGCAGGTCCGGCTTGGCGAAATAATACAGCACCTCCGAAAGAACGATCAGATCGAATGGCCCGTCCGGAAAGTCGGCAGGCAGGGTCGCGCGGCGAAAGCTGACGTTCGAATCATTGACCGATCGGGCGGCCTCGAGTGCCGTCACCGACGTGTCGATGGCCAGCAGGTGAGCGCAACGCGCACTGAGAAGCCGGGTCAGGACACCGATCGAGCAGCCGACTTCGAGCGCATTCGCGTAGCGCCGCCTGGAGAGAGACGACAGCGTTGCCTGGTACTTCTCCTGCTCATACGCGCTGCTCCTGAACCGCCAGGGATCGATGTCGGCCTTGTACTTGTCCTCGAAATAGTCCGGCGGAAGGGTTGCAGCTTTTCGGGTCACGACGGCACCTCGATGAAATATTCGAACTGTCCCAGAAACGGCGCCAGTGACGTGTCGTTGAATCGAAATCCATCCGGGTCGTCGCCGATCAGACCGGTCATCTGCGACGCGTGGGCGTCGATCGCCGCGCGCTTGCGGTCGCGATGGGACGAGATGTCGATCCGGACGGCGGTCGGCGGCGGCTGCTGCATTTCGGTATCGGCGACGAGGTGCCATCCCCAGACCGGATATGCCCACAGCTTCAGCCCGGGGCTCGATCGGCGCACCGCCTTCGCCAGCGCTGCCGACGCCTGGTGATCGCAATGCGGATCGCCCTCCCACGTGACGAACAACGCACCCGCTCCGGAACGTCTGACGACGTCCAGCGTCGTCTGCACCGCCTCGTCGAAGTCCGGGCCCGACATCGGCGCCATCGTATCGCGCAGTCCGAGGAACGTGACCCTGTCCTCGTGCAGCCCGAGCGCACGGCCGGCGGCGTGGACCTCGGCATATCTGAGCGCGACCAGTTTCTCGCGCGGATATTGCTGCGATCGCGGATGCGAGCCCGAGCCGTCGGTCACGACGATGATGTCGACCTCACCGCCCGCGGCACATGATTCCGCGATCAGGCCGCCCGCGCCGAGCGTCTCGTCGTCCGGATGCGGAGAGAGCACGACGAACGGACGTCCCTGGACGAGCTCATCGACGGTGACCACCGGACAGCTCCGCAGCGCTTCGAAATAGCGGTCGGCGCGCACCTCAGAAATCTCCGACGGCATGGGGCGAGGTCAGGAACGCCCGGGCGCCGTCGCTCATCGCGAGGTCGGGCACGGGTTGGCGCAGATAGGTCGCGAGGTCGCGCGAGACGCGTTCGATCGGATGCGGGCGAATGAAGGACGTCAGGCCGACGCCGCGCTGCACGATCTCCATCACGTCGAGCGCGCAGCGCTCGGTGACCATGCGCGTCAAATTGGCATATCCGACGACGCGGGCGGCATCGATCTCGTCGATCGCCAGCCGCCGCGCCGCCTCCTCGACCCAGTAGCGTGCGGTCTTGGCGGACGCAACGGCTTGCGCGAGGCGCTGCAGCTGGAACGGATCCTCGCCGCGCTTCATCGTCAGGAGATGGGTCCTGAACAGCTCGACGAGACGTTCGGTCGCGCCGACATGGGCCGCGCAGAACCGCCACGCGCCGCCCGAGAAGAACGGCTGTCGCATGAAGTCGCCGGGCCGGCCGATCATGTTCGCCAACGTGACGACGATGCCGGAGAGGTCGATGGCGCCCGTCGCCGTCGACCGCATTCCCTGCGCTCGCCAACCCGACAGATCGGTCGTCTCGTCCATCGTCAGGCGCAACAGGCAGAGCACCTGGCCGTCCGGGGCCGTCGCGGTGACCAGGGGATCGGTCACGAAGCCGGCGCCCGAGCACAGGATCTTTCTGCCCTGCAGCGTCCCACCGCGTTCGCCGTCGACGTGCAGACCCTTGGCATCGTTCGCGCCCCACACCGCCGACAGACCGCCGGCGGCAATGCGTTCCGCGAGCGCCCGCAACTGATCGCGGTCGCCGTAGCGGTCGACCAGCGAAACCGCGTTGACGTGCCCTTCGAATAGCCGGGCAATCGACAGATCCGCCGATCCGAGACGACGCAGGACGGCGCACAGCTCGCCGGAGCGCTCAGGTCTGCAGAGGCCGTCGCCGCCGAGATCTGCGGGAAATGGCGACATCGCCAACCCACAGCGGCGAAACTCGGCCCATAGATGGTCACCGATGACAGCCCGCTCGTCGGTGTCGGCGGCGGCATCGAACATCAGCGCCGCGAACTGCTGCGCCCGGTCGAGGAGAGTCTGGCCGCGATGACGCGCTGGTTCGTTACGGGCTAAAATGGCCTGCTCTCCGGGACTTGGACTGACGACGACTCTGTGAAGTCAGCGAACAGCCGATCGTTCCCGGATTGCGAGGAACATTGCCCCTGTCATGTCATTGACGATGGCGGTTCGCGCGAACAGGATCGGGCAGGGCATGGCGACGATTCAACTCGACCCGGACAACGTTCACGGTCACATCCGGTGGCTGAAATGGGTGGAGCGGGATCAGATCATCGGCCGCATCATTCGCAATTTCAGCGGCCGCTGCGAGATCGCCCCCGAGGGGCCGCATTGGAGCCCGATGAAGAGCTTTGCCGGCTCGTCATTCGACAGCCCGGAAAAGGCCCTGGCCGAGGTGCAGCTCTATTTTCGCGGCCGCTGAGTTCGAGGGCCGCCGGCCGCACAGGCAGAAGTCAAAGAGCGCGCAGCTAGCCGCCGGTCACGCTCATGTGCCGGCTGACGCTCGGGCGGTTGTGGCGGCGGTCGATGATGAAGTCGTGGCCCTTCGGCTTCAGGCCGATGGCGCGGTCGATCGCCTGGTTCAGCTGTTCGTCGGTCACCGAAGCGCGCAACGGCTTGCGCAGGTCGGAGGCGTCCTCGTGGCCGAGGCAGGTGTGCAGGGTGCCGGTGCAGGTGATGCGCACGCGGTTGCAGCTCTCGCAGAAATTATGCGTCATCGGCGTGATGAAGCCGATCGTGCCGCCGGTCTCGGCGACGCGGACGTAGCGGGCAGGGCCGCCGGTGGTCTCGTCGAGATCGGTCATCGTGTATTTCTGCGCCAGCCGGCTGCGCAGCAGCGACAGCGGCAGATACTGGTCGATGCGGCCTTCGCCGATCTCGCCCATCGGCATCACCTCGATCAGGGTCAGCGCCATGCCCTTGCCGTGCGCCCAGCCGATCAGTTCGGGAATCTCGTCCTCGTTCATGTTCTTGAGCGCGACCGCGTTGATCTTCACGGCGAGCCCGGCGGCCCGCGCCGCCTCGATGCCGGCCAGCACACGGTCGAGATCGCCCCAGCGGGTGACGGTGCGGAACTTGTCGGGATCGAGCGTGTCGAGCGAGACGTTGATGCGGCGGACGCCGCAATCGGCGAGCTCCGTCGCATATTTGGCAAGCTGAGTCGCGTTGGTGGTCATCGTCAGCTCGCTGAGCGCGCCGCTCTTGAGATGCCGCGACAGCGAGCGCACCAGGCTCATGACGTTGCGCCGGACCAGCGGCTCGCCGCCGGTCAGCCGCAGCTTCTTCACGCCCCTGTGGACGAAGGCCGAGCACAGACGGTCGAGCTCTTCGAGCGTCAGCAGGTCGGCCTTCGGAAGGAAGGTCATGTCCTCCGACATGCAATAGAAGCAGCGCAGGTCGCAGCGATCGGTGACTGAAACGCGCAGATAGCTGATGCGACGGCCGAACGGGTCGGTCATCGGGCGCGTCAGGGCGGTGTCATCAGACGTTTCAGCGGTCATGGAAGGCCTTGCAGGTGGCTGCGACGCCACGAGGCAGCCGCATGTGACGCGGCCGGGTGGTTAAGAGGCAATGTAGTCACAATCGGCCCGCCTCACAATCGCGCAGGCTGCCCCATCGTTGCTGCGCCGCAAACGCGCCTACTGCCGCGCGGCGCCGGGCACCGGGGCGGGGAACGCCGACCCGGTCGTGGCGGGTGCGGCGGCCGCCGGCGCTGTCGCGGATTTCGGCGGCTTCGGCTTTTTCGGCCGCATGTGCTTGACCGCCTTCGGCACCGCCGGCGCCGGCTGCAGCTCGGCCACGACGGGGCTCGGATCCATCACGACGGGCGGCGAATTGTTGAAGTCGCCAGTGTTGCGGATCACCTGCACCGGGACCGTCGCCGGCAGGTATTTGTCCATCGTGAAGGTGACGCTGAAGCCGCCATCGGGCGCCGGCACCTGAACGGTGCAGGGCGTTCGGCAGCCCGGTCCGAGCGACGTCTTCGCCTCCGCGCCCGGCGGCACCGAGTCGAGCTGCACGGGAACCTCGGGCGCGGCCAACTTGAAGCTGTCCATGGAGAAGGACGAGCAACCGGCCAAGCCGGCTCCCGCAACCGCAATTGCGATGACACGCCGCATCATGATGTCCGCCCCACAAACCTGCGGCCATCGGCCGCAATCCCATCGCGACCATAAGGGCGTCAGAACAGCGGCGCAACTGTGGTCAACCGTATTCTCAACAGAACGTTAATGTCCGGCGAGGTCGGCTTTCTCTTGCCAGGGCAGAGGGTTAGAAGGCGATGTGGCAGTCGGGCCGCAAGCGACGGGCAGCTGTCGCAAGTTGCAGCAAGGCGACACATCTGCTCCTGAGAGCGGCGCGACTCTGTGCTCCCGTTCGACCAGTCGCGAGGATCAGCCGCCGTTCTTGAGCGTCGGGCCGAGCGCTGCGACCGCGGCCGGCAGCTCGCGCATGTGGTCGATCAGGTGGTCCGGGTTCAGCTCGGCGATCGGCACATCCGTATAGCCGAAGGTGCAGCCGATCACCGGCACGCCGGCCCGGCGGGCGGCGCCGACGTCGGTGCCGGCATCGCCGACCATGATCGCAGCGCCGATCTCGCCGCCGGCCTGCGCGATGGTCTGGCGCAGGATCGCCGGATCCGGCTTGGCGACGCCGAACGTGTCGGCCCCGCAGATCGCGGCGAAGCGGGAGGACAGGCCGAGCTGGTCGAGCAGCCGCTTCGACAGCCACTCCAGCTTGTTGGTGCACACCGCGAACTGGCAGCCGCGGGAGGCCAGCTCGTCGAGCGCCGCCTCCAATCCCTCGAAGGGGCGCGATTCGACCGCGATGTTCTCGGCGTAGAAATCGATGAAATCGACCGTCAGCTGCTCCATCTCGGCGGGGCTGGCGAAGCGGCCCTCCGCCTCGAGCCCGCGCTCGAGCAGCTTGCGTGCGCCGTGCCCGATCATCTTGCGGGCCGAGGCCAGTGGCAGCGGCCGCAGGCCTTCGCGCTGCAATATGTGATTGAGCGCGCTGATGAGGTCCGGCGCCGTGTCGACCAGGGTGCCGTCGAGATCGAAGACGATAGTGCTGGAGATGCGCATCGCTATCCGCTACCGGTCGCGCCACGGCCTTGCAAGGGCCAGCCTCAAGCTTTTTGTCGGACTTCGTGACGGACGGGAGCTAGGCCGCGCGGCAAAACACCGCTAGATATGCGCCGGTTTTCGGCACCCACGGGGGCCATCCGAAAGAGGGCGGGTTTCTTGGTCGACATGGACGCATTGAAGCGGAAGGCGGCGGCGCGTGCGCTGGAGGAGGTCGAAAGCGGCATGCGCCTCGGCCTCGGCACCGGATCGACGGCCAAGCATTTCGTCGATCTGCTCGGCGAGAAGGTGCGCGCCGGGCTCAAGATCGTGGGCGTGCCGACCTCGGAAGCGACACGGGCGCAGGCGGAAGCCTGCGGCGTGCCGCTGACCACGCTCGACGAGATCGACCGGCTCGACATCACCATCGACGGCGCCGACGAGATCAATCCGGCGCTCGACCTGATCAAGGGCGGCGGCGGGGCGCTGCTGCGCGAGAAGATCGTCGCCAGCGCCTCGGATCGCATGATCGTGATCGCCGACGACAGCAAATGGGTCGATCGGCTCGGCCGCTTTCCGCTGCCGATCGAGGTCATCCCGTTCGGTCTCGCCGCCACGCAGCGCGAGATCGGCGAGGCCTTCGCCAAGGCCGGTTTGAAGCCCGGCGTCGCCGGGCCGATGAGCTTGCGCAAGTCCGCGGATGGCCACGTTTTCGTCACCGATGGCGGCCACTGGATTATCGACGTCCGCCTGGGGGAGATCGAGCATCCCCCGCGTCTGGCGGGCTTTTTGAGCGCAATTCCGGGCGTGGTCGAGCACGGGCTGTTCATCGGCCTCGGCAGCACGGCCATCCTGGCGGGCGCACAGGGGATTCGCGTTATCCAGCGGCCTTGAGCGCAGCACGATCTGCGCTTTGGGCCGCCATCTCACAGGAGACTTGGAATGAAGAGCGTGTTCAGAATCTTGCCGGCCGCCGGCGTTTTGCTGGCCCTGGCCTCGGCGGGCCCCGCTGCCGCGCAGGCGCAGGGCCAGCCGTCGGCCCTGAAGCCGGCGTCGCCCGCCTGCATGGCCGGCGCGCGCGAGATTCTGACGATGAAGAACGCGTCCGCCATGTACGCCAATGCCGTTCCGGGCATCGTGCAGCAGACCAAGCAGACGCTGCTGCAGTCCAACCTCAACTACCAGAAGGACCTCGACGAGGTCGCCGTGCTGGTCGCCCAGACCTATGCCGGCAAGGAGAAGGAGATCGGCGAGAAGATGGCGCAGATCTACTGCAACGAGTTCACCGATGCCGAGATCGCGAACCTCGTCACCTTCTACAAATCGACGATCGGCCAGAAGCTGCTTGCGGCCGAGCCCAAGGCGATCCAGATGAGCATGGGCGCGATGAATCAGTGGGCGGCGGAATTCTCCGACACCGTCACCGCGCAGTTCCGCGCCGAGATGCGCAAGCGCAACAAGCCGATCTGAGGCGGGTTGCGGGAAAGGCCGGGTCGGGGGAGAGATGGCTGAATTCGACGTCGACCTGTTCGTGATCGGTGGCGGTTCGGGAGGCGTGCGCGCCGCCCGCATCGCGGCCGGTTATGGCGCCCGCGTGACGGTCGCCGAGGAATATCGCATGGGCGGCACCTGCGTGATCCGCGGCTGCGTGCCCAAGAAGCTGTTCGTGATCGGCTCGCATGTCCGCCAGGAGATCACTGACGCCGCCGGCTTCGGCTGGACCATCCCGGAGGCCACCTTCGACTGGCCGACCTTGATCCGGAACAAGGACAAGGAGATCGCGCGGCTCGAGGCGGCCTACACCGCCAATGTCGAGAAGTCCGGCGCCAAAATCGTCAAGACCCGGGCCGTGATCGAGGATGCGCACACGGTGCGGCTGATGACCGGCGAGACCGTCCGCGCGAAACACATCCTGATCGCGACCGGCGGCGCGCCCAACCACGGCACGCCGATTCCCGGGATCGAGCACGTCATCTCCTCCAACGAGGCGTTCCATCTCGACGAGCTGCCGCGCCGGATCGTGATCCAGGGCGGCGGCTACATCGCGCTCGAATTCGCCTGCATCTTCGCCAATTTCGGCTCCGACGTCACCGTCGTCTATCGCGGCGACAACATCCTGCGCGGCTTCGACGAGGACGTCCGCAAGCATGTTCGCGCCGAGATGGAGAAGGAAGGCATCACCATCCTGACCGGCTGCACGGTGGCGAGCGTCGACAAGCACGGCCGTGACTACACGACGCATCTGTCGAACGGCTCCAGCATCGCCTCGGACAAGGTGATGTTCGCGATCGGCCGCCATCCGGCGGTCGCCAATCTCGGCCTGGAGAAGGCCGGCGTCGCCATCAATCCGCGCAACGGTGGCATCGCGGTCGACGCGTTCTCGCAGAGCTCGGTGCCGAGCATCTATGCGATCGGCGACGTCACCCACCGCTTCAACCTGACCCCGGTCGCGATCCGCGAGGGCCATGCCTTCGCCGACACCGTGTTCGGCGGCAAGACCGTGCGCGTCGACCACGCCGACATTCCGACCGCCGTGTTCTGCCAGCCCGAAGTCGGCACCGTCGGCCTCACCGAGACCCAGGCGCGCGAGCTCCACGACCGCGTCGACATCTACAAGACCACGTTCCGCCCGATCAAGGCGACGATGTCCGGCCGCGACACCCGCGTGCTGATGAAGCTCGTCGTCGACGGCTCGAGCGACCGCGTGCTCGGCTGCCACATCGTCGGCGACATGGCCGCCGAGGTCACCCAGGCCGTGGCCATCGCCATCAAGATGAAGGCCACCAAGGCCGATTTCGACGCCACCATCGCGCTGCATCCCTCGGCCGCCGAGGAACTGGTGACGATGCGCACCGTCACCGAGCGCCACGTGCGGCAGGCGGCGGAGTAGGGCTGGAGCCGGAAGCAGCGCCACCGGCCTGTAATTCGGTGACAGTGCACTAAACTCCGTCGCGATCGCGCGCGGGCGTGGAACTTGCGCCTGCGTCGTCGCCGGGCAGCCGCCGTCCCCACGTCCGACCACCTCTCACCACAGCCTTTGCAGGCGGATTTCCCGTAGTTCCACGGCATCGCGTGAGCGCATCCGCGAGCCAGTTCATTTGGCGCTAACGCTGCAGGATGAAACCTCGCGCAGCTAAGCCGGCATCAGTTGTCCGTCGCCATGCTCGCCGACAAGTCTCCGTCGGTATTGCGTCACTCGCGAAAGGGAAATCATGCCGGTGCGCTGGTCCTCCAAACGACCGTTCGGCCTCGTCGCGCCGTTCATCGCCGTCCTGGCGCTTCAGGCGTCGATTGCCACACTGAGCGTGGAGGTGATGTCCTCGGTACGAGCCTATGTCGCCGGCGAGTCGATCTGGTCGCGGGCGCAGAAGGATGCGGTCTACGCGCTGACGCTCTATCTGCAATCGGGGGATCAGTCGTTCTACGAGCGATACCGGAACGCCATGGCGGTGCCGCTCGGCGACCAGATGGCGCGCGTCGCATTGCAGCAGCCGTCGCCCGACCTGGAACGGGCGAAAACCGGCTTCCTGCAGGGCCGCAACGATCCCGAGGACGTTCCCGGCCTGATATGGCTGTTCCGCTATTTCAATCGGATCAGCTATTTGCGCGCGGCGATCGAGCAATGGGAAGCGACCGACTTCACCTTGCTGCAGCTCGCGGTGTTCGGCGAAGCGGTGCAGTCGGAAGTCCGCGGCGGTCTCATGAACGATCCTCCGCGCATCCAGTTTCTCTCTGCGGTGCTCAACGACCTCGACGACCGGCTCAGTGTCCGGGCCAACGCGTTTTCGACGGTTCTCGGCGAAGGCTCGCGGGCGATCAAGTCGATCCTGCTGCTGTTGAACGTCGGCGCCGCGTCGTTGCTGCTGGTGCTGGTCGTGTGGCACACGCGGCGGCTGCTCGCCCAGAGGGAGGCGTTCGAGACGGCGCTGAACGCGGAGACGGGGCGGCTCGCCTGGCAGGCGTCGCATGATCCCCTGACCAAGCTCGCCAACCGCACGGTTCTCGCGCGATGTCTGGACGCAGCGCTGGCCGGGATTTCGGATGGACGGTCTGCGGCGCTGCATCTCATCGATCTCGACAGGTTCAAGGACGTCAATGACAGCCTCGGACACCAGGCCGGCGACCAGCTGTTGAAGGCGGCGGCGCATCGTTTGACCCAGCTCGTGAAGCCGGCCGACACGGTGGCGCGGATGGGCGGAGACGAGTTTGCCATCGTGCAGCCGGACCTGACGGGGCCGGCCGAGGCGGCGGCGCTCGCCTCCCGGATCGTCGACGAGTTCAACAAGCCGTTCGACATCGAGGGCGTGTCGGTGTTCGTCGGCGCAACGGTCGGCATCGCCACCGCGCCGGCCGACGGGATGCTGGCCGAGGAGCTCACATGCAATGCGGACCTCGCGCTCTATTGGGCCAAGAACGAGGGCCGCGCGACCCACCGGTTCTTCGAAACGGAGCGGCGCACCAAGGCCCAGCAACGGCATGCCCTGCAGTCGGAGCTTCGCCAGGCCGTGCGCAACGATGAGTTCGAGCTCTACTATCAACCGGTGGTGAAGATCGACAGCGGCGAAAAATACGCCATGGAGGCGCTTGTTCGTTGGCGCCATCCGTCACGTGGTCTGATCACGCCCGACCGGTTCATCCCGATCGCCGAAGAGACCGGCCTCATCCGCGAACTGGGGCTGATGGTGTTGCGCCGCGCCTGCGCGGATGCCGTGCTCTGGCCGGCCTCGGTGAAGGTCGCGGTGAACCTGTCGCCGGTTCAATTCCGGGACGCCGATCTGGCGCAGAGAACGATTCAGATCCTCGCCGAAACCGGTCTGGCGCCCGAGCGGCTCGAACTGGAGATCACCGAATCCGTCCTGCTGCATCGCAAGGAGGAAAATCTGGCGCTGCTGCGCCAGCTGCAGCAGGCGGGAATACGGATTGCCCTGGACGATTTCGGCACCGGCTACGCGTCCTTGAGCTATCTTCGCGCGTTCCCCGTCGACAAGATCAAGATCGACAGGTCGTTCGTCAGCGACATGTCGGACAGTGACGAATGTGCGGCCATCGTCTGCGCGATCGCCAATCTCGGACGCTCATTGTCGATCAATACGACGGCGGAAGGCGTGGAGACCGAGGAGCAGCTCGCGTTGGTCAAGGCGGCCGGCTGCAACCTGGCGCAGGGCTATCTGTTCGGACGGCCGGTGCCGCTGCGCGACGTGGATTTCGGCAGAGCGGTCCTGGCACGATCCGCAGAGGTGCTGGAAGATCTCACCGCCACCGATCTCATGCTGGTGCGCGCGAGTTTCTCGAAACTGGCTGCACGGCAGGATCTGGCCGCCAACGCCTTCTACGAACGGCTGTTCGCCATGGCGCCGGAGCTGCGGCGATTGTTCCCCGCCGATCTCGAGGCGCAGAAGAGCAAGCTGATGGCAACCCTGGCCACCGGTGTCGGAAAACTGCACGACCTGCCGGGGCTGACGCCGATGCTGAAGGAGCTCGGCGCGCGTCACGCCGGCTACGGGGCAAGGTCGGAGCACTATGCTTTGGTGAACGATGCGGCGCTGTGGATGCTGGAACGATGCCTCGATCGGGAGCTGGATGCGGCGACGCTGCGGGCCTGGAAGAAGGTGCTGCATCAGATATCCGCGATCATGCAGTCGGGCGCGATGGACGCCGTCGGTCGCGCGCGCAACGTCGCCTAGCGAGAACGGACTGAATCGAACGAGCGCCTCACGTGTTCGCAGCGGCCGGCCGTGACGGCGTCGACCGCAAACTCCAGATCCCGAGCGCTGACATCGGACGCGACATGCTTCGCCATACTCCGTTCGGGGGACGCTGAGGGGACGCCGAGCTGCTAGCAATCCGGCATGGTTGCCGGAGATGACGAACATGCAGATCCATCAAGTTCCGCCGCGGCGCAGGCCATCGATCACGCCGCAGGCGGTGCTGGCTGCGGGCGTCCTCGTCATGTTCCTGCTGCTGCACGTCGTCGCCGGCGTGATCCTGCAAGGCGATGCCACGCCGAATGGAGCGCAGGCGACGCCTGTTTCGACGCTCCAACCCACCGATTGACGATCACGCATTTTCAGTCCCATCAGCCGGAGAGTTTTCATGACCGGGCTCGGATCATTTTTGCTGCTCAGCGCCGCCGTTTTCTTCGGCGCCTTCGTCTCCGGCCTGGCCGGATTTGCCTTTTCCGCCGTCGCCGGCGCCATCCTCCTGCATAGTCTGCAGCCGCTGGAGGCCGTGCCGCTGATGATGGCGTGCAGCGTCGGCGTGCAGGCGACCAATCTCTGGGCGCTGCGCAACAGCATCAGATGGAAGGACAGCCTCGTGCTGATCGTGGGCGGGCTGCTCGGCGTGCCGCTCGCGCTGTGGCTGCTGCACAATGCGGACGCGCGTCTCTTTCAGCAGATGTTCGGACTGACGATCGCGATCTACGCCGGCATCATGCTGTTCAAGCCCGCCCTCGCCAGCCTTCAGCCCATGAACCGAGGCCGCACCGCCATCGTCGGCTTCGGCGGCGGGCTCATCGGCGGCCTCACCGCGATGCCCGGCGCGCTGCCGACCATCTGGTGCGAGATGCACGGCCTGCCGAAGACCGAGCAGCGCGGCCTGGTGCAGCCGTTCATCGCCGTGATGCAGATTGCCTCGCTCGCCATGATGCTGGCGCGGCAGGACCTGTCGTCCAGGGTGATCATCGATTTGGCGGTGAGCCTGCCGGCGCTGCTCGCCGGCACCGCGCTCGGCATCGTCGCCTTCCGCCGGGTGAACGACGTGCTGTTCAGGAAGATCATCCTGGGCATCCTGCTGCTGTCCGGGCTGCTGCTGGTGGTTTGATCGGTCCCCAAGGCTGCGCCGCTGCCCTCCGGAAGCCTGGATCAGGCGGTTCGCAGGAACTTCCTCGCCTCTGGATTGCGACCCGCTATGGTTGCGGTGTTCTGCAGTTGATTCCATAGATTGATCGCGCGTCGGTTGAAGTGCTAACGTTACACGTTTTTCAGGGGAAAAGCGGTATGGGCATGAACTTGGATGCCATCATCTATTTGCAACGACACGGTTACTTGACGCAGTCCAACAATCGCCTGTTGGACATTGGCCCGCAGACGATCTATTTCGCGCGCGCCGAGCAGATCAGGGAGATCGTGGAGCGGCAGGGCCAACCCGCTGCCGGTGCTGCGGCGGTCGAGCGATTGGTCCATTTTTCGACGCCAAGGCCAGGCGAACGGACTACGATGCTGTCCGAGATCGCCGATCTCGCCGCGATCGAATACGAGGCGATCGACGTCTGCCCGGGATTGAAAAACACCAACATCATCGATCTCAACTTCGATGCCATTCCCGAGGCGCTGCGCGGAGCGAGCGATGTCGTCCTCAACTTCGGCACCACCGAGCACATCCTGAACCAGTGGAATTGCTTCGAGGTGATGCACGATGCGGCCAAGGTCGGCGGCGTCATCTATCATCAGCTGCCGGCGAGCGGTTATCTCGATCACGGTTACTTCTGCTACACGCCGCTGTTTTTTCGTGAGCTGGCCCATGCCAACGGGTACAGCATCGAGTTCCTCGCCGTGACCTACGCGGGGGAAAACCGGATCGACGCCCTCGGCCTCACATCCCTCGAAGGCGACACGGTGTTGCGCGAACCGGCGCATCTCAACGAGAACAACCGCGTTCCCCAGCTCAACGTGCACGTGGTACTCAAAAAGACCACCGATGAAAGCTTCCGCCCGTCTCTCGAGATCGCGACAAGTCACAGCCCGGTCAACGAGCGGATGCGCGCGCGTTACAGCGATGCAGCTCAGCTGCAAGATCGGATCGACAGCCTTCAGACCCAGCTGAACGACGTCATCAACTCCCGACTGTGGCGCACCATGGCCCCGCTGCGGCAGGGGTACCGGCTGCTGCGCCGCGCCGTCCTGACACCGTCATCGCAGCGCCATTCTGCGCCGAGCACATGAATTTGCGACTAGCCCTTGGTGCGCCCCGGGGCGCGTCTTGGCGTGATGGATGTCGATATCAGCGACATCCATGCTATCGGCCGGCACGAACTGGCCGTCCTTGACTGCCACGCCCCAGTTGCCGCTGGACCGCGATCTCTGAACCGCTATTCTCCAGCACCGCGCCACGGCTGCCGCTGGACCACGATCTCTGAAACGCTATTCTCTTGGAAGCCGACACGCAATCGCAGATCGGGTTGCCGCTGGACCACGATCTCTGAACCGCTATTCTCCCTGGGCGGGTGCTGCGGTGTTCGGCGCGTTGCCGCTGGACCACGATCTCTGAACCGCTATTCTTCCCGTGCGCGTTGATCGAACCGCGATCTGTTGCCGCTGGACCACGATCTCTGAACCGCTATTCTGTCGTGCACGACATGGGCTACGGCCTGCGATTGCCGCTGGACCACGATCTCTGAACCGCTATTCTATCGACACTGAAGGCGCCGGCGAGCGGCGGTTGCCGCTGGACCACGATCTCTGAACCGCTATTCTTCAGGACGGAGGAAGGCACGAGCGAGTTTCGTTGCCGCTGGACCACGATCTCTGAACCGCTATTCTCCGTCCGGATGCTCAGCACCGAACCGGAAAGTTGCCGCTGGACCACGATCTCTGAACCGCTATTCTAAGCGCCACATGAACGACAACTACCGACCGGTTGCCGCTGGACCACGATCTCTGAACCGCTATTCTTTGCCCGCTTCGTAGTCCGCCTTGAACTCAGTTGCCGCTGGACCACGATCTCTGAACCGCTATTCTTCTCGCGGATTTCGTTCGTCATCAGTTTCGAGTTGCCGCTGGACCACGATCTCTGAACCGCTATTCTAGAAACAACTCTGCCTTGAGGGCCTGGCCGAGTTGCCGCTGGACCACGATCTCTGAACCGCTATTCTCCCGGTCTCCGATGGATATTGGTCTGACGTGTTGCCGCTGGACCACGATCTCTGAACCGCTATTCTAGGAGCGCCAGGCGTTGCGCGACATCGCGGGTTGCCGCTGGACCACGATCTCTGAACCGCTATTCTGTCCGGCACGACTGGCGCCGCGGCTGTTGGTTGCCGCTGGACCACGATCTCTGAACCGCTATTCTACGCCGGCAAGATTCGCGGGATGCTCGATCGTTGCCGCTGGACCACGATCTCTGAACCGCTATTCTCCGGCCCGGCCGCTCCGACCGGCTGGGGCGGTTGCCGCTGGACCACGATCTCTGAACCGCTATTCTCGTCGGATTTGAGCGCGTAGAAGCCCCCAGTTGCCGCTGGACCACGATCTCTGAACCGCTATTCTGCGCGGATTGGACGCTTTGAACCGTGAGTGTTGCCGCTGGACCACGATCTCTGAACCGCTATTCTGGCGGGAGCGAGTGCGACCGTCACGAATGTGTTGCCGCTGGACCACGATCTCTGAACCGCTATTCTGGATGTGCACGTATCCCTTTGGAAACAATCGGGATACGTGCCGTCCGGCGGCGGACGAAATGGGTGATGTCGTTAGAACAGGGCAAGCTGATCGGGATTTTTCTTCTGCTTGCGGCGGCGTTGGCCGGAAAAGCGAACGATGTTTTCATACTGCTTGTCCGTGAAGGTCAGGATGTGAACGTCCCCCCGGTCGGGCAGATTTCCCTCGACGCGGCGCAGGTAGGTTTCGAACTGCTCCTTGCCGTTGCAGAAGCGAGCATAGACTGAAAACTGGCTCTTTTCGAACCCTTCATCGAGCAGAAATTCACGAAAGCGGTTCGCCGCCTTGGCTTGGGCTTTCGTCGTGACCGGCAGGTCGAACATCACGAATATCCACATCAGACGATACCCCGTGAGCTGCGTGACGGTCATGGGGATGGATGGCCCAGGCTGCTCAGTTCGAGTGACGAGGGTGGTCGGGGCAGGGCGAGATCGGACGATTTTCCGGTTTCGAAGCATCGGCTCAGCGACTGAGCGAGCCGAACCGCTGCTCCGGAAACCGTCGTGACGCCCGCCTCGCCCGGCAGGTCGATGGCGATCAACCCGGCAAACAGTCGTTTCGTCTCCGGTGTCACCTCCAGGCAGCCGCGCGACTTGAGTTGCGCGGCGATGGCGTCCACCAGCGGCCTGAACGGCTCGATCAGGTCGTCGGCCAGCGCGAAGGCGTTGCCGCGATTGGCATGGTGGATGCCGATCGAGGGATGCAGCCCAGCTGCGACGATCGAGCGGGCGAGCAGGGAGCGCAGGATCGTGTAGCCGTAGTTGAGGAGCCCGTTGATGCCGCCCGCGGCGCGGTCGCGGCGAAAATCCTCGCCCATCAACAGCGGCCAGTAGCGGCGGGCGGCTTGAGCCTCCACATTGTCGGGGTCGCCGGAGCGGACCCGCCGTGCCAGCATGTCGAACGCGTCGGCCGGGGTGCCGCGTGACTCCAGGACCGCGCCTTGCCAACGAATCTTGGCCACGACGACGTCGCGCCAGAGTTGCTTGGCGAGCGGTTTCCCGGCATCCCATTGCGCGCGCATCCGTGCATTCTGTCCGTGATGCCCATCGAGCGGCATGCAAACCGCCGTCGGCGCATGGTTTGGGCCGCACAGCACCATCAGCGCGCCGCGCTCGGCCAGCGCCACGACGAGGTTGGTGCTCCATGTCACGCCGTGGGCATGCACGATGACGGCGGCGACGTCATCCAGCGGAACGCGCCCGGCTTCCTCGCGATCGCGTGTCACGACCAGGAAGCCGCGATGGGCCGACAGATGCTGATTGTCGGTGGCGATGTCGACGATGCGCTCCATCACGTCACCGCCCGTGGCTGATCGCGCGGACCGGGATCGAGCACCCGGCCGAGCTCGTCGATCCTGACCTGACGCGCCTTCCAGGCCTTCAGCGTGTTCGGCGACGGATAGAGATAGTTGAACGGATCGTCCTTGTCCGCCGCCCGGGCCTTGAGCGGGCCACCTTCGTGCAGCGCGGCGAGCGCAAGCTGCCTTTCGGAGAATTTGACGACACGGACCAGTTCGGTCGATCCCGCCCGCTCGACCGCAAGCACGTCGTCTTGATGCAGGCGCATCATCTTCCTGGCCGTGGGATTGCCCTGCCGGACGGCCGAGACCCATTCCGGCTGATGCGCGTCGAACATCGACACGACCTCGGCAATCCATTTGCCGTCCTTCATCTCCCAGACGTCGTAGCGATGATTGGAGTCGCCCTTGTAGCCCTTGTAGGCGCGGCCCTTCGCATCACGAACGGCGATCACCGACAGCGGCTCGATGATGCGAAGGCGCCTGATGCCGCGAAATTGCCCGGGACCAAGCTCCGGGAATTTCAGAATCCTGGCTTCGAAGGCCTTGCCTTCGAGTCCCTTGGTCCAGTCGAGCAGGGCGGCGCGCAGGTCGGGATCGCGCACGCCGTCGAGGTCTTCCCGCTTCGTCAGCGCGGTCAGTGGGACGCGGTGCACGACCAGCTCGTTGCCCTTGGCGTCCTTCTCGCCGGTGAGACCATAGGCGGTGTCGTTGTGCAGCCGCGCGGCCGTGGCATCGCGGCCCGTTGCCAATCCGGCTTTGGAGACCGTGCCATGGTCGGAGCGGTGACTGACCTGGATGCCATTGACGACCTCCTTGAGCTGATCGCGAAAGCCGGGCCAGGGCTCGGGCAGATCGGCCGTCATCCGGTGGGCTGACTCGTGGCCGCGCTGACCGGCCTCGCGCGCAATCCGTTGCAGCAGGCTGCGATCGACGACGCCGGTCACCACCGCATCGATCGCGTGGTGACGGTGATCCCTGCGGTTCTTCGGCTGGTCGGCCCCGCCGGCGAAGTTATGATCCGGGAGCAGCCAGTTCAGGCCCCAGCTGCGTCGCAGCATTTCCGTCAGCCGGCCGGGCGAGGCCCAGACGTGGCTGCTGCTCTCGCCGCGATCGGGATAGAGCGCGCTGAGGTACTCGCGCGCGAGCCGAGACAGATACTGCGTGTCCGTGAGTTGCCTGGCGAGGAAGCCGCCGTCCTTGTCGAAGCGCGACATCGCGTCGGGCTCGAAGCGCCAGCGTTTTCCGCGTGGCAGCCGGGCGGCGCGTGTCGCGATCTCGGGCCAATCGGGCCGATGACCGAAGGCGTCGAACGGCGAACGCTTGCGCTTGTCGCGATTGGCCTCGCGCATGCAGAGCAGGCGGTTGTCGCCGGAATCGTCGAGTGTTTCGCTGAAGGGGAGGATGTGGTCCACCTCGACGGCGCCGGAAAACAGCATCTCGATGGAGATCTGTTGGCCGGTATAGATACAGCGCCGATCGAGCACGTTGTCGGGATTCAATTCTTCCCAGAGCTTCAGCAGCGCCCGGTTGCCGCCTTTGTCGGGAAATCCTATTTCCGTGAGCTTCTTCGATCGCCGTTCGGCCGCCTCGCGGTTCTGGCGGTTGCGGGTGTTGATCTCGCGCTTGCGCTCGTCGTCGAGCTTGAGCTCGCGCGCCAGCTCGATCGCGATCTGCTCGGGCCGCCCGTAACGCTTGATCAAGCGGTTGACCACGCGGCGCAACTGGTTGAGCCCGATGTGGACGGTGGGATTGGTCAGCCGTCCGATGCGCATCTCCTCGGGATCCGACTCATCACCGGTGCCGGGCATGATGTGCCGTTCGAGCGCCACGCCGTAGTAGGGCAGTTCGTCGAGCACTTCGCCGTCGCGGAAATCGGAATGGTGACCCAGACCCGCATTCTTGACCGCATCGCTATAGACGACGACGTCGGCGCGCAGCGCTTCGATCAGGCGCGTCGTGGCCGTCAGACCGAACCGGCCATAGCCCTCGGGCAACCGGGCGGTCACCGTCGCTTTGGCTTGATCCATCGTGAGGCCGTGCGTGCTCTGCAGCCAGTCGAGCAGGGCGTCTTCGTCGTCGTCGCTTTCCTGCTCGCGGACGCGGGAGATGATGTCCCACTGCGTTTCGGCGTCGAGATGAGGCCACCGGTTGCCGAACCGTGTCTTGCTGCCCAGCTCCGCCGCGACCTCGTCCCCTTTGAGGTCCTTGCGATTGTCGCTTTCCTTGTTGAAGCGTGCCTCGGTGTCGAGCTTCAGCACCTTCCGCAGGCTCTCGAAGGTGACGGTGCGCTTGTCCTTGAGTTTCAGATACAGCACGTCCCGCTGCTCGCGCGTCAGCGGGACCGCGGCCTCTCCGGCCCGCACGATCTTCAGCGCGTTCAATTCCTCCAGAAGTCGTCGTTGCTGGAACAGGGGATGAGCCTTCGAAAGGCGCTGCTCGCCGGGCACCAGCGTGCAGGTGCCGACGGTCGGCGCCCTCAGCGGACGCTGATGGAAGATCACCTCGAACAGGCGGTCCCTGATCTCCTCGGTCAACGCATCGGGGTGGTAGGCCGTCTGCGCCGACCATATGGAGTCGAACTCCTCCTCCAGCATCTGCCGGTCGGGGTAGAAGTCGTAGCCGTCGCCCTTCGCACCGTCACCGCTTTCGGGACGCAGCCGCGTGCGCACGCTGGGAATCGCATTGGCGTCCGTCGCGGACGATCTGCGCCCGTGCAGATATTCGCCCAGCGTGACCGCGCCGGCATCCCGCATCGCCTCATGGAGCCGGATCACGCCGAGCCTGATCTTGCCGTCCTCGTCGTTCTTGCCGCGGTCGGCCTTGCGGTTGGATTTGAAGCCGCGGCGCTGGTTGAGATGGAATAGCGCGCGGCCGAGATGATGGAGGGGCAAGGCCTCACGAAGGGCACGGGCGCGCAAGGCAAAGGGATCGAGATCCACCAAGGCGGCGCGTTCGTCGTCATTGGCCGGAAACAGCCCGGCCAGGGTCAGGTGCTTGAGGAGGCCGGCTTGTCTCCGCTTGAAGCGGTCGCGGCGACGGCGCATGGCCCGTGCCGCTCGCCGTTCGACCGCGAGAGACGCTTTGGATTTCGGATCGCGCCCATCGCTGAAGATGCGCGAGCCGGCCGCGACGATGCGGCATGGCGCGTTGCGTTCGTCCAGTTCGATGACGGCCCATCCGAGCGAGTTCGTACCGAGATCAAAAGAAAATCTTGAGGGCATCTATGAATTCCGATGAATGGCAACCGTGATGCTAAAGAGAGTAGGAAGCTAAAGGCAATTAGCGCGAGCATTTTGATCTTAATCATGCCTAGGGCATCTTGGCAAGCATGATCGAATCAGCGTAGAAGGCCTGTGAGACGATGGGGCGAGGTCCACACTCGTTCTGAAAGTTGGAGGTCCACACTTCGACTCGGCAGGTCGCGACCTGATCGTCTGCCGCTAAGCAATTCACGCGGGAAGAATACTCTTGCCACGCAATCATGCCTAGTTGCCGCTTGACCTGATCTTCAGAATGGGGAACTCTTTCATCTTCAGAGATCGTGGTCTGGCGGTTAACAAGCAGTCAGTCTGCAACAGATAAGGGCGGTGCTCCGGCGCCGCCTTTTTTGTTGTCTTAGTTGTCGGACGTACCGACCACCGTGCGCGCTGACGTCAATGCGATTGAAATGTCGCGCCGCGTCAGGGGACGCGTTCCAGGATACGTCATTCGCGCCCAAAGATTTTGCTTTACGAATATCAGAAATCATGCTCTATTGTGCGCATCCCGCCTCACTCGGAGGGGCGTTGCGCGCGATCGTCACGACACGCGAGGCGGGGATGCGATGGCCGCGAGAGATCGCAGCGTCTTCTTGCGAGGGCGCGGACGAACGATCTGACGCGGACGGTCAAGTCGCGTGGTCCTGGCCTCCCGACGCTGAGGTCAAGTTCGCGAGGATGGTGATGCATCCCGCTGATGACGGTGGCCAACAAGCCCGGCGCACCGGGGAGATCGCGAAGCAGCCGTAAGCCCGTCGCGCAGGGAATGCCGGATGATCGGCTTTGCCTGTGGTACCTGCCGCCTGCATTTTCTTGAGCAGGCGGGCCATGGGTGGGGCCTTCACCCGGCATTCCCTGCGCCCTTCGACTTTGTCCGAGGGCGAACGAGAAGAGCAAACCTCGGACGCAGCCGCGTCGCGGGAAGCCGTTGCATGTTTTTCCGGCCGTCGCGTCAAACTCTGCCGTCGTCCCGGGCAAGTCCCGACGGCGCGAAGCGGCGGCGAGGGCGCCGACCCGGGACCGATACTCCGCGGCGTTTGTTGCTGCGCGCAAGGCGATCCATCTTGCGCCGTCCCGTCGGCCGGTGGTTATGGATCCCGGCGTTCGCCGGGATGACGGCGGTGGTTGTGGAGGCGCCGAGCGGAGCGGTGAGGAGGGCAAGGCAAGGCCACTCGATCTGGAGTCTCAGCGCGAGCCGAAATCCGTTCGCAGCCGCAACGGCTTGGCCGGACGACTTAAATTCCGGATGGCGGTTCGCAGGCAGGCTGTGTATAACGCCCGCGCCGCGGCGGGGGACCGAGCGCGCGGCGTTTCGCGAAGGGAGTCGAAAGCCATGACCGAGCGCTGGAGCCCGGAGAGCTGGCGTTCCAAGCCGGTGCAGCAGGTGCCTGACTATCCCGACCACAAGGCGCTGGCCGAGGTCGAGGCGCAGCTTGCGACCTTCCCGCCGCTGGTGTTCGCCGGCGAGGCGCGCAACCTCAAGAAATCGCTGGCGCGGGTGGCGGCCGGCGAGGCGTTCCTGCTGCAGGGCGGCGACTGCGCCGAGAGCTTCGCCGAGCACGGCGCCAACAATATCCGCGATTTCTTCCGCGTGCTGCTGCAGATGGCGGTGGTCATGACCTATGCCGGCGCGGTGCCGGTGGTGAAGGTCGGGCGCATCGCCGGCCAGTTCGCCAAGCCGCGCTCCTCGCCGACCGAGAAGATCGACGGCGTCGAGCTGCCGAGCTATCGCGGCGACATCGTCAACGACACCGCCTTCACGCCCGAGGCGCGCATCCCCAATCCGCAGCGCCAACTCGATGCCTACCGGCAGTCGGCGGCGACGTTGAACCTGCTGCGTGCGTTCGCCACCGGCGGCTTCGCCAATCTCGGCAGCGTGCATCAATGGATGCTCGGCTTCGTCAAGGACTCTCCGCAGTCGCGCCGCTACAAGGAGCTCGCCGACCGCATCTCCGAGGCGCTCAACTTCATGCGCGCCTGCGGCCTCGACCTCGAGAGCCATCCGGAGCTGCGCGCCACCGATTTCTACACCAGCCACGAGGCGCTGCTGCTCGGCTACGAGCAGGCCTTCACCCGCGTCGATTCGACGACGGGCGACTGGTACGCGACCTCTGGCCATTTCATCTGGATCGGCGACCGTACCCGCCAGCTCGACCACGGCCATGTCGAATATTTCCGCGGCATCAGGAATCCGATCGGCCTGAAATGCGGCCCGTCGCTGAAGCCGGACGAGCTGCTGAAGCTGATCGACATCCTCAACCCCGACAACGAGCCGGGCCGGCTGACCCTGATCAACCGCTTCGGCGCCGACAAGGTCGGCGATCACCTGCCGGGCTTGATCCGCGCGGTGCAGCGGGAAGGGCGCAAGGTGGTGTGGTCGTGCGATCCGATGCACGGCAACACCATCACCTCGAATTCGGGCTACAAGACCCGGCCGTTCGACCGCATCATTTCCGAGGTGCGGGCGTTCTTCGCGGTCCATGCCGCGGAGGGCACCCATGCCGGCGGCATCCATCTGGAGATGACCGGCCAGGACGTTACCGAATGCATCGGCGGCGCGCGCGCGATCACCGACGAGGATCTCAACGACCGCTATCACACGGTGTGCGATCCCAGGCTCAATGCCGAGCAGTCGATCGACATGGCGTTCCTGATCGCCGAACTGCTCAAGCAGCAGCGCGGCGGCAAGTCCGCGCCGATGCCGGCAGTCGCGGGTTTCTGATGCTGCGCATCTGGCGCGCGACGCTCAACTCGCGCAATGGTCTGGCCTTCGCTCTTCGCTCCGAGCAGGCGGTGCGCGAAGAGGTCATCGCGCTGCTCCTGGCGCTGCCGCTCGCCTATGTGATCGGGACGACGCCGATGCGCAGCGTCGAGCTGGTCTGCGCGGTCATGCTGGTGCTGGTCGTCGAGCTGCTCAACACCGCAATCGAGAAGCTCGCCGATCGCCTCACCACCGAGCACGATCTGCAGATCGGCCGCGTCAAGGATCTCGGCTCGGCCGCGGTCGGCGTCGCGCTGCTGATGTCCGGCGGCTTCTGGCTGTTCGCGATCGCCGAGCGGCTCGGGCTGTTGTGATCAGGGCGAGCCAGTGAGTTGAGACATGGCCGCTGACATCTTCAGGATCACGCTGGCCCAGCTCGACCCGACCGCCGGCGACATCGCCGGCAACGCCGCGAAGGCACGCGACGCGCGCGCCAAGGCCGCGGCCGACGGTGCCGATCTGGTGGTGCTGCCGGAGCTGTTCATGGCCGGCGGCGGGCCGGACGATCTGACTCCCGAGGTCCAGTCCGCCTGCCGCGCCGCGGTCGAGGCACTGGCGGGCGAGACGGCCGATGGCGGGCCGGCCGTGCTGATCGGCACGCCCTGGGCCGAGGGCGGCAAGCTCTACAATGCCTGCGCACTGCTCGACGCCGGCCGCATCGCCGCAACGCGCTTCAAGACCAATCTGCCGCGCGCAGGCGCGTTCGCGCGCGGCCCGGCGGCGGGTCCGGTCAGCGTGCGCTGCGTTCGCATCGGCGTGGCCATCGGCGAGGACATCCGGGTCGAAGAGGCCGACGACGACAACGTCGTCGAGACCCTGGCCGAGACCGGCGCCGAGCTGATCGTGGTGCCCGCTGCCGCGCCCTACATCCGCGGCAGCAGCGACCGGCGGCTCTCGGCCGCCGTCGCGCGCGTCACCGAGAGCGACCTGCCGCTGCTCTGGCTCAATCAGACCGGCGGCCACGGCGATCAGGTGTTCGACGGCGCGTCCTTCGCACTGAATGCCGACCTGTCGATATCAGCGCAACTGCCGGGCTTCGTTGCCGACATCACCACGCTGGCATGGCGCAGGGGCGATGACGGCTGGGAGTGCAGGGGGCCGGTCAGCGCGCCAGTGGATGGTGACGAAGCGGACTACGCCGCCTGCGTGCTCGGCCTGCGCGACCGCGTCGCCAAATCCGGCTTCACCGGTGTCTTGCTCGGCCTGAGCGGGGACGTCGCGTCGGCGCTGACCCTGGCGATGGCGGTCGATGCGCTCGGACCCGGCAAGGTCCGCGCTGTGGTGCTGTCCGGGCCCGACACCGCGCAGGCGTCGCGGGATGAGGCCACGGCGCTCGCGGCGCGGCTCGGCGTCGCCTCCGAGATGGTACCAATCGCGGCGGCCGTTGCGGGCTTCGAGCAGCTGCTGCCTGGCCCGCTTGCCGGCGGCGCCCGTCACGAGCTGTTGGCACGGGTGCGCGCCACGCTGCTGATTGCACTCGCGAGCACGTCCGGCGCGCTGGCCGTCGCGACACGCAGCCGGGCGGAGCAGTGGGGCGGGCGTGAAGGCGAGGCCGACGCGATCGCGCCGCTCGAAGACGTCACCGCGGCGCAGGTGATTCGTCTGGCCCTGTTGCGGAATCGCTGGAAGCCCGCGGACGCGCTGGGACCGGCGGGCGAGGTCATACCGCCTGGCCTGATCACGCGCCCGCCCGGCGACGGTCAGAGCCCGGTCGATCGCGCCGGCCGTGCGTCGTCAGGCGCGCGCGAAGGATGACGCCGATGTCCCGGCTGATCTCCTCAGCGCGCCGGAATGAAGGTCGGTCCGACCGTGCGGATCTGCTTGTCGCCGCCGGCACCGGTCGTGGCATCGGCAGCGGCCGGGGCAGTGGCCGTCGTGTCGGCGGGTGCGCCGCCCTTCTTGGCGGCGGTCGCCGGCGGCTTGCCGGTCTGGCGCTGCTGCATCCGCCTGGCGCTCTCTTCGGTGACGATGATGTCGCCCTGTTCGGCGGCGGAGGCCTTGTCGTCGATCGATTTCAGCGCCTCGGCCCAGGTCTGTCCCGCCGCCTTGCACGAGCAGCTCGGGTTGAACTCGGTGCGATACTTGAAGGCGTTCGGCAGCGCGGTGTAGGGCTGGCCGTTGACCGAGACCGCCTGGTTCATGTCCTCGCCGGGGTTGCGATAGGTGAACAGCGACGCATCGGCGGCGGGGCATTGCGCCTTGCAGGCGCGCTCGTCATCGGCGAAGCGGCCGGGCACGGTGGCGAACGAGATCGGGAAATAGGCGCCGTCGCAGCTGCGCACGCAGACGGTGCGATAGGTGCCCTGGGGCGCGGCGAGATCGGCGCTCGGCGGGGGCAGCGATGCGGCGGGATTGCTGTCGGCACCGCCGCCGAACAGGCTGGTCAGGAAATTGCCGCCGCCGCCACCGCCGCGATTCGCATTGGCGTATTGCTGGTACTGCGGCCCGCAACTGTTCTGGCCCAGCGCCGCCAGCACGGAACGGCGCTGGTTGTCGCGCTCGCCGCCGAAGCCGCCGCGCAGCCGCTCGAGATTGCTGGTGATCTGGTCCAGATTGGCGCGCATCTGCTGGATCTGGTTGTTCACGGGGGCGCATTCGGCCGAGCGGCCGTTGAACAGCGAGAAGAAGCCTGTGCTGTCGCAGCCCATCCGCTTGGCCTGCATGCTGACGCGGTCGAGCTCGCCCTGCTGCTTGGCGGCGGCATCCTGATAGCGCCGGATCTGGTCTTCGCGCGCCGGATCACCGCCGCCGCCGCGGTCGATCGAGGCGAGCTGCGCCTCGAGGCGCGGGCAGATCGGGTTGACGCCGGCCTGTGGCGCGGGCTGGCCGGGGGCCATCTGCGCATAGGAATCGGAGCTGGATTGCGCCAGGGCATGCGAGCCGGTCAGCGTCAATCCGAGCAACGCGGAACAGGCCAACAGGCGCGGAGACAGGGGAGCGATCAAGATGCGGTATTCCGGTCCATGGGTGCTGCCGCGGGGCTAGCACAGAATTCGGAAAAATCGCGGCAGCGGCCGGCATCCCATAGCCGCTTTGTCGGGCATCGTCACGTCCATTCCGGGGCGCTGACGTGGCGGGAACAGCCGTTCCCCGGCGCGTCAGCGCTGGCAGGTGATCGCGACATAGTCGTTGCAGCCGCCATGGGTGCAGTTTCCACCGGCTTTCGGCACCGACCCCGTGATTTCGTCAGGGTCGACACGGCGGTAGGAGGAGGCCTGCGCAAAATCACGTGATTGGCAGTAGGACCGGGCGGCCGAAGCGCCGCATCTGTCGCCCTTGGCCAGGCATTGGTCGACGCCATAGCCGTCAGCTTCGTTGGCGATGATGAAGATGCGGCTCTCCGCCGAAGCGGTCGTCGCGGCGGCGAGGAGAACAGAGCTGGCGAGCAGCGCCGAGAAGAATCGCATGGTGCACCGATCGATGAGGGCTACAACTCATGGTTAGGTCAAAAAGGTTAAAAATGATTAACCATGAGGCAGGGCGGGTGCATTTGGGCGGAGAAAACGGCTGTTTTGCGGCTCTTGACGAGAACACGGGGCTGGCTCATGGTAGTCTACATGAACGGTTTCCTCGCCATCGGCTGCATTTGCCGCGAGATTACGAGCTAGCGATTTGCTGGCTGAGGCCGTCTTTTCTCAACAGAGATGATCAGGACGCCCGGCCGGCAGGTCGGGAGCGTGATTCGTGCCGTGGCCGCCCGCCTGCGGGCCGTCGTCCGGCGTAGGAGATTCGTTGCGTCTCGCCGGGGGGCTGCAGTCAGCGCGGTCCGGCCAGACGACAGGCACAGGCATCTGGGGACGAACCATGGACTTGCGTTTGTACGACACCGCCTCGCGGGAAAAGCGCGCCTTCGTGCCGCTCGATCCCAAGAATGTCCGCATGTATGTTTGCGGACCGACGGTCTACGACTTCGCCCATATCGGCAACGCGCGGCCCGTGATCGTCTTCGACGTGCTGTTCCGGCTGCTGCGCCATCTCTATGGCGCCGACCACGTCACCTATGTCCGCAACATCACGGATGTCGACGACAAGATCAATGCGCGAGCGGCGCGTGACTTTCCCGGGCTGCCGCTGAACGAGGCGATCCGGAAGGTCACGGAGGTGACTGCCGACCAGTTTCACAGCGATACAACTGCGCTCGGCAGCCTGCCGCCGACCTTCGAGCCGCGCGCGACCGACTTCGTGCTGCCGCGTCCCGACGGCAAGGCGGACATGGTGACGCTGATCAGGCAGCTGATCGCGCGCGGCCATGCCTATGAGGCCGGCGGCGAGGTGCTGTTCGATACGCAGTCGATGCCGGATTATGGCGCACTGTCGGGCCGCAGGCTCGACGAGCAACTCGCCGGCGCGCGCGTCGCCGTCGACGCGCACAAGAAGCATCCGGCCGACTTCGTACTGTGGAAGCAGTCGTCCGAGGACGAGCCGGGATGGGACAGCCCATGGGGCCGCGGCCGTCCAGGCTGGCATATCGAGTGCTCGGCGATGAGCGCGGCCTATCTCGGCGAGATCTTCGACATCCATGGCGGCGGGCTCGACCTGATCTTTCCGCATCATGAGAACGAGATCGCGCAGTCGCGCTGCGCCCACGGCACCCAGGTGATGGCGAACTACTGGCTGCACAACGAGTTCGTGCAGGTCGAGGGCGCGAAGATGTCGAAGAGCCTCGGTAACTTCGTGACCATCCGCGACCTGCTCGCGGACTGGCCCGGCGAGGTGCTGCGCCTCAACATGCTCAAGATGCATTATCGCTCGCCGGCCGACTGGACGGTCAAGGGGCTGGAAGAAAGCGCGAAGACGCTCGATGACTGGTATCGCGTCGCGGCCGATGTGCCGGGCGAGCAGCCGGAGCCTGCGGTCATCTCCGCACTGCTCGACGACATCAACACGCCGCTGATGATCGCCGAGCTGCACGCGTTGCGGAGCCGCGCGGCGTCCGGCGGTGACGCCGAGCGCGCCGCGTTCGCTGGCTCGCTCCGCTATGCGGGCTTCCTGTCCGAGACAGCGACGCAGTGGGAAGCACGCAAACAGGAAGCCCGCGGAGTCGATGCCGCTCAGGTCGAGATCCTGATTGGGGAACGGACCGCCGCGCGTGCCCGCAAGGATTTCAAGGAGTCGGACCGGCTCCGTGACAAACTCGCGGCAATGGGCGTGGTGCTCAAGGACGGCAAAGGCCCCGACGGCAAGCCGGTGACGACCTGGGAGATCGCGCGATGAGCAGGCCCGACACGCCATTCCCACGGCATTGGCTGTACTACATCGTGCTCAAATTCGCGGTGATTGCGGGCGCCGTTGCGCTGGTGACGAAGCTCTATGGCATCTGGTGAGACGATGGGACAGGCCCTACCGAGACCCGCACTGCGGCCTTTTCTCCCGGCCGACACGCCCGTGCTGGCAGCGATTTTCGTTGCCAGCATCCAGGAGCTGACCGGTGACGACTACAGCGAGGAGCAGCAGGAGGCCTGGGCCTCGGCGGCCGAGGATGAGGCTGGCTTCGGCAAGAAGCTGGCGTCGGGGCTGACCCTGATCGCGACGCTGCAGGGTTCGCCCGTCGGCTTCGCGGCGCTGAAGGGCAATGATCACATCGACATGCTCTATGTGCATCCGAGCGTTGCGGGGCAGGGCGTCGGCGCCTTGCTGTGCGATGCACTGGAGAAGCTCGCGGGCGCACGCGGCACGGCCGATCTCTCCGTCGATGCCAGCGATACCGCGGTGGAGTTCTTCCGCAAGCGCGGCTACGTCGCGCAGCAGCGCAACAGTATCTCGATCAACGGCGAGTGGCTCGCCAACACCACGATGAAGAAGGCGCTCGGCGCCGGAGCGCAGGCATGACCGCGGCAGGCACCAGCAAGGAACGGCTCTATCTGTTCGACACCACCTTGCGCGATGGTGCGCAGACCAACGGCGTCGACTTCACGCTGGCGGACAAGCAGGCGATCGCGCGCCTGCTCGACGATCTCGGCATCGACTATGTCGAGGGCGGCTATCCCGGCGCCAATCCGCTCGACACCGAGTTTTTCGCGCAGAGGCCGAAGCTCGGCCACGCCCGCTTCACCGCCTTCGGCATGACGCGCCGCGCCGGCCGCTCGGTCTCCAACGATCCCGGCGTGGCGGCGCTGCTGGACGCCAAGGCGGACGCGATCTGCTTCGTCGCCAAATCCTCGGCCTATCAGGTGCGCGTGGCGCTCGAGACCACCAATGAAGAGAACCTCGCCTCGATCCGCGACAGTGTGACGGCGGCCAAGGCCGCGGGGCGCGAGGTCATGCTCGACTGCGAACACTTCTTCGACGGCTACAAGGAGAATGCGGAGTTTGCGCTGGCCTGCGCCCGCGCGGCCTATGAGGCCGGCGCGCGCTGGGTCGTGCTGTGCGACACCAATGGCGGCACCATGCCGCATGAGATCGAGGCCATCGTCGGCGAAGTCAGCAAGCATGTGCCCGGCGATCATCTCGGCATTCACGCCCATAACGACACCGAGCAGGCGGTGGCCAACACGCTGGCGGCCGTGCGCGCCGGCGCGCGCCAGATCCAGGGGACCTTGAACGGGCTCGGCGAGCGCTGCGGCAACGCCAATCTGTGCTCGCTGATCCCGACCTTGAAGCTGAAGGCGGAGTTTTCGGATCGCTTCGAGATCGGCGTCTCCGACCAGCAACTCGGCGGCCTGATGAAGGTGTCGCGCACGCTCGACGACATGCTCAACCGCGCGCCGAACCGGCATGCTCCTTACGTCGGCGAGAGCGCCTTCGTCACCAAGACCGGCATCCATGCCTCCGCCGTGCTCAAGGATCCGCACACCTACGAGCATGTGCTGCCCGAGAGTGTCGGCAATCATCGCAAGGTGCTGGTGTCGGACCAGGCCGGCCGCTCCAACGTCATCGCGGCGCTGGAGCGCGGTGGCATCCCGTTCGCCAAGAGCGATCCGAAGCTGACGCGCCTCGTCGAGGAGCTGAAGGAACGCGAGGCCGCCGGATATGCCTATGAGTCCGCCAATGCCTCGTTCGAGCTGCTGGCACGGCGAACGCTCGGCTCGGTGCCGGAGTATTTCCGGGTCGAGCAGTTCGACGTCAATGTCGAGCAGCGCTACAACGCGCTCGGCGAGCGCGTCACGGTCGCGCTGGCCGTCGTCAAGGTCGACGTCGCCGGTGAGCGGCTGATCTCGGCGGCCGAAGGCAACGGCCCGGTCAACGCGCTCGACGTCGCGCTGCGCAAGGATCTCGGCAAGTACCAGGGCTTCATCGATGGCCTCAAGCTGATCGACTACCGGGTGCGTATCCTCAACGGAGGCACCGAGGCGGTCACGCGCGTCCTGATCGAGAGTGCGGACGAGACCGGCGAGCGCTGGACGACGGTCGGTGTCTCACCCAACATCATCGACGCCTCGTTCCAGGCGCTGATGGATTCGGTGTTCTACAAGCTGGTGAAGTCGGGCGCCGCGGGATGACAATGAGGAGCCGTCATTGCGAGCGAAGCGAAGCAATCCAGAGTCCCGCCCACGACTCTGGATTGCTTCGTCGCTTTGCTCCTCGCAATGACGAATGGAGAGAGCGGGGAGTCAACGCATGATCGACCACGTCTCCGTCGGCGTCAGCGACCTCGCCCGCAGCGCGCGGTTCTACGAACGCGCGTTGGCTCCGCTGGGCATGACCCGGCAGGTCGAGCGGCCTAAGAACATCGGCTTCGGCAAAACCTATCCGGAACTCTGGATCAACCTGCGCTCCGCGATGGCGCGCGTGCCGGCCGACACCGGCTCGCATCTCTGCTTGCGCGCCAAGACCACTGCGGAGGTCGATGCCTTCCACGCGGCAGCTGTTGAAGCAGGCGGCGTCTCGGATGGTGCGCCGGGGCTGCGGCCGCATGATCGCGTGCGCTATTATGCGGCCTTCGTGCTCGATCCGGACGGCAATCGGATCGAGGCGGTGACGTTCCTGGCGGAGTAGGATCAGAGCCGCTTGGCGATGTCAGGTGCCATCTCGGTCTCTTCCCGGGCAACGCCGGCGGCGGCCTCGCGCAGGCGCGGCAGGATGTCCTCGACGCGCTCGGCCTTCAGCAACTCGATCTGGAAGCCGGGGCGGATGAACTCGGTCTCGCGCATATGCGCGAGCAGCGAGAACAGCGGCTCCCAGAAGCCGTCGATATTGGCCATCAGCACCGGCTTGGCGTGGCGGCCGAGCTGCTTCCACGTCAGCTGCTCGACCAGCTCCTCCAGCGTGCCGATGCCGCCGGGCAGCGCGACGAACGCGTCGGAATGCTCGAACATCAGCCGCTTGCGTTCGTGCATGTCCGGCGTGACGATGAGGTCCTTGAGCGGCATCATGACCTCCTTCTTCACCAGGAAGTCGGGGATGATGCCGGTCACCTCGCCGCCATGATCGAGCACGGCCTTGGCGACCGCGCCCATCATGCCGATGGAGCCGCCGCCATAGACGAGCCTGACGCCGTTCTCGGCGAAGACCTTGCCGAGCGCTTTCGCCGATTCGATGAAGCTGGGATTGGTCCCCGGGCCGGAGCCGCAATAGACACAGACGGTGCGGATTTCAGTCATTGGACGGATGTGACACTGCAGTTGAAAGGCGTCAAGACGGAGGCGGAGAGGCTGGATTCGCAGGCTTTCACGGAACGGTCCACACGATCTGGATGCATTTGTCTGAATTTGAATATGCAAATACTGCGCCGCGGTAACGGATTCCGTTGTCACACGGGTGCATCCAGCGCCCGGACACTCTATATGACGCAGGCAACACACGGCATCACCACAACATGCCACGCCCCTTGCTGTTCCAGATCGCTTGATGCCCCCTGACTCCTCGTCCAATCCCGCCACCAGCCAGCCGCCTGCGCCCCTGGAACAGGGGACGCTGGCCGGCACGCTGCGGCATTTGTGGCCCTTCATCTGGCCGAGCGATCGTGCCGATCTGAAGATGCGGGTGCTGTGGTCCGTGGTGCTGCTGATCGCGGCCAAGATCGCAACGCTGTTTCTGCCCTTCACCTTCAAATGGGCGACCGATGCGCTGACCGGCGCCAACACCGCGCCGATCCAGCCCGGCAATTGGGCGTTCTGGCTGGTGGCCTCGCCGGTAGCCATGACGGCGAGCTACGGCGCGATGCGCGTGCTGATGGCGGTGCTGACGCAATGGCGCGACGGTATTTTCGCCCGCGTCGCCATGCATGCGGTGCGCAAGCTCGCGACCATCACCTTCGTCCACATGCACGAATTGTCGCTGCGCTTTCATCTCGAGCGCAAGACCGGCGGACTGACCCGCGTGCTCGAACGCGGCCGCAACGCGATCGAGACCATCGTGCGCATGGTGATCCTGCAGCTGATCCCGACCATCGTCGAGGTCTCGCTGCTGACCGCCGTGCTGCTGTGGCAATTCGACTGGCGCTACGTGCTGGTCACGCTGGCGATGGTCGCGGCCTATCTCTACTACACCTACATCGCGACCGAGTGGCGCATCGAGATCCGGCGCCGGATGAACGATTCGGACACGGACGCCAACACCAAGGCGATCGACTCGCTGCTCAACTACGAGACGGTGAAGTATTTCAGCGCGGAGGCGCGCGAGGCCGCGCGCTACGACCGCTCGATGGAATACTATGAGCGCGCCAGCGTGAAGACCTATACTTCGCTCGCCGTGCTCAACGCGGGGCAGGCGGTGATCTTCACCATCGGACTGACTGCGGCGATGCTGATGTGCGCCCAGGGCGTGCGCGAGGGGCGCAACACCGTCGGCGACTTCGTCATGATCAACAGCATGATGATCCAGCTCTACCAGCCGCTGAACTTCATGGGCATGGTGTACCGCGAGATCAAGCAGGCGATCATCGACATCGAGATGATGTTCGGCGTGTTGACGCGCGATCCGGAGGTGAAGGAAACGCCCGGCGCCAAGCCGCTGGTGGTGACGTCAGGCCATGTCCGTTTCGAGGACGTCCGTTTCGCCTATGAGCCCGGCCGGCCTATCCTGCAGGGGCTCAGCTTCGACGTTCCCGCGGGCAAGACGGTCGCGATCGTGGGGCCCTCGGGTGCCGGCAAATCGACCATCTCGCGGCTGCTGTTCCGCCTCTACGACGTGTCCGGCGGCCGCATCCTGATCGACGGGCAGGACATCCGCGACGTCACCCAGGTGTCGCTGCGCGCGCAGATCGGCATGGTGCCGCAGGATACCGTGCTGTTCAACGACACCATCCGCTACAACATCCGCTATGGACGCTGGGAGGCCGACGACGCCGCGGTCGAGGAGGCGGCGCGGCTGGCCCAGATCGATGGTCTGATCCGGATGGCGCCCAAGGGCTACGAGACCCAAGTCGGCGAGCGCGGGCTGAAGCTCTCGGGCGGCGAAAAGCAGCGGGTAGCGATCGCGCGCACGATCCTCAAGGGACCGCCGATCCTGGTGCTCGACGAGGCCACCTCGGCGCTCGACAGCCACACCGAGCACGAGATCCAGGAGGCGCTCGACCGGGTGTCGCGCAACCGCACCTCGCTGGTGATCGCGCACCGGCTCTCGACCATCGTTTCAGCCGACGAGATCATCGTGCTCGACCGCGGCCGGATCGCGGAGCGGGGCACCCATACCGAGCTTCTGGCGAAAGGCGGGCTCTATGCCGGCATGTGGAACCGGCAGCGGGAGGCCGAGGCGGCGCGCGAAAAACTGGCGCAGATCGGCGACGAGGCCGCGGCACCCAACCGTAATCCGCCGGTGGCGACCGATTCTGTGGCAAGTGCGGCCGAATGAGCCCGCGAAACGCCGCGATCCGAGTTCAAGGAATCATTTTGACCTTCGCACGCCGTCGACCTAGTCAAGGCGGCGGTCCGCTCTGAGGTCAGAGGGACGACATCTCAACGAAGCAGGCCATGTCGATCAGCAATTCCATCCGCGCCCAGATCCCGCCGATCCACCCCGAAGGCTATCCGTTCATCGGAGGCTTCGCATTGATCAGCCTGATCCTGTTCTGGATCTTCACGCCGCTCGGCTGGATCGGCACGCTGCTCACCGTCTGGTGCGCGCTGTTCTTCCGCGATCCGATCCGGGTGACCCCGCAGCGGGACGGGCTCGTGGTGGCGCCCGCCGACGGGCGGATCTCGATGATCACGCGGGCGTTGCCGCCGGCCGAACTCGGCCTGGGCGAATTGCCGCTGCTGCGCGTGTCGATCTTCATGAGCGTCTTCAACGTGCACGTGAACCGCAGCCCGGTGGCCGGGCGGATCGAAAAGATCGCCTACCGTCCGGGCGCCTTCATCAATGCCGAGCTCGACAAGGCGAGCGAGGACAATGAGCGCAACTCGTTGGCAATCTCGACGCCGCACGGCAAGATCGGCGTGGTCCAGATCGCGGGCCTGGTGGCCCGCCGCATCGTGTCGTTCGTGCGCGAGGGGCAGACCATCGGCGCCGGCGAACGCTTCGGGCTGATCCGCTTCGGCTCGCGGCTCGACGTCTATCTGCCCGACGGCACCGAGGTTCTGGTCTCGGAGGGGCAGACCGCCATCGCCGGCGAAACAATTCTGGCCGATTTCGACGTGCCCGTACCGGGCCTGACGTTCCGCAGCCAGTGAACCATCGCCTGCAGGGGATGACCCATTCACGGGACTTTGGCCGGGATCCGGGATAAGGTCCCGTGAAACCCATGCTGGTGTGACCATGAGCTTCGATCCGACCTCTCCCGAACTGCGCCGCCGCCGTTTCCGTCCCATTCCGGTGCGGATGCTGGTGCCGAACATGATCACTCTGCTGGCAATCTGCGCCGGCCTGACCGCCATCCGGCTGTCGACCGAGGGCCGCATGGAGCTTGCGGTCGGCGCCATCGTGTTCGCCGCCTTCCTCGACGGCATCGACGGCCGCATCGCCCGCATGATCAAGGGGCAGTCGAAGTTCGGCGCCGAGCTCGACAGCCTGGCCGACTTCGTCAATTTCGGCGTCGCGCCGGGCCTGATCCTGTATTTCTGGCAGCTCCACGAGCTGCGCGACGGCGGCTGGATCGCCGCCATGATGTACGCCATCAGCGGCGGGCTGCGGCTGGCGCGCTTCAATGCCAGCATCGACGATCCCAACAAGCCGCCGTTCGCCGCCAATTTCTTCACCGGCGTGCCCGCGCCGCTGGGCGCCATCACGGTGCTGCTGCCGGTGTATCTGGCCTTCCTGGGCCTGCCGAAGCCGCCGGCGCTGGTGACGGCGCTCTACACCCTGCTGATCGCCTTCCTGATGGTGTCGCGGCTGCCGGTGTTCTCCGGCAAGACCACGCGGATGCGGGTATCGCCCGAGCTCGTGCTGCCGGTGTTCGCGGCCGTCGTGTTCTTCGTCGCGCTGCTGGTGGTGTATCCCTGGCAGATCCTGTCCGCGGCATCGATCCTGTACATGCTCAGCCTGCCGTTCGGCTGGCGCCTGTACCGCCAGCAGGCCGCGCGGCATGCGGCCGCGCTCGGCGCTACGGTGGCAGCACCGCAGCCTGCGTCCTCATCCACGACGGCATTTACGCCGACGGGCGCGCCGGCGGTGGAGCAGGAGCCGCGCCCGCCCGAACGGCTGCACTGAGCGCAGGGCCGCCGACCCGGCCCGCGCCTTGCCGCTTTCGAGGCGTCGGTTATACCGGATGCAAGGACGGCGATGATGTCCGTCCGCAGCCTTCGGAGACAACGCCCTTGACCCATTCCGCCGCCGCGCCGCTCGCGCCTTCCATCATCGAGGCGCTCGCGCGCTACGATACGCCGACCATCTGCAACGCGATGGAGATCGTGGCGCCCGAGCGCCGCCTGATCGGCTACACCACCAAGCCGCTGGTCTGCCCGTTCCCCGACCTGCCGCCCATGGTCGGCTATGCGCGCACGGCGACGATCCGATCGGTGGTGAAGTCCGGCCTGCCGGCGGACGAGCAGGCCAGGCTGCGCACCGACTATTACGAATATGTTGGCACCGGCCACGGTCCCCGCGTCGTCGTGATCCAGGACATCGACGGGCCGGACGTCGGCTACGGCGCGTTCTGGGGCGAGGTGCAGAGCAACGTCCACAAGGCGCTCGGCTGCCTCGGCGTGATCACGGATGGATCGATCCGCGACATTCCGCAATGGGCTCCCGGTTTCCAGGCGCTGGCCGGCTCGATCGGGCCATCGCATGCCTGGGTGCATGCCGAGAGCTTCGGCGGCGAGGTTCGTGTCGCCGGCATGACGGTGCGCTCGGACGATCTCATTCACTCCGACCGCCACGGCGCCATCGTGATCCCGGCGGACATCGCCGCCAAGCTGCCGGAGGCCGCCGAACTCTGCGCCCGTCGCGAAACGCCGATCCTCGAGATCGCACGGCGTGCGGATTTCTCGCTCGAGAAGCTGAAGGACGCGCTGAAGCGCTCCGCCGAGATTCATTGAGCCGCACTTCGCGGAGCCCCTCGATGGAGCCGCACCGCCCGCGGTGCGGCTCGCGTGGCGAGCCCGGCCGTGGCGGGCGCCTTCACGGATGCGACGACCTCATCCGGATGACTACGGGGAGCAGCCTCAACTGCAGCCAGATCGATCGATCGCGGTCGCCGATTACCCGCAAACGGCTTCGGGAGGCGGAAGGTTAAGCGGTCCTCGCTCGTTCAGAAGATTTTATCCATCAAGCTTTACCTGATGGCTAGCCTGCACGGTTAGGCATGTCGTTCGAGGAAACGAGAGACATGCGCAGGCTGATATCCATATCGACGCCGGTGTTCGGCCGGCTCGACCGGGCCGTCGACGGCATGGTCCGGCTGATCGGGCATTTCGGCAGCGCCGTGATCGGCCTGTCGGCGATCGCGCTGGTATGGGCCGGCTTGTTCTACACGATCTCTGAGGAATATGTCCGCACCGAACAGTCGGCGCTGAAGAACGGCGCCAATCTCGCGCGCGCCTTTGAAGAGCAAATCATCCGCTCGATCCGCGCGGCGGACCAGACCTTGCTCTATGTTCGCGATACCTACGCGAAGGATCCGCAGAACTTCGACATGTCGTTGTGGTCGAAGAACAGCCGGTTTCTGTCCGATTTTTCATTTCAGGTGGTCGTGATCGGCAAGGACGGCATCATGCTGTCCAGCAACATCGATCCGAAGTTGCGCGGCCTCGACCTGCACGACCGCGAGCATTTCCGTGTCCATGCCGACGGCAAGGACGACGTTCTCTTCATCAGCAAGCCGATCTTCGGCCGTGTCTCCAACAAATGGTCGATTCAGCTGACGCGCCGAATCATCATGCCGGACGGCTCGTTCGGCGGCGTCGTGGTGGTGTCGCTCGACCCGGAATATCTGTCGAGCTTCTACAATTCGGTCGATCTCGGCAAGAAGGGCAACGTCACCCTGGTCGGTCTCGACGGCCTCGTGCGCGCACGGGCCTCGGCCGGTCCGGGGGGCGTGGGGTCCTCGCTCGCCGGCAGTCCGGTGATGAGCGCCATCCAGCAAAGAAGCAGCGGCTTCTATACGTTCAAGAGCCTGATCGACGGCATCGCGCGAATCTACTCGTTCCAGCGGGTCAAGGATCAGCCGCTGGTGGTCATCGTCGGTCAGGCCTCCGAGGAGATCTTCAGCGCCTTCAAGCTCAACCGCGATCGCGATCTCCTGGTCGGTGCGTTGCTGACGGTGGTGATCGGCATCATCACCATCCTGATCGCGCGCTACCAGGCCGGGCTGGCCGCGTCGCGCGATGCGGCCGAGGCGGGCACGCGGGCACGCTCGGAATTCCTGGCGATGATGAGCCACGAGATCCGGACGCCCATGAACGGGGTCATCGGTCTCGCCGACCTGTTGCTGTCGGCGGATCTCGCGCCGGAGCAGCGCAAGATCGCGACCACCTTGCGTGAATCGGCGGACTATCTGCTGCAACTCCTCAACGACGTCCTCGACTTCTCCAAGCTCGATGCCGATCGCCTGGAGATCGAGCACATCGAGTTCGACCTGCACCGCTCGGTGATTGCGACCGCGGAGCTGCTGGTGTCGCGCGCGAACGAGAAGGGCCTGCAACTGACGACGTCGATCGCGCCGGAGGTGCCGAGCTACGTGGTCGGCGATCCCGCGCGGTTGCGCCAGGTGCTGTTCAACCTGGTCGGCAATGCGCTCAAGTTCACCGAAGCCGGCGGCGTTCATATCGACGTGCATGCCGAGAACCTCGCCGGGCCTCATCTGACCCTGGTGTTCTCGGTCGCCGATACCGGAGTCGGCATTCCCGCGGAAGCCGTCGGACGCCTGTTCAAGCAGTTCTCGCAGGTCGACAACTCGATCTCGCGCCGCTTCGGCGGCACGGGGCTCGGTCTTGCGATCTGCAAGCGCCTCGTCACCTGCATGGGCGGCGACATCACGGTGCAGAGCAAGGTCGGCGAGGGCAGCACCTTCACATTCTCGATCCAGGTCCAGCCGCAACCGCAGCCGGACGTCGATCAGGTCGGCGCGCCCGAGGCGACCATCGTCCCGGGCGGCGAGGCGATCCCGGAAGAGCGGCCGGCCAGCGTCGAGCCGCTCAAGGTCCTCGTGGCCGAAGACAATCTCACCAATCAGTTCGTGATCAAGAAGCTCCTGGACAAGCTCGGTCACGGCTACGACATCGTCGAGAACGGCACCCAGGCCATCGCGGCCGTTCAAAAGCAGCCTTACGACCTCGTGCTCATGGACATGATGATGCCGGAGATGGACGGGCTCACGGCGACGCGGATGATCCGCTCGCTGCCGCCGCCCGCGCAGGACGTCTACATCATCGCTCTGACGGCCAACGCCACCAGCCAGGATCATCTGGCGTGTACGGACGCCGGCATGAACGACTTCGTGACCAAGCCGGTCACGCGCGATCGACTGAATGCCGCTCTGCTTCGCGCCGCGGCTGCCACACACAAGGAAAGGCTTGTCGCATGACCGACCTGGTGCAATTTGATGAATCCGTCTACCAGATCCTGATCTCCGAACTCGGAGAGGAGGACGCGCTGGAGGTGCTACGGACCTTCCTCGACGACACGTCCGGAAAATTCGGCAAGCTCGCGGCCAAGTTCGAGGATCGGCTCGAACTGAAGCGCGAGGCGCATTCCATCAAGAGCTCGTCGGCGACGTTCGGTTTCTCGGCGCTGTCACGGCTGTCGCGCGAGCTCGAGCTCGGCTCGGCGACGATGGAGCCGGCGCAAATGCTGGAAATGGTTCACAAGATGCAGCAATCGTTCGAGCAGGCCGTCCTGTTTGCCGAGACGAACCTGCTGAAGCGGGGCGTGGCGGCGGCCTGAATTCGGCCGCTGACGCTGCTGATGGAAGCGCGTGTGCCGTTGCATGCCGTTTACCGCTCATTATGCCTACCGAATTCGGTAACCCGTCCTTAATGGCGTGCATCTAGTCTGAATTGCGCGTGGGGCAGGACCGTCGCGCCCGTCCAGGATGGCCGGTGATTGCGTACGCGGGTGGAGTAATTTCATGGATATTATGACGGGCGTCGGGCTCTTGGCGGGCATCATCGTCATCGCCGTCATGATGCTGCTCGGCGGCGATGTCGAGATGTTCATCAGCGAGCACGCCATGATCATCATCTTCGGCGGCTCGATCGCGGCCACCATGATCCGCTTTCCGCTTGGTGCGATGCTGCACGGCCTGCCGCTCGGCGCCAAATTCGCCTTCACGATGAGCCGGCTGTCGGCGCGCGACCTGGTCGACGAACTCGCCCGCATCGCCGAGATCGCCCGCAAGCAGGGACCGGTCGGGCTGGAAAAGGTCGAGACCGACGAGCCGTTCCTGGCCAAGGGCATCCGCTACGTCGCCGACGGCTACGATCTCGAATTCATCCGCGACAATCTCGAGCGCGACCGCGACAATTTCCTCATGCATCTCGACGAGGGCAGCAAGATCTATCGCGCGATCGGCGACTGCGCGCCGGCCTTCGGCATGATCGGCACGCTGATCGGCATGGTGCAGATGTTCGCCAACATGACCGACCCCTCGAAGCTCGGCCCGTTCATGGCGACTGCGCTGCTCGCCACCCTCTACGGCGCGCTGGTCGCCAACCTGTTCTGTCTGCCGATTGCCGACAAGCTGCACGGCAAGCTGCTCGACGAGGAAACCAACCGGACCCTGATCATCGACGGCATTTTGATGATCCGCGATTCCAAGAGCCCGGCTCTGGTGCGCGAAATGCTGCTGGCCTACCTGCCGGAGAAACACCGTCACGCGGAAGGTGAGCCGGTGCCGGCCTAGGCCGGCGTGGGGGACGTGCACCGGAGCTAGGGGATGGCCAAGAAAAAACGCGGCGACGCGCATGGTGGCGGGCACGGCTGGTTCGTGACCTTCGCCGACCTGATGGGTCTGATGATGAGCTTCTTCGTGATGCTCGTCGCGTTTTCCACCATGGACAACAACAAGCTCAAGATCGTCGCCGGTTCGATGCGCGACGCCTTCGGCGTGCAGACCGAAGCGCGCTACTCGGGCATCGTCGAATCCGACGGTCTGCCGACGCGGCCGAAACTCAAGAATGCGGCGCATGTTTCCCCGGAGGAGACCTCGAACACGCCGAGCCCCGAGCAGGAGGAGCGCCAGCACACCAATGGCGCCAAGCTGAAGACCGACCGTCAGTTCGCGCTGGCCTCGGCGTCGCTGCGCCAGGCGCTGCAGGACATGCCGGAAATGACCGAGATCTCCAAGCACATCATGTTCGAGGAGACCAAGCAGGGCCTCAATCTCGAGATCGTCGACCAGGACGGACGCTCGATGTTCGCCGACGGTTCGAAGGTGCCCCTGGACCGCACCCGGCGGCTGATCGAGAAGCTGGCTGCGCCGCTCAAGGCGACGCCGCTCCGGGTCCAGATCACCGGACACACGGCAGCCGGCTTCGTTCCTGCCCGCAGCGATTATGGTGGATTCGACCTGTCGGCGGATCGCGCCAATGCCGTGCGACAGATCCTGGAGCGGGAAGGGCTGCCGGCGAGCCACATCTTTGCGGTCTCTGGCAAGGCGGACAGCCAGCCGCTGTTCCCGGACGACCCTTCGCTGTCGGCCAACCGCCGTGTGACGATCACCCTGATGCGGGAAGACCCGCCATTGCCGCCGGACCTCAAGCCGTAATCCTCGGTCTCGGCGCTCCCCATCATCGTCGTCACGCTGAGTCGTTTGCGAACGCAAACGAAGCGCATCGGGAGCCTTCGCTGCCGTCTGCGGCGGATCGCGCATGTGCGTCAGTTTGTCTGCGGCGGTTGTGACTTACCGCGGTGCGGGACGAGATACGCCGTGAGGTCGTGCTTCTTTGGTTGCAGGAGATGGGCCAAGCTCTGTTAGGGTAGAGACTCGATTGCGGTAGAGACTTGACCCGCGGCCGGTCTGCGTCCACACGCGCCGGGCCAAACAGGGAAACTATGTTCCGAGCCACATGACGGCCAGCGCCACATCGACCGAAGGACAGGAAACCGCGACCACATCCGGTTTCTGGGGGCTCACGCTCGGCAGCATCGGTGTCGTGTTTGGCGACATCGGCACCTCGCCTCTGTACGCGTTCCGGGAAGCCGCGCATGGCGCCGCTCAGGGGCAGCCGGTGTCGCGGATGATCGTGCTCGGTGTTCTCTCCCTGATTCTCTGGTCGCTATTCGTCGTGGTGACGGCCAAATACGTGCTGCTGCTGCTCCGGGCAGACAACAATGGCGAGGGCGGAACGCTGTCGCTGATGGCGCTCGGCCAGCGGGCGTTGGGTCGTCGAAGCATGCTGCTGATGGCCCTGGGCGTGATCGGCGCCTCGATGTTCATCGGCGATTCCATGATCACGCCGGCGATCTCGGTGCTGTCGGCGGTCGAAGGCCTCAAGCTCGCCGCGCCGGCGCTCGAGCACTATGTCGTGCCGCTCACGGTATTCATCCTGGTCGTGCTGTTCGCGGTGCAGAGCAAGGGAACCGCGCGGGTCGCGACCGCCTTCGGCCCGGTGATGGTCACGTGGTTCGCGAGCCTGGCCGTGATGGGCATCGTCCATATCAGCGACGATCCGTCGGTCCTGGCAGCGATCAATCCATACTATGCGGTGCATTTCCTGCTCTCCCATGGGACGATCGGTCTTGTCACGCTGGGGGCGGTGTTTCTCGCGGTCACCGGCGGCGAGGCGCTATATGCGGATCTCGGCCATTTCGGGCGCAAGCCGATCCAGTCGGCATGGCTGTTCTTCGTGCTTCCCGCACTGCTGATCAATTATTTCGGGCAGGGCGCCCTGGTGCTGTCCGATCCCGGGGCGATCGAAAATTCCTTTTACCGGATGGTGCCGGAGATCCTGCTGCTGCCGCTGGTGGTGCTCGCGACCGCCGCGACCGTGATCGCGAGCCAGGCGGTGATCACCGGCGCGTACTCGCTGGTGAGTCAGGCGGTGCAGCTCGGCCTGCTGCCGCGTTTCGAGGTCCGCTATACGTCGGAGAGCCATGCCGGGCAAATCTATCTGCCGCGGGTCAACCGGCTGCTTCTGATCGGCGTGATGCTGCTGGTTCTGTTGTTCCGGACGTCGAGCAACCTCGCCTCGGCCTACGGCATCGCGGTGTCCACCACCATGGTCGCCGACGGCATCATGGGCTTCGTGGTGATCTGGAAGCTCTGGAACCTGCGCGCCGCGGTCGCGGCGGCGGTCATCGCGCCGTTCGTCATCGTCGACATGAGTTTCTTCGCCGCCAATCTGCTGAAGCTGTTGGAGGGCGCCTGGGTGCCGCTGCTGTTCGGCGCGGCGATGGTGGTGACGATCTGGACCTGGCGGCGCGGCTCGGCGATCCTGACGCTCAAGACCCGCAAGATCGAGGTCCCGCTGGACGATCTGGTCGCCAGCCTGGAGAAACGGCCGCCGCACATCGTGAAGGGGACTGCGGTGTTCCTCACCAGCGATCCGACGTCGGTGCCGACGGCGTTGCTGCATAATCTCAAGCACAACAAGGTGCTGCACGAGCACAACGTGATCCTGACCATCGAGACCGCGCAGACGCCGCGGGTCGACGTATCGGAACGGGTGCGCATGGAGAAGATCAGCGAGAAGTTCTCCAAGGTGCGGCTGCGCTTCGGCTTCATGGAATCGCCGAACGTCCCCCGGGCGCTCGCGGTGGCCCGCAAGCTCGGCTGGCAGTTCGACATCATGTCGACGTCGTTCTTCGTCTCGCGCCGCTCGCTGAAGCCGTCGTCCCAATCCGGCATGCCGGCATGGCAGGACAGTCTGTTCATCGCGCTCAGCCGGTCCGCCAACGACGCGACGGACTACTTCCAGATTCCGACGGGGCGTGTGGTCGAGGTCGGTACCCAGGTAACGATTTAGGAGTTCCTTCGGGCCGTGCCCGGCCCAAGGTATGAAACTATGCGGGGCTAACGTGCGGGATGTGCATGGCTTCCGAGGCGCACTGCAGATATAAGCCGCGCGCTCTGCCCCTTGTGCAGCGAAGCATTAACAAGTCCTCGAGGGGGCTACCCCATGACAGCTGACGTCGTCGCCACGCCCGCGGAAGCGCCGGCGACAAACGGGCATGGCAATGCCCATTCCACGGCCAGCTTCACTGCGCTGACGCTGGGGAGCATCGGCGTCGTCTACGGCGATATCGGTACCAGCCCACTCTACGCGCTGCGCGAGGCCGTGATGGCTGCGAGCAGCACCGGCGAGCCGGCGCCGCACGCTGTCATGGGCGTGGTGTCCCTGATCCTGTGGGCGCTCGTCGTCGTCGTCACCCTCAAATACGTCGTGATCCTGCTGCGCGCCGACAACCATGGCGAGGGCGGAACTTTGGCGTTGATGGCGCTCGCCCAGCGCGCAGTCACGCGCGGTGCCAGCACCATCGTCCTGCTCGGCATCATCTCGGGCGCGCTGTTCTACGGTGACGCGGTGATCACGCCGGCTTTGTCCGTGCTGTCGGCGATCGAGGGCACCAAGCTGGTTACGGCCGCTTTCGACCCCTACGTCGTGCCGCTCACGGTGATCATTCTGGTCCTGCTCTTCGCGGTCCAGGTGCGCGGCACGGCCAAGGTCGCGGCGTTCTTCGGCCCGATCATGCTGATCTGGTTCCTGGTAATCGGGATCGCGGCATTCCCGCCGATCCTGCGCCATCCGGAGGTGCTGTGGGCGATCAACCCGCTCCATGCCGTGACCTTCATGCTGCATCACGGCATCATTGGTTTCATCACGCTCGGCGCCGTGTTCCTGGCGGTGACGGGGGCGGAGGCGCTGTATGCTGATCTCGGTCATTTCGGCAAGAAGCCGATCCAGGCCGCGTGGCTCTTCATCGTGCTGCCGTCGCTCGCGCTGAACTATCTGGGGCAGGGGGCGCTGGTGATCGCCGACGCCAAGGCGATCGAGAATCCGTTCTTCCTGATGTTCCCCGAATGGGCTCTGATTCCGATGGTCGCGCTCGCCACGATGGCGACGGTCATCGCCAGCCAGGCCGTCATCACCGGCGCCTATTCGCTGACCCGTCAGGCGATCCAGCTCGGCCTGCTGCCGCGCTTCGAGATCCGCCACACCTCCGAGGCGCATTCGGGCCAGATCTACATTCCGCGCATCAACAAGCTGCTGCTGCTGTCGGTGGTGCTGCTGGTGTTGCTGTTCAAATCGTCGAGCGCGCTGGCCTCGGCCTATGGGATCTCGGTCACCGGCACCATGGTCGTGACGGCGATGATGGGCTTCGTCGTCATTTGGAAGGTCTGGCGGTGGTCGCCATGGGCGGCGGCCGCGCTGATCGCGCCGTTCCTGTTCCTGGATCTGACCTTCCTGTCCGCCAACCTGCTGAAAGTGTTCGAGGGCGGCTGGGTGCCGCTGGCGCTGGGCGGCTTCGTGATGACGCTGATGTATACGTGGCGGCGCGGCAGCCGGCTGCTGTTCGAGAAGTCGCGCAAGCTGGAATTCCCGCTCGCCGATCTCGTCGCGATGCTGGAGAAGCGACCGCCGCAGCGGGTGCCGGGAACGGCGGTGTTCCTGACATCGGATCCGCTGAGCGCGCCGACCGCGCTGATGCACAGCCTCAAGCACTACAAGGTGCTGCACGAGAAGAACGTGATCCTGACCATCGAGACCGCGCCGACGCCGCGCATCGATCCGGCGGAGCGCGTGCGGCTGGAACAGATCAGCCCGACCTTTTCCAAGGTCACCTTGCGCTTCGGCTTCATGGAATCGCCGAACGTGCCGAAGGCGCTGGCGATTGCGCGCAAGCTCGGTTGGCAGTTCGACATCATGTCGACCTCGTTCTTCCTGTCGCGCCGCGCGCTGAAGCCGGCGGCGCATTCCGGCATGCCGCGCTGGCAGGATCATCTGTTCATCACCATGAGCCGCTCGGCCAACGATGCCACCGACTACTTCCAGATTCCGAGCGGCCGGGTGGTCGAGGTGGGCACGCAGGTCACGATCTGACGCGGCTGCGGCCAAGCGGCCAAGTCCCGTCGGGGACTTGCCGAACCGCTTGATTTTCCCGGCGTCTGGGGCGAGTTTGGCGCCGCTCGGGGGCCGAGGCGGCTCTACGGAAGGCTTGGAGGATGGGCGTGGCTGTTGTGCACGATTTGACGCCGCAGGACGTGGCCAAGGGGATCGCCGAGGGGCGAATTCTTCTGGTCGATGTGCGTGAGCCGAACGAAGTTTCTGCCGAAGCCTATCCGGACGGCATCGTCGTTCCGCTGTCGAGTTTCGACCCGAAGCTGATCCCCGATCCCGCCGGCAAGGACGTCGTGTTCGCCTGCCGTTCGGGCAAGCGTTCGGTCACCGCTTCGATGGCCGCTCAGGCCGCCGGTCTGCCCTATGACAAGCATCTCCAGGGCGGGATGCTGGGTTGGAAAGCGGCCGGCCTGCCGGTCAAGACCGGCGGCTGACACGCCATCATGATCTCGCAGAACAAGGTCTTCGCCGACCTGCCCGTCACCATTTTCGAGCAGATGTCGCAGCTCGCGCGCGACAACGACGCCATCAATCTGGGGCAGGGCTTTCCCGACGACCCCGGACCGGAAGATATCCGGCGGGCCGCGGCCGATGCGGTCCTGAACGGCTACAACCAGTACCCGTCGATGATGGGCCTGCCGGAGCTGCGCCACGCCATCGCCGCCCACTACAAGCACTGGCACAAGCTTGATCTCGACCCGATGAGCGAGGTCATGGTGACCTCGGGCGGCACCGAGGCTCTGACCTCGGCGATCCTGTCGGTGGTCGAGCCGGGCGACGAGGTGATCTGCTTCCAGCCGGTCTATGATTCGTACCTGCCGATCATCCGCCAGGCCGGCGGCATTCCGCGCCTCGTGCGGCTCGAGCCGCCGCATTGGCGGCTGTCGGAGGAGATGCTGCGGCAGGCGTTCTCGCCGAAGACCAAGGCGGTGCTGTTCAACAACCCCCTCAATCCGGCCGCCGTGGTCTATCCGCGCGAGGATCTGGAGCTGCTGGCGCGCTTCTGCCAGGAGTTCGACGCGGTCGCGATCTGCGACGAGGTCTGGGAGCACGTGGTGTTCGACGGCCGCGAGCACATCCCGCTGATCACCATTCCCGGCATGCGCGACCGCACCATCAAGGTCGGCTCGGCCGGCAAGATCTTCTCGCTCACCGGCTGGAAGATCGGCTTCGTCTGCGCCGCGCCGCAGCTCCTGCGCGTCGCCGCCAAGGTGCACCAGTTCCTGACCTTCACGACGGCGCCGAACCTGCAGATGGCCGTGGCCTATGGCCTCGGCAAACCCGACGACTACTTCGTCGACATGCGCACCGAACTCGCGCGCAGCCGCGACCGGCTCACGGCAGGCCTCGAAGGCCTCGGCTTTCCGGTGCTGAAGGCGCAGGGGACCTACTTCCTCACCGTCGACCTGTCGCCGCTCGGGCTCAACGAGACCGACGAGCAGTTCTGCCGCCGCATCGTGCACGACTACAAGGTGGCCGCGATCCCGGTGTCGGCCTTCTATGAGAAGGATGCCGTGACCTCGGTCGTCAGGTTCTGCTTCGCCAAGAAGGACGCGACGCTCGATACGGCGCTGGAGCGTCTGTCCGACGCCATCCATCGACGCTAGGAGATCAGGTTCATGACGGTCGGCCGCATCCGCTCAGCCCTGGCTCTCGCCGCTGCCGCGCTGACGCTCTCGGGGCCGGCCGGTCGCGCCGAAGAGCGCGTCGTGAACTTCTACAATTGGTCGAACTACATGGCGCCGGGAGTTCTCGACGACTTCACCAGGGAGACCGGGATCAAGGTCGTCTACGACACCTTCGACGCCAACGAGACCCTGGAGACGCGGTTGTTGGCCGGCAAGTCCGGCTATGACGTCGTGGTGCCGACGGCCTATTTCCTGCAGCGCCAGATCAAGGCGAAGATCTTCCAGCCGCTCGACAGGTCGAAGCTGCCCAATCTCGCCAATGCGTGGCCGGTCGTGACCGAGCGTCTCGCCATCTACGATCCCGGCAATCAGTTCGCCGCCAACTACATGTGGGGCACGACCGGGATCGGCTACAACGTCAAGGCGATCGAGAAGATCCTGGGCGCAGGCGCGCGGCTCGACAGCTGGGACATGGTGTTCAAGCCGGAGAATCTCGCCAAGTTCAAGAATTGCGGCGTCCACATGCTGGACTCCGCCGACGACATCTTCCCGGCGGCGCTGAACTATCTCGGCCTCGACCCGAACTCGACCCGGCAGGCCGACCTGGAGAAGGCGGCCGAGGTGGTCGGCAAGGTCGCGCCGTCAGTGCGCAAGTTTCATTCGTCGGAATATCTGAGCGCGCTCGCCACCGGCGAGATCTGCCTCGTCGTCGGCTGGTCCGGCGACATCATGCAGGCGCGAAGCCGCGCCGAGGAGGCCAAGAACGGCATCGAGATCGGCTATGCGATCCCGAAGGAGGGCGCGCAGATGTTTTTCGACAATTTTGCGATTCCCGCCGACGCCCAGCACGTCACGGAAGCCTATCAGCTGATCAACTACCTCTATCGGCCAGAGGTCGCCGCCAAGAACTCGGACTTCCTGTCCTACGCCAACGGCAATCTGGCGAGCCAGAAGCTGATCGATCCAAAAATCCTCGGCGACAGGAACATCTACCCGGACGAGGCGACGCTGAAGAAGCTGTTCGTCATCACCGCCCGCGAACCGGCGACGCAGCGGATCATCAACCGGCTGTGGACCAGGGTGAAGACGGGACGGTGAGGCCTGTGCGTCGACGCCATGGGGTGCGCGAGCCGCACCAACGGTGACGGCCCTCATTCCCTCTTAGTTGATAGGCGCGGTGCGCCCGCGCCTCGAGAAATGGAGGGAGCAGGGGCGCGGACTTGTTCGACGCGTTTTTTCACGCAAACCGGTGTCCACTTCGCGTGAAGACAATTCGTGTCCTCGCGCCGAGCGGCGCTTTACAGGACCATCTCGGGGACGTGCTCGGGCACGACCAGGCGTGCGGTGGTGGCGGCGACGACGTCGGCCGGCGTCACGCCGGGGGCGACTTCGCGCAGCACGAGGCCGTCGTCGGTCGGCTCGATCACGGCCATTTCGGTGACGATGAGGTCGACGCGGCGTAGCGAGGTCAGCGGCAGCGTGCATTTCGGCACGATCTTCGGCGCGCCCTTCGCGGTGTGCGTCATGGCGACGATGACCTTTTTCGCGCCAGTGACGAGGTCCATGGCGCCGCCCATGCCCGGCACCATCTTGCCGGGCACGACCCAGTTGGCGAGTTGGCCGGCCTCGTCGACCTCGAGACCGCCGAGCACGGTGACGTCGAGATGGCCGCCACGGATCAAGCCGAACGAGGTGCAGCTGTCGAAGGCGGCGGCGCCGGGCACCGCCGAGATCGGGCTGCCGCCGGCGTCGGTGAGATCGTCATTGGCCACCGACATGTCGGCAAGCGCCTGCATGCCGATGATGCCATTCTCCGACTGGAAGGCGACGGTGACGTCCTTCGGCAGATGTGCGGCGACCAGGGTCGGCAGGCCGATGCCGAGATTGGCCAGCATGCCGTCGGAGAGCTCGCGGGCGACGCGTTTGGCGATGCGGGTCTTGTCATCCATGATGCTTCTCCTTGCCGACGAGATGATCGACGACGACATGCGGGGTCACGATCTGGTCCGGCGTCATCGCGCCGACCGGGACGATGTCGTGCGGCTCGGCGATGACCGTGTCGGCCGCCATCGCCATGATCGGATTGAAGTTGCGCGCGGTAAGCGCGTATTCGAGATTGCCGTAGTAATCGGCGCGCTTGGCCGCGATCAGCGCGAAGTCGGCGCGGATCGCTTCCTCGATCAGCCAGACCCGGCCGTTCAGCTCGACCGTCGCCTTGCCTTTCGCGGCCGTGGTGCCAAGCCCGGTCTCGGTGAGTACGCCGCCGAGGCCGTGGCCGCCGGAGCGGATGCGCTCGGCGAGCGAGCCCTGCGGGATCAGCTCGACCTCGAGATCGCCCGCAATCATCTGGCGCTGCGTCTCGGGGTTGGTGCCGATGTGGCTGGCCACGACCTTCTTGATCGCGCGGGCGTCGATCAGCTTGCCGATGCCGATGCCGGGGCGGGCGGTGTCATTGGCGATGACGGTCAGGTCCTTGCGGCCGAGGTGGACCAACTCGTCGATGATGCGCTCGGGCGTGCCGACGCCCATGAAGCCGCCGATCATCAGCACGGCTCCATCGGGCACCATGGCGGCAGCGGCCGCCGACGTGATGCGGTTTTTCATATCTCAGACTCGTGGGTGAAGGGATCAGGAAGGCTGACCGACGGACGGCTCAATGTCCGCCCGTCGGTCGGCTGCGTCAGCGCAGCGCGCTGTCGGGGATCTCCATGTCGAGCAGCGCCGAGGCCAGGCACTTGCCGTGGGCATCCAGTGCCAGCGAGCGGGTGACGCCGCCACCGAGCGCTTCCTGCATGACGAAGTTCATCGCGCCGAGCGTCGGGATCGTGTAGCGCACCACCTTGCCGTTCACGATGCCGGCGAAGTGCTGCTTGATCCGCTCCGGGGTCAAATAGGCTTCGAGCGCCGGAAAGTTCTTCCGGTCGAAGGCGATGACGGAAATGTTGGAAATGTCGCCCTTGTCGCCAGTACGGGAGTGGGCGATATCGCGCAGCTTCATGATCAGGCCTCCAGGATTTCGACGGACGGCGCCACCGCCTCGCGCGGCAGAAGCGCCGACAGCATGGCAACGACCGGACGTGCCGACTTCCACGCGCCGCCGCCTCCGGCGGGGCCGTTGGTGTAGAGCGTCTCGACCTCGTTGCCGATCCTCACGGCCTCGGCCATGGAGGCGGTGCGGCAGGTGACGCGGATGCGCACTTCCGACGGCTCGGCTTTGCCTTCGGCCAGCACGGGGCCGTGGATGGCGTCGACGCCGATCAGCTCGAAGCGCTCCTCGGTCGTCTTCACGCCGGTGAGCTTCAGGCGCTCCTTGACGATCTCCAATGCCAGCCTGCCGCGCGCGACGGCACCGGCGCCGGCATAGGACATCTGGCCTTCGCCGATGCAACCGTCCTTGTAGCCGACCGAGACCTTCAGCGTAGCCGGGCGCTCGCGCCCCGTGACGCCGCTGACTCGGACGCGATCGATTGCCTCCTCGACGAAGGTGATGTTGGAGAAATCCGCGATCACATCGGGCGTGTAGTACGCGGTGGGATCGTGGATCTCATAGAGGATCTGTTCGGAGCAGGTCGCGGTGGTCACCCGGCCGCCGGAGCCCGCGACCTTGGTGATGACGAAGGCACCGTCCTCGGTGACCTCGGCGATCGGAAAGCCGAGACGGGCGAGACCGGCGACATCTTTGACCCCAGGATCGGCGAAGTAGCCGCCGGTGACCTGGCCGCCGCATTCGAGCAGGTGGCCGACGGCCGTTCCCTTGCCGAGCCTGTCCCAGTCGTCCATGGCCCAGCCGAACTCATGCACCAGCGGCGCCAGGAACAGCGCGGGGTCGGCGACGCGTCCGGTGATCACCACATCCGCGCCCGCGCGCAGTGCGTCGATGATCGGCGCGATACCGAGATAGGCATTGGCCGAGACCAGAACTTCCTTCATCGCGGAGGCCGGCTGGCCGGTTTCGGTGATGGTGGTGTCGGTCGCGATCAGTTCGGTCAGAACGTCGTCACCGAGCACGGCGGCGATCTTCAACGAGAGGCCGAGCTCCTTGGCGATATCTTGCACCCTCGCCGCGGCAGCAGCCGGGTTGGCGGCGCCCATGTTGGTGATGATCTTGATGCCCTTGGCCGTTGCCGTCGGCAGCACCGCGCGCATGCGGGCATCGAGCAGCGCGTCATAGCCGGCCTTGGGGTTGGCGAGCTTGGCCTGCTGGCCGATGGCGATGGTGCGCTCGGCCAGGCACTCGAAGGCGAGATAGGTGATGTCGCCCTTCTCGACCAGCTCGACAGCCGGTTCGATGCGGTCGCCGGAATAGCCGGCGCCCGAGCCAATACGGATGGTTCTCATGATGCGATGTCCCTGGTTGTGGCGTCGGTCAGACGGGGATGACGCCGGTGAGGACGGCGGCGATGGTCATGATGATCGTAGCGCCGAACAGGTACTTGAAGGCGAACTTCTGATGGTCGCGCAGCTCGATCTGCGACAGGCCGACGACCAGGAAGGTGGCCGGGGTCAGCGGGCTGACCGGGAAGCCGGTGGTCATCTGCCCGAGCACGGCGGCCTGGCCCATCGTGATCGGCTGCACACCGAACGACTTGCCGACTTCCGCCAGCACCGGCAGGACACCGAAGTAGAAGCTGTCGGGATCGAACAGCATCGACAGCGGCATGGAGACGAGGCCGAGCATGACCGGCAATTGCTGGCCGAGGCCGGCCGGCACATAGGCGACGGCGGTGGTGGCGAGCGCCTTCAGCATGCCGGTGCCGGTCATGATGCCGGTGAAGCTGCCGGCGGCGAACAGGATCGAGGCCATCATCAGCGCCGCCTTGGCGTGCGCGTCGATGCGCTTCTTCTGGTCGCCGACGACCGGATAGTTCATCATCAGTGCCAGCACGGTGCCGAGCATGAACATCACGACCGGATCGACCCAGCCGCCGATCATGACGGTCATGATCGCGATGGTGAGCACGAGGTTCGGAATGAACAGGCGCGGACGGCGCAGCTCCAGTTCGGCCTCGCTGAGCTTGCGCTCCAGCGCCGGCGCGTCCTTCATGTCCACGAGGCCGAGCCGCTTCTCTTCGCGCTTGCCGAGCCAATAGGCGACGCCGAACGAGAACATCCAGCCGGCGGCCTGCGCCGGGATCAGCGGGTTGAAGATATCCGTCGTGGTGACGTGCAGCGCGCTGGCGGCGCGGATCACCGGGCCGGTCCAGGGCAGGAAGTTCACGCCGGCCGCGAGCGAGGCGCACAGCGCGAGAATGCGCTTGTCCATGCCCAGCCGCTCGTAGAGCGGCAGCATCGCCGGAATGGTGACGAGAAACGTCACCGCGCCCGAGCCGTCGAGATGGACGAGGCCCGCGAGCAGCATGGTGCCGCAGGTAATGCGGGCAGGGCGCAGGCCAACGCGCTTGAGGATCGCATTGATGATCGGATCGAGCATGCCGGCATCGGTCATGATGCCGAAGAACAGGATCGCGAACACGAACATGCCGGCGGTCGGCGCGACCGAGGCGATGCCCTTGATCATGAACTGCGCGGTGCCGAGGCCGAAGCCGGCGGCGAGGGCGCCGATGACGGGGAAGAGAATGAGCGCCGCCAGCGGCGCCACCCAGTTGCGGAGGATCGCCACCAGCATGATGGCGATGACGGCCAAGCCGATTGCGGCTAGCATTAGTCACCTATCTCAACTTCATTTCACACTCCACTTTTGTGTTCGACAGAGAACTGCGCCTCAAGCGCGATGATTTTATATGTTTATGCGCGAACTGGATTAATCGGTGCGTATTTGCAGGGGATCTGCGACAAAAAATACTCATTTGACCTAGATCAAGGGTTCTCCTGACTGCGCCCTCACAAGGGACGGCCAGGAAATACTTGGCTGTGCCGGTATTGGAGGCATATTCATTCATTATGCGGATAAATATCGCGCCACAGCAGCTTGCGGCATTCATCGTCGTTGCGGAGACGTGCAGCTTCAGTGAGGCGGCCGGACGGCTCGCGATGTCGCAACCGGCGCTGAGCCGGCTGATCCGTCTGATCGAAGATACGCTCGGCACACGCCTGTTCGATCGCGACACGCGCAACGTGACGCTGACGCCGGCAGGGCGCGAACTGCTGCCGATCGCGCAGCGCATCGTGCGCGAATTCGATTCCAGCTTCTCTGACCTCGCACGGTTCGTATCCGGCCAGCGCGGCCGCATCTCCATCGCCACCTTGCCGTCGATCGCGGCGGTGCTGCTGCCGGGGGCCATCGCACGCTTTCGGGCCAAGCGGCCGGATGTGGACTTCCACATCCTCGATGCCCTGTCCGGTACGGCGCAGGAGGCCGTGTTGCGCGGCGAGGCGGAGATCGGTCTCACGGCGCAGCCGCAGCCCGATCGCAGCCTGTCTTTCGCTCCCTTGCTATCGGACGAATTCGGCGTGGTTTGCCGGCGTGACGACGTGTTGGCGCAACTCGGCTCGACGACCTGGGACGTCTTCGCCAGCCGGCCGTTCATTGCGATGGCGGCGGGCACCAGCGTCCGCGCCATCACCGACGCGGCCTTTCTTCAGATCGGCCTTGCCGTGGCGCCGCTGCTGGAATGCTCGTTCCTCGCCACCGCCCGCGCCCTGGTGAATTCCAGACTGGGCATTACCGCGCTGCCGGGCTTGACGGTGCCGCTGATGGCCGAGACCGGCCTGGTGTGGCGGCCCCTCGTGTCGCCGTCGTTCCGCCGCCCGCTCGGCATCATCCGTCGCGCCGGCTCGTCGTTGACTCCGGCAGCGCTGGAATTCATCGGCTACCTGCATACCGAAGTGCGCCAACGCGAGAAGGAAACAGCCGGCGGTTCTGCCATCCATAGCGAAGCCAGCGAGGCGCCGACGGAGTAGGCGCGGCCATGCAGACCGACGGTGGAGAGAAGTGCTCACCGCCATGCTGCGCATGCGCGATGAGTGCGAGAGCCCGGAAGGCATCACCGCGGGCGGGTGCTTCACCGCGACACGGCCACGCCGCACTCCGCTCCGCGTCACGGAATGACGAGGCGAGAACGGCTCCTCCTCTTCATTCCGCTGCGCACGATCAGGGGTGCGAGACCGAACCGCACTTGTCGACTCAACAACAGGGCTAACTAATTTGCGATCCGGTGCATCGCGCAGAGCTTGTTGCCGTCGAGGTCGCGCAAATAGGCGAGATACAGCTTGCCGGCCGAGCCTTCGCGGATCCCGGGCGGATTTTCGCATGTCGTGCCGCCGGCTTCGAGGCCAGCTGCATGCCAGGAGTCGGCCTGTTCGGGGGAGTTGCAGGCAAAGCCGATCGTGCCTCCATTGGCGGGGGTCGCGGGCTCGCCGTTGATCGGCTTCGACACCGAGAAGATGCCGGTCGGTGTGATGTAGAAAATGCGGTGGCCGTCGACCCTGGCCGGCCTCACGCCCAGCGTCCCCAGCAGTCTGTCGTAGAACGCCTTGGCCTTGTCGAGGTCGTTGGTGCCGACCATGATGTGCGAAAACATGCGTGCTTGTCCTCCCTGGAGCTTCCGAACAGCCGTCGGATAGGAGACCAAATTAGCGAGCGACGGCCGGGGAGGTAAGGATTTTCTTCGAACAGACCTATGAGCAGCAAATGATACTGCAGACCTGCTTCCTCGTGGTGGAATTCGACTGGGCGCCGACTAGCGCCAGCGTCGGTGCAGCCAGAGCCATTGCTCGGGATATTCGCGGATCCAGCCCTCGACGACGTCGGTCACGGCCTGTGTCGTGCCCTGGATGTCGATCTGGCCGTCGGCGGTTCGCACCGGCTTCACTTCCTCCGACAGCTCGGCGCGGAAGCCGTTGCCGGGAAGGCGGATGATGCGGACGCCGTGCACGGGGCATTCGACCTGGCGCAGCAGGCGCGCCAGCATCGGGTTGGCGCGGGTCTTGCGGCCGAAGAACGTCACCTCGACGCCGCCGGTCAGGTACTGATCGACCAGCATCGCGACGTGCTGCCCGTTCCTGAGCGCTTCGGCGAGCCGCAGCGGCGCGTCGCGGCCGGCCGGGATCAGCGTGCCCATCTTGACCTGCCGCATCTCCTGGATGATGCGGTCGGCCGCGGCGATGTTGGGCCTGCGGTAGAGGATCGCGGTATCGAGCTTGTGGGCGACGGCGGCGAGCGCCGGCATCTCCCAATTGGCCAGATGGCTCGCGAAGATCAGCGCCGGCTTGCCGTCGAGGCGGAGCTGATGAAACAGCTCGTGGGTTCGGGGCGACAGCTCGATCCGGCTGCGCTCCGGATGCTCCTCGTCGAAGTCCCAGATCTTGTCGAGATGGGCGAACTCGGCGCCGATGCGGCCGAGATTGTCCCAGACGCCGGTGAGGATGGTCTCGATTTCCTGCGGCGATTTTTCGGGAAACGCAGCGGTGAGATTGTCGCGGGCGATGCGCTGCTCGCGCAGCCGGGGTCCGACCATCTGCGCGATGCGCGCGAACAGGTCGGCCGTCTTCTGCGGATCGAAATAGCGCGTCGTCCTGAGCATGCCGACCGTTAGCGCGCCGACGGCGGAGGCCCCGAGCGACTTCACGGCTCGACGGATGACGAGCTGGGTCCGGAGAGGCAGGAGACTCATCGATGCGACAGGCGGATCATGCCGGTTCGCGGGTCAGGATCAGCGAGGCGTTCTGGCCGCCGAAGCCGAACGAGTTCGACATCACGGTGGTGACGCGCGCATCGCGGGCCTTGTTGCCGACGACGTCGAACAGGATGGCGGGATCCGGAATGTCGTAGTTGATGGTCGGCGGAATCCGCTGGTGCTCGAGCGTCAGCAGCGAAAAGATTGCCTCGACCGCGCCGGCTGCCGAGATGGTGTGGCCGACCATCGACTTGTTGGACGACACCGGGATCTTGCCGGTGTGCTCGCCGAACACGGCGGACACGCCGACATATTCCATCTTGTCGTTCTCGGGCGTGGCCGTGCCATGGGCGTTGATGTGGTCGATCTGCTCCGGCGCCATGCCGGCGTCGGCCAGCGCCTTGCGGATGCAGCCGATGATCGGCTTGCCGTCGGGCGAGGAGCGGGTGCGATGGAACGAGTCGGTGAGCTCGCCGCAGCCGGCGACGACGCCGAGGATCTTGGCGCCGCGAGCCATCGCGGCATCATAGCTCTCCAGCACCAGCGCGCCGGCGCCTTCGGCCATGACGAAGCCGTCACGGTTCTTGGAGAACGGCTTGGAGGCCGCCTGCGGCGGGTCGTTCTGGGTCGACAGCGCCGACAGCAGCGAGAAGCGCACGAGCCCTTCCGGATTGACCGAGCCTTCGGTCGCCGCGCACAGCGCGACGTCGGTCTCGCCGCGCCGGATCGCCTCGACGCCGAGCTGGATTGCGGTGGCGCCGGAGGCGCAGGCGGTCGACAGCGAGATCGGCGAGCCCTTGGTGCCGAAGGCATCGGACAGCGAATCCGCGACGGATCCGAACAGGAAGCGATGGTGATAATTGACAAACTTGCCACCGCCGCAGGCCTTCAGCAGGTCGTCATAGGTGAATTGCGTGCCGCCGACCTCGTGCGCGACCTCCAGCCGTTGCGGCCACTCGATTTCGACCGGTGCGACAGCCAGAAACAGCGGACCCGGGAAGTCGCCCTTCGAGCCGATGCCGGCCTGCGCTATCGCTTCCTCGACGGCCATGTGGCCCAGCCGTTCGGAGAGCCCCGTCGAGGTGAACGGGGCCACGGGCACGAAGTCGACGGTGCCGGCCATCGTCGTCTTCAGGCCGTCGATCGGGAAGCGCGTGATGGTGCGGATGCCGGACTCGCCGGCAACGAGCTTGCTCCAATTGTCCGACTTGCCGGCCCCGAGCGAGGTGACGATGCCCATTCCGGTCACGACCACGATGGGGCGTCCAAACTTGTCGCGTGTACTCATGATGTCCCCCGTCGCGTATCAGCCGGCCGTGCCGCGCTCACTTGACTGCTTCGACCAAGGCCATGCCTTCGCCGCGGTAATGGCCGGCGCCGACCACGACGATCTGAGCCGGAGCATCCTTCATGTCGGTCTCGATGCCCGACGTGTCGCCCGGCGCGAACAGGGCGCCGCGCGAGATCGACAATGCGGCGAGCGCAAGACCGAGCGCGAATTGCGCTTCCATCGCGTGGCCGAAGCGGGTGCCGCTCGATCGCACCGCGAACGACTTGTGATGATCGAGGAACGCGCGCTCCTCGGACGTCACGGGCTCGGCGCCGGTCGCGCCGGTGATGATTGCGCCCGGCGCTTCGTGGACATCCAGCGCCGACCACAGACGGTCCAGCGTCCCGGTGACGGCGCCGGCCTCCTTGCGGCGGGCACGATCGGCCACGACCTTGCTGAGCCGCGCCAGCGGCTTGGCGCCGCGGGCCTCGGCGTGCTGCCTGGATTCCAGGACCAGGAACGCGCCGGCCGATCCGAGGGCGAAGCCCGGATGGTCCTTGCGGGCCCAGACCGGCTTGAACTCGTTCTTCAGATTGTAGTCGCCGAACTCGTACAGCACGAGCAGGTCCTTGCGCTCGCCATTGTGCGAGCCGCCGACCAGCGCGATGTCGCTCTGGCCGCCGGCGATGCGGGCCATTGCGATCTTGAAGGCGTCGACGCCGGCAACCTCTTCGCCCATGAAGGTGCGCGAGGTGCCGCACACGCCGTGCGAGATCGCGATATTGCCGGCGAGCAGGTTGGACAGCTGCGCCAGGAACAGGGTCGGGCGCAAATCGCTCATCAGCCGGTCGTTGAGGAAGCCCGGCGTGCAGTTGCCCTCGGCTTCCGCGTTGAGGATGGCGGTGTCGACGGAGATGTCGCGCTCGCCGCCACCGGCGGCGACGATCATGTCCATGCGGGACAGGATGTCCTTGTTGCCCTTGAGGCCGGCGGAATCCAGCGCAAGACCGGCGGCGTAGGTGCCGATGCGCTGCCAGGCTTCCATCTGGCGCTGTTCCTTCTTCGGGATCTGCGCTTCCAGATTCACCTTGGCCCAGGGATGCACGATGTAGGGCGCGAAGCCCTGCTCGTCGACATTCAAGCGACCGGAGTTGAGGGCCTCCCAGTTCGCATCGAGGCCTTCGCCCAGCGAGGTCGCAAGGCCGATGCCGGTGATCCAGACTTCGAGGGGGGCTGATGTCACGGACGTTGTCTCACTCATGGCAGCAGCGCCTGTTGCGGAAAGCCGATGCGCTTGGCCTCGGCGTCCATATGTCCGCGCAATTCCGGATTGGGGAAGGGGACGTGGCTGAAGGTCAGGCTGGCGTTGCAGCGCAGTTTGCCGTCGACCTTCACCCGCGTTTCGGTCATCGCGTAGCCGGAGCCTTCGTGGATTACGCTGGCCTCCACGCTCAGCACCTCGCCGGGCGTCACGAAGCCGCGCATCTTGGCTTCCTTCACCGCGGCCAGGAACGGCATGCGCTCGAACTTCATCAGCGCGAGCAGCAGCCAGCCCGACGTCTGCGCCATCGACTCGATCAGCAGCACGCCGGGCATGATCGGATGCCCGGGGAAATGCCCCTCGAAGATGGTGCTCTCGGTGGGAACCCTGGCTTCGACAATGATGGCCTTCTCGTCCAGCTTGAGGTCGAGAATGCGGTCGATCAGCTTGAAATATTCGATTTGCATGGCGGGCGCTCAGGCGCCCTTGGCGGCGACCAGCTCGTCGATGCGGGCGCACAGGTTCTTCAGCACGAAATACTGCTCGGTGCTGGCTTTGCCGTCGTTGACCTCCTGCGTCCACTTCTCGAGCGGCAGCTTGATCCCGAAGGCCTTGTCGATGGCAAACGCGATGTCGAGGAAATCGAGGCTGTCGATGCCCAGATCGTCGATGGCGTGGCTATCCGGCGTGATCGTGTCGCGCGGGATGTCGCAGGTTTCAGCGATGATCGTAGCGACCTGATCGAATGTTGAGGACATTACTAAGCCTTTGATATATTGGAGCTAATCCGGTGCAGGGCGGCGGCAGGGCAGCGCGCCCCGGGGGCGTCCGATGCGAGCCCTTGCCGTCGCCGCCCGAGAGTCGTGTGCCCGTATATCGGAGCGCCGCGGCGAGTTCAATGGAGCCGGGCATGGCGGTTGTGACGGGATTGTGATGCCTGCCGGCAGGTGCTCCGGCACACGGCCCACGGCGTCAGGGCGTGTAGGTCTCGGTGATGATGCGGGCGCAGTCGCGCCGTCCGGTCAGGATGCAGTCCTGAGTCTTGCGCAGATCCGCGATGCTCATCGCCAGCCAGATCCCGATCGCGGTCAGCGCGATCGTGAAGGCGATGGCGGCGATGTTGGCCAGGATGCGGTGGCGGAAATCGTCCGGCGCCTCGCGCGGCTGTTCGTACCGCGACAGGTCGGGCGTCGGGGGCTCGCGCCGGTGAAGCTGGACGGGCGGACTGCCGCCTTCCGTGACACGCCGCGCCGGACCATTGCGGGGCCGGAACGGCACCACGCGATGCTCTTCCTCCGTGGCCATGGGGCGCTGGGTCTTCATGCCTCGACTCCGATGCTCTTTCTTAGCACGCGGGCGCCGTCCCTCACAAAAAAACTTTGCAGGGTCGAGCTGCATCGACGACACGACTCTCTCTTTGGATGTATCCACCGGGAACCTGTCGGAGCCGCTTCGCAGCGGCGGAGCGGATGCGCTGCAAAGGGCGTCGGGACATGGCATGATGGCGATCCCGTCGAAGTGAACGGTCCTGGTTCATCGGAGCTGACGCATGGCCAATACGAGGGAGCCGCTGCTGCATCCCGTGCCGATCCTGTCGCTGCGCCCGACGCAGATGACGGTCGGCATGCGCGAGGTGAAGGAGAAGCGCGAGCGGTGGCGCGAGCACAAATCGAAGAAGAAGCAGGCCGAGCTGCTCGGCAAGCACATGATCCCGGTCGTGCTCGGTCCCGACAAGCGATATTACGTGGTCGATCATCATCACCTCGCCCGCGCGCTGCACGACGAGGGTGTCAAGGACGTGCTCGTCACCATGATCGGCGATCTCTCGATGGTCGACCGCGACGGCTTCTGGGGCGTCATGGACAACAAGCGCTGGGTCTATCCCTATGACGCCAAGGGCGAACGGCGGAATTTCAAGGACCTGCCGAAGACGATGGCGGATCTCAAGGACGATCCGTTCCGCAGCCTCGCCGGCGAGCTGCGCCGGGCCGGCGGCTTCGCCAAGGACACGACGCCGTTCAGCGAGTTCCTGTGGGCGGATTTCCTGCGCCGCAAGGTCAAGCGCAAGACCGTCGAAACCCATTTCGCGGCCGCCATGGAGCATGCGCTGGCGCTCGCCAAGAGCCACGACGCGGTCTACCTGCCCGGCTGGTGCGGGCCGGCGTCGGACGACTGATCGCCTCACTTGGCTTTCGGCAGCCTCCCCATCAGATAGAACTCGTCGTTCGGGCGCATGCCGGTGACGTTGGCCATCCGGTTCGACAGCGCGAAGAACGCCGCGATCGCGGCGATGTCCCAGATGTCGTCCTCGCTGAAGCCATGGCCGGCCAGCGCCTGGAAGTCCGCATCGCCGACCGTCTGCGCCTCCAGCGCGACCTTCATCGCGAAGTCGAGCATCGCGCGCTGCCGCGGCGTGATGTCGGCCTTGCGGTAGTTGATCGCGATCTGGTCGGCGATGACAGGATTCTTGGCGCGGATGCGCAGGATCGCGCCATGCGCGATGACGCAATACTGGCACTGGTTGGCGCTCGAGGTCGCCACCACGATCATCTCGCGCTCGGCCTTGGTCAGGCCGCCGTCCTTGTCCATCAGCGCGTCGTGATAGGCGAAGAAGGCGCGGAATTCGTCGGGGCGGTGCGCCAGGGTCAGGAACACGTTGGGGACGAAGCCGCTCTTCTCCTGCACCGCCAGGAGGCGGGTGCGGATGTCCTCCGGAAGCGCGTCGATCGCGGGGACGGGAAAGCGGCTGATGGGAGCTTGCGTCATGGCAACGGATCCGGGATGGCGGGGCAGATGCCGGACCATAGTCGATCGCGGCAGGCACGCAATCGCCTGGTCCTTCGGCACTGGCTCAGCGCAGCGGCTTCTTCAAGAGCGAGAAGCGGTCGGGGTCGAGGCCCATGGACGGCTGCAGCATGGGGGCGTCCAGCGACAGGCTGCCGCGATCGCCGCCATTGCCGCTGCTGATGCCGCCATCGCCCGCCGCGTCGCGGCTCGACGTGGCGCCGCGCCAGCGCTCGAGCACGGCGGCGACGAAGTGCATGTCGTGGCCGGCATTGACCGAGCGCACGGTCGCAATCGTCGCCTCGCTGCGCGGCATTTGATGCGGCGGCACCTCCTTGAAGCGCAGCCGGGTCGGCAGCGCGACGCCTTCGCCGAACGCCAGCACCTCGCGGGTGCCGAGCGAAGGGACGAAGGACAGCAAATTGGCGGCGGCATCCGACACCGCCGAGCGCAGCAGCGACTGGTCGCGCTCGTTGGCGAGGCGCATCGTGAACAGCGTGTTGCACTGGGAGATGATGGTGGCGTCGAGTTCGGCCGGCCGCTGGGTGATCAGGCCGAGATAGACGCCGTATTTGCGGCCTTCCTTGGCGATGCGCGAGATCGCCTTGCGGGTCGGGCCGAAGCCGATCGAGCGGTCGGCGGAGGCATAGCGGTGCGCTTCCTCGCAGACGAACAAAAGCGGCGAGACGCCGTCGCTCCACAGCCCGAAATCGAACGCCATGCGGCACACCACCGAGACCACGGAATCGACCACCTCGGCCGGAAAGCCGGCGAGTTGCATCACCGTCATCGGGCGGCCGTTCGCCGGCAGGCGGAACAGATGGCTGATGACCTCCGCCATGGTGTCGCCGCCGACATTGGCATTGTCGAACATGAAGGCGTAGCGCGGGTCGTTGCGCACGGTCTCGATGCGCGAGATCAGCTTGTGATAGATGATGCGCGAGGAGCGGTTCTCGAGCTTGCCCATGCGCTCGTCGATCAGGTTGATCAGGTCGACGAGGCGATAGGGCACCGGCGTATCGACGGTGTAGCCGACGGTCTTGGGATCGATGCGCTTCAGCCCGATGCGGTCCGTGCTCTGGTACTGGGTGTAGATGCCCTTCGCCAGCGGGATCACCTCGGCCAGGATGTCGAGCTCTTCCGGCACGCCCGGCCGGCCGGCGAACAGGACGTCGACGATCTCCTCGAAATTGAACAGCCAGAACGGCAGCTTCAGATTGCGCGGGTTCAGCACCAGCGCGCGCTCGCCGAAGCAGCGGCCATATTCGTTGTGGACGTCGAGCAGGAAGATGCGCAGGTTCGGCCGCGCCTTCAGGATCTCGTTGAGCAGCAGCGACACGCCGGTCGACTTGCCGACGCCGGTCGAGCCGAGCACGGCGAAGTGCTTCGACAGCATCTCCTCGACATTGACGCAGGCGCGCACGGACGTGTCCTGCTGCAGCGCGCCGATGTCGATGTGGTCGCCCGCCGTCGGCGTGTAGATCGTGCGCAGCTCCTGGCTGGTGATCATGTCGACGGCGTCGCCGATGGTCGGATAGTGGGTGACGCCGCGCTGGAACTTCGGCTTGTCGGCGGGCCCGAGGATCTCGCCGAGCAGGTCGACCGAGGCGGTCGCGACGTATTCGGAGGCCTGCGAGAGGTCTTCGCTGGTGACCTCGGTGATGATGGCAATGATCGTGGCGCTGGGGCAGCGGATGCTGATGAAGCGGCCGACGGTGGCGCGGATATCGGAAACGCTCATCAGCTGTGTCGACAGAATGCCGACGCGGGCCTGGGAGCCTCGCACCGAGATCACACGTCCGAAGGATGTCACGGTCATGAAGCCTATCGTGAATTGTTGAGCCGATACCTTCGCCGCAGGGATTGGAAAATCTGTTAAGCGGGTAACAATTGTGAACGGGCCGGCGCGCCTCGGCGGCCTCCGGGGACTGTGCCCGGCGCTGCGAGGGCGCCTCCTGAATGTGGCGTAACGCCTTGGGGCATAAGGCATTCTGTATCCTGTGCTAAAGCGTCGCGCGAGCAGTTCCGATTAACCTTGGATTCACCGTCTGCAAGGCTCGTTCAGGTTTCCGCATCGCCGGCGATGCGACAGCGTCCGATGTGGTGGAGGGGCGGCGGCGCAACGCGTCGTTACCGACCTCAGCGGCGATTTGATCGCGATCAATCCGGGGCCGTCGTTTGCCCGGTAGGGTTGTGGCGTGAAGCGCGAGGGAGCGGAGGCCGGCTGGTCTCGTGGAACGCACCGGCCGTGCCCATGCCGCGGACAAGCCGATCCTCGCGTGAAGCAGGAGGATGACATCATGGCTGACCCCACCAAACTGCCCGTCAACACCGAGAAAGCCAACGCGCCATCCGTGCCGGGATGGCGCCCGTTCGAGACCCTGCGCCGCGAGATCGACCGCGTGTTCGAGGATTTCCATGGCGGGATCTGGCGCACGCCGTCGCTGTTCGACCAGCTGCCGGGCCTGGCGCGCGCACGGTCCTTCGCCGTGGCGCCGGCGGTCGACGTCGCCGAGCACGACAACGCCTATGAGGTCTCGGCCGAGCTGCCGGGCCTCGACGAGAAGAACGTCGAGGTGAAGGTCGCAGGCGGCGTGCTGTCGATCAAGGGCGAGAAGCAGGAGGACAAGGAGGAGAGGAGGAAGGACTATTACGTCCGCGAGCGCAGCTTCGGGGCGTTCGAGCGGTCGTTCCAGATTCCCGACGGCGTCGATACCGACAAGATCGAGGCGGTGTTCAGGCAGGGCGTGCTCAAGGTCACCCTGCCGAAGAGGCCGGAGGTGCAGAAGGCCGCCAAGACCATCGACATCAAGGCCGCCTGAGCGCGTGCCGCGCCGTCCCATGATCGCGGGGCGGCGGACGGCTTCGGTCCCGATCCAGATCCCTATCAAGGGCCGCCCTCGCGGCCCTTTTTTTCGTCCGCACGCACGGCTAATCTGCGCGCCAAGCAAGCGGCCGGCGATGCCGCACCGCGCAACGATCGGAAGGGAGACGAGAGGATGGGCAAGCTCGCACTGGCGGCCAAGATCACGCATGTGCCGTCGATGTATCTCAGCGAGCTCGATGGCCCGGCCAAGGGCAAGCGGCAGGCGGCGATCGACGGCCACATCGAGATCGGCCGGCGCTGCCGCGAGGCCGGCGTCGACACCATCGTCGTGTTCGACACCCATTGGCTCGTCAATGCCGGCTACCACATCAACTGCGCGCCGCATTTCCAGGGGCTCTACACCTCCAACGAGCTGCCGCACTTCATCGCCAACATGACCTACGCGTATGACGGCAATCCGGAGCTCGGCCATATCCTCGCCGAGGGCGCCAACGCCCATGGCGTCGCGACCATGGCGCATGATGCGACGTCGCTGGCGCTGGAATACGGAACGCTCGTTCCGATGCGCTACATGAACCCCGATCGGCGTTTCAAGGTCGTGTCGGTGTCGGCGCTGTGCACCTCGCATTATCTCGCCGACAGCGCCAGGCTCGGCTGGGCGTTCCGCCGCGCCGTCGAGGACCACTATGACGGCACGGTGGCGTTCTTCGCATCGGGCTCGCTGAGCCATCGCTTCGCCCAGAACGGCACCGCCGACGAATATCGCGACCGGATGTTCAGCCCGTTCCTGGAGCGGCTCGACCACGAGGTGATCCAGATGTGGGAGCACGGCGAGTGGCCGGACTTCTGCGACATGCTGCCGGAATACGCCAGCAAGGGCCATGGCGAGGGCTTCATGCACGACACCGCGATGCTGCTCGGCGCGCTCGGCTGGAACCATTACGACCGCGGCGTCGAAGTCGTGACGCCGTTCTTTCCGTCCTCGGGCACGGGCCAGATCAACGCGGTGTTTCCGGTGTCGCCGATGCCGAGCGCAATCGAGGACATCGGCCGTCCCCGGACCGCGGCGCTCGCGGGCGGGCGGCTGTAGCGGGCGACACGGCTCACCAGACGCCGGCACGCCCGAGGATCTCGACGATGTCTTCGGGAAACACCTGATCGGTCGTCGCCGACAGCTCGGCCGGCCGCCACCAGCGTTGCGCGGCGATGGCGGCGCGCTCCAGCTCGGTCCAGTGCACCGACGAGATGTCGGCGCTGTCGACCCTGACGAGAAAGTAGCGCTCGTCCGAACTGACCGGCTCGCCGTCGACCATCGTGAACGTCACCGAGCGCTGCGCGATCTGCGGTCCGGGATCGGCGATGCGGATGCCCGTCTCCTCGAACATCTCCCGGCAGGCGGCATCCTCGTAGCTCTCGCCGGGATCGAGCCCGCCGCCCGGCGTCGCCCAGAATCGTTGTCCGATCAGTGCGCCCGCGAGGTGGACGAATTTGAACAGCAGCAGCCGGTCGTCGGGATCGACGATCAGCAGCCGGGAGGAGGGGCGGTCTCGCATGTGACGGCGCTTTCTGCTGAGGTTCGAAGCCGGCGCGAATGCGCGCCGTTGCGCTCCCGGTGCTCTTGGCGCCTTCGGCGCTCTCGGGCGCGCCATAGCGCTCTCGCGACACCATGTCGTGCCCGAGCCTTGCAAGTCTGGACCCTCGCAGGACGCGAGGGCGCAGGGAATGCCGGGCGCTGGCCGCACCCATGGCCCGCCTGCGAAAAGAATGCAGGCGGCAGGTACCACAGGTTCAGCCGAGACATCCCGGCATTCCCCGCGCGACGGTTTTCACGCTTATATCGCGCTCTCCCCGGTGTACCGGCTCGTTAGCCACCGTCGCCTTGCGGGATCATCGCCCGAAAGCTTGGCGCCAGCATCGGGGCGCCAGGACCACACGACTTCACGTCCACGAGATGCCGTTCGTCCGCGCGCCGGAGCACGCTGCGACACCTCGTGGCCGCCGCCTCCCGGCCTCGCGTCTCGTGACGATCGCGATACGCCCCTCGTGTCGAGGCCGGATCAGCGCAGAAGATCACAAATTCCGGAAAAACGAAAGATGGAAATTTGGGCAGGACGGGCTGGAGAGGGGGATGGCATTGACAGGGAAGGCGAAATTTCTGTTTTTGCGCAGATAGTCTTCGTCGTTTCCCGCGGCGCGACAGCCGTCCGGATCGATATTTTGGCGCGTCGAAGGGGAGGTGAGTTGCCCGGCGGGTGCGGGATTCGTTGCGGCGATCGGTAGACCCTGAGATGTCACTTAAGGGCGATGAACGGACCTGACGAGGCAGTCCGATCAAGTCGCAGATGCCACTTAGCCGAAGTTGGCGGCAAACTGATATGCCGTCAGTTGATCAGAGGCAAAATTTCTCCCGAACATTCGGGAGAAGTAGCTGATCTATTCTATCCCAACCTTGGCACGCGATTCTTGTTTCGTCCATCTGCCAGGAAGCGATGCCGCACAACATTGTCGCGACGATCTTCGTCTCGTTCTCATTTTCTACGAAATAGACGCGCCAGAGGCCACCTCCGCTCATGCCGCCAAAGTTTTTAGGCAGTTCATGAAGGTTGTATTTCATGGCCTCGAATGTCAGCAGCCCATTTTCTTGACCGCATACATGGCCCGAATGGAGCACGCCAAGCATCGGACTGATAAACTCTCTGCCCTGAACGTAAGGCGTTTGGGAAAATTCTGCGACAAGCCCCAGCATCGCATCAACGTGCTTTCCCTCTGAGGGCGCTAGAGCCTCCATCTTCGCTCGGTTTTTCTCGATGTTAAGAAACACACCATAGTGCGCCTCAATCGAGCTTGCCGTGTCAGGTGGAAGAATTGTGAAAGCTAGATCGAGTACTTCCTTCTTCTCCGAGAAGCTATCGCTGCTTTGAATGATCGCTGTTTGGGTGTCGCCCAGTTGGAGAATACGCCGCTGCTGCCCCATTCCGGCAACAAAGCGCACCAAGCCAATTTCGGCGAGATTCGCATAGGCTTCTGCTACGTGCCCGCAGGTCAGAATGCCGCGTCGGCCCTCGATGGACACCAGGACGCCCGAGCCGAGAACCTTACTACCCTTGCCTGGCCCTTTAACGACCAACCCCACGGCAAAGTTCGAGATGCGCGAGAGAATCGCGTCAGAGATGTCGTGCGCCATGCGCTGACGGGACTCCCCTGTCGGGTTCATGCCGGCAGCCAACCTGAGTCAGGGTCGGCGACAGTGCCATCCGATTGAATGAAGTGAAGCCTACGGATGTGGACGCGGTCGAAGGTAGCGAACTCGCCTTTGGCTTCGCCGTCCGGCCCCCTGTAGATGAACCCGGCCGGAAACCACCGCATCAGGCCGTTGACCAACTTGTAGACTACAACAGGACCACCGCTGCAGCCACTCATATTGAAGCCCAATGGCGGCTTTGAGACACCATCATCGGCTGCGAAAGTCGTTTCCGGGTCGTAGACCGTGACGATCTCGCGTGAACTTACGGCGTCAGCGATACCATGCGCGCCCCACGCCTCGTGCTCGTAGTGGCCGCGGCGTATCTCATTTCGAAGGGCGTCAAGATAGCCCGCAAGTGTCAGGGTGTCGCCCTCGTTGACTTCGGGTGGGGGCCAATTCTTTCGACAATCGAATGGCACAGCTCCCATCTCGGGCAGCTTTGCTGGATCAATCTCGAAAGTGGCGATATCGAGCCTAGCGCTCCGCGCGATCAGCGTTTTCTCGGGCCAGACTTGGCACTCACCGATTTGACAAATCGTGCGATCGTCAGCAGCCAATGCGTCGATATACTGAGCTATGACATGATCCGCGGTAACAGCTATATGGCGCGCCTCGAACTGCATGATGAAGGTTGAAGCGCCACGCAGCGGGCCACCGTTCGGCACCCCGATGTGCCAAAAAAGCGGCCTCGCCACCCTCAGCATGTAGGCTGAGACCGTGGCGGCGGCCTTCATTCCAGCTTCCGGGAATCTCTTGTTAGTCCGCTCTGACATTCCCATTAATTAGTATTCCGCCGCATCAGGAAAAGGGGGGCGGCGACGGCAAATCGGCATTTTTCCGACCGCGACGCCGGGAAATACGGCAAGGGATGGCTGCGCCACCAGCCGACCGGTCACGGCCGCCCTTGCCCCGTAGCCCACGTCCGAAATGGGCTGAATACGGACATGAGGCGCACGCGTAGTCAAATCAGAGATTGCGTGTCAATGCGACTGGCCGATCGCATTAGGCCTCCGCCGGTTGGCGACGACTGTCACGACGACGGCATTTGCATCTGGATGCCCTTGATGCCGTAGCGCGACCGCATTCAACGATCGTCGTTTTGATCTCGCCTGTCTCAAACCGTCATGCCCAGGCTCGTCTCGGGCCATCGACGTCGTCGGGTGCACTCAGAACAACGTGGATGCCCGGGACGAGCCCGGGCATGACGGAGCCACCAAGCTTATAGGATCAGTGGTTGCTGCAGCTCCGCATGCAATCACAGGGGCCGCCGTCGGCCTGAAGGTTGGCCGGCGCCGAAGGGGTGCTCGAGCAGCCGAGGCCATGGCGTGAGCAGAACGAGGCTTGGCCTTGGAGCCGTGCTGCGCCGTGACGTGCGCCTTCTTGGCCACGATGAACGTGTCGGCATGGAAGGAGGCCGAGGGGGGCCGTTGAGGTCGACGGTGGAATCTGCTGCCCTCGGAGTCGTTCAGACCATCTTTCGCAAAACGATCGAGGTCGCATCCGATCCCGTGCTCGGTTCGCAACGCGGCGCAATAATCGGCTCGGTTCGAGGGAACCGTGTTCCATGGACCACAGTTACATCCGCAACGACGTGCGGCGGCACCGCCGGATATTGAGTGTGCGGGGCGGCGGGGTGTATCTCTGCGCACGACGTGTCGAGCGGATTTGAGGGCGAGGGGAATGGTGATGCGCGCCTTGATCATGGCATTGTCCGTCCTGGCGATCGTCGGCAGCGCTGACGTTGCCGAGGCTGGCCTGAGCAGCAAACCGCGCAATGCGTCGGCACCCGTCGATGCGGCTGCCCCCGCCGAGACCTCGGCCCCCGCCGATGCGTCGGTCGCCACCGGCGATGCGACCAAGGAGGCAGCGACCAGCGAGACCGAGGATCAACTCGGCCTCACCGGGAAAAAGCGCCGCGAGGTGCAGCGCAGGCTGACCCGGCTCGGGTTCGGCACCAAGGTCACCGGAAAGTTCGACGACTCCACGCGTGCCGTCATCGCGCGCTGGCAGGAGGAGCGGGGGTATCCCTCGACCGGCTTCCTGGATGCCGCCCAGCACAAGGTCCTGATGGACGCCGGGACGGTGGCCGGCAAATCCGACCGTCCAGCCAGTCGCCGCGCGGAGAGCCGTGGCCGCCGTTCGCGTGGGGTCGGCGGCCCCATCGGCGCGATCGGCGGCGCCATGCACAGCGTGGTCGGCGGCATCTTCGGAAGATGAACCGCCCCAACAGTCTCGAAGGACTGCTCTGGCAACCTGGCGCTTCATAAGGACGGCCGTGACGACGACTTGCCGGGGCGAGCTCATTTCCCCGGGGCATGCGGACGATTGGCGGGGCGCATCCGCCGCCCCGGATTTGGTTCGCAGCCTGCTTGGTGTCCTGGTGACAACGGACGCGAGCCCAAAGGCACGGTCGCAAACCTAAGATCGAGTCGCTGTCGTTGCGAACCATTCTCCGCTCATGGGAACAAGAACTCGTGCCCCAAGACATAGTCCAGAATCGTGCGCAGCAAGGCCACCACGAACACGAGGAACGCAATCGTCGCAGAGGGCCAAGTTGAGGCGGACCAGGTTGACGGCAGATGGGCTGCAAGGATGCAGACCGCGCCAAGCGTGGCGTTCATCAAGACCCAAGGGATGTAGGCGGCAAAGCGATTTTCGTTTCCCCCAACGATCAGCCTCCTGATGCCGTCTATCACCAGTACGATGGCGTCGAAGATCAGCATGGAGCCCATCCAAAGATAGAAGTTTCGTGGAGAGGTCTGACGATGCGAGCATAGGATCGTCGATCGTGTGTCCTGGGGGCCGGGCACCGACTGGGCAATCTTGACGAAGAAGATCGCCGTGATGAGCAGCATGTAGACGTCCCACACGTATCCGGCGTGTCCGCCGAACCCCGCCGGACGATCGTGCAGATATTTGATGTCGAGCGAGCGGTCGCCGCCGTGGAAGATCGGGACGACCGTGACGAAGAACGTACAGAACAGCCAGAAGGAAGCGTCGAGCGGGAAGGTGATGAACTGATCAGGAAACAGCTTGGTGCAGGCTATGGTGATCGAAAGGCCGACGACGATTTGATAGGCGCGCTTGAAGTGATCGACCAAGCGGCTGCGTTCCAGCTTCTGCTCCGGTGTCTCGGACATGGGTCCTCCGCTGTTGTGGTCGCCTCGGACGGGGTCGCGGAAGATCGCGATCGTCCCGGCAATGTGTGGCGCCAGGTAATGTGTGTCGCCCGGCAATGTGTGTCGGCAGGTGGACGAGATGCGAACGCGTCGAGAGCTTTCGACGTGAGCCTTCAGCGAGAGCTTCCGACGGCCCGCTGCAACGCGGTACGAATGGACTGATGATCTCGTCTGGTCGAGGAATTTTCTGTTTCGTATCCGGCTCTCCGGGACTAGCGTCGAGACGAGCAAATCGGGTAGGCCAATTCGATGCAAAAGATCTATCTAGCCGGCCCTGACGTCTTCTTGCCCGACGCCGTCCAGATGGGACGGCAGAAAAAGCAACTGTGTTCTCAGTATGGGTTCGAAGGTTTATACCCCTTCGACAATGAGATTACGACAACCAGCGGGGGAGAGCGAATAGATCGTTTGATCTATCGCGCCAACGAGGAGATGATGCGGAAGGCCGACATCGGCATCTTCAATCTCACTCCGTTTCGCGGCCCGAGCGCGGACGCGGGAACGGTTTTCGAGTTGGGTCTCATGGTCGGATTGGGAAAGCGGGTGTTCGCGTACACGAACGATGGTTCCCCATATGCGGAGCGCGTCCGCGCCTCCTCGAAGGAGACGACCGATTCGCAGTCGGGCCCAATGCGCGATGCGAATGGGCTGACGGTCGAGGATTTCGGCAACTCCGACAATTTGATGATCGAATGGTCCGTCGTCGAGCACGGTGGCTACCCGATCGTGCGTGGTTCGGGACGAGGCGCTGACCCGTTCCACGACCTCTCCGCCTTCGAGCGATGTCTGCGGCTCGCGTCCGAGGCGATTCCGACATCGACGTAGCGCGGTGTTCGCCGGGGCGCCGCGTCGGTGACGTTCACGCCGCGCGGTGGCGACGATGCGACAGCCGCTCGGCCTCGCGCCGGCATTCGGCCGCGAACTGTCGCAGCCGCTCGATCGTCAGCATGTCGCCGATGCTGCGCTCGAGCCGTTCGGCGCGTTCGATCTGGTCTTCGAGATCCTGCAGCCTGGTCATGTCCCGTCTCCCTCAACCGGACAAGTTGATGCAATTTGTATCGTTCCGGTGGCATCGGGATCGTGGTGAATGGCGGGTTAATCCGGCGTGATCGCGAGCACAGTTCGGCGCCGTCGCGCCTGCAGGTGAGAGATCCCGGGCCGGCGGTGACCGCAGGCTCCGATCCATCCGGCACGACGCCCAAGCTTCAAGTCTTCGCCGGCAGCGTGCCCTGCGATCGATCAAGCCGACGCTGGCTTTGTTGTGATCGAACGCCCGGTTGGCTAGCCTGCGCGGATTGGCCGAAACGAGGAATCATGCCCATGCGTCGCGGGACAGCCGATCCCGACGAGACGATCGTCGTCGCTCCCGAGCGGCGCTCGCCCAAGGCGGCACAGCTGCTCACCATGCTGCTGTCGCTGGACCGCGAGCTCGGCGCGAGGGATTTGCTGGACGTCGATCAGTTCCTGGAGCTGGCGCAGAGCCGCGTCGGTCCGGTGTCGCTGGGCGCGTCCGCCGAGCTTCATGTCGAAGGGATCAGGCGGCTTGCGGACTCGGTCGCGCGGGACCCGTTCTATGACGATCTCGGCAGGTACATGGCCAGCCACTACATCTATGGCTGGATCGAACGCTACGTTCAGTTCGAGCAGGATCTGGCCGACTACCCCGACATCGTCGACGTCCCCGTGGCGAAGCCGCTGTTTCTGGTCAGTTTCGGCCGCACGGGAAGCACGTTCCTGCATCATCTGCTCGCCCTCGATCCGCAGGCGCGCGCACCGCGGCTGTGGGAGCTGCAGGAGCCGTCGCCGCCGCCGCGGCCGGAGACCGCTGTCACCGACCCGCGGATCGGCCGGGTGCGCTCGCAATCCGATTTCCGCGCAGCCGTGATGCCGGACCTGCACAAGATCCACGAGTTCGCCGTGCAGGCCCCCGAGGAGTGCCAGCACATGATGTGGCATGGCCCGCAGCACATGATCCTCGGGCTCAGGTCGCCGGACTATTGGCGATGGTTCCGGACGCTCGGCCCGTCCCGGCTGCAGCAGCTCTATGCGGGCTACCGGCGTCAGGTTCAGCACCTGCAATTGTTTCATCGCGGCGGGCACTGGGTCAGCAAGTCGCTGGCCCATGCCCACTTTCTTCCGGTGCTGTTCAAGGTCTTTCCGGATGCGCGGATCGTGCGGCTGCACCGCGATCCCTGCCAGATCATTCCGGCCCTCGCCAGCCTGATCGCCCATCTGCAGATGCCCTACACGGCGCGCAGCGATTTCCACGACCTCGGTCGACGGATGCTGGAGCTGTTCGAACAGTCGATGGACGGGATGATGCAGGCCGACGCGGAGGCGCCTTCGGACTGCTTCGCCGACGTCGTGTTCGACGACGTCGTCAAGGATCCGATCGGGACCGTCCGCGCGATCTATGCCAGGTTCGGCTACGACTATACGGCCGCATTCGAGACCCTGATGCGGCGGCACCTGAAGGCGGACGCCGCCAGCCGCCGCTTCAAGCACGTCTACACGCTGGAGCAGTTCGGACTGTCCCGCGCCGAGGTCATGGCGCGGTCGGAGGCTTACCTCAGCTGGGTGGAACGACGGATAGGCGCGCGGCTGTGCCGGGCGTGATCTCCGGGCCGTGTTAGTTGCAGATTGTGAAGTTGCAGGCTCACGATGAGCCCGGATACGGACGGCGGCTCTTCGCTGGCCGTTGACGTGCAGCGCCATCCGCGGCGTTGCGCACGTCCGCGCGGCGGAGCGCCGTGTCTGGGCGGGCTGGCCGTGACGATGGGGGCATCGCGGAGGAGACCGAAGTCACCCGGATCGACGCCCTGCAACGGGGCGGAGCAGAATCAAACTGGCTGGGGAACCTGGATTCGAACCAAGACAAACAGAGTCAGAGTCTTTGATTTATCACTGAAATCATTCATAAATCTCGCGTTATGTTGCGCCCTTGTTGCGTCTCGTGTATACTCCATTCTTGTCAAGCGGGAGCAGCGGGGCGGATGTCAGTCAGAAAACGTGCATGGACCACATCGGCGGGCGAGGAGCGCGAAGCCTACGTGGTGCAATATTCCATTCCCGAACTGGACAAGCGTGGCAAACGTAAGCGCGTGATCAAGACGTTTGATCGCAAGAAGGATGCAGAGGCGTTTCATGCCCAGGTCCGGGTCGACCTCGGTAAAGGCACGCACGTTCCCGCCTCGAAGAGCCCGACGGTCGCCGAGGCCGGCCGCAATTGGATCGACGCCTGCGCGGATCTTGAGCGCACCACTCGGGACGGGTATGAGCAGCATTTGCGGGACCATATTAACCCCTACCTTGGCGGTCTGAAGCTCTCCGCCCTGACCGTGGCCACCGTGCGCGACTGGCAGGACAAGCTTCGGAAGGGAGCCCCAGCCCCTGGCCGATCGGAAGCCTCTGTAAGGTCCGCAGACATGGTCAAGCGCGTCACCGGTTCGCTCGGCTCCCTGCTCGCCGACGCACAAGAGCGCGGCCACGTGGGACAGAACGTGGTGCGGAGCCTCAAGGCAAACCGGAAGCGAGGCAAAGAGCGCAGGGCCGAACGGCGCGCCAAGGGAAAACTGAAACTCGGTGTGGACATTCCCACGCCATTGGAAGTCGAAGCGCTGCTGCGGGCTGCCGATGCCCGGTGGCGACCCTTTCTGTTAGTCGCGATTCGCTGCGGCTTGCGTGCTTCAGAGTTGCGGGGCCTTCGTTGGCAAGACGTCGACTTGAAAAAGGGCGAACTTCGCGTCCACCAGAGGGCCGATGCCTATAACGAAATCGGTCGGCCCAAGTCGGAGTCTGGCGATCGCACTATCCCGATCCCTCCCACTACGCTACGCGTGCTCAAGGAATGGAAGTTGAAGTGTCCGCGCGATTCTAATGAGGCACAGCATTTTGTCTTTCCGAACGGGCTCGGCAAAGTCGAGTTTCACGCCAATATCATCACACGCGGACTGATCCCAACGATGATAGCTGCCGGAATAACGGCCCCTGCGACCGACAAGACGGGAAAACCTACTCGGGATGAGGGCGGGAATCCGGTACTCACGGCAAAGTATACAGGCTTGCACGCGCTCCGCCATTTCTTTGCGAGCTGGTGCATAAATCGCAAGGTGGACGGCGGGTTAGAACTGCCCCTCAAGATCGTGAGTGAGCGGCTCGGTCACTCTAACATCGCAATCACGGCCGATCGATACGGACACCTGTTTCCGCGTGCTGATGATTCCGCTGAATTGGCTGCAGCAGAGGGCAAGTTCGGATAAGGTAACGTTTAGTTAATCATTAGCGTGCAATATCGGGCACTAGTTTTTTAGTTTCTAAGCGAGTAGTCGAGCGTTTGCCGGGATGGCAACGATGGGCGTGATGCCCTAGCGCTTCGGTGAAACCTGAACGGCCGGGATGGTCGAGAGCGAACAGCACACCCGTGCTCGCCTCGGCCTTTTTTGTGCCAGCAGCGAGCCCCGATGGAGTCTCGCTTTGAAAACCGACACCTCCGCCAATCTCGCCGCTGTACCCGACGATTTCGTGTGGGGCGCCGCTGCCATCGGCAAGTATCTCGGGCGCTCCAAAGAAGCGACTTGGTTCATGCTCGAACAGAACCGCGTACCTGGCGCAAAGAAGGTCGCCGGTCGCTGGGGCATGCACGTTCCTACCTTTCTCGCCAGTTTCATCGTCGCGGCGTGATGTTGACAATCAACATCAGCGCAAACTCTCAACATCAGGGCATCCCCATGACGACCATCGTCGATGAACTCATGCTTCGTTTCGGCCGCCACAACGACGCGAAAAACGCCAAGCACCTTCTGCCTCACTTTGAAAGGGCCCTCAGCGTTCCTAACAAACTCAATGAGAAGTGTGCTGAGGCAAAAGCCGACAAGCATTTGTCGGAAACGGGTCGCACCGCCAAGGTTCGGGATGTCGCGCCGAGCTTTGCGCCCGACGTGATCAAAGCCAAGTCGGCCGCCGCGCTCGCCCGCCGCGATATTCAAAGGCAGCGCGACGCATTGACGCCACGGGTGACCGATCATAAGGACGTCGCATCGGCGATGCTTCGCCTCGATCTCCGCCAATTTCTCCGCGGCAAACCGGTGGCCGAGATAGCACGGCTTGCGGAGCAGAATCCATCGATGCTCGAAGCCATTTTCGAAGGACCGGCTGCGCTCAGCGGACTGACGGACGAAGTCCGCGGGCACATCCTCAGCCAGCATCTGAACAAGACTGCCGCACCACAGATGCGCGAAATCGCCGAGCAAGAAGTGCTCGCCGAAGTGCTCGAAACGGCTGTTGCAATCGCGTCAAATGCGCTCGCCGATGCTGCCGGAATTCGCCCGCAGTCGATCGACTCCTGGCTCGCGGAACAGGCGCCGGCAGAAGCGAAAGCCGCGGCCGAAGCGCTCGCCGCGCCAAGACCGTTAAAGTCACAGTCCGCGACGCCAGGCCCACATCCATTCGACAAAATTCTAGCCGAAGCGCGCGCGGAAGTTGCCGCGATCAACCTGCAATGACCACGCCCGCCCTCCGCCGGATCGTGCTCGACTTTGAGGCTGCGGCGCTCCGCGCCGTGGCAGCCGGCGACGCGTCGGACGTCGAACAGGCGCACGAGGCCGCGATCGAGCGGTTTCGCGACGTCAAAGACTCCTGCGAAGCAGATGGCCATCTCGAGGCGTTTTATCGCGCGGTCATCGAAGTAGACCTCAAGCTCAAGATGGCGCTGGAGGCAGTCCGATGACTGCGGTCAATATCTTCGGGTCCGCCAAGCACAACACCATTGTGATGGTGACGGACACGGCGAGCTACGACGATGCTGGTTTTGTCCGCGGCTTCGCTTCGAAGGTGCGTCCTGTTCCTGAGTGGTCCGCTGCGATCACGGGTCGCGGCAACAGCTTTGGCATAGATGTTGCCACGCGTGAATTGATCAACCGAGGCGGCTCATTCAAAGAGCTTTTTGCCATCACTTCGCAAGAGCTGCCGCTGATCGTCGACCAGCATCGCCTCGACAGGCCGTTCGAATTGATTCTGACGAGCTTTGTCGCAGGCCGTCCCGCAATATTCTTCATCCGCACGCCCGGCGGAAACGACAGTCTCGGCAACGGTTGGCCTCCGTATTTGTTCTACCCGGTCGGTGGAAGCCTCATTGGCCCGTCGGCGCCTGGCTTCATCGAGCCGGATCCGGATGACGCTCCGGAGGTGATCGCCGCCAAACTCGAGCAGATCATCAAAGAGCAGCGCCAGATCCTCGCGGAAGATGGATATCCGCGCGTCGGCGGCTCCGCCGAGCTGACCGTCATAACGCCGGATAGGATTGAGCAACGAACGCTGCACACCTGGTGCGAGGATCGCATCGGCTTTCGCATGTCACCGGAGTCGTGAAATGGCCAGCATGGGTATTTTCCGAGTCAGTGAAGTGACCAAGGCGCTTCGCGACAACATGCAATCGCTCGTCGATCGCGGACTCTTGGATCCGAGGAACGTCGAGGAGTTCGCAGCCGCCAACAACTATGCGGCTAAGCAAATGGAAGACCTCGCCGAGCAAGCCAGAGTCGCCGGTTCGCTCCTGCCGCAGTTTCAATCTGCTTTGAATGAGGTCGGCAACGCACGCAAGCAACTCGACTCCGCGCTCGTCGAGGGAATGGGCGTCAACCGCAATTTCTTCGCGCAGTTCGGGCAACAGATTCGCCAGGGTGCGAACGCATGGGATGCATTCAAGAGCGCCGGCCTTAACGCGCTCGGCACGATCGCTGACAAGCTTGCGCAGATGGCGGCCGACAAACTGTTCGCGTCGGCGCTAGGCGGCTCCGGCGGCGGCTTATTGAGCTTGCTCGGCATCGGCGGCGGTGACAGTGGTACGACGATGGGATCGATCAATGTCGGCGATTATGTCATGCCGACAGTCGGTTTCAAGGCGGCCAACGGCGGCACATTCGGCCCGGGTTGGGGCGTGGTCGGCGAGCGCGGACCGGAATTGATCAAGGTCAACCGCAACAACAGCGTGACGGTGATCCCGAACCATATCTCCCGTCCCTACCTGCCCGGCTTCGCTGATGGGGGATCCCTGGACGCGGGCGGCGGCGTGCGCCGGCTGCCATTCGGTGGTCGGGAAGGCGGCACCGTGAATGCGCCTGTGACGGTTTCCATAGATGCGCGCGGAGCCGACAAGGACGGCCTCGAGCGCGTAAAAAATGAGCTTGCGCAGCTCAAAGCGGAGTTGCCAAGCAGAATCGTCTCAACCGTCACAAACGCCCGCAAAACGCGGCAACTCTAACACCGAAAGATTGGACGATGGCCGACAAGAGCAATGGTGAAGTTGATACGCCGATCGGAACGCTTCGCTGCAGTCTCGCCGCGGCAAAGACGATCAATGCAGTGGCAGGCAGCTACAACGGCGCGCTCGCGCGTCTCGGAATGCTGGATCATGACATCTACACCGCGGTTGCGGCGGCTGGACTGGGAAAGAAGCCGTCCGAAGTCGAGGACATGGTTTACCGCGCTGGCCTGGTCAATCTCACGGCCCCCTTTGTCGAATTCGTGAGCTATCTCGGTAACGGCGGCAAGCCGGTGGCGGAAATCGTACAGCCCTGAATCGAAGGATTCTATCTCACATGACCAACATGGTTTCGTCGCTTCCGGCCAGCTCGAACCCACCACCGATGCACCGCTTTGGTGGTGTGCTCTCCTCTATGTCGGAATTGCCCCTCCACAAGGCTGGCGACGTTTACGCTGTTGAAGGCACCGGAACCGTGCGCACCCTGCCAGCCTGGCCGAAGGGTCCGCCTATCGATCTCTACATGACCGGTCGGCCGACCTTCGTTCATTCCGCCAGGTGGTTGATCATGCCCGGCGGGGCGAGCTACACGTTTTCGCCCGGCGACTCGTGCCGCCTGCTTCCGATCGGCGACGGCACTTGGCTGGTGATGTGGATCAGCCGCGCCGACGGTGTGCCGTTCATTCCGGGCGGCATGTCGCTCTTTCCGGAACCGCAAGGGCGTCTGAGTCTGACGTCGGGTGTCGCCGAGACCAGCGCAGATGTGACCAGTGCAACAACGCTCTATTACGGGCAAGCCAAGGGCGACGTGCTCGCCGTTTTCGAGCCGTCGACTGGTCGATGGGTGCTGCGCAAGTTCACCGAGCCGTCGTTGTCGTTGAGCGGTGCAACGGCCAACCAAGCGTTCGACGTTTTCGCTTACGACACCGGCAGCACGATCGGGCTCGAAACTCTCGCTTGGACCAACGACACGACGCGCGCAACCGCAATCACGAAACAGGATGGAATCGACGTCAAGAGCGGCGATCCGTCGCGTCGATTGATCGGGTCATTCCAAACGATCGGTACAACCGGCCAAACTGAAGACAGTCACAGTAAGCGCTTTCTGTCCAACCGCTACAATGAAGTCCCGCGTTTTATGTATGCGACGGACCCGGCGGGGTCTTGGACTTATAGCACCGCATCCTACAGGCAGGCCAACAACAACGCTGCAAACCAGTTCGAATATATGGTGTGCGTGTCGCGTCCAATTTGGGCACATGTGCAGTCGCTGGTTGTCAACAACACCGGAGTGAACAACGTCAACGTTGGAATCGGAATTGACAGCACATCCGGCAACTCTGCCCAACTGGTGCAGATTGCAAACCTGTCCGGCACGATCTACGTTCCGACGACAGCCACGTACAACGGATACCCCGGTATCGGCCGCCATAAAGTGACGTGGCTTGAATTCGGCGGAGGCAGCAATACGCAGACGTGGCTTGCGACGTCTGCAAACAACATCGCGGGAATTATTGGAACGGTGTCGAACTAAGATGTTCGTTCCATCTATCGCGCAAGCTATCAGCCGACCGAGCAACGACCCGAATTCATTGGCCGTGCTCGCACCGTTCGTTGCAGGCAATCCGAATATCAACTATTTCCCCGATTGGAATAATCCAAACGGAAAGGAACTCGTCGATCTCTCGACGCTGAGCGGAAAGACCCTCGTTCTGGTGGTCATTTCGCAGTCGAACGGTACCAACGTTATGCCGGCGCTATACACGCCGACAAATCGAATCGGCGTGCTGAATTTCAACTTCTGCGACGGCGGGACATACCGGGCGCCAGTCGGAAAGCCGATTGATCCGTTGCTCGGGTGCACCGGCAACGTTGATTTCGGGTTGCCCAACAAGTGGCCCAACGGCAATTGGCCCGGCATCCTAGCGGACAGCATGATCACCGACGGTGTTGCGGTCAACGTGATCGTAGCGACAATGGGTGTCGGTGGATCATACGTCGCCGATTGGGCTGTTGGCGGATCCAACAACCCACGAATTGGCGTCATGGCGAACCGACTTACAGTTGCGGGATTGAGTCCTTCTGCTGTTCTGTATTGCCAGGGCGAAAGCGACAACGGGCACACTTCGCAGGCCGCCTACACCACCAGCGGCAACAGCATGATTTCGACGTGCCGGGGCTTCTGGCCAACAACGCCGATCTTCATAGCTCAGATGAGCTATATCAACTCGCTGACCGATTCCAACGTGACCGCCGCGCAGGCGGCCTTGGTCAATCGCAGCAATGGCGTATGGGCCGGGCCGAACGGCGACTCCCTGACTGGAGCAAACCGGCAGTCAGACAATACGCATTGGAGCACGACCGGCGGCGCCGCTTTCGCCGCCGCATGGAAAACGGCGCTCGCAGCCTACGGCTCGCCGTTCGTCTAACAAGTAAGGTAGGAGCGCCAACGTGGGCGATTTACGCCCCGGATCACACATGAGCCCGGATGAATGACGGGTTCGCAATCTGGTGACGGATCCCAAGCTTGTACGAAGACTTTTTCGTCCGGGTCCAGCCCTGCCGCAGCGCATTCGGCTCGAGCAATCTGTTCGGCTTCGTCCATCGTATGTCCCTCCCGGTTTCGAGGGATCGTTAATAAATAACAACCACCCGGGCGGACCCGCTTGGCGTGCCAAGTAGCAGAGCCGCAACAGCACTTGCACCGAGAGCGAACTTTGTTCTGTCGCGCACGCTCAGTCTCCAGGTTGCACGCGCGCATCGAAGCGTGGTGTCCCTGCGAGATCAAGAGAACGAAGTTCCAAAGATTCTTGTATGTAAACTAATTACATAAGCGTGCGTTGCAGCGATTTTCAGTGCAAAGAATTAGTTATGTTGATTGTCTACGGCCCGACCGCGGCGAATGTGCTAACGAGTGCCGCATGAGTGATCCCGAACCTCGCCTGATGAGTGGGCGCCAAGCCGCGGCATATTGCGGAATTACGCCGGCCACCTGGTCAAAGTGGGTCGCGACCGGGATCATGCCGCCACCATTGCCGAGCACACGCCGATGGGACCGCAAGGCGATCGACCTTGCGCTCGACAGGGCGTCCGGGATTTCGGCTCAGTCGACAGGCGCTGAATCTCAAGAAATGACGCTCGCGGAATGGAAGGCGCAGAGGGAGGCCGAAAGGGAATGGGAACGACAATATGACGCTCGAAAAGCGCGGCGTCCGCGATGACCGACGACCACGCGCTTATCGACCTTGACGAAGCGGCCAAGCTCATCCCCGGCGCCGACGCGGGCACCTTGAAGCGCATGCATCGAGCGGGGAAACTGGTCTGCTATCGGCCGGGAAAGAAACTCCTGACAACCGCGGCAAACGTGATGGAGGCCGTGAAGGTCAATTGCCGGGTGGCAAAGCCTTCGCGCGGGCCGGAGCGATCGCCCGCCGTTCCTAACTCGCTTGGGCTGACCGAAAGCGACCTAGCCAGCATCTGTCTTGAGCAGATACTTGACGGCAAGCTGCGCGAGCACAAAGAGAGACGACGAGTTGAAAAAGATGAGCGCGAGAAGGCGTATGCGACTCGCGAGGTGGCTGAACCACCACCTCGCAAGCGCGGCCAGCGGCGGACCTGATCAGGCGACGTATGCGCGGCGCTCGCGTCGACCCGGATGCTTGACGTGCCATTCGATCGCGCGGTCATCGTAACCGATCTCGGTCAGCGCCTCCGCAAGCTCGAACCGAGCACATTCGCGAAGGTCCGCCGCGGAGATCGAATGGCCGGCCCGGCGCATCACGGCGATGTTGGCCCGAATCGTTGCCGGCTGAACCGCTGTCTCGAACTTGGTGACCGCTGATTCGTATCGGATCGCTTCGCCGGCAAGGTCGCAGACCGCGGCCACGTTTGCGAACTGAGCATTCGGCAGAGCATCGAACTCGAACGACTGAAGCATTGGGTGGCTCCTAATTACCTTGCGTTGAAGTTGGAAATAACGTATATGCGATATTAGTTCGTGTCAATAAGGCATATGCGTTATTTGTGAGGAGTACCGATGCCGCGTCCTGAAATCCTGCCGGTTAAGAAGGTGATCGGCTTCACGAACGAAATGATGGAAGCCATCGAGACGTGGCGCGCTAAGCAGAAGCCAATTCCGAACGTATCGGACGCTATCCGGCAACTGATCGACATCGGGCTGAAGGCTCGGGCCGGGGCGAAAGACCGAGAATAGGCGCCATCTCTTGACAATATGTGATATTCATATATTGTGCGCCTATGGCGACCACGACCGTTTACGTCGAGATTCTGAGTCGGCTCTTGGGCATCCCAGTGCCGACGATCACTACCTACATCCAGCGGCTTCGCAAGGATGAGACAGTTTTTCGGCGCGGCAAGCAGGGGCCGGGCGCTGTTGAGCCAACCGCCGCTGAGATCGCCAATCTGATCATCGCGCTCTGCGCAACACCCTCGACAGGGCGAAAAGGCCCTGACCCGCTCAACGTTGTGAGGACTGCCAGGGCGGCGGTACGTCTTGAGGAATCCCGCGTTGACGCAACGACCGAGTGCCTAACAGTCACACGCGAACCGACATTCGGCGACGCGATCGAAGCGCTCATCGCCGACATACGCAGTGGCGCATACGCAGCGTGGAAAGGTGAAGGCTGGCCGCGCGCGGTTATCCGATTTTACGACCACGGCGGACGGATCTTTATCAACTTGTGCCGACACGGAGACGCGATGACCGCGCTCGTGTTTCGCAACGACGATGGCGACCACGGCGGGCCGTGTCTCGAGCAAATCGCCGAGCTGGAAATCTTCGCCATTGAGATGGCGGCTAAGGCAATGGGGCCCGTTATGACTGCACCAGATTAGACGAAACGGCCCCGGACCGATGATCTCGATCGCAGGGCCGCGGAATGCGCTTTGAACTGGTTGGCGCCGTTCATCTAGCACATTTCCGCGTTTGTGCAATCGGATTTCGCATCGGGGCTCCTAACAACCGAGGAGTCCTAAGTAGTGTTCGTAGAAATTGACGAAGCCGACCGCCTTGCCGCGCCCCTGAGCATTGAGGCTTTTCACGATCTGGTAGAGTGGTGGGCCGGCTGCACTGAACCGGAGATCTCGCCGCCGCTGGTCCTCGGATGGGACATTCATCGGTTCTGGCCAAACGCGCGAGGCTTCGGCATCTGGCGCGACCTCATGCTCACGTACGAACCGCCTTGCCACATTCCCGGCGTCCACAAGCCCGTGACGATGGAGCAATACGAAGCAGCTCTAGTTGACCAGTGGCAATTGTACGATCGGCCAAAGCACTGGACTGACTCCCTGATCGTCGACGTGATGCACGACGAGCGCGAGCGTGGCTATGAGCCATGTGGAGATGCTTCGGACAGAACGGAAGCGATCCTGAACGAGCTCGCGGCGAAGGTCGGCGCCAAGCGTGCCAGAGATCAGGCGGAATGGGATGCCCGCAGCGAGCGGCGCCGGCAGCGGCTGCAACTCTTTTTTGAACTCGACGATGCCGGTTATGCCAAATGGCTTGCGGACGGTCGACCGTGGAGGGATGCAAAGAAGGTTGAACGCTGGTCGGAGCGCCGGTTTCACGAGCACCTAGGGAAGACACTCAGGACCGGGGTCCCATTTCCGAACCAGAACATCCCGGCAGAGATCGTTGATCGCCTTCGGCGCGAGCGCGAGCAATACGAGGCGGCCGTGCTCGGGCCGCTGCCGGATCATCCCGAACTGCCGATCAACCAGGCGCAAGCCCTCAACGACTATTGGGCTCACCTGCCGTCTGGAAAAATGATCTACGAGCGGACGGGTGAGCTGTTCAGCGCGAGCAGCGTCGACAAGCATATTGGCCGCGTCAAGGATGCGATGAGAACGGAGGGACCGGGCACCCTGGCGACCACGTGGCTGTCGCAGCATCGCTTCGTTAAGTCGATGGGTTGGGCGCCCGGCGAACCGAAAATTATCGAGGACAAGGTTCTGACGATCGACGGATGGATCCGCAGCCCGGGCGATAAAACCTTCAATCGCTACGTTGCGCCCCACATCGCGCACGTCGAGGGCGACGTTTCCAGGTGGCTAGACCACATCCGCACCATCTATCTCGGCGAGGCCGATCACATTGTCCGCTGGCTTGCGCACCGTGTGCAGCGGCCCGGCGACAAGGTGAACCACGCGCTCGTTTTGATCGGGTCACAGGGCATCGGAAAAGACACCATTCTGAAGCCCGCAATTTCCGCGATCGGTTCGAACAATTTCAAGCAGATTACCGCCAATACCTTCTTTAATTCGGAGTGGAACGACTATCTGCAGTCGGTGATTCTCCGAATTAACGAGGTCCACGACCTCGGGGGCGAGTCCCGCTACGGTTTCTATGACGCCACCAAGGATGTCATCACCAACCCGCCCGAAACGCACCGGATCAACACCAAGCACGTTCCGCAGTATGCGGCGGTGAACGTGTGCGGCGTGGTCATGACATCGAATCACCTCGACGCCCTTTACCTCGCACCCGACGACCGTCGGCACTTCGTCTGCGTTTCCACCCGGACGCAGGATGATTTTTCCCCGGCCTATTGGGACGAGATCAACGCGTGGTTCGAGAACGGCGGCAACGAGGCGATTGCTCACTACCTGGCCAACCTGGACCTGAGCGCATTCAACGCAAAAGCACCCCCGCCGAAAACGGCAGCCTGGCATATGGTCGTGGCGGCAGGCATGGCGCCGGAGAGCGGCGACCTCTCCGACGTAATCGAAAGCATGGGCAAGCCCGACGCGCTTACGCTTGCAATGGTCCGATCACGGACGCCCGGGGACAGTCAACTCCGGTTGCTGTTCGAGGACGCCAAGCTGCGGCGCTCTATTCCGAAGCGGCTCGCCGAGTGCGGCTACGTCGCCGTCACGAACCCGGACGCTCGGGACAGCGGCGGCAGGTGGCGCACGCCTGGAGGCAAGGTGCAAATCTACGTGCGGCAGGAACTGAGCGAATCGTTGCGCTTAGCAGCGGCAAGAACGCTTAGCGCGAACGCCGCGTCACCGCCTCCGATGCCCTTAAGGCAGTAAGCCCGGGCGTGCTGGGCACGGTGGGCGCGGTTTGTCATGTTGTCAGAGTCAGAGTTCACAAATGTGTAGACAGGGAAAATAGGAAGAAGCGGAGAGGAGAGCAGGAGAAATATAGACACATGAGAAACCGCGCCCACTGCGCCCAGCACGCCCGGACATCGTGAGGAGACACGGCGGCCATGGGAAGCGATCGATCGCGAGACGGTTACTAATCCGCGCCGCTTTTCCGGTGCCTTCGCGCTCGCGTTGGGTAGTGTCATCGCGTGATTAGCGGATTGTTAATCTTCTACTCGTACCATAAGGCACTGAATTAACGACATATTCCATAGCGTGTAGCGCCTATGTTGCGCCCTTGGCCGGTGATGCGGGTCAAGGGCGCTTTTCGCGCTGTCTGAAAGCGAACCCATGGCAAAGACCGGCCCCGGCGCCTGCCAAGTCTGCAACAGCCCACATCGTCACAGCGTGGACGTCGCGCTGGCGCATGGCCTCGGTCACGACGCGATCGGTAAGCGATTCAACATCTCGCCGGATAGCGTGCAGAGACATGGGAAATCGCATCTGTCGCCCCAAATGAAAGCCGCTGTCCAGCATGCGCTACATCCGAGCGCCGTCGACCTAGAGGCGCTCAAGGTGAGCGAGGGGGAGGGTCTACTACATCACTTGGTGCACCAGCGCGCGCGCCTAGCGAGCCATATCGAACTTGCCGTGGCGATCGGGGATCCGGGCGCGGCCATCCGCGGCGAAGGTGCAATCACGAATAACCTGCAGCTCGTCTCGAAACTGCTCGGTGTGCTGGTCAACGTCCACGAGACTCGGCACCAGCACATCTTGACGCATCCGGATTACCTGCGCCTCCGCGAGGTGCTTTTGCGAGCGCTGGCGCCGTTCCCTGAGGCACGCATAGCCGTAGGGCGGGCGCTCGCCGGCATCGAGACGCAGGCGGCCGATGACATCACCAGGGCGGCAAGCAAGCCCGTGGCCATCGAGGCGAAGCCGAATTCCCCGTCGTGCCCCGTGCCGTTGCCGGAGGCGACACCTTGTCCCTGATGGCGCGAGACCTGGCTTACGCCTGCGACCCGGTCGCGTTCGCTGAGGACTCTGGCGTCCATCCGGACCGATGGCAGCAAGACTTCCTGCGCCGGCCGCCACGCCGCGGGCTCATCCTGGCATGTCGTCAGGCTGGCAAGACCGAAACGTGCGTCCTGCTCGCCAACCAAGTGGCGCACACCGAGCCGGGCGAAACGATTGTGGTCATCAGCCCGGCGCAACGCATCAGCTCGGAATTTATTCGGCGATCGAAGAACCGTTATTTGCATCTGCCTGGCGCCGAACTGGCAAACGATGCAGTGCAGCGCATCGAGCTCCCCAATGGGTCGCGTATCATCGGCCTGCCGGGCGAAGCGGACAACGTGCGCGGCATCGCCCGGGTCCGGCTGGTTCTGATCGATGAAGGTGCCCGCGTCTCTGATGCAATCTATGCGGCCGTTCGTCCTATGCTGGCAGTGCATCCACGCGGCCAATTGATCGGCCTCACAACAGGCGCGGCGAAACGGGGGTGGTTCTACGAAGGCTGGACGGATCCAGAGTCCGATTTCGAAAAGATCCGCGTCACGCCAGACATGTGCCCGCGGCTCACGTCGGAGTTTCTGGCCGCCGAACGGAAGGCGCTCGGCGAAACGGCTTTTCGGACCGAGTATGGCCTCGAGTTTTTGGACGAACAGGAAGCCGCTTTCCCGAATGAAATTATTGACGGCATTTTTGACAAGGAGCTTCGACCACTATGGGCTTGATGCGATCTGACTACCGTCGAATTCCCGCGCGCAAGGTGGATGCGTGGGTCGTAGGCGTAGACCTTGGTAAATCGATCGACAACACCGCCATTGGCATCATCCATCACACCGTCAAGGGTACAGACGATTGGGTGGTGAACGATGCCGCCGGCGTGTGGCGCGAGAGATCATTGCAGCGCTTCGATTTGTTGCACTTGAAGCGACTCCCACTCGGTATGAACTACGTTTCGCAAGCACATGCGATAGGTGAGCTGATGCACCGCGAACCGCTGAGAAGCGTTGGGGCCAAGTTGGTGATTGACCAAAGCGGCGTCGGTGCGGGCGTCGTCGACTTGATGGAAGCAAACGGCCTGCGGCCGATCCGACTGCAAATCACTGCTGGAGCAGAACAGTCGCGGGACGGGAACGTCCATCGAGTGGCTAAAACCATCCTGATTTCGAAATTGGAAGCCGCCATGCACTCGAAAGAGCTGCATGTTGCAGCGGAGCTAACCGAAGCGGAATCGTTACGCGACGAGTTGCGTGACTTTCAGCGGCATGTCACAGCATCAGGCACCAACACATGGTCGGCGAGAGCAGGGAAGCACGATGATATTGTGCTGGCCGTCAGCTACGGCATTTGGTGGGCGACGTCGGGGCCGCGGACGCATCAAGAGGAATTGCGGATTTGAGCGCCGCCCGCGGCCGGCGATAATTGAGCGAGCCGGAAGCGCGCGGCTCCTTCATTTCGCATGTGCTGCTGCGGAGTGTATCGGTAGCCGATTGTGATGCCTTAACTGAAGCCACTCATCGGTTTTGATCTAAATGTTCAATTCGATGAAGTCGTACACGATGCTCTCGATTTGCTCGATCGAAACGGTGGAGATGTCTAAACGATATTCCTTGTTCTGCGGTTTGAGCGACACGAAAACCGTGCCATCTAGATTGACGACCGCCATGCATTTCTGCTCAACGTCGTCAGGATAGTTATCCTCAAACATCAGGATGACCTCGGCCAGTAGATCTTCGGCAAAGGGTCTCCAATGTTGAAGGTAAAGCTTCCTGTCACCGGTCATCGCGTTGTTCGCTATCTCGATGGTCTGTGCCAGCACGCCGCATAGATGCCGCCATTCGCCCAAAATCCGACTTCGCGATGCTCTGGCGCGGCTTTCTTCCGCGGCCTGCCGCGCCAATTCGGCCACCTGTGCCCGGTCGGCGGCATCTTGCTTTTCGAGAATGATTTTCAGCCTGGCGTTCTGAGCCATCGGGTGTTCCCCCAATCGTTCGACGGTCACGACTCAATTAGGAAGCAGTCTGAAAGCAAGTGCTCTCGAAAGATAGGGCTCGATGTCGCGCCCCGTGTCGCGCCGAGCCGCCTTGAGTGCACTTGACCCATTGAATTCGCACATAATTTTTGCGCAACAGGCGCAACACAGAAGCAGCCGAAATCCTAGCAATGTCAGGCCGAATAAGTACACAATTTCAATGGCTTATCGGATGGCTGGGGAACCTGGATTCGAACCAAGACAAACAGAGTCAGAGTCTGTTGTGCTACCGTTACACCATTCCCCAACGGAATGCCGAGCAGTTTCAACCAATTGCCGAACTGTCTGGCACCGTTCTGCGAGCCGGTCTGCGAAGCAGCGCGGCCAGCGACGCGTCCTTCTACCCGCATGTCCGAGGCTTTGGCAAGCCGCTGAATGACGGATTTCCAACGGGGTTTCGCACCGGCTGCGCCGTGCTGCCAGTAGGGCTGGGCCAGGACGGCCACCGGCTGCAGACGGCGTGGAACGGGCCGCGATGGGCCGTGAGCGAGCGCGCGGCGGACTATTCCGCCGCTTCCTTGACCGGGCCGGCTGCTGCCGTATCGGGCTCGTGCTCGATGTGGGTGCGGCCCCAGCGCGAGAAGGCGTTGTTGACCTTGTCGAGATAGAGATAGACCACCGGCGTCGTGAACAGGGTCAGCATCTGGCTGACGATCAGGCCGCCGACCATGGCGTAGCCGAGCGGCTGGCGGATCTCCGAGCCGGTGCCGTTTCCGAGCATCAGCGGCACGCCGCCGAGCAGGGCTGCCATCGTCGTCATCATGATCGGGCGGAAGCGGAGCAGGGCGGCCTGCCGGATCGACTGCTCCGGCGGCAGGTGCTGGTCGCGCTCGGCGGCGATGGCGAAGTCGACCATCATGATGCCGTTCTTCTTCACGATGCCGATCAACAGAATGACGCCGATCAGCGCGATCAGGCTGAACTCGTAGCCGAACGCCATCAGGATCGCGAGCGCGCCGACGCCGGCCGAGGGCAGGGTCGAGAGAATCGTGATCGGGTGGATGTAGCTCTCGTAGAGAATGCCGAGGATCAGATAGACCACGACCAGCGCCGCCAGGATCAGCAGCGGCACGGTCGACAGCGACTGCTGGAACGCCTGCGCGGTGCCCTGGAAGCTGGAATTCAAGGTCGACGGCGCGCCGATCTCGACCATCGCCCGCTGCACCGCGTCGGTGGCCTGGCCGAGCGCCACGCCCTGGGCGAGGTTGAAGCTGATCGTGATCGACGGGAACTGGCCCTGGTGGCTGATCGAGAGCGGCTTGACCGGCACCGTGGTCCAGTCGGCGAAGGTCGAGAGCGGCACCTGGTCGCCGGTGGTCGGCGACTTCACGTAGAGCTTGTTGAGCGTGTCGAGATTGCCCTGTAGTTCGGGCAGGATTTCCAGGATGACGCGATAAGAGTTGAGCTGGGTGAAGTACTGCGCGACCTGGCGCTGGCCGAACGCGTCGTACAGCGTGTCGTCGATCAGCTGCGGCGAGATGCCGTAGCGCGAGGCGGTGTCGCGGTTGATGACGAGCTGCACCGTGGTGCCGTCGGCCTGCTGGTCGGTGGCGACGTCGCGCAGCTCGGGCAGCGAACGCATCTTCTGCAGGACCTTCGGCGCCCATTCGTTGAGCTCGGCGAGGTTGGGGTCCTGTAGCGTGAACTCGAACTGGGTGCGGGACGGCCGGCCGCCGAGCCGGATGTCCTGCGCCGCCTGCATGTAGAGCCGCGCGCCCTCGACCTTCTCGAGCTGGGGCCGCAGGCGGGTGATGATCTGCTGCGCCGTCGCGTCGCGCTCCTCGCGCGGCTTCAAGGTGATGAACATGTTGCCGTTGTTGCCGGCACGCCCCGAGCCGCCGATGTTCATGGCGATGCTGGCGACGTCGTGATCGGCCATCACGATCTTGGCCAGCGCCTCCTGGCGCGACTGCATCGCCTTGAACGAGATGTCCTGCGAGGCTTCCGAGGTCGCCGTGATCAGACCGACGTCCTGCTGCGGGAAGAAGCCCTTGGGGATCAGGATGAACAAATAGACCGACAGGCCGAGCGTGGCGAAGAACACCATCAAGGTGGCAAAGCGCCAGCGCAGCGCCAGGTCGAGGCCCTTCTCATAGGCCCGCAGCAGCGCGTCGAACGCGGCTTCGCTCCACTGGTAGAACTTGCCGTGCTGGGTGGCGTGCTCGTTGCGCAGGAAGCGCGAGGCCATCATCGGCGTCAAGGTCAGCGACACGAACATCGAGACGAAGATGGTCATTGCCAGCACGACGGCGAATTCGCGGAACAGACGGCCGATGATGCCGCCCATCAAGAGCAGCGGGATCAGCACCGCGACCAGCGAGATCGAGATCGAGACGATGGTGAAGCCGATTTCCTTGGCGCCCTTGTAGGCGGCGGCCATCGGAGTTTCGCCTTCCTCGACATAGCGCGAGATGTTCTCGAGCATGACGATGGCGTCGTCGACCACGAAGCCGACCGCGATGGTGAGCGCCATCAGCGACAGGTTGTCGAGCGTGTAGCCGACCCCCCACATCATCGCGCAGGCCCCGAGCAGCGCCAGCGGCACCGTGATGGTCGGGATCACCGTCGCCCAGAAGCTGCGCAGGAAGACGAAGATCACCATCACCACCAGGAAGATGGTCAGGATCAGGGTAAACTGGACGTCCTCGACCGCGGCGCGGATGGTGGTGGTGCGGTCGGAGATGACGTCGATCTTGATCGCCGGCGGGATCGCCGCCACCAGCCGCGGCAGCAGCCCCTTGATGCGGTCGACGGTCTCGATGACGTTGGCGCCGGGCTGCTTGAAGATCACCAGGAAAACGCCGCGCTGGCCGTTGGCCCAGGCCGCCTGCTTGGCATCCTCCGCCGCCGAGACCGCGCGGCCGATGTCGCGGATGCGTAAGGGGCCGCCATTGCGGTAGGCGATGATGACGTCGTTCCAGTCCTTCGAATCGGTCAGCTGGTCGTTGGCGTAGATGGTGTAGGCGCGCCGCTCGCCGTCGATGTTGCCCTTGGGGGCGTCGACGGTGGTGATCGCGATCTGGCTGCGCACGTCCTCCAGCGACAGGCCCTTGGCGACGAGCTTGGCCGGGTCGATCTGGATGCGGATCGACGGCTTCTGCTGGCCGCCGATGATCACCTGGGCGACGCCCGAGATTTGGCTGATCTGCTGCGCGAGTCCGGCGTCGACGGCGTCGCTGACCGAGGTCAGTGGCAGCGTCTCGGAGGTCGCCGACAGCAGCAGGATCGGCGAGTCCGCCGGGTTGACCTTGCGATAGGTGGGCGGCGAGGGCAGGTTCTTCGGCAGCTGGCCGGAGGCGGCGTTGATCGCGCCCTGGACGTCGTTGGCGGCGCCGTCGATGTTGCGGTTGAGGTCGAACTGGATGGTGATCGCCGCGGTGCCCAGGTAGCTGGTCGAGGTCATCTGGGCGATGCCGGGGATCTGGGCGAACTGCCGCTCCAGCGGCTGGGCGACCGAGGTGGCCATCGTCTCGGGGCTGCCGCCCGGCAGGTTCGCCGTGACCTGGATGGTCGGGAAGTCGACCTGCGGCAGCGGGGCGACGGGCAGCAGGGGGTAGGCGACGAGGCCGATGAACAGGATGCCCGCCATCAGCAGCGAGGTGCCGATGGGGTATTTGATGAAGGGTGCCGAGATGCCGCCGCCGTTCATTCCTGCCGGACCTTAGCTGGCGCCGGGTCCGAGCTGGCCACCGCAGTGGTCACGACCGAGCCTGGCTGCACTTTGAATTGACCGCCCGTGATCACCTGCTGGCCGGGGGTGAGACCTTCCTCGACGACGGTACGTCCGTCGATCGAGACGCCCACCTTCACCTTGTGCAGCTCGGCCTTGTTGTCGGGGCCGACCGTGTAGGAATACAGCCCGCTGGTGGAATGCTGGACCGCATCGTCGGGAACCACCGTGGCATCCTTCAGCGTCCGCACCAGCAGCCGCGTCGAGACCGACTGTCCCGGCCACAGCGCATGGTCCTTGTTGTCGAACACCGCTTTGAGCCGGATCGTTCCACTGGTCGTGTCGACCTGGTTGTTCACGACCATGAGCTTGCCCTCGGCGAGCTGCGTCTTGCCGTCGGTGGAGAACGCGATCACTTTCAGCGGCGCGATCTTCTGTGCCTGGTTGATGTAGGGCAGCTGCTCCTCCGGCGCGGTGAAGATCACCGCGATCGGCTCGATCTGCGCGATCGAGACGATGCCGGTCTGGGTCGAGGCATTGACGATGTTGCCGATGTCGACCAGGCGCAGACCGGCTACGCCGGAGATCGGCGCCTTGACCTGGGTGTAGCTCAGCTGGGTCTGGGCATTGGCGATGGCGGCGTCGTCGGCGGCGATCTGCGCCGTCAGCTGCGCGACGGTGGCGCGCTGGGTGTCCTGCTGCTGCCGCGTGGCGAACTCACCGAGCTTGGTGGTGCGCTGCAGATCGAGATTGGCGTTGTTGAGATTGGCCTCGTCCTGCGCCCGCTTGGCCTTGGCCTGGTCGAGCGAGGCCTGGAACGGCCGCGGATCGATCTCGACCAGCAGGTCGCCTTCCTTGACGAGCTGGCCTTCGGTGAAGGCGACCTTGTCGATCTGGCCGTCGACGCGGGTGCGGACCTGGACGGTATTGAAGCCCTGCACGGTGCCGAGCCCGGTGAGGAAGACAGGGAAATCCATCTTCTCGACCGCCACGGTCGATACCCGAACGGCCGGCGGCCGGGCCGATTTCTGCGCGGCCGTCTTCTTCGCGGCATCTGCGTCCTGGTAGCGCTGCCAGCCGTAATAGCCGGCGCCGCCGAGGGCCGCGACCAGCAGGATCCAAACGATGGTTCGTGATGTCTTCATGCTGGCCCACATGCTGAGGCAGACAGAATAACCGGTCTTTAAAACCATTCCCAGCGCGCCAGATATAGTATGCACGCACTTAATGTGTAAACACACGACGGCTTCGCTGAACCTAAACAATTCGCAAGCTTTGTAGCGCGATCAAGAGATTTCACGGGAGGTCACAACCATGTCGCTGGACGACCGACGTCAGTTGATCGCGCAGCTTGTCGAAAGCTCGCGCATTCTCCGCAACTATATTGATCATCGTGCCAAGCAACGCGGCACCACGCGCGCGCAATGGGTGGTGTTGTTTCGTCTGCGCGCGCAGGAGGGGATGTCACAGGTCGATCTCGCAGACGTGTTGGAACTGCAGCCCATTTCGCTGGTGCGCCTGCTCGACAGGCTGGTCGAGCAGGGATTGCTGGAGCGCCGCCACGATCCCAGGGATCGCCGCGCGAACCGTCTGCATCTCACGGCCGCCGGCCGCAAGCTCGTCGACGATCTCGACGACCTGCGCGATGCGATCGCCGGCGACGTCCTGCACGACATCCCGGACGCTGCGGTGACGACAAGCCTGGCGACGCTGCGGGAGCTGAAGGAGCGGATCAAGACGCTGTCGGAGACCAAGGCCGGGGTCACGATCGAATAACCGAGGTCGCGGTCATGGGACGTGTGGCTCCGATCTTGAGTTGCGTTATCCTTCAGAGACATCCTGAGTGCGAAAAACCGGCGGGAGCGTGTCGCCTCGTCCATCGTCCGCGCGGCGCGCCCTTCTTCCCGAGCATGTCAGCTGCCGAATGACGTGCAGCGGCCGCGCGACCCGGTCCGTCACGGGAAAGCCGCCATCCGACAGATTGTCGCCGTCTTGTCGCGCCCGATGAGAGCTGATTAGAAGCGGATGACTTCGTCGTGCCGCCGGACGAGCGGCGATGCGACGACAACGAGATGGGGAGTCCACGATGGAAGAGTTGAACGGCAAGATGCTCGCGTGCCAGATCCTGGTCACCGGCCTGATCGCGCGCGTCGCCAACGAGCAGCGCGATCCGCTGCGCTTCCTCACCGACTTCCGCGACGAGATCAGGGCCGTCGTCAAGGGCGTGCGGATCGCCGGGACCGATGATGCCGATCGCGTGCGCCAGATCGCGGTGCAGACCGTCGACGAGCTGTTCTCGCTGATGAAGCCGCCGAGCAGCGACGAGCCAACCGTCCCGTCGGCCTGAGACACGCAGCGATTCTGCAACAGCGCGAGTCAATTCGTGCTGTTTAGAACGATTTCAGCTTGCTGCGTTGTTAGTTTGACGGATTTAGAATTGTTTTGATCTGGAACTATTCAAGGCTAAAATAGGGCTCCTCAAATTGACCCCCTGAAACGCGCCCGATACCAACGACACATCGTCGCACTGCGAATGATCCGCGTGAGCGATGTGGAATGAAAAATCTGGGGCGCGTGAAAATCAAATGGGACAGGTGAGAGCACCGCGTTCGCTGCGGGCCGTCGCAGCGATGAAGTTCATTGACGGACGGGGAGAGGGGTCCTCCGTCACCAGGGTGTCGGCGGTTGCCGGACTGATGGCGGTGGCGTCGGTGTCGGGGGCCGACGCCCAGCCTGCCTCCGATCTACCGCCGGTCAATGTCGATGCGCCGGTCGCGCGCGCCAAGCCGAATTCCTCCAAGCCGACCGCCGAGCAGGTCCGCGCGCGCAATGCCCTGCGCCGCGCGGCCCGGACGCAGGGTGCCCAGCAGGGCGCGGTCGCCTTCCCGAACGCCGGCGGGCTCGCTGCGCCTGACGCCAACCCGTATGCCGACGCGGCCGAACCCTACAAGGTCAACCGCGTCCAGGCGTCGGGCAAGTTCCCCGAACCGCTCCTCAACACGCCGAAGACGATCACCGTGATGAGCAAGGAGGTGCTCCAGGACAAGCACATCACGGCGCTCAAGGAGATCGGCCGTTCGACCGCCGGCGTCACGCTGGGCTCGGGCGAGGGCGGCAACGCGTTCGGCGACCGTTTCTTCATCCGCGGCTTCGACGCCCGCAACGACGTCTTCATCGACGGCATCCGGGATCCCGCGGTGTCGATCCGCGAGAACTTCTTCACCGAGCAGATCGAGATCCTGCGCGGCCCGGCCTCGTCCTATGCGGGACGCGGCACCGCCGGTGGCGCCATCAACATCGTCACCAAGCAGGCCGGCGACAAGAACTTCCAGCGGATGGACACCGAGTTCGGCACCGATCAGCAGAAGCGCGTCACGCTCGACGTCAACCAGACGATCTCGCCGACGTTCTCGGTGCGCACTGGCGGCCTGTTCCAGGACTCCAACGTCGCGGGACGTGACTACGTCACCGACGACCGCTGGGGCGCCTTCCTGTCGACCAAGTGGACGCCGATCGACGATCTCAAGATCACGACCAACTACGTCCACACCGATCTGTCGGGGTATCCGGATTTCGGCGTGCCCTACTACAAGCAGGGCAACGTGCCGGTGACGTCGGCGGGCGTTCCGCGCGGCAACTGGTACGGCTTCCTCAACCGCGACTTCCAGACGGCGCGGCAGGATTTCGGCACGGGGGCGGTCGAATACAAGGTCAACGAGGCGATCACGCTGAGCAGCAAGGTGCGCGGCGAGCACTCCCTGCTCAACTACATCGGCACGCTGCCGCAGAACCCGAACACGACCAGTCCGAATCCGCTGCTCTGGACCACGACGGCGAGCGCGCAGAGCCGCTACCAGACCGTGGACGTCTGGGCCAACCAGAACGACGCGACGTTCAAGCTCGATACCGGCGGCGTCAAGCACACGGCTGTCGTCGGCACCGAGTTCTCGAACGAAAACATCTCGATCGATCGCTACACCGGCCTGTCGTCGGAGCTGTTCGGCGGCGGCTCGACCAGCTCGGGCGCGGTCACCGGCGTCAACCTGTACTCGCCGCAATACACCAACATCCCGTTCAGCACCACGCCGTCGCTGATCGGCAACCCGACGCGCTATGGGGTCAACACCAACAGCGTCTACGTCATGGACACCGCCAATTGGCAGGATACCGTCATCCTGAACGGCGGCGTGCGCTATGACGGCTACAACATGAGTTCGTCGACCAATTCGCCGAAATACCTCAAGATGAACGCCGACCTGGTCAACTACAATGTCGGCTTGGTCTACAAGCCGATACCGATCGGCAGCATCTACGCGGCCTATGCCACCTCGGCCAATCCTTTCGGCTCCGAGCTCGACGCCACCGGAACAGACTATGGTGGCGTGCCTGCCAACACCGCCGTCCTGCTCGGGCCGGAGCGCAACAAGGCGGCGGAACTCGGCACCAAATGGGAGCTGGTCGATCGGCATCTGCTGGTCAGCGCCGCGCTGTTCCAGACCACGAAGGACAATGCGCGCGAGACGGTCAGCGGCCTGCTGACGTCGGGCGCGGCCTACCGCATCCAGGGCATCGACATCGAGGCAGAGGGCAAGCTGACCGATCGCTGGAGCATCTTCGGCGGCCTGGTGCTGATGCAGTCCAAGGTGACTCAGAGCGGCGTCGCCTCCAACATCGGTCTGCAGCTCGCCAACATCGCCCACCAGTCCTTCAGCCTGCTGTCGAAGTACAAGCTGGACAGCGGCTGGGAGATCGGCGGGCAGGCGGTCTACCGCTCCAAGGTCTATGGCGGCACCTTCGCGGCCAACACCGGCAACGAGCTGCCGGCCTACTGGCGCTTCGATGCGTTCGTCGAGAAGAAGATCGACAAGAACTGGACGATGAAGCTGTACGCCCAGAACCTGACCAACAAGCTCTACTACGACACGCTGTATCGCAGCGCGGTGCCATTCGTCTCCGTCGCCCCGGGACGCGCCTTCTACCTCGTCACCACTGCGAAGTTCTGATCATGCTGATCTGCATCCCAGACGTTCTGTCGAAAGACGAGGTCGCCGACTTCCGCCGCATCATGGATGCGGCGGAGTGGGAGGACGGCCGCGCGACGGCCGGGGCGCAGTCGGCCATGGTCAAGCGCAACGAGCAGTTGCCGCCGGACGGCGAGGCGGCCCGGGTGCTGGGCCAGCGCATCATCACAGCGCTGACCAAGAACCCGCGCTTCCTGTCGGCCGCGATCCCGCTGCAGATCTTTCCGCCGCTGTTCAACCGCTACACGGCGTCGCGCGGCGATCATTTCGGCATCCATGTCGACAATGCCGTGCGCGGCGACCCGCTCACCGGGCTTCGGATCCGCACCGACCTGTCGATGACGCTGTTTCTGGCCGAGCCGGAGACCTATGACGGTGGCGAGCTTGTGATCGAGGACACCTATGGCTCGCACGAGGTCAAGTTGCCCGCGGGGCATGCGGTGCTGTACCCGTCGTCCAGCCTTCACATGGTCACGCCGGTCACGCGGGGCGCCCGGGTCGCCTCTTTTTTCTGGATGCAGAGCATGGTACGGGATGCTCACGTCCGGAGCATGATCTACGATCTGGACACAGCGATCCAGAGTTTGACGGAACGCCTCGGGAGGGACGATCCCGATGCTGTCAAGCTGACCGGCATCTATCACAATCTGATCCGCCATTGGGCCGAGCTATGATGACATCGTTCCTCGTTAGGTTTGCAATCGTCCTGTCATGTCTGTCCGTGGCTGCGGGATACCCCGCTCATGCGCAGCAGGCGCCCGCCAAGCCGGCTCCTGTGATCTCGACCGATGTGTCCGTACAGGCTCCAGGCGCGACCCAGACGATGGGGGCACCGGCTGCACCGGGGCAGGCGGCTGCCGCCGCGCCGGCCGGGGCCGACAGCGGCACCCACGGCGGCAAGGCGGTTGCCACCGGGCTCGATGAACTGTCGCCGCTCGGCATGTTCCTCAAGGCCGATATTGTCGTCAAAGCGGTCATGATCGCGCTGGCGCTGGCTTCGGTCGCGAGCTGGGCCATCCTGATCGCCAAGAGCATCGAATTTTCCATGCTGCGCCGTCGGCTGGTCGGCGCGCTGCGCAAGCTGACCACCGCCAAGTCGCTCGCCGAGGCGCAGCTCGCGCTCGGCCAGAGGAAGAATGTCGCGGCGGTGCTGCTGCAGGCGGCGATCGCGGAGGTGCGGCTGTCGGCCGGGCTCTCCAGCGAGGAGGGCATCAAGGAGCGCGCGGCCTCGAGCTTTACCGAGATCGTCCGCGCCGAGGCCCGCCGGGTGCGGACCGGAATGGGCCTGCTCGCCACCGTCGGCGCGATCTCGCCCTTCGTCGGACTGTTCGGCACCGTCTGGGGCATCATGAACAGCTTCATCGGCATTTCCAAATCGCAGACCACGAACCTCGCGGTGGTCGCGCCGGGCATCGCCGAAGCGCTGCTGGCGACCGCGATCGGGCTCGCGGCGGCGATCCCGGCGGTCATCATCTACAATCACTTCTCGCGCGTGACGAAGGGCTATCTCGAGCTCGTCAACCGCGCCTCCGGTGCGGCCGGCCGTCTGCTGTCGCGCGATCTCGATCGCAGCCAGATCGCCATCCACGCCCGCGCGGCGGAGTAGCAGGCGATGGCCGTCTCGCTCTCCGAAGGCGATCTCGACGACGATTTCGACGAGACCCACGACATCAACGTGACGCCGTTCATCGACGTCATCCTGGTGCTGCTGATCATCTTCATGGTGGCCGCGCCGCTGTCGACCGTCGACCTGCCGATCGATCTGCCGTCCTCGAGCGCCACGCCGCAGAAGAAGCCTGACAAGCCGACCTACGTCTCGATCAAGCCAGACCTGTCGCTGGCGATCGGGGAAAATCTGGTCAAGCGCGTCGATCTCGTGCGCGAGCTCGACGCCATGACGGACCAGCCGAAGGACCGGCCGATCTTCCTGCGTGCCGACAAGCTGGTGCCCTATGGCGAACTGATGGGCGTGCTCGAACTGCTGCGCGCCGGCGGCTACACCAAGATCAAGCTGGTGGCGCTCGAAGCGCCGCCCGCGGCGGCGGCCCAGGTGCCCGCAGCCCAGCCTGCGCAGCCTTGAGGAGCGCGGGCGTATGACCAGCGACCTCGACACCGGACACTTCCCTTCGCGCCGCCTGTGGTTTCTGGCCATCATGGGCGCGCTGATGCTGCATGTCGGCGGCGCCGCGCTGGCGCTGACGCATCTGAAGGACGACGAGGATGACGGCGGCCTCGGCGCGGCGGGCGCCGAGGTGATCGACATCGACATGGGCTCGCCGAGGGTCGAGAACGACGAGGTGCCGGTCGGACAGGATTCGGTGGCCCAAACCGCCGCGCCGCAGATGCAGGAGCAGAAGGCCGAGGTCGAGCAGACCGATCTGCAGAAGGATATTCCGACCACGACCGAGGAGGCCGACCGCGAGGTCACGACCTCGGACGTGAAGAAGCCGACCGAGGAGCAGAAGGTCGCGACGGTCCAGACGCAGGCGTCGGAGGCGCAGGAAGCATCGGAGGACAGCGCGCGCAAGGCGCTCGACGAGAAGGCGCCGGAAGCCGAGAAGACGAAGGCGCCGAATGTCGGGATCGGCAAGGACCGGGAACGGCTCACGGCCAATTGGGGCCGCAAGATCAGCGCCTATTTCGAGCTGCACAAGAAGTATCCACCTGGAAAGAAGTCCGCCGTCCAGGTCAAGCTGGCGATCGTCCTGAACCGGCTCGGCCGGATCGTCTCGGTGGATGTGAAGGAATCGTCCGGCGACACCGAATACGATCAGGCGGCGGTCGCCATGGTCCGCCGTTCGGACCCGGTTCCAAAGCCACCGGCCGGGCTGACGGACGAGGAATTTCCGTTCGTGCTGCCGGTGAAGTTCAATCCGCCGAAATGAGGCGATGAGGTTGGGCTGACCTCACTGCCAGTACATCCTGATTCCGACATAGACCACGCAGAGCCCGGTGAAGATCAGCGCCACCGGCATCTTGCGTTGCGCGGCGGGCCCGCCCTGCGCTGTCTTCGGTTTGGTCGGCAGCTTGCGGAAGGCGGTGACGTTGTCAGTCACCGGCTCGGCGGTCACCGGCTTCACCTCGGGAGGGGCGCCGCCGCCGCCCATCTCGGCATAATAGGCCTTGTACATCTCCCGGATGGTGGCCTCGGTCGCCTCGTGCTCCGACATGTCGGTGAGCCGGGTCTTGTAGCTCGCCAGGAATTCCTGCGCGGCCGGGGGCAGGCCGGATGCGCCATTCAGCTTGGCGATCATCTTCCATGTCGCGAAATCGGCGCGGGCGCGCGTATCGGCGCGGCGCGCGATCATCATGTCAGCGGCTTTGACCAAGAGTGCCTCGGAGCTCGTTTGCCGTCCCTGATGCGGAGACTTATGCGTTACCCGTCAATAACAGAAGGAGTTGCTTGAGAGAATCGGTCGTAGCGCGGAGCAGCCCCGACACAAAATCAAGATTGAGACCGAACTGGGAGCCCGCCAGGGGCAGAATGATCAAAAATCCGATCAGAATCAGCATGCCCAAGGGCTCGAGCCGCGCCAGGGGACGCGCCAGGATACCCGGCAGCAGTCCGACCGCGACCCGGCCGCCATCGAGCGGCGGTATCGGCAGCATGTTGAACACCGCCAGCAGGATGTTGAAGGAAAAGGCGTTGAGAAGATTGTGGGCCACCCACTGCGCGCCGTCCGCCGGCACCAACGGCAAGGCATGGAATGCCAGTCCGGCGGCCAGCGCCAGTGCGATGTTGGTGGCCGGGCCCGCCAGCGCCACCAGGACCATGCCGGCGCGCAGCGGCTTCAGATTGCGGAAATTCACCGGAACCGGCTTGGCGTAGCCGAACAGGAACGGCGAGCCCGACAGCAGGAACATGCCGGGCAGCAGGATCGTCCCGAACGGATCGATGTGCTTGAGCGGATTGAAGCTCACGCGACCGAGCTGCATGGCGGTGTCGTCACCGAAGCGCCAGGCCACATAGGCGTGGGCCGCTTCGTGGAAGGTGATGGCGACGATGATCGGCAGGATCCAGACGGAGATGCCGTAGAGCGAGATGTTCAAGGAGCGAGGTTCCGCGGACGTTGACGCCCTACATAGGCATGATGGTTCCCGGATGCTACGCGGGATTTTCCGGAAATTGCGGCAGGCCGTCGTTGAGCGTGACCCAGCCGACCTTGGCCGAAACCCAGATGTGCTCGGTCGGCACGAAGGCATTGGGGTCGTCGAAGCAGACCAGCGCCACCCCGACCACCGGGCGGGTGTTGCGCCAGGTGAAAAGGCGCGTGCCGCAGCGCGGGCAGAACATGCGGTCGAGCGCGTCGGAGGAGGGGTGGCGCGCGGTCTCGCCGTCGATCGTCAGCGCATCATGGGAAAACAGCGCCCGCGCAAAGAATGGCGAGGCCGTCGCCCTCTGGCAGTTGCGGCAATGGCAGATGCGCACATTGATCGGCTCGCCCGCGCAGGCGAACCGCACCGCCCCGCAGAGGCATCCGCCGTGGTGGATCATGCTGTCGGCTCCGTGAAGCGTGCGAGCGATCAAGCTACGGCGGCGATACCGACGTCACAATGGAATTCAGCAGCGCGGGGACCCGAAAATTGTCCCCATCGCGGTGCCATGACTTGTGCCCTCTGCCCTTGCGGGAGAGGGCTTCATGAGTGTTTCGCCGCAGGCTCGCTCGGGTGAGGGGCGCGACGTGCTGGTGTTTGCGAGGGAGCGATGGCTGGGTGGGTATAGGCGCAGCCGTGCTCTGTCCGCGGACGAGATCGTGTTGGCGCCGTGCCCACCATCTTTGCTGATGAGTTCGCGGATCGACGGTGGGCACGCTGCCGCCTTCGGCGGCCGCTTTGCCCACCCTACGCGATCATTAGTTATCAGCTCCACCCCTCCAGCACGATCTTGCCGCGCGAGGTGTTGCTCTCGATCAAAGCGTGGGCGCGCTTGAGGTTCGTGGCGTTGATGGGGCCGTAATTGTCGCCGAGGGTGGTGCGGAGCACGCCCTTGTCGATCAGGTCGGAGACGTCGTTGAGCAGATTGTGCTGCGCAATCATGTCGGGCGTTGTGAACATCGAGCGCGTGAACATCGATTCCCAGTGGATCGAGATCGCCTTGCCCTTGAAGGCTGCAAGCGAGAACTCGGCGGGATCGTCGATCAGGCCGAACTTGCCCTGCGGCGCCAGAAACTCGGCGATGGCCTTGTAGTGCTGGTCGCTGTGGGTGAGGCTCGCCACCAAGGCGATGGGTGGAAGCTTGAGCGCATCGATCTGCTCCTTCATCGGCTTGCCGTGATCGATCACGGCATGGGCGCCGAGCGCAAGGCACCAGTCGCGCGACTCCGGGCGGGTGGCGGTGGCGAGCACGGTCAGGCCGGTGAGGCGGCGCGCGAGCTGGATCAGGATCGAGCCGACGCCGCCGGCGGCGCCCGTGATCAGCAGGGTGCGGTCGTCGAGGCTCTTGCCGGGGACGGCGCCGAGCCGGTCGAACAGCAGCTCCCAGGCGGTGATCGAGGTCAGCGGCAGGGCGGCGGCCTCGGCGAACGACAGGCTCTTCGGCTTAGCGCCGACGATGCGCTCGTCGACCAGATGGAACTCGGCGTTGGTGCCCTGACGCAGGATCGAGCCGGCGTAAAACACCTCGTCGCCGGGCTTGAAAAGGCTGACCTCGGGGCCGACGGCCTCGACCACGCCGGCGGCGTCGTAGCCGAGGATCTTGGTCTCGCCGGCCGGCGGCGCGGCGCGCTTGCGCACCTTGGTGTCGACCGGATTGACCGACACCGCCTTCACCACGACGCGGAGGTCGCGTCCTGTCGGCTCCGGTTTCTGCGTCTCGAAATCGAACAGCGCGCGCTCCTCCGCGATGGGCAGCGACTGCTGGTAACCGACGGCCTTCATGACAACCTCCTGGCTGGTGTTGGATAGCGCCTACTTGTCCTGCTGGCGTCCTTTCAGCAAGTACTGTAAAAATGGGGAACTAGTCCCCGTTTGGATACTATTGGGCAGGACAGCGATGAAGCGGAAGAATTTCACCCGGCGTCCAGGCTGCGCGGTCGAGGCCACGCTCGACCTGATCGACGGCAAGTGGAAGGGCGTCATCCTCTACCACCTGCAGGGCGGCAGCCGACGGTTTGGCGAGCTGCGCAGGCTGATGCCCGGCATCACGCAGCGGATGCTGACCAAACAGCTGCGCGCGCTCGAGGAGGACGGGCTGGTCATCCGCAAGGTCTATGCCGAGGTGCCGCCGCGGGTGGACTACAGCCTGTCGGACGTGGGCGAGAGCCTGCGGCCGGTGATCGAGGTCTTGCGGACCTGGGGCGAGCGCCACCAGGACCGGCTGTCCTGCGGCCCCGTTGCCGAGACCATCGAAACGCCGCATCCGTCGGCCTGAGCTTGGCCGCAACCGCCGTTCCGCCTATATCGAAGGCGCCATTCTCCAGGATTTTTCGCATGACGTTGATTCGCACTTCCGTGGTCCTGCTGCTGTCCCTGCTGGCCGCGTCTCCGCTCGCGGCGCAGGACCGGCGCGTGCCGCAGTCCCAGGCCGAGCTGCGGCTGTCCTACGCGCCGATCGTGCAGCGGGTGCAGCCGGCGGTCGTCAACGTCTACGCCGCCAAGGTGGTGCAGAACCGCAATCCCTTCCTCGACGATCCGGTGTTCCGCCGCTTCTTCGGCCTGCAGGGCGGCCCGCAGGAGCAGATGCAGCGCTCGCTCGGCTCGGGCGTCATGATCGATCCCACGGGTCTCGTCGTCACCAACGTCCACGTCATCGAGGGGGCCGACGAGGTGAAGGTGTCGCTGTCGGACAAGCGCGAGTTCGAAGCCGAGATCGTGCTGAAGGACAGCCGCACTGATCTTGCGGTGCTCAAGCTGAAGGGCACCAAGGAGCAGTTTCCGACGCTCGACCTCGCCAATTCCGACGACCTCATGGTCGGCGACATCGTGCTGGCAATCGGCAATCCGTTCGGCGTCGGCCAGACCGTGACCCACGGCATCGTCTCGGCGCTGGCGCGCACCCAGGTCGGCATCACCGACTATCAGTTCTTCATCCAGACCGATGCCGCGATCAATCCCGGCAATTCCGGCGGCGCGCTGGTCGACATCAACGGCCGCCTCGCCGGCATCAACACCGCGATCTATTCCAAGTCGGGCGGCTCGCAGGGCATCGGCTTCGCCATCCCGGCCAACATGGTCCGCGTGGTCGTGGCCTCGGCCAAGAGCGGCGGCAAGGCGGTGAAGCGTCCGTGGCTTGGCGCGCGGCTGCAGGCGGTGACGCCGGAGATTGCCGAGAGCCTCGGCCTGCGCTCGCCGACCGGCGCGCTGGTGGCCTCGGTGGTGGCGAACAGCCCGGCGGCGAAGGCCGGCATCAAATCGTCGGACCTGATCGTGTCGATCGACGGCCAGACCGTCGATGATCCCAATGCGTTCGACTATCGCTTTGCGACGCGTCCGCTCGGCGGCACGGCGCAGATCGAAGTGCAGCGCGGCGGCAAGCCGGTGAAGGTCGCGGTCGCGCTGGAGACGGCGCCGGATACTGGGCGCAACGAGATGGTCATCAACGGCCGCTCGCCGTTCCAGGGCGCCAAGGTCGCCAACATCTCACCGGCGGTCGCCGACGAACTGCATCTCGATGCCGACACCGAGGGCGTGGTCATCCTGGAGCCGGGCGACGGCACCAGCGCCGCCACCGTCGGCTTCCAGAAGGGCGACGTCATCATGGCGGTCAACAATCAGAAGATCGCCAAGACCGCCGATCTCGACAAGGCCGCGCGCGAGTCCGCCCGCATCTGGCGCATCACCGTGCTGCGCGGCGGCCAGCAGATCAACGTCACGCTCGGCGGATGAGTCCGAAGCGTCCCCAGGGAGGACCGAGCCTCTTCGCCGCGGCGGGGATGGAGCACGATGCGCCGCGGCCGCTGCCGGAGCGGCTGCGTCCGCATCAGCTCTCGGACGTCGTCGGACAGGATCACATCCTGGGTCCCGACGGCGCGCTGACGCGCATGCTGGAGACGCGCACGCTGGGCTCGCTGATCTTCTGGGGCCCGCCCGGCACCGGCAAGACCACGGTGGCGCGGCTGCTGGCCGACGCCACCGAGCTGCATTTCGAGCAGATCTCCGCAGTGTTCTCCGGCGTCGCCGACCTGAAGAAGGTGTTCGACGCCGCGCGTATCAGACGCGAGACCGGGCAGGGCACGCTGCTGTTCGTCGACGAGGTGCACAGGTTCAACCGGGCGCAGCAGGATTCCTTCCTGCCGGTCATGGAGGACGGCACCGTCGTGCTGGTCGGCGCGACCACCGAGAACCCGTCCTTCGAGCTCAACGCCGCTCTGTTGTCGCGCGCGCGCGTGCTGGTGTTCCAGTCGCTCGATGCCGCCGCGATCGAGAAGCTCTACAGCAACGCCGAAGCGGTCGAGGGACGCAAGCTGCCGCTCGACGAGGAAGCGCGCGCCGTGCTGATCCGCATGGCCGACGGCGACGGCCGCGCCGCGCTGACGCTCGCGGAAGAAGTCTGGCGCTCCGCGCGCAAGGACGAGATCTTCAATGCCGTGCAGCTGCAGGACATCCTGCAGCGCCGCGCGCCGATCTACGACAAGTCGGCCGACGGCCACTACAATCTGATCTCGGCCATGCACAAATCGGTGCGCGGCTCAGATCCGGATGCGGCGCTGTACTACTTCGCGCGCATGCTCGACGCTGGCGAGGACCCGCTGTTTCTCGCCCGCCGCATCGTGCGCATGGCGGTCGAGGACATCGGCCTCGCCGATCCCCAGGCGCTGGTCATCGCCAACGCCGCCAAGGACGCCTATGATTTCCTCGGCTCGCCCGAAGGCGAGCTCGCGATCGCCCAGGCGGTGATCTACGTCGCGACCGCGCCGAAATCCAACGCCGCCTACAAGGCGTTCGGCACCGCCAAGCGGGTCGCGAAAGAGGGCGGCTCGCTACTGCCGCCGAAGCACATCCTCAACGCGCCGACCAAGCTGATGCAGGGCGAAGGCTATGGCGCCGGCTATCAGTACGACCACGACGCCCCCGACGCGTTTTCGGGGCAGGACTATTTCCCGGAAGCCCTCGGAAGGCAGCAGTTCTACGATCCCCCAGAGCGCGGCTTCGAGCGCGAGATCCGGAAGCGGCTGGACTATTGGGCGAAGCTGCGCAAGGAGCGCGGCGGGTAGCTGTAACGCGATACGCCAAGGCTCGCTCAGTGCACCTCTCCCCGCTTGCGGGGAGAGGTCGGATTGCATCGAAGATGCAATCCGGGTGAGGGGGGCTCTCAGCGAGTTCGGTGTGAGTGGAGAGTCCCCCTCACCCCAACCCTCTCCCCGCAGGCGGGGCGAGGGGGCGCACCGCCCGAGGGGTAAAGAGCGCGCGCCTAACTCAAGTCGGCGCGACCTACTTCCCCGTCTGCACGAACTCCAAAATCTCCCGCGTCAGCCGGTCGTCGTCCGTGTTGATCGCATACACCTCCGACATGTGGCTGTGCTGCGGCAGCATCACCGCGCGGGCGCAGCCGCTCGCGCGCTTGCAGGCGGCCTGCTTCAACAGGTCGAACTGCTCGACGAAGCGGGGCGGATCGAGTTCGGCGGAGGCGATCATCAGCGGCAGCGGTGAGGCCTGCAGCCCGGCCAGTGCGGAGCGCTCCTTGAAGCGCGACGGGTCGGTGCCGAAATAGGCCATCTCCTGATCGCCGAGCGGCGTCGCGGTGAGATCGTAGACGCCGGAGACCAGGATCGCACCGGCGAGTCCGCCGCCGCCGACCTTGTGGAATTCGGGACGCGCGACGTAGGTCGCGACGTGCACGGCGCCCGCCGAATGGCCCATCAGATAGATGCGCGCGGGATCGCCGCCGTTCTCGGCGGCGTGGGCGGCCACCCATTGCACGGCGCTGGCGACGTCCTCGACACCAGCCGGCCAGGGGAATTTCGGCGCCAGGCGGTAGGTGATGTTGACGCCGACAAAGCCGTTCTTCGCCGCCCACAGCATGATGTTGTCGTAGAACGGGCTGTCGGGCGTCGTGCGCTTGTTGCCGCCGATGAAGGCGCCGCCGTGGACGAAGATCAGGATGGGGCGGGGCGCGGCGGCGCTGTCCGGCGTGAAGACGTCGAGCAGATTGCGCTCGGCGGTGCCGTAGCGGACGTCGCGCTGAACCTTGACGCCGGCGTAGGGTTCCTTGGCCTGCAGCGGCGCGTAGATCGCCACGGTCTTTGGCGGGTCGATCGCCCGGCCGATCTCGATCAGCTTCCAGGCGATGTCGTCGGGCATCGGGCTCTGTTGCGCCCGTGCGCTGCTCAGCGCCAGCGTGGCGGCCAGGATGGTCAGGGCCAGTCTCGTCAGCGTCATTCCGTCAGCTCCGATCACGTCCGATTCGCGAGGGCAGGCGCCTCGCCGGGCCGATGTATCGCGATTTCGCCGTGACTGGCAGGGGCTTTTGCGATAGGCACCTCGCATGAGCCGCCGCATCAAGCGAACCCAGACCCGATCCGACCGTCCCGCCGACCGCCGCAAGAGCGAGCGGCCGAAGGCCGAAGCTGCGCGTGGCGCGGCCGCGCCAGCCAAGCGTGCGCCGGCCAAGCGCGAGGCGGGGCCTCGCAGCGAGTCTGGGCGCGGCAAGAGCGAGCGCGTCCGCGCCCCGCGCGAGGATCGTCGCGACACGTTCGAGCCGCGCGGTCAGCGCGTTGCCGGCGGCAAGCCCGTGCGTTCCGGTGCGGAGCGACCCGAGCGCAAGCCGCCCGCGGCGCCGCCGCCGAAGAAGCCCGAGCCGGAGACCGCGCTGCTGCCGACCAAGGTGCAGACCGTCGTGGTGACGGCCGACGAGAACGGCATGCGCGTCGACCGCTTCCTCGAAGCACGCTTTCCGGGGCTGTCGTTCTCCCACATCCAGCGCATCGTCCGCAAAGGCGAACTGCGGGTGAACGGCAAGCGCGCCGATAGCAAGGATCGCCTGGAGGAAGGCCAGAGCGTGCGCATTCCGCCGCTCAAGCTCGATGCGCCGAAGGAGCGCGGCGGCCTCTCCGAAGGCGAGCGCAAGACGCTCGAGAGCCTAAAGGCGATGACCTTGTACGAGGATGACGACGTGCTCGTCCTCAACAAGCCCGCCGGGCTCGCGGTGCAGGGTGGCTCCGGCATGACGCGCCACATCGACCAGATGCTGGAGGTGATGCGCGACGCCAAGGGCCAGAAGCCGCGGCTCGTGCACCGCATCGACCGCGAGACCTCCGGCTGTCTCTTGGTCGCCAAGACCCGCTTTGCCGCGACGCATCTGACCGGCGCGTTCCGCCATCGCTCCGCCCGCAAGGTGTATTGGGCGCTGGTGGCCGGTGTGCCCAAGCCGAAGCAGGGCCGCATCTCGACCTATCTCGCCAAGGAGGAGAGCGAGGACGACACCATCATGCGCGTCGCCGCGCATGGCGACGAGGGCGCCAGCCACGCCGTGACCTATTACGCCGTGGTCGAGGCCTCGGCGAGCAAGCTCGCCTGGGTGTCGCTGAAGCCGGTCACGGGCCGCACCCATCAGCTGCGCGCGCACATGGCCCATATCGGCCATCCCATCGTCGGCGATCCCAAATATTTCAACATCGAGAATTGGGCGCTGCCCGGCGGCCTGCAGAACCGGCTGCATCTCTTGGCGCGCCGCATCGTCATCCCGCATCCGCGCGGCGGCGTGATCGACGCCACAGCGCCATTGCCGCCGCACATGCTGCAGTCCTGGAACCTGCTGGGGCTGGAGCACGACCGCTTCGACCCAATCGAGAACGCGCCGGAGGAGTGAGCGGGTCTGGAGCGCTCAGCCTCTTTGTTCGACGAGTTGAACGCCCGCGTCCCGCAGCGCGCCGAAGATGTCTTCGATGTCTTCCGGCGGCATGTCCAATCCGCACAGCGCGTTCAATTCGTCGAAGGTGAGTTCGCCATCGGGCTCGCTCATCGCGATCAGTTGGCGAATGATGTCCGACACCGTCATGCTTATCCTCGTTTTGGGAGCCTCTACCCAAATGGAGGAGAGTCGGTTTTCGTCCTGGCCCTCTAGTTCCTGAACTGCTCCAGGAACAGCCGCAGCGAGTCATGCGGCGTCTCGACGTCCAGGATGACCCAGCCGTCCGGTCCCTTCACGACGATGAAGTTCATCGTGATGCGTCGGCCCTGGTTGTCGAAGCTGGCGGCGACATAGGTCTTGTCGAACTGCCTGCGCAGGATCGCGATCGTAACCGGGCCGAGTTTCCAGTGCGGGCTCTGCACCAGGAAATCGTAGGGCTCGTGCCGCGGTGCCGTCCAGGCTTTCGCCAGGCTGGGGTCGAAGAACTGCCGCGCCGTTTCGGACGTCCGCGGCAGCCCGCCGGAAAACTCCGGCGCGCCCCGGCCGTAATGGGCATAGACGTTGCGGACCAGCGATTCCGGCGTGCGGAAGCCGGCCGCGGCCGGGACGGCGCTGCCGATCAGGACGAGGACGGAGAGCAGGGCGCGCATCGGCGGCTCGCATTTCAAGCGGATTGGCCTTATCTACCCGCAAACCACGGATCCCGTGTGATCATCCCGCAAGAGGGCCGGAATTCATATGCGTGAGCTGTTTGACGAGGTTGTCGGCCGGTCGCCGCTCGATCCGCAGGAATCGGCGCGGCAGGCGATGCGCGTGCCGCTGCGCAAGCGCTTCTACAAGGAGGCCGGCACGGCCGCGGCCGAAGGCGGCTTCCACATCACGCTCGACGGCCGGCCGATCCGCACGCCCTCGGGGCGTCTCGTCGTCGTTCCCGTCGCGGAGCTGGCGGAGGCGGTCGCCGCGGAGTGGCAGGCCCAGGGCGAGAGCATCAATCCCACCACCATGCCGCTGACGCGCTTCGCCAACAGCGTCGTGCAGTCGGTGGTCGACCGCACCGGCGAGGTGCGCGAGGACATCGCCAAATACCTGCAGTCCGACCTGCTGTTCTACCGCGCCGGCCACCCTGAGGGGCTGGTCGCGCGCGAGGCCGAACTGTGGGACCCGGTGCTGGACTGGGCCCGCGACAGCCTCGGCGCGCATTTCATCCTGTCCGAGGGCATCATGCACGTGACCCAGCCGGACGCCGCCGTGCAGGCGGCGCGGGATGCGCTGCCGACCGGCGCCTGGGCGCTGGCGGCTGCACATGTCGTGACCACCGTGACCGGCTCGGCGCTGCTGGCCCTGGCCCTCGCCCATGGTGTGCGCGATGCCGACCAGGTCTGGGCGGCGGCCCATGTCGACGAGGACTGGAACGTCGCGCAGTGGGGGGCCGACGAGGAGGCGGTGGCCCGCCGTGCTGCCCGGCAGATCGACTACGAGGCCGCCATCCGTATTCTCCAGGGGGCTGGCGTCGCGCGCTGAGGCCGGTTAACGCCGGGTTTAGGGCGAGCCGCTAGGCTGCGCGCGTAACCCGAGTACGCGTATGGTCCAGAGCATCACCCCGTCGCCGTCCGTCAGCGCCCCCCGCAGCGTGGGAACCGCAGCGTCGGGCACGACGGCAACCGTGACGGCCGGAACCACGCTGCAGGCCGGTACGCTGCTCAGCGCCAGGGTGCAGCAGGTGCTCGCCGAGAATCTGGTCCAGGTCGCGATCGGTAACCTGTCCGTGGAACTCGCCAGCGAGCTGCCGCTGCAGGCCGGCCAGAGCGTGCAGGTCGCGGTCTCGCAGACCCCGCTCGGGCTGCAGCTTGCGATCGTCGGGCAGGGCAACGGCGCAGCAGCCGGAACCAGCGGCACCCCGACGCCCGCCGCCACCGTGGTCGACGTCACCGGCCGCCTCGCGCCGACCTTGACCCCGCAGCCTGATCCGCTGACCGGGCTGGAGCGGCTCGCGCTGTCGATCGCCAGTGAGGAGGCGGCGACCCGCCAGGGCAGCCAGGGCCAATTGTTCGCCGACCTCCAGGCCGTCGCGGACTCGCCAAATCTGCCGCCCGCCTTGCGTGCCGCCGTCGCGCAGGTGCTGGCGCAGCAGACGCAGCTGTCGCCGGCGCTGACGGCCGAGGATGTGCAGAATGCGGTCCAGACCTCCGGCCTGTTCCTGGAATCCTCGCTCGCCAATGGCAGTGCCGGCACCGGCGCGCCCGACCTCAAGGCGGCCCTGATCGTGCTGCGCCAGACGCTGGCGTCGGTGCTGCAGACCGTCGATCCCGGCACGACGGCGTCGACGGCGCCGGCCCCCGGCGGCTCCTATGCCGCGGTGCTGTCCGAGGCCGGCCGTGCCGCAGCCGCCCAACAGCAGGCCGCCGCGCCCTCGCTGGTGCCTGACATCGACATCGAGCTGCTGCCGCAGCCATTGACGACGGCAACCGGCTCGGCGCTGATCGAGACCCTGACTCAGGCCAAGGGGCAATTGCTGACACCGGGCACGGCGCTCGCCGTGCTGCAGGAGGCCCAGCAGCAGATTCCGCGCGCCGCCGGCCTCGTGCCCGGACGCAATGCCAATGGCCGCGGCGACGCGGTGGTCCGCACCAACCCACCGCCCCCGCCTTTCCGCGGCGGCGCGCCGGTGCCGCAACACGTCGCGACGCCGACCCTCGGACCGGACATGCCGCTGCCGGCGATTGCGCACCGTCTGCTCGACGAGACCGACCAGGCGCTGTCGCGCCAGACGCTGCTGCAGGTGGCCTCGCTGCCCGATCGTCCCGACGCGTCCGGCGCGCGCAGCGATCCGGCGCAGCCGCGCTGGAATTTCGAAATTCCCTTCGCCACCCCGCAGGGCACGGCGATGGCGCAGTTCGAGATCGCGCGCGACGGCGGCACGCAGGCGCCCGACGCCGCCAAGCGGAGCTGGCGCGCGCGGTTCTCGCTCGACGTCGAGCCCGCCGGCCCGGTGCATGCGCTGATCAGCTTCAGCGCCGAGCGCACCTCGGTGCGGATGTGGGCGGAGCGCCCCGTGACCGCTGCGCGCCTGCGCGCCGGCCTCTCCGAGCTGAGCCAGGCGCTCAGCCGTGCCGAACTCTCGCCCGGCGATCTCGTGGTGCAGGACGGCGCGCCGCCGGCGGTCATGCCGCCCAGGGCCGGTCACTTCCTGGATCGCGCGCTATGAGCATCGACGTGAAGGCCGCCAACAAGACCCAGCTCGCCGTCGCCCTGCATTACGACAAGGGCCAGGGCGCGCCACGCGTCGTCGCCAAGGGCAAGGGCACGATCGGCGCCAAGATCATCGAGGTCGCGAAGGCGCACGACATCCCGATCGAGGAGAACGAGGTGCTGGCCGGCGCGCTGTCCAACGTCGAGCTCGGCGACGAGATCCCGGAAGAACTCTACAAGGCGGTCGCCGAAGTGCTGGTGTTCGTGCTGAATCTCTCACGGCCGATGCGCTGACCCAGCGCGATTTTGTGACATCCGTCGTGCTACGATGGCCGGCGCCCTGTGATAGGGAGGGGCAGCACTGACGGAGACACCGATGCCCCAGATCAACCGCCGCCGGGCGCTTGGCCTTCTTGCTGGCGCCAGCCTGTTGCCAGCGCGCGCACTGGCGCATGTCGCGCCTCAGCGCAGCGAGATCCGCGATGCGCTGGCGAAGCGCTTCACCGACGACGGCACCAAGGGCACCTTCGTCGCCTACAAGGTCGAGGAGTATCTGGTCATCGCCAGCGATCCCGAGCGCTCGGGCGAGGGGAGGCTGCCGGCATCGACCTTCAAGATCGCCAATTCGCTGATCGCGCTGGAGACCGGCGTCGTCGCCGATCCCGACAAGGACGTGTTCAAATGGGACGGCGTCACCAGGTCGATCGAGGCGTGGAACAAGGATCACACCCTGCGCAGCGCGATCGCGGTGTCGGCGGTGCCGGTCTATCAGGAAATCGCGCGCCGCATCGGTCCTGAGCGCATGCAGAAATTTCTCGAGGAGTTCGACTACGGCAATCACGACATCGGCGGCGGCATCGATCAGTTCTGGCTGACCGGGGCGTTGCGGATCGATCCGGTGCAGCAGGTCGATTTCATCGATCGCCTGCGCCGTGGCACGCTGCCCGTCTCGAAGCGCAGCCAGGATCTCACCCGCGACATCATCCCGACCGTTCAGGTCGGGGATGCCGTCATTCATGCCAAGTCCGGCCTGCTCGGCAAGGAGCAGGGCTCGCTCGGCTGGATGGTCGGCTGGGTCGACAAGGGGGCTCAGCCGACCGTGTTCGCGCTCAACATGGATTGTGCCGAACCGCGCCACATCGCGTATCGTATGACCTTGGCGCAAGCCTGCCTGAAGGACATCGGCGCGCTGTGAACGCGTCACGGAGTAGGGTGGGCAAAGGCGCGTGGCACGCAGTTGGTTGTTGATGGCAGTGTCACGCGCCGTGCCCACCGTCTTGCCCGACGCACGAGCGGCGGTGGGCACGGTGCTCGGCGCGACGCAAGCGTCGCTCCTGCGCGCCTTTGCCCACCCTGCGATTCCCTTGCGCGAAGCGACGAAGCAATCCAGGTTCGCGCAGGTCCGGCGGCTGGATTGCTTCGCTTCGCCGCTTGCTTTGCTCGCAATGACGCCGATAGGTCGCGGGCCTACCGCCGCGACAGTTCGAGATCGACGGCGGTGATCTGCGCGCCGGCCGGCCGGATCGAGACCGTCTGCCGTTTGCCGCTGGTGGTCAGCGACAGACCCGCCGAAAACGTCTGGCCGCGCGCCTGCGCCTCGATGCGATTGCCCGACGCCCGGCCTTCGATCGTGCCAGAGGCGTTGTGGGCCGCTTCGGTCCATTGCCCGGAAATCGCGCCGCCGCGATAGGCGACGTCGCTGGAGAGATCGATGTTGTAGCTGTCGCTGGCGCAGCGGATGTTGAGCCGCAACTGCTCGCCGGCTCCGCCGACGTCATAGGCGGCGCGGCAGCGTAGCCGCTCCTGGTTGCCGTCGGACGTGCTCAACACGCCGCCGCCGGTCCAGGAGCCCTCCAGCCCCCGGAACGGCGAAGCGGGCGCGGCATGGGCCGCGCTGCCCAAAACGAGGGCGGTCAGCAGCGTGGGGATCGCAAGGCGAGAGGCGCGCATCATCGGGCTCCGTTTCATCGTCGAAAAGCGAGCGACAACGCAGCAACACCGGATACGTTCGATGTGTCACCTCAAAAATTGATCCAAATCGTTCTATTCTTGTCACGACAGTTTGAACAACGCGCGCAGGAAATCCGTCACGGCCCGGCGCGCCGCCTCCGCGGTGGCCGGGTTGCCGCCGACATGCGGATCGAACTCCACGCAGGCATCCTGATAGGTGAAGGGCTGCCCGGTCTCGGCGTTCATCAGCATGCCGCCGTCGCCTTCCTTGATGCGGCAATTGCGCACGGTCTGCGCCTTGGTCGCGACGGCGAGCATGTTGGCGCCGAGCAGGCCGAGATCGAAACCGTGCGGCGAATCCGGATATTCCGTCAGCGTGACGTCACGGCCCGCAGCCGTCAGCCGCTCGACGAAGGCCTTGCAGGTCGCCACCGGGTTGTAGTCGTCCGGGCCGCCGTGAAAGATCCGGATCGGCCGCGCCACGACGTCGGTGTCGGCGAGATAGGTCGTGGCGCAGTCCGGATAGAACGGAATGTAGGCGGCGAACTGCAGCCCGGACGTATTCCAGCGCTTGTGGAAGCGTTCGAGGCTGGCATACAGCGCGGCTTGGCCGCCGCGCGAAAATCCCATCAGCACAATGCGCTCGGGATCGACCCGCGGATGCTTCGCCAGCACGTCGAGCGCATGATAGATGTCCATGATGAAATTGAGCCGGCCGAGCTGCGCCTGATTGGTGCTGGTCGTGGTGATGCCGCGGCCGGTGAAGCCGTCGATCACGAAGGTCGACACTCCCATCGCGTTGAAGGTGCGGCTCCAGGCTGCGATGTTGGCGCCGACGCCGCCCGAGCCGTGCATCAGCACGACGACCGGGAGCCTGCCGCTGCCCTGCGCCACGCGCAGCTCGCCGACCACCGTGACCGGCTTGCCGCCGTCGTCGCCGGAGAGGAACTGCCGGTCCGATAGCGTGAGCGAGGGGATCGCATACATCTCGATGCGGGCGGGCACATCCGTGGTGATGCCTTGTGCATCAGCGCTGCCGACGGACGCGATGCCGAAGGTCGCGATCACCGCCATGGCGGCCGCCGCGATCGTGCGGATGGAGCTACGACCGGCGCGAACCGTAGCGCATCCGAGATCGAGGTACATGCGCGCGGCAGGTCTTGCCGGCCCGGCATCAACGTATCGCTTCATGACCGTCCTCCTGGCTCGCCGCTTGTTTGCGCGGTGTTGGCACCGAGTAGAACGAGCGGGCGCGACACTGTCAAACCGCCGCGCGAGTTCGGCGCAGCACGGCGGTGGACAACGCGGGGCGTGATGCAATGCGGGGTCTTGCTAACGGGAACGAACGGATACAAAGCGCGCCCGCGCACGGCGCCGCGAGATCACAACAGCATGCAGCAGTCTTGGAAATCGGCTATTCGACAGGTTCAAACCTGCAGGAATGGTCGCAGGAGCCGAGAGCGTTGAGGTCCGAGCGCGCCGTGGCGTGGCCGGACCGGCGTTCTGCGGCGACGGGCCACGCGAAATTCACGGGCCGCAGCGTCGTCGTGTAATGTGGTGCGCGGGTCGTTTGCTGCTGTTGGGCCGGCCCGGGGCGAGAGCGGACGCGTGCAGAGTTGGACATGAGGGCGATAGCAGAGCTGTTTCGAGGCCCGGTCGTGGTTGCGGCCTCGGCCCTGTCGCCGGCGGATGATGGGCTGTTTCTGGAGGAGCGGGCCCACGTCCAGGCCGCGGTCGCCAAGCGGCGGGCCGAATTCGCGACCGCGCGGATCCTGGCGCGCAAGGCGCTGGCCGCGCTCGGGGCTCCCTCCGTCGCGCTGGTGCCGGGGCCGGATCGCGCGCCGGTGTGGCCGCCGGGCTTTACGGGGAGCATCTCCCATTGCACCGATTACTGCGCTGTCGCCGTGGCGCGGAGCAGGGACGTCGCGTCGCTCGGCCTCGATGTCGAGGACCTGCGTGAGCTCGATCCGTCGATGCACGATCTCGTGCTCACGCCGGCGGAGCGGAACTGGCTTCGCGCCCAGCCGGCAGCGTTGCAGCCGATGCTGCCGATCGTGATCTTCAGCGCCAAGGAAGCCTACTACAAATGCCAGTATCCGATCACGCGCGGCTTCCTGGATTTCCAGGATGTCGAGCTCGGACTCGCATGGGCGACGGGCACGTTCGAGGCGCGCGTGTTGAAACAGGGGTGGCCGGCCGCCGTTGCTCGTCTTGACGGGCGATTCCTCATTGCCGAGGGGCGGGTTGGCTGCGGCGTTGCGCTCGCGCCGGACTGATGGCCCGATGCAGCCCAGGGTTGGGCCTGACGTTTCTCGTCGGCGCAGCGTCAGTACGTCGCGCCATCGATCTCTCGGGAAAATCTCCATCCTGCGCGCTGGTTACCGCATGCGCTAAACATGATGCGCCGCAAACATCGCGAAATCACGCTTGACATGTTTAGTCGGCCTCAATCTACTAAACAAAATACTTAACTCGGACTGTCGATCCGGGGCCATGGGGAAACGCTTGCGGCTCGCGCTGTCGTTGTGACGGCGCTTTTCTGCCGCGGGTAGCGAACCGCCGTCACCTGCAGCAGACAGGGGCGGCGTCAACAGGGAGGGAGTGCCAGATGAAGTTGCTGCAGACATTTGCACTGACGGCGACGATCGCCGCCGCCGCGGCGCTGGGCGCATCCGCGCCGGCGCGCGCCGAGGGAAAATCAATCACCTTGTGCTGGGCTGCCTGGGACCCGGCCAACGCGCTGGTCGAACTGTCGAAGGACTTCACCGCCAAGACCGGCGTCGCCATGAAGTTCGAATTCGTGCCATGGCCGAACTTCGCCGACCGCATGCTCAACGAGCTCAACTCCAAGGGCAAGCTGTGCGACCTGATGATCGGCGATTCCCAGTGGATCGGCGGCGCCGCCGAGAACGGCCACTACGTCAAGCTCAACGAGTTCTTCGACAAGGAAGGCATCAAGATCACCGATTTCATGCCGGCCACCGTGGCCGGCTATGCCGAATGGCCGAAGGGCTCGCCGAACTACTGGGCGCTGCCGGCGATGGGCGACGCCAATGGCTGGACCTACCGCAAGGACTGGTTCGCGCGGCCCGAGATCAGGGAAGAGTTCAAGAAGAAGTTCAGCCGCGAGCTCGATGTGCCCAAGACGCAAGCAGAGCTGAAGGACATCGCCGAGTTCTTCCAGAAGCGCCAGATCGACGGCAAGACCGTCTATGGCGCGGCGATCTTCACCGAACGCGGCTCGGAAGGCATCACCATGGGCGTGACCAACGCGCTCTATCCGTTCGGCTTCAAATATCAGAACCCGAACAAGCCGTATGACATGCAGGGCTATGTCAATTCCGACGACGCGGTGAAAGGCCTCGAATTCTACAAGGCGCTGTACAAGTGCTGCACGCCGCCCGGCTATTCCAACGGCTACATGCAGGAAGGCCTCGATGCCTTCAAATCCGGCCAGGTCGCGCTGCAGATGAACTGGTTCGCGTTCTTCCCGGGTCTCTACAAGGACCCCAATGTCGGCGGCGACAGGATCGGCTTCTTCGTCAATCCGGCGCAGAAGGAGAAGGGCTCGCAGCTTGGCGGGCAGGGCATCTCGGTGGTGGCCTATTCGCCGAACCGCGCCGAGGCGCTGGCCTATATCAAATGGTTCGCCTCGCTCGACACCCAGAAGAAGTGGTGGTCGCTCGGCGGCTATAGCTGCCACAAGGGCGTGCTCAACGATCCCAATTTCAAGACTACTGCGCCGTTCGCCGCCGATTTCCTGGTGGCGATGGACCAGGTCGTCGATTTCTGGGCTGAGCCGTCTTACGCGCAGCTCTTGCTTGCCATGCAGAAGCGCGTTCATGACTACGTCGTTGCCGACCAGGGCACGGCCAAGGGCGCGCTCGACGGGCTGATCGCCGACTGGACCAAGGTGTTCAAGGAGGATGGCAAGCTCTGACGCCGCAGCACCTCGCAACGACACGCGATGTGCCAAGACAATCCCTCCGGCAGGCGCGGCCTGCCGGAGCGGACCACTCCGCCCAGCGCCAGCCTGAAGCAGCCCAGTGAAGCAGTCCCTCGCATGACCGACCAAACCGGATTGAGCGGCCTCGTCGACCGCGCCGCGCTTGTGACGCCGCCCGTCGTGGCGCGGCGCATGCGCGGCCTCTCCGAGCGCGCCATCGCCTGGCTGTTCATCACGCCGACCATGCTGCTGCTGCTCGCGATCAACATTTTTCCTCTGATCTGGACCATCCGGCTGTCCTTCACCAACTACCGCGCCAACCGGCCGAATGCCGCCGTGCTCGATGTCGGGCTCGCCAACTACCAGTCGATCCTGACCGATCCCGATGTCTGGGCGGCGATGACGGTGACCGCGCGCTTCGTGTTCTGGTCGATCCTGATCCAGACTGTGCTCGGCTTTATCCTGGCCTGGCTGATCGACAAGAAATTCCGCGGACATGGCCTCTGGACCACCTTGATCCTGTTGCCGATGATGCTGTCGCCGGCGGTGGTCGGCAATTTCTGGACCTTCCTCTATCAGCCGCAGATCGGTCTGTTCAACTACGTCATTTCAGCGGTGACCGGCGCGCCGGCGTCGTCGTTCCAGATGCTGGCGCAGGTGCCGCTGGCGCCCTGGGCGATCGTCATCGTCGACACCTGGATGTGGACGCCCTATGTGATGCTGATCTGCCTCGCCGGCCTGCGCTCGATCCCCGACTACATCTACGAGGCGGCCGAGGTCGACCGCGCCTCGCCGTGGCGGCAATTCTGGTCGATCACCTTGCCGATGGCGCTGCCCTTCATCATGCTCGCGGTGCTGTTCCGCGGCATCGAGAACTTCAAGATGTTCGACATGGTCAACCTACTGACAGGCGGCGGGCCTGGCTCGACCACCGAGGTCGCCTCGATCACCCTGAAGCGCGAGGCGTTCGAGAAGTGGCGCACCGGCTATTCCTCGGCCTTCGCCATCATCCTGTTCGTCACCGTGTTCGGCCTCGCCAATATCTACGTCAAGGCGCTCAACCGGGTGAAAAACCGATGACCGGCCTCGTCTCAGCCCATTCTGTGGTCGATCCGTCGCCGCTGACCAAGCGGATCGCTGCGATCGTCGTGATCGCCTATGCGCTGATTACTTTGGTGCCGCTGCTCTGGATCGTCATGACCGGCTTCAAGTCGCCGTCGGATGCGATCGCCTATCCGCCGAAGCTCGTTGCCGAACCAACCCTGGAGGGCTATTGCAACCTGTTCACGACGCGCAGCCGGCAGGCGCCGGAGTACATGGCCAAGCTGCCGCCGCCATCGAGCCTGTGCGATCGCATCTCGCGCGACCGCAACATGGTGATCGCGGGTCCCTCGAACTACATCCCGCGCTACGTGAACTCGCTGGTGATCGCGTTCGGGTCGACCGCGCTGTCGGTCGTGCTCGGCACACTCGCGGCCTATGCGTTCTCGCGCTTCAAGGTGCCGCTGAAGGACGACCTGATGTTCTTCATCCTGTCGACCCGGATGATGCCGCCGATCGCGGTGGCAATCCCGATCTATCTGATGTACCGCGAGCTCGGTCTGTCCGACACGCGGCTCGGGATGATCCTGCTCTATACCTCCGTCAACATCTCGCTCGCGGTCTGGCTGCTCAAGGGCTTCATGGACGAGATTCCGCGCGAGTATGAGGATGCCGCGATGGTCGACGGTTACACCCGGCTGCAGGCCTTCTTCAAGGTGGTGCTGCCGCAGGCCACCACCGGTATCGTCGCCACCGCCATCTTCTGCCTGATCTTTGCCTGGAACGAATATGCCTTCGCGGTGCTGCTGACCTCAGGGACGGCGCAGACCGCGCCGCCCTTCATTCCGATCATCATCGGCGAGGGTGGTCAGGACTGGCCGGCGGTCGCAGCGGGCACCACGCTGTTCCTGATCCCGATCGTCGTGTTCACCGTGCTGCTGCGCAAGCATCTGCTGCGCGGCATCACCTTCGGAGCGGTGCGCAAATGAGCGGAGTTACCCAGAACACACAGGCCGACGTCGCCGCTACGCGCTGGCCGCGGGTGCTGCGGCGCGGCCCGATGGAGACGGTTGCGACGACCCTCATCGCGGCCGGCGTGCTGATGCTGCTGCAGCCGTTCGCGCTGGTGCTCTACACCTATTCCTTCGTCACCACGCTCGCCGGCGTCGTGATGTTCACCATCGTCTCCAAGTTTCCGGACTGACGCCATGGCCGAGATCCGGATCGAAAACCTGGTCAAGCAGTTCGGCGGCTTCGCTGCCGTGCGCGGCACCAGCTTCACCATCGCCGACGGCGAGTTCTTCTGCCTGCTTGGTCCTTCCGGCTGCGGCAAGACCACGACCTTGCGCATGATCGCAGGCCTGGAGCTACCGACTTCCGGCACCATCAGTCTCGGCGGTGACGACGTCACCTTCCGCCGCGCCCGCGAGCGCGACATCGCAATGGTGTTCCAGCTGTTCGCGTTGTACCCGCACATGAACGTCCGCAGGAATATCGCGTTTCCCCTGCTGTCGATGGGCGTGCCGAAGGCTGAGATCAAGCGGCGGGTCGAGGAGGCCGCCCGCATCCTGCGCATTGATCACCTGATCGATCGTCCGGTGAGCGGGCTGTCGAGCGGCGACCGCCAGCGCGTGGCGCTCGGCCGCGCCATCGTCCGCGAGCCCAAGGCGTTCCTGATGGACGAGCCGCTCGGCGCGCTCGACGCCGAGTTCCGCCACATCATGTGCGGCGAGCTGCGCGCGCTGCACGACCGGCTGAAGGCGACGACCGTGTTCGTCACCCACGACCAGCTCGAGGCGATGTCGATGGCCGACAAGATCGCGGTGATGAATCGCGGCGTGGTCGAGCAACTCGGCACGCCGCAGGAAATCTACGACCGTCCCACGTCGATGTTCGTCGCCGACTTCATCGGCTCGCCGGCCATGAACTTCATTCGCTTCGAGGGCAGGCTCGCGGCCGGCGCCGACAGCGTCCGTATCGATGGCGCCGAGATTGGTGTGCCAGTCTTGCGCGAGGATGCCGAGGCGAGCGAGCTGGTTCTGGGCGTGCGGCCGGAGCAGGTGACGCTGACCGCCGAGGGCGGCCTGCGCGGCGAGGTGTTCGGCGCCGAATATCTCGGCACCACGCAGATCATCACCGTCGCGACCGCCCATGGCATGGTGAAGGCGCGCGCGCCGGCGGCCATTCGAGTCGAGCGGGCCGAGCCGGTCGGGCTCAGCTTCCGCGCCGACCGGCTGTCGCTGTTCGATGCCGCCTCGGGCCGCGCGATCCGCACGGCGCTGTATGAGCAGCCGGCGAGGGGAGGCCGCCATGGCTGAGACGCGCCTGGTCAATGTCAGCAAATCCTTCGGCGCCAAGCCGGCGGTGCGCGATCTCTCGCTCACCATTCGCGATGGCGAGCTCGTCGTGCTGCTCGGGCCGACCGGCGCCGGCAAGACCACGACCTTGCGGCTCGTCGCTGGCTTGGAAACGCCCGACAGCGGCGGCGTCAGTATTGGCGGCGTCGACCAGACCAGTGTGACGCCGGCCGCACGCGACGTGACCTTCGTTTTCCAGCAATACTCGCTGTATCCGCATCTGTCGGTGTACGACAATCTCGCCTTCCCGCTGCGTTCGCCGGTGCGCAAAACTCCCGAGCCGGAGATCAAGCGCATCGTCGGCGACGTCGCGGCGATGCTGCGGATCGAGGACAAGCTCGGCAACCGTGCCACCCAGCTTTCCGGCGGCCAGATGCAGCGCGTCGCCATCGGCCGTGCGTTGGTGCGACGGCCCGCGATCGCGCTGCTCGACGAGCCGCTCTCATCCCTGGATGCCAAGCTGCGCGCGGAGCTGCGTATCGAGCTCAAGCGCATCCAGCAGGATCTCGGCGCCACCATGCTCTACGTCACCCACGACCAGATCGAGGCGATGACCTTGGCCAACCGCATCGGCGTGATCGACCAGGGCCGGCTGGTGCAGGTCGGCAGCCCGCGCGAGATCTATGAGGACCCAGCCAACGCCTATGTTGCAACCCGGCTCGGCAGTCCTGGCATCAATCTGCTGCCGCGTGGTCTGTTCCCTGACTTCGCGTTGCCCGGCAATGTCGCAACCATCGGCGCGCGCACCGAGCATATGACGCTTCGCCCTTCTGCCGGCGGCGCGGCTGCGCGGGTCAAATGGGTCGAGCACCTCGGCGATCAGAATCATTTGCACATCACGCTTGAGGATCACACGATCGTCAGTCTGGTCGAGCCGGACACGGAATTGAAAGTCGGCGACGCCGTCGCTATCGAGTTCACCCGGCCGCTGCTGTTCGACCGGGATGGCCAGCGGGTGAGATGAGGCATGGACCAGAACTTCAAGCGCCAACTGATCGTGGCGATGGCGGATGCGATCATTGCCCATGCCGAGGAACTGACGGAGCTCGATTCCGCGATCGGCGACGGCGATCACGGCCTCAACATGAAGCGCGGTTTCGAAGCCGTCCTCGCGGACGTGGACCACATCGCAGCCAAACCGTTGCCGGACGCGCTGAAGGCGATCGGCATGGCGCTGGTGATGAAGGTCGGCGGCGCCTCCGGTCCGCTCTACGGCACGCTCGCGATGGGGCTCGGCAAGGTGCTGCCGCCGGAGCCGACGGTCGCTGACACGGCGGCCGCGCTGGGCCGCGCCATCGTGGACGTCAAGGCGCGCGGCAAATCCGAGGCCGGGCAGAAGACCATGCTCGACGTGCTGATTCCGGTGCAGGCCGCTTTTGCCGCCGGCGGCGATGATCTCGCGACACGATTGCCAGCGGTCGCAGCGGAGGCGGCCGACGCCACCATACCGATGAAGGCGATCCGCGGCCGCGCCTCGTTTCTCGGCGAGCGCTCGATCGGGCACATGGACCCTGGCGCGCGCTCCTCCAGCCTGCTGGTGCAGGCGATCTGCAGCGTCTTCAACGAGGCTTGATCATGAGTGAACGGAAGAATGTCGGCATCGTCATCGTGTCGCATTCCGCCAAGGTGGCGGAAGGCGCGGCCGACATGGTCAGGCAGATGGTCGGCGACAGCGTGCCGCTCGCAGCCGTCGGCGGCAATGCCGATGGTGGGCTCGGCACCGATGTCGGCGCCATCATGGGCGCGATCGACAAGGCCTGGTCGGAGTCCGGTGTCGCGATCCTGGTCGATCTCGGCGGCGCCGAGACCAACAGTGAGATGGCGATCGAAATGATGCCGGAGGAGCGGCGCGAACGCATCGTGATCTGCAATGCGCCGCTGGTCGAAGGTGCCGTGATGGCGGCGACGGAAGCCTCCGGCGGCTCGACGCTCGATGCGGTCCGCGCGACCGCCGAAGAGCTGATGGGCGGATGAGTGAGAGCGACAATGGCTGACGGTGGAGAGATCGGCATGCAGGAAGTGACGGCGCATGCGCTGCTGACGAACGAGGTCGGGCTGCATGCGCGCCCCTCGGTCAAGCTCACCCAGCTCGCCAAGCGGTTTGCCTCAAGCGTCGAGATCGCGATCGCGGCCGATGGTCCCTGGACCGATGCCAAGAGCCCGGTGAAGATCATGCGCGTCAAGGCGGCCAAGGGCGAGACGCTGTATATGCGCGCGAACGGCACGGATGCGGAGGCCGCCGTCGGTGCGCTGGTCGAACTGGTCAACCGCAAGTTCGACGAGGAATGACGATGGAGCGGCGCATCTCCGGCAGGGCGGCGTCGGACGGGCTGGCGATCGGGCCGGCGGCGATGCTGCGTGCGCTGGATGGCGCCAGCAGGCCAAAGGGCTCGATTGCAGAGGAGCATGCGGCGCTGGCCGCTGCGGTCGCGCGGGCGCGCGAGGCCGTTGCCGAACTCGTTGGCTGGCTCGCGGGTGATGCGGCCGAGCTGATCGGCTTTCAGCTGGCGCTGCTCGAAGACGATGCGCTCACGGAATCCGCCTATGCGCAGATCGAGCAGGGCGTGGCGGCCGATGCCGCCTGGCGCGCGGCGATGGCGGAGGAGATCGCGGGCTACGAGGCGGCCGACGACGAATATTTCCGCGCCCGCGCCAGCGACCTCGCCGACATCAGGGATCGCGTGCTGCGGCATCTGTTGGGCCTTGCCGACAATGGCAAGCTTCCGGACGGCGCGATCGTGGTCGCGCGTGACCTCCCGCCGTCGGCCTTCCTCGGCATCGACTGGTCGAAGGGCGGCGGCATCGCGCTCGGTGAGGGCAGTCCAACCAGCCATGTCGCCATGCTGGCGCGTGGCCGCAGCGTGCCGATGGTGGTCGGGCTTGGACAGAAGTGGGAGAAGCTCGACGGAAAGTTGCTCGTCGATGGCAGCCGCGGCGTTGTCATCGTCGATCCCAGCGTGGAGCAGATCGCCGCGGCGCGGATCGAGGGCGAGGCGCTCACGCGCCGCAAGGCCGACGCCGTCGCACGGCAAAGCGAGCCGGCACTGACGCGCGACGGCACGGCCGTTGCAGTGCTCGTCAACATCTCCGGTCCCGCCGATATGACGGCGCTACCGGCCGCAGCCTGCGACGGCATCGGGCTGGCACGCACGGAGTTCCTCACCGCCAACCTGCTGCAGGACGAAGAGGCGCAGTATGGCGCCTATGCCGAGCTGATGCGTTGGGCCGACGGCCGCCCGGTCACCATCCGTACGCTCGATGCGGGCGGCGACAAGCCGATCCCGGGCTATACGATCGACGGCGAGAGCAATCCGTTTCTCGGCCTGCGCGGGCTGCGGCTGTCGCTGCGTCATCCCGACATCTTCCGGGTGCAGCTGCGCGCGCTCGCGCGTGCTGCCTCGCTGGGACCGCTCAAGGTGATGCTGCCGATGGTGACCAATGCCGCCGAGCTGGAGGCGGCACGCGGGCATCTGCGTGCGGTGCTCTCCAATCTCGCTGCCAGCAACGTTGCCTTTGCCGAGCCGGCGTTCGGCATGATGGTCGAGGTGCCGGCGGCGGCCCTTGCGGCGCAGGATTTCGCCGCCGACTTCTTTTCGATCGGCACCAATGATCTGACCCAATATGCCACCGCGGCCTCGCGCGACGGCGCCGAGGTCGCCGACTATGCGGATGTGCTGCATCCCGGCGTGCTGGCGATGATCGCTCACGTCGTGCGCGCTGGTCATGCCAAAGCTGTCGAGGTGTCCGTCTGCGGCGATGCCGCGGGTGACGTCAGAGCCATTCCGGCGCTGCTCGAGGTTGGTGTCCGCGCTCTGTCGGTATCGCCCGGCCTGTTGCCGCTGGTGAAGTCCGCAATCCGCGAGCTCGACCTCGCCAAGATTGCCGAGGGCGCATGAGCGAGCAAGATCCATTCGAGGCCGCGAGCCCGCTCGCCGAATACAAGGCGATCCTGCGCGCGGTGATCGACAGCCGTCCCTCCGGCACGCGGCAGCGGCTGGCGGAGGCGATCGGCAAGAACCGCAGCTTCATCTCGCAGATCATCAATCCGGCCTATCCCACGCCGATTCCGCTGCAGCATCTCGAGACCATCTTCCATATCTGCCATTTCTCGCCGCATGAGCAGCAGACGTTCCTCGCCGCCTATCGCGCCGCGCATCCGGGCCGGCTCGAGGAGGCCGAGACCCAGCGGCCGATGCGGCGTCTCGTCGTCGAACTGCCGGACTTCGGCGATCCCGCGCTCAACGCCCATGCCGACCGAATCATCACCGGCGTCGCCCGCGGCGTCACCGCGTTGATCTCGGCCAATGAAAATCAGGACGAATCCGAACCGGGAGGAAAGCCATGAAGAAGCTGATCAATGCCGTTTCCGACGTGCTGACCGAGAGCCTGCAGGGTTTTGCCGCCGTTCATGGCGACATCGTCATGCTCGGGGATGAGAACAAATTCGTCCGCCGCAGGACTCTCAAGCAAGGCAAGGTCGCGCTGATCTCCGGCGGCGGCTCCGGTCACGAGCCGCTGCATGCGGGCTTCGTCGGCCAGGGCATGCTCGATGCCGCCTGTCCCGGCCAGGTGTTCACCTCACCAACCCCGGACCAGATGCTCGCGGCCGCTCAGGCGGTGGACACGGGTGCCGGATCGCTGTTCATCGTCAAGAACTATGAAGGCGACGTGATGAATTTCGCGATGGCCGCCGAGATGATGGAGACAAAAGTCGCGACCGTCATCACCGACGACGATGTCGCGGTCGAGACCTCGACCTATTCGACCGGCCGCCGCGGCGTCGCCGGCACGCTGGTCGTCGAGAAGATGCTGGGCGCCGCGGCCGAGCAAGGCCGTGATGTCGACGCGCTGAAGGCGCTCGGCGATGACGTCAACAAGCGCACCCGTTCGATGGGCGTGGCGCTGACCTCCTGCACCGTGCCGGCGGCGGGCAAGCCGACCTTCGCGCTCGGCGACGACGAGATGGAGATGGGCGTCGGCATCCATGGCGAGCCTGGCCGCCGTCGGGTCAAACTCGCCTCGGCCGATGCCATCGCCGAGGAGATGATGGGCGCGATCCTGGCCGATCTCGCAGCCAAGCCCGGCGCGCCGTGCCTGCTGCTGGTCAACGGTTTTGGCGGGACGTCGGCGATGGAACTCTATCTCATGGCCAATGCGGCCCGGCGTATCCTGGAAGGCCGTGGGCTAAGCATCGCGCGTGGGCTGGTCGGCTCCTACGTCACCTCGCTCGACATGGCCGGCTGCTCGCTCACCGTCACCGCGCTCGACGACCCCACGCTGTCGCTGTGGGATGCGCCGGTGCATACGGCCGCGCTGCGCTGGGGCTGTTGAAGGAATGCGCGCTCAGCGGATCTCGTTCGAGTAGTAGTGATGCGCGGTCGTTGCCCGGTGCCGGCTGAGGATCGCGAGCGCCCCTGTCTGGTCATAGGCTTCCTCATCGATCACCAGCACGGCGCCGGGAGCGGGCAGGCCGAGCAGCTTGCGATCCTCTTTGGTCGCGACCTCGGCCGTGACCTTCTCGCGCACCGCAGCGATGCGGATGCCATAGGCTTCGAGCAGGTGGCGGTAGATCAGGGCCGGGACCTTCGTCATCTCGCGCGGAAACTCGGGCACGCGGCTCGCGACCATCGAGATGCGCGAATGCAGCACCGGCGCGCCGGCGACGCGGCGGATGCGATGAAGATGCAGCAGCGGCTCGCCCTCGGGCGCAGCGAACAGTTCCGCCTCCGCCGCGTCGGCGGCACGTGTCGTCACCGACAGAACCTCGGCCTTCGAGTGCAGCAGGCTGCCGTCCTTGCCGAGCAGGCGGAAGTACTGGAAGAAGAACTGCAGGCCACTCTGTGACGCACGGCCGGTGACGACCGTTCCAGTCTTGCGCCGCCGCATCAGCATGCCGCCCGCGGTGAGGTCGGCCAGCGCCCGGCGGATGGTGCCGACCGCGACGCCATATTGATTGGCCAGCGCGACCTCGCCGGGCAGCACCGTGCCCGCCGGCATGTCGCCGATCAGGATGGCCTCCGCGATCTGCCGTTTCACATGCTCGTAGAGCGGCACGGGCAGGGCGCCCGGACTCGCGCTCCCCCCCTTTGCCGCTTTGCTGACCATGCCTGCCTTTTTCATGGAATTGACAAAGGCTCCAATGTGAATTCTATTTCTATATAGAATATAGGATTGAGCCGACAGCAAATGCAATCTCTGGAGATCTCGGCAGGTGCGGGCGCGACCCGTCTGGCCGACGCTTTCGCTGCGATCGAGCGGCTGTCCGAGACCGCCGTCGACGACCTGCGGAGGATGGTGGCGGTCGACACCAGCTTTCCGCCGGGCGCCGGCTACGATGCCTTTGCCGATGTGATGGAGCAGCTCGTTGCGCCGCTGGCGCTGGACTGCGAGCGTGTGATCGTCCCGGAAGAGCTGTGGCGCGCGCCAGGCGCGCGGGGACGGCGCACCAACCTGCTTGCGCGGCGCAGTTCGGGCAGGCCGGTGCTCGGGCTTAATTTCCACGTCGATACTGTACCCGCAGCGCCCGGCTGGACCGGTGATCCGCTGCAGTTGGCGCGTGACGGCGATCGTCTGACCGGCCTCGGCGCGGCCGATATGAAGGGTTCGATTGCGGCGGCGCTGCTCGCATTGCGCGCCGCGCAGGCGACCGGTTTGCCGCTCGCTTACGATCCGATGCTGCTGTTGTGCACGGACGAGGAGGCCGGCCTCTATCCCGGCGTGCGCTATCTCGCCGAGCAGGGCCGGCTCGAAGGACACGTCCTCAATTTCAACGGCAGCGCCATGCCGCGGATCTGGGCCGGCTGTTTCGGCCTGTTCACGCTCACCGTGCGCGTCCATGGCAAGGCGGCCCATGCCGGTGAGCAGCGCGGTGCTGGCGCCAACGCGATCGAGGCGGCGCTGCCGATTCTCAGCGCGCTTTCCGCCCTGAAGCCGCTCGTCGCGCAGCGGACCTCGGCGTTGCCGCCTCCGCCGCAGGCGGCCGGGCCGCTCACCGCGAGTCTCGACATCTCCGCGATCCATGGCGGCCAATGCGGTGGACAGATTCCGTCCGAGGTCGAGATCCTGCTGTGCCGCCGCTACGGGCCCGAGGAGGATTTCGCTGCCGCGCGCCGCGAGATCGAGACAGTGATCGCACAGGCGGCCGGTGCGCTCGACGTCGACGTCATCCTCAGCGGTCATCTGGCGCCGACCTCCGATCCCAGTGGGCCGCATTGGCCGCGCTGGCAGACGGCGCTGTCGGCCGGCTTCGGCTACGCGCCGGAGGAATTCGCCCGATGGGGCGCCTCCGGCTGTTCCGATTTCGGCTGGGTGCAGCAGGCCACGGGCATGCAGGAGGTGCTGCTGACCGGCCTCGGCAAGCCCGACAGCCGCATCCATGCGCCAGGAGAATCGACCACGCTCGCCGACATCGTCGCACTGGCGAAATCGGTGCTCGCCTATCTTTCAGCCGAGTTCCGTCCCGAACTCTCTCCCGAAGCCATGACGCCCAAGAAGGACCTCGCCTGATGCCGTCCGTCACCCGTCGCCATTTTCTTGCCGGCTCCGCACTTGCGCTCGGCGCATTGCCGCAGGTCCCTCGTGCCGCCGAGGCGCCGAAGCGAGGCGGCGTGCTGCGGGTCTCGGTCGACCAGGGCGCAGCTGTCATTCATCCGCTGCTCGCTCGCGTGAACCCGGAATACCTCGTCACCGAGCTGCTCTATTCCAACCTGACGCGGCTGAAGCCGGACATGACGGTCGAGCCCGATCTCGCGCTGTCCTGGGAGCCGGCCGCGGGACTTGCCGAGTGGACGTTCAAGCTGCGGCCCAATGTGAGCTTCCATGACGGCTCGCCGCTGACCGCCGAAGACGTCGTCGCAACGTTCAAGGCCATCCTCGATCCGAAGACCGCCTCGCCGGCGCGCACCAATGTCGGGCCGATCAGGGAAGTTGCAGTCGTCGACGCAGCGACCGTGAAGTTCACGCTGTCGGTCGCCTTCGCCGATTTCCCCGTCGCACTTGCCTACACCAATGCACGCATCATCCCGGCCAAGGTGATTGCCGCAGATCTCGGCAGTCTTGCGACGAAGGCGAATGGCTCGGGGCCGTTCAAGCTCGTGTCCTACGAGCCCGATCGCAAGATCGTCGTCGAGCGCAACCCGACCTATTACGATCCGGCACGGCCCGTGCTCGATCGCATCGAGATCCTGGTCTATCCCGATCGGACCGCGGAAGCGTCTGCCCTGATCTCGGGCGACATCGACCTGATGCTGTCGACCACGCCCGGCGAATATGAGCGGCTCGGCAAGGCCGGCGGCGTCAAGGCGCTGCGCGTCCCCTCCGGCCAGTTCCTCAACGTCAACATGGGCTGCGACCAGAAGCCGTTCAACGACGTCCGCGTCCGTCAGGCGCTGGCGCTGACCATCGATCGCGAGGCCATGGCGGGCTTCGTCGCCGGGGGCTACGGCACACCCGGCAACGACACGCCGCTCAGCCCGGCCTATCGCTTCTATCAGGACAGCCAGCTGAAGAAGCCGGAGATCGCCAAGGCCAAGCAGCTGCTGGCCGCGGCGGGCTATCCCTCCGGCATCGATCTGACCATGGTGGCTTCCGACAAGCCGGAGACGCGCACCCAGCTCGGCGTCGCGATCCGCGAGATGGCGGCACCCGCCGGCTTCCGCATCAATGTGCAGACGATGCCGCATGCGACCTATCTCGACCAGGTCTGGAAGAAGGGCAATTTCTACGTCGGCTTCTACAACATGCAGCCGACTGCGGATGCGATCTTCAAGCTGCTCTACACCTCCGATGCGGCCTGGAACGAGACCCGCTGGAACAATCCGCGCTTCGACGAGGTCGTCAACGCCGCGCGCAGCGAGACCGACGATGCCAACCGCGCCGCGCTCTATGCGCGGGCCCAGGCGATGATGAGCGAGGAGGTGCCATCGGTCATCCCGGTGTTCTTCGACATCCTGGCAGCGCAGCGCGCTTATGTCGAAGGCTACAGGCTGCATCCGCGCGGCTCGGTGTTCCGGCTCGATCTCGTTTCGCTCGGCGCCGGCGCGCCGAAGCGCGCCTGAGGCAGGGCCGGCTTCGTGTCATTCTCCTGGCTGCTGCGGCGGCTGCTCCTGATGGTCTACACCGTCGTCATCGTCAGCGTGCTGGTGTTCGCCATCACGCAGGCGCTGCCGGCCGATGCTGCGCAGACCTTGCTCGGCGAGAACGCCTCGCCCGAGGCGCTCGCCGCGGTGCGTGATCGCCTCGGACTGAACGATCCGGTCTGGCTGCAATTCGCGCATTGGGTCGCGCGCGCAGCGGCCGGCAATTTCGGCGTCTCGATGCGCACCGGCCTGCCGGTCGCGCCGGAGATGCTGACGGCGCTGTCGCGCTCGCTGCTGCTTGCCGCCGGCGCGCTTGCGGTGACTCTTGTGATCGCGGTCCCGCTCGGCATCTTCGCAGCGTTGCGCCAGGGCCGTGCGGCCGATACGGCGACCAGCGTGGTCGCCTATCTCGGCGTCTCGCTGCCGGAATTCGTCACCGCGACGGTGCTGGCGCTGATGCTCACGGACATCCTGCCGTGGCTGCCGGCCACCGGCTACGTATCGCCGCTGGAGGACCCCGGGCTCGCGCTGCATCACCTCATCCTGCCAGTTCTGACCGTCTCGGTCATCCTGATCGCGCATGTCATGCGCATGATGCGCTCGGAGACGTTGGACGTGCTGCAATCGGACTACGTCCGCGCGGCCCGGCTGAAGGGCCTGCCGGAGCGGACGGTGCTGGTTCGCCACGTCATGCGCAACGCGCTGCTCCCGGTCATCACCATCGTCGCGCTCGACGTCGGCTATCTGCTCGGCGGCATCATCGTGATCGAGGAGATCTTCGCCATTCCCGGCATCGGCCGCGCGCTGATGATCGCCATCACCACCCGCGACCTGCCGTCGATACAGGCGGGCGCAATGATCATGGCAGTGACCTACGCGATTACCAACACGCTCGCAGACGTCGTCTACGCGCTGCTCGACCGGCGGATCCGCTATGACTGAGCTGCTCGCACGGATGATCCGCAAGCCGCAGGGCGCGATCGGCATGGTGCTGCTAGCGGTGCTTGCCGCGATCTGCATCCTCGGGCCATGGCTTGCGCCATACGGTCCGGAGAAGATGGATTTTCTCGGCCGCTTCCGCGCGCCTGGATGGCAGAACTGGCTCGGCGCCGACCAGTTCGGGCGCGACGTGCTGAGCCGCCTGTTGACCGGGGCGCGGGCGACGGTTCCGATGGCGCTTGCGGCGACCTTGGCCGGCAGCGCGATGGGCGCCGTGATTGGTGTCGCATCGGCATATCTCGGCGGCAAGGCTGATGAGTTCATCATGCGCACCAACGACGCGGTGATGGCCATTCCTGGGCTGCTCATGGCCTTGCTACTCGTCAGCACGCTGGGCAACGGCGCGAGCAACGCGGTCGTGGCGATCGCCATCGCATTCGCGCCGGGCATGGCGCGGGTGACACGCGCGGTGGCTCTCGCCGTGCGCAACCAGGACTTCGTCAAGGCCGCGGTCGCGCGCGGCGAGGGCGCGTCGCAGATCATCTTTCGCGAATTGCTTCCCAATGTGATGGGGCCGATCGTGATCGAGGCGACGATCCGCGTGTCCTTTGCGGTGATGCTGTTTGCGACCCTCAGCTTCCTCGGCCTCGGCGCGCAGCCGCCGGCGTCGGAATGGGGCTTGATGGTCGCCGATGCCCGGCAATACATGCATCGGGCGCCGTGGATCCTGATCGCGCCCTCGGCTGCGATCGCGCTGTCCGCGATCGCCTTCAATCTCGTCGGCGATGCCTTGCGCGACGCGCTCAACCCGCGGGATGATCGATGATTCCGGCGCTCACGATCACCAACTACGGTCTCGACTATGTCACCGCGGCCGGCGCCGTCGCCGTGCTCCGCGACGTGTCGCTCGAGATCGCGCCGGGCGAGGTGCTCGGCCTCGTCGGCGAATCCGGCTCCGGCAAGAGCTCGCTGGCCTGGGCTTTGATGCGGCATCTGCCGGCCAACGCCCGCGAGATCTCCGGCGTGCTGCGTCTCGGCGACATCGACCTGCAGGCGCTCGGTCCGAAACGGCTGACCGAAGTGCGCGGCCGCCGGATCGGCATGGTGTTCCAGGATCCCTCGACGGCACTGAATCCCACATTGACCATCGGCCGCCAGATCACGGAGGCGCTGATGCGCCATCGTGCGCTGAACGCGCGGGATGCGAAGGATCTCGCGATCGAGCTGCTCGGCCATGTCGAACTGCGCGATCCCGCCGCCATTCTGCGGCGCTACCCGCACGAAATTTCCGGCGGCGAGAAGCAGCGCGTGATCATCGCCACCGCCTTCGGCTGCCGGCCGGACGTGATCCTGTTCGACGAGCCGACCACGGCGCTCGACGTCATCACCGGCGCGCGCATCATCGCGCTGTTCAAGCGGTTGCAGGCGAAGACGGGCGTGGCCGCACTCTACATCTCGCACGACCTCGCGATGATGACGCGCGTCGCCGACCGCGTCGCGGTGATCCGGCATGGCCGCGTCGTCGAGCAGGCCGAGGCGTCCGAGATCTTTCGCAAGCCGCAGCACGACTACACGAAGTCCTTGATCGCGGCGGTGCCGCGTCCGGAGCGGCGGCTCGTGCACGACACGCCTGCCGGGGCCGTGCTGCTGCAGGCGCGCGGCGTCGAGGTTCACTATGGCAGAGCAGGCCTGTTTCGTGCCGCGCCGCCTCCGGCGACGCACGCCGTCGACGTCGACATCGGCGCCGGCGAGATCGTCGGCCTCGTCGGCGAGTCCGGCTCCGGCAAGTCGTCGATGGCGCGCGCTCTGACCGGCCTCGCCCGCTTCTCCGGCGCGATCAGCTTCGATGGCCGGACGCTGCATGGCGCCGGCGACATGAACCGGGCCTATCGGCGCGACGTCCAGATCGTGTTCCAGCATCCGGATTCCTCGCTCAATCCGCGCCATCGCGTCGGCGAGATCCTGTCGCGTCCCTTGAAGCTCTATGGCGGCGACGTGGCCTCCGTGCCGCGGCTGCTCGAGCAGGTGCGGCTGCCGGCGTCGTATGCGACGCGCTGGCCGCATCAGCTGTCCGGCGGCGAGAAGCAGCGGGTCGCGATTGCCCGCGCCTTCGCGGCACGCCCGCGGCTCGTGATCTGCGACGAGATCACCGCGCCGCTCGACGTCTCCGTGCAGGCGCAGATCATCGAGCTCCTGCTGGCGCTGCGGGCCGAGACCGGCGCCGCCTATCTGTTCATCACCCACGATCTCAACCTGATCCGGCAGATCGCGCACCGCATCGTCGTGATGCGGCATGGCCAGCTCGTCGACAGCCGCGCCGTCGACGCGTTCGGGGCCGACGACGTTCACCCCTACACAAGAGAATTGATGGCGGCGTCGCCGGCGCCCGTCGGCTGAGACCAAGGATATTCAACGCATGGACCGCAACGAATTGCTCGCCCGTATCGATGTCCCCGCTGCGCTCGCGCTGCTGTCGCGCATGGTGCAGCACAAGAGCTATTCGAAGACCGACGGCGAGAAGCAACTCGCGTCCTTCATGGCCGAACGCATGCGCGAGATCGGCCTCGATGCCGAGGTTGCGCCATTCGGTAGCGAGGGCCGTGTCAACGCGGTCGGCCGCTGGAAGGGGACCGGCGGCGGGAAGAGTCTGCTGTTCAACGGTCATGTCGACACCAATCCGGTGACGGAAGGCTGGACCGTCGATCCCTGGGAGGGGAAGGTGGACGACGCGTTCATCTATGGCATCGGCGTCTCCAACATGAAGGCCGGCGACGCCGCCTATTTCTGCGCGGTCAAGACGCTGATCGACGCCGGCGTGAAGCTGCGCGGCGACGTCATCCTGACCTATGTGGTCGGCGAGCTGCAGGGCGGGGTCGGGACCTATTCGCTGATCGAGCAGGGGCTGCGCGCGGACTATTTCATCAACTCCGAGCCGACCGACCTGAAGGCGATGACGATGCACGCGGCGGCGTTCATGTTCATCATCGAGCTGGTCGGCAACACGCGCCATCTGTCGAAGCGCGAGGAGGCGGTCGACGCGATCACGGCCGCCTGCGACCTCATTCCGCGCCTCAACGCGATGAGATTCTCGGGCGCACGTTCGCCGGCACATGAGGCGATCAATCGCGTCCATGTCGGCGTCGTCCACGGCGCGCTCGGCCGCGAACTGCACGAATGGCGAACGCCGCAGGTGGCGGACTTCGTTCGCATCAAAGGCTCGGGCCGCTATGCGCCGGGGCAGACCGAGCAGGGCGCGCTGGCCGACATGCGGCGGGAGCTCGATGCGCTGGAAGCGCGTTTTCCGGGCCTTGAGACGAAGCTGATGTCGGAGGACCGCGCCGGCGTGCCGACCATGCCGCCGTTCGAAGTCGCTCTGGATAGTCCCATCGTTCGCGCCGTCAACGAGGCCTATCTTGCGGTGCGCGGCGCGGCGCAGCCGACCGGGCCGGTCGCGCCGAGCTGCTTCTATGGCACTGATGCCGGCCATCTCTACACCTTTGGCGGCATGGAAGGCATCGTGTGTGGTCCCGGTGGCCGGTACAACACGATGCCGGACGAGCGCGTCGACATACCCGACTATCTCGACATGATCCGCATCTACATGCTGGCCATTCTCGACATCTGCGGCTGATCCCACGCTCAGGCGGCGGCCGTCGCCTGCTGGAACTGCTCAAATGCGGCGATCGCGTCGGCGGCATACATCAGCGACGGACCGCCGCCCATGTAGATCGCCATGCCGAGCGTTTCCTCGACCTCCTGGCGGGTGGCGCCGAGACGCACCAGCGACTCGGCGTGAAAGCCGATGCAGCCGTCGCAGCGGACGGCGACGCCGATCGCCAGCGCGATCAGCTCCTTGGTCTTCTTGTCGAGCGCGCCGTCGCGGCACGCGGCCTGGGCCAGCGCCGAGAACCCCTGCATGACCTCCGGGATATCCTTGCGCAGCGTGCGGAGATTGCCGGAAATATCCTTGCAGAGCTCGGGGTAGTTCTTGTCCATGATCGTCTCCTACGACATCTTTGTTGTGGGTTTGCCGGGATCACGGAGCGCGATGTAGATCGCGGGGATCACGAGCACGGTCAGCAGAGTGGATGATGCCAAGCCGAATAGCAGCGAGATCGCCAGGCCCTGGAAGATCGGATCGAGCAGGATCGTCGCCGCGCCGATCATCGCCGCCAGCGCCGTCAGCAAGATCGGCTTGAAGCGCACGGCGCCGGCCTCCAGCACGACATCGCGCAAGGTCTTGCCTTCGCCGCCGCTGTGCCGGATGAAGTCGACCAGCAGGATCGAGTTGCGCACGATGATGCCGGCGAGCGCGATGAAGCCGATCATCGAGGTCGCCGTGAACGGCGCGCCCAGCAGCCAATGGCCGAGCAGGATGCCGATCAGCGTCAGCGGGATCGGCGTCAGGATGACGAGCGGCAGCTTGAAGCTCTTGAACTGCGCCACGACCAGCACGTAGATGCCGAGGATCGCTGCGCCGAACGCCGCGCCCATGTCGCGGAACGTCACATAGGTGATCTCCCATTCGCCGTCCCACAGCAGGGTCGGGTGCTGCTCATCCTTGGGCTGGCCATGGAAGCCGATCGAAGGTTTCGGCAGCTTGCCCCAGTCATGCGCATCGATACGATCGGCCACCGCGAGCATCCCGTAGAGCGGCGCCTCGAAGCGGCCGGCCAACTCGGCCATCACCATGTCGGCGAAGCGGCCGTCGCGGCGGAAGATCATGGGCGAGCCTTCTTCCATCGTCGCCTTCACGACCTGGCCGAGCTCGACCACGGTCTTGCTACCGGGCACCGTGTTGGCCGGCACCGGCGTCGAGGCGAGCGCCTGGCTCCAGCTCTTGTCTTGCTTCGGCAGCCGCACCGCGATCTCGATCGGATTGCGGTCCTCGCCCCGGTGCGAGTAGCCGACCGAGGCGCCGCCGAACAAAGTCTGAATCGTGTCGTAAACGTCCTTCTGCTCGACGCCGAAGAACTCCAGACTGTCTTGGTCGATCGACAGACGCAACCGCGGCCGCCGCTGGCCGATCGAATCGTCGATGTCGACGATGAAGGGAACGTCGGCGAACACCTTCTTGAGCTCGGTCGTGACGGCGCGCCGGGTCGCGGCATCGGGACCGTAGACCTCGGCCAGCAGCGTCGCCAGCACCGGCGGTCCGGGCGGCACCTCGACCACCTTGATGCTGGTGCCTGATGGCACCGAGACCGCCGTCAGTCGCTGCCGCAGATCGAGCGCGATGTCGTGGCTCGCGCGCTTGCGGTCGCCGCGCGCGGCGAGGTTGACCTGGAGCTCACCCAGCTCCGGGCGTTCGCGCAGGTAGTAGTGCCGGACCAGACCGTTGAAGTTGAACGGTGCCGCGGTGCCGGCGTAGCTCTGCACATTCGTGATCTCAGGAAGCTGATGCGCGATATCGGCAGCGGCGAACAGCGTGCGTTCGGTATCTTCGAGGCTTGCGCCTTCCGGCAGATCGACCATCACGGCGATCTCCGACTTGTTGTCGAACGGCAGCAGCTTGACGGTGACGGACTTGGTCGCGAACAGCGTCATCGACAGCAAGGTGGTGATGCCGACGCCGAGCAGGAAGATCCAGGCGGAGCGCTTGCTGGCGACGATCGGGCGCGCCACGTTGCGGTAGATCCTGCCGAGACGGCCTTCATGATGCGCATCGTGATGAACGCCGGCCGCAGCCGCAACCTGCTTCGGCGCAAGCCGCAGCATCAGCCACGGCGCCACCACCATCGCGACGACGAACGAGAACAGCATCGCTGCCGAGGCGTTGGCGGGGATCGGCGCCATATAAGGCCCCATCAATCCCGACACGAACAGCATCGGCAACAGGGCGGCGACCACGGTCAGGGTCGCGACGACAGTGGGATTGCCGACCTCGGCCACCGCCTCGATCGTGGCCTGCAGGCGCGGCCGGCCATCATGCATGCCCCAATGGCGCGCGATGTTCTCGACCACGACGATGGCGTCGTCGACCAGGATGCCGATCGAGAAGATCAGCGCAAACAGGCTGACCCGGTTGATCGTGTAGCCCATCAGGTTGGCGGCAAACATCGTCAGCAGGATCGTGGTCGGAATCACCACCAAGGTGACCAGCGCCTCGCGCCAGCCGATCGCGACGGCGATCAGCACGACGATCGAGATCGTCGCCAGGCCGAGATGGAACAGCAGCTCGTTGGCCTTCTCGTTGGCGGTCTCGCCGTAATCGCGCGTCACCGTGACCGCGACGTCGTCCGGAATCAGCTGCGTCTTCAACCCCTCGAGGCGTTGCGCGATGTCGTGCGACACCACGACCGCATTGGCACCGGCGCGCTTGGCGAGCGCAAGGCTCACCGCCGGCACGCGATGCCAGTCGCCCTTGTCGTTGCGGGCATCGTCCCACACGCGGTGCTCGGCGAGATTGGGGCCGATCACGACGGTCGCGACGTCGCGGACATAGACGGGGCGGCCGTCGCGGGTCGAGATCAACAGCAAGCCGATATCGGGAATGCCCGTCAACGTTTGACCGGCGGCGACGTTGCGGCTGACGCCGCCGTCGCGGACGTCGCCGGCCAGGAACGAGCGGTTGGCATCCTTCACCTTGGCAACGAGTTGCTGCAAGGTTACGCCGAACAGCGACAGCTTCTCAGGATCGGGCTCGACGCGGATCTGCTGGGCGCCGCCGCCGGAGATATAGGTCAGGCCGATATTGTCGACCTTGGTCAGCTCGGCGCGCAGCTTGTCGGCGAGCTCATAGAGGTCCTTGTCGGACCAGCGCTCGGCGGCTCGCGGCTTCGGCGACAGGGTCAGCACGGTGACGGCGACGTCGTTGATCCCACGTCCGACGATCAGCGGCTCGGGGATGCCCACGGGGATGCGGTCAAAATTGGCGCGGATCTTGTCGTGGACGCGCAGGATAGCATCCTCGAACTTGGTGCCGACGAGGAAGCGCGCGGTGACCATGACGCGGTCATCCTCGGTCTGGCTGTAGACGTGCTCGACGCCGTCGATCGCCTTGACGATCGT
>NZ_JBNPVB010000004.1:0-507284 GCF_051168495.1 Bradyrhizobium oligotrophicum | reverse complement strand
GACTCTCCGAGGGTTCGAGTGTGGAAACCCAAACCTATCGGAAGGGCTCGCTCACCGCTCCCCCATGGAATCTACGATTTCTTCTTACCTTAAGAGTCGTGCGCCTCTCTCACCGCCCATCTTCCAGGATCATCGCCGCCGCTTTCTCCGCGATCATCGCGGTCGGGGTGTTGGTGTTGCCTGACGTGATCGTCGGCATGATCGAGGCGTCGGCGATGCGCAGGCGGTCGAGGCCGCGGAAGCGCAGCCGCTCGTCGACGACCGCCATTGGATCATCAGCCGTGCCCATCTTTGCCGTGCCGACGGGATGGAAGATCGTCGTGCCGATATCGCCGGCCGCCTTGGCCAGCGCCGCATCGTCGTCGCCGACCGATGGACCGGGCAGATATTCCTCCGGCCTGTAGGCCGACAGCGCGCTCTGCTTCATCAGCCGGCGCGTCACGCGGATGGCATCGGCGGCGACCTGGCGGTCATCAGCGGTGGCCAGATAGTTGGGTGCGATCGACGGCGCTTCATCGATCTTCGGCGAGCGGATCCGCACCGTGCCCCGCGAGGTCGGCCGCAGATTGCAGGCGCTGACGGTGATCGCCGGGAAGCGATGCAGGGGATCGCCGAACTTGTCGAGCGACAGCGGCTGCACGTGGAACTGGATGTTGGCACGGTCGCGCGTGGCATCCGAGCGCGTGAAGATGCCGAGCTGCGACGGCGCCATGGTCAGGGGGCCGCGGCGGCGGACTGCGTAGTCGAGCCCCATCAGGCCGCGCCGCGCCAGCGAGTAGTAGGTCTCGTTCAGCGTCTTCACGCCGGTGACTTTGTAGATCGCGCGCTGCTGCAGATGGTCCTGCAGATTGCGGCCCACGCCCGGTCTGTCGAGGACAATGTCGATGCCGAGCTCCGACAGCCACTCCGCCGGGCCGATGCCCGAGCGCTGCAGCACCTGCACCGAGCCGATCGAGCCGGCGCTCAGGATCACCTCGCCCTTGGTGCGCGCCTCGATGGTCTCGCCATTCTGCTGGAAGCGGACGCCGACGGCACGGCCATTCTCGACGATCAGGCGATCGACCAGCACATTGGTTTCAAGCCGCAGGTTGGCGCGGTTCAGCGCCGGCTTGAGAAAGCCGCGCGCGGAGGACCAGCGTCGGCCGCGCTTCTGGTTGACGTGGAAGTAGCTGATGCCTTCATTGTCGCCGGTATTGAAGTCGGGGATGCGGCGGATGCCCATCTGCTCGGCGGCATCGCCGACCGCATCCAGCACCGCCCAGGACAGCCGCGGCGCCTCGATCCGCCAGCCGCCGCCGACACCATGATGCTCGCTCTCGCCGAGGAAATGATCCTCCAGCCGCCGGAACACCGGCAGCACGTCGGAATAGGACCAGCCGGAGAGACCTAGTTGCCGCCAATGGTCGTAGTCGGCGGCCTGGCCGCGCATCGAGATCATGGCGTTGATCGCCGAGCAGCCGCCGATCACCTTGCCGCGCGGATAGGCCAACGAGCGGCCGTTGAGGCCGGGCTCGGCCTCGGTGCGAAACATCCAGTCGGAGCGCGGATTGCCGATCGCGAAGAGGTAGCCGACCGGAATATGGAACCAGATCCAATTGTCGTTGCCGCCGGCCTCGAGCATCAGGACGCGACTCTTGGGATCGGCCGACAGCCGGTTGGCGAGGATGCAGCCGGCGGTGCCGGCGCCTACCACGATATAGTCGTAATCCCCCGCGAGCTGTCTCGGCATCGGCATTTCCTTCCGTTGGGGACGCTTTTAGTCAGCCGGGACCGCGCCGGACAAGCGCCACGTTCATGGCTGGTTGACCGAGCCATGAGGGCAGCGCAGCCCAGAAACTTGCTCAGAACTTGGGCGGTGCGAGTTTTGCATGCTAAACAGGCGCAAAGTCCCACTGGAGTTACGAGATTCCCCATGCCCATCGTCAACCGCGTCGCCGATCTGCAGCCCGATATCCAGGCCTGGAGGCGTGATATCCATTCGCATCCGGAGCTGCTCTACGACGTGCACCGCACCGCGGCCTTCGTTACCGATCGGCTGCGCGAGTTCGGCTGTGACGAGGTCGTGACCGGCCTCGGCAAGACCGGCGTAGTCGGCGTCATCAAGGGCCGGAAGCCCGGCAATGGCGACGTGAAGGTTCTCGGGCTGCGCGCCGACATGGACGCGCTGCCGATCGAGGAGGCGACCGGGCTGCCCTATGCCTCGAAGACTCCGGGCCTGATGCATGCCTGCGGCCATGACGGCCACACCGCGATGCTGCTCGGCGCCGCGCGCTATCTCGCCGAGACCCGCAACTTCGCCGGCGAGGTCGCCGTGATCTTCCAGCCGGCCGAGGAGGGCGGCGGCGGTGCCGATGCGATGATCAAGGACGGCTTGATCGAGCGTTTCAAGATCGACCAAGTCTACGGCATGCACAATGGTCCGGGCCTGCCGGTCGGCGCCTTCGCGATCCGCCAGGGGGCGCTGATGGCCTCGACCGACGGCATCGACATCACCATCGAGGGCCATGGCGGCCACGCCGCCAAGCCGCACAATTGCATCGACTCGCTGCTGGTCGGCGCCCAGCTCGTCACGGCGCTGCAGCAGATCGTGTCGCGCAGCGTCGATCCGCTGGAGGCGGCGGTGCTGTCGATCTGCGAGTTTCACGCCGGCAATGCCCGCAACGTGATCCCGCAGAGCGCAGTGCTGCGCGGCACCGTGCGAACGCTGACGCCGAAAGTGCGCGAGCTGATGGAGAAGCGGGTGCGCGAGGTCGTGACCGGCGTGGCGCAAATGACCGGCGCCAAGATCGACCTGAACTACGCCCGCGGCTATCCCGTCGTGGTCAATCACGCCGAGCAGACCGAGATCGCCATCCGCGCCGCCAAGGAGGTCGCGGGCGATGCCAACGTCCACGAGATGCCGCCGATGATGGGCGGCGAGGATTTCGCCTATATGCTCGAAGCCCGCCCCGGCGCCTTCATCTTCGTCGGCAATGGCGACTCGGCCGGCCTGCATCACCCCGCCTACAACTTCAACGACGAGGCGATCGTCTACGGCACCTCGTTCTTCATCAAGGTGGTGGAGAACACGCTGGCGGCGTGAGCCAGGCTCCAGTCGCCTCTATTCGCCCAGCGTCTTCGCCTTGAGCTGGATCTCGCGATCCTCGATCACCACGGTGAAGCAGCTGAGGAACGACATGCCGAGCAGGCCGTCCACGCCGTCACCCAGGCTCTTCTCTGCGATGACGGCGGGCACGCTGGAGGCGGACACGCTGGCCAGCTTGACGCGGTCGACGGTCGCCAGGGTGGCCGATGTGGTGCCATTGGCCGTCTGCATTTCGACCGGGTCGGTCTTGAACATCTGCGGCTTCGCCCTGTCGGCGAAGCTTCGGGTGAGCGTGACGAAGCTTGCGCCGGTATCGACGATGAACGTGCCGGTGACACCGTTGATCTGGGCCTTTGCTGTCGAAACGCCGTTCGACCGGCGCGGGATCCGGGCGGTGCCGGTGGCGTACACCTGCGTGCAATTGCCCTTGGCGGCGAGTGCGGCGATGCGGCGGAGCAGAGGTTGGGTCGAGCGCTTCTCGCTGTCCAGGGCGATATAGGTCTGGATAGGACCGATCGCCTCGCAGGGGCGGTCGAGCTTCTCGTAGCTGTCCGACATGCTGGTGAAGACATCCGACATGATCAATTTTGCGTCGGGCATCAGGCGGATGAGCGTCGTGTAGTCGTCGATCGACGCAGCATAGCGCTTCAGGGCCTGCTCGGACCGGGCGCGGATCACATAGGGCTTCTGCACCTCGGGACGACGATCGATGACGTCGGAGCTCAGCCTGATCGCCTTCTCGTAGTCGCCCAGCAGATAATAGAGCTCGCCGGCCCGGGCGCGCTCGGCGCTGCTTTCCGGACAGCTGTCGGCAAAGCCGTTCAGCATGTCTGCAGCCGCGCGGGTCTCGCGGCGTTCCTGCAGGACCACGGAAGCCTGGAAAACGGTCTGCTTGTCGCACGGCTCCTTCTGCAGGCCGGCGAGCAGTGCGTTGAGCTTGGCGCCGCTTTCGACGTCGGTCGGAAGCGGCGGGATGCGGTAGCGTTGATAGAGCCCGACGAACCGGCTCTCGACCCTGGCGTCCTCCGCCGGGGCGGGCCTGCCGAGGTCGGCACGGACCGGCGTTCGGAAGCTCTGGATGACTTGATCGACCGGCGCGGCCCAGTCGGGCCGGAGCAGATAGATGCCGCCGCCGACGATCGCGGCTGCCATGATCAGCCCGAGAAAGATCCGCGGCAGGACGCTGCCCCGTTCGATGAACTCGGCTGTTCGATGATCGCCCGGCTTGCCATCGGGGAGGGGAGCCGTGGTCGTCCGGCTGCCCGTTTCTGGTTCGTCCGTCATCGCTCTCGCTCGACACCCCCGCACGCAGCCGGCAGCCACGTGGTCCTCATCTTCATTTGAATGCCGAACGGCCTCGCGAAGATCAAGCAGCATGGAGCCCGCTGCGCCCAGTCGAGCGCAATCATCTCTCGGTTGTGTCGTTGCGGCAAGACGATGAGGTGGACGGCGCTGCGGCAGATCGGGAAGCTGGCGCCCTTACGCGGCCTGCGCGCGCTTGAGCGCGGCGGCGGCGATCTTAAGATCCTTGACGAAGAGTTCATACTCCCGCGCCTTGGCCTCCGCGTCGGGCAGCCGCAGCAGGTAGGACGGGTGCACCGTGATCATCGCCCTGACACCATCGGGCAGGTCGACGATGTGGCCGCGGTTCTTGGTGACCTGCGTGATCTTGCCGAACACGCTTTGCGCTGCCGTCGCGCCCATTGCCACGACGAGGGCGGGCTGGACGGCAGCGAGCTCGCGCTCGTACCAGGGCCGGCACGCCTTGATCTCCGGCGTCGCCGGCTTCTGGTGCAGCCGGATCTTGCCGCGGGGGACGAACTTGAAATGCTTCACCGCATTGGTGACGTAGACCTTGGACCGGTCGATGCCGGCCTCCTGCAGCGCGCGGTCGAGCATCTGGCCGGCGGGGCCGACGAAGGGATGGCCGGCGAGATCCTCCTTGTCGCCGGGCTGCTCGCCGACCAGCATCAGCGGCGCATGCGCAGGGCCCTCGCCGAACACGGTCTGGGTCGCGTCCTTCCACAGCGGGCAGGCACGGCACGAAGCGGCTTCTTCACGCAAGGTCTCAAGATCGACAGCCCCGACATCACGTGAGTTCTCAGCAGTGGCGGGCGCGTGGTCCTTCGTCTTGCGCGTCATCACGGTCTCCTCGACCCGCTTCTGCGGCTTGTGGGGTTCGGTGCCGGGCTCGGCGATCATCTCCGTGGTGCGCCTGTTGGCGGCCGCGATCAGCGGCTGGATCAGCTTGGCCTCGGGCAGGTTCTGCCAATATTTCTTCGGCATCTCCTTTTCCATCGCCTTCACTTTCAACCGCGCCGGATTGAAAATGCTGGCGTAATAGCGCAGCCACACCTCCTCGAGCCGGTCTTCCGACGGCGCTTCGGCCTTGCTCACACCGGGTGTGAAGGACACGTGGCTGCCGTCCCAATGGGCTGACAGCTCGGGCGTCAGGATCGACCAGGGCATGTCGGCGAAGCGGCGGGCGAAGAACGGCGCGGCGCGTTCGACGATGTGGTGCTCCGGCTCGAACCAGGCGACATAGCGCGCCTCGCGCTCGCGGCCGACCTCGCGGAAGCGCACGAAGGCGTGCATCTTGTGGACGTCGCGGCGGACGGCGCGGGCGAGCGCGTTGGCCTGGGCGACATCGGGATCGGTCGCGATCTCCATCAGATCGTGGTTGGTCCGCAGACGCCACAGCAGCCGATAGAGCAGGGTGAAGCGGTTCGGGTCACTGTGCAGGATCGCGCTCTCGGCGAGCTCCATGAAGCTCGCTGGCACCGAGAATGCCCCCTTGGGCACCTCCGGGAGCTGCGTGTCGGCCTGATCGTCGAACAGATCGGCCGCCGCGCCCTTGACGCGCCAGCTCACCTCAGCCGGCCTGACGTCGTTCATCGCCAGCGCCCGCGCCGCCTTGCGCCAGCCATCGAAATCAGTGTCGCTGTCGAGGGTTACGACGTGCATTTCACCTCTCTCGTCATTGCGAGGAGCAGAGCGACGAAGCAATCCAGAGTCGTCGTGTCGCCCCTGGATTGCTTCGGGGCTTCGCCCCTCGCAATGACGACTTGGCTAGAATCCAAATCCCAGCTGCTGCGGTTTCGGCTGCAGCCGGGCTCTGAGGCTGGCGCCGTCCAGCAAAGACGGCGACGGCCGGTGGTCGGAGAGAACGATGAACGGCAGCGCCTTGTTCCTGATGACGTTGAGCTGGGCGAGGTCCGCAAAGCGGATCGTGGTAGAGCGGCGGGTCGACAGGATGCGCTGCACGGTGCGGGTGCCGAAGCCGGGTACCCGCAACAGCTCCTCGCGGCTCGCTGTGTTGATGTCGAGCGGGAAGCGGTTGCGGTGGCGCAGCGCCCAGGCGAGCTTGGGATCGATGTCGAGCGGCAGCATGCCTTCGCTTTCCTCGACGATCTCGTCGGCGTCGAAGCCGTAGAATCGCATCAGCCAGTCGGCCTGGTAAAGCCGGTGCTCGCGCACCAGGGGCGGCGCCTGCAGCGGCAGCGCCCGGCTGGCATCGGGGATCGGGCTGAAGGCCGAGTAGTAGACCCGCTTGAGCTTGTAGGCGCCGTAGAGATTGGCCGAGGTCGACAGGATGGTGCGGTCGTTGGCCTCGTCGGCGCCGACGATCATCTGCGTGCTCTGGCCTGCGGGGGCAAAGCGCGGCGGCTTGGCCCGGCGCATGGTCTTCTTCGCTTCCGCGGTCTCGTCGAGCTTGAGCCGGAGCCGGCCCATGGTGCGGCGGATCGCGCGCTGGTCCTTCTCCGGCGCGAGCCTGGTCAGGCTCGCCTCCAGCGGCGTCTCGATGTTGATGCTGAGCCGGTCGGCATATTTGCCGGCCTCCGCGATCAGCGCCTCGTCGGCCTCCGGAATGGTCTTGAGATGAATGTAGCCGCGGAAGCGATGCTCCTCGCGCAGCTTGCGTGCGACGCTCACGACCTGCTCCATCGTGTAGTCGGGGCTGCGGATGATGCCCGACGACAGGAACAGCCCCTCGATGTAGTTGCGGCGATAGAAGTCGATGGTGAGCTTCACCACCTCGTCGACGGTGAAGCGGGCGCGGGCCACGTTGGAGGAGGCGCGGTTGACGCAATACAGGCAGTCGAAGTTGCAGGCGTTGGTCAGCAAAATCTTGAGCAGCGAGATGCAGCGTCCGTCCGGCGCATAGGAATGGCAGATGCCCATGCCGGGCGCGGTCGAGCCGAGACCCTTGCCGTCGCGGGAATCCCGCATCTCCGTACCGCTGGAGGCGCAGGACGCGTCGTACTTGGCGGCATCGGCCAGGATCTCGAGTTTGCGCAGCAGCTCCATGGCATTGAATCCCTTTGATTCCACTCGTTGAATCCGGACCGGGTCAATCCCGATTGACTCTCTCGGACGCGTTAGCTTTATATTAGAACGTATCATGAACAAAGGAGATCGTCGCGGGTTCATTGCCTGCGTTCACAAAGAGAACGGCAGCACCCGCACGATGGATTGAAAGGAGCGGCGACGGATGACCGGCGCACGCATGGATACGCTCGCGCGTCTGCGCGGCCGCATTGCCCGTCTCGAGGCGGCCGATGGCGCGCATGATCTGCGCCGGGTCGCGCTCGGCCATGCTGAGGCGGACGCGGTGCTGCAGGGCGGGCTCGCCACCGGCGCGCTGCATGAGGTGTTCGCCGAGGCCGGCCGCCAGGCCGCGGCCGCGACCGGCTTCGTGTGCGGGCTCGCCGCGCGTGTCGCCGCGCGGAAGCCGTTGATCTGGATCCGGCAGGACTTTGCCGAGCGCGAGGCCGGCGCGCTGTCGATGAGCGGGCTCGCCGAGCTCGGCCTCGATCCGTGCCGTCTCGTGGTCGTGCGCGCGCCCGATCTCGATCACGCTCTGCGCACCGCCGCCGACGCGCTCGCCTGCGATGCGCTGGGCGGCGTGATGCTGGAGGTGTGGGGCGAGACGCAAAAGCTCGATCTCGTCGCCAGCCGCAAGCTGACCCTGGCAGCGCAGGAGTCCGGCGTGACCGCGCTGCTGCTGCGGGTCGCCGCGACGCCGGAGCCGTCGACCGCGGAGACGCGCTGGATGGTGCGCACCGCGCCATCGTCCGAGGTCGCGCCGTGGATGGCATGGGGCGCGCCGCGTCTCGATGCCGAACTCATTCGCAACCGTCACGGCCAGACCGGACGATGGATCATGGAGTGGATGCCCGATGCGTGCCGTTTCAGCGAACCGGCGGCGGATCCTCAGCCTGTGGCTGCCGCGCCTGCCCATCGATCGCATCAGGCGTCAGCAGGCGTTCACCGGCGCTCCGCCTGAGAGCAAGCCGCAGGTCGTCGTCATCAAGGACGCCAATGCGCTGCTGATCCATTCGCTCGACGAGGCCGCGGCGCGCCACGGCGTGTCGCTCGGCCAGCCCCTCGCGAACGCCCGCGCCGTCTGTCCCGATCTCATCGCGCACGAGGCCGATCTCGCGGCCGACGCCAAGATGCTGGAGGGCATCGCCGACTGGTGTGACCGCTTCACGCCGCTGGTGGCGCTCGATCCGCCGCATGGGCTGGCGCTCGACATCACCGGCTGCGTGCATCTGTTCGGCGGCGAAACAAAGCTGATGCAATCGGTCTGCGACGCGCTGACCGCGCACGGCCTCATTGTTTCGGCGGCGATCGCCTCCAATGCGGTGTGCGCGCGGACGCTGAACCGGCAAGTCCATGGCCGCATCGTGCCCGATGGCGAGGAGCCGGCCGCAGTGGCGCCGCTGCCGGTGGGCGCGCTCGGCGGCGGGGAGGCGATTACGCTCGGCCTGCGCCGTGCGGGCCTCAAGACCATCGGCGATGTCGCCTCGCGCGGCCGCAACGAGATCACCGCGCGCTTCGGCGCCGCCTTCACCCGCGCGCTGGCGCAGGCGCTGGGCGAGGCCGATGCGCCGATCAGCCCGCGGAAAGTGCCGCCGGACTACATCGTCGAGAAGCGTTTTGCCGAGCCGGTCGCGACCGACACGGTGATCGCGGCCAGCCTGTCCCGCCTTGCCGCCATGCTGGTCGGCGCGATGGCCCAGCAGGGCAAGGGCGCGCGGCGGCTGGAGGCCTGCTTCTTCCGCACCGATGGCCTGGTGCGCGTCATTGCCGTCGACACCGGCCAGCCGGTGACCGAGGCAGCCGTCATCGACCGCCTGTTCCGCGAGCGGCTGGAGGCGCTGAGCGATCCGCTCGATCCCGGCTTCGGCTTCGACATGATCCGGCTCGCCGCGGGTCGCAGCGAGATCGTGGTGCAGCAGCAGCGCGATCTCGATGCCCATGTCCACGACAATGACGAACTGTCGGCCTTGATCGACCGCATCGCCGCGCGCATCGGCGGCAAACGCGTGGTCGTGCATCTGCCGGTCGATACCCACATCCCGGAGCGCGCGGCGCTGCCGCTGCCCGCCCAGCACAATCTGACAGCCACCAGCACGGCCGCTTGGCCCGAACGTACCGACGGCGAGCCGCCGCTGCGCCCGCTGCGGCTGTTCGCACAGCCCGAGGCGATCCAGGTCATCGCCGGCGTGCCGGATGGCCCGCCCGCGCGCTTCGTCTGGCGCCGCGCCGCGCATGCGGTCGTGCGCGCCGAAGGCCCGGAGCGCATCGCGATGGAATGGTGGCGACCGGACGGGCAGGGCCTGACCCGCGACTATTTCCGCGTCGAGGACGAGCACGGCCTGCGCTTCTGGCTGTATCGTGACGGCTTGTATGACCGCGAGTTCGAGCCGCAGGAGGGCGTGCCGGTCCAGCCCGCTTGGTACATGCACGGCCTTTTCGCATGAGGGCAGGGGACCGAGATACATGCGGCGCAGATGGTGCGCTCCCTCTCCCCGTTCTTCACGGGGAGAGGGTTGGGGTGAGGGGCAGCCACGGGCACCAGACTCGCGGAGGGCCCCCCTCACCCGGATTGCATCTTTCGATGCAATCCGACCTCTCCCCGCAAGCGGGGCGAGGTAAGAACAGCGCCAGCCGCGAGAGATGTGCTCACAATGGGAGTAGGCATCGCGCCGCCACAATCTCCGCGGCCGCGCCATGACTCCCGTCGCTTACGCCGAGATCGGCATCACCACCAACTTCTCCTTCCTGCATGGCGGCTCGCATCCGCAGGACTATGTGCATCAGGCCGCCGAGTACGGCCTCTCGGCCATCGGCATCGCCGACCACAACACGCTCGCCGGCATCGTCCGCGCCTACAGTGAGCTGAATAACGACAAGCTGAGCTACAAGCCAAAACTGCTCTACGGCGCGCGTCTCGTCTTCACCTGCGGCACGCCGGACATCCTGGTCTATCCGCGCGACCGTGCCGCCTATGGCCGGCTGTGCCAGCTGCTCACCCGCGGCAAGCGCGGCAGCGATGCCGACAAGGTCGCCAAGGGCGATTGCCGCATCAGCTTCGAAGATCTCCTCGAGTCCATCGAGGGGCAACTCGTCGTGCTGATGCCGCCGCATCGCTTCGACGAGGACGCCCTCGGCGCAATCTTGGCGCGGCTGAAGGACAGCTCGGCCGACGGCGTGTGGCTCGCCGGCAGCCTGCTGTATCGCGGCGACGACCGCCGCCGGCTGGCGCGGCTGGCGCGCCTCGCTGCTTCAAGCAAGGTGCCGCTGATCGCCACCAACGACGTGCTCTATCATCATCCCCAGCAGCGGATGCTGCAGGACGTGCTGACCTGCATCCGCGAGAAGAGTACGATCGAGACGGTCGGCCGAAGGCTGCAGGCCAATGCCGAGCGCCATCTCAAGCCAGGACACGAGATGGCGCGGCTGTTCCGCGATCACCCGGACGCGATTACCGAAACTCTCCGCTTCACCGACCGCATCGTCTTCTCGCTCGACCAGCTCAAATACCAATATCCCGACGAGCCGGTGCCGCCGGGCAAGACCGCGCAGGGGCATCTGGAGGATCTCACCTGGGAAGGCGCCGCAAAATATTTCGGCGAGGATCTCGATGACAGGCTGCGCGCCACCCTGCAGAAGGAGCTGGCGCTGATCGCCGAGCTCAACTACGCGCATTATTTCCTCACCGTCCACGACATCGTCCGCTACGCCCGCAGCCAGGGCATCCTGTGCCAGGGGCGCGGCTCGGCGGCCAATTCGGCCGTTTGCTATTTGCTCGGCATCACCTCGGTCGATCCGACCAAGATCGATCTGTTGTTCGAGCGCTTCATCTCCAAGGAGCGGCTGGAGCCGCCGGACATCGACGTCGATTTCGAGCATTCGCGGCGCGAGGAGGTGATGCAATATGTCTATCGCCGCTACGGCCGCCACCGCGCCGCGATCATCGCCACCGTCATCCATTATCGCCCGCGCAGCGCCATCCGCGACGTCGGCAAGGCGCTGGGCCTGACCGAGGACGTCACGTCGGTGCTCGCCGACACCGTGTGGGGCAGCTGGGGCGACGGCCTCTCCGACATGCAGGTGCGACAGGCGGGGCTCGATCCCCACAATCCGATGATCCGCCGCGCGGTCGAGCTCGCTGGCGAGCTGATCACCTTTCCGCGCCATCTGTCGCAGCATGTCGGCGGCTACGTGCTGACGCAGGATCGGCTCGACAGCTATGTGCCGATCGGCAACGCCGCGATGGACGACCGCACCTTCATCGAATGGGACAAGGACGATGTCGATGCGCTCAGCATGATGAAGGTCGACGTGCTGGCGCTGGGCATGCTGACCTGCATCCGCAAGAGCTTTGCGCTGATCGAGCGGCACAAGGGGCGGCCGCTCACGCTCGCCACCGTACCGCGCGAGGACTCCAAGGTCTACGACATGCTGTGCAAGGGCGAGTCGCTCGGCGTGTTCCAGGTCGAGAGCCGCGCGCAGATGAACATGCTGCCGCGGCTGAAGCCGCGCACCTTCTACGACCTCGTCATCGAGGTCGCGATCGTCAGGCCCGGACCGATCCAGGGCGACATGGTGCATCCGTATCTGCGCCGGCGCAACGGTCTCGAAAAAGTCAGCTATCCGTCGCCGGCGAACGGCCCGAAGGACGAGCTCTACAAGGTGCTGCACAAGACGCTCGGCGTGCCCCTGTTCCAGGAACAGGCGATGCGGATCGCGATCGAAGCCGCAAAGTTCTCGCCCGAAGAGGCCAACGGCCTGCGCCGCGCAATGGCGACGTTCCGCAACGTCGGCACCATCGGCTCCTACGAGCAGAAGATGGTCGGCAACATGATCACGCGCGGCTACGATCCGGCCTTCGCCAAGAGCTGCTTCGACCAGATCAAGGGTTTCGGCTCTTATGGTTTTCCTGAGAGCCATGCCGCGAGCTTCGCCCAGCTCGTCTATGTCTCGTCCTGGCTGAAATGCTTCCATCCCGACGCGTTCTGCTGCGCATTGTTGAACTCGCAGCCGATGGGCTTCTACGCGCCGGCGCAGATCGTCGGCGACGCCTACAAGAACGGTGTCAAGATCCGCAACATCGACGTGTCCCACAGCTTTGCCGACAACACGCTGGAGGAGACCGATGGCAAATATTGCGCCGTGCGCCTCGGCTTCCGCCAGATCGACGGCTTCCGCTGGATCGATCGCGACGAGGAAAGGATCAGAAAATTATCGGAAGCGGCGCGAAAAAAGACACAGGTGGCGGCGGCTTCTACACCCTCTTTGCCAGCCATCTCCTCGATGTCATTCCGGGGCGCGCGGAGCGCGAGCCCGGAATCCATAACCGCGATCGGGAATATGGATTCCGGGCTCGTCCTCCGGGCGCCCCGGAATGACGGCGTGGAGGCAGTCGTGTCTGACTCACAAGCCCTCGATGAAGGTCGAGGGGGCGACGCTGTCGCATCACTCCAGAACGACGACCTCACCGACGATTGGGCCGATCGCATCATCAAGGCCCGCGCGCGGGGGCCGTTCGCCTCGCTCGAAGACTTCGCCCGCGACACCGCTCTGCCCAAGCGTGCGCTGCTGCTGCTGGCCGATGCCGATGCGTTCCGCTCGCTCGGCCTCGACCGCCGTGCCGCGCTCTGGGCCGTGCGACGGCTGCCCGACGACGTGCCGCTGCCGCTGTTCGAGGCGGCGACCGCACGCGAGCAGCCGGACGAGGGCGCGCAGCCGCTGCCCGAGATGCCGCTGCCGGAGCAGGTGGTCGCGGACTATCAGACCATCCGCCTGTCCTTGAAGGGCCACCCGATGGAATTCCTGCGGCAGCATTTCGCGCGCGAGCGCGTGCTGGCCTGCCGCGACGTCAACCACGCCAACGACCGCCGCTTCGTCCGTTGCGCCGGCGTGGTGCTGGTGCGGCAGCGGCCCGGCAGCGCCAAGGGCGTCGTGTTCATGACCCTCGAAGACGAGACCGGCATCGCCAACATCGTCGTCTGGCCGAAGGTGATGGAGACCTTCCGCAAGGAGGTGATGGGCGCACGCCTCGTGCTGGTCGAAGGCCGCATCCAGAGCAGCCCCGAGAAAGTCGTGCATCTCGTCGCCGAACGCCTCGTCGATCGCAGCGCCGATCTCGCGCTGTTGTCAGACGACCGCCTCAGTGCCATCCCGCAAGGTCCGATGCCGGCCGAGCCGCTCAACGACGACCGACGCGACCACCCGGAAAATCCCTCGCAGCGCGTCCGCCACCCCCGCAACGTCCGCATCCTGCCGCGGTCGAGGGATTTTCATTGAGGTTGACGCGGCGTGTTGCGAAGCGCGTTCACGAACTAACCCAATCACGAGCAACTACGTGTAGTAAAAGTTGGACACGTTGCAGCGCTTGACGAGCACATGACAAGCGCTGCCCATGATTGTGCCCTCTCCCCCTTGTGGGAGAGGGCATGTAGGACAGCGCGGCGAACTCGGTTGGGTGAGGGGTATGCTTCTGCGAGCCCGTTCGCTGAGAGATACCCCTCACCCAACCGCGCACTTGGATAAGCCGCACATGCCCTCTCCCACAAGGGGAGAGGGCGCTGTATCTCACAGCGCGACGTTATGGACATCACCCGGCGAAACATGTGTACCGAGAATTGCACCATAGCCATGGCACGCATCGCGCGTCGCGACGTGCCCATCGGCCGCATCGCGCTTGCGCGATTTTATTGATGAACGGGATCAGTCTGTGGCCGCGATGATCACCCGCGCGCCGGTCTCCGCGAACGCCTTGCGCTGCGCCTCCGGCGCGCCGTCGTCGGTCACCAGCGTCCAGCGCGGCGGCAGCGGGGCCCAGGCGTCCTGTTCGGCGCGGCCGAGCTTGCCGGCGTCGGCGAGCACGATGAGCTCGCGCGCCTGCTGCATCATCAGCGATTTCAGCGCCACCTGGTCGAGATCGGCCTCGCACAGGCCGCGGCCCGTCACTACGCCGTCGGCGCTCATGACGGCGCGGTCGGCGGTCATCCGCCGCAGCGCATCGCTGGCCAGCGGTCCCATCGTGCTCATGCTGGTGGTGCGCAACGCGCCGCCGAGCACCACGATCTCGACCGCCGGCGCCTTGGCAAGAAACGGCAGCAGCGCGAGATTGTTGGTGATGATGCGCAGCCGCCGCTGCAGCAGCAGCCGGCCGAACGCGGCCACCGTCGAGCCGGCGTCGAGGATCAGGGTGTCGCCGTCCTCGATCAGTTCGGCCGCCGCGCGGGCGATCGCCTGCTTCTCGCGGCCCTGCACCGCCAGCCGCTGCTCCAGCGTCGCCTCGGCGACATGGCCGGTGAGAATGGCGCCGCCATAGGTGCGGCGCACGGCGTTGCTCTTCGACAGATGCTGCAGGTCGCGGCGCACGGTCGAGGCGGAGACGTCGAAGCGCCTGGCGAGATCGTCGACGTCGATCTCGCCGGCATTCAGGGCTTCCAGGAGGCGGGCATGCCGCTCCTTGCTGCGCATCGACATCGGCCTTCAGCCCTCAAAGTCCCACCTGCGAGCGCGTCCGCGCATGGCGGACGCCATAGCATGCTGCCCGGCCGATGCAACGCGTCAGGCGGCCTGCTTCGGCGCCAGGTCGGCCGCCTGGCGCAGCGCCTCGATCAGGCTGCGCTCGTCGGCGATGCCCTTGCCGGCGATGTCGAAGGCGGTGCCATGGTCGACCGAGGTGCGGATCACCGGCAGGCCGACCGTGATGTTCACGCCGGCTTCCAGCCCCAGCACCTTGATCGGGCCGTGGCCCTGGTCGTGATACATCGCCACCACCATGTCGTAGTCGCCTCGGCCGGCCAGGAAGAACAGCGTGTCCGCGGGCAGGGGACCGCGCACGTCCCAGCCCTTGCGCTGGCAGGCTTCCACGGCCGGGGTGATCTTGGCGGCCTCCTCGCCGCGGCCGAACAAGCCGTTCTCGCCGGCATGCGGATTGATGGCGCAGACGCCGATCTTCGGATGTTTGATTCCGGCGCGCACCAGAACGTCATGCCCGCGCGTGATCACGCGCTCGACGAGCCCAGGCTCGATCTTCTCGATCGCGTCTAGCAGGCCGATATGGGTGGTGACGTGGATGACACGCAGCTTCGGCGACACCAGCATCATCGACACTTCCGGCGTGCCGGTCAGATGCGCCAGCATTTCGGTATGGCCCGGGAATTTGTGGCCGGCCGCATGCAGCGCCTCCTTGGAGAGCGGGGCGGTGCAGATCGCCTGCGCGGTGCCCGCCTGCACGATCTCGACGGCCTTCGCGATGAAGCGATAGGCCGCTTCGCCGGCCACCGCCGACATCTGGCCGAACGGCAGATCGTCGGGCACCAGCTTCATGTCGATGCACTGCACGGCCTCCGCGGCAAAATCGGCCTCGCTTGCCTCGCCCAGCGCATCGACGCCGCGCGCTGCGCCGACCAGCCGGCCCGCCTTGCGCAGCCGCGCCGCATCGCCGATCACCAGCGCCTTGCAGATCGAGCGGGTCTCCGGACGATCCAGCGCCTTCATGATTACCTCGGGACCGATGCCGGCCGGATCTCCCATGGTGATTGCGATCGTCGGACGGGTCATGAAAAGCTTCCTCTGGTTCTGATCGTGCGCAGACGTTCGCTGATGCGGATCAGGCTGTGCGCGTCGCCGAACGCGCCGGCCTTGGTGGCAATCGGGACGGCGATCTGGCCGAGCGTGAGGCCGAGCGACACGCCCGGCTCGATCTCGTCGGCGAGACGGATGCCGTTGACGCCGAAGCGCGCGAGCAGGGCGGCCGCGGTCTCGCCGCCGGTTGCCGCGAAGGCGCCGATGGCGGGCGAGACCGCCTGCAGCGCATCGGCAAGAGCGTTTGCAAGCTGGGTTCCGAGCCGCATGTCGGGATGATCCGTCATCGTGATCTCGACGAGTGCATCGCCGCCTTGCGTGAGATGCGTCGCCACACCGGCCGCGAGCGCTGTGCGGACGGCGTCATCCTGTCCGAGCAGCATCTCCGGTGCGACCGGAAAATGCTTCACGGTGCCGCCCGCCTGCAGCGCGCGGGCTGCATTGCGCGAGGCCCCCGCGAGTGAGCCGACCACGATCAGGGTGCCGCATGCACTCGCCGGAATCTGCAACGGTTCGACGGCTCCGGCGGCGTCGAGGTCGGCCAGCGCATGCGCCAGGCCGGCGCTGCCGATGAAGAAAGGTGCCGGCGCAATGTCGCGGCTCGCCGCCGCGATCAGGTGCAAATCGTGCTCGGTCTCGGCGTCGCAGGCCGCGATGACATTGCCTTCGGCCGCGAGCCGCGCCAGCGTGCCACGGAGGCCGCTGGTCCGTACCTGCGCGAGTGCGACCTTCTCGGTCCTGATTCCGGCCGTGGCGAGCACGTCGGCCAGATCGGCATTCGCATAGGTGTGGTCGCGCTGCCAGACCTCGGCCTGTTCGAGCGGCCGTCCCTGCACCAGGATACGTCCTCCGAGCGTGGTGCGGCCGGTCGCCGGAAACGCCGGCGCGAACAGGCCGAAGGCCGGGCCAGATTGCGCAAGATGCGCAAGCGTGGCCGCCGTCTCCGCCGCGGGCTGTCCGCGCAGCGTCGAGTCGATCTTCTTGAACAGGCGCCGTCCGCGAAGGCCGAGCCGCGCCAGAACCTCGGCATGCCGGCGTGCGGCGTCCCCGGCCGACAGGCCGCGGCTCGCCGCGTCATAGGCCAGCACCGGCAGCCGTCGATCGGATGCGTCCGTGACCGGTCCCCAGGTCACGGCGGCGGCGCGTCCCCGCCGGCCGAAGGCGATCGCGCAGTCCGCTGCACCGGTGAGGTCGTCCGCGACGATCAGCCAGCCGTCAGCCACGAGATCCGTCATGGGATCAGTGACCCGCCGGATGCGGCGCGGGCGTGATGGCCGCGTCGGTCGTCACCTCCTCGTCGCTGTCGGTTTCCGCCCCTGGCCCGACCATGCGGCTGACCCAGGCGGTCAGGAGCGGCGTGAGGATCGCGGTGACGACGACGCAGGCCGCGATCAGGATGGTGGCGGGGCCGGCTGCGGCCGCATAGGCCGGGTTGGCGGCGGCCACGATGGCCGGGACCGCTGCCGCGTTGCCGGCGGTGGAGGCCGCGGCGACACCGGCCACGCCCGTTCCGCCCGTCATCCGATCGGCGAAGAACAGCGGAATGCCGGTCACGATCACCACGGCGACGCCCATGCCGAGGCCGAGCAGGCCGGCCTGCCAGACCTTCGACAGGTCGAGCCCGGCGCCGAGCGCGAAGGCGAAGAACGGGATCATCACCGGGATCGCGCGGCTCAGGAACGCGCGCATCTCGCGATCGAGATTGCCGATGATCATGCCGACCAGCAGCGGCAGGATGGCGCCGACCATCGCCTGCCACGGAAAGGCCGACAGGCCGGCGACCCCGAGCGTGAGCATGGTCAGGAACGGACCGCTCTCCAGCGTCATGATCGTGTAGGCGCCGACGTCGCGCGGCCGTCCATACTGGCCCATCAGCGCCATGTAGAGGCCGCCATTGGTGTCGTTCATCGCCGCCACGATCGCCAGCGTCGAGATACCTGCGAACATGCCCGACGTCACCGGCGTCTCGCCGAGAATGCGGCCGAAGATCACGCCGAGGATCATGGCGACGCCGACCTTCACGATCAGCAGCGTGCCGCCCTTCTTGACGATATAGGGCGTGGCGCGGAAATCGATGCTGGCGCCCATGCAGACGTAGAACACGGCCAGAATGGTCAGAGATCCGGAGAACAGGGCGCCGGTAAAGGAGCCGAAGAATTTCGGTGTTTCCGGAAAGAACGTGGCAATCAGCGCGCCGACCAGCAGCGGCACCACCATCATCCCGCCCGGCACTTTCTCGATTGTCTGCTTGATGGGCAGCTGCATGTCCCGCGTCCTTCCCTGGCAAATATCATATTCTGGGCATTTCGCGCGCGTTTTTGCGGGAAAAGTGCCCTCTCTCGGCCAGATAAGCTCGAAATGCGCAAATTGCAAATATGTTTTGCGCGTTATGCGCAAGTTCTAGGCTTGGTGGATGGTTCCGGCGTGCAGGGGGCTGACGCGGGGTCCGGGATGCCTATGGCTCGTCGCGGCAACGCGCGTCCAGCGTCATCGGCGCTGTCGAGGAGCGCCATCGTGATGCCGCTTCGTTGGTGCCGGCCCAGCCGAGCTCATACGAAGGCGATCGCGCATGCTCTGCGCGCGGCGCACCAGCAGCGCCCGCGGCGAACTCTCATGACGCCGACGCGCGCAGGGCGCCCAAAAATTCTTCTTTCTTTTTTTCAGAAATCATGTTCTATTCGGCGCATCCCGCTCCATCGAAGAGGGGCGTTGCGCGCGATCGTCACGACACGCGGGGCGGGGATGCGATGGCTGTGAGATGCCGCAGCGTGGGGCGAGGCCTTGCGCGGACGAACGGCAGCTTGCGGACGTGAAGGCGTGTGGTCCTGGCGCCCCGACGCTGGCGCTAAGTTCGCGGGTGATGATCCCGAGGGCGACGGTGGCTATCAAGCCCGGACACCGGGGAGAGCGCGCTATAACCGTAACACCATCGCGCAGGGAAGGCCGGGCGTTCTCGGCTGCACCTGTGGTACCTGCCGCCTGCATTTTTTTCGCAGGCGGGCCGCAGGCGCCAGCCGGCGCCTGGCCTTCCCTGCGCCCTCTTCACGAGAGGGTGAAACGACCGCCAAGACTCGGACGCATGGGGCGCCGCGAGACGATTACTGCTGTTTCCATCCGGTGCATCGTCGAGGTGATTGATGACCCGGTCTCTGGCCGCCGATGCACGGGACATGTTCGCAGGCAGTGCCCATCACGGATGTTTTGCTTGCCAGGCGACATGGTCGGGCGTGTCTCATCGTCCGCGCGGGACGACGAGGATGTCATTGGTCGGCAGCATGGGGTACCCGCAGAAGTTGGCTCGGCCAGTGCCAACACGGTGACGGGGATGTGTCGAGCCACCGCTGCGTCATGGTGCGTCGCAATGGTCATTCACGTCTGTCAAAAACGAGCTGAATGCGAGCTGAACGGTTGTCGTTGAACTTTCAAATTTTTAAAGCAGAACAGAGGCCAATGGGGCGATTTTTAGGTTGTTTAAAGCTCCAGTTCCGCACTATTAGCGCAACGATGAGACCGCTGAAGCCGGACTCAACCACGGATGAAGCGAGCCGACCGAGCGAGCCATGGCGTCTGACATGAATCCATATCCGCAGATGCTCGGCACCCAGCGGCTGGTGATCGGTCTTGCCGTTCTGGCGCTGGCCGGTGCCGGCGGCTATGGCTACATGCAATTCCGCGCGGCGCCCGCAAAGGACAACATCGAACTGTCCAGCCAGTCGCGGCGCAACGGCACCACCTTCACGCCGTCGGCGTCGGAATGGGCGACGCTGACGATCGAGCCGGTCTGCGAAAGGATTTTCCGCGCCGAGCACGTCACCGAGGGCAAGGTTGCCGTCGATGAAGACCGCTCGACGCCGGTGTTCTCCCCCTATGCCGGCCGCGTCACCAAGCTGCTCGTCCGCCCGGGCGAGAGCGTCAAGCAGGGCCAGCCGCTGTTCGTGATCGAGGCCGCCGATACCGTGCAGGCCCAGAACGATTTCATCGCCGCCATCACCTCGATGAACAAGGCGAAGTCGGCGCTCGACCTTGCCGACATCCAGTACAAGCGCGCCAAGGACCTGTTCGAAGGCCGGGCCATCCCGTTGAAGGATTTCCAGCAGGCCGAGGCGACCTCCGTTCAGGCCCAGAACGACATGCGATCGTCACAAACGGCGCTGGAGGCCGCGCGCAACAAGCTGCGTATCCTGGGCTTCACCGATGCCGCCATCGGCGATTTCCAGAACAAGGGTGTGATCGACCGCGAGATCACGATCAATTCACCGATTGCCGGCACGGTGGTGCAGCGTAAAGTCGGTCCGGGCCAATACGTCAATTCCGGCGCGAGCGATCCCGTCTTCGTGATCGGCGATCTCTCCACGGTCTGGCTCACCGCCTTCGTCCGCGAGAGCGACGCGGCGCTGGTGAACGTCGGCGAGGACATTCTCGTCAACGTGCTGGCACTGCCCGGCCGGCCGCTCAAGGCCAACATCAACTATGTCGCCGCGTCGATCGATCCGGCCAGCCGGCGGCTGCTAGTCCGCGCCACCATCGACAACAAGGACGGCCTGCTCAAGCCCGAGATGTTTGCCAATGTGACGATCTATTCGCCAGGCGAACGGCCCGCGGTCGCGGTGCCGCGGCAGGCGCTGATCTACGAAGGCAACCAGGTTCGCGTCTGGGTCGCCCGCCCCGACAAATCGATAGAGCTGCGCAAGATCAAGACCGGCCTCATCAATGGCGACCAGGTCGCGGTCGAGAGCGATCTGGCCGCGGGCGAGCAGATCGTGACCAAGGGCAGCCTGTTCATCGATCGCGCTGCCTCCGGCAGCTGAACGTGGTCCTCCTGCCTGCCGTGCTGAAAGCCCCGACCTGAATGGACCGTCTCGTTGCCATCGCCGTCCAGCGGCGTTTCCTGATGGTCGGACTATTCGTCGCCGTCCTGATCGGCGGCGTGATCGCCTTCCAGCAGCTGAACATCGAGGCCTATCCCGATCCGACCCCGCCGATGGTCGACATCGTGACCCAGAGCCCGGGGCTCTCGGCCGAGGAGATCGAGCGCTACATCACGATCCCGATCGAGACCCAGGTCGCCGGCATCAAGAACCTGCGCACGATCAGAACGATCTCGCTGTATGGCCTGTCCGACGTCAAGCTGCAGTTCTCGTTCGACTACACCTATGACGAGGCCTTGCAGCAGGTGCTGAACCGGCTGTCGCAACTGTCGCCGCTGCCCGGCAACGTCACGCCGCAGATCTCGCCGCTCAGCGCGGTCGGCGAGATCTATCGCTATCGCCTGCGCGGTCCGCCCGGCTACAGCGTGCTCGACCTCAAGACCCTGCAGGACTGGGTGCTGCAGCGGCGCTTCCGCGCCGTGCCCGGCGTGATCGATGTCACCGGCTGGGGCGGCAAGACCAAGACCTACGAGATCCAGGTCGACTTCAACAAGCTGGTCGCCAACGGTCTGACCCTGCCGCAACTGCTGCAGGCGGTCGGCAATTCCAACATCAATGTCGGCGGCAACACCGTCGAGATCGGCACCCAGTCGGCGGTCGTGCGCGGCGTCGGCCTGATCCGCTCGATGGACGACCTCGCCAACACCATGGTGTCGCAGAGCGGCGGCAACCCGGTGCTGGTGAAGGACGTCGCCAACGTCACCGTGGCCGAGAAGCCGCGGCTCGGCATTGCCGGCCTCAACAACAACGACGACATCGTCCAGGGCATCGTGCTGATGCGCCGCGGCGAGCAGAGCTCGCCGACGATCGCGCGGGTCGAGCAACTGGTCGATCAGATCAACAATTCGACCATCCTGCCGCCGGGCGTGCGCATCGAACGCATCTACGACCGCAAGGACCTGATCGACACTACGACCCACACCGTGCTGCATAACATGGTGGTCGGCATCGGCCTGATCGTGCTCCTGCAGTGGATTTTCCTCGGCAATCTCAGAAGCGCGCTGATCGTCGGCGCCACGATTCCGTTCGCGCTGTTCTTTGCCGTCATCATCCTGGTGCTGCGCGGCGAGTCCGCCAATCTGCTGTCGGTCGGCGCGATCGATTTCGGCCTGATCGTGGATGCCACCGTCATCATGGTCGAGGCGATCTTCCGCCGCCTGACGCAGACGACGCCATTGTCCGCCGCCGAGGAAAGCCACATCTCGCCTGAGACGATGATGGGCATGAAGAGCCACGCGATCCTGTCGGCTGCCGCAGACGTGTCGCGCTCGATCTTCTTTGCCGCCGCGATCATCATCGCCGCGTTCCTGCCGCTGTTCACCCTGAGCGGCGTCGAGGGCAACATCTTCGGGCCGATGGCGCGCACCTATGCCTACGCGCTCGCCGGCGGCCTGCTGGCCACCTTCACGGTGACGCCGGCGCTGAGCGCCATCATCCTGCCGGCGCATGTCGAGGAGACCGAGACGCGCCTGATGCGCCTGCTGCACGCGATCTATTCGCCGGTGCTGCGCTGGGCGGTCGGCAACCGCAACCTGGTGATGACCGGCGCGATCGGACTCGTGTTGCTGACCGTGGTGGTCGGCCGGCTGCTGGGCCTCGAATTCCTGCCCAAGCTGGAGGAGGGCAATCTCTGGATCCGCGCGACCTTGCCGCCGACGATCTCGCTGCAGGAGGGCAACGCCTACGTCAACGAGATGCGCAAGATGATCCGCGCGCGACCCGAGGTCGAGGCCGTGGTCTCGCAGCACGGCCGTCCTGACGACGGCACCGACGCTGCCGGTTTCTTCAACGCCGAGTTCTTCGCGCCGCTGAAGCCGGTGAAGGACTGGCCGGGCACCAAGGACAAGGATCAGCTCACCGCGGAGCTGCTGAAGCAGCTCGACGACCGCTTTCCCGGCGTCGAGTTCAACTTCTCGCAATATCTGCAGGACAACGTCTCGGAAGCCGTGTCCGGGGTGAAGGGTGAGAACTCGATCAAGCTGTACGGCAACGATCTGCAGGCGCTGACCGACACCGCCAACAAGATCAAGCAGGTGCTGTCGACGGTGCAGGGCGTCACCGATCTGGCGGTGTTCACCTCGCTCGGCCAGCCAACGGTGCAGATCGACATCGACCGCGCCAAGGCGGCGCGCTATGGCCTCGCGCCCGGCGACATCAACGCCACCATCAAGGTCGCGATCGGCGGCGACACGGCGGGCGACCTCTACGAGCCCGGCTCCGACCGGCATTTCCCGATCATCGTCCGGCTCGCGCCGGAGTACCGCAAGAGTGCCGAGGCGATCGAGAACCTGCGCATAGGCGCGCAGGGAGCGAACGGCATCACGCAGATTCCGCTGAGCGAGGTCGCCACCATCAAGCTGGTGTCGGGCGCGGCCTATATCTATCGCGAGCAGCAGGAACGCTATCTCCCGATCAAATTCTCGGTGCGCGAGCGCGATCTCGGCAGCGCGATCCAGGAGGCCCAGCAGAAGGTCGCCGACCAGGTGCAACTGCCGGCCGGCTCGCGGGTTGAATGGGTCGGCGAATTCGGCAATCTGCAGGATGCGATCAAGCGGCTGTCGATCGTGGTACCGATCAGCCTCGCGCTGATCGGCGTGCTGCTGTGGTTCAATTTCGGCTCGATGGTCGATACACTACTGGCCATGAGCGTGATCCCGATGGCGATCTTCGGCGGCGTCGTCGGCCTCGTCTTGACCGGCATCCCGTTCAGCGTGTCGGCTGCGATCGGCTTCATCGCCTTGTTCGGCATTGCCGTGATGGACGGCATCATCATCCTGTCGCAGTTCAACCAGCTGATCGACGAGGGCGTCGACCGCATCGAGGCGGTCATCCGCACCGGCGAGTTGCAATTGCGGCCGGTGTTGATGACCTGCGTCGTCGCCGGCATCGGCCTGATGCCGGCCGCGGTCTCGACCGGGATCGGCTCGCAGGTGCAGAAGCCGCTCGCGATCGTCGTCGTGACCGGCATGATGCTGGCGCCGGCGGTCATCCTCATCACGCTGCCGGTCTTGATCTCGCTGTTCTCGCGCCGGCGCGTCCGCTAGATGCGCATGTGCTCGTCGATGCGCGCGGCGGAGGTCTCATCCACGGCGGCGGCATCGACGATCTCGCCGCGCTTGAACACGAGGTAGCGGTCGCTGATCCCGAGCGCGAACGGCAGATGCTGCTCGACCACGATCATGGAGGTGCCGATCTCGCGGCGAACCCGCACCAGCACCTCGGAAAGACGATCGACCACCGAGGGCTGCAATCCTTCGGTGACCTCGTCGAGCATCAGCACGTCGGGCTTGGCCATCAGCGCCCGCGCCACGATCAGCATCTTCTGCTCGCCGCCCGACAACGTCCCGGCGCGCTGGCTCAGCCGCTTGGTCAGCACGGGAAACCAGCCGCCGACCTGTTCGAACAAGGCGTCGATGTCCTTGTCTGACAAGAGACCGAGCCTGAGATTGTCGCGCACCGACAAATCCTGGAACAGCGCATGCTCCTGGGGCACATAAACCAGCCCCATCTTGCGCTTCTGATGCGGCGCCACCCGCGTCACGTTTCTGCCGCCGAGCGTGACGCTGCCGCGCCATGCCGGCAGGAAGCCGATGATGGTCTTGAGCAGCGAGGTCTTGCCCATGCCGTTCTTGCCGACGATGGCGAGCGTCTCAGCCTTCGCCAGCACAAAGCCGACATTGCTGATGACCTCGGACGAGCCGTAGCCGCTCGCCAGCTCATTCACTTCCAGCGCGGTGCTCATGCGTGGGCCTCCGCATCGGACACATGCTGGCCGGTATATATTTCGCGCACCAGCGCACTATCGACCACCTCGTCGACCGAACCGTCGAGCGCGAGCCGGCCCTGGTGCAGCACGATGATGCGCGAGGAGATCTCGCGGACGAAGTCGAGGTCATGTTCGACGAGGAGAATGCAGAGGCGGTCGCGCTGCGCCAGCGCGGTCAGGATATCCGCGAAGCTTTGCCGCTCGACGCGGGTCAGGCCGGCGGTCGGCTCGTCCAGCAGCAGCACGTCCGGCTCGAGCGACAGCACCATCGCGAGCTCCAGTGCCTGCTTCAGCCCATGGCTGAGATTGCGCGCCTCCTCGTCGAGCCGCTCGCCGAGGCCCGATCGTTCCACGACCGACATGGCTGCGGGCGGGAGCGCCAGCGTCGCCGCGCGCGACGACAGAGCCGGCGGATCGGCATGCGTGCGTGCGACCCGCAGGCACTCGGCGACGGTCAGCGTCTCGAACACCGACGCCGTCTGGAACTTGCGGCCGAGACCGAAGCGCACGACGCGGTCCGGCGGCAGCCGTCCGATGTCGTGGCCGGCGATGGCGACGTCACCGGTGGAACGCTCGCGGCCATCGGACAGGCAGCGGATCAAGGTGGTCTTGCCGGCGCCATTCGGGCCAACCAGGCTCAGCAGTTCGCCGCGGCGGGCCGTGAACTGCACGCCGTCCAGCACCGTGAGGCTGCCGTAATGCTTGCCGAGCGCGCGCACCTCGATGGCGACCGCATGGGGATCGCTGACCGCAGCGGCGGCAGCGGCCGGCCGCAGCATCGTCGCGCTGCCTTGCCCCGAACCGCCGCGCTTGACCAGGCGCAGCACGGCGCCGAGCAGGCCGTCGGGGAACACGAGGATGACGATGATCAGCGCCAATCCGACGATCAATTCCCAGACGTAAGGCAGGCTGTTCGCGAGATAGGCGCTCGCAACCTCCATGCACAGCGCGCCGATCACCGGACCGATGATCGTGCCGCGGCCGCCGAGCGCGACCATGATGACGAGATTGGTGCCGAAGCTGAAGCTGGCGTTTTCAGGCGCCGCGACAGCGCCGAATCCCGCGTAGAAGAAGCCCGCGAGCGCGGACACGACCGCCGACAGCAAGAGCACGATGATGCGCAGCCGCGAGGTGTCGATGCCGAGATAGGCGCATCGCGCGTCATTGTCGCGCAGCGCTGCGAGCAGGCGCCCGGTGTCGCTGCGCATCAGGACGAGCGCGAGGACGGCGGTCGCCAGCAGCCCGAGACCGGCGAAGCGCAGCCAGGTCTCGATCTCCAGATCGAAGCTCTCGAAGCCGACGAGGCCGCTCGACGAGCCGGTGAAGGTGCCGCCGGAATACAGGATCTGCACCAGCACGATCGGCACCACCAGCGAGATGATCGAGGCATAGAGCGGCGTCGAGCCCGGATAGAACGACAGCCAGCCGGTGAAGGCGGCAACCGCTGCAGCGACAACGACCGCGGCGGCAATCGCGGCGCAGACCTGCCAAGGGCCGAAGCCATATTCGGTGAACATGATCGCCAGCGCATAGGCGCCGATGCCGAAGAAGGCCGACTGGCCGAAGGTCAGCGTGCCGCAATAGCCCCACATGATGTCGACGGTGATCGCGGCGATGGCGACGAAGCAGGCGCGCACCAGGATGTTCACCAGATAGGTGTCGAACAGCAGCGGCGCGGCGACGATCACGCCGGCCGCCACGGCCACCAGCAAGGCCGGAATGATCAGGCGCGGCATGGCGCGGCTTGCGGCCGGCGCGTCGGGGGAGACGAGGGGACGGGCCTCAGGCACGGGCAAAGCCCTCCGGCCGAATCCGCAGCACAATGGCGGCGCAGATCGCGATGGTGAGGCCGCCAAGGATAGGATTGACGAAGGTGGAGACTAGCACCTGCAACGTCCCGAGCACGGCGCAGGAGCCGGCGAGCGCGAACAGCGAGCCGCCGGAGACCATGACTAGCATGAAGGCGCCGATCAGCCAGGGCACGCCCATGTTCGGATCGACGCTGGAGAGCGGCGTGATCAGCGCGCCGGACAGGGCAGCGAGCCCGCTGCCGAGCGCGAAGGTGATGAGCCGCACGCGCGAGGAATCGACGCCGAGCCCTTGGGCCAGCATCTCGTTCATGATCACGGCCTTGGTCGATAGCCCAAGCCGCGTTCCGTTGAGCAGAGTGGTAAACAGCAGGGCGACGATGACGGCGGCGACGATCATCACCAGCCGATAGGCCGAGTAGTCGGCGCCGAACAGATGAACCGTGCCCGAGATCGGCGCCTGTACGAATTGAACTTCGCGGCCGAACGTCAGCGTGATCAGCTGCCCGAGGACGATGCCGAGACCCCAGGTGGCGAGAATGGCGTCGAGCGGACGCTTGTAGAGACGCCGCACGATCACAAGTTCCGTGACGCCGCCGCAGACGGCACCGGCGATGAAGGCCAGCGGCAGCACCAGGAACCAAGGCAGATGCAGTTGCGCGCCGACCAGCGCGGCATAGGCGCCGACGGTGAGAAAGGCCGCATGGGCGAAGTTGATGATCTTCATGACGCCGAACACGATCAGAAGACCCGCGGCGATGATGAAAAGCATGGCGGCCGTCGTGACGGCATCGAGGGCGACGGTCAGCATGGTCTTTCCCAGTCGAGAGGGACGAGGCGGAGAAGCTCCGCCTCGCCGGGATCATAGACGATCAGGACTTGATCGTTCACGATTTGCCCGGGCACTGCGCGCCGGGATCGACGTCCTTAAAGCTCTGGATCACCTTCACGCTGCCGTCGGCCTGGACCTGGCCAAGATACATGGTCAGCGGCGCATGGCGCTGCTTGTCCATCTTGATGGTTCCGCGCGGACCCTCGACCGAGACCTCGGCCAGCGCCTTCAGCACCTTGTCCTGGTCGGTGCTGCCGGCCTTCTCGACCGCCGCCTTGTAGGCGTAGACCGCCTCATACTGCGGCACGGAAAGATCGTTCGGCGTCTTGAGCTCTGCGCCGAACTTCTTGCTCATCGACGCCAGGAAGGTCTTGTTGGCGGGCGTGTCGATGCCGGTCACATAGGATGCGGACAGGAAGATGCCGGTCGCATCCGCGCCCATGCCCTTGGCGGTGCCCTCGTCGACGGCGAGATTGCCGTAGGGCAGGTTCACACCGGCGGCGCGCAGCTGCTTGGTGAGGGTCACGTTCGGCGCGCCACCGGCGGTCGAGGTGATCAGTGCGTCGGCGCCCGAGGCCTTGAGCTTGGAGATGATCGAGGTCCAGTCGGAGCCGTCCATCGGAAGATACTCTTCGCCGACGACCTTACCACCGGTCTTCTCGATATACATCTTGGTGAAGCCGAGCATGCCGCGGCCGAAGGCGTAGTCAGAGCCGATCAGGAAATAGCTCTTCGCCTTCTTCTCCTTGTTGAAATAGTCGACGATCGGCGGCACCTGCTGGTCCGGCACCCAGGCGTTGACATAGAGATAGGGGCTGCAGGACTTGCCCTCGTAGAACGAGGTGTAGATGTAGGGCGTCTTGCCGCGGGCGACGATCGGCAGGCCCGCGTTGCGTGCCGCGCTGGTCTCCATCGAGATCAGCACGTTGACCTTCTTCTGGAAGACCAGCGCGTCGAACGCCTTCTGGGCGCCGGCCGCACCCGAGGCGTCATCGGCGACTTCGAGCTCCAGCTTGCGGCCGAGCACGCCGCCCTTGGCGTTGATCTCCTCGACCGCGAGCTCGGCGGATTGCACCACCGACGGCGCCACGACGGAGTTGGCGCCGGACAGGCCGACGGGGACGCCGATCTTGATCGGATCGGCGGCCAGGGCAGGCGAGAGCGCCGTGCCTGCCATAAGGGCGAGCGCGAGCGAGGTGGTGAGCAAACGCGATGTCATCGATTGTCCTCCGTGAATGATCGACATTAAAAGTTACGTTGAAGCGGTCAGTACCAACCGCGCTGGACGTCGCTGCCGAGCATCTCGTCGTAGACGTCGGAGCGGCGGTCGCGCAGGACCTGGTTGAAGGCATTCCAGTTGCGGGCGCGGCGGGCTTCGCCGAGCGCCACGTCGGCGATCACGATCTCCTCCTTGTCGCGGCTCGCGGGCCCGGCAACCGGCCAGCCGGTGTAGCTGACGATCAGGCTCTGGCCCTCGAACGGCTGTCCGCGTTCGACGCCGACGCGGTCGGCGCAGGCGATGAAGATCGAATTGGAATGGGCCGCCGCCATCGCCAGGATGTTGGCCATCGCCTCGCGGCCCTCGGCTTGGCCGGGGATCGGCACCCAATTGGTCGGCACGCAGACGATGTCGGCGCCCTGCAGCGCGTTCAGGCGATAGCTCTCCGGGAACCAGCCGTCGTAGCAGATCGCCATGCCGATGCGGCCGATCTCGGTGTGGTAGACGGGGAAGCCGAGATTGCCGGGCTCGAAATAGAGATTTTCCTCGTTCCACAGGTGCACCTTGCGGAACGTGCCGATGTAGCCCTTGGGCCCGATCAGCACGGCGCTGTTGTAGAGTTTGGCGCCGTCGCGCTCGCAGATGCCGGCGACGAGGTGCAAGCCGTACTTTGCCGCGATCTCGCTCCAGGCGGTCACCGCGGGACCGCCGGGGATTGTCTCGGAGGCGGCGAAGGCCTCTTCGCGCGACTTGAACACGTAGCCGGAGGAGGCGAGTTCGGGCAGCACCACGAGCTTGGCGCCTTGCGCCACCGCCTGTTGGATCAGATCGAGGCTGTGGGCGAGGTTGGTGGCCAACTCGCCGACCATCGGCTGCATCTGGATGCAGGCGATCCGCAGTTTGCTGTCGTCATCCGTCGTCAAGGCACGAGTCTCCGTTCGCCCGCGGCAGCCGCGCGCGCCAAACAAAAAGCCCCCGACTGCGCCTTGCGGCGCAATGCGAGGGCTGCATAGCCTGATGTAAAATGGCCGACCGGCCATTGGCGGACATCCGATGTCCGCATCTCCCTCAAGTAACCCTCATGCACGAAACGAAGTCAACGCCGTCACTTGCAAAAATTTGAGGCCCCGCCTGCTCAAGGCGTGAGCGCGTACACACACGTTCAGCGCGAGGCCGGCGCATCGAGCACCCCCAATCCACCGAGCGTCTCCTGCGCATTGATGATGGAAATCGCGATATCGGCCATGGCGACACGCTTCTGGGTCGCCTGCGCGCGGATCAGCTCATAGGCCTCGACCTCGCCGACCTGCTTCAATCCCATCAAGATCTTGACCGCCTTGTCGACGTCGCGGCGCGCCTTCAAGGTCTCCTCGAGCTTCTGCACCTTGCCTTCGAGCCGGCGCGTGTAGCCGCGTAGCGAGCGCGCCAGCACCAGCGAGGAGAGAATACCGAACGAGCGGATCGGCTTGTTGACGACGCCATGCGCATTGCTGTCGAGCAGGCGCTTCAAGATGGTCGGATTCTCGTAGTCGACGATGGCGATGAAGGTGAGCGGATGCTCGCTGGTCCCTTCAGGGAATATCATCTCTTCCGAGGTCTCGATCAGTTGGAACACCGTGTCGATGTCGTGCGGGATCGCGGCCGGCGGCGGCCACACGCCGCGGACGTTGCAGCCGATGCGCTTGAGCTGGTCGATCAGCGCGTCGCCCTCGGCGTCGCGCGGATGGATCACCAGCACGCGGGCGCCGCGCAGCTCCTCGATCAGGCGGCGCACGCCGGGCTTCATGCGGTCATCCGGCCTCATGCTGACAGCGCCTCTTCGCTCAGCCAGCGGCCGCCGATCGGCGACACCGACAGATACGGATCCGGCTTGATCGGGCTCTTGCTCTCCCAGACGATGTCGAACTGGCCGTCGGCGCGGACGCGGCCGATCCGCGGCGTCGTCCAGACATGGTTGTTGTCGGGATCGATCCGGATCGGTCCCTCCGGCGCCTCGAGGCTGAGGCCGAGCGCGGCCTCCACCAGTCTCTGCGTGTCGAGGCTGCCCGCCTGTTCCAGCGCCCGCGCGAACAGCTTGATCTGCGCATAGGCTGAGGCGCTCCACATGCTGACCGGTGTATCCGCGCCGAACGATGCCGCGAACGCCGCCTTGAAACGGTCGTTGCTGTCGCGCGCCAGCGTGCCGAAATAGCTCGCGGCCGTCAGATGGCCCGCGCAATAGTCGGCGCCAATGGCACGCACCTCGCCTTCGGCCATGGTGAGGCTCGCGATCGGCAGCTGCTTCGGATCGAGGCCGGCCTGCGCATACATCCGGTAGAAGCGCTGCGCGGTGCGGCCGACGATGGTCGAGAACACCACGTCGGGCGCGGCGTCCCTGATCGCGTCGAGTCCGCGCGTCAGCTCCGGGTCGCTCGCTTCCATCGTGACATAGTGCTCGCCGACGACGCGGCCGGCATAGGATTCGACGAGGTCGCGCATGATGCGGTTGGATTCGCGCGGATAGATGTAGTCGGAGCCGATCAGATAGACGCGCGGGCCGTGCTTGCGCACGATGTATTCGGCGAGCTGGAACGCGTTCTGGTTCGGAGCGGGCCCCGTGTAGATCACGTTCGGCGAATATTCGAAGCCTTCGTAGAGCGAAGGATACCAGAGCAGGCCGTTGCGGCGCTCGATCGCCGGCAGCACCGCCTTGCGCTCGGCTGAGGTCGAACAGCCGAAGATGACGGAGGCGCCGTCCTCGGTCAGCAGCCGGTCGGCGAGCTTGCGAAAGGTCTCCGGCTGCGAGCCCGGATCATAGGCGATGACCTCGATCTCGCGGCCGAGCACGCCGCCCGCCTGGTTGATCTCCTGGATCGCAAGCGCCGTACCGAAGAAGTGCTCGGACTCGGTGATCGCCATCAGTCCGCTGCGCGAGAACAGCACGCCGACGCGCCAGACATCCTTGTCGGATGATTTTGCGGCCGGTCTCGTCGTCATCATCATGCCTCCAGGTCGACGGGCCGGCGCGGCCGGCTCGGAAAGCGCTGTTTATTGCGACTTGCCCCGCGGTTGGCAACGGGGGAGGGGCCTGTCGGAATTCGAGCTGGTCCTCGAATCTGTCTACGGCTTGCCGCGGAACCCGCTGCCAACCTCCCCCCTCCAGGCAGAGCAATCGCATGTGATGGTTGCAGTTTTTTACTCATCTCTTTCCACGTCGTCATGGCCGGGCTTGTCCCGGCCATCCACGTCGGCCGGCATGCTGGGAACGACGTGGATGCCCGGGACAAGCCCGGGCATGACGGAGTAACTGATCGGCAGGATCGCTCGTTGAGGAACTCTGCATGCGATTGCCGTGCCCCTCCAGGGGAGGGTGGCAGAGATTGCCGCGCGAGCGATCTCATCATCGGCGGTCGCTTTCCTCTATAGGTGTAGAGCGGTAGCAGCGAGACTTCTTTGTACTAAAACCGCTGAGCAGTTGGCACGCGTTCGCAATCCCGCGGCGCTGGGCGCCCGAGCTGATCCGGAAGGCGGGCCCTCCACGATGATGAGGGCGCAGGGAATGCCGGGCGCTGGCCGCACCCATGGCCCGCCTGCAGAAAAAAAAGCAGGCGGCAGTCACCACAGGTCAGCCGAGACATCCCGGCATTCCCTGCGCGACGGTTTTAACGCTTATACGCGCTCTCCCCGGGGACCGGCTTGATTGACCCCGTCGATCGCAGAGCTCGTCAGACCTCCGCACACCTTGGCCTCAGCACCGGGAGGCCAGGACCACGCGATTTCACGTCCGCAAGCGCATCGTTCGTCCGCACATCATGCGCGCCGATGCCCTCACGTCCACCGCATTGCCGGCCCAACGTCTCGTGACGACGCGTACGCCCCTCATCCGGACCGGAACGCGGACGTTATACGCCTGATTTGCTGATTTTCAGAAGCGATTTATTTTTCATGCAGGCTCTTGAAATCGGCTTCGTCACTAAGACGGCAGGCGAAATCGGCGTCCCGAAGCATGTTTTCGCCAGCGCCATCGCGTCGAGAATAGGGGCCAAAAGGCCGGATTCGAACGTTGACCATCGCCCGGCCAGGCGGCAAACCGTTCGCGGAAAATAAGACTGGATCGATACGACGGTCCCGGTCGGATAGGGAAGCCACATGCGTAGCCTCGAAGACCGCGCCCTGCTTCTGCTGCTCGTCGCGATATCGCTGATGTTCGGCTGGATCCTGCTGCCGTTCTATGGCGCGGTCCTGTGGGGCGTCATCGGCGTCATCGTCTTCGTGCCGCTGCATCGCCGGTTGTCACGCGCGATGCGCGGCCGGCATGGTCTGGCGGCGGCCGTCGTGGTGCTGATCTTCGTCGTGATCGTCATCCTCCCGGTGTCGCTGATCGGAGCGTCGCTGGCGCAGGAGGCGTCCGGGGTCTACAAACAGATCCAGTCCGGTGAGCTGAACATCGCCGAGTTCTTTCAGAAGATGCTGGCCGCGCTTCCCGCATCGGTGGTCGATCTGCTCAACCGCTTCGGGCTCGGCAGCCTCGCCGGAATGAAGGACAAGCTGTCGGCCGGCCTGCTCAAGGGCAGCGAGGTCATCGCAAGCCAGGCGCTCACGATCGGGCAGGGGACATTCGAGGTCTTCGTCAATCTGTTCATCATGGTCTACCTTCTGTTTTTCCTGCTGCGCGACGAAGGCGCGTTGTCGACGCGACTCAGAAGCGCGATTCCGCTGCGTCCGGAGCAGCGCGATGCGCTGCTGCTCAAGTTCATGGTCGTGATCCGCGCGACGGTGAAGGGCAGTCTGCTCGTCGCTCTGGCGCAGGGCGCGCTCGGCGGCCTGATCTTCTGGTTCCTCGGCATCAATGCGCCGCTGCTGTGGGCGGTCGTGATGGCCTTCCTGTCCCTGCTTCCCGCAGTCGGAGCCGGCCTCGTCTGGTTTCCGGTCGCGCTGTATCTCCTGGCCACCGGATCGATCTGGCAGGGCGTGGTCCTGCTCGCCTATGGCGCCCTCGTCATCGGGCTCGTCGACAATGTCCTGCGCCCGATCCTGGTCGGGCAGGACACCAAGATGCCCGATTACGTGGTGCTGATCTCGACCCTGGGCGGCATCGAGGCATTCGGTCTCAATGGCTTCGTGATCGGGCCGGTGATCGCGGCGATGTTCATCGCGATCTGGGACATCTTCTCCGATTCGCGACGCAACGGAGCCCTCGCGGTGGATCCCACGCGCAGGACGGGCGGGTGACCGGAGGGCGAAGGCCGTCAATCCGGGGCCGCCGTGTTGCAACTGGGTCCGGAATGATACGGAAACATGGAAGATCGGCCTCACATCTGATCCCGACCGTGTTAATTGATGGGCCGAATTAACGGATCGTAACCCGTCCTCTCCTAGCAATGGGGCGCTCGGCGGGTTAAGTTCCGGTGGCCTGCCTTGCGCGCCTTGACCTCCCTCCCGACGGCGCACGTCACAGACTTTTTCTTCCAGAGCGGTTCGTCGCCCGTGCGCGACGAACCATCTGGCTTCAACCACGATTGGACCGGCGAAGGTTCGTGATTTCGAACTCCTGCAGCCCGTTCGGCGCTCCGCAGGGGTCCATTTGGACGCGGCCGCGCCAATGCGCGACCCGCAGGGAACACAAGTTGGAGACGACATTGCAATTCGATCAGCCAGTCGCGATGGCGATTGTGCCGCCCCAGGAGCGCGCGACGCTGCGCGCCGGCGACGAAGGCCGCACGGCGGCCGACGCCCGGTACTGGATGCAGATTCTCAGCAGCTACCGCACGCCAAGCCGCATGCGCAGCATCACCGAGCTGGTGATCACGGCCGTGCCGCTGGCGGCGCTGTGGACGGCCGCCTGGTTCGCGTTCTCGCTCGGCCACGCCTGGGCGTCGTTGCTCATCGCGATCCCCGCCGGCGGCTTTCTGGTGCGGCTGTTCATGATCCAGCACGATTGCGGCCATGGCACCTTCTTCGCCGGGCGTCAGGCGAACGACTGGGTCGGCCGAATCCTCGGCGTGCTGACCCTGACTCCTTACGACTGGTGGCGGCGCACGCATGCGATCCACCACGCCACCAGCGGCAACCTCGACCGGCGCGGCATCGGTGACATCGATACGCTGACGGTGCGGGAATATCAGGCGCGGTCCGCTTTCGCGCGGCTGCGCTACCGGCTGTACCGCCACCCGCTGGTGATGTTCGTGGCCGGACCCGCCTATCTGTTCTTCCTGCAGCACCGCCTGCCGTTCGGCCTGATGCGCGCCGGCTGGTCGCCCTGGATCAGCACGATGGCCACCAATTTCGGCATCGCACTGCTCGTCGCCGGGCTGATGTGGCTGATTGGCATCCAGGCGTTCCTGGTCGTGCATCTCCCGATCATACTGCTCGCCGCCATGGCCGGCGTTTGGCTGTTCTATGTCCAGCATCAGTTCGAGCACACCGTCTGGGAGCGGGGCGAGCGCTGGACGATGCAGCAGGCCGCGCTCTATGGCAGCTCACACTACGACCTGCCGGCATGGCTGCAGTGGCTCACCGCCAACATCGGCATCCACCACGTCCACCATCTGTCGAGCCGGATTCCCTATTATCGGCTACCGGTGGTGCTGCGCGATCATCCCGAACTGCGCGAGATCGGCCGCATCACGCTGCCCGAGAGCCTGCGTTGCGTCCGGCTGGTGCTGTGGGACGAGAAGCAGCGCCGCCTGGTGTCGTTCCGCGAGGTCGGGGCGAGGCGCTAAAGGCCCTCCAGCCGCGCCCCTCGTCGTTCGGGGGCAGCGCTATTTAGTATCGCGTTCTACGTGTTTGCGCCCCTCTGCTTCCACGTCGTCATGGCCGGGCTTGTCCCGGCCATCCACGTGGTCCGGCGCCCTGGGAACGACGTGGATGCCCGGGACAAGCCTGGGCATGACGAAGTAACTCATTGGCAGCACGTGCGCAGCTCAATCCGCCACCGTGCGGCGGGTTACGCTACGCTAACCCGCCCTACGGACTAACAGCCGCCGTCGCTCGTCAGAACCCGTAGAGCCGCGCCGGATTGTCGACCAGGATCTGTTTGCGGATCGCGGCATCCGGCGCCCACACCGGCAGCTGGTTCATCAGGCGGCCGTCGTCGATCTGGAACAGCGGCGCGATGTCGGTCGGCTTGCGGTCGGCGCGTATCGTGGAGTCCGGGTGCGGCCAGTCGGTGCCCCAGACGATGCGCTCGGGGTTGGCTTCGATCAGCGCCTTCGCGAACGGGATCATGTCGGCGTAGTCGGGGCCACGCTTCGAGGAGCGGTAGGCGCCGGAGATTTTCACATAGACCTTGCCGCTGCGGACGAGCTCGATGAGATCGGCAAAGCCCGGCTGTTCGAGGCCGAGCTCGGCCTGCGCGCCGCCGAAATGATCGAACACCGCCGTGACCGGCGACTGAATCACGAGGTCCTTGATCGCCGCGATCATGGCCGGCGTGGTGTAGAGCTGCACGTGCCAGCCGCGCGCCTTCATGCGCTCGACGGCGGCCTGGAAGCGGGCGCGGCCGACATTGGGATCGTTGATGCCGCCGGTCGCGAGATTGAGGCGGATGCCGCGGAAGCCTTCGGCGTTCATCGTGTCGAGCTGCGCCTCGGTGGTCTTGTCGTCGATGACGGCGACGCCGCGCGCATCCTTGCCACGCGCCTTGATGCCAAAGAGCGTCGCGGAATTGTCGGTGCCGTAGACGCTCGGCGTGACGATCACCACGCGCTTGATGTGCAGCGCCTTGTGCAGGGCGGCCATTTCTTCCGGCGAGGCCGGCTCCGGCGTGTAGACGCGGGTCGCCGCGAACGGGAATTTCTCCGGATCGCCGTGAATATGGGTGTGGCAGTCGCAGGCATCGGCAGGCACGTCGAAGTCGACCGGCGTCGCGGGTTGTGAGGGCTTGGCGCGGGCGGCTGTTGTGGTCATCGTCACTCCGGCGGCCAGCGAAGCCAGCAGCAGGCTGCGGCGGTTGAGCATGGTGATCCTCCCGGGTGTCGCGCGTGCGTTCGCATGACGCGCGTGGTGCGGGAGGAGGGTGAACCGGCGCGGGGCAGGGGGCAAGAGCGAAGCAAACCCAATGTCGTCATCCCCGCGAACGCGGGCATCCATAACCACAGGAGGCCGTGTTGCGGCACACGCGTGGCTCCGATCTGGTGTCACCACGGTGTCCTGTGGTTATGGGTCCCGGGTCGGCGCCTGCACGGCGCTTGCGCGCCGTTCCGGCTTGCCCGGGACGACAGCGGAGCGCGGGGGGGCTGCCTTTCGTCTCACTGCAAACGACAACAGGATCGTCATCTGCGCGGCGAGCCCCGCAATCGCGCATGGTGACGAGCGCTACTGCCCCGACGGCGTGCGCAGGCCGTGCCAGGCGTCGCGGACCTGGTGGTAGTGGACCTCGGGCAGATAGTCCGGGGTGTTGAGATTGAGGTTCTTGACGTCGAGCCGGCCGACCGCGCTGAGCAGCGTGTAGGAGGCGATGACGCGGTCGCGCTGGGCGCCGATCAGCCGCGCCTTGGCCTGGATCAGGTCCGATTGCGAGTTCAGCACGTCGACCGTGGTGCGCTGGCCGCCCTGCGCCTCGCGCGAGACGCCCTGCAGCGCGACGGTGGCGGCCTTCACCTCGGCTTCGGAGGCGCCGACGGCGACCTTGGCGCCTTCATTGGCGACCCAGGCGCTGACCACCGCGGTGCGCGCCTGGTTGCGGACCTGGTCGAGCACGAGGCGGCTCTGCGCCGCGAGCTCCTTGGCCTGACGGGTCTGCGAGGCCGCGGTGCCGCCGTCATAGATCGGCGCGTTGACGCTCCCCATGATCGAGGCCTGGTCGGTCGCGTTGGTGCCGAGCGTCTGGTCGGTGTCGCGGCTGCGGCTGACGCTGCCCTGCAGGGTCACGGTCGGCAGCAGGCTGCCTTCGGCGACGCGGATCGAGGTCGAGGCGACGTCGACGTCGAAGCTCGCGGCGGCGACCGCCGGGTTTTCCTTGTTGGCGAGTGCGATCGCGTCATCGCGCGAGCGCGGCAGCAGGCGGTCGATCGGATCGGCGACGCGGAGCTGGCTCGGCGTCATGCCGATCACCTGCGCATAGGTGGCCTGGCTGATGGCGAGGTTGACCTCGGCGGCGTTGAGATCGGACAATCCGCGCGACAGCCGCGCCTCGGCCTGTGACGCATCGGTCGGCGTGACGTCGCCGGCATTGAGGCGGCGTTGCGTGACCGACAGGGTCTCGCGCAGGAAGGCGACGTTGGAGCGCTGCGCCTCGACCAGCGACTGGTTGGCGAGCACGTTGGTGTAGGCGGTGACGGCATCGAGCAGCACGCCCTGGCCGACATTGCGCAGCGCCTCGCGGCCCGACTGCACCTGCAGCTCGGCCATGCGTACGCTGTTGGCGGTCTTGAAGCCATTGAACAGCGTCTGCGTCACCGTCACGCCGATGGTCCAGGGCTTGAGGGTCGCGGTCTGGATCGTGTTGCCGGGCAGCAGGTTGCGCACCGCCTGCAGGCCGGCGCCGAGGCTCGCGATCAGCTGCGGACGATAGCCGGCCAGCGCCTGCGGCACGTTCTCGTCAGTGGCGCGCTGACGGGCGCGCTCGGCATTGAGCGCCGGATTGGTCTGATAGGCTTTCGCCAGCGCGGCCGCGAGATCCTCGGCGTGCACCGGCGAGCAGACGGCAGCAAGGCTGGCGACCAGGGTCAGGCCAAGGCCGCCCCTTCGAACACACACCCTGCCGACGCCAAATTCTTTGGCTCGACCCACCATCCGACTCCGCCGCGTCCCATTGTCTTAACCAGTCGTTTACCCGTTTAGGGCGGATGGCGGCCACACACAAACCGCGGATGTGAAATCCCGTAGGCTTTTCCATGGTTTGTTGTGGCGCCCTCGCCACAGACCAATCGTCGCGGTGCTGCGGCATGGCCGCGCGGTAAGCGGGTGCGTAGGTCGACGCGGGACGTCAATCGCGTGCAGGCGAATCGCTTTGCTTTGTGGCCGAAACGTCAGACGCTCACCGGTTCTTGTTCACCGGCTTGCGCTTCTCGATGAAGGCGGCCATGCCCTCGGCGCGGTCTTCGAGTGCGAAGGTGGCGTGGAAGAGGTTGCGCTCGACGTTCATGCCTTCGGAGAGCGGGGTCTCGAAGGCGCGGTTGACGGCCTCCTTGGCCATCGCGGCCGCGGGGCGCGACATCGCGGCGATCTTCTCGGCAGCGGCCATCACCTCGTCCATCAGCTTGTCGGCCGGCACGATGCGGCTGACGAGGCCGGCGCGCTCGGCCTCCGCGGCGTCCATCATGCGGCCGGTGAGGCAGAGGTCCATCGCCTTGGCCTTGCCGATCGCGCGCGTCAGGCGCTGCGTGCCGCCGATGCCCGGGATGGTGCCGAGTGTGATCTCGGGCTGGCCGAACTTGGCGGTGTCGGAGCAGATGATGAAGTCGCACATCATCGCGAGCTCGCAGCCGCCGCCCAGCGCGTAGCCGGACACGGCGGCGATGGTCGGCTTGCGGCAGCGTGCGACGCGGTCGCCGCCGATCGCGGTGAAGTCGCTCGAGAACATGTCGATGAAGCTTTTCGGCTGCATCTCCTTGATGTCGGCGCCGGCCGCAAACGCCTTCTCGCTGCCGGTGATCACGATGCAGCCGATAGCGTCGTCGGCCTCCAGATCGTCGACGGCGGCGGCGATCTCGCGAAACACGCCGAACGACAGCGCATTGAGCATCTTCGGCCGGTTCAAGGTGATGACACCGACCGCGCCCTTGCCCTCGACGATGATGTGCTCGTAAACGCTCATGATGCCACCCCGCAAATCAAGACAGCGGGCAATGTGCCCGCTGCTGGGGTGTGCATCAAGTAGGAGCGAGCCGCGCTCGGGCGTCTCAGATCATGAACATCCGCGCCGCGGAGCCCAGGGTGAGAAGGGTGCCGCAGGCGATGAAGATCTTGCCGATGATCGAGGCCTTGTCCCAGCCGGAGCTGTCGTCATTGCTGACGGTGACGAGGTTCACGGTGGCGGGCTCGGCCGGCGCCGGTTCGCTCTCGGACGGCTGGGCCGCTGCGGGCGCAGCCTGCGCCTCGACCGCCGTCGGCGCCGGAAACACGTCCTGCTTGGCTGCGGCCGCGCCGTCGGCTGTGCCGACCGGCAGAAACGGACTGTAGGTCTGCGTGTCGGCAGCGCGTCCCAATCCAGTGCCGGCAAGGCTCAGGACCAACGCGGCGGCGATGATGAATGCTGAACGTCCACTGGCTTGGATCGTCATGTTGGCCTTCTCCCCATCCTGCCAGCCCAGGTGGAAGTGAGACCCTGACAAATGTCGAGAAATGGGCAGAAAGTGGGTATCTTCCTGCCGCTCACGGCGAAAGAGAGGCGACGCCGATCCGGTCGGCGGCCTTGGCGATGCTGCTCACAAGTCCGATCCTGCAACGCCCGATTCGGTGCTATGAGCGTTCGCAGAGAGTGGTTCCGATCGGTTCCGAGACTCGCCCGTTGGCGTGCTCTCCGTGTGGCGCAAGTCGGATAGTTCCGAGGCCAATCTAGTGATCACGAATTTGTGATGGATGCTATTGCTAAGTAACGACTCGAAGGTCCGGACGAACTATCGGGGTAGGAGCGCAGGTGCGCGAGCGTGACGACGAGTGGACGGCCTGGATGCGCCAGGCCGTCGCCGGGGATGACGAGACCTATCATCGTCTGCTGAAGGCGATCACGCCGGTGCTGCGCGCAGCATCGCGGCGCGGGCTGGCGCGCGCCGGCCAGCCGCCCGACCAGGCCGAGGACATCGTGCAGGAAATTTTGTTGGCGGTTCATCTGAAGCGGCACACCTGGGACGTCAGCGCGCCGTTCGCGCCCTGGCTGTTCGCGATCGCCCGCAACAAGCTGATCGACATGCTGCGCCGGCGCGGGCGGCGGGTGTTCGTCGATATCGACGATTTCCAGGACGTGCTGGCCGACGAGCCGCCTGCACCGTCCGTTTCCGCCGGCGAGGTGGAGGCGCAACTGAAGACCTTGCCGCAGCGCCAGCGTGATGTGCTGCAGTCGATCGCGGTGGAAGCTGCCTCGATCAAGCAGACGGCGCAGAAGTTTTCGATGAGCGAGGGCGCGGTGCGGGTGGCGCTGCACCGGGCGCTCGCGAGCCTCACGGCCAAGCTACGGGACACATGACCATGGACACCGATCAGCTCATCCGCACCCTCGCAGCCGACAATGCGCAACGCGCGCTGCCGGTCGGCATCGTGCTGGCGCTGGCCCTGATGGCGGCGACGCCGGTGTCGACCGCGATGCTGCTCATCGGTCTCGGCATCCGGCCCGACATCTGGCTCGCAGTGCGCAATCCGTTCTTCGACCTGAAGTTCGTCGTCACCACGGCGTTGGCTGTTCCGGCCTTGATCATCAGCCTGCATCTGTCGCGGCCCGAAGCGTCGCTGCATGGCTGGAGCTGGCTGCTGATCGCGCCGATCGTGGTTCTGGTCGGCGGCATGGCGGCGGAGATGATGCTGCCGCAGCGCGCGCCGATGATGGCGCGGCTGGTCGGGCACAATTCGATGCTGTGCGTCGGCGCGATCCCGGTGCTGTCGCTGCCGCTGCTGGCGGCGGCGCTGTTCGGCCTGCGTCACGGCGCGCCGTCGCGCCCGGCCCTGACGGGCGCCATTGCCGGGCTGGTGTCGGCGGGCGTTGCGGCCACGCTGTACGCTGCCCATTGCATCGACGATTCGCCGCTGTTCGTTGCCACCTGGTACACAGCGGCGGCGTTGATCGTTGCCGGTCTGGGGGCCGCGATCGGGGCGCGGGTGCTGCGCTACTGAGCAAAGTTCAAGCCCGCGCCGAGTTCGCGGCATCCTCGACGCGATGAAAGCGAAGCACCTGCTGCGCGGTGGACCGCCGGAGCCGCTCATAGGTGGCCTTGCAGGCGACGAGATCGGTGGGGGCCGCGCCAGCCAGTTCGTCGCGCATCAGGATGATCGACACGACGGTCGGCCATGACAGGCCGGCGACCTTGGCGAGGATCATGACGCCCTCGGCGCGGCTTTCGATCATGATGCTCTCGGCAACGGCGACCGGCACCTTGGCCATGGCGGCGATCGCGGCGTTCGCCTCGTCGAACTTGCGCTGCTCGGCGAACTGTCCGAGGAGCCGGTCGTCGAGCCGGCCGTCAGCCCGCAGCGAGCGCACCAGCGCATGCGCGATCTCGGTCTCGCTGGTCAGCGCGACGGCGCTCGACCGCGCCCGCCGGCCTGCCGTGCGGACCGCCGAGGAGACCTCCTGCGCCAGATTGGGGTTCGCTGCTTCGAGCCGCGCGCGTACCGTAGCCGACGCCTTCGACACCAGCTTCAGATAGAGATGGCGCGGCAGATTGGGCCGCATGGCGAGACATGCGGCGAGATTTTCGTCGAGCGCGGCGCGGTCGACCAGCGTGTCGAAGCTGCGCTCCGACAGATCGGCGCCGGGATTGCTGACGGTGCTGTGGACCACCGCCTCATTGCCGCGCCGGAGCAGGATGTCGGTGACGGCCCTGCTCAGCACGCGGCGGATCGAGATCGCGAGCAGATGCGCCTGGCTCTTGGTCTCCGCGGTGCGGATCAGCGCCGCATCATCGAGCCGCTCGGACTTCGACAGCACCGGACCGGCGACCTCGATGGCGTCGTCATCGGCCAGCCGGAGCAGGGTCCGTGGCGGCGCGCGATCGAGCGGCGCCAGCCTGTTCGCGAGCAGCATCCGGGCCGATGTCTCGATGTGGTCGATCAGGCAGGCGAAGACGTCGTCGAACAGCGCGATCTGGTCATCGGCGAAGTCGGCCGCGCCATCGGCGAACAGGTCGGTCACTTTGCGCAGGGTCTCGACCCGCCGCGCAACGGTGCCGTGCGCGAGCGTGTCCTCCAATTCGTCCAGCAGGCTTTCGTTGGCCATGGTCTTGCCGGTCATGCGGACATCGTCCGGTCAGGCGCGGGTGACGCGGTTGCGTCCCTGCGCCTTCGAGTCGTAGAGCGCGCGGTCGGCCCGGGACAACAGCGACTCGGTCGTCTCGTCGCCGCGCGCGGTGGCGACGCCGGCCGAGAACGTGACCTGCAGCCCGGTCGAGAACGCGCTCCAGTCGAGGTCGGCGATGATCCGACGCAGCCGTTCCGCGAGCCGGCATGCGGGCTCGGGCGGCGCGCCGGGCAGAACGAGCAGGAACTCCTCGCCGCCATAGCGGCCGAAGCGATCGCTGCTGCGGATGTTGGCGAACATGGTGATGGCGAAGGTGCGCAGCACGTCGTCGCCGGTCGGATGGCCGTGCTCGTCATTGATGCGCTTGAACCAGTCGAGATCGATCAGCACGACCGAGCACGGCTTGCCGGCCTGCCGCGACCGCGCCATCTCGTCTTCCAGCACGTCCATGATGGAGCGCCGGTTCAGCGCGCCGGTGAGTTCGTCGAGTTCGGCCAGCTCTTCGATGCGGCGATAGGCCTCCTTCAGCTTCAGGCCGCTCTGGTACAGCGTCTCGCGCAGCGCGCTGGAGAAGATGCCGAGGAACATGCAGCCGGCGATGGTCAGCAGGAACTCCAGCAGCGTGGCGAGCCGCTCCAGGGCGTTGCCGGTGGGCATGCCGAGCGGCTTGTCGGTCAGCAGGAACAGGCCGGCGAGCCCGAGCGCGAGGAAGGTCCAGCAGATCGCGGTCTGGCGCGGGGTGGCGCGCAGCGAGCTGAAGCCGACGACCAGATACAGCGTGCACAGGAACACGATGCTGACTTCCGGCGCGATGTAGCAGAACGCCACCGTCGTCATCATGCTGATGATCGACTGCGGCACGACCAGATAGTGATCGCGGAAGCGATCGTTGAAGCCGCTCTCCGACAGCACCGTCCACAGCGCGACGGTGAGAACGCCGATCGCGGCATAGGACGGCGCGATCGTGGACGGCACGGTGCCGGCCTGGGCGTAGATGAACAGGATGACGGCGTCGATCAGGTAGCAGGCGGCGATCATCGCCAGGATCTGCCGCCGCCGGCCGGCGCGCCGGTCGCGCAGGTCACGCGCCGGGGGCGACCGCGCGCCGTCCGCCTCGGCGATGTCGGGACTGCGATAGGGCGGTACCGTAGTGTCCATTTGCTCGCAATTCTTCGTCGTTCAACTGAAAATCTACGTGGGAAAGCCTTTAACTTTGGTATCTAGGGAACCGGGATGACCATGACGTCGCGGCGTGCCGCGGTGCGGAATTCACGTTTGGGGCGCAGTTGGCGAGGGCGGGGCGTAACATGGCAGGCGGGAACCCGCTGGGCGCGACCGTCCCGGACGTGGCAGCAAAAATTGCGTGTCTGTGCGCCAGCTCACACGTGGGGACGTATCTTTCCGGTATTTTGAACAATTTTGCGGTTGTATTCGAACCGCAAACTCGTTCCTCCAGACCAACCTTGCGAGACGGCCATTGAGCGTGACAGCAGCGGCGTCAGATGAAACCCTGATTGCCCGGATCGCTCGAGGCGACCGGCTCGCCATGCAGGTCCTGTATGGACGGCACCATGTCAGGGTGTACCGTTTCGGGCTCCGGCTCGTGCGGGACGAACAGGCCGCGGAGGATCTCATCAGCGAGGTCTTTCTCGACGTGTGGCGTCAGGCCGGCAAGTTCGAGGGCCGCTCTGCCGTTTCCACCTGGCTGTTGGCCATCACGCGATTCAAGGCTCTCTCGGCACTTCGGCGCCGGAAGGACGTTGAGTTGGAAGACGACGCCGCGAACGCGATCGAGGACACGTCCGACGATCCGGAAGTGGCGGTGCAGAAGAAGAATACCGGGGAAGCCTTGCGCAAGTGCCTGACCGCGCTTTCGCCTGATCACCGGGAGATCGTCGATCTCGTCTACTACCACGAGAAATCCGTGGAGGAGGTGGCCGAGATCGTCGGAATTCCGGAAAACACCGTGAAGACGCGCCTGTTCTATGCGCGCAAGAAATTGGCCGAACTCCTGAAGGCGGCCGGCATTGAAAGAGGCTGGCCATGATGGCTTTGAGCAAGAAAATGCTGGAGCAAGAGCCCGGTGACATCGAACTCCTGTTGCCGTGGTACGCTGCCGGCACGCTGAGCGCGCGCGACATGCGCCGGGTCGAGGAGGCGCTGGCCCAGGACGGCGATCTCGCCCGGCAGTATGCTGAGATCCAGAAGGAATATGCCGAGACCATCGCGCTGAACGAAACCCTCGGCGCGCCGTCGATGCGCGCGATGCAGAAGCTGTTCGCAGCGATCGAGGCCGAGCCGGAGCAGGCGCCCAAGGCGTCGCCCGGCCTGGGCTCCCGCCTCATGGCATTCTTCGAGAACCTGTCGCCGCGCACGCTGGTCTGGACGGTGAGCCTCGGCGCGCTGCTGGTGGTGGCGCAGGCCGGCATCATCGGCGCCGTGCTGATGCGCTCGCAGAGCGCGACCTATCAGACCGCGTCGCTGACCGAGGACAAGGCGGTCGCCGACGCGCCGAAACCCGCCGCGCCGCCGCCGAGCGCTGTGGCCCCGGCGGAGCAGCGGGCGGCCGACGGCATGAGCCGCTCGCGCATGGCCGAGGCGCCGTCGCCCGCCGCGCCGCTGATCCGCGGCCTCGGGCCGCAATTCGCCGCTCCGGCCTACGCGCTGGTGCGGTTCGCGCCCGATGCGCGCATGGCCGACATCACGGCGCTGCTCGACAGCTACCAGGCGTCGGTCGTCGAGGGCGCCAAGGGCGGGTTGTTCAAGCTGCAATTGGGCAATCAGCCGCTGTCGAAGGCCGAGGCCGATGGCCTGATCGGCCGCCTGTCGCGGGAAAAGATCGTCAGCCTCGCGGTGGCCGCTCAATAGCCCGTGCCGTCCGAGACGTCATTCGGAGGCTCCATGTCGTCCGTTGCGTTGCGGCGCTTCGCAAAACATCTCGCCGCGCTGAGCGCGGGCGTGGTGCTCGCCATGGCGAGCGGCGATATCAGCGCCTCGGCGCAGGTGATGATGCGCTCGCCCAACATCAACATCCAGAGCCGGGTGCCGAGCATCAATCCGGGCGCGGCGATGCGCGTGCCTGGGCCGGGCCCCGGCCTTGCAGTGCGGCCCGCGCTGCCGAACGCGCGCTTTGCGCCGAACCTGCAGACGTCCTGCAGCCCGGCCGATCGCAGCGCCTCCAGCGAATGTCTGAGACGTCCCCCGGCGACGGCCGACGGCGGATCCGGCACGCGGACATCGCGCAACGGCAATTTGAACAAAGGGAAGTTGGACAAGGGCAGGTTGGACAACGGCAAGTCCGCCAAGGCCGCGCAGCGGCGCGAGCCGACGGCCAAGGCCGCTGCCGATCCCAACACCATTGCCAACGAACTGGTCGCCGAGATCGACGGCAGCCTGTCGGCCGACCAGGCCGACGCGCTGGCGCGCCGCCATGGCCTGCGGCGCATCAGTTCGCAGAGCTTTCCGCTGATCGGCGCCACCATCGGCCTGTTTCGGATCACCGACAGAAGCTCGGTCGAGACGGTGAGCCGCCGGCTCGCCGCCGATCGCAGCGTCCGCTCGGTGCAGCCGAACTATCGCTACACGCTGCAGCAGAGCGCGACGCCCACGGAGGGCGACCCGGCGCAATACGCGCTGGCGAAGCTGCGACTGCCCGAAGCCCATAAGCTCGCGCAGGGCTCCAACGTCACCATCGCGGTGATCGATTCCAGAGTCGATCTTGCGCATCCGGAATTCGACGATGCCGCATTCGATGCCTTCGACGCGCTCGGCGGCGACGAGAAGCCGCACGTCCACGGCACCGGCGTCGCCGGCGTGATCGTGTCGCACAAGCGGCTGATGGGCAGCGCGCCCTATGCGCGGATCATCGCCATCCGCGCCTTCGGCGTGGCCAGGACGGGCGGCGGTCCGGAGAGCAACTCCTATGTGATCCTCAAGGCGCTGGACTACGCGGCGCTGCATGGCGCGCAGATCGTCAACATGAGCTTCGCCGGGCCGAACGATGCGGTGGTCGCACGCGCGGTCGTGGCCGTTGCCGCCAAGGACGTCGTGATGATCGCCGCCGCAGGCAATGCCGGCGCGAGATCGCCGCCGCTCTATCCCGCCGCCCATCCGAACGTCATCGCCGTCAGCGCGACCGACACCGGGGATCAATTGCTGCCGGCATCCAACCGCGGCCGCCACATCGCATTGGCTGCGCCCGGCGCCGACATCTTCGTGCCGGCGCCCGACGGCAAGTATCAGATCATTTCGGGCACCTCGTTCGCCGCGGCCTATGTCAGCGGCCTCGCGGCGCTGGTGCTGGAGCGCAATCCGGCGCTGAAGCCGGAGACGGTGCGGATGGTGCTGACCAGGACCGCGCGCGATCTTGGCGCCCCCGGGCCGGACGATCTGTACGGAGCAGGGGAGGCTGATGCGTTGGCGGCGGTCGAGGCAGTGGCGGCGCCCCAGGATGCACCGGCGCTCTCGGCCGCTCCTGCGGCCGGTCTGCCGCGCGAGCAGGGGCGGGACACAACGCCTGCGCGCGAGCTGGGTCCGGCCGCGGCCGGCTCGAACGCGGTCACCTCGAACGCAGCGATGGCGACCGGCGGCGCTCCGGCTGCCGACACGCCCAGGCCCGCGCAGCCATAGCGTCAACGTTTTCGTGAACGTTCCGGAATTCCTGCCATCGCTTTGAACGTGGGCCGGCGCGGTCACGACAGAAGGTACGTGGGAGCGGTGATCCCCTCCCCGAAGCTATATAAGGCGCGAGCGCCCATCCACCCCAAGCGCCCATATGGCTCGAGCCGTCCGGTTGTCCCCCCGGACGGCTCTTTCGTTTTGGCCGATGTCCAAACACAGCACGTCCTCTGACCGGCCGGCGTCTCACCGGTCAGCGTGACAGCGTCGGGTTGTCCACATCCTCGGGTTGCCGGTGAGCTACGCAGTCGCGTTGACGTTGCCGGGATGCCGGGCAAGCCCGAAAAAACGCGGACAAAAATTCCGCACGACTACGGTTTGGCCGCTGACGAACATGGCGTTAGCTAGACTTTGTTAACCTTTTCCACAAAATATTCACGTCACGTTGCGTTGATTCGTGCCGAGTGCGTCCGTCCCCTTCTCTCGCGGGCTCCCCCTATGACACATCGACCGGACGTGACCTGCAGCCGCGATCTGGCGGCGCGCTGGTGTGCGCTCGCCGAAAGGCGGCTGAACCATCTCACCGAGCTGTTCGACAGCGGCCGCTGGCGCCGCTACTACACCGAGCAGTCTTTCCTGGACGATCTTCGGCACGCGAAGGCCGCCGTGCAGACCTGGCAGACGCTGGCCTTCGGCGAAGCCGAGCAGGTCAGCATCGTGCCGAGCCAGACGCCGGCCGTGATCGTGGCCACGCCGCCGACGCCCGTGCGCCCGCCGGAGCCGCAGCCGGTCGCGCACCGCCAGATCGAACTGCCGCGCTCGCTCGAAACCATCCTGGCGGAGTCCGAGATCGTCATCGACGCCGCGATGGAGCCGGCCGGAGACGAGCCGGAGCCGGACTACGTCATCGAGCCGGATGACGTGGCCGAAGACGACATCGTCGCCGCAGATCGCTACGAGCCGGAGCTGACCGTCGCGCCGCCGCGCATCGACATGGCGGCGCTGGCGCAGGCCTTGAGCGTCGGCATGGAGTCCGACACCGGGTATGACGAGCCGGTGGTCGATCTCGACGCCATCGAGCGCCGCTATCCGGCACTGGCAGTGGCCTATTAGTTTTCGTCGAACCGGCGACGAGGGTACCAATCGCTGTATTTCGCCGGCCGTTCGTCGAGCGCTCGTCGCCGCGCGTCCGGCATCGTCGTTGTTCGAAGCCGAGCAGCGCGCGCCTGACGACCGGGCTGCCTCGACCTCTAGCCATCGCCAGGACCGTCAAAGCGCGCAGGCGCTCGCCTTGCATTTCAAGACCGTTCAGTCTATATATCGACGATGAGACGCCAAACCTCGGAGCAGTTGCCCCGCGGCCGTCCGCGCAGTTTCGACGTGGAAGCCGCCGTCGAACGCGCCATGGGTGTGTTCTGGTCGCGCGGCTATCATGCCACCGCACTCCCTGACCTCCTGCGCGCGACCAAGCTCTCGCGCGGCAGCCTTTACGCTGCTTTCGGGGACAAGCACTCGCTGTTCCTGCTCGCCCTCGACCGCTACATTGCCGATGCCTTGACACGAATGGAGACCGAGCTCGACCCCGGTCGAGATCCTGTCGATGGTCTGCGCGCCTATCTCACCGGTTACGTCGAGCGCACGCGCGGTGCCGATGGTCGGCGGGGCTGCCTGCTGGTTGCCACCGCGATGGAGCTTGCCGGCCAGGATGCCGAGGCGGGCCGGCGTATCGCGGGCTTCTTCAAAGCCATGGAAGTCAAGGTCGCGTACGCATTGTCTCGCGCGAAGACGGCGGGCAGGCTGGCCGACGGTGTCGAGCCTTCGAGCGCCGCTCGCATTCTCGTCTGTTTCGTCGAGGGATTGCGCGTGGTCGCCAAACCGGGGCCGACGCCCATCGCATCGCAAGCCACGGTCGACGCTCTGCTCGACTGCTTCATCAGCTAGACGACAAGTCGTGTCCTTGTCGATCGGCGGGACAATATCTGGACTGATCGGTCTTTAAAAGGAAGCCCATGTCTGCCATCCAGATGGTTTGCGCGGTCGCCGTTCCCTTGCTCTGGGGGTATCAGTTCGTCGCCATCAAGGTGGGCGTAGCACAGTTTCCGCCGCTGTTCTTCCTCGCCGTTCGCTTCCTGGTCATCGCGGTGCTGCTCGTCCCGTTCGTCAAGACGCCCACGGCCCGCCAATTCGGGTACATCGCGGCCATTTCCGTCTTTCTCGGAGGGCTGAATTTCGGCCTGTTCTATGTCGGCCTCGGGCTCGGCTCGGGAAGCATGTCGGCCGTCGCCTATCAACTCGCGACTCCCTTCACCGTTCTCTTGGCCTGGCCGCTGCTCGCGGAGCGACCGTCTCTCGCCACGACCGCCGGAGTGGCGCTCGCGTTCCTCGGTGTGGTCGTGCTGGCCGCGGGCTCCGGCCTGTCGGCGAACGCGCTGCCGCTGCTGCTCGTGGCCGGGGCCGCCTTCGCATTCGCGGTCTCCAACGTCATGACCAAGCGGTACGGTCCGTTCGATCCGCTGATGCTGACGGGATGGTCGTCGCTGTTCACGGTCCCGCAGGTGTTGCTGGTGTCGTTACTGGTCGAACATGGGCAACTTGGGAGCCTCGCCACCGCCGATGAGCGTGGCTGGCTGGCCCTCGGCTACACGATTTTCATCGGAGGAATTATTGGGTTTGGCCTGTGGTTCTGGTTGATCGCCCGCTGCTCCATGAGTCGCGTCGCGCCCTTCGGCCTGCTGCTGCCGGTTTTCGCCGTCATATCGAGCGTGGCGTTCCTCGGCGATCGCGTGACCCCGAATCTGATCGTGGGTGGGCTGCTCGCAATCACCGGGGTCGCCATGACCCAGGTCAGGCTGACGCCCCGACCACAGCGTGTCTGAGCGGCACGTCAGCTTCGTCGCACCGCATTGCCGCTGATCACGAACTGCGCAAAGCGCTGCGCGCCATCCTGCGTCAGGTCCGGGGTGACCGGCTTGATGTGATCGAGCCCGATCACGGCGCCCCGTGGCGTGCCCGAGATCACATTGTTGCTGACGAGAGCCGTGCCCGCGCCCGGAACGACCGACAGCCCGACGCCGGCCAGCGCGTTGCGGATCACGTTGCCGGAGATGACGACGTCGCGCAGGTAGCGGCCCCAGCCGGCGACGATGCCGTAGGACGGAGCATTCTCGACCACGTTGCCGGTCACTGAGCTGTCGGCCTCGACATAGATGCCGATGCCGGCATCGTCGTCGGGCGCGGTGCCGATCGGCCGCTTCGGGATCAGGTTGCGGATGACGTTGCCCTGGACGACCGCGATGCGGCCGCCTTCGTTGAAGTTGCAGACGGAGACGCCGAACGCGGCGCCGTCCACGGTGTTGCCCGATATCACGGCGCCTTCGAACGCGAACTCCGAATACAGCGCGACCTCGCGCACGTCGGTGACGCTGTTGCCGATGATCTGGATGTTGGAGGCGGAGTTGCCGCGCACCGCCGAGTAGTCGCAGTTCCTGATGCGGTTGCCGCTGATGATGACGTTGCCGGCGCGGAAGGCGTTGATGGCGTTGCCGTACTGGCCGGAGCCGCCCGGACCGGCCTTGATGTCCTCGATGCGGTTGTCCGTGACCATCGTGCCATCGTCGCCGCTCGCGGTGCGCAGGATTTCGATGCCGTTGTCGCGCGTGCCCTGGATGGTGTTGCGCGAGACGATCAGTCCCTGCGCATCGAACGACACGATCGCGGTGACGGCGATGTCGGTCAGGATGTTGCCGCTGACGTCGCCTGAGACCTGCTCGAGCCAGATGCCGCTGCCGCCGGAATGGGTGATCTCGCAATCGACGATACGGACGTCGCGGGCAGCGGCGACATGAAGAAGGCCGCGGCGTGGGGGCAGGGCGATGCTGGCGCCGTCGAGCGACACGCCGGTCAGGCCGATGCCGTCAGCGCCCTCGGCGGACAGCAGCGACGGGCCGCCGCCGATGAAGACCAGCCGGGTGGCGCCGCGGACGCCGGCCAGCTGGCTGCCCTTGGCGAGGCGAAGCATCGAACTGCGATAGCTGCCCGGCGGCAGGGCCAGCGGCGCCTGGGCGCGCGCCGCCTCATCGATCGCGCGCTGCAGCGCGCGGGTCTGGTCGTCGGGGCTGTTCGGCCTGACGCCATATTGCGTGGCATCACGGCCGAGCGTGGAGATCAGGGGGGCGGACCGTGCGGCGTCCACGGGCAAGGCCAATGCTTCGGCGGCGCCAGCAGCCGATCCAGCCAGAATGCGTCGGCGATTGACGTCCATGGTAAGGCCCCCGCGCGAAAATTGATTGTTCTGCCAAGACTTGGACGACAGCCTGAATGCTGAGGCCGAGGATGAGCGCCGGCCGATGGCATTGTTGCAGGGAGGGGTAAATCTTTCCGCAAAGCGCTGCTGCCGTCCGGGGGAGGGGAACGAATTAGACTCACCGACATTGTTCCGCCGATGGGGGTCGGCGCGGAGAAGGTCATGCATCTGTCCAATGAAAGTCTGTTGGTTATTCTTTTCGTCGGCATCGTTGCCGGGTGGCTTGCAGGTCGCGTGATGGAAGGCGGCGGTTTCGGCTTGATCGGCGACTTGATCGTCGGCCTCCTCGGCGCGTTCATCGGCAACTGGCTGCTGCCGAGGCTTGGAATTCATCTCGGCGTCGGACTGGTCGCGGCCATCGTCAACGCCTTCATCGGCGCGGTGGTCCTGCTGCTCGTGCTGCGCCTGATCGGCGGCGGGTTTGGCCGCCGGCGCTGGAGTGTCTGACGTCCGGGATTGACGAGTGTCGGACCGAGTAACCGTCAGAGGGTTCAGCTCGTGCGGACGGATTTCCGTCGCACGAGCCTGACCATTTCCATCAGCATCGCTTCGCCGGCATCGACGAGGGGCTCGATCGTGATGCGTGAGTTGCCGCGCGGCAACGCTGTGCCGGCCCGCGGCAGCGGGGGAATGTGAATGAAGGCCGCCAGCCGCGGCCCGTCGGCGGTCCGGGTCGCTTCGATCGCGCGCCAGCTCAGATAGTTGCAGAGATAGCTGCCGGCATCACGCGACGGCCGGGCATCGATGCCCGTGGCCCGTGCTGCGCGCAGCAGCCGGGCCATGTGCGGACCGAACAGCATCGGATGCGCTCCCGGCACGATCACGCCCTTGCGCGCGACGTGGCGATCCGCGTCGGGGAAGGTCGTGGTGACTGCGTTGCGGGCGCGGGTCTCGATGCGGAGATACGGCGTGCGCCCGGCGAGACCGAACATCAGCAGCGCATGGGGGCGGCGTTCCGCGATCAGCTGGGGCAGCTCGCGATCCACCGTGCCGTAGGTGACGTGAAAGATGTGGCTGCTGATCTCCACGTCATCCAGCGCAGGGCGCCGCAACTCGGACAGCCGCTTGACCAGCGGCATGGTCGGATTGAACGGCGCGCCGGGAAACGGGCCGAACCCCGTCAGCAGGATCCGAAGCGGCTCGTTCATGTCAGCAGCTCCGCGAGCTGCTCGGCTGCGAGCGCCGGCGCGACGCGGCCCTCGGCGACGTCGATTTCGAGCTTCTTCACCTTCGTGCGAATGGACGGATCGGTGCGCAGCCGCGCCATCAGGCGCTGCTCCAGCATGGTCCACATCCATTTCACCTGCTGGTCGCGGCGGCGCGCGGCGAACTCGCCGGAGGCGATCATCGCCTTGCGGTGGTCGAGGATCTTCTGCCAGAGATCGGCGATGCCGGTACCTGATATCGCCGAATAGGTCAGGACCGGCGGATGCCAGTGCTCGGAGCGGGGCGCCAGCAGATGCAGCGCGCCGCGATAGTCCGCCGCGGTGACGTTGGCGCGCTTGATATTGTCGCCGTCGGCCTTGTTGATCGCGATCATGTCGGCGAGCTCGACCAGGCCCTTCTTGATGCCCTGCAGTTCGTCGCCGCCGCCCGGCAGCATCAGAGCCAGGAAGAAATCGGTCATGTCGCAGACCGCAGTCTCGGACTGGCCGATGCCGACGGTCTCGACCAGGATCACGTCGAAGCCGGCGGCCTCGCACAGCAGCATCGCCTCGCGCGTCTTGGCGGCGACGCCGCCCAGCGTGCCGGAGGAGGGCGAGGGGCGGATGAACGCATGCGCGTGATGCGACAGCCGCGCCATCCGCGTCTTGTCGCCGAGGATGGAACCGCCAGTGCGCGCCGAGGAGGGGTCCACCGCGAGCACCGCGACCTTCTGGCCCTGCTCGATCAGATACATGCCGAGCGCGTCGATCGTCGTGGACTTGCCCACGCCCGGCGAGCCGGTGATGCCGACGCGGATCGCGTTCCCCGTCTGCGGCAGCAGCGCCTGCACCAGCGCGCGCGCAGCGGCCTGATGGTCGGCGCGGCGGCTCTCGACCAGCGTGATCGCACGCGCCAGCGCCGCGCGGCTGCCGGCGCGCAGGTCGCGGGCGAGGGATTTGACGTCTGGCGTGCTCGGGCCGCTCGTCTGCTTGGAAGGCATGTCCATCATCCGTTGGACGCACGAATGCGGCGTTCAACGAAGGCCTTCAATGGAGGCAGATGATCTCGAGTAATGCTCCAGACGACTGCGACGTCCGTCGCATGATAGGCATGGCGCAGCCGATTGCCGAAATCGACCATTCTCTGCCACTCGATCTCAGGTGCATCCTGCTTGACGTCGTCGCTCAGGTGCCGCGCCGCCTCGCAGACGATTTCGAGATATCGCTCGGTCGCCATCCGCCGCATCTTGTCCGCGGCAAATTGGACAAAGTCGGTGCCGGCGAGCAGATCATCGATTTCAGCGATGGCTTCCAGAATATCCCGCAGCCGGTCCTCGACAGTCGGCGGCATCAAATCACCTCGATCAGATCATCGGCGATCCGCTCGATGATGCGCGGCTTCAGCAGATGCCGCTGCGAGATCTGCACCTGCAGCCCGATCGCGTTCTCGATCAGGTCCAGCACCTTGAAATAGTCGAAGGGAGGCTCCTCGCCCCGGGCACGGCTGTCGATCAGCACGTCCAGATCACTGTCCGGCCTTGCATCGCCGCGCGCCCGTGATCCGAACAGCCACAGCCGCGTCACGCCGACCGCCCGCAGCGCCGGCGCAAGAGCCTGCAGCCGGCCAATGATGCTCGTCAGGGGAATGTCGACGACCTCGTTCATGAGTCCAATCTAGCATATTCGGCTCCCGGCTGCACGCCGGCCCGGGCATCAGTTATCCTCCGCATCCCCCTTGGGCCGGCTGCCGCCGAAAACGGCCTGTCCCTCGGACGTCAAGAACGGCTTCAGCGTTTCCCACGGCACGAAGGCGACATAGTCGCCCTCCGCATAGGCGCCGACGGCGTAGGGCGGATAGTGGAAGGTCAGGCCGGAGCTCTTGCCGGCCACCGTCGAGGGGGCGAGCGTGACCGCGCCGATGCCGAGCAGCTTCGGCTCGATGCCTTTCGACCACTCCTCGTCGGTGTCGCCGGCGTCGCGGGCCTTCTTCTCTCCCTTCAGCGAGGCGATGATCGCCTTGCGGATCGCGATCATGGTCGGACCATTGTCGGCGGTCTCATTGAAGAAGGGGCGGATCGAGATGCGCTTGGCGGCGGCCTTGTCCCACAGGATGGTATCGACGGTTCGGTTGGGATGGGCCGCGTGCGTGTCCATGTAGTCGCTGCGCAGCACGCTGACATAGCGGTCGGCGACGATCGAGCGCACCGAATAGTCGCGGCCATAGGTGTAGGGGCCGTCGCGGAACAGCGCCTTGTCTTCCTTGTAGTCCTTGGCGGCTTCCGCGGCCTGCTCGTTCATCCACTTCCGGCCCTCGGCGAGGCAGTTCGCGGCGAGCGCCGGATCGGCCTTGACGCTGGCATTCAGCGTGACGCTGGCCTTGGCGGCCTTGGTCTTGATCGCCGCATCGGGCTTGGCCTCGGCGGCGAGGGCTGATGAGAGGGTGAGAAGGCCAAGCAGGATGGCGGCAAGCAATTTGGCAGAATGCATGAGACATATGACCCGGGTTGTGGTGGTCGGTGCGCCCACCTACCGCAAAGGTTCGATCCTGCCCAGATCGAACGCGCGGCCATTCATAGCTGCGCGTTGAGATCGCAACGTCAAATCCGAGGAAACGGATGGCTACTCCGCCGCCTCGCTGTGGCCGAGGCGGGCGTTGAGCTTGTGGATCAGCTCCTCGGCGGCGTCGGCGATCACGGTGCCCGGCGGGAAGATCGCCTCGGCGCCCGATTTGAGCAGCGCATCGTAATCCTGCGGCGGCACCACGCCGCCTATGATGATCATGATGTCGTCGCGGCCCTGTTTCTTCAGCGCCGCCTTGAGCTCCGGCACCGCAGTGAGATGAGCGGCCGCCAGCGACGACACGCCGAGAATGTGCACGTCGTTCTCGACCGCCTGCCGCGCCGCCTCGTCGGCGGTGGCGAACAGCGGCCCGATGTCGACATCGAAGCCGATGTCGGCAAACGCCGAGGCGATCACCTTCTGGCCGCGGTCGTGGCCGTCCTGGCCGATCTTGGCAACGAGGATGCGGGGACGGCGCCCTTCCGCCTCCTCGAACGCCTCGATCAGCGTCTGCAGCTTCTCGGCCTTGCCAGACATGGCGGCAATCTCCCGCTTGTAGACGCCGGTGATGGACTTGATCTCGGCGCGGTGGCGGCCGAACACCTTCTCCAGTGCATCGGAGATCTCGCCGACGGTGGCCTTGGCGCGCGCGGCGTCGATCGCCAGCGCCAGCAGGTTGCCGTTGCCGTCGCCGGCCGAGCGCGTCAGCGCGGCGAGCGCGGCATCGACTTCGGCCTGCTTGCGCTCGGATTTCAGCCTGGAGAGCTTGTCGATCTGCAGCCGGCGCACGGTGGAATTGTCGACCTTGAGTACGTCGAGCGGCGGCTCGTCGACAGGCTTGTACTTGTTGACGCCGATCACGGACTGCCGGCCGGTGTCGATACGGGCCTGGGTCTTGGCCGAGGCCTCCTCGATGCGCAGCTTCGGCACGCCGGCCTCGATCGCCTTGGCCATGCCGCCGAGCTCCTCGATCTCCTGGATGTGGCCCCAGGCTTTTGCGGCGAGGTCACGGGTCAGTCGCTCGACATAGTAGGAGCCGCCCCAGGGGTCGATGATGCGGGTGGTGCCGCTCTCCTGCTGCAGGAACAGCTGGGTGTTGCGGGCGATGCGCGCGGAGAAGTCGGTCGGCAGCGCCAGGGCCTCGTCGAGCGCGTTGGTGTGCAGCGATTGCGTATGGCCTTGCGTCGCCGCCATTGCCTCCACCGCCGTGCGGACGACGTTGTTGTAGACGTCCTGCGCCGTCAGCGACCAGCCCGAGGTCTGGCTATGGGTGCGCAGCGACAGCGAGCGCGAGTCTTTCGGGTTGAATGGCTTCAAGAGCTTCGCCCACAACAGCCGCGCCGCGCGCAGCTTGGCGACCTCCATGAAGAAGTTCATGCCGATCGCCCAGAAGAACGACAGCCTGGGTGCAAAGCGGTCGACGTCGAGGCCCGCGGCGATGCCGGCGCGTAAGTATTCGACGCCGTCGGCGAGCGTGTAAGCGAGTTCGAGGTCCTGCGTCGCGCCGGCCTCCTGCATGTGATAGCCGGAGATCGAGATCGAATTGAACTTCGGCATCTTCTGCGAGGTGAAGGCGAAGATGTCGGAGATGATCCGCATCGAGGGCGACGGCGGATAGATGTAGGTGTTGCGCACCATGAACTCTTTCAGAATGTCGTTCTGAATGGTGCCCGACAGTTTTTCCGGCGGCACGCCTTGCTCTTCGGCGGCGACGACGAACAGCGCCAGGATCGGCAGCACCGCGCCGTTCATGGTCATCGACACGCTCATCTGGTCGAGCGGGATGCCCGCGAACAGCGTGCGCATGTCGTAGATCGAGTCGATCGCAACGCCGGCCATGCCGACGTCGCCGCCGACGCGCGGATGATCGGAATCATAGCCGCGATGGGTGGCGAGATCGAAGGCGACCGACAGGCCCTTCTGGCCCGCCGCGAGATTACGGCGATAGAACGCGTTGGAATCCTCGGCAGTGGAGAAGCCGGCATATTGCCGGACCGTCCAGGGCTGGTTGACATACATCGTCGGGTAGGGACCGCGCAGATAGGGCGCGATGCCAGGCCAGGTGTCGAGGAAATCGACGCCGGCGAGATCGGCCTCGCCATAGGCCGGCTTCACGGGAATGCCTTCGGGCGTGAGCCACGGCTCGGCGGCGCCGGCCGGAGCGGGGGCTGCCGTGAGCTCGAAAGCGATGGCGCTGAAATCAGGAATGCGGCTCATGGCCCGGCGTCCTCGTCTCTCAATCATGATCCGGATGCTGATGGCTGACGATGGTCGCCATCTTGTCCGGTCCGTAGTTCTGCTGCGTGGTCTGGCTCGGCAGGTTGGCGATCGCGACCACCCAGCCGAGCCGGGATTCCGAGCCAAACTGGCGCGTCGGCACCAGGCGGTCTGGCCGGTCGAAGCTCCCGGTCATGATCTCGATCCGCGGCCCGTCGATGCGGCCGAAGCCGAGTGGCGTGCCACAGGCAGGGCAGAAGTAGCGGTCGGCGATCGACGAGGAGCGGAACGTCGCGGGCTCGCCGCGCGTCCAGGTCAGGTTCTCGCGATTGACGTCGGCGAACGCCGCGAACGGCGCGCCTGAGGCCTTCTGGCACATCCGGCAATGGCAGATGCTGACGCGGGTCGGTGCCGACATCAATGCATAGCGGATCGCGCCGCATTGGCAGCCGCCGGTGAGGACGGGTTTGCTGGCCTCGGTCATGCTCACTCCAGATGCGTATAGGCGTCTTCGAGTGTCGTCAGCGCGTCGCCGCCGGCGAACACGAAGCTGCCGATTCCGGCCTCACGCAGCGCAGCCTCCTGCTCGCCGCCTCGGCCTGCCAGATAGATATGCCGCGCGCCCGCCGCCTGAAGGGCCTTGGCCGCCGGAACCGCCGCTTCGGCGTAGACCTTGTCCGACGAGCAGAGGCAGGCGATGGCGGCGCCCGACGCGCGGTACGCTGCCGCCAGCGCCGCCGGATCCGCAGCAACTTGACCATCGATCGCCGCGATGCCGCCGGCCTCGAAGAAGCTGCGGGCGAAGGTCGCGCGCGCGGTGAAGTCCGCGGCGGTGCCGAGATTGGCGAGGAAAACGGAGGGGCGCTGGCCCTTGCTCTTCAGCAAAGCGTCGGAGCGGTCGCGCAGCCGCTCGAACCCTTCCGCGAGGCGGATGGGTGCGAGCGCAGCAAAGGTGAAGGCAGCTTTTCCGGACGGCGGCGGGGCCACCGGCGCAACCGGTTCGACCGCGACCTCGGCCTCGCCCAGATTGGGAAACTCGCTGGCGCCGGTCAGCACGTCGCGCCGCTTGGCGATGTTGGCCGCGCGGGCCTGCCTCACCGCGGCGACCTTGGACTGGATCAGTCCGGCCTGCAGCGCGGCGACGACGCCGCCGGCCTTTTCGATCTCCTGGAACAGCGCCCAGGCGGCGGTGCACAGCGCGGTGGTCAGTGCCTCGATGCCGCCGGCGCCGGCGGCGGGGTCGGCGACGCGGGCGAGATTGCTCTCCTCCAGCAGCACCAGTTGCGTGTTGCGCGCGACGCGGCGGGCAAACGCATCGGGCAGGCCGAGGGCCGCCGTGTGCGGCAGCACGGTCACCGCATTGGCGCCGCCGAGCCCGGCCGCGAACGCCGCGATGGTGGCGCGCAGCATGTTCACATACGGATCGCGCCGGGTCAGCATGCGCCACGCCGTCTCACCGGAGATGAAGAACGGCTTCGGCGCAAGGCCGCAAGCGTCTTCGATGCGCGCCCACAGCCGGCGCAGGCTGCGGAATTTTGCCAGGGTGAGGAACTGATCGGTATCCGCGGCGAGCCGCGCAGAGATCAGGTCGCGTGCGGTGTCGAGCGGAATGCCTTCGGCCTCGAGGGCGCGCAGATAGGCCACGGCGGACGCCAGCACGAAGGCCAGCTCCTGCGCTTCCGATCCGCCGGCGTCGTGCACGACACGGCCGTCCGCAGCAAAGAATGGGCCCTTGAAGCCAGCGCCGTGCAGCTGCTTGACCAGCGAGCCGGAATTGCCGCCGAGCGTCGATGCGTCATGCGAGCTCGCGCCGCGGCTGGCCGCATCGCCAATCGGATCGAGGCCGAACCGGATGTTGCAGACTTCGGGCTTGAAGCCACGCTGCTTGACGTAGTCGGCCAGCTGCGCGGCGGCCGACAACGACGTTTCGCCGAGCTGCAATTCGATGGCAATCGCAGCATCGAGATGCACGCCGTCGAGCGCGCGCGCCACCACGTCGGCATTGGCCGTAAGGCCGAAGCCATGCGCAGCATTCGACCCGGCGAACACCAGCGTCAGTCCGGTCGCGCCGTTCTCCAGGTCGAGCAGCGCCTGCGCGTTGGCCTTGGCCGGATCGGGATGATCGACGCGCTGCATGATCTGCCACGGCGCCGCGGGCGCGCGGCCGGCGACCGGTGCGGCGTTCCTGGCGCGTGGGTAGATCGGCTGGATCTTGAGCCCGTCATAGGTTTTGCCGACCAGCTTCTCGAACGCCGCGCCCTTCAGCACGCCATCGACCAGCTTGCGCCAGTCCGCCTCGCCGGCCGGCGCAAAATCGGCGGCCAGTCGCAGATCGTCGGTCTCGGTCGTCATGTCGGCACGCGTCTCCCGGGCGTCTGTTATGGCGATTATTGTGGCGCAAAATGCCACGTCGGAGCGCCCAAGCCAAACGGTTGTTTGGCCTGATATGTCGGCTATTCGGCTGAGGGCAGCGGCCGGATTCCCTCGCGCGAAACGCGGGTCACGGCGTCGTCGACGCGGTAGCCGGCGATCACGCGGTCGGGGGCGATCTCGGCCAGCGGCACCAGCACGAAGCCGCGCTCGAACAGCCGCGGATGGGGCAGGGTGAGATCGGGCGAATCGATGGCGACATCGTCATAGGCGATCAGGTCGAGATCGAGCGTGCGCGGTCCCCACCGGGTTTCCTGGGCGCGGTTGCGGCCGAACATGCGCTCGACGTCGTGCAGAATGGCCAGCAGCGCCTGCGGCGCGCTCGCGGTCTCGATGGCAATGCAGGCGTTGATGAAAGCCGGCTGCTGCTCCTCGCCCCAGGGCGGAGTGATGTAGTCGGATGAGCGGGCGACCAGCGCTGCGTCGGCACGCCGGCAGATCTCCGGAACGGCGTGCCGGAAGGTCGCCCTGACGTCACCGACATTGCCGCCGAGAGCAATCAGCGCGCTGGCCATCGGATCACGGATGCCGCGAGCGCGTCAGCACCACGCCGACATCCTCGAAGATCGCGGCGATCGGCGCGTGCGGCTTGTGCACCGTGATCTTGACGGCGCGGATGCGGGCGAACGTCGACAGGATCGCATCGGCCACCGCGCCGGCCGCACGTTCGAGCAGCCGGTAGTTGACGTCCTTGAACGCCGCGGTCGCCGTCTCCACCACGTCGGAATAGGACACGGTGTCGGCGAGGCGGTCGCTGCGCGAGGAGTCCGACAGATCGGTGTAGAGTTCGAGATCGATGACGAAGCGCTGGCCGACCTCGCTCTCGTGCTCCATCACGCCGTGACGCGCATGGATGAGAACGCCCTTGATGAAGATCGTATCGGTCATCGCTCTGCCTCGATTGCCGCGGCCACGCGCACGGCCTGAACCGTTTCGGCGACGTCGTGCGCCCGAATGATCGCGGCACCGCGTTGCGCCGCGATCAGATGCGCCGCGATCGATCCGCCGAGCCGCTGCTGCGGGATCGAGGCCACGATGGAATGGATGAAGCGCTTGCGCGAGGCGCCGACCAGGAGCGGCAGCCCGAAACGGGTGAACTCGTCCAGCCGGGCCAGCGCAATCATGCTCTGCGGCTGAGTCTTGCCGAAACCGATGCCGGGATCGAGCACGATATTCCCTCGGGGAATGCCGGCCCGCTGCGCGATGTCGAGGGAGCGCGCGAAGAAGTCGAGCATGTCCGCGACGATGTCGATCTCCGGATCGACCTCGGCGCGGTTGTGCATCACGACGACCGGCGCGCCATGCGCGGCGACGACGTCGGCCATCGCAGGGTCGCGCTGCAATCCCCAGACATCGTTGACGATCTGCGCGCCCTGGTCGAGTGCATAGTCGACAACCTGAGATTTCATGCTGTCGATCGAAACAGGTAAACCGAGTGCAACGATCGCCGGCAGGATGGGCTGCAGGCGGGCAAGCTCCTCGTCGGCCGTCACGGGCTCGGCGCCGGTATAGGGACGGGTCGATTCCGCGCCGATGTCGATGATGTCGGCGCCGTCAGCAATCATGCGCCGGGCCTGGGCGAGCGCCTGCTCGGGCGCATTGAAGCGGCCGCCGTCCGAGAAGGAATCCGGCGTGACATTGAGGATGCCCATCACCGCCGGAAACGGACGGGCGAGCCACGGCCGCAGCAGCGGGTGGCCCGCGGCGAGGTCCGAGGCGGAATGCGGCGAGTTTGCGCTCATGGCGCCGCTTTGCGCGGTTGCCACGGTCGAGTCAAGGTGTCGCACTACACGAGCCGTGCGCAGCCGGCCCGCGGTGGATCAATAGCTGATCTTGGGCTCCAGCCGGCGGGCCTTTTCGATGAGCTGGCCGACAGATTTTTCCGACGGAAGGATGCGAACGAGCTGCCGCCTCGTGTTCACTTCCTTGATGTTCTGCGCCAAGCGGGCGGGATTGCGATGCGCCAGTTCGCGCACCGTGGTGACGCCGGCGGCACGGACCAGGCAGACCTTGGCCTTGCCCATGCCGGGAATGCGCATGTAATCGGCGACGTTGGCCCAATCGAGCAATTGCTGCTCGCTGATGCCGGTCTTGGCGGCAAGCGCCTTGCGTCCCTTCACGGTCCGGGCGGCTTCGAGAAATCCATCGGTGGTCCGGATGCCCAAAGCTTTCAGCTTGGAGGCATAGAAGGTCGTCATGCCTTCGATTTCGGTGATCGGATATGTCATGATACTCGGCGCGCGAAGGTGCTTCAGGCGAACTGGTTCAGGCCTCGCGTGCCTGGCCTCATCGTGCCCATCTGGTCCGTTCCGATTTGGTCTTGGCTGAGCCCGGAAAGTTCAAGAGCGGACCGTTCGTTTGCCGCCGTGGGCAGATTGGCAAACTGCTGCTGCGGTTCTTTGTTGCAAGAGACGTTGCAAGGGAGGTTGAAAGGGACGTTGAAAACAAGATGGATGGTCAGGAGATGTCTTGGCTTTTCAGCCACGGCTCTATCGATGCCGGCCATTCTGGCCAGCGGCTCAATCAGCTCGTTCATGTGAACCCCGTCGTCATCCGGTCCCCCGCGACCGGACGTCCTCGCTGACTTCATCTTGATCGGACGATCCGTGAATTACAAGCGATGAGCAGGCCCGGCGCGCGAATCGATTCGCGATCGAGGATGGACTGTTGCAGCCGTGCAAGACCAGATGTTGAATCTACGGATGAAACCCGTGCATCGCGCGGCGCCAGTGTTATGAAAAGCAGTGGGAGCTGCGAGGACGCGAGGCTGGCCTGATGCTGGTTCCAGCCCGCGATACTAAAGTATGTTACGGCACGCGATGCTCGGCACCACGTGCAATGCGAAACAAACACTCTCGAAAGACGGACCAACATGGCACCATCCGGAAAATCACTGGCTGATACCGACGACAAGATTTTCGTAGGTGCTGGCGAGCAGCCGGCCTGGTTGACGCTTGCTCTTGCGAACCGCCACGGCCTCGTGACGGGAGCGACTGGTACAGGCAAGACCGTCTCGCTTCAGGTCATGGCCGAGGGTTTCGCGCGCGCCGGTGTTCCGGTCTTCGCGTCCGACATCAAGGGCGATCTGTCCGGCATCTCGCAGACCGGCGAAGCCAAGGACTTCATCGTCAAGCGTGCGAACGAACTCGGACTAGCCTATCAGCCCGACCAGTTCTCGACGGTATTTTGGGATGTGTTCGGCGAGCAGGGGCATCCCGTGCGCGCCACCGTCACCGAGATGGGACCGCTGTTGCTGGCGCGGATGCTCGATCTCAACGACGTCCAGGAGGGCGTGCTCAACGTCGCCTTCCGTGTCGCCGATGAGAACGGCCTTACGCTGATTGACATGAAGGATCTGCGCGCGCTGCTCGATGCGATCATTCCGGAAGTCGGAAAAAAGGGCGCCGATGCCGCCGAGGATCCGCTGGCGCCGATCCGGAAGTCCGCGCAGTCGTTCGGAAACGTGACCCGCGCGACCGTGGGCACCATCCAGCGCCAATTGCTCGTGCTCGAGAACCAGGGCGGCACAAAATTCTTCGGTGAGCCGGCGCTGGCGCTGAAGGATTTCATGAAGACCGACCGCGACGGCCGCGGCATGATCAACATTCTCGTTGCCGACAGGCTGCTGCAGAACCCTCGGCTGTACGCGACGTTCCTGCTGTGGATGCTGTCGGAGCTGTTCGAGGAACTGCCGGAGGTCGGCGATCTCGCCAAGCCGAAGCTCGTGTTCTTCTTCGACGAGGCGCATTTGCTGTTCAACGACGCGCCGAAGGCGCTGATGGACAAGATCGAGCAGGTGGTACGCCTGATCCGCTCGAAAGGCGTCGGCGTCTATTTCGTCACGCAGAACCCGCTCGACGTTCCCGATCGCGTCCTCGGGCAATTGGGCAACCGGGTGCAGCACGCGCTGCGCGCCTTCACGCCGCGCGATCAGAAGGCCGTGGCCGCGGCTGCCGACACCTTCCGTCCCAACCCGAAGCTGGACACCGCGAAGGTGATCACGGAACTCGGCAAGGGCGAGGCGCTGGTGTCGTTCCTCGAAGGCAACGGCACGCCATCGATGGTGGAACGCGTCCTGATCCGGCCGCCGTCGGCGCGCATCGGCCCGGTTACGCCCGAGGAACGCAAGGCGATCATCGCTACGAGCCCGGTCAAGGGCAAATACGACACGGAGATCGATGCCGAGTCCGCGTATGAGTTGCTGCAGAAGCGGATCGCCGGAACCGCCGTGACGGCGGACGCTCCGTCCGGTGGTGTGTTGGGCAGGATCAGCGACATCGCCGCGACGATCTTCGGCACCAACGTCAAGCGCGGCCGGCTGTCGACGACGCAGGTGATCGCGCGCAACGTCGCGCGCTCGGTCTCCGACAAGGTGGTGGGCGGGATCGCGGCCGATCTCGGCAAGCAGGTCGGCGGCTCGCTGGGCAGTTCGATCGGCCGCTCCCTGGTGCGCGGCGCGCTCGGCGGATTGCTGCGGCGATGATCCCGGCCGATCGCCGGCGCGATGCTCAGCGCATCGTGCTGGCCCGGACCGCGCAACGGAGCTACAAGCGAGCCAACCGTCAATTGCGAAGGATCTCGTGGCCATGGCCAATGCGCAGCTTCAATCCGTACTCGACCACATCGATGCCGATTTCGACAACAGCCTGGAACGGTTGTTCGAGCTGATCCGCATCAAGTCGATCTCGGCCGATCCGGCCTTCGCCGACGACTGCAAGGCTGCCGCCGACCATCTCGCCAAGGATCTTTCGACGCTCGGCTTCGCGACCGAGGTGCGCCCGACCGCCGGGCATCCTGCCGTGGTCGGCAAGAGCAATGGCCACGGAGCCGCCAGGCCGCATGTCCTGTTCTACGGCCATTATGACGTGCAGCCGGTCGATCCGCTCGACCTGTGGCACCGGCCGCCGTTCGAGCCGGTGGTGACCGATCATGCCGACGGCCGCAAGATCATCGTCGCGCGCGGCGCCGAGGACGACAAGGGCCAGCTGATGACCTTCGTCGAGGCCTGCCGCGCCTGGAAGAAGGTCGCCGGCTCGCTGCCACTCGACATCACGATGCTGATCGAAGGCGAGGAAGAGGTCGGCTCGAAGAATTTCGTGCCGTTCCTCGAAGCGAACAAGGCCGAGTTCAAGGCCGACTTCGCGCTGGTCTGCGACACCGGCATGTGGGACCCCAACACGCCGGCGATCACGACCTCGCTGCGGGGGCTTCTTTATGAAGAGATCAAGATCAAGGCCGCCAATCGCGACCTGCATTCCGGCGTGTTCGGCGGCGGCGCGCGCAATCCGATCCGGGTGCTGACCGAGATCCTCGGCGGCCTGTTCGATGCCGACGGCCGTATCACCATTCCCGGCTTCTATGACGGCGTGAAGGACGTGCCGCCCGAGGTTCTGGAGCAGTGGAAGAAGCTGAACCTGACACCCGAGAGCTTCCTGAAGCCGATCGGATTGTCGATTCCCGCCGGCGAGAAGGATCGCTTGCTGATCGAGCAGATCTCGTCGCGGCCGACCTGCGACATCAACGGCATCTGGGGCGGTTATATCGGCGAGGGTTCGAAGACGGTGATCCCGTCGCTGGCCCATGCGAAGGTGTCGTTCCGCCTCGTCGAGGGCCAGGATCCGCTCAGAATCCGCAAGGCGTTCCGCGACTACGTCTCCGCGCGCATTCCCGGCGACTGCTCGGTCGCGTTCGGTGACCATTCGGCGGGAGCTGCGATCGCGCTCGACTGGACCATGAAGCCGCTGGCGGCTGCCAAGCAGGCGCTCACCGAGGAGTGGGGCAAGGAGACCATCCTGATGGGCTCGGGCGCCTCGATCCCGATCGTCACCGACTTCAAAAAGACGCTCGGCCTCGACTCGCTCCTGGTCGGCTTCGGTCTCGACGACGACAACATCCATTCGCCGAACGAGAAGTACGACCTCAAGAGCTACCACAAGGGCATCCGCTCGTGGGCCCGCATCCTCGCCGCGCTGGCGGAGATGCCGCGCTAGACCCGCCGGCCCTCGCATCGGTGGTTTACGCGACGCTGAACTCAGGCCGCGCTGGCGACAGGCCTCGCCGTCAGGCCGTCGCCGGCGAACTTGCGCAAGGCGGCGAGATTGGCCTCGGCCGAGGCCAGGCGCCAGCATGACTTGCCGCTCGATTTCGCCTCGTAGAGTGCGGCGTCGGCCGCGAACAGCAGGGCTTCGGGATCGCTGCCGTGATCCGGCGCAGCGGCGATGCCGATGCTCATGCCGATGTTGACGCGCGCGCCACCCGGCAGCGTGATGGGTGCCGTCATGACCTCGATGATGCGTTCGCCGAGCGCGAGCGCATGGTCGATCGCGGGATTGCCGGCGACGACGACGAACTCATCGCCGCCGATCCGGGCGATGACGTCGTCCGGAGAAGCGGTCTGCCGCAGGATGTTGGCGACGATCTTCAGCAGCTCGTCGCCCGCGGCATGGCCGAAGGTGTCGTTGACCGGCTTGAAGCCGTCGAGATCGAGATAGAGCAGGGCAAAGGTCTGGTCTCCGCTGGCCTTGCTGGCGAGCTTGCTCCGCAAGGTGTCGATCAGGCCGGTGCGGTTGTTCAGGCCGGTGAGCGGATCGAGCCGCGCCCGTTCGTCGCTCTCGCGCTTGGCATGCATGACCGCCACCAGCATCTTGTTCAGCCGGAAGGCTGCGCCGGTCATCGCGAGGAAGTACAGCGGCATCTGCAGATACATCGCGAACAGCAGCGGCTCACGGGACAGCGCGACGCCGGGGATCACCGGGCCGATACTGCACAGGATCATGGTGCCGACCAGCCGCGGGGCGCTGAAATTGCGAAAACAGATTCCGCCCACCATGGCAGCCGAGGAAATGCAGGTGAGCGACGCTGCGACCCAGTCGCCGGACCCCAGGCTGATGCCGACACCGAAACCGACGCTGGCGCTCCACGCCACCGACAGCAGGATGTGGAGGTCGGTCGGCGTCGTCAACTGATCGCGCGCACGGCGGTAGGAGATGAGCATCACCGCCAGCCGCAACAGGCAGATCGTGATTTCCAGCACGAACCAGGTGATGAAGAGAAAGTTCGGAGTGCGCAGCGCGAGCGCTGCGGCGACGGCGACAGTGTTGATGACGCCGCCGGCGAAAACCGACCAGCAGCCGTAGAGCTCGCCGACCAATGCGAGGCGGATGTCCGACGACACCGGATATCCCGGGTCTGCCAGCCAGCGCGTCACGCGCCAATTTGGCAAACTGAAAGCCAGACCGTCACCCCGCATATCCCTACCTCCACCCGGGGCGCACTAAGCGACAAGACACTTAACAGGTCTTTATGGAGGTATCCCAGTCGTGTTCCATGCTTGATGTGCGGTAAAAATTTACTACACGTCGCATGAGTGCCCAAATGCGGACTGAAGGTTGAACGCAGGCCTCAGCCCGACGTTCGCACGCGCGCGCGCTCCTCCGTGACCGGCGCGACTTCGACGGTCGCATTGCCGAGCGCGCGGTCGCGCTCGAACACGAGGCGGACGCGCTGGCCGACCGGTGTGAGGCCGATCAGATTGCGGACCTGGGTCGCGCTGCGCACCGGCGTGTCGTTCGCCTTCACGATGATGTCGCCCTTGCGCAGGCCCGCACGCTCGGCCGGCGAGCCGGCGGTCACATCGGCGACGCGCGCGCCGTGGACGCGGCCGTCCGCCGGCGCGTCCAGATCGAGCAGGGTCACACCGATCCGCCCGCGATCGACGCGGCCGTTCGCGACCAGCTGCTCCATCACCCGCCGCGCCATGTTGATGGGGACGGCGAAACCGATGCCGACATTGCCGCCGCCGGGCGAGATGATCGCAGTGTTGATGCCGACCAGTTCGCCGCGCAGGTTGATCAGCGCGCCGCCGGAATTGCCGGGATTGATCGCCGCGTCGGTCTGGATGAAATCCTCGTAGCCCTGCTTGCCGAGGCCGGTCCGCCCGAGCGCACTGACGAGGCCGGAGGTGACGGTCTGGCCGAGGCCGAACGGATTGCCGACCGCGATCACGAAATCGCCGACCTCGAGTGCGTCGCTGTCTCCCAGCGCGATCGCCTTGAGCTCCATCGGATCCCTGATCTGCAGCAGCGCGATGTCGGTGGCTGGATCACGGCCGACCAGCCGGGCGTCGAATTTCCGGCCATCCTTGGTTCGGATCTGCGCGCCATCGACGTGCTCGACGACGTGGTTGGCGGTCATGACGTAGCCGCGTGCGGCATCGACGATGACGCCGGAGCCGGTGGCGCTGATCTGTTTCTCGACCTGCTTCGGCACGTCGAAGAAGTTCCTGAACAGCGGGTCCTGATAGAGCGGATTGTCCTGCCGGACCTTGCCCTCGACCGAGATGTTGACGACGGCCGGCGTCACCTCCTTCACCAGCGGCGCCAGCGTCGGCACACGGCCGAGCTTGAGATCGGGAATCTGGGCCAGGGCAGGGCCGGCCACCAGGCAAAGCAGAACGGCCGGCGCCAGCAGGATGGGCCGGAGGAAGGTCAGCAGCTGCATCATGTCCACCAACGAGCGTGAAGAGGATTTCTGGCGTCGGTAAAGCTGGGAAAGGCTCCGGGGATGGTCAAGATCCGTCCGGCCGTCGGTCCCGCTGCATGCCAAAAATCTGTCGCGACCCTCTTGAACGGAAAGTTCGGCTTTCCTGGGTCGTTGCCCGCCAAGCGTCGGCAGGCGAGCCGAAGACACCGGAAGCCGCTGCGGCTGCACGATCGATGGAGTTCAGATCGCACGAGGGCGGGGCGGGCCCATCACACGTCCTGCCTGCATCGAAGAAATATCCATCAAACAATTGATGGCTGCTGCGGCCGGTCGTGGATCGGCCACAACGCGCAGCTATCAATCGGACTTACGACCGCAGTCCGTCCACAGCCGGCCATATTTCGCACCCGCGAACCGGCCGGACGGCCGACCGACGGTCGACGGGAGGTGTGGTTGAGCGCTGTCGCGCCGCCCGGTCTCATCAGCAGCGCAGCTCGAGCTTGCAGGGTCGATCATGCCAGGCTGGCAGTACGATCATCCGCCGCCCAATCCGGCGTCCGTCATGACCATGGGCGATCCTAGACGTCTGACGCGGTTTCTCATCGAGAGCGAGCAGCGCGTGGTCGCGCATTGCCAGGCGGTCTTGTCGCGCGGCGATATCGATCAGCGCGAGCGCGATCGGCTGGTCAGCGTGCTCCGGGAGGCGACCATGCGGCTGCAGCGGCTGTCCTCCGTCGCCGCCTGATGGCCCGCCGCGCTGCGGCCGCGGGACTACGACAAAAAAATTCGGCGTCCCCCTCTTGAAGCCGGCTTCTGCTTTTCTAACTCCTTCCGTGCCGCTTTGGCGGCGCCGGGTGCCATCAGGGCCCGGCTGAACTCTGGGCGCTGACCGGTTGTCTGGTACTCAGAAGTCTCTGGTACTCAGAAGTCTCTGTTATCAGAAGTCTCTGATACCAGACGTCCTGCACCGCCGGCGCCCCTTCGTATCCATCTTGCTCCGAGGAGGACTTGGCTATGAGGACGTATGATTTCAGCCCGCTGTGGCGTTCGACCATCGGCTTCGACCGGCTGTTCGATCTGCTCGACGAGACGCAGCGCGCGGTCGAGGACAACTATCCCCCTTGCAACATCGAGCGGCTCGGCGACGACCGCTATCAGATCTCGCTGGCGCTGGCCGGCTTCGCGCCGGACGAACTCGTCATCACGGCCGAGCACAACGTGCTGACCGTGGAAGGCCGCAAGGCCGACAAGGAGACCCGCGAGTACCTGTATCAAGGCATCTCGTCGCGGCCCTTCAAGCGGCAGTTCAATCTCGCGGACTACGTGCACGTGACCAGCGCGTCCTTCGACAATGGTCTGCTGCGGATCGAACTGGCGCGGGAGATCCCCGAGGCCATGAAGCCGCGCCGCATCGCCATCGGCACCGCGCCGGCCGAGCAGATTGCGCCGCAGAAGGCCGCCTGACGTCTTTTCATCCGGACACGGGCGCCGTGGCGCCCGCGTCCATGCACCATCTGTCTCTCGTGAAAGGAGCGTAAGAGGAGACACCCATGAGTGAGCGCAGTATTTCGATCACCACGGGCGGCGCCGGCTTCCATCCGGTGTCGCACTACGAGACCCCCGCCGATCTATTGAACGACACTAGGCTCTGCCGGGCCGAGAAACGGCTGATCCTGTCGTCCTGGGCCTCGGACATGTACGCCGTCGAATCGCAGCCGCAGCTGCGCAAGATTCCCGGCATCCCCCGGCCGTTGCATCTGGCCAACATCCTCGCCGCGTTGCGGCAGTTGGACCGCGAGGATCAGCCGCCGCGGCCGCGCGGCGGGGCCGCGATGCGCGTCGTCCGGCGCGTCGATGTGGAGGCCAATGGCGCCGCGGCGGACGATGCGCGTGGCGGCACCGCAGGCCCGATGGGGTCCGCTGCCCGCACGCGGTTTTCCGGCGAGGCCAACGTGCGGCGCTATCGCAAGCTGCTCGGCACCCGGCTTGCCGACCATGAGCGGCGCTTCGTCGAGCGACGACTCGCCGAGGAGTTGCAGCAGCTGAAGGGTCTTCCGGAGCGGCGAGGTTTCGCGCTCACGAGGCGCTGTTGACCTGCATCGTGGCTTTGAACGCAAAAACGCCGCCCGGAAGTGGGCGGCGTTTCATTCCAGGACGCGTAGAGGGTGATAGGCGCTTATAGCTCAGAAACCCGCGGACATCAATTCCGGTAGCCCGGATTGACCCGATCGAGCCTGCGCAGGAGCGGCGGCCACACCAGCTGGTTGGAGCGAAGCTCGACGCGATCCTGGTTCTCGAACAGTTTCGCATTCTTGTCTATGACATCGTCGCGGACCGGATAGGCCGAGGGGCCGAGCGTGCGGGTGCGCACCTGGATCGAGCAGGCGCGCTCCAGATGGTACATGCGCTCGAAGGCGGAGGCGACCGAGCGGCCGACCGTGAGCGTGCCGTGGTTTCGCAGCAGCATGTTGTGCTTGGTGCCGAGGTCGCGCTGCAGCCGCGGCCGCTCGTCATGGTCGAGCGCCACGCCTTCGTAGTCGTGATAGGCGAGGTCGTGGGTGACGTATTGCGCGATCTGGTTCAGCGGCAGCAGGCCGTCGGCGCAGCTCGACACCGCGACGCCGTCGAGCGTATGCAGATGGATCACGCAGCCGGCGTCCTCACGCACCTCGTGGATCGCCGAATGAATGGTGAAGCCGGCCGGGTTGATGCTGTAGTCGCTCTCGGACAACTGGTTGCCGTAGAGATCGACCTTGATCAGGCTGGAGGCGGTGATCTCCTCGAACAGCAGGCCATAGGGGTTGATCAGGAAATGATGCTCGGGGCCGGGCACGCGGGCCGAGATGTGGGTGTCGACCAGGTCGTCCCAGCCGAACAGCGCCACCAGGCGGTAGGCGGCCGCGAGATTGACCCGTTGCGACCACTCGGCTTCGGTCATGTTCGACGGCACTTCCTTGAGGCGGGCTTCTGCTGGCGACATGGCATTCTCCGATTTCCGAGGGGCGATCGGAGCCTAAGCGGGCCGCCGCCGCGCGGCAAGCCGCGGGGCGGGAAGGCTGTCATGTCGTTTGGCTGAGTCGAGGCCTCAAGGCGCCGGGATCGACAGCAGGCTCGAGATGCTACGGCCGCGGATGTCGTAGACCCGGGCGAACACGACGTCGTCGCGCTTGATCTCGACCATCACCGGAGCGGTCAGTCCCTTGCAATAGAACTCGCCCAGCGTCATGGCGAAATCGGCCGCATGACTGTCCCAGCCGATGGTGAAGTCGGGGCCGAGCGCGACCTGGGCCGGGCGCTGCGGACCGCAGACGGCGACCTTCCATTTGTGCCCGATCGGCGGCACCTCCTGGCGCTCGTCGAGCTGCTCCTTGAGCCCGTCCGAGGCCTGCTTCAACGCCAACCCCCAATAGTCCAGCATGAAGCGGGTATCGGCCTCGCGCACCGTGCCGGCAATGTAGTTGAAGTGGGTGTATTGATAGGGATGCAGCCGGATCATCTCCGCCAGCGGCAGCAGCAGGCCGAAGCAGAAGGCGGCGATCGCCACCGGCTGCCAGCTGCGGCGATCGTCGGCGTTCAGCCAGGACAGCAGCCAGGAGAAGGCGACGCCGCCGAGCAGCGCCATCGGCGGGATCACGAACACGAAGTGGCGGATGCCATTGTACAGCGCGGGACGTTTGACGATCGCGATCAGGATCGGCAGCGTCGCCGCCAGGGTCAGCATCAGCAGGATGCTCTTCTGGCGCGCCGGCATGTCGGGGCGCGACAGTGACATCAGCGAGGCCACCGCGCCGGCCACGAACAAGGCGATCATCAGCTCTGGCAGCTGCAGCGCGAACAGGGTCGGCAGATACGACCACGGCATGTCCGGCACCGAGACCAGCGCCCCGTCGAACATCTCCTTCCACGGCTTCTCGAAGAAGTGTGAGAAATAAGTCAGCGCCCGGAACGGATTGGCAGGCTCGATGATCGACCACGGCCAGATCAGGCCCATGATCAGATAGCCCACGATCAGGCCCGGGATCAGCATGTACAGGACGTGGGCAAAGCGGCGCACCGCCTCGCGCGGCCCTTGCGTGCGGTATTCCTCCAGGAACAGCGGCATGAAGCCGACCACGGCATATACGACGGCCATGCCGCCCAGGATCCGGCAGCCGATCGAGAAGCCGGCGCCGAGCCCGAGGATCAGGATGGTGCGCGGCGAGGGGTAGGGATATTCCTCGGCCAGGCGGACGAGACCCATCAGCAGCACGACCATGGCGACCGCGAAGGGGGCATCCTTCGGGTTCATGAACATGTGGCCATAGAAGATCGGGCACAGCGCCAGCAACAGGAGGGCGGTCAGGCCGGCCACGGCGCCGCCGATGCGGCGTGCCAGGCGCCAGGTCACGGCGAGTCCGATCAGGCCCACCAGGGCGCCGACCAGCCGGCGCGTCTCGAACAATTCCAGTGGCAGAACCTTGTGCAGCAGGGCTGCAACCATGTCGAAGCCGCCGCCGTACATATAGAGGTTGGCGAACGACAGGGCCGCCTGATCCCTGAAACCGGAACCGTACATGCGCAGCAACAGATCGGCATATTCGGCATGGGTGTAGTCGTCCCAGCCGAGGCCATAGTCCCGGAATGTCAGTCCGGCCACCACCGCGACCGCGGCGAGCACGAACATGGCAAGATCGTCACAAGTCCGTTCGAGTGTCCGCCGTATCGGCGTCTCGAGGACCGAAGTGGTTATCGATGTCATGGCTGATGGTGACCCGGCGTCCCCTAACGACCCCGCTTCCGCGCTTCAGGCCTGCGTTCCCGCCTGCGTATAGCGCGTCCCGGTTTCCGAGGTGTTGGAAATATGAGCGTCACGCTTCCATCGCAGTGCAGCAGGAGCCTGAATTTCGGCTGCTTGGCGCCATATTGGCACAGGCACATGAACGCGTCCTGAACCATGAGGCTCGGGACAAACCCGGAGGAACCCTAAGCGGTTCCGTGAGTTGGCGAGCGCGAATGTGGCGGTATCGTGGCGCCGTCGGCGTGCCCCGACCGGCAGGGCGGGCGTCCTGGCCGAACTTCTGCTGCAAATTGTCGCGGATTTCGACTAGAAACCGCACAAGGGACGCGGGCAACCGCAGCTAACTGGTGTGATATCGGTCGGGACGCCGTCCGGAACCGACGCATTAGGGGATGGGTTCGAAATGATGAGTGCTATGTTGGCCGCTGGGGCCCTTGCCGTGTTGGCCGGGCTCGGAGCGATCGCCTGGGGAATTCCGTTCAAGGAGTTCAGCGTCGGCAGCACGCTGATCCTGTCGGGGACCCTTGGCGTCTGCAGCGGGCTGATCCTGTTTGGACTGTCGGCCCTGCTGGGTGAGCTGAAGATCATCTCGAGCCGCTTGCGGCAGCGGCCGGCGTCCGAGTCCGACGTCAGGCCACTGCAACTGCCGGGGATCGGCGGCAACGCCGAACTCGAACCTGCGCCGATGCCGCCGGCCGAGGACGTCTGGCGCGAGGGCGGCTCGCCGCGACCGCGGCCGCGGATGCCGGACCTCTCGTCGCCCTTGTCGTCGGCGCCGTTGCCGTCTCCTCCGCTGTCGTCGTCCTTGTCCGGTTCCCTGCGTCCCTCGAACCCGGAGCAGGAGGCGGATGAGCCGGCCGCCGAGCCCAACGAGCGGCCCGCCAGGCGCAGCCTGTTGTTCGCCTCCAGCTCGCGCCGCGAGCGGGAGCGCGGGGAAAAGCGTGCCGCCGAGCCGATGCCGACGGATTTCCGGTCACCGCCACTCAGCGAGCCGCCGGCTCTTCCGCTCGACCAGCCGGCACCCGAGCCTGCTTCTCCGGGTTTGGAGGACAGCTGGTCGCGGCCGGAGCGGGCGCGGGCGCCGGAATCTCTGCGGCCGCCGTTCCCCCGGCGCCTGGCGCGGGCGGCGCCGGCCTTCGAGCCCGAGCCGGCACCTCCTGAGCCCCAAGGCACGGCTGCACCGGCTGCGAGCATCATCAAGTCAGGCGTGGTCGACGGGATGGCCTATTCGCTCTATTCGGACGGTTCGATCGAGGCGCAGATGCCGGAGGGCATGATGCGTTTCGCATCGATCGACGAGCTGCGCAGCCATTTGGAAGGCCGCGCCTGACGCGCGCCAGGGGCCGCCACAACTGGCATTTGGTACACAGTACTGAGGCGAGGACAGACTTCTCAAGAAGAAGTCCTCACCTTATTGTCATTTTGCCAGTCATTCGCCCATATTGCTTGGAGAATTGACAGACGACGCGGTCCACTCGCCGCTCGTGATACTTGCAAATGAATCCTGTGCGGGAGCGGGGGTGAGTTTTCGATGACCGAAGGGGCCGGCAAGAGCTTTATCGATCTGACGGCCGACATCGTCTCGGCCTATCTCAGCAACAACCCGACGCCCGCGGCCGAGATTCCATCTCTCATCAGCCAGGTGCATGCGGCGTTGACCCGTGTCGCGGCGGGGCGCAGCGAACCCGCGCCGGAACCGACGCGGCCCGCGGTCCCGGTCAAGAAATCGATCCATCCGGACTATCTGGTCTGTCTCGAGGACGGCAAGCGCTTCAAGTCGCTGCGGCGGCATCTGCGCACGCAGTACAGCATGACGCCGGAACAATATCGCGACAAATGGAACCTGCCGCCCGACTATCCCATGGTGGCGCCGAACTACGCGGTCACCCGATCGCAACTCGCCAAGAAGATGGGCCTCGGCCAGCAGCGTCCCGAGCGCGAGAAGTAGCCGCGGACCGCATCACGAGGCTGCAGCAAGCGCCTCGCGGGCGTCCGCGCGGATGCGCTCGACCATGGAGCGCAAGCCGTTGGAGCGCTGCGGCGTGAGGTGCTCGCGGAACCCGAGCTCATCGAACACGGCGGGCGCATCGATCGTCAGGATCTCCTGCGGCGTCTGCCCCGAATAGAGCGTCAGCAGGATCGCGATCAGGCCGCGGACGATGTGGGCATCGCTGTCGCCGAGATAATTCAGCATCGGCACGGCGCCGCTGCGGTCGACGTGTTTCGACAGCCAGACCTGGCTCGCGCAGCCCTGCACCTTGTTCGCGGTGGAGTGCTCGTCATCCGGCATCGGCGCCAGCGTGCGGCCGAGCTCGATGACGTAGCGATAGCGGTCGTCCCAATCGTCCAGCAGGGCAAAATTGTCGCGAATGTCGTCGATCGTCATGGTGCTCATCGGTCCCGTCCGAACTCTGATATAGGCGTTCGGCGTGACGAAAGCGACAGCCGGTTCCGGTCCAGTCAGGGCGTCGGCGGCAACTGCCATTCGACGGCGAGATCGTCGGCCGAGAGCGTGTCGGCCGAGGCCTCGTCGCCGGGAACCGCGTCGCTCGCCGGAGCGTCGATCGAACCCGTGTGGTCGCTGCCGCGCTTGTCAAGGCTCGCGGGCTTCACCGGGCCGATGAACTTGTCTGCCGCGGATTTCTCCGGGACCTCGGGCTTGTCGGTGATGATCTGGTAGATCTTGCGCGCGCCTTCCTGGGCGCGGTGGCCGATCACGGTCGCGGCCTGGCCGCCGACTTCGCAGGCCTGCGGCTGGCGCTTGCAGAACTGGCTCATGTCCGAGACGGCCGCGGTCGCGGCCTGCACCGCTTCGTGCGCATTGATCTGCGGCAGCTTGTCCGCGTCGTGGCTCTTCTCGCGCGGCAGCAGCACCAGCACGAGCCCGAGCCAGAATGCCATCCGAAGCAGAAAGAACATCACGCAACCCCGACCGTGCTGCCGATCCCGCGTCCGTTCCTGACCGCGCAACCGAGATCGCAACTGCTTTGTTCTACGTCGCCACTGCTTGCATTGGCCTTAACTGGTTGAGATTTCGCGAAGCGGATCCCCGAACTTTTTTCGGCGTAAATTTTCTGTTGGCGAGAACCGAATGCGCCATGCAACCGGCTGACGGCAGCGAAGCTTTCGCAACCGCAGGCGCAGCCGGAAACGATGCATTCACCATCCCGGCCGAATGGCGTGCGTGCCGCAGTCTGGACCTTAGCGTTCGCTTAATGCGAGTCTGACACGGTGACTTCCGACGACAGGGGGCGTCCCGGCGCGTTCTCTTAAGTAGAGCGACCGATAGGCCGAGGCGCGAGAGCCGTGACTGTGTTGAGTATCATCCGCGATTGTCTCGATGCGTTATTGCATCCATCGGCTCGAACTGATGCGATGACGCGCGCGCGTCATCGCGCTTTCATCGCGCCGCGCCTGCTCGGCAGCCTCGCCGTCTTCGCCGTATTTCCCGCCTATCTTGCGATGCGCGGCGCGCCGAGCGCGCTCGAGGTCGGCGCGCTGGCGTGGCTGATCGGGCCGATTCTCCTCTCCTGGTATCTGTCGCGCACCGGCCGTTATGAGAGCGCCTGCGCGCTGTCGTCGCTGGCGCTGTCCGCGTTGATCATGGCGGTGTCGATCGAGACCGGCGGCATCGAATCCTTTGCAGCCGTGTGGCTGATCGTCGTTCCCCTGGAAGCCGCACTCTCCGCGTCGCGCCGCGTCGTCGTGTTCTCCGCTGCGCTGGCGCTGTCCTGCGCGCTGCTCCTGATTCTCTTTGGTCATGCCGACTGGTTGCCGAAGCCCGAGACCAACCCTGCCTTGCGCACCGGGCTGCTCGCCTTCGGCGTCGCCTCGGCCACGCTCTATGCCGCCGTGCTCGCCTTCGCCGCCGACACGCTCGCAAGGACCAGCGTGACGCTGCTGTCGATGGAGGAGGAGCGCTATCGCCTGCTCGCGCGCAACATGAGCGACGTGATCTCCCGTCACCGCCGCAACGGCGCCGTGATGTTCATCTCGCCCGCCATCGAGACGCTGCTCGGCGCGCCGGCCGCGCAGTTGCATGGGCACGGCCTGTTCGAACGCGTCCACGTCGCAGACCGGCCGGCCTATCTCACCGCGCTGTCCGAGGCCGCAGGCGGCAGCGAAGCATCCAGCGTCGAGTTCCGTCTCCGGCGCGAAGCGCCCGGCGAGGCCCGCGCCGTTCATCACCCGGCGGATTTCATCTGGGTCGAGATGCGGTGCCGTCCGCTCGATCACGCCGGCCTGCCGCCGACGGGATCGGAGCAGGAAGTGGTCGCGGTCATGCGCGACGTCACCGATCGCAAGCTGCAGGAGCAGGCGCTCGAACTGGCGCGCAGCGCGGCCGAGCGCGCCGACGCGGCCAAGACGCGGTTCCTCGCCACCATGAGCCACGAACTGCGCACGCCGCTCAACGCCATCATCGGCTTTTCGGAAATGCTGATGCAGGAGCAGGCGCTGGTGCTCAACGCCGCGCGGCGCCGTGAGTATGCACAGTTGATCAATGATTCCGGTCAGCATCTGCTTTCTGTCGTGAACGGCATCCTCGACATGTCGAAGATGGAGTCGGGCAATTTCGAGCTGACGCCAGAACCGTTCGCGCCGCGTGCGGCGCTGTTCAATTGCTGCAATCTTCTGGCGCTGCGGGCGCGCGAAAACGGCGTCGACCTGTCGGCCGATGCGCCGCACGACCTGCCGATCATCACCGGCGATCCGCGCGCCTTCAAGCAGATCGTGCTCAACCTGGTCTCCAACGCCATCAAGTTCACCGAGCGCGGCGGCCGCGTCACGGTCTGCGCCGGCGTGGAGGGCGCGCGCCTGCTGCTGCGAATCACCGACACCGGCGTCGGCATCGCAGCCGACGATCTCAAGCGTATCGGCGATCCGTTCTTCCAGGCCGGCAAGACGTACCAGCGTCGTCACGAGGGAACCGGACTCGGTCTTTCGATCGTCAAGAGTCTCGTGACCTTGCACGGCGGCGAAATGTCGATAGAAAGCAAGCTCGACGAGGGGACGACGGTCACGGTCGCTCTGCCGGTCAATTGCGTCGCCGAGGCGACGGCCGGCGCCACCGTTACGCCGTTGTCGCCCGCGCGTTCCGCCCCGGCGGGGCAGGTGATTCAGGTGAAGAAGAGTGCCTAGACGAGCTGCAGAGGATGATCAGGCGCCGCCGCGCCGTCGCAAGCGCGCCGCTGCGGCCACTGCAGTCGCCGAGGCCGTGGACGAGCGCGGCTGGCTGATGCGCGCCATGCTCTACAGCCCGAAGGATCTCCTTGCCGGCCTCCTGGCTTGCGCCGCCGCCAGCGCGATCATCGTCAATGCCGTGTTCCTGCAATCGGGCCCGCATCCGGCGCCGATGTTCGGTTCCATCGTCACCATTCCGCCGGCGCTCGCCAGTTCCAATCCATTGCCACGTCCGAGGCCGCTGGACGCCATCTCGCCCTTCGATCCGAAGGTGATCGAGACCCGGCCGCCCGAAACGCGCGCGACCGAGCAGAAGGCGGCCGACCAGCGCACCGCGGATACGCGTTCGGATCAGAAATATGCCGATCCGCTGGCCGACCTCGTCAGGTCCGTCAGCGGCGGCCAGGCCAACACGCCGCGTCCGCAGCCGACGCAGCAGGGCGGCAACGCCCGCCGGGTCGCCGCTGTTCAGCGCGCGCTGACCGAATATGGCTACGGCCAGCTGAAGCCGACCGGGATGATCGGCTCCGACACCCAGACGGCGATCCAGAAGTTCGAACGCGAGCGCAAGCTGCCGGTGACGGGACAGGTGTCGGATCGCCTGGTGCGCGAGCTTGCAATTGTCATCGGGCACCCGATCGAATAGAGCAGGCCATCGGCTGCCGATGGCAGCGCGCGTTCATTCGGCCCGAACATCATGCGATTGAAGACCAGCATCTGGGTCAGCGCCTATCTGCGCCGTTGCCAGTCGGCCGGCGTGTTCGGCGCGATCAGCCACCGCGGGGCGGAGGAGGCGGGTGCCGTCTTCATCAAGGTCGCACTGATGGATCGCACGGCTCAGCTTTACGTCCCGGCGCCGCAGACGGTCTACGACGACAGCCGTCCGTTCGAACGCCTGTTCGTTGCGGTGTCGCCGCAACCGATGCCGGAGTTCGAGGTCGACGAGCGTCTCCGCAAGGAGCTGCGCTTCGACCCGGATGCCTGGATCGTCGAGACCGAGGACAGGCAAGGCCGCCACTTCCTCGACCTCGCGCGCGAGTAGCCGTCGCCCAGCTGCATCGCGCCACGAGGGCGCGGAGGCCCGAGGTCAGCGTTTGAAGCCGTCAGTTCCGCTGCGCACGATCGGCTTTGCGGCCTGCGTGCCGGTCCGCGCGCCACCGGCGCGGACATGCGGCCGCTCATCGTCGTAGAGCGCCGTGCGATGTTTGGCCCTGAGTGCCGCCATCGCCGAGCCGCGCCACGCCGCCAGCATGATCAGCGCCGCGCGCTCGCTGAGGCGATCGTAGAAGCGCGACAGCCTGAACACGGTGTGGACGGACTGGCCCATCTCGGGCTTGAGGAACAGCAGCACGCGCTCGAACACCGCTGCTGGCATGCCTAAGGCCTTCACCGCGCAGGCGAGCGGCTCGCCGCTCTCGTCGCTCATCACCTCCTGGGTGATGCGGGCCGGCAGGATCAGGCTTTCGCCGAGCTCCGCCGTGAAGATCTCGACGTCGGCGTTGAAGGCGGCCATTTCCAGCGCTTCGATCGCGTGCGCCGCGCGATGCCGGGGTGTCGGCGCCGCCGGCTTCAGCGGCGCGGTTGCAAGATTCTCCAGGATCGCGATGCGCTCTTTCGGGGCGGCGCGCAGGAACATCTCGCTGAGCTCGGCGGCGTCTCTCGGCTGCATCGCCAGTCCGGCGGACGTGGAATCGTCGCGCATGGGGGCTTTCGCCGCGGGCGCTCGAAGCGCGGGCGGAATCAGACCCGCGAGCGGCAGCATCGCTTCGTCCTGCGACGGACGCAGTCCGAGCTTCCTCAGTATCTCGATCGGCGTGCCGGGATAGATGGCAAGGCGTGCACGCACGGCTGCACGGGTCGCATCGTCGACGTCGTCCACGAGTCGTGACACCAGCTCGACGAATTGCCGCTCCTCATCGGCCGAATGTGTGCTCGCCTGGACGTAGAGATCCGTCAGCACGCGCAGCAGGGTAGGCTTGATGTCGACGCCCTCGCGGCGCGAGAGCGTGAGCAACCCGTCGAAGCCGGGGAACAGCGATGATCTTGTCATGTCGGGTACGCAACTTCGGCAATCGTTGCGCCGATTAGAGCGGAGTAGTTTTAAAGCGCCGTTAAGGAAAACAATCGGTGAAGATCGGTCGAATTTTCCCGGCGTGTCCTACCCGGTGAGACAAAGGCGCAACGCTTGCTTGCCATTTCCCGGCCGGATGCACGCGATCCGTGTCCGGCGCGCCGCACATTAAGGACCTCTTAACCACGTCCTGATCTTAATCGACCCGTTCGATGATCTCGCCTTGGCCTCGTTGCGCCGCGGGTCTGATCTTCGCCGCGCCGGATGTCGCGTCGCCGCCTGGTGTGATGCGCATGCGTGATCGTCAGTTGTGCGTGCCCTCTTGCCTGCGAAGTTCGGGCGATGGGGAGTTTGGGGGGTAAGAACTTCGGGCACGAAAGAGAGTAGACATGGCGACCATCATTGAATTTCCGGTTGCCGCGCGTCGCGCGCGGCCTGCCGTGACCGGCGCGCCTCAGGAGGGCATGGGAACGATCCTGATTCTCCCCGTCGTTCGGATCGAGCGCGAGAGCACGACCGATGATCGCGGGCCCCGCGAGGGCGCCGCGCCGAGCCGGCGTCGACGTCGCCGCTGACAGCTCGGGGGAATTGGAATGCCGGCCATGATGGTTCCGGTCCGGCGTGTTGCGCCGGCCCTCGCTCTCCTTCTCACCGGCGGCCTGCTCGGCGCCTGCAGCGGCGGCGATTTCGGCCGCACCCGCGCCGATATGCGCAACGACGACATGCACAAATGGATCGGGGCGGAAGCCACGGCCAGCGTCGGCGTGAAGCCGTCGCAATTTCAGCTGACCGACAATGAGCGTCAGCTGCGTGATCTCGCTTACCCGTTGATCGAGCCGCCGCATTCGCGGCCTGCCTGGAAGACCGTGTTCGGCGACTACCAGCCGTCGGCCTCGCCCTGGCGCCAGAAGGTGGCGTTCGACCGCACCGCCTACGGCCGCGCTTTGATCGACGAGCCGCATCGCTCGCACGCCTCGCGCTATGCGCAGCTGATCGACGACGTCCGCGACGACATCTCGCGGTTCGAGCCGTTCTTCGCTTCGGCCATCCGCGTCATCGACCTCGACCGCAAGCGCGACGCCAGCATGAAATTCATGACCGAGCTGTCGCCGCGCGAGAAGGCCGATGCGGTCGCGCGCATGCAGGAGAATTCGCTGATCGTGCAATGGGTGCAGATCAGCCTGGAGCAGCGCGTGTCGTCCTATCGCTGGGCGCTGGAGCGGCTGGTGCTGCAGGCGCCTGACGGCATGGCCGCCGATGCCGATCGTCTCATCAATGAACTGGCGGCGCAGACCGCCAATCCGCCGGTCGCGGCGCGGCCCCTCATCGAGCGGCCGTTGACGACCCGCGGCTGAAGCCGTCGCCGGCGATCAGGCCGTGGGCGGCATCGGCTGAATGACGTCGAACGCTTCCTCGAGCAGATGCGGCGTGTGCTTGCCGGTCGCATCGCGGCAGGCCCGTTCGAAATAGTCCGACAGCGCCGGGCGGAACTTCGCGTGGGCAGCGTTTTCGATGATGGTGCGGGCGCGCCGCTTCGGCGACAGGCCGCGCAGGTCGGCCAGGCCGTTCTCCGTCACCAGGATCTGCACGTCGTGCTCTGTGTGGTCGACATGGGTCACCATCGGAACGATGCTGGAGATGGTGCCGTTCTTCGCGGTCGACGGCGTCATGAAGATCGAAAGATAGGCGTTGCGGGCGAAGTCGCCAGAGCCGCCGATGCCGTTCATGATGCTGCTGCCGCGGACATGGGTCGAGTTGACGTTGCCGTAGATGTCGGCCTCGATCAGGCCGTTCATCGCGATGACGCCGAGCCTGCGGATGACTTCGGGATGGTTGGAGATCTCCTGCGGTCGCAGCACGATGCGGTCGCGCAGGAATTCGATCTCGCGGTTGAATTCGATCGCTGCTTCCGAGCTCAGCGACAGCGCCGTCGCCGAGGCCAGATCCATCCGCCCCGAGCGGAGCAGGTTCAGCATGCCGTCCTGCAGCACCTCGGTGTAGGCGGTCAGATGCGGGAAGGGGCCGTCGTCGAGCCCGGCCATCACGGCGTTGGCGACGTTGCCGACGCCGGACTGCAGCGGCAGCAGGCTGCGTGGCAGCCGGCCCTGCCTCACCTCATGTTCGAAGAACTCGAGGATGTGCCCGGCAATTGCGCCGGAGACGGCATCCGGTGCCGCGAAGGTCGTGTTGCGGTCCGGTGCATGGGTCTCGACGACCGCGATCACCTTGTCGGGATTGCAGCGATAGGTAGTCTCGCCGATGCGATCGCCGGCGGCGATGATCGGGATCGGCTTGCGGTGCGGCGGCAGGCGCGTGCCGTAATAGACGTCGTGCATGCCGAGCAGCGCCGGGTTCATCCACGAATTCACCTCGATGATGACGCGGTCGGCCTGGTCGAGCCAGGTCTTGTTGTTGCCGATCGAGGTCGATGGAATCAGCCGCCCGTCGGGGAGGATGCCGGCACATTCGATCACGGCGATGTCGAGATGGCCGAGAAAGCCGAACCACACGAATTGCGCGACGTGGCTGAGATGCAGATCGATATAGTCGATGCTGCCGGCGTTGATGCGCTGGCGTGTGGTCGGGTCGGACTGGTAGGGCAGGCGCATGTCGATGCCGTTGGCCTTGGCGAGCGCGCCGTCGAGCTCGGGCGCCGTGGAGGCGCCGGTCCAGACACCGATGCGGAACGACTCGCCGCGCGCATGCGCGGCCTCGATGCGGCGCGCCAGCGCCAGCGGCACGGCCTTCGGGTAGCCCGAGCCCGTGAAGCCACTCATGCCGACATGGTTGCCCGGCTGGATCAGCGCGGCGGCATCGTCCGCCGACATGATCTTGGCGCGCAGCGCCTGCGACATCACCTGCGATGAACTCATCGAGCCAACTCCGTGCGCGATCGTTCGGACCGCCAAAACCGGCGCTGTTTAGCGGAGCCTCTTACGGGTGGTTTGACACGGGTCAATCCGCGACGGATCGTTCGCGCATCACAGGCCTGCAAGATGCGCGCGTCGTCGCTCTCGCACCTTCGCCGCGCGCGAGCGTTCCGTCAGCATGTTGGCCTTGCGGTAGCGCGGATCGCCGGTGACTTCGTCGCCGATCCAGTCCGGCAGCGTCACTGCGCTGGTTTCGCTCGGCAGCTCGATCTCGGCGATGACGATGCCTTCGAGCGGGCCGTGGTAGACGTCGACCTCCCAGATGCCGCTGTCGCCCGGCACGTAGTGACGGGTCTTTTCCAGGATGCGTCCCTCGCAATGCGCGAACATCGCCTCGGCATGATCGGCGGGAATGTCGTATTCGAATTCCTCGCGCGACAGGCCGCGCCGTGCGCTCTTCACGCAAAGCGTCGTCCGGTTGCCGTAGCAGCGGACGCGCACCTTGAGGCCGTCCTGACGGGCGACGAGACCATCGCGAAGATGCTCCCAATGCGTCGCCTGATCCCGCCAGGCATCGGTCTTGACGAGAAACTTCCGTTCGATCTCGAGGGGCATGACCTGATGGTGAGCGAAGCCCGATCCCTGCCGATGCGTATATCAGCCGATCGTCACAGCCACTACGCCACGAACGATGAAGAGACCGTTTCGGATGGGTATGAATCGCCGGGCTTACCGCTTGCCGCGCGGCTTTTCCGATTTCGCCGGCGGTTCGGTCTGCGCGCCGCAACTGGCCGCGGCCAGCGAGGCCTGCGCCTGCGGCATCAGGCCGGGCTCGGCGGCGAGCGCCTTCAACACGATCAGTCCGGTCGTGGTCGGCGAATCGATGATGAGCCGGTCGGCCGCGGTGATCTCTTCGTCCTCGGGCAGGTCTTCGTGCTGGGCCTCGGTCATCAGGTCGAGCTCGATCACGCGCTTGCCGGCGGAGCGATCGTTGATGGCGTAGTAGGCGATTTCGTTGCGCGTGTAGAACGACACCGACGTGTAGGCTTGGCTCACGGGGACCGTGAGCTTGATCGCGCCGTCGGACAGATCGTAGCGGCAGATGGCCATCGCGAAGGCCGGGTCCATGAACGGCATCGGCGAGTTGCCGGGCTCGGCCAGCGGCAGCGGCGTGACCGCGTTGAGCTTGGTCATCGGCGTCAGCCGCGAATAGGCGTCCTGGGTCGAGATGCGCGGCAGCGCCAGCACGCTGACGAGATGAACCACGCCGCCGAGCAGCACGCCGACCACCACGGTGAACAGCAGCCTGATCATGATGGGCAGCCCACGGTGGTGATCGAGGGCATCGGCGCATCGCGCTGGGTGCGGGTCGCCACCCCCACCGGCGTGTCATACAGCCGGAGCATCAGCGCGTAGCGCTCGATGCCGGCGGTCGGCAGCCAGTTGCCGGAGCGTGAGCGTGCGGCCACGCGGATCTCGAACGAGCCGTCGGCGCCGCGTACGAGCTCCTGGCTGGTGAAGCCGTAGCGCTGCAACGTATTGGCGACGAGGTGGCCCTTACGGTCGTACAGGGTGAGGGTCCAGAAGCGCGCCGGCGGCGTCACGCCGCTGACGAGGATGTCGCAGCGGCCGTCGAGCGGCTTCTTCTTGTCGTCCGCAGTGGCGGTGAAGGCGACGCCGTCGCCGGTGCCGATCGGCAGCTCGCCGTTGCGGGTGATCGTGGCGCGCGCATAAGGGTCGACGTCGGCGGTGCCGGTCTTCGGGCGCGCCGTCCAGGCGCCGATCGTGAGCGTGCCGAATTCGGTGCCCCGCGTCGTGGTCATCCAGGTCGCGCCGATGCCGACGCCGGTGGCGATCAGGAGCGTAACCATGGTGATGAAGAGCAGCCGCACGGGATTCGCTGTCGTCAGTTCTTGCGCAGGGCAGGGGTCGTCACGCCGTCGGCGGTCGCCGCGGCGTAGTTTTCAGGAAAGGCCAGCGCGCTCGACGACACCGGCTTGGCCGGCTTGCGCGGATCGACCGGCGCGGCCTTCTCGGCAACCCGCGCCGCCTCGTCCAGCATCTTCTCGACCTGGACCAGGACTTCGGCGCCGCGACGGGTGAGCACCGGAGGCGGACCGGGCTTGATTTCCAGCGTTTTCGGCTGACCGGCTTGCGCCATCGCGGCCGAGGCCGGCTGCTGCGGCAGCTTCTCGCCCATGCCGACGCCGGGCAGCTCCTTGACCTCGATGCCCTGATGCGCGGTGACCATGATGTCGTGCCAGGTCTGCGCCGGCAGCGAGCCGCCGGTCATGCGGTTGGTCGGCGAATAGTCGTCGTTGCCGTACCACACCGCGCAGGTGAAGTTGCCGGTGTAGCCGACGAACCAGGCATCGCGATAGGCGTTGGTGGTGCCGGTCTTGCCGGCGGTCGGAATGCCGTCGAGGGCGGCGCGGCGCGCGGTGCCCTCGCTGACCACGTGGCTCATCATGCCCGCCATGTCGGCGGCGACGGAGGCCGGGATCGCCTGCTTGGGCTTCGGACCGTCGCGGTCCCAGCGCCAGACCGGGTCGCCGGCGCCGGTGCGCACCTCGAGCACGGAATGCGGGGTCACCGCCTTGCCCTTGTTGGGGAAGGTGGCGTAGGCGACGGCGTGCTCCAGCACCGTGACTTCGTCGGAGCCGATCGGCATCGACGGCGTGTCGGGCAGCGGGGCCTTGAGGCCGAAGCGGCGGGCGACCTCGATGATTTTGGCGCGGCCCGCCTTGGGGCCTTCCTTGCCGCCGAGCGCGATCGACAGCTTGACCGGTACGACGTTGATCGAGCGGGTGATCGCCTGGGTCAGCGTCACCGAGCCGGAATAGGAGTGGCCATAGTTCTGCGGGCACCAATTGCCGATGCAGACCGGGCCGTCGACCACGATCGAGGTCGGCTTGAAGCCGTTCAGCAGCGCGGTGGTGTAGACATAGGGCTTGAACGACGAGCCGGGCTGCCGGTAGGCGTCGGTGGCGCGGTTGAACTGGCTGGCGCCGTAATCGCGGCCGCCGACCATGGCGCGGATGCCACCGTCGAGATCGGACACGACGGTCGCGGCCTGGGTCGCGTGGTAGTCGCGGCCGAACTGGCGGAGCTGGTTCTCGATCGCCTCGTCGGCGGCGTGCTGCACGTTCATGTCGATCGAGGTCCGCACCACGAAGACGCGCTCGGTATAGGATTTCGGGAACGTGTCGACCAGCTTGCGCATCTCGTCGAAGGCATAGTCGAGGAAGTAGTTGGGCGAGCTCTCGTCGCGGCGGTCGACCGCGAACGCCGGATTCCGGCGGGCGCCGAACACCTGGCCCTCGGTCATGAAGCCGGCATCGACCAGGTTGTCGAGCACGACGTTGGCGCGGGCGCGGGCTGCGGGCAGGTTGATGTGGGGGGCGAACTTGGTCGGCGCCTTGAACAATCCCGCCAGCATGGCGGCTTCGGCGAGGTTGATGTCGCGCACCGACTTGTTGAAGTAGAAATGCGCCGCGCCGTCGACGCCGAAGGTGCCGCCGCCCATATAGGCGCGGTCGAGATAGAGCTTGAGGATCTCGTTCTTGGTCAGCCGGGTTTCCAGCCAGATCGCCAGGAACGCCTCGTTGACCTTGCGCTCGATGGTGCGCTCGTTGGACAGGAACAGGTTCTTGGCGAGCTGCTGGCTGATCGAGGAGCCGCCCTGGCGGACGCCGCCGGCCTGGGCGTTGGTCACAAGCGCGCGTGCGGTGCCGGCGATGTCGATGCCGAAATGGTCGTAGAAGCGGCGGTCTTCGGTGGCCAGCGTCGCCTTGATCAGATTGTCCGGGAAGTCTTCCAGCGGAATCGAGTCGTTGTGCTTGATGCCGCGGCTGCCGATCGGGGTGCCGTAGCGATCGAGGAAGGTGACCGCGAGGTCGGATTTCTTGAGCCAGTCCTCGTCGGCGGTTTCCCGGAACGCGGGGATGGCGAGCGCCAGCAGCAGGACCAGGCCGCCGAGGCCGATCGTGGCGGCCTCCGAGAACGGCTCCACGAACACCCAGCGCTTCCAGCCGCCGACATAGAAGCGGTCCATGAACGCCGAATAGCGCTCATAGAGCTCGCGGGTCCCGCGCAGGGAGGAGAACAGCGCCGAATCGAATCGGGCGTCGAGATCCAGGCGGAAATTGTTGATCCGCTTCTTCCAATCGTCTGGAATGATCTGGCGCACGGGAACCCTGGTCGTTCGAAAGCGTGTCAGCTGGCTTCGAAAGCACGCAGCACGCCGGCTGGGCCTTCGAAGGGTCTTGCGCGAATGTTGCGGCAAACCCAAGGCACTGCGGTCGGGGCATCTCGACCGGAGCAGTCCCGAACCCAAGCCGCTTTGCCGGTGCCGCCGCCGGAATGGCTCGTTCCTCTATCTAACCGAGCGGGCAGCACAAACCAATGGTTCCGCTCACAATTTGATACACAAAGCTAACGTGCCGCTTCAACCGCAGGGCGCCCCTTGCGTCGCCCCGGGCGCGCCCCCTAGATGTCGCGCCAGGCCCCGCCCGATTGGATATGCCCGAATGACCGCACCGCTCAAACGACCCTCGGGCCAGGAGGGATCCTTTTGGAAAACCAAGACCTTGGAGGAGATGTCCGAGGCGGAATGGGAGAGCCTGTGCGACGGCTGCGGGCGCTGCTGCCTGGAAAAGCTCGAGGACGAAGATACCGGCGACATCTATTTCACCCATATCTCCTGCAAGCTCCTGGATGCAGGGCTATGTGCCTGCAAGGACTACCCGAACCGCTCCGACCAGGTGTCCGATTGCGTCCGGCTGACGCCGGAGAACGTCCGCACCCTGACCTGGCTGCCGCCGAGCTGCGGCTATCGCCTGGTCGCCGCGGGGCGCGATCTCTACTGGTGGCACCCGCTGATCTCGGGCGATGCTCAGACGGTACATGAAGCCGGCGTCTCAGTGCGCGGCCGGGTCGAGGGCACCGAGGACGACGTTCCGGACGACCAGCTCGAGGATCACATCGTGCAATGGCCCGTGCTGTTGCCCAAGCGCGCCAAGCTGAAGCGCCGGCCGAAATAGGCTCGATCACTTCGCATGCGCAGCACGTCACGAGGGGGCGACCGGTTCCGTGATGTGGTCCCGTGCCGTCGGGATGCACCCATGCGCGCGCCCTGCTGCCGTAAGAGAAATTTATGCCTTAAGTAGTTCGCTCAGAAGCGAGTTCGCGCGTCGCTCGTCGCGCCCGGCACAGCATTTATCCCATGAACAAGTTTGATCGGCAGAGCCCGTATCCAGCCGCGTCCCGATCCTTGCCCGAAGAGCTGGCCGCCGAACTGCCGGCGATTCCGCCGCAGGTGCAGGCGATCGAGGATGCCCGCCCGATCGCGGCGCCGGTGCCGCTGAGCCCGGCCGAGGTGCGCACCATCCTGATGAGCCTGTTGCTGACGATGTTCCTGGCCGCACTCGACCAGACCATCGTCGCGACCGCGCTGCCGACCATCGGCCGCGAGTTCCAGGACGTCTCCAATCTGTCGTGGGTCATCACGGCCTATCTTCTGGCCTCGACCGCGGTGGCGCCGGTGTTCGGCACCCTGTGCGACATCTATGGCCGTCGCGCGATGATCATCACTGCGCTCAGCCTGTTCGTGGTCGGGTCCGTGGTCTGCGCGCTGGCGCCGAACATGCCGGTCTTGATCCTCGCCCGCGGCCTGCAGGGGCTCGGCGGCGGCGGCATCATGCCGGTGGTGCAGACCGTGATCTCCGACGTGGTCAGCCCGCGCGAGCGCGGCCAGTACCAGGCCTATTTCAGCGGCGTCTGGCTGCTCGCCGGTCTGCTCGGGCCGGTCATCGGCGGCTTCTTCGCCGACCATCTGCACTGGTCGATGATCTTCTGGATCAACGTCCCGCTCGCGATCGCGGCCCTCGCATTGCTACTGCCGAAGATGGGCCGGCTGCCGGTCTTTCACCGGCTGCGCAAGGTCGACTGGGCCGGCGGCCTGCTGCTGATGGCCTCCGCCGTCATCTTCATGCTGGTGCTGACCTGGGGCGGCCATAAGCTTGCGTGGCTGTCGCCGACCATCCTGGCGATGATCGGCGGCGCGGTGGCGCTCGGGCTCGCCTTCGTCTGGCACGCCAAGCGGGCGGACGAGCCGTTCCTGCCGCTGTCTTTGATGGGTGGCAAGGTCGTGCCCTACGGCATGCTGGCGAGCGGCTGCGCGCTGGGCGCCCTGATCGGGCTCACCGTCCACCTGCCGCTGTACTATGAGCTGGTCTATCACCTCACGCCCAGCCAGGCCGGGCTCGGCCTGATTCCGATCGCGGCGATCTCGACCTTCGGGGCGGCGATCGCCGGCCGCACCATGGCTCGCGTCAAGCACTACAAGCGCGTCGCCATCGTCGGCACGATCATCGGCACCATCGCCGCCGCCGTGATGACGGTGACGACGCCGTCGCTCTGGGTGCTGATGGGGCTGCTGTCGATCTACGGCATCGGTCTCGGAACGGCGTTCCCGATCTCGGTGGTGTCGCTGCAGAACGCGGTCGACCGCTCGCAGATCGGCACCATCACCGGGGCGATGAACTTCTTCCGCTCGATGATGTCCTCGTTCACAGTGGCAGCCTTCAGCGCCATCCTGCTGATGGTGCTCGGCGCCGACATTTCGCTGGCCGAGGGCGCCCATGGCGCGGTCAGCGGCATCGCCGAAGCCGACATGATCCACGCCTTCCGCTTCGTCTACGCCGCCGCAACGGCCATGCTCGCCTGCGCCTCGGTCTGCATGATCCTGATGGAGGAGCGGCCGCTGGCCGGCCCGTCGCGCAACGAGCCGGTGGAGATGGCGGAGTAGCGGAGTAGGGTGGGCAAAGGCGCTGGGCACGGCCGTTCTTTGAGGCACACTCTTGGGCGCCGTGCCCACCGTCGTGCAGCCCATTTCGCCGCGAGACGGTGGGCACGGCGCCGCCACGATCGCATGTGAGGAAAGGGCACGGCAGCGCCTTTGCCCACCCAATCTTGCTTTGGCGCTGCTACTCGCGCGGCTGAACGCTCTCGACGTTGTCCTGCCCGCGCGAGCCGTCGTCGAGCGATGACGTCACCAGACCGGCCTCGACGCGTTTCGCGAACTCCGTCGTGCCGCCGTTCGCCAGCTCCCTGGCCTGGCCGATCCATTGCTCGCGCTCGATGCGCCCGGCAAAAGCCAGATAGGAGCCGACCCATTTGGCGTGCTCGGTCGTCCAGGCCGCGATCTGGTCGAAGTGCCAGATGCCGAGGCCGTGCAGCCGCGCCTCGTTCTGCTTGCCGATGCCCTTGATCAGCTTGAGGTCGTCGGCCTGGCCGCCGCGCGGCGCGGCAAGGCCGAGCGGCCGGGTGCCGGCATGCGCCTCCTCGTTCTCGACCTTCGGCATCAGCGCCGGCAGTTGCGCGCCGAGGTCGTTCGCCTCGTCCTCGCTCAAAGGGGCGTCGGCCTGATCGTCGATGGTGATCGCGCCCGACTTGACTGCGGTCGAATGCGCGGTGTCGAGGCCGGCGGCGAGCAGCCTGGCCTGGGCGATCCAGTGCTCGCGCTCGATACGGCCGGGGAACGCCATGTGATGGCCGACCCAGTCCGCATGCGCCGGCGACCACGCCGCGATCTGACTGAAATGATGTACGCCGATGTCGTTGAGCACCCGCTCGTTGTTCGGCCCGATGCCCTTGATGAGCTTGAGATCGTCGGCGGTGCCGTCGGGCGCGGGCAGGGCCGGCGGCCGGTCATCATCGGCCACTGCCATCGCCGGCGGCGCCGACGAGGCGGCGACCTCGGCCGCGAGCCGGTCCGCCTCGGCGTCCGCCGCGAGGCGTTCGGCTTCGGCCTTCGCCGTCGCTTCGGCGGCCAGCCGATCTGCCTCTGCTTTCGCCGCGGCCTCGGCGGCGAGACGATCGGCCTCGTCCTTCGCCGTGGCCTCTGCCGCGAGGCGCTGTGCCTCCGCCTCGGCCTTTGCCGCGGCCTCGGCGGCGAGACGATCGGCCTCGACTTTTGCAGCAGCTTCGGCGGCCAGGCGATCGGCCTCGGCTTTCGCCGCAGCTTCAGCCGCAAGTCGATCGGCTTCGGCCTTTGCCGCTGCTTCAGCGGCAAGACGGTCATCTTCGGCCTTTGCGGCAGCTTCGGCCGCGAGCCGGTCGGCTTCCGCCTTCGCGGCAGCTTCGGCGGCAAGGCGATCAGCCTCGGCTTTCGCCGCGGCCTCTTCCGCGAGACGATCGGCCTCGGCCTTGGCCGCGGCTTCTGACGCGAGCCGGTCGGCTTCCGCCTTCGCCGCAGCTTCAGCCGCCAGCCGATCGGCTTCGGCTTTCGCGGCCGCCTCTGTGGCGAGACGTTCAGCCTCCGCCCTGGCCGCAGCTTCGGCGGCCCGCCGATCGGCCTCGATGCTGGCCGCAGCCTGAGCCGCAGGCGACCGGTCGGCGGGGCGCGTTCCGGCCATCCCGGCCACGAACGCGACGCTGTTGGCCGGACCTCCCGGCGACATGGCGCTGGTGCTGCCGAGGCCGAAGAAATCCTTCAGATGTCCGCCGAAAAGGCAGCCCAACACATAGGCGCCGACCATCAGCAGGCCGACCTCCAGCCACAGCCCGGCCCGGCCCGGCAGCACCGAAAGCAAAGCCATCATGAGGCCGATGGCGATCGCCAGCGTGGTTGGCAGCAGCCAGCTTCTCGACCAGTCCGGTTGAGGAGCATTCGACCAAGTCTGCCAGCCGACGAAGCCGCCGATCAGAGCGGCGAGCAGGATCCAGAACGGGAATGTCGCAAGGTCGTACATCATGATGTCAGCGCCTTACTTGACGACGAATTCGATGCGGCGGTTCTGCGCGCGGCCTTCGGGCGTGTCGTTCGAGGCCACCGGCTTGGTCTGGCCGTAGCCATCCGAGGTCATGCGCGAGGTGTCGAGGCCGGCCGCACTGATGTAGTCGACCACGGCGGCCGCACGCCGCTTGGAGAGGTCCAAATTGGCCTCTTCTTCGCCGACATTGTCGGTGTGGCCTTCGATCGCGATCGTAGCCTCCTTGCAGCGCTGGGCGACTTCGACGATGTGGTCGAGCAGCGCCAGCGAGTCACGGCTGAGCTCGGCGCTTCCCGTGCTGAAGCGGATCCGTCCCTTGGCGAGCAGGCCCTCGAACGCCGGCTGGCACTCCGCGACAGGCAGAGCCGGGCTCTCCGGCTTGACCCCGATCTTGACCTCGTCGAGCTTGAGATCGCCGCCGACGGCGTCGGCGAGCTCCTTGCGGACCTGCTCGGCGGACTTGTCGTAGATCGCGAGTCCGTCCAGCGAGAGCGTTGCGTCCTTGGCGCTGAGGCCCGCCGACCACAGCCGCGCCAGCGCCGGGAACGTCGCCTTCAGCGATTTGACGAAATCCTTCGGTGCGCCGTCGCCGATCTTCAGGCCGTCCTCGACCGTGTCGGTGACGAAAGCCGCCGTTGCCGCGCCGACCAGGTCATGGCGGGCGGCGTCGTCGGGCACGTAGCCGCTCAGCCGGACGCGGCCCTCCTGCTTCTGCAGCCCGAAGGCGTAAGGCGACACCGGACCGTCGCGCACGTCGACGGCGGCGATCGTGAACGGCGCGGGCAGGGCGCCCGCGAGTTCGTCGCGCACCGCGGCGCCGGTGACGTTGGCAAGGCCGACGCCGCTGAGCGAGACCTTGGAGTCGTCGATCGCGGCACGGCCCTGCGCGAGCTTGGCGAGCACCTGCAGCAGGCTCGCGCTCGCCTTGGCCACGTCGCCATCGGGAGCGCCGCGCGCGATGCCGATCTCGCTTTTGACGGGCTTGCCGTCGAACTGTCCGCTTGCGGCGCCGAGCATCGCTTCGCGCACCGCGGCGGCGGGCGCGAGGCCGGCCAGGCTCAGGCCGGAGCCGTTGAACTCCGCCGACCAGCGATAGGGCTTGATCTCCGGCGGCACGATGTCCGCCTTCGCCAGCGTCAGCCCGGCCGGCAGCTTGCCGACGGCGGCCAGGATCTCGTCATAGGCGGCCGTCGAGGGCGCTTCGCCCGCGATCATGTAGTTGGCATCGGAGAGGACGACGCGCCCCGTGCTCAGCCGGGACAATTCGGCCAGCGCGTAAGCCGTATAGGCGTTGAAGTCCCCCGCCGGTGCGCCGCGCGCGATCTGCATGTGGTGCATCACCGACGACCCGGGCCAGGCCTTGACCGCGGCGGCTTCGAGCGCGCGCCTGATCTCGTCGGTCGGAACGACGCCGGACATCACCACCGACTTGTCCTCGCGCACCGCACTCCAGATGAAGGGCTTGGCCTCGGGCGGCAGAATGGCGGCATTGGCGAGCACGGCGCCGCCGGGCAGCTGCCGCGTCGCCGCAATCGCCGCCTCGTAGATGTCGGACGACGCGGCCGTGCCGGCGATGGAATAGGCCTTGTCCGCCAGCGCGAACGTGCCGCCATTGAGCCTTGCGGCCTGGACCAGCCCATGGCCGGCGATGGCAGGAAATTCGGCTGGAGCCCCCAGGGCATAACCGAGTCGATCGACGACCTCGCCGCCGGTGGCTGCGGCGCGGGCGGCGGCGACAACGGCATTGCGGATCGCGGGTGTCGGCACGCCGCCTTCGAGCACCAGCTGGGTGCCGTTGCGCGCGACGCGGAACGTGTAGGGCTTCGGCGCCGGGAGCTTGTCGTAGCTGCCGTCGACGAGCCGGACGCCGTTGACGGCCGCCGCGTCGCTCAGCCGGTCCGGCTGATCGGGGCTGAACTCCGGTCCCTCGATCCGGACATCGCGGCCCGCGACGGAGAGCTTCAGCGCCGCGGCGGTATCGGGGGCGGCCGCCGCGACGGCGGCGCGCGCCCGCGGCGCAATATCGTCTTCGACACCGGCTGTCTTGAAGATCATCGCCGCGAACCAGAGCACGGCGACAGCGATCAGCCCCGTCCACCATTTCGATGGTTGATGCATGTGAGAGCCCCTGTTTCCCCACCTGCGTCCGGTTCACCCGGATCGAGCAGTCGCCGCGAACCACGTGCCGAGCGTATCAGAATCATCTCCGGAGACCAGCCGTCTGTGCGTGGTGCCTCGGCTGTGCACAAGCCTAGATGACGTGCAGTCGGGCAACCGTATCCTTCGATCGCGTCCTGGTCGCTTGGCGGACCGGTCGAGGGTGCGATCAAAGTATGACCGTTCGACGACCGGCGGGCCAGGGTCACGTCACTCCTCGAGTGCCCGTTTCAGACGGCGGATGATGACGCCGCGGGCGCGATCGTCGGCCGCCTGCTCGATGCGGTCGTGGATGTCGAGCAGCAGGCCGGACATGTCGTTGTGCCAGTCGAGCCGGGTCACGGCTTCCGGTGCCAGACGCCGCCGGTGGGTCACATCGAGCAGCGTCGGTGCCGCGCCGGTGAGTTCGTAGACGTCGTCGAGCAGGGGCGAGAACACCTTGGCTGACGGCACGATCCGCTCGGCGACACGTTCGGCCAGCGCGGCGATCGCGGCCTCTTCGCCATGGCACAGGAAAAGCCCGCGCCCGATCGGGCGGCGGGCCGCGATCCAGCGCGCGATCTCGGCGCCGTCGGCGTGACCCGAGTAGTCGTCGATCATGCGGATGCGCGCGGCAACCTTGATCTCCTCGCCCTGGATGCGCACCGCCTTGACGCCGTCCTGCAGGAAGCGGCCGAGCGTGCCGTTGGCCTGGTAGCCGACCAGCAGCACCGTGGCCCGGCTGTTCCAGAGCCAGCGCTTGAGATGATGGCGGATGCGGCCGGCGTCGCACATGCCGCTGGCGGCGATGATGATGTGGAAGCCGGTCAGCCTGGCGATCGCCTTGCTCTCGTCCACCGTCTCGGTGAAGCGCAGATGCGGCGACGACAGGAGACGGCCGACATCGCTGCCGCCATCGAGGCTCTCCGTGTGCGCCCGAAACACCTCGGTGGCGTGGATCGCCAGCGGCGAGTCGAGGAAGATCGGCGCGGCCGGAATCTCGCCTTGCTCCATCAGGCCGACGAGATCGACGATCAGCTCCTGCGTCCGCTCGACCGCGAAGGCCGGAATCAGCAGCGCGCCTTTCACGGCGGCTGCGTCGCGCACCTCGCCGGCGAGGCGGCCGCGGCGCAGTTCCGGCGTGGTCGGCTCGCGGATGCGGTCGCCATAGGTGGCTTCCGAGATCACGTAGTCGAAACCTTCGGGCGCCTTGGGATCGGGCTGCAGCAGCTTGGCGTCGGGACCGACATCGCCGGAGGCGAGCAGCCGCAGCGGCGCGCCGTCTTGGCCGAGTCCTTGGCCTTGTCCTGCGAATTCGATCTCGATCGAGGCCGAGCCCAACAGATGTCCCGCATTCCAATAGCGGGCGCGGACGCCGGCAATGATGTCCGTCCAGGCCTCGTATGAAACCGGCTGGAAGTATTGCAGCGCGGCGATCGCGTCGGCCTGGGTATAGATCGGGCTGACCTCGCCGCGGCCGCGCGCAATGTTGCGGCGGTTCAGCGCCAGCACTTCCTGCTCCTGGATGTTGCCGGCATCGGGCAGCATCCATGAGCACAGATCGATGGTGCCGCGCGTGGCGAAGATCTTGCCGTCGAAGCCCATGCGCACGAGCTTCGGCAGCAGGCCGCTATGGTCGATATGGGCGTGCGTCAGCAGCACGGCGTCGATGTCGGCGGGACGGAACGGGAAGTCGCCGTAGTTGAGCTCCTTGAGCGTCTTCTGGCCCTGAAACAGCCCGCAATCGATCAGGATCTGGCCCGTGCCGGTCTGCAGCAGATAGCACGACCCCGTGACGGTCTGCGCGGCGCCGCAGAAGCGAAGGGTCACACTCATGCGGCGGTCTCCGACAGACGATGCAACGATGGTCGATCACGGCTCATCAGCGATGACTGCTCGGGCCTTCGGCGAAGGCGTAGCCGTTGTCGGCGCCGGCGGCCGCTGTGGCCAGATCATGCTCCGACGGGTCGCAGGTGAACACGCGATAAAGTGGCTCACCCTGGTCGACGCGATCGCCGATCTTCTTGAACAGCCTGATCCCGGCGCCCTTGTTGACCGGCGCGCCGGCGGTGCGCGCGAGGCGGTTCAGCCTGAGGCAATCGATCGCGGAAACGATGCCGTCGCGCTCGGCCTTGACGTCGAAGGCGAGGTCGCCGAGCTCGCTGCGGCTCGTCGTCGGTCCCTGGGCATCGATGATCTTCATCATCTGCTTCAGCGCGGCGCCGCTGTCGAGCAGTTCGCGCGCGCGTGCATAGCCGGCGCCGCCGCGCAACTTCGGATCATATTCGAGCAGATGCGCTGAAAGCCGCAGCGACTTCTCGCGCAGATCCACCGGGGCGGACGGCTCGTTGCCCAGCACCGCCATCACGTCGCGCGCCTCCAGAACGGGCCCGATGCCGTTGCCGATCGGCTGGCGGCCATCGGTCGTGATCACCTCGACCTTGAGGCCGAACCGGTCGCCGACGAACTCGAACAGCTTGCGCAGGCGCATCGCCTCCGCACCGCTGGTGAGCTTGGCCGTCGGGCCGACCGGCAGGTCGAGCAAAAGATGCGTCGAGCCGGCCGCGAGCTTCTTCGACAGGATCGAGGCCACCATCTGCTCGCTTGTGTCGAGGCTGAGCGGACGTTCGACGGAAATCAGGATGTCGTCGGCCGGCGACAAATTGACGTGGCCGCCCCAGATCACGCAGCCATTGCAGGCGGCAACGATCGACTTCATCTCCTCGACGCCGACATTGACCCGTGCCAGCACCTCCATCGTATCGGCGGTGCCGGCGGGCGAGGTGATCGCGCGCGAGGAGGTCTTCGGAATGGTCAGGCCATGGGCGGCGACGATCGGCACCACGACCATCGAGGTCCGGTTGCCGGGAATGCCGCCGATGCAATGCTTGTCGACCACGACCGGCTCGGGCCATGTCAGCTGCGTGCCCGCATGGGCCATCGCGCGCGTCAGCGCCAGCAACTCGCCCGACGTCATGAAGCTGGCCGAACCGATCAGGAACGCGGCGATCTCCATGTCCGAGTAGCGATAGTGGGTGAGGTCGTCGATCACGGCCGCGATGGCCTGGTCGCTCAAGGTTTCGCCCCGGATCTTGGCGCGCACCGCCTCCATGCTGTCGGGCGGGGGCGCGGGCGAGACGGTTGCAAGCGTGCCGGCCGGCTCGGCGAAGCGCCGCAGTGCCGGCTCCGACAGGCCGATCTCGTCCGGGCCGACCAGGGCGTCGTCATCAGTGATCAGGAGAGTCGCCAGCAGCGTTCGCGAGTTGCAGCGCAGCTCGACCCGGCTGAAGCCGCTGATGACTTCGGGCCGCAGCGCCCTGGACCGGCGCGAGATCACGACCACGTTCTCGCGTCCGGTGTCGAGCGCGACGCTGCGGATCTTGAGTTGCGGCCGGGCGGAATCTGCTGTGATCATGGGCGGGATGACCATCCCTACGCCCGTCGCCGCCATGCCCGTTGATCCAGATCATGTGGCGCCGTCCCGGCGGAGGAGGCGAATTTTTTCTGCATGTGTCAGGCGGGAAATCGCGAGGCAGCTTAGCCACGGCCAGCCGAAGCCTGTGACCCCGAACAAATGTAGTAACTTCAGTCGTTTACGGTGTATTTTTCGATCCTGAGACCGGGCCGGCGGGCGCAGGCGGCTCGGTGCGGCGTGCGAATCGGAGCATCTCGGATACCTGATCAGGTTAACCGATTGTTCAAACCGATGACCGAGGGTTCCGTGGGGCGTCCGTCCCGGCCTGTTCGCGCGCGATTGCGGCGCGTCTGATGATCGAGCCCGACCGGAGTGGTAGATGCGGCAGTTGATTGCGAGCTTCCTGAAGAATCAGGCTGGCGCGACCTCGATCGAATACGCCATCATTGCCGGTGGATTGAGCATCGTGATCCTGGCGGCCGTCAACGGCCTGGGATCGGGCCTCAGCAGCAAATTCACCTCGATCAACAGCTCGATCAAGTAGCGGGTCGATCGAAATTGGTGACGTCGCCGCCTCTGTGTTCCGTTCTCCCTGCATGACGTGTTGCCCTGCGTCCAAAGAAAGAGCCTCCGGCGGGGCATCGCCGGAGGCTCTGGGAGCAGTTGGAGGTTCAACCTTTGGGCTTTACCAGTTGCGCTGAGCCCGCAGCACCATGCTCACCGTGTCCTGGTCCTTGAGCTGGTAGATCGCAGCCGGCTTCGCCGTGCTGGCGATCGCCGGGGCAACCGCCGTCCCCGAGTACTTCTGGTCGAGGTGGCTGTAGGTCACGTCGGCCGAGAAGGTCAGGTTCTTGACCGGCGTCCATCGCGTAATGAGGCCGATCTGTCCGAGGTTGAAGTCGGGGTTGCAGGTCGAACCAGCCGTGAGCATGCCGGTCGCGGCGATGCCCGCGCAGATCAGGCTCGATCCCGTCTGTCCGTAGCGAACCTGGGCATAGGCGCCGTACAGCGCCGTGTTCCAGCGCGGGTCCCAGTTGTGGGTGAAGGCGCCGCGCATGCCCCAGGTCTGCACGGTCGATAGCCCCGTGCCCGCCCCGAACACCGCATCGGCAACGCCGGCGAAGCCGACGCTCTGATAGGCGCCCGCCACGCTGGTGCTGCCGTACATCGAGTAGGATGTGCCGGCCAAGCTCTGGAAGTTGTAGCGGCTGGCACCATCGGTGTAGACCGCCTGCAGATTGACGACGTCGCCCGGACCGGTCGGGATGTTCTTGATCGACAGCGCCAGTTGGGCCGCCCAGCCCCATTTGTCGGACGGGTGACCCGAGGTCTCGCTCGCGCCGTAATAGGCGGTATGATTATCATGCGCGGCGAACGACGCCTGGAATAGGCCCCACGCCTGGTCGATGCGAACCATGCCGATGATGTCGGGGGACACGTTGCCGCCGATGCTGTTGGAGCCGTAGCTGCCGCCGACGACACCCGCGGCGGTGATCCCCGAGGTGTTCCAGATGTTGGTGGTGAAGAACTGCGACTGGTCTTCGAGCGAGACCGCGGCGCTGATGCCCTGGCCAAAATCGGCGGTGTAGGTGAACTGGTTGACGCCGTTGACGGAGCCGCTGCCGCCGACGAGGCCGTCGAAATTGTTGCCGGGATAGTTGGTCCAGGGCGCGTCGAACGTCGACACTGCCTTACCCATCGTGAAGCCGGCGAACTGGATGAATGCGTAGTAGACGCCGAGCGTACCGCCCGAGATGGCATCGCCGGAATAAGCCGTAGCACCGCCGCCGGTGCCGGCGGTGGAACCCGAGGTCCAGGTCAGGACGGCATCGAAATAGGTGCGGACCACGCCGTATTCGGTCGCCGTCCGGGTATCGATGTTGAGATCCTCGCGCGAACGCATCTGATAGCGATTGCTCAGGCGGTTGTCGGCGCCGGCCACGCCGCTATAGGCGCCGCCATAGTTGCTGTTGGTCCAAAGCGCGGTTTCGGCGCGCACATAGCCGCCGAGCTTGATGCAGGTGTCGGTTCCTGGAATGTAGTAGAAGCCCGTGCCGTACAGCGAGCACACCTTCACATATTCGACGGCTTTGGCCTTCAGAGGCAGATCTGCGGCCTGAGCCGCCGCGGCGGATAATATCACTGCTCCCGTTCCGAGAAGCAGGCCCCTGATCGTCTTCATTGCGATGTCTCCGTTGATCGGCGATCCACACGGCCCCCCGCGTGTCGCCCCTGGCTTCGCCAGATTGCTGTTCTCACACCCACGCTCCGGTCGGCCCCCGGTCCGATTTGCTGAATGATCGAACGAAGTGTGCATGAGCCGATTGCAGTTGATGAATGTGCTGGTGTTGGCCCGTGTTTCACTGGGTCGTTGTTAACACGCTGCCCGCTCGCGCCAGATTCGACGCGGTCACGCCGCCTTTGTGACCGCGCGGTATCAATTTGTTAATGGCGATATTCGTGAATAGGGTAGGTGGGATTCCCGAACAATCATCGTGTGGTGATCGATCGCTGCGCGCACGACAGCTCACTCTCGCGCGGCGCTGGCGGCGCGCGATGATTGTCCGGCCTCGAATCGTATTTCAGCTGCGTTTCGGTTCGATGTGGATGATGGACGATCGATGCGACCTCGCCGCAATCAATCCGTTGCTGCCGTAATCCGCTTCGCGCGTGACCGGGTCCAGCGTTGCGCCGCTGCGCCATCGCTTGACGAAGTCGAGAAACACTTGCAGCGGCATCGGCGGTTGCCGGCGACTCGGATGATACAGGAACATCCCAGGCGTGGCGTAGCTCCAATCCGGCAGCAGCCGCACCAGCCGCCCTTCGGCGACATGAGATTCGATCATGGGTTCGACGAGGTAGGCGACGCCGACGCCGTCGAGCACGGCATTCAGCGCCAGATCGAAGTCATTGACGATCAGCGAGCCGTCCACGGCGATCTCGGTGCGATGGCCGCCATTGTCGAAGATCCACGGCTGCAGCGTATCGTCAGCGGGAATGCGATGACGGATGCAATTATGCGCCTGGAGATCCTCGGGAACGGTCGGCGCCGGGTTTGCGGCGAGATATCCGGGGGAGGCAACCGCCACGAAGTTGCACTCGTCGAAGACGCGAATGACTTTCATGTCGCGCTCGACCCGGTGTCCCGCCCGGATGCCGGCATCGAAGCGGTTGCGAACGATGTCGCTGTTGGTGTCGTCGACGGCCAGTTCGAGATGGATGTCCGGGTATTGGGCCAGGAAAGATCGGATCAGGGGGCTCAACCCTCTGATGGCAAACACCCGGGACACGGTCAATCGCAGCGTTCCCACCGGCTTGTCGCGGAACGCGTTGATGCTCTCGATGGCCTGATCGACGCGTTCGAGAATCGGCTGGATCTCCGCCAGCAGGCGCTCCCCAGCCTCCGTCATCGCCACGCTGCGCGTGGTCCGATTGAACAGTCGAACCTCCAACCGTTCCTCGAGACTCTTGATGGTCTGGCTGATGGTCGGCAAGGAGCAACCGATCTGAGCGGCAGCTCTGGTGAAACTCAGCGAGTCCGCAACGGCGGCGAATGCGGAAAGCTCTGACAATTGGACTCGTGCCATGACCTAGTCGTGCCAAGCTCGGCCCTGGTTCGCATCGTGCTGAAACATCCGTATGCCCCCTGGGACGACTCCGCCAATGTCATCCATCATCATCGACCCGCCTGCCTGGAGGCTGTGTCAGTTCATTACCCGCGCCGCACAGCTAGGCGGGACGTGCTCATTGCGCAAGCATCCAGGCCGTGTCGGGGCGATCACAAATCCGCGCCTGACGGCCGCCTGATGTTGCCTGACAAACTCAATCGATTTGCGCATGTAGTTTCCTGCGGCGAATCGAGTGCACCTGCTGTCTGTGCTGGTTCGCTGACGGATGCGCTCCGTCGGGACGGGCGGAACTGGCCGGGGGACGATTCGCCAGCGAAGTGGCGCTCTCATGCTGCGCGCGCTGGCTCTCGTCGGCCGGGCGCGTCAACCGGCCTTGCGTGAGCGCGCGCCGGTCCGGGCCGGCTTCTCGGCCTTCTTCGGCTCGTCCGTCTTCTTCGGCTCGTCCTTCGTCAGCGGCTCCTTGGCCTTCTTGCCGCTGATCGGCAGCAGCATCTCGCGCTGGCCTTCGACGCGCTTCTTGGGCTTCTTGGCCTTCGCCTTCGTGGCTGCGGCCGGCGCTGTGTCGGCCTCGCTGGCCAGGCTGCGCTTCAGGGCGTCCATCAGGTTGATGACGTTGCCGCTCGACTTCGGCGCCGCCTTGGCCGTGATCGTCACGCCGGCGCGCTTCTTGTCGATGAGCTCGATCAGCGCGGCCTCGTAATGGTCCTCGAAGTTCTCCGGCTGGAATTCGGCCGACTTCTTCTCGACGATGTGCTTGGCGAGATCCAGCATGTCCTTCGTGATCTTGACGTCCTGTATGTCGTCGAAATAATCCTGCTCGCCCCGCACCTCGTAGGGGTAGCGCAGCAGCGTCCCCATCAGGCCCTTGCCGAGCGGCTCCAGCGCGATGATGTGCTCGCGATTGGTCAGCACCACGCGGCCGATCGCGACCTTGTCCATGCTGCGAATGGTTTCCCGGATTACAGCGAAGGCGTCATGCCCCACCTTGCCGTCCGGCACGAGGTAGTAGGGGCGGATCAGGTAGCGGCTGTCGATGTCGGTGCGCGGCACGAACTCATCGATCTCGATCGTATGCGTCGAGTCCAGCGCGATGTCGTCGAGTTCGTCCTTGGTCACTTCGATGTAGGTGTCGGTGTCGACCTTGTAGCCCTTGACGATGTCGTCATTCGCCACCTCTTCACCGGTTTCAGCGTCGACCCTGCTGTATTTGATGCGGTGGCCGGTCTTGCGGTTGATCTGATTGAAGGAGACCTTCTCGGACTCCGACGTCGCCGGATAGAGCGCGACCGGACATGTCACGAGCGACAGCCGCAGAAAACCCTTCCAATTGGCGCGCGGGGCCATGACCTACTCCACCTAACTCTGAACTGACGGCTTGCTCCGAACCGGGCTGCGACGGCACGCGCTGTCGAGGCGTCCGGCGAGGATAACACCCGAGCCCCCGGATTCAACACGGCCTGGGGACTTATTTGTCGATCGGCGTTAACTGGTCGCGGCATGCGCCGCACCAGGAACATCATCTAGCGGCCGACGTTGCCAGGGGGAGCGCGATAGATCGCATTACCGTCGAACGTGAAACACAGGGAGATGAGCCGCCATGGCAAGCAGACGACCGCCGCAGATCGTCGAGACTCCCACCGAAGCACGACAGGGGGAGCTCGGACCGTCGGTGCTGGCCATGATGGCCATCTCGACCGGACTGGCCCTGCTGGTCCTGGGGCTGATCTGGTTCGCATTCTTCCATACCTGAGGGGAGGGCGCAGACCGCCAATCCTCCCTCGGTCCCGACGGTGAGGGGCGCGGTCCCTTCACCGGTCCGGGCCTCGGCCGATGTCCGGGCCGACCTGATCGAGTCTTTTCTTCCCAGCCTCCCAGAGCTTATATCCGCCCCAATTCTGTCGGCCTTGCCGACGGGCCCGATCGAGATGACCAAAAAGTAACCTGGTCGATCGGGTTCCGTTCATGCACGGTTCACGGCCTTCCGGTTCATCTTGAGGGCGGAAATCGTGCAGTTCAGCTTTGGAGGCAAGCGTGCGTCTGCTCGTTGTCGAGGACGATCCGGATCTCAACCGCCAGCTTACGACGGCCTTGAGTGATGCCGGCTACGTCGTGGACCGTGCGTTCGATGGGGAAGAAGGCCATTATCTGGGGGACAGTGAACCGTACGACGCCGTCGTGCTGGACATCGGCCTGCCCAAGATGGACGGCATTTCGGTTCTCGAATCCTGGCGGCGCAATGGCCGGGCAATGCCGGTGCTGATCCTGACCGCTCGCGACCGCTGGAGCGACAAGGTCCAGGGGTTCGATGCCGGCGCCGACGACTATGTGGCCAAGCCGTTCCATCTGGAGGAAGTGCTGGCGCGAATCCGCGCGCTGCTGCGCCGCTCGGCCGGGCACGCCCAGAGTGAATTGACTTGTGGCCCGGTCACGCTCGACACCCGTACCGGCAAGGTCAGCGTCTCCGGCAATCCGGTCAAGATGACCTCACATGAATACCGTCTGCTGTCCTATCTGATGCACCATTCCGGCCGCGTCGTGTCGCGCAGCGAACTGGTCGAGCATCTTTACGACCAGGACTTCGACCGCGACTCCAACACCATCGAGGTGTTCGTCGGCCGCATCCGCAAGAAGCTGGATTGCGACGTGATCCAGACGGTGCGCGGGCTGGGATATCTGCTCACGCCGCCGCCGGCTGCTGGGGCCTGATCGATCGCGGCGTCCGCCATTCGAGGTGGCCGGGCGCCGGTCGTTTCGCTAGTTTGCGGTCATGCGCCAGAGTTCGCTCGCCACCCGGTTGTTCCTGTCCGCGACCGCGTGGCTCGTGGTCATTCTCGCCCTCACCGGCATCGTACTGTCCTCGGTCTATCGCAACGCGACCGAGCGCGCCTTCGACCGCCGGCTCAATCTCTATCTGCGGACCTTGATTGCCGAGGTCGCGACCCCCGACGATCCCCCGGACCACCAATTCCAGTCGCTCGGCGAGCCCTTGTTCGATCTGCCGCTGTCAGGCTGGTACTGGCAGATCACCCGCACCGACACCGAGAAATCGGAGGTGCGGGCCTCGCGCTCTCTATGGGACAAGAAGCTGCCCAAGCTCGAAGAGCAGGGCGTCGAGTTGACCGCCGCCGGTATCCGGATCGGCTATGTCGAGGGGCCCGAGAACCAGGATCTGCGCATGGTCGAGCGCCCGGTCGATCTCGGCTCCGATGGCAAATTTCTGGTCAGCGTCGCCGGCGACGCATCCGAGATCTTTGATGAGACCCGCAGCTTCGACTATTATCTCGGCGGCACCTTCACCGCGCTCGGTATCGTGCTGCTGCTCACCACCATCTTCCAGGTGCGCTACGGCCTTGCGCCGTTGAAGCGGATCTCGGAATCGATCGCAGATATCCGCTCGGGCCGCGCGGAGCGGCTCGAGGGCGAGTTTCCGGTCGAGATCGCGCCGCTGGCCCGCGAGACCAACGCGCTGATCGATGCCAATCGCGAGATCGTCGAGCGGGCGCGCACCCATGTCGGCAATCTCGCCCACGCCATCAAGACGCCGCTGTCGGTGATCGTCAACGAGGCCACCACCCATGCGGCCGATCCGTTCGCGGCCAAGGTGATGGAACAGGCGGACGTGATGCGCGACCAGGTCGCCCATCATCTGGAGCGGGCGCGGATCGCGGCGCGGGTGACGATCGTCTCGACCGTCACCGAGGTCGCGCCGGCGATCGAGGCGCTGCGCCGCACCATGGAAAAGATTCATCGCGACCGCAGCATCGTCGTCGAGGCGACCGCCGATCCCGCCGCGAGGTTTCGCGGCGAGCGCCAGGACCTGGAGGAGATGGCCGGTAACCTGGTGGACAACGCCTGCAAATGGGCGGCGTCGCGGGTCTCCGTCGCGGTCACGGTGGAGCCGCCGGCCAAGCCAGGGGCATCGCCGATGCTGCGAATCGTCGTCGACGACGACGGGCGCGGCCTGTCGGCGGCCGAACGTGCCCAGGTGTCGCGCCGCGGCCAACGGCTGGACGAATCCAAGCCCGGATCGGGCCTCGGGCTGTCGATCGTCAACGACCTGGCGGCGCTGTATGGCGGCCATCTGAGCCTGAGCGACGCCCCGACCGGGGGGTTGCGGGCCGAACTCAGATTGCCCGGCGTCTAGCGGGCGGCAAATTCGCCATCCTAAAGGTGTTCTTAATACCGCGGCCGCTATGATCGGGGCCGGGGTGCGCGATGTGCGCTCTCGCCGTGGAAATTTGCACGCCGGCGCATGGGTCAGACAGCTCACGAGCGATTGAGGGAATATCTCGGGCAGCTGCCGCCGAACGCGCAGTCGCTGCTGATGCGCGAGTTCGAACGCGCCATCGAGCGCGGCCAGGACGTCGCCGTGGCGACCTTGGTGCTCGAGCAGCTGCGCAAGGTGGTGCGTCCCGCCGCGCCCGCGGCCGCTCCGGCTGCCGCGGCCGCCCGTCCTCAGCCGCCGGTCTCCGTCGAGGCCGCGCCTCCGCCTGCTCAGGCGCGCGAAGAGCGCCGCCAGAGCGGCGACGGTCCGCGCCGGCTGTTCCGACCGCTCGAGCCCTTCCTCACCGATTCCACCGGTCCGTTGCGTCCCGGTCAGATCCGCCGCGCCTCGCTGTTGTCCGTCTGGCAATGGCTCGGCCGCGAGGGGGCGCCCGAGCGCTATGCCGAATTCGAGGCTGGGATGTCGGCCCACAGCGACAGTTCGCGCGAGGTCGAGATGGCCGCGCGCAAGCTGCAGCTTGCGGCTGCCGAGGCGCTGATGAAGCTCGTCGGCCCCAACGCCACCGGCGACCGCCAGCGCGCCCTCGCCCGCATCGGCGCGCCCAGCGTGATCGAAGATCTCTTGCCGATCGCGCTCGTGCTGCAGAACCGCGAGGCGCTCGACGGCCTCAACGGCCGGCTGCCCGGCATCATCCGCGTGTTCGGCGACTCCCAGATTGCCTCCGTCACCGATGCCATCAACGTGCCGTCGCTGCAGACGCCGCTGATGCTGCCGTTCGCACTGTCGCTGGTGATGCAGCGGCTCGCCGCGCCCTGGCAGATCATCCGCCTCGCCACCAAGATCGCGGCCTCCGACGACGAGCTCCGGGTCGCCGCGACCCCGTTCGGCGTTGCCGTCACCATTGCGCTGAACGATCTCGCCAACCTCGCCGCAATCCTGCGCGCCGACATCCGGCGCGGGCATTTCGCCAATCTCGGCGATACGCTGAAATCGCTCCATGACGGCGCGCGCGGCCTGCGCACCGAGCTCGACCTGCGCTCCGAGTCCGCCTGGGGCAAGCAGCTCACCGCGATCCGCGCCGACATCTCCAACGCCCTGCAATCGGAGATCGACAGCGTGCCGGGCCGCGCCCGCCGCATCCTGCGCCAGCGCGCCGACAAGGACATTCCGGCCGGCGCCGGCGTCGATGCCAGCGAGGTCGAGGAAGTGGCGGCGCTGATCGAGTTCGTCGCGGTGTGCCGCAACTATGCCAGCGAGCTCGCGATCAACGAGGTGACGCTGCGGACCTATACCGACCTGCAGCAATATGTCGAGAAGGCGACCGAAGCGCTGGTGCAGTCGCTGCGCTCCGGCGATGCGCGGGCGCGTGCCTACCGGCAGTCGCAGGTCTCGGCGGCGATCCGCTTCTGCCATGTGCTGTTCGGCAACGACTACGCCCAATTGATGAGCCGGGCGGCCGAGAACGCGTCGAACGGCGAGCGAAAATCTTCGCGCGCCGGCTGATTTTTTGCTATATTCGCGCCGCTTTCATTTGTGCAATTTCAGGTTGACCCGGGCCCGGGGCCACGCATAGGTTCCCCGGTCAAATTCCAGACGTTTTCATCAAGACCATGATTTCCGTCATCAACTTCGTCGAGGTCGAGAATCGCGTCGTTAGCGCGACTTATCGCAACCTCATGATCAAGGCCAAGGTCGTGCTTGTCGACAAGACGAGCGGGACGCCGCTGTCTGATCCCGTCACCACCATTGCCTCGCCGGTTCCGGTCGGCTCGCTGCGGATCAGGCTCACCAATGAGGTCCGGCCGGGGACCTACTTCCTGGTCGCCCTCAACGGGCATGGCAGCTACCTCGCCAAGAGCGCTGATTTCGAGGTCCCCTAATTACGTATTCGTCCTGAGTTTTTTGGCGCGGACGGCTGGGGTACCAGGGCGGCAATTGTGAATTGCCGCCGGGAACGGTGCTGGTTAAAAGCGGCGCAACGAGCGCCCGCCGGTGGGCGCTGCTGGAACCCTGCCTGATGACGCTCTGGTTCGTGTTCGCCGTGATGACGGCTGCGGCGATTTTCGCCGTCCTGCTGCCGCTCGGATTGGGCGCGCGGACGTCGTCTGACGGCCGTGAGGCCGCGGTCTACAAGGACCAACTGGCCGAGATCGAGCGCGACGTCGAGACCGGGTTGATCGGTAAGATCGAGGCCGAGGCGGCGCGGGTCGAGATCGGCCGCCGCCTTCTTGCCGCTGCGGATCAGGAGGGCGAGGCCCCGGCGAAGCCGAGCGCGGGCCTGCGCCGCGCTGCCGCAGTGCTGGCGCTGATTGGCTTGCCGATCGTGGCGCTCGCCGTCTATCTGCCGCTCGGCTCGCCGCAATTGCCGGATTTTCCGCTGACCGCGCGCGCAACGCCGCCGGACGGCTCGCAGCCGCTGGAAAACCTGGTGTCGCAGGTCGAGCAGCATCTGCAGAAGAATCCGACCGACGGCCGTGGCTGGGCCGTACTCGCCCCGGTGCTGGCGCGACTCGGCCGCACCGAGGACGCGATCCGCGCCTATCGCAACGTCATCAGCTATGCTGGCGACGGCGCGGCGAAGCGCGCCGATCTCGGTGAATTGCTGGCGGCCACCGCCGGCGGCGTCGTCACCGCCGAGGCCAAGGTCGAGTTCGAGCGGGCGCACGCGCTCGACGCCGCCGAACCCAAATCCAATTACTATCTCGGCCTCGCCGCCGAGCAGGACGGCCGCAAGGATGATGCGGCCGCCATCTGGCGGGCGATGCTGAGCAGGGGCCCGGCGGATGCGCCGTGGCGGCCGCTGGTCACCGCTGCGCTGGCCCGCGTCGGCGGCGGCGAGGCGCCGGCGCTGCCGAGCGAGGCGATGGCCGCGGCCAGCGGCATGAGCGACGGCGACCGTGAGACGATGATCCGCGGCATGGTCGACCGGCTGGCGACGCGACTGAAGCAGGACGGCGGCGACGTCGAGGGCTGGCTGCGGCTGGTGCGTGCTTATGTCGTGATGGGCGATCTCGACAAGGCCAAATCAGCGTTATCGGATGCACGGCAGGCCGTTGCGGGCGATGCCGAGCGGTTGCGCCAGCTCAACGAGGGCGTGAAGACTTTCGGGCTGGATGGATGAGCGGCTCTTCCGCCGCCAACGGGATGTTGGGATGACACGCAAGCAGAGGCGTTTGACGATCATCGGCGGGGCGCTGGTCGTGCTCGCGGTCGCAGCCGGGCTGGTGCTCAACGCGCTGCGCGATTCCATCGTGTTCTTCTCGACCCCGACCATGGTCGCGGAGAAGCATATCGGCCCGGGCAAGCGCTTCCGGCTCGGCGGCCTGGTGCAGCCAGGCTCGCTGAAGCGCGGCGACGATCTCGCGGTCAGCTTCGAGGTTGCCGATGGCGGCGCCAAGCTGCCGGTTGCCTACAAGGGCATCCTGCCGGATCTGTTCCGCGAAGGGCAGGGCGTCGTCGCCGAGGGCGCGCTCGACGCTGACGGCGTGTTCAAGGCCGACACCGTGCTCGCCAAGCATGACGAGACCTACATGCCGAAGGAAGTCGCCGATTCCTTGAAGAAACAGGGCCATTGGAAGGACGATTACGGCAAGCCGCAAGGCGCCAAGCCAGCCGGCGCAGCCACACCGAGTCCGGTATCGATGCGCGAGGGCGAGAAGACGGCCGCAGGAGCCACGCAGTGATTGCAGAGAGCGGACATTATGCCCTGGTGCTGGCGCTCGCGCTGGCGCTGATCCAGTCCACCGTGCCGATCCTCGGCGCCCATCAGCGCGACGTCGCGCTGATGAATGTCGGACGCTCGGCCGCACTGGCGCAGCTCGTGTTCGCGGGCCTGTCCTTCGTCGCGCTGATCACCCTGCACGTGACCTCGGACTTCTCCGTTGCCAACGTGTTCGAGAACTCGCACTCGATGAAGCCGCTGCTCTACAAGATCACCGGCGTGTGGGGCAATCATGAAGGCTCGATGCTGCTGTGGGTGTCGATCCTGGCGCTGTTCGGCGCCATGGTCGCAGCCTTCGGCAACAACCTGCCGCTGTCGTTGCGCGCCCGCGTGCTCGCGGTGCAGGCCTGGGTGGCGAGCGCCTTCTATCTGTTCATCCTGACCACCTCGAATCCGTTCGCCCGCCTCGCCACGCCGCCGATCGAGGGCCGCGATCTCAATCCCGTCCTGCAGGACATCGGCCTCGCGGTGCATCCGCCGATGCTCTATCTCGGCTATGTCGGCTTCTCGATCTCGTTCTCGTTTGCCATTGCCGCGCTGATCGAGGGCCGCATCGATGCCGCCTGGGCGCGCTGGGTGCGGCCGTGGACCCTGATGGCCTGGATCTTCCTGACGCTCGGCATCGCGATGGGCTCGTACTGGGCGTATTACGAGCTCGGCTGGGGCGGCTGGTGGTTCTGGGACCCGGTCGAGAACGCCTCGCTGATGCCGTGGCTCGCCGGCACCGCGCTGCTGCACTCCGCCGTCGTGATGGAGAAGCGCAACGCGCTCAAGGTCTGGACCATCCTGCTGTCGATCCTGACCTTCTCGCTGTCGCTGCTCGGCACCTTCCTGGTGCGCTCCGGCGTCATCACCTCGGTGCATGCCTTCGCCAGCGATCCGACGCGCGGCGTCTTCATCCTCGGCATCCTCGTGCTGTTCATCGGCGGCAGCCTCACGCTGTTTGCCGGCCGCGCGACGGCGCTGAAGCAGGGCGGCCTGTTCGCGCCGATCTCGCGCGAGGGCGCGCTGGTGCTCAACAATCTGCTGCTCACCGTAAGCTGCGCCACCGTGCTGTTCGGCACGCTGTATCCGGTCATCATGGAAGCGCTCGACTTCAAGCTGTCGGTCGGCGCGCCGTTCTACAACCTCACCTTCGGCCCGCTGTTCGCGCTGCTGCTGCTGATGGTGCCGTTCGGCCCGATGCTGGCCTGGAAGCGCGGCGACCTCGTCGCGGCGATGCAACGGCTGCTCGCGGCCGGCGTCGCCGCGCTGGTGGCGATCGCGATCGCCTGGGCCTGGGCGCGCGGCGGCAGCGCGCTGGCGCCGCTCGGCATCGGCCTCGGCGTGTTCGTCATCACAGGCGCGCTCGTCGATCTGGTCGAGCGCACCGGCATCGCCCGTGTGCCGTTCAAGACGGCGTTGCACCGGACCCGCGGCCTGCCGCGCTCGGTGTGGGGCACCGCGTTCGCGCATGCCGGCCTCGGCATAGCCCTGCTCGGCATCGTCTGCGAGACCACCTGGAACAGCGAGCTGATCTCTACGCTCCGTCCGGGCGACGTCCGCAATCTCGCCGGCTACCAGATCAAGTTCGAGGGCATGACCCAGCGCCAGGGCCCGAACTTCGCCGAGATCGTCAGCACCTTCGTGATCAGCGAGGACGGCCGCCAGCTCAGCGTCCTGACGCCGTCGAAGCGCAGCTTCGCCACCCGCGGCATGTCGACCACCGAAGCCGCGCTGATGACGCGCGGCGTCAGCCAGCTCTACGTCTCGCTCGGCGACACCACAGCCGACGGTGGGCTCGCCGTGCGCATCTATCACAAGCCGCTGGTGCTCTTGATCTGGTTCGGTCCGGTGCTGATGGCGTTCGGCGGCCTGCTGTCGCTGTCGGATCGCCGGCTGCGCGTCGGTGCCCCGCGGCCGGCCCGTGCCGCGCGCGCGCTGCAGCCGGCGGAGTAGGGCAAATGCGACGTCGTCTCAGCTCCATCGCGCTTGCGCTGCTGCTCATGAGCGCACCGGCGGCGCATGCCGTGCAGCCCGACGAGATCATGTCGGACCCGGCGAAGGAGTCCCGCGCGCGCGAATTGTCGCGCGAGCTGCGCTGCATGGTCTGCCAGAACCAGTCGATCGACGATTCCGATGCGCCGCTCGCCCGTGACCTGCGCCTCCTGGTGCGCGAACGGCTCGCCGCAGGTGACAGTGACAATCAGGTGCTGGATTTCCTGGTCGCCCGCTATGGCCAGTTCGTGCTGCTGAAGCCGCGCTTCGAGCGCCAGACCCTGCTGCTGTGGCTGCTGCCGCCGGTGCTGCTGCTCGGCGGCGGGTTTGCGCTGTGGCTGCAGGTGCGCCGCCGCGGTCGGCGCGACGCGGAGGCGATGCCGAAGCTGACGGCGGAGGAGGAGGCGCGGCTGACCGCGCTGCTCGCCGCGGACAAGCCGCCGCCGGCCGCCTGATCCGCAATCCTACGGAGGACCCCGTGATCATCCCGTGATCGGCGTGGCCTCCAGCTTTCATCTTATTTTACCATTGTCTGGAAACGTGCGCAGGACATTTCATCCGACGTGACCGGGCAAAGCCGATGTTCTCCAACAGCAACCTGACGATCCGCTTCCTCGTGGGAGGCGTCGTGGCCTCGCTTCTGATGCTGTTGGCGATCGGCGGCGGCACCGGCTTCATCGCGGTGCTCTATCTCAACAACCAGATCACCAGCCTGTCGGCCGATTTCGCGAGCCTCAGCGGTCCGGCGCGCGATCATGCGATGCTGATGTATCAGCAGGCGCAGTCGGCGTTCTCCTACTTCCTGATGGCCTGCGTCGCCATCGCGGTGTTCGCCAGCGCCGTCTGCCTGATGACTTATTCCGCCGCACAGAACGGCATCCTGCGGCCGCTCGCCGCGATGGTCCAGGCCATGCGCGACGTCGCCGACCAGAAATACGACATCCGCATTCCGGGCTCGGGGCTCAGCAACGAGATCGGCCAGCTCGCCGGCGCGCTCGAGGTGTTCAAGATCAACGGCATCGAGCGCCAGCGCCTCTCCGAGCGCGAGCTGCAGGAGGCCCAGCGCCAGGGCGAGCGCTCGCGCTATCTCGACGGCCGCATCCACAGCTTCAACGAACTCGTCGCCAACGTCGTCGGCAGCGTGGCCTCCTCGGCCGTGCGGCTGAAGAGCAATGCCGAGACCTTGTCGCGCGCCGCCAACGACACCTCCACCAAGGCCAATGCGGTCGAGGCCGCGGCCAACCACGCCAATCGCAGCGTCCAGACCGTGGCGGGCTCGACCGAGGAGATGACCAGCTCGATCGGCACCATCAGCCGCCGCGTCTCCGACGCCACCCAGCGCGCCGAGGGCGCGGCCTCGCAGGCCGAAAAGAGCAAGAACACCATCCACGCGCTGTCGGACGCCGCCGAGAAGATCGGCACCGTGGTGCAGCTGGTGCAGGCGATCGCCGCGCAGACCAACCTGCTGGCGCTCAACGCCACCATCGAGGCGGCGCGCGCCGGCGAGGCCGGCAAGGGCTTTTCGGTCGTGGCGTCGGAGGTGAAGAATCTCGCCGACCAGACCAGCAAGGCGACCGACGAGATTTCGTCCCACGTCGCCAGCATCCAGGGCATCACCGCCGAGACCCGCGGCGCCATCGACGGCATCTCCACCACCCTCAGCGAGATCAGCGCCATCATGTCCGGCATCGAGGTCGACACCTCGAAGCAGCGCAACTCGACCCAGGACATTTCCAAGAGCGTCCAGGAAGCCGCGCGCGGCACCGCCGACGTCTCCAACCACATCGCCCAGATCACCTCCACCTCGGCCGAGACCGGCCGCCTCGCCACCGACGCCCGCGACGCCGCCGGCGACCTGTCGCAGCAGGCCGAGACCCTGAAGCGCGAGGTCGATGCGTTCATCGTCAGCGTGAAGGCGAGCTGAGGGAGATGAGTAGGGCGGGTTAGCGCAGCGTAACCCGCCATCTCGAGCCGCAACCGCCGCGCGGCGGCTTACGCCTGCGGCTAAGCCGCCCTACGGTCTGATCACTCCGCTCATCCGAGCTACACCCTCCATCCCCCAAGCCGTCACCGAGCCCTCCACTGTCGTCCCTGCAAACGCAGGGCCGTCACCCAGCCCTCCGCTGTCGTCCCTGCGAACGCAGGGACCCGTAACCCCGGGGAGATGTTGTCGCGTGGGATGTTGGAGCAGTGTTGTCTCACAACACCCGCCGCGGAGTATGGGTCCCTGCTTTCGCAGGGACGACAGCGGTGTGCGTGGTGGCCGCTCGCGTCACACCGGCGTCCAGCGAGCTGAGAGAGTAGGGCGGATTAGCGCAGCGTAATCCGCCATCTTCGGCCGCGACTGCCGCGCGGCGGCTTACGCCTGCGGCTAAGCCGCCCTACGGACTCTCCGCCCATCAAGCCGTCACCCAGCCCTCCGCTGTCGTCCCTGCGAACGCAGGGACCCATAACCCCAGGGAGATGTTGTCGCGCGGGATGTTGGACCAGTCCTGTCTCACAACACCCGCCGCGGAGTATGGGTCCCTGCGTTCGCAGGGACGACAGCGGTGTGCGTGGCGGCCGCTCGCGTCGCACGGACGGTCGATGTTCGTCGTTCGAACAATCAGGAGTAGGTAGTCTCTAACCATCTGTTAGCAAATGTAGCTCATCGTGCACACAATTAGCTGATTTCGCCGCTCAGGCGATCGATTCCGGAGTGCAGGCCGCCTGGCAATCTCCTTTCGCCCGGCGACCCGCATCTAAAATGACATTGGGGGAGTGGGAATGGCGGGCTTCCGTTTGAAGATCCGAGGGCGTCTCTATGCCGGCTTTGCGGCGCTGGTGGTTGTCAGCGTCATCATGGCCGCCGTTGCGGTGTGGAATCTGTGGGCCGTGCGCGACCAGGTCGCGAGCATGTCGGCGCTGTCCGACGGCACCGCGCGCATCCTGCAGATCTCCAATCATCTGCAGGCGATCCAGCGCGCCAATCTGCGCTACATTCACGATGCCAACGAGCCGGCGCTCAAGGAGGCCGCGGAGCGCGAGGCGGCCGCGACCGGGCTGCTGCAGGCGGCGGCGAAGGACCCGCTCTCCGCGCAGCGGCGCAAGCTCTATGGCGAGCTCGTCAGCGACATCGCCCAGATGAAGACGCTGCGCGATCAGCTGCAGGACGCCGTCAGGCAGATCAAGACCGGCCGGGCGGCGCTGCTGCCGGGCGGCGAGGACCTTGCCGCCAAGACCGCAAAACTCTCGATCGCCGCGCGCGGCTCGAAGGAGCCGGAGGTCATGACCGCGGTCGCGGACATCGACGCGCGCCTCCAGCTCGTGCGCATCGCGACCTGGCGTTTCCTGGCGCTGCGCGACACCAAGTCGGCCTCGGCGTTCCGCGCCGGTGTCGACAATGTCGAGCAGCGGCTGGCCGCGCTGGAGAGCGCTGCGCCGCCGGCCGGCGTGCAGTCGGCGATCGCGCCGGTGAAGGCCTCGCTGGAGCTCAACAAGACCGCGTTCGAGGCCACCGCCGCCGCGACGCTGAAGTCCGAGGACGTCTACACCAATGCCATCGAGCCGCTGATCGCCCGGAGCGTCGACACGCTCAAGGCCGCGGAAGCCAGCGTCAATGCCGAGTCTCACGCCTCGCGCGCGACCGCCGAGACCGCCATCGCGCACACCACGTCGGTGCAGATGCAGGTCGGCGCCGCCGCCGTCCTGTTCGGCTGCCTGGTCGCGTTCCTGATCGCGCGCGGCATCGTCGGTCCGCTGGCGTCGATGACGCGGGCGATGGCGCGGCTTGCGAGCGGCGACGTCGCGGTCGAGATTCCCGGCCGCGGCCGTCACGACGAGATCGGCGCGATGGCGACCGCGATCCAGGTGTTCAAGGACAACATGGCCGAGACCGGGCGGCTGCGCGCCGAGCAGCTCGACGTCGAAGCGCGGCAGTCGGAGCAGCGCAAGGCCGACATGTCCAGGCTCGCCCGCCAGTTCGAGCAGGCCGTGGGCGAGATCGTCGATGCGGTGTCGCACGCGTCGCGCGAGCTCGAAGCCTCCGCCGGCACCTTGACCAGCACGGCCGCACGCGGCCAGGACCTCTCGACCGAAGTCGCCGCTGCCTCGCAGGAGGCCTCCGCCAACGTGCAGACGGTGGCCTCCGCGGCCGAGCAGCTGTCGTCCTCGGTCACCGAAATCTCCCGCCAGGTGCAGGAATCCTCGCGCATCGCCGGCGAGGCGGTGGCGCAGGCCAACCGCACCAACGACCGCGTCGGCACCTTGTCGAAGGCGGCCGCGCGCATCGGCGACGTTCTCGAACTGATCAGCACGATCGCCGGCCAGACCAACCTGCTGGCGCTGAACGCCACCATCGAGGCGGCGCGCGCCGGCGAATCCGGCCGCGGCTTCGCCGTCGTCGCCTCCGAGGTCAAGGCGCTCGCCGAGCAGACCGCGAAGGCCACCGGCGAGATCGCCCAGCAGATCTCCGGCATCCAGGCCGCCACCCAGGAATCGGTGGTGTCGATCAAGGAAATCGGCAGCACCATCGGCCGCCTCTCCGAGATCGCAGCCGCCGTCTCCGCCGCCGTGGAAGAGCAGGGCGCCGCCACCCAGGAAATCTCCCGCAACGTCCAGCACGCCGCCAACGGGACCCAGCGCGTGTCGCGCAACATCGACGATGTGCAGCGGGGCGCGTCGGAGACGGGGTCGGCGTCGAGCCAGGTGCTGACGGCGGCCCGCTCGCTGTCGGCCGACAGCAGCCGCCTGAAGCACGAGGTGAGCCGGTTCCTGGGCTCGCTGCAGGCGGCGTGAGCGGGCTCTCGCGTTTGAAGATAGCAGTGGGACGCTCGTCCATCTCCACATCGTCATGGCCGGGCTTGTCCCGGCCATCCACGTCGTCCGGCATACGGAGACCGACGTGGATGCCCGGGCCTTGACCGCGCCGAAGCGGCTTCGGCCGCGCAGGCGGGACAAGCCCGGCCATGACGGAGTAACTAACTGCCAGGCGTCTTCGTTGAGACAGTCCCGTAGCTTCATATGCGATAGCCGAGCGGCCGCGCGAGCGATGTGTTGCATGCACCCGGACGAGTAGGGCGGATAAGCGCAGCGTAATCCGCCATCCCCAGCCAAGAAAGAGCGGCGGCTTACGCCTGCGGCTCAGCCGCCCGACGCGCTACCGGGATCGCGCCGCCGGAGCGAGGCGGGTGGCCAGGGCCGCGAGCAGCGTGCGCAGGCCTTCCAGCGAGGCCTGCATCGACGGCGCGCCGGTCTGCGCGTTGACGATCGCGCCGTCGAGCGCGAGCGCTCACCCAAGTTGCGCCCGTTTACTCAAATGCCTGCTTCACGCCGCAGTCGTCGTGCATAGAATGGTTCTTGCGATGGCTCATATTGTGCAGCCAGCTGAACCTTCAGTTGTTCGACTCGAATTGGCAATTCGAAGAGATTCCTCAGCCTGTGATACAGCAACGGGAGGATGTAGTCCTTACCTGAGACGTACTTCAAGTCGCGTATGTCGCCTGACAATACCTCCTCCACACGTGAACGAACTTCGCGTATGTCGGTGCTGCTACTGGTAGCGCGACAGTTTCGCAACATCGCGCGAATTCGTCGAAATACTTTAGTTGTTTCGAGTTTGGGTTCTTTTGCCTCGCTAATGCACATCGAATAAACCGTAGCCCCGACGGTCTGGATTGTGGGATCTATTTCGTTGCATATCGCATAGCTGATGAACAGAGGGCGCAGGTTATTTGCAAGGGTGGTCAGCCAAGCCCGTAAGTCCAGCAGAGCGTGCACTTTTGGTGGCTGGCTAAGTGGTGAGATTTGAAGGCACACTGCCTCGATAGCCGTTTCACTAAGAATCAGGTTCTCGATGCAGTAGGCTCGCAATCTGTATAAATGTCTAAGGCGTGGCTTCGGACGCCGTAAGATAAGGTCGAAGTCGCCATCTATAACATAGAGTCTTTTTCGTTTAGGTTCGATCTGGTCTAGACGGCAGGCTGCAATGACTTGTTCTTTGCTTCCGAGAGGAGTTACGCTGGTTAGGCGTGCCTCCGGCCCTAAGATGCGGCGGCAGATTAATAGGTGCGTGTTAGGGGAGGCAGTGTCTTCGACGTAAATTTCTATGTCGTTGTAAAATTGCTTTAGATAGCCGATCGCTCTCGCGCTTTTTGGCGAGTATCTTATCATTGACTGTTTCCTCCCTTCCCGTGCTTATCGACTTAAGTCGAAGCAATTCTCTGTCTTCTCAAGAATGATCGATGGCGAGTGAGTAGCCATTATATATTGGACGTCTGGGTTTGCTGAGATCACGCTGCTAACGAATAGCTCTTGCCATTGAATGTGCAGCGATAGTTCGGGTTCGTCGACTATGAATACGTTTCCCTCTTGAGCCAAAGGGTTAAAGAACAAGTGGGTCATAATGACAAATAGCTGTGCCTCACCCGAGGACAATGCTAGTACTGACTTGGGCGTTTCGCTTGGTGGCATTGTGAACTGCAGATATCCGTCAGTTCCAAACGAAACCGTTTTTTTGCTGTCCCTGAAGAAGCCGTTTAGGATTTCTATGTATCGGTTGATTTTTTCAGTTAGCTGCTCCTTCTTTGCTGTGTAGTCTTTGAGTCGTTCAACCATTTTGACGAGCTTATTAAGTTGGGGCCTGGTGGATGACCATCCAACTACTGCTTTAAGTTGCTCGCTGTTTGCCGATCCGTCATCGAATAGCCGCTGAAGCTTCGTTCCCGGTGGCAGCGCTGAAGAAAATTTCTCCAAGGCATTTAGGGATGGAACAAGTCTGCGATCTATCTCGGATTGCGGTATCTGAAGGATCGATGGCAGGTCATTTATGCTTTTCTTGAAGGCGGCTAGGGTTGCGAGTTCGTCGCGGGTAGGAAGGGCGAAGTGAAGTGGTAGCTCTGCTGAGGTGTCAAATACCAATAGGTCCAGTACTAGCTGGCGACGCAATTCATCACCGATTCTGGAAACTGCGATGACGTTTTCGCGGTATGATGTTTCCGCGAGTTCTGCAGCAAGGTTGAGGCTTTGCGAAAGAAAGAACGAGAAGATGTTTCGACCGCGTCGGGGAATTCTATGCCTGGCGGAGGTGGTGCTGCGGTATTCTTGCAGGGCTCTTGCTCTGCGGTCGAGGTCCAAAAACATAGGTGTGGGAAGACTGTTGATTAGTTGCATCAGTTGATGGTTAGCGACCGCGCCTGTTAGATCTCGATAGTACTCTAATTCCTTTTCGGTGGATCGATAGGGGGGCTCGTCTGGGTCAGCGATGAAGGGGCGAAGCGATAGTGTCTCGTGCACTCCAGGGCTGGATAGTTTTGTCGATCCGTCCTGCTGTCGAACCGCTCGTATCAGTATCTCTTTTCCGTCGTGAAAAACCTCGACCTCGATAGATGCAAATTCGAGGTTGGCGAGTACAGAAAAGGAAGGAGAGATCAGCGCGATGATGGATTGGACTACACTAGTTTTTCCACTGCCGTTAATCCCCGTAAGGAAGGTGAGGTCACTTCGGAAGTGTATATTGAAATTTAGGTATCCATGTATCTTTGATGCTTTGAAACGTTTGACTTGCATTCCGGCTGCCCCCCCAAAGATGAGCGGAGTTTTGTGCTTCTCCCTTATCTTAACGGCGATTCCTGTGCGTCTAATAGCCAATTCGAAAGCGGTGCGCCATTTTGTTGAATAGTCGGGGGCGGGCGGCGGAGTAAAATGGTTGCTCAACCTAAGCTACCCGTCGCCCAAATCACCACCACCTTCCGAAAACCCGTCAAGACATTCCGAAAATCAAAAATTCTCTTGCCTTCCACCCCAAATCACCTCTATCTTCCGCCCCGTTCCGTTCCGCCGAGGGGGCGTATCGCGATCGTCACGGACGTCGGGATGGAATGCGATGGATGCGGGCTGCCGCAGCGGGGTTTTGCCTCGCCGACGAAACGGCGGACCGTGGACGTGAAATCGTGTGGTCCTGGCCTCCCGGTGCTGAGGCCAAGCCGGTGGTGATGATCCGCTGGCGACGGGGTCAAGAGGCCGGTCCCCGGGGAGAGCACGTATAATCGTAACACCATCGCGCAGGGAGGGCCGGGATGTCCCAGCCGAACCTGTGGTTCCTACCCCGTGCTTTTCATTCGCACGGGGGCCATGGGGGCGGCGAGCTCCCGGTCTTCCCTGCGCCCTCGCTCCGATGAGGGCGAAACGTCGGGCATCGCTCGGGCGCGGACTGCGCCGCGAGGATGATCGTGCTCATCTCCATCAGCTGTTTGAGAGTGTGGATCAGGATATCTCTGCGGGCGTCATTGCGAGCGGAGCGAAGCAAGCCAGACTGCCTCCGCGGAAAGAGTCTGGATTGCTTCCGCCCGCGCCCGATGGGCTTCGGCGGACACGTCGCTGCGCTCGCAATGACGGAGATGCTCGCGATGACAGGGGTTGGGGCGCGCGACTTGCGCCGCACTCCGCTGTCATCGTCCGCGAAGGCGGACGATCCAGTCCTCCGCGGCGGCCGTCGTTGATCGAGAGGCCGCGGCGTACTGGATTCCCGCCGTCGCGGGAATGACGGGTGTGGGTGGGGTGGGAGTTTGCGCCGCATGGACAGGGGCGGGTGGCTTCCCGTGGCAGGCCTGTTTCCGACATCGCGGGCTGAATTCGGGCACGGGGCGGGAGGGCGGATCGAGCGCGGCGTCATCCGCTGCGGCGGTGGTCGGGGCACCGATGCGGCGGGTTACGCCTTCGGCTAACCCGCCCGAGAGGATCGCGGGATGCGCTACGACTTTGGTCGGACGGGCCACACTCATGGTCGCCGTCGGGCGGGCGGCTGCTGCCGCAAGTCACTGACCCACAGACAGTTTTCGTCCGCGGTTAGCCGATTGCGCCATTCTGCCGCAGTCTTCGCCACGGTCCATTACAGAAGTTTAACGCCGCAGCCAGCACGCCGTAAGGCGGCAGGTCCCATGTTCACCAGCGAACGGGGCGCACAGCCCGGGACCCAGAATTTAGCCCTAGACCGAAATCGCTTGCGGAGAAACCGTATGACCGACCGTCCGATCGACCTGTCCTCGCTTCCGTCCTATCGCCAGCCGCGGCGTGGCCTGTTCTCGGCGCGCAAGTTCGCGCTGATGGCCTCCGTCGTCGCGGGCCTCGGCCTTGCGACCTATGGCTTCGCGCCGTCGGGCACGCCGCTGGATCTGTTCTCGACCTCGGCGCATGCGCAGGTGGCGAACGACGTCAGCAAGGTGGCGCGGCCGATCGGCTTTGCCGACATCGTCGAGCGCGTGAAGCCGTCGGTGATCTCGGTCAAGGTCAACATCCAGGAGAAGGTCGCCAAGGACGACAGCGCCGATGAGGATTCGCCGTTCCAGCCGGGCTCGCCGATGGAGCGCTTCTTCCGCCGCTTCGGCGGTGAGAACGGCATTCCCGGCATGCCGGGCGGGCGCGGCCGCGGCGGCCGGGCCGTCACCGGACAGGGCTCGGGCTTCTTCATCTCCGCCGACGGCTATGCCGTGACCAACAATCACGTGGTCGACGGCGCCAACAAGGTCGAGGTCACCACCGACGACGGCAAGACCTACAGCGCCAAGGTGATCGGCACCGACCAGCGCACCGATCTGGCGCTGATCAAGGTCGAGGGCGGCTCGAACTTCCCGTTCGCCAAGCTCGCCGACGGCAAGCCGCGCATCGGCGACTGGGTGCTGGCGGTCGGCAATCCGTTCGGCCTCGGCGGCACGGTGACGGCCGGCATCGTCTCGGCCGTGGGCCGCGACATCGGCAACGGCCCGTATGACGATTTCATCCAGATCGACGCGCCCGTGAACAAGGGCAATTCCGGCGGTCCGGCGTTCGATGTCGACGGCAACGTGGTCGGCGTCAACACCGCGATCTATTCGCCCTCCGGCGGCAGCGTCGGCATCGCGTTCTCGATTCCCGCCTCCACCGTCAAGAGCGTGATCGCCCAGCTCAAGGACTCTGGCTCGGTCAGCCGCGGCTGGATCGGCGTGCAGATCCAGCCGGTGACGCAGGACATCGCCGACAGCCTCGGCATGAAGAAGGCCGAAGGCGCTTTGGTCGCCGAGCCGCAGGCCAACGGCCCGGCGGCGAAGGCGGGCATCCAGTCCGGCGACGTCATCACCTCGGTCAATGGCGAGCCGGTGAAGGATGCGCGTGAACTCGCCCGCACCATCGGCGGCATCGCGCCGGGCGCGTCGGTCAAGCTCAACGTGCTGCAGAAGGGCCAGGAGAGGACCATCGACCTCACGCTCGGCAAGCTGCCGAACACGATCGAGGCCAAGGCCGATACCGGCGGCAATGATGGCGGCAGCCCGACCCGCGGCGCCGACGTGCCGCGGCTCGGCATGACGGTCGCGCCGGCTTCGAGCGTCGCCGGCGCCGGCAAGGACGGCGTGGTTGTGACCGAGGTCGATCCGAAGAGCGCCGCGGCCGATCGCGGCTTCAAGGAAGGCGACGTCATCCTCGAAGTCGCCGGCAAGTCCGTGACCTCGGCCGGCGACGTGCGCGAAGCCATCAATGCCGCGAAGGCCGACAACAAGAACAGCGTGCTGATGCGTGTGAAGAGCGGCGGACAGTCGCGCTTCGTCGCGGTGCCGCTGGCCAAGGGCTGACGCCTTCACGAGATGGGGGATCGCCGGCCTGTGCCCCCGCGTCGGCGATTCTCCTTGGGGGCGGGCGCAAGTCCCGCTCCCTTCGCACCTTCCGTTGGAACAATGCCCCCCTCCGTCGGAAGGAACTCGGGCGGTGAAGTCCCCCAGCTTCACCGCCCACTCTCCTGTCTGTGACCCCCCGGGTGCGGGCCGCCTTGCACGGAAACCGCGGCCGGGCCATGTAGATGGACACCAACCGTGACCGTCCCCGTTTCCGCAATGCGCCTCTTGATCATCGAAGACGACCGCGAGTCCGCCGACTATCTGGTCAAGGCGTTCCGCGAGGTCGGACACGTCGCCGACCTCGCCAGTGACGGCGAGGAGGGCCTCGCCATGGCCGAGAGCGGCGATTACGACGTGCTGGTGGTCGACCGCATGCTGCCCAAGCGCGACGGCCTGTCGCTGATCGGAACCTTGCGCGACAATGGCAACCGGACCCCGGTTCTGATTCTATCCGCGCTCGGCCAGGTCGACGACCGCATCAAGGGCCTGCGCGCCGGCGGTGACGATTATCTGCCGAAGCCCTATGCCTTCGCCGAACTGCTCGCCCGCGTCGAGGTGCTGTCGCGCCGACATGGCGGGCCGGCGGAGGAGACGACCTACAAGGTCGGCGATCTCGAACTCGACCGGCTGTCGCACCGTGTCGCCCGCGGCAAGGACGAGCTCACCCTGCAGCCGCGCGAGTTTCGGCTGCTCGAATATCTGATGAAGCATGCGGGGCAGGTGGTGACGCGCACCATGCTGCTGGAGAACGTCTGGGACTATCATTTCGATCCGCAGACCAACGTCATCGACGTCCACATCTCGCGGCTGCGCTCCAAGATCGACAAGGGTTTCGAGCGCCCGCTGCTCCACACCATCCGCGGCGCGGGGTACATGATCCGTGACGGCCTTCGGTAAGCTGATCCGCACCACGGCGTTCCGGCTGACGCTGGTCTATCTGCTGCTGTTCGCCTTGTTCGCGGCCTCGCTGCTCGGCTATTTCGCCTGGAACACCCGCCGCCTCATCACCGAGCAGATCTCGACCACGGTCAGCGCCGAGATCGGCGAACTGACCGACATCTACACCCGCGGCGGCCTGCGCTGGATCGTCGGCACGATCCAGAGCCGCGCGTTGCGCCCCGGCGCCAACCTCTATCTGCTCACCACGCCCACCGGACAACAGGTCGCCGGCAATGTCGACGCGCTGGCACCGGGCGTGATGGGCTCGTCCGGCTGGTCGGAGACGTTTTATCGCCGGCTCGATGATTCCAGCGATCAGAACCATCGTGCGCTGGTCTATGTCACGCAGCTGTCGAGCGGTTTCCGGCTTTTGATCGGCCGCGACCTCGAAGAGCGCCGCCGGCTGTTCGGCATCGTCGCCAAGGCGGCGCAGTGGTCGGTGCTGGTGGTCGTCGTGCTCGGCATCGGCGGCGGCATCTTCGTCGCGCGGCGCGTGCTGGTCCGGATCGATGCGATGACCGGCACCACGCGCCGGATCATGGACGGCGATCTCTCCGGGCGTCTTCCGGTCGGCCGCAGCGGCGACGAGCTCGATCGTCTCGCGGAAAACCTGAACGCGATGCTGGAGCGCATCGAGGCGCTGATGACCGGCCTCAAGGAGGTCTCCGACAACATCGCGCACGATCTCAAGACGCCGCTGACGCGGCTGCGCAACCGCGCCGAGGAGGCGCTGGCGAAGTCGCGCTCCGAGGACGAGTACCGCGCGGCGCTGGAACGCACGATCGAGGAATCCGATGGCTTGATCCGCACCTTCAATGCGCTGCTGATGATCGCGCGGGCGGAGTCGGGGCAGGCGCGCGGCGACATGGTCGAGTTCGACGTCGCCGAGGTCGCCGGCGGCATCCATGAGCTGTATGAGCCGCTCGCCGAAGACGACGGGATGAGCTTGCGCGTCAAGGCGGCCGCCGCGCCGGTGCACGGCAATCGCGAGCTGATCAGCCAGGCGCTCGCCAACCTCGTCGAGAACGCGATCAAATACGGCAAGCCGGCGGCGCTGCCGCTCGATTCGGGGGCGGGGGCAAGCCGCCGCGAGATCCTGATCGAAGCGCGGCGCGAGGGCGGGCAGGTTCTGCTCAGCGTCACCGACCGCGGCGAGGGCATCCCCGAGGCGGAGCGCAAGCACGCCGTCGAGCGCTTCGTGCGGCTCGAGGCGTCCCGCACCTTGCCCGGTTCCGGCCTCGGCCTCAGCCTCGCCTCGGCGGTGGCGACGTTGCATGGCGGAGAGCTCAGGCTGGGCGATGCCAGGCCCGGGCTCATCGCTACGCTGGTGCTGCCGGCCGCGGCGGGCCAGTCTTCGAAGCTTGCGGCGCCGACACAGGATGTGCCACAGAAGGCCGCATGACCTCCTCCGCGCCGGGAAACGCGGACGGGCAGAGCGGTCTGGCCGGATGTTTCGTTGCCGGCCCGCATGTCCGTGCGCCCGACAAAGCCGAACATCGCCTCAACGATTGGCTCGCCGAGCTCGAGCCAGCCCTGGCCGCATCGCTCCGCGCGCTGCTCGCCGACGGCTGGGCGCGGACCATCGTTTTGGGCATCGCCGAGTGCTCGCCCTATCTGTTCGACCTCGTCCGCGCCGACGGCCACCGCCTCGACCGCCTGCTGCGCTGCGCGCCGCAGGCGCATCTGGCCGAGCTGATCGCGCGCACCGGCCGCGAGGTGTTCGCCGCGGCTAGCGAAGCCGAGGTGATGAGCCTGCTGCGGCGGCTGAAATCCGAGGCGGCGCTCTTGATCGCGCTGTGCGACATCGGCGGCGTCTGGCCGGTGATGCAGGTGACGGCGGCGCTGACCGACGTCGCGGTGTCCTCGGTGCAGATGGCGCTGCGGCATCTGCTGCGGCAGGAGGCCGCGCGCGGCCGGTTGGCGCCGGCCGATGCCGACGATCCGGAGCAGGGCTGCGGGCTGTTCGTGCTCGCGATGGGCAAGATGGGCGCGGGCGAGCTGAACTACTCCAGCGACATCGACCTCATCGTGTTCTTCGATCCCGACGCCAATTCGCTGGCGCGCGACATCGAGCCGCAGCCGTTCTTCGTGCGCGTCACCCAGGCGCTGGCACGGCTGCTGCAGAGCCGCACCGCCGACGGCTACGTGTTCCGCGTCGACCTGCGGCTGCGGCCCGATCCGGCCTCGACGCAGGTCGCGATGTCGACCGAGGCGGCGCTGCACTACTACGAGCGCGAGGGCCGCACCTGGGAACGGGCCGCGATGATCAAGGCTCGCATCTGTGCCGGTGACGTCGCCGCGGGCGAGGCGATGCTGGCCGATCTGTCCCCCTTCGTCTGGCGCAAGCATCTCGACTTCCAGGCGCTGACCGACGTCCACGACATGAAGCGGCAGATGCAGGTCTATCGTGGCCACAGCGAGATCGCGGTCGAGGGCCACAACGTCAAGGTCGGCCGCGGCGGCATCCGCGAGATCGAGTTCTTCGCCCAGACCCAGCAGCTGATCGCCGGCGGCCGCCATCCGGAGCTGCGCGTGCGGCCGACCCTGCAGGCGCTCGACGTGCTGACTGCCAGCAGCTGGATTACGGCGCAGGCGCGCGACGAGCTCGGCGTAGCCTATCAATTCCTGCGCCGGGTCGAGCACCGGCTGCAGATGATGGCCGACGAGCAGATCCACAGCTTGCCGGACGACGCGGAGGGTGTCGGGCGCTTCGCGTGCTTCTTCGGCTATGGGAGCCGCGAGGGCTTTGCGGCCGATCTGCTGTTCCACCTCAACGTCGTGCAGGGCCACTATGCCCGGCTGTTCGAGGGCGATCCCACGGGGACCGTCAGCCTGCCTGCGGTGAACTACGGCGCCGGCCCCGATGAGCCGCGGCTGATGGAACATCTCATGGCGCTCGGCTTTCGCGATCCGCTGATGGTCGCGAAGACGCTGCAGCAATGGCTCGCGGGCGAGTACCGCGTGTTCCGCACCGACACGACGCGCACCGCCTTCAACGACTTCCTGCCGGCGCTGATCGTCGGGCTCGCACAGGCCGACGAGCCGGATCGCGCCGTCGTCGCCTTCGACCGCTTCCTGCAGGCGCTGCAGCTCGGCGGCCGGCTGATCACGCTGCTCGGGCAGAACCGCGATCTCGTGGCGCTGGTGGCGCTCGTGCTCGGCGCAGCGCCTCGGCTCGGCGACATGCTGGCGCGGCAGCCGCGGCTGATGGACGGCCTGATCGACCCGCGCTTCTTCGGCGCCATCCCGGACCGGCGCGAGCTGTCGCAGCGCCTCGCCGCGACGCTCGCGGACGCCGGCACCTATGAGGAATTCCTCGACCGTCTGCGGATGTTCGGCCAGGAGAGCCTGTTCCTGATCGGCACGCGCATCCTCTCCGGCACCGTGTCGGCGCAGCAGGCCGCGACCGCCTTTGCCGACGTCGCCGAGGGCATCGTGCACACCGTGCACGACCTCGTCACCGAGCGCTTCGTCGCCCAGCACGGCCGCATCAAGGGCCAGGAGACCGCGATCATCGCGATGGGCCGGCTCGGCGCCCGCGAGATGACGGCGTCGTCCGATCTCGACCTGATCCTGCTGTATGATTTCGATGCCGACGATCCCGATTCCGATGGCGAGCGCTCGCTGCAGGGCGCGCATTATTTCGCCCGCTTCACGCAGCGGCTGATCTCGGCCTTCACCTCGCGCACCAACTACGGCGTGCTCTACGACATCGACATGCGGCTGCGTCCGTCGGGCCGCGCCGGCCCGCTTGCCTCGCACATCGATTCCTTTGCGCATTACCAGGAGCAGGAGGCCTGGACCTGGGAGCACATGGCGTTGACGCGGGCGCGGGTGATCTCGGCCTCGCCGTCGTTCCGCGCGCGCATCGAGGCGATCATCCAGGCCGCGCTGCGGCGTGCCCGCGATGCGACTGCGATCGCCCGTGACGTCGCCGACATGCGCCGCGCGATCGCCGCCGAGAAGGGCGAGGCGGATCTGTGGGACCTCAAGCATGCCGCCGGCGGCATGGTCGACATCGATTTCATCGCGCAATATCTGCAGCTCGTGCATGCCGCGACCAGTCCGGAGATTCTCGACGTCAGCTCGCTCGCGGTGCTCGACAATGCCGAGCGGCTCGGCGTGCTGCCGCGGGCCGAAGCCGTGATCCTGCGCCAGGCCGCGCGGCTCTATCACGACCTCACGCAGATCCTGCGGCTGTGCGTCAGCGACAAGTTCAAGCCCGACCAGGCCGGCGACGATCTGCTGAGGGTGATGGCGCGCGCCGGCGATGCGCCGGACTTCTCGGCGCTGGAAGCGCGCGTGCGCGAGACGCAGAGCGAGGTGCGCCGCGTGTTCACGGCGCTGCTCGAACCGTGAGCGCTGGTTCGACGGCGAGAGCGGCATCACGGCGCATGGCTGCACGAACTCGGACTCCGTCGTTCTTCAACCGGTCAAACCGCAGGGCGCGCGATGGCGCCTCCGCGGCGCGGTCGTGCCCGGGACATGCGGCAGGTGTTCGCCCTCGAAAGATGATGAGGGCGCAGGGAATGCCGGGTGAAGGCCTCACCCATGGCCCGCCTGCTGAAAAAATGCAGGCGGCAGGTACCACAGGCAAAGCCGATCAACCGGCATTCCCTGCGCGGAGGTTTTAACGCTTATACGCGATCTCCTCGGTGCACCGGCTTGTTGGCCACCGTTCGCGACAATGCGCTCAACGCGCCTTGCGCTGGACACCAGCTTCGGGGTGTCAGGACCACGCGACTTCACGTCCGCGAGCGCATCATTCGTCCGCACCGAAAGGCGCGCTGATGCCCTCACGTCCACCGCATTGCCGGCCCAACGTGTCGTGACGACGCGTACGCCCCTCATCCGGACCGGAACGCGGAGAGAATAGACATGATTTGCTGATTTTCGGAAGCGATTTATTTTTGCGCGCGGCTCTTGATATGGGCGATGGTGTTGAAGTCGCGGATGAAATGCGCCGTTAGCCGCGCGGCGATCCGGGGGCAATGGAGATCAATTTCGTTGCGCACATGGTAGGGCCGCTGCTCGTCGAGACTGGGCAAGAATTCATGAGCGACCCAACTCCGGAGAACACTCTTTCTCGGAGGCGGACAGAGTTGGCGCAGATCTCTGACCAGACTGAGACCGCGTTCGCTGTTGATCAAGCGGAGCCATATGCATCCTGAACGGTGCGCACCTTTGAGTTGCTCGCGGAGTGTCCTGCTATCGGTCAGTCCGTCGAGGAGTTTCGTCGCGGGCTGCATCAGTTTCGTTTTCGGGCGCAGGTCATCCACGATATAGTGTCGATCGACATGGTCGAGATCCGAGGGGGGGGCACCATGCGCGTTGGATCAGGCCAAGCCTGTTCGACTGATGCACTGGTTGTAGGCGACCGCTCAGAGACATGGAGAGCACAGTGACGGAGCAGAGAATCGGGGCGGCTGGAAACACTGAAGTGCCGGCCTATCTGACCCTCATCAAGCTCGGATACGAGGTCGATCGTCGTATCCCGGGCAATGACGAACTGTGGATCGCGAAGCAGGGACAGCTCCATCTCGTCGGTGACAGCCCCTGCAACTGCTCGGCCTCGCGCTGTTGTATCGCGAGCGGGGTCCCGATTGGTATGCGGCCGACGATGAGATTGAAGCGTTCCTTGCTCGTTTCAGTTCCTGATTGCATGTCGGAACGCCGCAGCTCTCTCATGAAAATCGTCTTCGAGTCCGACACGCTTCATCAGAGCCAGATGGGGTCGATCACGGCCGTCGTCTATTTCGACTTCGGCAATGGCCTGAAATTTCCGGCCGAAGGCTGGAATGATTTCGTCGCGGTGATCGCGAGTTGGTGGACTCGGGCATTCGAGAAAATCGTCACGCAGCATGACACGGAGAAATTCTTCTTCATGGATGGTCCATATTGGATCAGTGCCGTGCCGCAGGGGAAAGATCTTCGACTGATCTGTGTCGAGGATCGCCGTGGGCGAGGGCTGTCTTGCGAGGTGGTGACGGGCATGGATGACATGAGACGCGAGTTGGCTGCGTTGGCGCGACGTGTCTCGGAGGCCTGCCTGAAAGCCGGAATCGACTCGCCCGATCTGAACGCTTTGCGAAGCACGCTGCCCCGCTGAGCGGTGTTTATGCTCAGGGAGCGGTCCGTCTGGCCTAGACGTTAGCCATCATCCCGCCGGCAAGGCTGGCCCATCGTGCTTCTGACGATTCGGAGACCTACAGCTCCATGCGGCGCCTTCTCTGATGAGTCGATGACGAGCGCGGATCAGGCAACGGCACCGCGCGATCGGCGATGGAAGGGCGGCGCTCGATTTGGCGAGGCTTGGGGGACATTTGCTCGCTCTTGGATTGTCACCTCCGCAGCCGCCCCTTGGACGACCGCAATCTCATATTCCGCGACGCAGTATGTGACCCTGATGTCACAGTTACTGATATACCGACTCATCAATACAGTATGACTATTCAAGGGCATCTCAGCGCTTGCTAAGGTTCCCCTCCAATCTCAGGTTGACGAATTCGCTCCTTGAATGAGCGGCGGCCGGGATTGTGCCGAGGGGAAGCGCGCCGGGACGAGGCTTTGGGCCGGTCGCGTCAGAAAAACAGCCAGAGCCTGGGGACGCTGCGAGGAGCAGGAAAAATGAGTGGTTTTGCGACGACCGCGCGGATGTGCGGCGTAGGGGTTGCGTTGTCTTGTATGCTGGGGAGCGGGGCTGTTGCTGCAGATATGCCGACCAAGGCTCCGATTCCCTATGTCGGGGTCGATGATTTCTGGACGCGGCCGTATCTGTTCGGCGATCTCGGCCGGACCAGATTGAAGGAGCAGGGCATCTCGCTCGCGCTCACGCTCGGCGACGAAGCCGTCACCAATCTGTCGGGCGGCTCCCGCAACACCTCGGCCAATGCCGGACAATTGTGGTTCGAGGCCAGGTTCGACATGGCCAAGCTCGCCGGCATCCAGGGCGGCCTGATCGGCATCACGCTGGTCGACCGCTTCGGCAAGAACCTGAACAGCGAGGCCGGCATCCCGGCGCTGCAACTGACCAACGAGGTGTTCGGCCGCGGCAACATCCTGCGCCTGACCGAATTCTACTATCAGCAGAAGCTGTTCAACGACCGCCTCGTGCTCAAGGGCGGCCGGCTGCCGGTCGGCTCCGATTTCTTCTTCGGCCAGTGCGAGTTCATCAACCTGACGTTCTGCGGCGGTCAGCCCGGCAACATCCAGGGCGGCTACATCTACAACTGGCCGGTGAGCCAGTGGGCCGGCGTGGTGCACTACAACTTCACCAAGGAGTGGAAGCTCTCGGTCGGCGTCTACGATGCCAACCCGAACTATCTGACGACGTCGGATGCGGGGGTCTATCTGGCGCCGGGCATTCCGCGGTCCAGCGCGGCGGCGGGCGTGCTGGTTCCGGTCGAAGTGGTGTGGGAGCCGAGCGGTCCGCTCAACGGCACCTGGCGCTTCGGCGGCTGGTATGACAGCGCGTCGACGATCGACGGCGGCCTGCCGGGCATCATCGGCGTCGTCGCGGGCGGGCCCGGCGTCGGGGATCAGAATCTCAGCAGCCAGCGGGGCCGCTACGGCTTCTACGAATCGATCCTGCAGCGCCTGACCGTCGATGGTCCCAAGGCGCAAGGCTGGTACACCTTCTTCAACACCAGCGTCGCCGATCATCGCACGTCGTATCAGGACTATCAGATCTCCTGGGGCGTCAAGCATACCGGCACCTTCTCGTTCCGCCCCGAGGACGAGGTCGGCTTCGCGGTCGGCACGACGCACGTGAATTCGGCGGCACTCACACCGAACGCCGGCGGCAATGAAGTGCCGTTCGAGGCCTGGTATGGCTGGCAGGCGACCGGCTGGATGAACCTCAAGTTCGACGCCCAGTACGTCATGAATCCCGGCGGGCGCGGCTTCAACGGCGCAGGCGTGAAGACCGGCAATGCGGTGGTGCTCGGCGTCCGTACCGTGGTCCACTTCTGAGCGGTCCATCAGGCAAGGGGCGGATGTGCAGCATCCGCCCCTTGCGGCATTGGGAGGGCAGCAAGACCTCCGTAGTTCCCTCGGCGCGCGTTCCTGCTCGGACCTGCCTATCCGGGCGGGGGCGCGATGCCTTGGTATCGGTTGACTCTTCTGCGCTGCGCCACGACATCTCCTGGTATTGCCGAGCCCGCCCAGGAGACCGCCATGACCGCAACCGACGTCCATCTCACCCTCGGCCAGCGCCTGGGCGACGAGGTCGTGGACTGGCTCACCAGCGGCACCCACGACGAACGCTTCATCGACGACATCTTCGCGCAGATGTGCATCCGGCTGCGGCAGGCCGGAGTGCCCGTGAAGCGGGCCTCGTTGCACGTGCGAATCAATCACCCGCAATGGCTCGGCGCGCGCATCGTGTGGAGCGACGGGATGGAGAGCTCCGAGATCAACCGCGTCGACTACGATGTCGGGTCGCGCTCCGAGTTTATCGGCAGCCCGGTGAGCGAGGTCTATGACGGGGCCGACGAGATCCGCGAGAACCTCGCGGGTGATCCGGCGCTCGGCCGGCAGCATGGCGTCTATGACGACATGCGCGCACAAGGTCTCACCGACTATGTCGCCTGGCCCATCCTGCACACGCTCGGCAAGCGACACTGCGTCACCTTTGCGACCGACCAGCGCGGCGGCTTCGCTGATACCGAGATCGCGGCGCTGAAGCGGCTGTCGCCGGTGCTGGCGCTGGTCAGCGAGATCCGCATCAAGAACCGGCTGGCGCGCACCTTGCTCGAGACCTATGTCGGCCCGCATGCCGGTGAGATGGTGTTGGCCGGTGCGACGCGGCGCGGCAGCGGCGAGACCGTGAGTGCGGCGATCATGATCTGCGATCTGCGGGACTTCACCAAGATCTCGGACAACTGGCCGCGCGACGACGTCATCGATCTGCTCAACGGCTATTTCGACGCGATGGTGGAGCCGATCACGGAGCGTGGCGGCGAGATCCTGAAGTTCATCGGCGACGGGCTGCTGGCAATCTTTCCGCTCAGCCAGCCTGACGCTTGCGCCAACCTGCTGCATGCCGTGACCGGCGCCAAGCAGGCGATGGCGGAGTTGAACGCGCGCCATGCCGAGACCGGCCGTGAGCCGCTGCGCTACGGCATCGGTATCCATGTCGGCGACGTCATGTACGGCAACATCGGCTCGCGCACGCGGCTGGACTTCACCGTGATCGGACCGGCGGTGAACATGGCCTCGCGCATGGAGGCGCTGACCAAGCAGGTCGGTCGTCCCGTGCTGATGTCTCGGGCGTTTGCCGAACTCGTCGAAGGGCCGTTCGCGCTGGAGCGCGTCGGCGAATTCCCGGTGCGCGGCTTCAGCGATCCGATCGAGCTGTTTTCGTTCGAGGAGTAGGGGAATTCGTTGTAGGTGTAGGCTGGGCAAAGGCGCGCCGCGATGTAACGTTCTCGTGCGGTTCGCTCGCGCGCCGTGCCCGCCATTGCAGCCGCAAGTCCATTGATGGACGGTCGGCACGCTGCCGCCCTGCGGGCGACTGCTTTACCCACCCCTACGCGACTGATTGGGCGCGTTCTCCCGTGCTCACGCCTCGTCCAGATACGGCGCCACCACCTCGCGCGTTTCCGCGCTCGTCACCACCGGCACGATCTCGAAGGTCATGCCGGTGTCGCGGGCGTTGGACAGGATCCATTGCTGCAGCAGACGGGCGTCGTCACATTCCATCAACTGGAAGCAGCGGTCGAAGTTCGGCTCGATCCAGCTGCCGAGATATTTCAGGCCGTCGGGAAATGTGATGCCGGGATCGCGGACGCGGCGGTAGACCGGAATCGGGTCGCGGTCCTTGAAACGCTCGATCACCATGAACAGCATGTGCGCCTCCGTCGTGCCTTGCGGGCATTGTGCGGCGGATCGGGGCGGGCCGCCAGCCCGCCTGCAGATGTTTGAACGACGGAGCGGACGCCCAAACGACGGCCTCCGCAAGGCTGCTCGGGCAAGCCGGCCCGCTTCCTGGCGCAGTCCTTGCTTTGGTTAGGCAACTCGCACTCCTGCTGAGGAAGATCCATGAAGTACGCACGTCTCGTCGCGGTCGCACTGGTTGCAACAATGCTGGCGGCACCCGCGTTCGCCGAAGAACTGACCGGCACTCTGCAGAAGATCAGGGAGACCGGCGCCATCACGGTCGGCTACCGCGAGACCTCGCTCCCGTTCTCCTATATCGACGACAACCAGAAGCCGCTCGGCTTCGCACTCGACATCTGCAGCAAGGTCGTCGACGAGATCAAGGCGACGCTCAAGCTCGACAAACTCGAGGTGAAGCTGATGCCGGTGTCGTCGGCCACGCGCATTCCGCTGATGACCAACGGCACCATCGACCTCGAATGCGCCTCGACCACCAACAATATCGAGCGGCAGCGGCTGGTGTCGTTCTCCCACACCTACTTCCTCACCGCCAGCCGCTTCGTCGCCAAGGCCGCGAGCGGGCTCAAGACCATCGACGATCTCAAGGGCAGGACGGTGGCCTCGACCTCGGGCACCACCAACATCAAGCAGCTCTACGAGGCCAACACCGCCCGCCAGCTCGGCCTCAACGTCGTCGCCGCCAAGGACAACGCCGAGGGCTTCCTGATGGTCGAGAACGGCCGCGCCGACGCCTATGTGATGGACGACATCCTGCTCGCAGGTCTCGTCGCAAGCGCCAAGACGCCGTCGGACTTCGCGATCTCGCCCGACCAGTTCTCGTTGCCCGAGCCCTACGGCATCATGCTGCGCAAGGATGATCCCGCCTTCAAGGCCGTCGTCGACCGCGCCACGACGAAGCTCTACACGAGCCCCGAGATCGCGACGCTGTACGCAAAATGGTTCATGAGCCCGGTGCCGCCCAAGGGCGTCAACTTCAACTTCCCGATGACGCCGGTGCTGCAGAAGGCGTTTGCGCATCCAAATGATAGCGGGGATCCGAAGGCGTATTGATGGGCGAAATCTCTCGTCTGGGTTCCGTCTTCACCCTCACCCTGAGGAGCCCGCCGGAGGCGGGCGTCTCGAAGGGCGAGGCCCCGACTGTGCGGCCTCATGGTTCGAGACGCGCCGCGAACGATGACCTTGCTTGGCCATTGGCCTGATTGGCGCGGCGCTCCTCACCATGAGGTTCTGGCACCCAAGGCGGTCCTGCATACCGACCATGAACGCGCCAAGAGGCGTGTTCATGGAGAGGGGCACGTTCCGGGGGCGGCGCTGCAGGTTGGGCATCAGCCGCGTGCTCATGGCGAGGGGCGGGCACTCGCGACGCGCAACTCCTATGGTTAGTTGACCGTCATGCCCGGGCTCGTCCCGGGCATCCACGTCGTGCTCAGCGCGCCGAAGAACGTGGATGGCCGGGACAAGCCCGGCCATGACGAAGTTGAGATAGCGAGAGCAAAACTCCGTTCGTCACATGCGCTTGCTATCTCGCAGATCGGAAGAGGCCGTCATCTCCTGCATGAACTACTTCACGATGCGCACGGCGCCCTTGGCGGCGCTGGACGCGAACGCGGCGTAGGCCCTGAGTGCGGTCGAGACCTTGCGGGCGCGCTTCGCGGGCTTCCAGGCCTGATCCCCCTTCGTCTCCATCGCCGTGCGGCGCTTCGCGAGCTCTGCGTCCGACACCGCGAGATGGATGCTGCGGTTGGGGATGTCGATCTCGATGCGGTCGCCGTCCTGCACGAGGCCGATCAGGCCGCCCTCGGCCGCTTCCGGCGAGACGTGGCCGATCGACAGCCCCGACGTGCCGCCGGAGAAGCGGCCGTCGGTGATCAGTGCGCACGCCTTGCCGAGGCCCTTCGACTTCAGATAGCTGGTCGGATACAGCATTTCCTGCATGCCCGGGCCGCCGCGCGGACCTTCATAGATGATGACGACGACGTCGCCCGACTTGATCTTGTTGGTGAGGATCGCCTCGACCGCGGCGTCCTGGCTCTCCATGACGCGCGCAGGACCCGAGAACTTCAGGATCGAGGCGTCGACGCCCGCGGTCTTCACGATGCAGCCATCGAGCGCGATGTTACCGGTCAGCACGGCGAGGCCGCCGTCCTTGGAGTAGGCGTGGGCGAGATCGCGGATGCAGCCTTTTTCGCGATCGAGATCGAGCTCCTCGTAGCGGCGGTCCTGACTGAAGGCTGTCTGCGTCGGCACGCCGCCGGGCGCGGCCATGTAGAAGTTCTTGACGCTGTCGCTCGCCGTGCGGCGGATGTCCCAGCGCTCCAGCGCCGCCGCCAGCGACGTCGAATGCACGCTCGGCAATTCCGTGTGAAGCAGGCCGGCGCGGGCGAGCTCGCCCAAGATGCCCATCACGCCGCCGGCGCGATGCACGTCCTCCATGTGCACGTCGGCCACGGCGGGCGCGACCTTGCACAGGCAGGGGACCTTGCGCGAGAGGCGATCGATGTCGGTCATCGTGAACGGGACCTCGCCCTCATGCGCGGCGGCGAGCAGATGCAGCACGGTGTTGGTCGAGCCGCCCATCGCGATGTCCATGCTCATCGCGTTCTCGAATGCCTTGAAGTTGGCGACGTTGCGCGGCAGCACGGAGGCGTCGTCCTGCTCGTAATAGCGGCGGGCGAGATCGACGATCAGATGACCGGCCTCGACGAACAGGCCGCGGCGGTCGGCGTGGGTCGCGAGCACCGAGCCGTTGCCGGGCAGCGACAGGCCGAGAGCCTCGGTGAGGCAGTTCATCGAGTTGGCGGTGAACATGCCCGAGCATGAGCCGCAGGTCGGGCAGGCCGAACGCTCCATCACCTCGACGTCGGCGTCCGAGACCTTGTCATCGGCCGCGGTCACCATGGCGTCGATCAAATCGACCTTGCGCAGCTTGCCGGCGATGTTGACCTTGCCGGCCTCCATCGGTCCGCCCGAGACGAGCACGGCCGGAATGTTGAGCCGCATCGCGGCCATCAGCATGCCCGGGGTGATCTTGTCGCAGTTGGAGATGCAGACCATGGCGTCGGCGCAATGCGCGTTGACCATGTATTCGGTGCTGTCGGCGATCAGCTCGCGCGACGGCAGGCTGTAGAGCATGCCGTCATGGCCCATCGCGATGCCGTCGTCGACTGCGATGGTGTTGAACTCCTTGGCGACGCCGCCGGCCTTCTCGATCTCGCGCGCCACCAGCTGGCCGAGATCCTTCAGATGCACATGGCCGGGTACGAACTGGGTGAAGGAGTTGACGACGGCGATGATCGGCTTGCCGAAATCCTCGTTGGTCATGCCGGTGGCGCGCCACAGGCCGCGGGCGCCGGCCATGTTGCGGCCATGGGTGGAGGTGCGGGAGCGATAGGCGGGCATGGCGGTTTCCTTAGGCATTCCTCGACGGACGACGTTGGCCGGCGGGCGCAGGAGACGATCCCGGCAGCGGACGGCAATGACGCGGCGAGGCATACAGCGAAGTGCTTGACGATTCGACCCTGAATTTCGCTGTTCGGGGATGCCGGGAGGGCAGGGCCGGCCAAGGAGACAGCCGCCAGGTCCGTTGCAGGCGATGCGAGGGACTCGCTCTCGGCTCAGCCGCAGGCGTCGCCTCCCGGCCGGCGCGCGGTCACGACTTTTTGGTTACTTGCGGAACACGGGAGTACCATACAATAAAACGGTGAAGTTCTCTTCCCGCCCGCCGTCGATTGATCCCATGCCGTCCGTCATCCGATTCCGCGTCCTGCCGTCCCTCACCGCGCTGCTGCTGACCGTTCCCGGTGCCGCATCGGCCCATGCCATCATCGTGTCCTCGCAGCCGGCCTCGGGTGCGACCATCGACAAGGATGCGACCGCGATCCGGTTGCGCTTCAACAGCCGTATCGATCACGCGCGCTCGCGCCTGAAGCTGCGCGCGCCCGACGGCGCGGAGCAGGCGCTGACAGCCGCCGCGGATGCGCCGGCCGACGAGATCGACGCGCAGGCGCGCCCGCTCAGCCCCGGGGTGTGGCACCTGCAATGGCAGGTGCTCAGCGTCGACGGCCACATCACCCGCGGCGACATCCCGTTCAACGTGCGATAGCTGTCGCTCCGTCGTCATGGCGCTGTTCCTCGACATCTTCGGCTATCTCTCGGTGGTATTGCGCGGGCTGACCCTGCTGGCGCAATCCTTCACCATCGGCGGGCTGGCGTTTCAGCTGCTGCTGCTGCGGCCGCTGCAGCAAAAGCTCTCCGCTGACGCGATCGTGGTCGGCAAGCGAAGCCAACGCGTCCTGCGGCGCAGCGCGCTCGGTTGGTTCGCCGCCGTGCTGGCCGCGCTCGCGGTCAACATGGCGGCGCTGACCGGGACGCTCGATCTGTCGCTGCGCGAGGCGGCCGGGGCGGATTTCGCACGCTCCGGCGTGGCGGTCGCGGCCTGCGCGCTCGGCATCGCCGCGCTCGCCCGGACCGGCACCTGGGCCAGATGGCGCGTGGTGGCGCTGATGGCGCTGGCCACCGCAGCGCTGCTGCTGCAACTCAATCTGACCCATGCGGCGAGCCGGCTCGACGTGCGCTGGCCGCTGCTGGCGGCCGACTTCCTGCACATGCTGGGGGCGGGCGTCTGGATCGGCGGTCTGCCGTATTTCCTGATGGCGCTGAACGGCTGCAACTCCGATCAAGACCAGCGGCTGATAGGACGGCGCTATTCGCTGATGTCGATGGCCTCGGTGGCTGCGATCGTGCTCGGCGGCACGGTGATGGCGATTGCCTATCTCGGCTCGTTCGCAGCGATCTACGGCACCGCCTATGGCGTGATGACCTCGGCCAAGGTCGCGATGCTCGTGATGCTGCTCGCACTCGGCGCCGGCAATTTCCTCGCCGTGGAGCGGCTGCGCCGCCGCGATGGCGCAGCACCGCTGCTGCGGATGAAACGCTTCGTCGAGGTCGAACTCGGGATCGGGCTGACGGTGCTGTTGACCGCGGGCTCGCTGACGTCGCTGCCGCCCGGCATCGATCTCAGCCAGGACCGCCTGAGCTGGCCGGAGATCGTCGAGCGCGCCGCGCCGCAATGGCCTCGCCTGACCAGCCCGTCCGTGGATCAGCTGACGATCTCGCAGCTGCAGGCGAGAATCGACGCCGCCGACGCCCAGCGTGTGACCGCGCCGCAGGCCTATGTGCCTGGCGAGGGCGTGATTCTGCCGCGCAGCGCCGCCGACATCGCCTGGTCGGAATACAACCATCATTGGGCCGGCATCTTCGTCGTGCTGATCGGCGTGCTGGCGCTGATCGAGCGCTTCTCCTGGGGACGCTTCGCGCGGCATTGGCCGCTGCTGTTCCTGGTGATGGCGGCCTTCCTGTTCCTGCGCGCCGACGAGATGGCCTGGCCGCTCGGTCCGATCGGCTTCTTTGCTTCGCTGCGCGATCCCGAAGTGGCGCAGCACCGGCTGTTCGTGGTGCTGATCATCCTGTTCGGCCTGTTCGAATGGCGGGTGCGGCTGCGCGGCCAACAGGCGGGCCGGGCCGCGCTGGTGTTTCCGCTGACGGTCGCCGCCGGCGGCGCGCTGCTGATGACGCATTCGCATGCGATCGCCAACGTCAAGGACCAGCTGCTGATCGAGATGAGCCACACGCCGCTGGCGCTTTGTGGCATCACCGCCGGCTGGGCGCGCTGGCTGGAACTGCGCATGGACGGCCGCATCAGCCGCGCCGCGGCCTGGGTCTGGCCGGTGGCGTTCGTGCTGGTCGGCCTGATCCTGCTGGACTATCGCGAGGCGTGAGCCCGCTCAGGTCACGCAGTTCACCCACAGCACGACCGCCTTGGCGTCGTCGGCCGGATTGGAGAAGCGGTGCGGCCTGCGGCTGGCGAAGCGGAAGCTGTCGCCCTCCTTGAGCGACCAGGTCTCGCTGTCCACCGTCAGCAGCATCTCGCCTTCGAGCACGAGACCGGCTTCCTCGCCGTCATGGGTGTAGAGTTCGTCGCCGGTCGAGCCGCCGGGCTCGAGATGCACCAGGAACAGATTGAGCTTGCTGTCGCCGCCGGCCGCGCTGAGCAACTGCTTGGACACGCCGGTGCGCCAGAGCTTGAGCTCCGGGCGCTGCGGCCCGCGTGTGACGACCGAGTCCGCGGCGGCATCGCCGCCCGCGCCGGATCCGAACAGTGCCGCGATGCCGACGCCGAGCACGTCGGCAAGCGTCGCGACCACGCGCAGCGACGGCGACGACAGGCCGCGCTCGACCTGGCTGAGGAAGCCGATCGACAGCGCGGTCTCGGCCGCGACGGTTTCGAGCGACAATTTCCTGAGGCGCCGCAGATCGCGGATGCGACGGCCGACCGCGACATCCACCGGCGGCTCGGCCGACTCGGCGGCCGGCCGGGACGGCGCCTTACCGTTTGCCGCAGGCTTGGATGCGCGCGGTTTGCGCAATCTCGTGCCGTCACTCACGTCAGGCCGCTTCCTTCATGTGCATGAAAACAGCTTGCATCATCCGCCAAAGTATGTCCAAATTTTCATATTGGTGAAAATAAGCTGAAACGGCGCGACCTGCAACGGCTGCCATCGCAATGGATGCCACGCGCCGGGATTGGTTTAACCAGAAGGGGGATGCGATGTCGTTGAAGCGTTTTGTCCAGGCCGCGGTGGCGGCGCTCGCGCTGGCCGCCGTCGCGCCGGCGTCGGCCCAGCAGGTGCTGAAGGTCGGCTCGACCCCGACCGGAATTCCCTTCACCTTCCTCGACACCAAGACCAACCAGATCCAGGGCGTGATGGTCGACCTGATCACCGAGGTCGGCAAGGATGCGGGCGTCGCCGTGCAGATCGAGCCGATGCAGTTCTCGGCGCTGATCCCGTCCTTGACCTCGAGCAAGATCGACATCATCGCGGCGGCGATGTTCATCACCCCGCCGCGCAAGGAGGTGGTCGATTTCTCCGACCCGATCTACACCTACGGCGAAGGCCTGATCGTGCCGAAGGCCGACACCAAGGCCTATGCCTCGCAGGAGGATCTGAAGGGCGAGGTGGTCGGCGCGCAGGTCGGCACCGCGTTCGTCGATGCGCTGAAGAAGTCCGGGCTGTTCTCCGAGGTCAAGGCCTACGACACCATTCCCGACATCCTGCGCGACGTGAACACCGGCCGCCTCAAGGCCGGTTTCGCCGACTATCCGATCCTGGCCTACAATCTCAAGCAGGGCGGATTTCCCGAGGCGCGCCTCGTTGCCAGCTACAAGCCCGTCACGGTCGGCTCGGTCGGCATCGGCGTGCGCAAGGGCGATACCGAACTGCTCGGCAAGATCAACGCCTCGCTGGCCAAGCTGAAGGCGAATGGGACCGTGGACAAGATCCTGGACAAATGGGGCCTGAAGGGTTGAGCGGGCGATGAGCAGGTTCTGGCACGACGCCGTCGAATTCTTTCCCATCCTGCTCAACGGCGTGGTTCTGACGATCGTCGTCACCCTGGGATCGCTGCTGCTGTCGACCGCGCTGGGGCTCGTCTGGGCGATGATGCGGGTCTCCGGCATCCGCGTCCTTTCGGGCTTGAGCGCGGGCCTGATCAACGTGATCCGCGGCGTGCCGATCATCGTGCTGTTGTTCTATCTCTACTTCGTGATGCCCGATTTCGGCGTGACCCTGTCGGCGCTGCAGGCCGCCATTCTCGGACTTGGCATCGCCTATTCGGCCTATCAGGCCGAGAACTTCCGCGCCGGCATCGAGGCGATCGACAAGGGACAGATCGAGGCGGCGCAATCGATCGGCATGGGTTGGTGGACGACCATGCGCCGCGTGGTGCTGCCGCAGGCGGTGCGCATCGTGCTGCCGCCCTACGGCAACGTCATGATCATGATGCTCAAGGATTCCTCGCAGGCCTCGACCATCACGGTCGCCGAGCTCGCGCTGCAGGGCAAGCTGATCGCGTCCTCGACCTTCAAGAACTCCAGCGTCTTCACGCTCGTGGCTCTGATGTATCTCACCATGAGCGTGCCGCTGATCCTGCTGGTCCGGCACTTCGAGAAGCGGGCGGGCAAGCGATGATCGAGCTGTCCGACGTGCACAAGAGTTTCGGCAAGGTCGAGGTGCTCAAGGGCATCACGGCCTCGGTCGAGAAGGGCGAGGTGGTCTGCATCATCGGGCCGTCCGGCTCGGGCAAGTCGACGATCCTGCGCTGCATCAACGGGCTCGAAAGCTACGATCGCGGAACGATCAGCGTGGAAGGCCTGCGCGTCGACCGCGAAGCGCGCTCGATCGTGTCGGTCCGCACCCAGGTCTCGATGGTGTTCCAGCGCTTCAACCTGTTTCCCCATCGCACCGCGCTCGACAACGTCATCGAGGGACCGCTCTACGTGAAGAAGGAGCCGCGCGCCGTAGCGCTGGAGCGCGGCCGGGCGCTGCTGGCCCAGGTCGGGCTCGCCGACAAGGCCGACGTGCATCCGCCGCAGCTCTCGGGCGGCCAGCAGCAGCGCGTTGCGATTGCGCGCGCGCTCGCGATGCAGCCGAAGGCGATCCTGTTCGACGAGCCCACCTCGGCGCTCGACCCCGAACTGGTCGGCGACGTCCTGAGCGTGATGCGCAAGCTGGCCGACGACGGCATGACGATGGTCGTCGTCACCCACGAGATCGGCTTTGCCCGCGAGGTCGCCGACCGCGTGCTGTTCATCGACGGCGGCGTCATCGTCGAGCAGGGGGCTGCGCAGGCCGTGCTCAATCAACCGCAGCACCCGCGCACGCAGGATTTCCTGCGGCGCGTGTTGCATCCGCTGTGAGTTTCGCGAGATCCGCCATGACCAGCCCCGTTCGCCTTCCGCTGCCGCCCTCGGTCTATGCCGACACGGCCGTTGCGCCGGCCGCGACACCGCCGCTCGACGCCGACAGGACCGTCTCGGTCGCGATCATCGGCGGCGGCTTCACCGGTCTCTCGACCGCGCTGCATCTGGCGGAGCAGGGCACCGACTGCGTGGTGCTGGAGGCGCAGGAGCCCGGCTGGGGCGCCTCCGGCAACAATGGCGGCCACACCAACCCGGGCCTGAAGCACGACCCGGATCAGATCGAGGCCGATTTCGGCCCGGAGCTCGGTCGCCGCATGATCGACTTCGCCTACGGCACGACCAACTTCACCCACGATTTGATCCGCCGCTACCAGATTCCCTGCGAGGCGCGGCAGCAGGGCACGCTGCGGGCGGCCTATCACGAGGCGAGCGCGGCGGCGATCGAACGCACCGCCGAGCAGTGCATCCGCCGCGGCATGCCGGTCGCGGTGTTCGACCGTGAGAAGCTGCGCGAGGTCACCGGCAGCGACCGCTATGTCTGCGCCATGTTCGACGCGCGCGGCGGCGATCTGCATCCGCTCAACTATGCGCGCGGGCTGGCGCGCGCGGCGATCGCGGCGGGCGCGGCCGTTCATGGCGAGACGCCGGCGCTGTCGCTGCGCCGCGAGGGTTTGCGCTGGCGCATCGAGACGCCGCGCGCGGTGGTGCACGCCGACAAGGTGTTGATCGCGACCAACGGCTTCACCGACGATCTCTGGCCGGAGCTCCGCCGCACCGTGATCCCGGTGTTCTCCTCGATCGCAGCCACCGCGCCGCTGCCGGACGAGGTCGTGCGCGCGATCATGCCGACGCGATCGGTGCTGTATGAGAGCGGCCACATCACGGTCTACTACCGCATCGACCAGCACAACCGCCTGCTGATGGGCGGCCGCGGCCCGATGCGCTGGATCAATTCGCCGGCCGACGTCGCCTATCTCATGCGCTATGCCGAGCGGCTGTGGCCGCAGCTCAAGGGCGCAGCCTGGACCCACGGCTGGAACAGCCGGCTCGCCATCACCAAGGACCACTATCCGCACGTGCATGAGCCGGCCGAAAGCATCCTGATCTCGCTCGGCTGCAACGGACGCGGCGTGGCGCTATCCACCGCGATGGGCGCGCAGCTGGCGCGCCGTCTGGTCGGCGGCGCGCCGACCGAGATCGACATGCCCGTCACCGGCATCAAGCCGATCCCGCTGCATGCCCTCTGGCCGGTTGCGGTGACCGGCGCCGTGATCGCCGGCCGGGTAAGGGATCGGCTGGGGCTTTGAGCTTGGTTGGGCGCCGCTCGTCCAGCAGAATTATCTTGGCCGTCGGCGAGGAGGTGCAAAGCCGCCTATTGACCGGCCGTTCGTAGGCTTTGCCGCGGATCCGAGACGTGCGCCTGCAAGATCTCGTCCGGGCTCGGTCGATCCGCTCGTCGGCGGTTCTGGAGTTTCGCATAGGCAAGCAACTCGTCCGCCGTCAGCGGCCGATCGGCCGCCCCCGCCAAGATGGCGGCCAGCTGAAGCGGGGAGGTGTGATAGAGCATCAGCGCCTCATCGTCGGGAGCTTTGCCAAATCCCTTGCGAGACCGCTGCAAGGTCTGCTGAATTTCGGCCTTCGACTTGTGAAAGACCTCGCGCAGACACTCTTCGACCCAGCTCCAATATAGCGGAGGGTAGTCAGGACCGAGGTCTGCAATCTTCCCAGCGCTACGCAACGGGGCGGCCTTCTGTTGGGATGGCATGTTCCACCTCGAACAAGCTTACCGCGGCACTCTAGAACAAAGTGCGCTTCGGGTCACTGTCATTCGCCTTCTCGTACAACACCGGGTCAGGTAAGCTATTGACCACGTTAGGCGTGTGGAAGCTTATCTGGTCGCAATCCTTGATGATGAGCTTTTGAGGCCAGAGCGTTACCGGTCCGTAGACGACCTCGTAAGCAGTCTTGGTTCCGGTTCTTTGGTGCGGCGGAAATCCGCTCCTGCAGTCGTCGACCAAGGCCCAGAAGTCTGCGGCGTCCAGAACGAATGTCAGGCCTTCCAAACCCGCCAGCCAGTCTCGACTGAGCCGAAATTGAAGGATCGTTGCAACGCTTGCGGACGCGGACACCGGTAAGCTGAGATTGACGGCCCGAGTCCGCGTGTTCGCCCATTGCTTGGCCTGATGCAGGTTCGTCGTCACGTAGAAGCCTTGCCCGAAGTCGGTGAAGGGGCGGCACAGCGAGAGGTTCACCTTGAAGGTCAGGATGCTCCCGGATGTCGCCGACGTCGCGCCGACCGAGCGGCTGTCCGTGCCGTGATAAACGTAAAGATCCTTGTTTGACCAAAGCGGCACGGCAGCCTTACCAACCCGAGTTCAAGAATGGTGTTCCACGACAAATGAGCCAAGCCGAACTGAACATCAAAACTGGGAAAAATGGATACCGCCCGAGCCCCACAATTCACATGACCGACTAACCTGAGGTTGTCGAGGTCTCCCGACAACCCCGCGCTGCTCGCCCGCCTCGGTCTGCACGGTCCGATTTCGGCCCGGAGCGAGGCTGGGCGTTCGCTCACTCCTTCCGCAGAAACACGTAGTCCGCGGAATAGGCCACGCTGCGATATTGCCCGGCCGTCTCGCAAGCCCCTTCCAGCTTGCCGCCCACGGTGTTGATCCGCTGCACCGTGGTGACCTCGGAGAGCACGCCGCTGCCTTTGTGGGCGGTGGCTGCAAGTTTCAGCCAGGGGATGTCGTTGTCGGTGGCGCCGATCGCGGTGCCGACCACTCGCGCGGTCACGCCGCTGCCGTCCTGATGCTCCCAGTTCGGCCCCGCATAGTGGCGACCGATGGTCTTGCCGTTCTCGAACAGGGTGGCGATCGGCTCGCGGAACGCCCAGGCGAGCTTGCCGTCCTTGTCCGTCTTGCATTCGTAAACCTGCGCGCCCTCGGCATGCAGCGTCAGCACCGGCTTCTCGCCGGCCGCGACCAGGGCATCGGGGATCGTGGTCTCGGCGGCATGGGCGGAGCCGGTCAGGGCGCAGAGCAGCAGCAGCGACGGCGTCGGGATCAGGCGCATGGGTGGGTTCCTCGATGGCGGCGGCGGATATGGAAACGGGCCGCGCTTGTGGCGCGACCCGTCATATCCTGGTGGGGGTGATCGGCGGAAGTGGGGAAACTTACGCCGCCATCGCGTTGGTCAGGTTCTCGGCGATCTTGTCGAGGAAGCCGGTGGTCGACAGCCAGCGCTGGTCGGCGCCGACCAGCAGCGCGAGGTCCTTGGTCATGTAGCCGGCCTCGACGGTGTCGACGCAGACCTTCTCCAGGGTGGAGGCGAACCGGGCGAGCTCGGCATTGTTGTCGAGCTTGGCGCGGTGGGACAGTCCACGGGTCCAGGCGAAGATCGACGCGATCGAGTTGGTCGAGGTCTCCTTGCCCTTCTGGTGCTCGCGGAAATGGCGGGTCACCGTGCCGTGGGCGGCCTCGGCCTCCATGGTCTGGCCGTCCGGCGTCATCAGCACCGAGGTCATCAGGCCGAGCGAGCCATAGCCCTGGGCCACGGTGTCGGACTGCACGTCGCCGTCATAGTTCTTGCAGGCCCAGACATAGCCGCCCGACCATTTCAGCGCCGCCGCGACCATGTCGTCGATCAGGCGGTGCTCATAGGTGATCTTCTTGGCCTCGAACTTGTCCTTGAACTCCTTCTCGTACACCTCCTGGAAGATGTCCTTGAAGCGGCCGTCATAGACCTTCAGGATGGTGTTCTTGGTCGACAGGTACACCGAATAGTTCTTGGACAGGCCCATGTTGAGCGAGGCGCGGGCGAAGTCGTAGATCGACTCGTCGAGATTGTACATCTCCATCGCGATGCCCGGTCCCGGCGCCTTGAAGACTTCCTTCTCGATCACGGTGCCGTCGTCGCCGACGAACTTCATCGTCAGGACGCCCTTGCCGGGGAATTTGAAGTCGGTGGCGCGGTACTGGTCGCCATAGGCATGGCGGCCGATGATGATCGGCTTGGTCCAGCCGGGGACGAGGCGCGGCACGTTCTTGCAGATGATCGGCTCGCGGAAGACGACGCCGCCGAGGATGTTGCGAATGGTGCCGTTCGGCGACTTCCACATCTCCTTGAGGCCGAACTCCTTCACGCGCGCTTCGTCCGGGGTGATGGTGGCGCACTTGACGCCGACGCCGACCTTCTTGATGGCGTTGGCGGCGTCGATCGTGATCTGGTCGTTGGTCTTGTCGCGGCTTTCCATCCCAAGGTCGAAATACTGCAGATCGATCTCAAGGAACGGGTTGATCAGCTTGTCCTTGATGTATTGCCAGATGATCCGGGTCATCTCGTCGCCGTCGAGCTCGACGACCGGGTTGGTCACCTTGATTTTTGCCATGATCGATGGGGCCTCTTGGGAACAGCGCGCCAGGAATGGGAAGCGCTTGTGAAATCGAGCGCGTCATAGCACTGCTGCACCGCGGGCGGAAGCGCACCCGGTATGCGCCCGGTGCTGATTTTCGCAGCCCGCTCATGCGTTGGGCAATGGCGGCGAGGCCAGCCGCTGCAGTTTCGTGCAAACCGTAAAATTCTTGGCTAAGCCGATTATTTTGCTTGAGAATTCTCGCCAGCCGGGCCAACGGAGCGGGCAGGGCGCGGCGCTGGCGCTTTTCATGTGACGTGGCAGTTGAGGATTGATCGTGTCGGGCACCGACAAGACGAAGGTGAGATTGGAGATCGCAGGCCCGGTGGTGATCCTGGTCGAGCCGCAGCTCGGCGAGAACATCGGCATGGCGGCGCGTGCGATGGGCAATTTCGCGCTCTCCGAGCTGCGCCTGGTCAATCCGCGCGACGGCTGGCCCAACATCGCAGCCCAGCGGGCCGCGGCCGGGGCCGACCACATCATCGACCATGTCCGGCTGTTCGACACCCTGCCGGAGGCGATCGCCGACCTCGACCTGGTGTTCGCGACCACCGCCCGGGCCCACGACCAGGCCAAACCGGTGATGGCGCCCGAGGCGGCCGCCCGGGAGATGCAGGGCCAGATCGCCGCGGGCGGCCGCGCTGGGATTCTGTTCGGCCGCGAGCGGGCGGGGTTGACCAACGAGGAGGTCGCCCGCGCCAACCGCATCATCACCTATCCGGTCAATCCGGGCTTCGCCTCGCTCAACCTCGCCCAGGCGGTGCTGCTGATGGGCTATGAGTGGTTCAAGCTGGTGACATCAGGCGCGCTGCCGTTCGCGATGCCGGAGCGTTCCGAGCGGGCCTCCCAGAACCAGATGGAGGCATTCTTCGAGAACCTGGTGCGCGAGCTCGACCGGGTCGAATTCCTGCGGCCCGCCGAGAAGCGCGAGACCATGCTGGTCAATCTGCGCAACATCTTCTTCCGCATGGAGCCGTCGCGGCAGGACATCCACACCCTGCACGGAGTGGTCATGGCGATCGCCGAGGGGCGCAAGGGACCGGCCAAGGGCGGCGTGCTCGACAGTGAGCAGGCGACGCGGCTGCGCGCCTTGATCGCCGAGCAGGGCACGGTGGCCAACCTGCCGGATTCGCGCGGCTCGCTGCGCGGGCTGGCGCGGCTGCTCCGCCGCAATCCGACCGATGCCGAGCGCATCCTGTGGCACGCGCTCTCGCGCGACCGCCGCTTCGCCGGCCAGTTCAAGCGCCAGACCCCGGTCGGCCGCCACATCCCGGACTTCGTCTCCTTCATCCACCGCCTCGCGATCGAGCTGGTCGGGACTGAGGAAAGCGAGGGCGTCGTTGCAGACCGCGTCCAACGGCGGGCGTGGCTGGAAAGCCGCGACTATCGCGTCACCGAGGTGAAGGCGGCGGACGTCGAGACGGACCTGGAGGCGGAGCTGACGCTGCTGGCGGCACTAATCGCCGAGGCGAAGTAGGCGATCATCCAGTTAAATCAGCCGCAACCCGTCGGCGCTTTGCCCGCGAGGCGTTGGTCAGGCCTGAACCAGGCGCCACAATCGCCGATTGAAGCATCACGCGGCTTGCAAGGCTGGAGAACGCTGATCGCGCATGAGGGCGCGCGAGTCTGCGATCCCGTTTACACCGGCTGAACGATGTTTCGCGAACGCAATTTCAAGTTGTGGTTTGCCGGATCGGCCTTGGTAACATCGCTGCACAACGAAATACCAAGGGGGCAATTCATGACTACGCGACGATGGCGCTCGTTTGTGGGGTGTCTGCTGATCATCGGCTCGATCTTCGTCTTGTCGGAGCATGCGCAATCGGCGGCCGTGCAGCGCTGCACGAACGCGGCCGATCCCGGTATCGACGCGCGCATTACCGGCTGCACCGACGTGATCGAGCGCGGCAAGCCGGCTGCGCCGCACGTGCTCCAGGCCCGTTTCGCGCGTGCCGCAGCCTACCTTCGCAAGGGCGACGTCGACCACGCGATCGACGACTACAAGGCCGTCGTTCAGCAGTCCTCGGCCGATTTTCTCGCGGCATTCAATCGTGCCGACACTCGTCCGCGCGACAGCGGACCGGCGCCGACGTCAGGCTCGGTGCGCGACGGTCTCCGCGCGCAAGCCCATCGCGCACTGGGGATTGCAAGTTTCCAGGCCGGTCTGCTCGAGCAGTCGCAGGAGGAATTCAGACGGCTCGGCGAGATGGATCCCCGGAATGCCGATGCGGCCTTATGGCTGGACCTGGCGCGCCGCCGCGCCGGACTGTCGAGCGAACTCGCCGACCGGGCGAAGCGGCTCGACATGAGCAAATGGCCGGCGCCGATCGTTCGCCTCTTCCTCGGGCAAGAGACGACAGAGGCGGTGCTTGCAGCAGCCGACCGCGGTTCGCCCGCCATGCGCAGGACACGGCGTTGCGAGGCGAGCTTCTTTGCCGGCGAACTGATGCTCGACCGGGGCCGCGAGACCGATGCCATGCGGCTGATCGACCGGGCGCTCGCCGAGTGCGCCTGGACGTCGCGCGAGCGACCGGTTGCGGAGGCCGAGGCGCGCGTTCTCCACGTCATGCCGTGAGCTCCATCGGAGGCACGTGACATCCGGGCCCGGCAGAGCCTTTCGATCGAGCCGGCTGGTCCCGAACAGCGCACATGCGCGGGTGTCCGTAAGCTATCTCCCCGTCATTGCGAGCGCAGCGAAGCAATCCAGAGTCGTAGGCGGGAGTCTGGATTGCTTCGCTGCGCTCGGAGTGACGGAGTAAGCCGAAGCAGTGGGGACATCGGCGGCAGCGCGCGCCCAGCCCCGACGAGCGAACCCGTACCAATACGGCCTCCGTATCATTTGCTGCCGATCCGTAAACTCCTACCGACCTGACGGTGAAGCCATACTGCTGATCGAGACAAGTTTCTAAAATTCGAACGGATCGTGCAGCTTCGCGGCAACGGCTGTTGCGAACGATGGCAACTGATCGCGATGCCGATCAGGAAAAGACCCCATCGTTCACGGAGAGCCTCGACCAATGCCGATCCAGCTGCAGGGCCTACGCAAGCCGCAGACCGACAATACGAGCGACCAGACCGGATTCTTCGAGAACGACAGCTGGCTCACACCCGACCTCACCCCGCTCTGGCTGGCCAATCAGGCGACGGCAGCCGCCGCGGCGCCGCCTGCCGCCCCGGCCGCGGATTCATCGGCGGCGATCGCCGTCTTCGGCAATTTCTGCAGCGTGGCTGCAACCGTGACCGCGACCACCACGACATCGATCGCCGCCACGGGCGTGAAGACGACCACCACCACGACGGTCGCCGGAACGACGGCCACCAAGACGACGGTGCCGGCCTGGGTGAACACCCTCACCAATGCCGCGATCAAGGCCGACATGACGGCCGCCATCACCAACGGCACCGTCACCTATGCCGGCCTGCTCAAGGTCTTTACCGACATCGACGCCTCGCTGGCCGCGACCAAGACCAGGCTGAGCGCCAGCCAGTTCGCCGATCTCAAGACCATCGCCGCCAATCTCAACAACGGCGTGTCGACGTCGAGCTACCTGACCTATATCACCCAGGCCTTCGTCAACGGCAATGCCGCGAACGCGACCTGGACCGGCGGTGCTGCCGGCTCTGTCGCGCTCGGCAACCTTGCCAGCGGCGCGACCGAGCTGCAGTTCGCCGAGCTCATCGGGAAATGGTTCCTCGGCACCGACCTGCCGTCGTCCAGGGTCATTCTAGGCAATACCCAGTTCTCGGTGTCCTACAGCAATTCGACCAAGCCGCTGTTCGCGGCCGCCGGCGCAAGCATGAACGACATCAACCAGGGCTACCTGGGCGACTGCTATCTGCTCGCCGGCCTCGCCGAGGTCGCCTACAAGGAGCAGTCGGTGATCTCGTCGATGTTCACCGTGAACGGCAATGGCAGCTATGGCGTGCGCTTCTACGTCAACGGCGCCGCGCGGTACGTTACCGTGAATACCGCGCTCGCCAATGGCGGCAACATCTTCAACAATGGCGGCACCGCGATCTGGGCGAGCCTCGCCGAGAAGGCCTATGCCGAGCTGCAGGCCAGCGGCGTCTATACCGGAAACTCCATCAACTACGGCAATTCCTACACCACGATCGGCAATGGCGGCGCTCCCGAGATCGCGCTCGAGGCGATCACCGGCGCCACCCAGATCACCGACTTCCGCGCCATGGGCGGCTCCTGGGGCAAGGTGGTCTACAACTCGTCGTTCGGCGTGACAGGCTATACGACCGGAAATGCGACATCGAGCGTGCTGGCGACCATCGCGGCCAGCCTCGCTGCTGGAGACGACGTCATCCTGTCGTCCTACACCAACGCCAAGGATTCGACCGGCAAGACCACGCTGGTGGCGAGCCATGCGATGTCGATCTACGGCTACAACAGCGCCAACGGCATGCTGCAGGTCCGCAACCCCTGGGGCTCCGCGGCCGGCCAATATTGGCAGACCACCTTCGAGGTCAGCCTTGCGACCCTGCTGGCGGCGGGCGACACCATCACCATCGACAATGTCGGCGATGCCAAGAAGCTGGCGGCGACGACGACCACGACGTCGTCCGGCCTGAAGCTGACGTCTGACGTCAACGATCTCTCCGGCGCAGCCTCCGGCTTCGTCCAGGCGATCGCCTCGCTGACCGATGGCGGCTCGTCGAGCGTCGCGTTCACGCAGGGCCAGACCTTGCAGCAGCGCACGCTGGCGATGCCGATGGCGGCGTGACGGTCTGCGGAGGCAACGCGCAGTGCTGTCTCCAACTTTGAGGCCTGAGTAGCGGGCCTCGCCCTTCGAGACGCCCGCCTCCGGCGGGCTCCTCAGGGCGAGGCGCGCGAGTCGGACGCTCAGCCGGAATGCCGCGCCGCGGTCGGTGCCTGATCCTCTCCACGAGCACGCCGGTCGGCGTGTTCATGACCCGGTGTGGGGTGTCGGCGTCGGCTTTTGACCCTCATGGTGAGGAGCGACGCGCCGATGAGGCCGATGCGACGCAAGGTCGTCATGCGCGGCGCGTCTCGAACCATGAGGCCCATCTGTCGCGACAACCCGTAGCCACACGGACCCGCGTGCATCCCCCGTTAAGCATCCGACTTAACGCCATGCGAACGCCGGGCTCGGAGGGTGGCGGCGGGGACGTCGAACCACGAGGCGGGATCAGTCGATGCAGGCGTGTACGGATCAGGGTGCATGGGCGTTGGCGCTGTCGCTGCATCTGCTCGGCATCGTCGCCGATCCCGGCCGCATCCAGCACGAGGCCGGCCGCAGCGATGCGCTCTCCGTCGATGATCTCCTGCGCGCCACCGCGCGCTTTCCTGTCAAGGCCAGGCTCGTCATCTCTAAGGTGGCACGGCTGAAGGCCACGCCGATGCCGACGCTCGCCGTGCTCAGTGATGGCGGCTTTGCCGTGCTGGGCAAGGTGACGGAGACCGGCGTTCTGATCCAGGGGCTGAGCGACGCGGGACCGCGTCTTCTGACGTTTTCCGAGTTCGAAGCCATCTGGTCCGGCAAGCTGATCCTGATCGCCAAGCGCGCAGAGCTGTCGGACACGGCTCGCCGCTTCAACTTCGGCTGGTTCGTCGCCGCGATCGGCAAGTACCGACGCATCCTGATCGAGGTGCTGCTGGCATCCTTCGTGATCCAGCTGTTCGGCCTGGCGACCCCGATGATCTTCCAGGTCGTGATCGACAAGGTGCTGGTGCATCGCGGCCTGTCGACGCTCGAGGTGATGGTCGCGGGCCTCGCGCTGATCGCGCTGTTCGAGGCGGTGCTGTCGGGCCTGCGCACCTATCTGTTCACCCACACCTCCAACCGGATCGACGTCGAGCTCGGCGCGCGGCTGTTCCGGCACCTGATGCGGCTGCCGCTGGCCTATTTCGAGAGCCGCCGCGTCGGCGACAGCGTTGCGCGCGTGCGCGAACTCGAGACGATCCGGCAGTTCATCACCTCGTCCTCGATCACCCTGGTGCTCGATCTCGCTTTCGCTGCGGTGTTCATCGGCGTGATGTTCCTGTACAGCGCGACGCTCGCCTGGATCGTCTGCGCGACCTTGCCCGTCTATGCGCTGCTGTCGCTCGCCACCACGCCGGCATTCCGCACGAGGCTCGACGAAAAATTCCGCCGCGGCGCCGAGAACCAGGCCTTCCTGGTCGAGAGCGTCACCGGCGTCGAGACCATCAAGGCGATGGCGGTCGAGCCGCTGATGCAGCGGCGCTGGGAGGAGCAGCTCGCGAGCTATGTCGGCGCCTCGTTCTCGGCCGCGCAGATCGGCAATTGGGCGAGCCAGGCCGCGAGCCTGCTCAACAAGGGCGTCGGTGCCATCACGCTGTTCGTCGGCGCCGGGCTCGTGATCGCGAACAAGATGACCGTCGGCGAGCTCGTCGCCTTCAACATGCTCGCGAACCAGGTCTCAGGCCCGGTGCTGCGCCTCGTGCAGGTCTGGCAGGACTTCCACCAGGTACGGCTGTCGGTCGAGCGGCTCGGCGACATCCTCAACACGCCGGTCGAGGCGCATAGCGGCGGCGCCGAGCAGAACCTGCCGCCGCTGGAAGGCGCGATCGAGTTCGAGCGTGTGACCTTCCGCTACGGCCTCGACACCCAGCCAGTGCTGCGCGAGGTGTCCTTGAAGATCGGGGCAGGGCAGGTGGTGGGCATCGTCGGCCCCTCGGGCTCGGGCAAGAGCACGATCGCCAAGCTGGCGCAGCGGCTGTACCAGCCGGAAGCCGGCCGCGTGCTGGTCGACGGCATCGACACCGCGGTGCTGGATCCGTCCTGGCTGCGGCGCCAGATCGGCGTGGTGCTGCAGGAGAACGTGCTGTTCAACCGCTCGGTGCGCGAGAACATCGCGCTCGCCGATCCGGCGCTGCCGATGGAGAAGGTCGTCGAGGCGGCGAAGCTCGCCGGCGCCCACGAGTTCATCTGCCGCATGCCGCAGGGCTACGACACCAAGATCGGCGAGCGCGGCGTGTCGCTGTCCGGTGGCCAGCGCCAGCGCATCGCGATCGCGCGCGCGCTGGTCGGCGATCCCCGCATCCTGATCTTCGACGAGGCGACCTCGGCGCTGGACTACGAATCCGAGAGCATCATCCAGGCCAACATGCGCGACATCGTTGATGGCCGCACCGTGCTGATCATTGCGCACCGGCTCTCGACCGTGCGCAGCGCCGACCGAATCTTGACGATCGAGAACGGCGTCATCATCGAAGACGGCACGCATGAGCAACTGGTGGCCGGCGGCGGCCGCTATGCGACGCTGCACCGGATCCAGTCCGCGGGCCGCTGAGGAGAAGGCAATGACGATACCTGCGAGCCTTCTGCGCGGCCTGTCGTTCGGCGCCGGCGCGTCCGAGCGCGAATTCCTTCCAGCCGCACTGGAAATTACGGAGACACCGCCCAACCCGCTCGGGCGCATGACTGCGCTGGCGCTGTGCACGGTCACCTTCGCGGCACTCGGCTGGGCGGTGCTGGGCAAGGTCGACATCGTCGCGGTCGCCAGCGGCAAGGTGATTTCGCACACCCGCACCCAGGTGGTTCAGCCGTTCGAGACGGCGAGCGTCAAGGCGATCATGGTGCAGCCCGGCCAGCGCGTGCGTGCCGGCGATGCACTGATCGAACTCGACAAGACGGCGGTGACCGCTGAGGCCGATCGTGCCCGCAGCGATCTGATCGCGAGCCTGCTCGACGAGGTCCGGCTGGCGGCGTTTCTCGACGGCGTGACCACGGCGCCCTTCGACGTCGTGATCGGCGCTGCGCCGCTCGACCGTTCCCGTGCCCAGGCGCAGCTCTCCGCGCAAGCGTCCATGCGCGCCAGCCAGCTCGCGGCGCTGGCGCAGGAGCGGGCGCAGCACGTCGCCGAGCGCGAGGCGCTGCAGCAGACGACCGCCAAATACGAGCAGACGCTGCCGATGGTGGCGCAGCGCGCCGACATCCGCACTAAGGCGAGCGAGATCGGCAATGCCTCGATCATCGCCCGGCTGGAGAGCCAGCAATTGCTGGTCGAGACCCGCTCCGAGCTCGAGATCAACAAGGCCAAGATCATCGCGCTCGATGCCACCATCGCCGGGCTCGACCAGAAGATCACAGCCACAGAAGCCGACATCCGCGACAAGGCGATGCGCGATCTGTCCACGGCGCGCGAGCGTGCGCGGGGCGCAGGCGAGGCGCTCGCCAAGGCGACGCGACGCGCCGAACTGCAGACCCTGCGCGCGCCGATCGACGGCACGGTGCAGCAGATGCACATTGCCGCCGCCGGCGCCGTGGTGACGCCGGCGCAGCAGCTCATGTCCGTCGTTCCCGACGACGACAGGATCGAGGTCGAGGCCGTGGTGGAGAACCGCGACGTCGGCTTCGTCGAGGCCGGCCAGCGCGTCGAGCTCAAGATCGACGCCTTTCCGTTCACGCGCTACGGCCTGCTCGGCGGCAAGGTGACCGCCGTCGACCGCGACGCCGAGGCCGCGCCGGTCAATCCCAACGGCGTCCAGGGCGCCGAGCGCCAGGCCGACCAGACCGACCGGGTCGAGGCCAGTGAGCGCCTGCGCTACATGGTCCACATCGCGCTCGATCGCAGCACGCTGGAGGTCGACGGCCGGTCGGCCGCGCTGGTGCCGGGCATGTCGGTCAAGGCCGAGATCCTGACGGGCAAGCGGCGCATCATCGACTTCCTGCTGGCGCCCCTGCGCGAGCACGTCCACGACGCGATGCGCGAGCGCTGAGGGAGACAGGTCTGCCGTGCTTAACGGGTCTTTGCGCATTTGAACGAAAAGGCCCGGTCAAATCCTCGCGCGCCGGGTTACGGAACACTCGCGTTCGAGCGGTATGTTCCGGCATTGCCATTCCTCTTAGAAAGTTTGCGGTTTTCATGATGAACGAAACTGGATCGGTGCTGCGGGACCTCGAAGACGCCATCGCGCGAGGAACCGCTGATAGCCGCGAGCGTGCACTGTGGCATGCGACCGATCTTCTGATCGCGGGACGTTATTGCGAGGAGGAGATCGCGACCTTCGGCGAGGTGATCGGCCGGCTCGCCGACGAGATCGAGGTCGAAGCGCGCGCCAAGCTCGCGGATCGCCTCGCCAAAATCGAGTATTCGCCGTCCAGCGTGATCCGCAAGCTCGCCTTCGATGACGAGATCTGGGTCGCCGGCCCGGTGCTGCGCGAGTCCGAACGGCTCGACGACGCCACGCTGGTCGAGAACGCCAGCACCAAGAGCCAGGACCATCTGCTCGCGATCGCCGAGCGCAAGAGCTTGAGCCCGGCCGTGACCGACGTGCTGGCCACGCGCGGCAATCGTGCCGTCGCCACGGCGGTGGCGCGCAATCACGGCGCGCAGTTCTCCGGCGCCGGCTTCCTGCACATGGTGCAGCGTGCCGAGAACGATTCGATCCTTGCCGAGCACCTCGGCCGGCGGCTCGACATCCCGCGTCACCTGTTCCAGCAATTGATCGCCAAGGCGTCGGACGACGTCGGCCGGCGGCTGGCGGGGGAACGGCCGGAGCTCGTCGGCGAGATCGAGAGTTCGGTTGCCAACATCGCCGGCGATCTGCAGTCGAAGTTCGGTCCGGGCTCGCGCAACTACTTCGTCGCCAAGCGCACCGTCTCGATCCAGCACCGGATGGGCAATCTGCACGAGAGCAGCATTGCCGGCTATGCCACGGCGCACAAGATCGACGAGGTGACGATCGGTCTCGCGTTGCTGTCGGGTCTGCCGGTCGACGTCGTCGAGCGCGCGCTGTTCGACCGCAACCGCGAGATGCTGCTGATGCTGGCCAAGGCGCTCGGCTTCAGCTGGGACACGATGATGGCGCTCGCCTTTCTCGGCGCCCGCGACAACCGCATCACGGCAGGCGAGCTGCAGGACATGGAGCGCGACTATGCCAGGCTCCAGGCGCAGACCTCGCGCAGCGTGCTCGAATTCTATCAGTCCCGCAAGAATCCCGGCAAGGGCGGCCCGGCGCGTGCGCCGCGTGCCGCCGCCCATTGAGTCTGCAGTGAGGGAGGTGATCGCGGATGAATGGCATGGGACCTCGTCTTCGCCGTGAACGGGCGTCCGGCCGTCGCGATGCGCCGGCGGATCGTGCGGCGATCGATGCGGCCTGGCACGTGCTCGAAGCGGCCAACGAGCTCGGCGACGAGGCCGTGGTTGCCGCGTGCCGCCGCGTCATCGATTCGAACCTGAACGGCACTGTCGCGGATCAGGCCGACGTGAAACTGGTCACGGACTACTTCCGTTAGACGGACGGGTACACCGCTCGCAGACGGGCTCACACGGCGGCAAGCTGCGGATCGGCCTTGCCGGCGCGCTTTCCGGTCTTGTGCTTGGCCGGCTCGAACAACGCGCCGGCCGCAATCCCCGCGATGTCCGCGACCTCCGGATTGCGCGACACCATCGCCGCTACGATCGCGCCGTCGATCAGCAGTGCCAGCTGATGCGCGAAGCTTTCCGGATCGATCGCTCCCATCTCGCGGGCCAGCTTCTCGATATGCGCCAGCACCACCTTCTTGTGGCGCATCGCAATGGTGCGGAACTGCTTCTGGTCCTTGTCGTGCTCTCCGACCGCGTTGATGAAGGGACAGCCGTAGAAGCGCTCCTCGCCGAACCAACTCTTCAGCGCCGGGAAGATCCGCGTGAGCTTGGTCTCGGCATCGCCGCCGCCGCTCTCCATCGCACCGATGAACCATTCCCGCCACTGCTTGCCTTCGCTCTCGAGCACGGCGGTGACCAGCGCGGTCTTCGATCCGAACAGTTTGTAGAGCGTGGTCTTCGCGGTGCCGGCTTCGCTGATGATGGCATCGATGCCGGTGGCGTTGATGCCGTTCTTGCAGAACAGATGCGTGGCGGCGCCCAGCAGACGGCCGCGCGCGGATTCATCATCGCCCGCGGCGACCGGTCGCGCGATCGCCTGCTTCTTCGCCGTCTGTTTGCCCGCAGCTGACTTGCCCATGGATCTGCCCATGCGTGCAAGCTTAATCGCTGTGCGCCTGAGTCAGCAAGACCGCTGATGCCGATGAGGCAGCGCTGCGCTCATTTTGATCTGACATGGCAGCATTCTGCATCGCGCTTGGGCAGGCGAGGGACGGCCGCATTTTGCCATCTTTCCCTAAACCGCGAGGAACATTCCGGCTTTTGAATTTCAGCGCCCCTGGCACGCTTCGTGCAGGAAACAGACCGTTCGGTATCCTCGATCCCAGGGAGAGAAAAGAGATGACCGCTGTGGTTCAGAAGACGGCGCTGACGGGGTGCCTCGCACCCATCGACAAAGGCGGGCTCGAACAGCTCATCGCCAACGGCAAGGCCAATCCCAAGGTCATCAAGACCCTGAAGTGCAAGACCGTGGCCGAGGGCAAGTTCCGCCACGCCAACTACATCCGCAACCTCGCGCCCTACATCGTCGACGAGCCGCCGGGGCTGCTGGGCGACGACACTGCGCCGAATCCGTCGGAGGCCTCGCTTGCCGCGCTGGGCTCGTGCCTCGCGGTGGGCCTGCACGCCAACGCCGTGCATCGCGGCTGGACGGTCAACAAGCTCGAGCTGGAGCTCGAGGGCGATCTCAACATCACCGCGGTGTGGGGCACCGGCGACGTCTCCGAGAAGCCGGTCGGCTTCACCGACGTGCGCGTCAAGGTCGACATGGAATGTGAGGGCGTCCCGCCGGAAGAGATCCAGGCCCTGGTCGACCATGTGAAGAAGTGGTCGCCGGTCGCGAACACCTTCACGCGCCCGGTCAATCTCGAAGTCGGCATCTGAACCGGGCTGACCGCCTGGAGTAGCGGAGGACGTGATGGGTTCACTCGGACAGCATCTGGCGGTCGATGGGGCGGGCGTGATGCCCGTGCCGTCGACCGTGGAGCAGGTCGCGGCGATCGCGCGCAACGAGCTCGCGCCGCTGGCCTGCGGCATCGACGCCGGGACGGTGTATCCGGCCGAAATGCTCCGCCGCTTCGGCGACGTCGGTGCGTGGAGCAGCCACGTGCCGGATAATGGTGTCGCGGACCTCAACTGCGCCATCGACGCCATCGGTGCGATCGGCGAGGTCTGCGGCGCCTCGGCGTTCATGGCGTGGTGCCAGAGCACGCTCGTCTGGTACATCGCCAATTCGAGCAACGAGGCGCTCAAGGATCGTCTGCTCGACGATGCCGCGAGCGGCAGGCTGCTCGGCGGCACCGGGCTTTCCAACCCGATGAAGAGCTTCTTCGGCATCGAGAAGCTCAAGCTGAAGGGCCGTAAGGTCGGGGGCGGCTACGTCGTGCGCGGCGCGCTGCCCTGGGTCTCGAATCTCGGGCCGGACCACATGTTCGGCACGATCTTCGAACGCGAGGATGCGCCAGGCGAGATCGTGATGTTCATCGCCGACTGCTCGGAGCCGGCGGTGACCTTGCAGCCGTGCCAGCCGTTCCTGGCGATGGACGGAACCGGTACCTACGGCATCCAGTTCCGTGATCTGTTCGTGCCGGATGAATTGATCCTCGCCGATCCGGCTGGTCCCTTCGTCAAGAGGATCCGCGCCGGCTTCATCTTGCTGCAGGCAGGCATGGCGCTCGGCCTGATCAGGGACTGCATCAAGATCATGCAGGAGGTCGAGGCGCCCCTCGGCCACGTCAACCGCTATCTGCCGCAGCAGCCGGTCGACTTTCATGCGCTCGCCGACGAACTCGCCAAGGAGACCGCGATCCTCGCCAGCGATCCGTACAACACGGATGAGACCTATTGGCGCAAGGTTGTCGCGCTGCGCCTTCGTGCCGGCGAGGCCAGCGTCGCTGCGGCTCATGCCGCGATGCTCCATTGCGGAGCCCGCGGCTACATCAAGGGCAATCGCGCCGAACGTCGCCTGCGCGAGGCCTATTTCGTCGCGATCGTGACCCCCGCGACCAAGCAGCTCCGCAAGATGCTCGCCGACGGCTGACGCCGGCGAGAACGGCAAACCAACACATCCACCAGGAGAGGCCTGCCATGACGGACGTTCTGATTACTGCCGGCGAACTCGCTGACTTCATCAAGAAAGAACCGTGTGTCATCATCGACACGCGCAATCCCGATGCCTATGGTGCGGGACATCTTCCCGGCGCCGTCAACGTCCACGAGATCTTCACCTATCTCGCCACGTCGACGCCGGAGGGCATCGAAGAACTGAAGACGAAGTTCGCCGACGCGTTCGGCGCGGCCGGCCTGTCGGGTGCCGAAACCGCCGTCGTCTACGAGCAGTCGATGAACTCCGGCTTCGGCCAGTCCTGCCGCGGCTACTTCCTGCTCACGATGCTCGGCTATCCCAAGGTCAAGGTGCTGCATGGCGGCTACGAAGCCTGGGTCGCTGCGGGCATGCCCGTGACCACCGACGTGCCGTCGCCGGCCAAGGCCTCGTTCGCCATCGTGCCGGAGGCGGGCAGCATCCTGATCGACGCCAAGGCCATGCTGGCCGCCGTCAGCAATCCGTCGATCGCGATCCTCGACGTGCGCGATGTCGATGAGTGGATCGGCGACTCCTCCTCGCCCTACGGCAAGGATTTCTGCCCGCGCAAGGGCCGCATCCCCGGCGCCGTCTGGCTGGAATGGTACCGCATGATGAAGCCGACCGCCGAAGGCCCGCGCTTCAAGTCGAAGGACGAGATCCTCGCCGAATGCGCCACCGTCGGCATCACCATCGACACGCCGGTGTATCTGTACTGCTTCAAGGGCGCGCGCGCCTCGAACACGTTCCTCGCGCTGAAGAATGCCGGTGTGAAGGATGTGCGGATGTATTTCGGCTCGTGGAACGAGTGGTCGCGTGACCCGTCGCTGCCGATCGAGGAAGGTCTCCCGATGCCGGCGATGACCAGCAAGGCGGCATAAAAGCTGCATGATATGCACGTCCGGCCGCTGAAAAATGCGGCCGGATGAGCAGTTTGAAGGCGCGGATAGCGCAGGTGTGACAAAGGGGCGCAGCACATGTCGATTTTCGATGATCCGTTCGATGCCGGTTCACGCGTGAATGCCGGTTGTATCTGTGGTCAGCATCAGAGCCCCGCCGAACATGACCACGCCATGCTGGCGCTGCGCTGTGAGCCGGTCGTCGAGTCCCATGAGAAGCGTTATGAGAACGTCGTGGCCTCTGCCGTGCTGCGTGCGGTGTTTCCGGAAGCCGCGACGCGGCGTGCTTTCCTGAAAACCGTCGGTGCTGCTACCGCGCTCGCCGCCGTTTCGCAATTCTTCCCGCTGAAGACGGCGACCGAGGCCTTCGCCGAAGCAGGCCCGCCCGAGAAGAAGGACCTCAAGGTCGGCTTCATCCCGATCACCTGCGCGACGCCGATCATCATGGCGGCGCCGCTCGGCTTCTATGCCAAGGCCGGCCTGAACGTCGAGGTCGTCAAGACCGCCGGCTGGGCTGTGGTCCGCGACAAGACCATCAACAAGGAATATGACGCCGCGCACATGCTGGCGCCGATGCCGATCGCGATTTCCTTGGGTCTCGGTGCGCAGCCGATCCCGTTCACCGTGCCTGCGATCGAGAACATCAACGGGCAGGGCATCGTGCTGTCGATGAAGTCCAAGGACAAGCGCGATCCGAAGGACTGGAAGGGCCTGAAGTTCGCCATTCCGTTCGACTATTCGATGCACAACTACCTGCTGCGCTATTATCTCGCCGAGCACGGCATCGATCCCGACACCGACGTGCAGTTGCGCTCGGTGCCGCCGCCGGAGATGGTCGCGAACCTCCGCGCCGACAACATCGACGGCTTCCTCGCGCCCGACAACATCTGCCAGCGCGCGATCTATGACGGTGTCGGCTTCCTGCACATCCTCTCCAAGGAGATCTGGGACGGCCATCCCTGCTGCAGCTTCGCCGCCAGTCGCGAGTTCATCACGACGGCGCCGAACAGCTTTGCGGCGCTGACCCGCGCCATCGTCGACGCCACCGCCTATGCGGCGAAGGCCGAGAATCGCAAACAGATTGCGGAGGCGATCGCGCCGGCCAACTACATCAACGCGCCCGTCACGGTGCTGGAGCAGGTGTTGACCGGCACGTATGCCGACGGTCTCGGTGGCGTGAAGACCGATCCGAAGCGCGTCGATTTCGATCCGTTCCCCTGGCAGTCCTTCGCGGTGTGGATGCTGACCCAGATGAAGCGCTGGGGCCAGATCAAGGGCGACGTCGACTACAAGGCGGTGGCCGAACAGATCTATCTCGCCACCGACACCCGCAAGGTCATGACCGAGATGGGGCTCTCGCCGCCGAAGGACTCCTACAAGTCGTTCTCGGTGATGGGCAAGCCGTTCGATCCGACCAAGCCGGACGACTACGTCGCCAGCTTCAAGATCAAGAAGGCGTCGTGATGGGGGCGAAGAGGGTGACGCTGCCGACCCCATCAACGGTGTCGTCCCCGCGGACGCGGGGACCCATACGCCGTGACCTGTCTTGGGGCAGGGGCGGTGGCGACTTTCTTGTCCATCAACTAAGTTCGGTGGTTATGGGTCCCTGCGTTCGCAGGGACGACAGCTGTGGGTGGGGCCGCTGATGACCGCCTCACTCCGCTTTCGCGCCTCAATCGTCTCGATCGTGCTGCTCGTCGTGTTCCTCGGCGCCTGGCATCTCGCCACGCGCGGCACGGGCACGGCCGCCAGCATGAGTCCGGAATACGCCAAGCTGATGGGCATGACGGCCACGCAGGGCAAATCGGCGATGCCCGGGCCGCTCGATGTCGGCGCCAAGCTGTGGGAGCATCTCAAGCGGCCGTTCTACGACAATGGTCCAAACGACAAGGGGCTCGGCATCCAGCTCGCGTTTTCGCTGGGGCGGGTGATGCTCGGCTATCTGATCGCGGTGGCGGTCGCCATTCCCCTCGGCTTCCTGATCGGCATGTCGCCCCTGATGAGCAAGGCGCTCGATCCGTTCATCCAGATCCTCAAACCGATCTCGCCGCTGGCCTGGATGCCGCTCGCGCTCTACACCATCAAGGATTCCAGCCTGTCGGCGATCTTCGTCATCTTCATCTGCTCGGTGTGGCCGATGCTGATCAACACCGCCTTCGGCGTCGCCAGCGTGCGCAAGGAGTGGATCAACGTCGCCCGCACGCTGGAGGTCGGCAATTTCCGCCGCGCCTTCACGGTGATCCTGCCCGCGGCGGCGCCGACCATCCTCACGGGCATGCGGATCTCGATCGGCATTGCGTGGCTCGTGATCGTCGCCGCCGAGATGCTCGTTGGCGGCACCGGCATCGGCTACTTCGTCTGGAACGAGTGGAACAACCTCTCGATCACCAACGTGATCATCGCGATCCTGCTGATCGGCCTCGTCGGCATGGTGCTGGATCAGATCCTGGCCCGCGTCTCGCGGCTCGTGACGTTTCCGGAGTAGGGCGATGATGTCCGCTCGAACCCATGCGGCCTCTGCGCTTCTCCTCACCTGGGGCAAGGCTGTCGCCTTGAAGGATACGGGGCAATCTCGACGCGCGCCCCTGCCTGTTCGTAACTCCGTCATGCCCGGGCTTGTCCCGGGCATCCACGTCCTTCCCGGAATGCCGAACGACGTGGATGGCCGGGACAAGCCCGGCCATGACGGCGGAGAGACAGGCGTTCACAGAACTCCGAGCGTCGTAGGTGATAGACCTGTCCTTGGAGGGAGAGGAAACGGAGCGGCCTTGCCATGACCGACAAGTTCATCTCGATCGAGGGCATCGCCAAGCGCTATGATGGCACGCGCAGCACGACCATCTTCGAGAACCTTTGGCTCGGCATGGCGCGCGGCGAGTTCGTGTGCGTGATCGGGCATTCCGGCTGCGGCAAGACGACGGTGCTGAACATCCTGGCCGGGCTCGATGCGCCGAGCGAGGGCGTGGTCGTGGTCGACGGCCAGGCCATCGAAGGGCCGAGTCTCGACCGCGCCGTCATCTTCCAGAGCCATGCGCTGCTGCCGTGGCGGACGGTGCTCGGCAACGTTGCCTATGCGGTCTCGTCGAAATGGCGCAAATGGGATCGCGCCAAGGTCAAGGCGCATGCGCTGAAATATATCGAGCTGGTCGGCCTCGCCGGCTCCGAGCACAAGCGGCCGTCGGAGCTCTCAGGCGGCATGAAGCAGCGCGTCGGCATTGCTCGCGCGCTGTCGATCACGCCGAAGATCATGCTGATGGACGAGCCGTTCTCGGCGCTCGACGCGCTGACGCGCGGCACGTTGCAGGACGAGGTCCGGCGGATCTGCGTGGAGACCGGGCAGACCGTGTTCATGATCACCCACGACGTTGATGAAGCGATCTATCTCGCCGACAAGATCGTGCTGATGACCAACGGTCCGGGCGCAGTGCTGGCCGAGATCGTCGAGAACCCGCTGCCAAAGGACCGGCTGCGCTTCGACCTGCATCGCCATCCGCTGTATTACGCGTTGCGCAACCACATCATCGACTTCCTGGTCAGCCGCAGCAAGACGTTCACCTCGGAGACGCCGGATCACGATCCACGCAAGGTACCGGTGGTCAAGATCGGGCGTACGGAGCCGACCATCGTCGCGTCCAAGCCAACCGGCAGCGACGCGCCGCAGGCGATCGCCCGCTGACCGTCATCCGGCTCTGAGCAACATCGTCAACGAAGACCCATCAAGGGAGACCAAGCATGAAGCGATCCGACCTCACCGAGAAGCTGCTCGACATCAAGCGCGAGAAGGGCTGGAGCTGGAAATACATCTGCGAGCAGATCGGCGGCTATTCCGAGGTGCTGATCGTCGGCGCCGTGCTCGGCCAGATGAAGCTGACCAAGCCGCAGGCCGCCAATGCCGGCGAATTGTTCGGCCTGTCGAAGAGCGAAATCTCGATGCTCAACGAGACGCCGATGCGCGGCGAGGGCGTGCAGATGCCGCCGACCGATCCGCTGATCTACCGGTTCTACGAACTCGTGATGATCAACGGCCCGGCCTGGAAGGAGCTGATCCAGGAGGAGTTCGGCGACGGCATCATGTCGGCGATCGATTTCGACATGGTGATGGAGCGTCTGCCCAACGCCAAGGGCGACCGCGTCAAGATCACGATGTCGGGCAAGTTCCTGCCGTACAAATATTACGGCGCCAGCGGCAACGTGCCGGAGTATGGATTCAAGGAAGAGTAGTAGGCGAGGGACGAGTAGCGGATAGGGAGTAGCGAATAGGGTCTCCACTATTCGCCACTCGCCGCTCGCTATTCGCGTCTTACGATCCCGCCTTGACCTGGGCCACCGCCGTCGCCAGCAGCTCGCTCATTTTCGCGCGAATCTCGGCCTCGGTGACGCCATTGGCGGCGAGGTCGCCCAGCACCTTGCGGAGCACATCGGCGTCGCCGGCCTCCTCGAAATCGGCCGCGACGACCTCCTTGGCATAGGCATCGGCGTCAGCGCCGGATTTGCCGAGCTTTTCGGCCGCCCACAGGCCGAGGAGCTTGTTGCGGCGGGCTTCCGCCTTGAATTTCAATTCCTCGTCATGGGCGAATTGCCTCTCGAAGGCGTCTTCACGCTTGTCGAACGTCGTCATGGCCGGAACTTCCAGTGTTGCCGAAAAGGGTTAACCGCGGGAGGCGGTTGCGAGGCGGTGTCCGCACGCCTAAATAATTGGAACGGCTTGCCAATACAACGGGCACGAGGCCGCAGCGAAGGGCGGTAAAACCCCGCTCCCCAGGTCTGGATCGATTGTGCTCGGGACACCAATGAGATAGGTTGCCCACAGGCCCGGTTCCTGTTCTGTTTCCGTCGGATCCAGGCCCTCGCGGCAGCTCCGTCGTGGTCCTGTCCAAAGTCATCCGGAGCCCACCAATTTCATGGATTTCAACAAAACACGGTACATCCCAATGAGCCGTCGGCGTCGCATTTATGAAGGCAAGGCCAAGGTCCTGTACGAAGGTCCCGAGCCGGGCACCCTCATCCAGCACTTCAAGGACGACGCCACCGCCTTCAATGCCAAGAAGCACCAGGTGATCGAAGGCAAGGGCGTCCTCAACAACCGGATCTCGGAGTACCTGTTTCAGCACCTCAACGACATCGGGGTGCCGACCCACTTCATCCGCCGCCTCAACATGCGCGAGCAGCTGATTCGCGAGGTCGAAATCGTCCCGCTCGAGGTCGTGGTGCGCAACGTCGCGGCGGGCTCGCTGTCGCAGCGCCTCGGCATCGAGGAAGGCACCCAGTTGCCGCGTTCGATCATCGAATTCTATTACAAGAACGACCAGCTCAACGACCCCATGGTGTCGGAGGAGCACATCACCGCGTTCGGCTGGGCCACGCCCCAGGAGATCGACGACATCATGGCGCTCGCCATCCGCGTCAACGACTTCCTGACCGGTCTCTTCCTCGGCATCGGCATCCGCCTGGTCGACTTCAAGATGGAATGCGGCCGGCTGTTCGAGAACGAGATGATGCGGATCATCGTCGCCGACGAGATTTCCCCCGATTCGTGCCGGCTGTGGGACATCAAGTCGAACGAGAAGCTCGACAAGGACCGCTTCCGTCGTGATCTTGGCGGCCTTCTGGAGGCCTATACCGAGGTCGCCAAGCGACTCGGCATCCTGATGGAAAACGAGCGTCCGGCCGGCTCCGGCCCGGTCCTGGTCAAGAGCTAAGAGGAATCAAGACGTGAAAGCGCGTGTCACGGTGACACTGAAATCCGGCATCCTCGATCCCCAGGGCAAGGCGATCGAGGGCGCCCTCAAGTCGCTCGGCGTCGACGGCGTCGCGTCGGTCCGGCAGGGCAAGGTGTTCGACATCGAGCTTGCCGGCGCCGACAAGGCCCAGGCGGAGGCGGCCCTGAAGGCCGCCGCCGACAAGCTGCTCGCCAACACGGTGATCGAGAATTACCGGGTGGAGCTGTTGGGGTAGGCGATGGCCGCGATTACCAACGAGCTCATGTACGAGGTTCTGAAGTCGATCCAGGCGCGGCTTGCACAAGTCGACGGCAAAATCGACGAGCTCAAGTTGGCAGAACAGGCCGCGCGCACTGCTCAGATCGCTCTCCGCCAGGAGATCACTGGAATTCACCAGGAGCTCTCTGGCATTCACGCCACTTTGGTTCGCCACGAGGGCCGTCTCGACCGAATCGAGCGGCGTCTCGAACTCAACGATGTTCCTACGCTATGAAATCCGCCGTCCTCGTCTTCCCCGGCATCAACCGCGAACGCGACATGGCGCGGGCCCTGCGCATGATCTCCGGCCATGAGCCGGCGATGGTCTGGCACGCCGAGACGGCGCTGCCGAAGGGGACCGACCTCGTCGTCGTCCCCGGCGGCTTCTCCTACGGTGACTATCTGCGCTGTGGCGCGATCGCGGCGCGGGCGCCGGTGATGGACGCAGTGCGCGATCACGCAGCCCGAGGCGGCCTCGTGCTCGGCGTCTGCAACGGCTTCCAGATCCTGTGCGAATCCGGCCTGCTGCCGGGCGTGTTGATGCGCAACGACCGGCTCAAATTCATCTGCAAGGACGTGCATCTGCGGGTCGAGAGTTCGGATTCGCCGTTCACCCGCGGCTACAATGCCGGCCAGGTCATCCGCGTGCCGGTCGCCCATGGCGAGGGCAATTATGCCGCGGATGAGGAGACCTTGAAGCGGCTCAATGGCGACGGACGCGTGCTGTATCGCTACTGCTCGGCCGACGGCGAGGTTGGCGACCTCAGCAACATCAACGGTGCCGCCCATTCGATCGCCGGGATTGTCAACGAGAGCGGGAATGTGCTCGGCATGATGCCGCATCCCGAGAATCACGTCGAGGACATCATGGGCTGCACCGATGGCCGCGGCCTGTTCGCCGGCCTCGTCGCCCATCTCGACCGCGCGGCCTGATCGCTTCCTCAAGAATCGTTCCGCAGCTTTTTTCTCGCGCCGCCCGGCAACGCCGGGCGGCAGTTGGCGTTGTCCGCCCGAATTCCCAAGGGGCTGGGAACCAAGGAGGATTTGAGATGACGACGAAACATTGGCTGGGAACGGCCGCGATCATTCTGGCGATCGGTACCGGCGCGAGTGCTGCGTCCGCACAATCCGAGATGAAGCGCGAGGGCGGGCCTGCCGCAGCGGCTCCGCGCGAAGCGGCTCGCCCGGCTGCCGAGGCCAAGGGCGGCGCTGCAGCAGCGGAAACCAAGCAGGGTGCACAGGAGCAGCGCCGCGGCGAGTCGTCGCCCGCAGCGGGACGCGAAACGGCCCAGGAGCGCGCCGCGCCCGACAGCAAGCCAGGCGCCCAGCCGACCAAGGGCGACCGCGGGCCGGCTGCTGCCGAGCGCGCTCGTGACGCCAAGGAGAGCGCCGAGGACAAGCAGGCGGACGGCAAGAGCAAGGTCCAGGAAAAGGCTCAAGACAAGGCTGCCGAGAAGCAGCAGGGCCGCACCGAGGAGCGCAAGGCCGAGGATCGCGCGGCTGAGACCAAGTCCGGGGCCACGGATCGGAAGTCCGATCGCGAGGCCGAGCGCAACGGCGGCGACAAGGCCCGCCAGAGCCAGGACGATCGCAGCAATCGCGAGTCCGGCAAGACCGTCGAGAAGCCGGACGCCGACCGCAGCAAGCAGGCCACACAGCCGAACGGCGCCGACACCAAATCGACGGCGCAGCAGGATCCCAAAGCCGGTCCCGCCGGCACCGATGCGCGTAAGCCGGATGCGGCCGGGCAGGCCGTCAACCAGACGCCGGCCGACGGCAAGCGTCCCGGCGCCACGGCGTCGGTCAACGATCAGCAGCGCACGCGCGTCGTCGACGAGCTGCGGCGCGATCGTGATTTCGACCGCGCCCGCACCGACGTCAACATCCGCATCAACATCGGCGAGCGTCTGCCGGAACGCGTGCGGCCGCGTCCGCTGCCGTCGGAGATCGTGACCATCGTACCCGAATATCGCGGCTACGATTATACGGTGGTGCATGACGAGATCGCGATCATCGATCCGCGCAGCCGCGAGATCGTCGACGTCATTCCGCAGAACGGCATGCGCGCCGATCGGGGCTATGACCGTGGGGGCTATGGCGTGAGCTCGACCCGCATCGTTCTGTCCGACGATCAGCGCCAGATCCTCCGCCGCGCGGCGACGGAGACGACCACGGTCGGCTCGACGACGTCCAGTTCGTCGTCCGGCCCGAGCTGCCTCAGCCTGCGCCGCGTGCCCGATGAGCTGGCTCGCAGCAATCCCGAGCTCGCGAACTACCAGTATCTGGCGATCGGCGAGCAGGTGGTGCTGATCGATCCGCGCGATCAGAAGGTGGTGCAGGTGATCGACCAGCAGCAATAATCACGTTGCTGCAGGCCAAGGTTCGACAGGCGGGAGCGCAGCGCGCTTCCGCCTGTTTTCGTGCGGGCTGCCGTCCGACCAGCGAACACGATTCATGTCGTGTTTGAACCAACCGTCGTCGGGATGCGTCAAACCGGCATCGGCGATTGGGCCTGCGCTGCAGCGGGATTGTCGGCCAATGCCGGCCGCGCTATCAACGTCGGCGTGTCGGTTCCGGCCGTGAGTGGGGGTCTGCCTTGCCTGTTGCACTTGTCGTTCTGCTGCTCGACATTTCGCTGATCTATCATGCTTCGCGCACGGGACGGCTGCAGCCCTGGGCGTTCATCATCCTGATGGTGCCGCTGATCGGCGCGCTGGCCTATATCGTGGTCGAGCTGGTGCCGGAATGGCTCGGCAGCCACGACGTCCAGAAGGCGCGCAAGCGCGTTGCCAGCAAGCTCGATCCCGAGAAATACTATCGCGAGCTGTCGGACCGCGTCGCGGTGACGGACACGATCGCCAACCGCGCCGCGCTCGCCGAGGAATGCGTCGTGGTCGGCCGTTATGACGAGGCGGAGCAGCATTACGACCACATCCTGAGCCTGCCGATGGGCCATGAGCCGCTGTTCGCGCTCGGCAAGGCCAAGGCGCAGTTCGCGCGCCGGCGTCCGGCGGATGCGCTGGCGACGCTGGACGAGTTGCAAAAGGCTTGGCCGGACTACAACTCCGCCGAGGCGCATCTGTTGTATGCGCGGGCGCTGCAGGAGGCCGGCCGCACCGACGAGGCTCTGGAAGAGTATCGGGCACTGCTGGACTATTCGCCGAGCAGCGAGGCGAAGGCGCGTTACGGCCTGCTGCTCAAGCTGGTCGGCCGGATCGACGAAGCCAAGGTCGTGTTCACCGAGCTCTTGATCCAGATGAAGCGCGCGCCGCGTCACGTCCGCAAGGCCCAGGCCGAGTGGATCACGCTCGCAGAGAAACAGATTGCGGGGTGACAAAGCGAGGTGCCGTAGGGTGGGCAAAGGCGAATTCGTGGCCCATCCTCGTGCCAGCTCGTAGTGGCGCCGTGCCCACCGTCTCGCACCAAGCGCGCTGCGCGACGGTGGGCGCGCTGCCGCCTTGCGGCGGCTGCTTTGCCCACCCTACGGCCCCTCCATCGGCTACGGCGAGCTTGCCGTCTCCGGCGTCCGCCGCTTCACGCGCTTGATCGTGCCCGAGAACGAAAACAGCGGCTTTGGGCCGGAATGCAGCATGCCGCGCAGGAAGATCAGCGAGGCGCCGGCACGGGTGACCTCACCGGTGGCCTCGATCAATTCACCCTCGCGGGCTGCATCGAGGAATTCGGACGAGAACGACACGGTGACGCCCGGGCCCTGCAGGATCGGGGCTGCGAAGGCGAACAGGCAGTAGTCGGCGAAGGTCATCAGGCAGCCGCCATGGACGTTGCCGGCGCCGTTGAGATGCTTTTTCTCGACCCGGAAGGCGCAGCGGATCGAGCCGTCGTCCTCCATCCGGTGCCAGAACGGGCCGGTGTGGGATTCGTAGCTGTCGCGCATCCAGGTCCGCCAGCCGGCGAATTCGCCTGATGTGGCGATGTGGATGCCGGGGCGGTTCTCGAAGGCGGAACGGGACAGGTCGTGCACGTGTCGGGGCCTTTAACTGTTGATTTACCGTCTTAAATCCGATCGGTCGCCAATCTGCAAATATCCCGCCCGGCGGTGCCGGGCCAAAGCTCTGGACAGGGCGGAATAGGGCCGTAAAAGGCCTTTTCGCACTTGGCCTCTGTATCTATGAAGCAGGGTTTAAGGGACCAGCGGCCCACGGGGCAAAGGCATTTCTCCATGCGCAATGAACCGCAGATCACCCCCGAGCTCGTCGCGGCCCACGGCCTGAAGCCGGATGAATATGAGCGCATCCTGAAGCTGATCGGCCGGGTGCCGACCTTCACCGAGCTCGGCATCTTCTCGGCGATGTGGAATGAGCATTGCTCGTACAAGTCGTCGCGCATCCATCTCAAGGGCCTGCCGACCAAGGCGCCCTGGGTGATCCAGGGCCCGGGCGAGAACGCCGGCGTGATCGACATCGGCGACGGCCAGGCGGTCGTATTCAAGATGGAGAGCCACAACCACCCGAGCTATATCGAGCCGTATCAGGGTGCCACGACGGGCGTCGGCGGAATCCTGCGCGACGTGTTCACGATGGGCGCGCGCCCGATCGCCTGCCTGAATGCGCTGTCGTTCGGCGCGCCGGAGCATCCCAAGACCCGGCATCTGGTGTCCGGCGTCGTCGCCGGCATCGGCGGCTATGGCAATTCGTTCGGCGTGCCGACGGTGGGCGGCCAGACCCGCTTCCACACCCGTTACGACGGCAACATCCTGGTGAACGCGATGGCGGTCGGCCTCGCCGACGCCGACAAGATCTTCTATGCGGCAGCGTCGGGCGTGAACATGCCGATCGTCTATCTCGGCTCCAAAACGGGGCGCGACGGCATCCACGGCGCCTCGATGGCTTCGGCCGAGTTCGACGACTCGTCCGAGGAGAAACGCCCGACGGTGCAGGTCGGAGATCCCTTCGCCGAGAAGCTGCTGCTCGAGGCGTGCTTGGAGATCATGGCGGCCGATTGCGTGATCGCGATCCAGGACATGGGCGCCGCGGGGCTGACCTGCTCGGCGGTCGAGATGGGCGCCAAGGGCGATCTCGGCGTCGACCTCGATCTCGACGCGGTGCCGACCCGCGAGACCGGCATGAGCGCCTACGAGATGATGCTCTCCGAAAGCCAGGAGCGCATGCTCATGGTGCTGAAGCCGGAGAAGGAAAAGGAAGCCGAGGCGATCTTCCGCAAATGGGGCCTCGATTTCGCCGTGGTCGGCTACACCACGCCGAGCAAGCGCTTCGTCGTCAAGCACGGCGGCGACGTCATGGCCGACCTGCCGATCAAGGAGCTCGGCGACGAGGCGCCGCTCTATGACCGTCCGCATGTGGCATCATCAGCGCTGCCGGTGATCCATGCCCGCGAGGTCAATCCGCCGATGGACCTCATCCCGGCGCTGGAGAAGCTGCTCGCCACGCCGGATCTGTGCTCCAAGCGCTGGATCTGGGAGCAGTATGACCACGTCATTCTCGGCAATACCGTGCAGCGGCCCGGCGGCGATGCTGCTGTCGTGCGCGTGCAGGATGGCCCGAAGGGGCTCGCGCTCACCGTCGACGTGACGCCGCGCTATTGCGAGGCCGACCCGTTCGAGGGCGGCAAGCAGGCGGTGGCGGAGGCCTGGCGCAACATCACCGCGGTCGGTGGCCGGCCGCTCGCCATCACCGACAATCTCAATTTCGGCAATCCGGAGCGGCCCGAGATCATGGGCCAGTTCGTCGGCTGCCTGAAGGGAATCTCGGAGGCCTGCCGCGCGCTCGACTTCCCGGTCGTGTCCGGCAACGTGTCGCTCTACAACGAAACCAGCGGCCGCGGCATCCTGCCGACGCCCTCGATTGGCGGCGTCGGCCTGCTCGACGATTTCACCAAATCGGCCAGCATCGCCTTCAAGGCCGAGGGCGAGGCGATCCTGCTCGTCGGCGAGACCCACGGCTGGCTCGGCCAGTCGGTCTATCTGCGCGACATCTGCGGCCGCGAGGAGGGCGCCCCGCCACCGGTCGATCTCGAAACCGAGAAGCGGAACGGCAATGTCGTGCGCGGCATGATCCACGCGGGCACGGCGACGGCGGCGCACGACCTGTCCGATGGCGGCCTGCTGGTGGCGCTCGCCGAGATGGCGATCGCCTCCGGCATCGGCGCGCGACTGCTTGCGGCGCCGGCGTCGATCGTGCCCCATGCCTATTGGTTCGGCGAGGACCAGGCGCGCTATCTGGTGACGGTGCCGGAGACCGAAGCCGGCCGCGTGCTCGCCAAGATGCGCGGCGCCAACGTGCCGTGCACGCGGATCGGCACGACGGGCGGCACGGCGCTCGCGATTGCCGGCGAGGCCTCAGTGGAAATCGCCACCCTTAAGACGCGCTTCGAAAGCTGGCTGCCGAGCTACATGGGCGGGACGGCCGCCTAGTCCATCGCTGTCGTCCGGGACAAGCCACGGCGGCGCCCCGCGCCGACGGGACGCCGATCCGGGACCGATACTCCGCGGCCGCAGTTGTTAGGCACGCTGGTTGTCCCTGCTGTCGTAGCCGTCGGGCTACGCACTGCCGAAGAATTCGGGTGGGCAAAGCGACGCCGTCAGGCGGCGCGTGCCCACCATCGGCGTCGGTGGGTGAGAGCGGTGGGCACGGCGCGCGATACCGCTGTGCCATCCGAGACGGCAGTGGAGCGCGCCTTTGCCCGCCCTACGCTTACGCTCGTCGTCGCTTCTCTCCTCGCAATGACGGAGGAGACAGGATCGTCTTACAACACGCTCTTCGCGCCTGGAATCTGCCGGAGCACCCAGGTCGCGCCCCAGCTCAAGAGCACGCTGCCGACAAAGGCGATCGTCGCCTTCACGACCGCGGGCAGGCTCAGGTCGAACAGCCAATACTGAAGCCACAGCACGATCGGATAGTGCACCAGGAACATGCCATAGGCATCGGCCTGCATGCGGTCGAGCACGGAGAATTCCGAGCGGCGGTTGTTCAGGAAGTAGGACAGGATCGCGAACAGGATCGCGGCGCTGAAGATCACGAAGAAGAAGCCATAGGCCCCCTCGTACCAATGCGGCAACACTGGGGGATTGCCCAGCACCTGGCGCTTGATCGTGATCAGCACCCACAGCAGCGCGTAGGGCACGATCGTCACCACGATCCAGGCACCGAGCCCGCGCTGTGACATCTGCCCTTCGGCGGCCAGCAAACCACGCTCGAAATTGGCCGAACCTATTCCTGCGCCGACGTAGAAATACGCGGCATAGAGCAGGACGCGGCTGGCCTGGACCGAGAACGGGCCGAGTTCGAACCAGTAGGTCGGCCCGAAATAGAGCCGGGACGGGATGTACAGCACGCCCGTAATCAGCAGGAAGACAAAGAAGAAGTCGCGCGGATTGTCAAAGGCGCGCTGCGACATCCGATTGATCGGCTCGAGCAGGCGCGGCGAGACGCGGTACAGCAGCGCCGCCGAGGTGTCGAACGTCAGCAGCACCCAGATGAACCAGATCGGTCCGCTCGGCCAGGGACCCACGGTGACGGTCTTCCACCAGAAGGCGGAGAACGTCGCGTCCGGGTTGGCGCGCAGCTCTATCGCATAATAGGCGATCGGTATGACGGTCAGCGCCGCGATCGCGAACGGCAGGCCGAGGCGCAGCAGGCGGTCGCGCAGGAATTGCAGCGTCGACTTGTGCGCAAGGCCCGACCACACGAACAGGCCCGACAGGAAGAAGAACATCGCCATGAAGAAACTGTCGGTGGCCAGCACGATGCAGTCGAAGCCGAGGAAGGACGTCGGATCGGTATGCCCGAAATAGGTGTAGGGGATGACGGCATGGTGGAGCAGCACCACCAGCGTCAGGAACGTGCGGGCGTGATCCAGTGCGGCATTGCGCGCCCTGGCGCGCGGTCGGGCCTGAAGCTCGACCTTCGCAGCCGCCGCCGATTGCGTAACCGATGTGACCATGTGACCCCCACTGCCACTGCTGCCCTGCCCGTGCAGATGATGGAGCGTCCGATTCCTCCTCGCCTGGAGGGGCATGCGAACGTCAACTCAGGCTGCGCGACCAGACTAGATGAACTCGTGTGACTTTGGCACCGCCGTCGCCGGAGCCTTGCCCCGACCAGGCGGATGACGGCGCCCGAATACCAGATGATGTCGTCGGTGCTGCAAATCAGCAAGCGTGGCCGTCCGCAAGCCGCTTTCTCACACGCCGCGCCAATTTTTTCGCACCTGATGCGGTTACGAACAGGCCAGCTACGAAGTTACGGGCCAGTTGCGAAATCTCCGAGAGGCCCCGAGCCCCGGCGGAACCGGCTCCCGGCGGCGTCGTTAGTGAGGCGACCGCGCCGGGGCGGCGCTGGAACGGAGGACCATACCGTGACTCTTCTCAAATGGGCGCTGCTGTTCTTCTTGATCTCCGTTGTCGCCGGTGTGCTCGGCTTCACGGGAATCTCGGCAGCCTCCGCGGACATCGCGCGGATCCTGTTCTACATCTTCCTGGTGATCTTCCTCGTGCTCCTCATCCTCGGGCTCACGGTCTTCAGGGTGTAGCCGAGGTCGACGACGGAAAAGAGCACCGCCAGGGTCTGCCTCGCGCCGGCCGCGCGGTGCTCGATCAACCGAAGATCAATCCGCCGCTTCCTCGATCCGCACCTTGTCCGGATAGAACGCCAGATGGCCTGAAATCTCGGCCATGGCCGGAAAGGGCGTCTCGTAGCTCCAGATCGCATTGTCCAGCGTCTTGCCGCCGGTGACGATGCTGAAATAGCTGGCGTCGCCCTTGTACGGACAGTGGGTGACGCGATCGGTCTTGCGCAGCGCCTCCATGTTGGCATCGGTGCGCGGCACGTATTGGACCGCCGGGTAGCTCGCTTCTTTCAGCGTCAGTGCGCGGGTGGTCTCGGCGATCACGACGCCGTCGGCAATGACCCGCACGCGCTTCGGGTTGGGGGTGATGGTGATCGGGTGATCCGGCCCTGGAAGTTTCATGTCATCTCCCTCGCTTTCGGTGCGGGTGCGTCACCCGGCCCGGCGCATATGGTTCGGGGTTCACATATAGTGGTGCCGGGCGTGACCTCGAAACCGGTTCGCGCTAGATTCCGCCATCACGGTCGCGCGAGAACGCCTTGATTCGCACCGTTCGAGGGCTCACTAAGGGGAGCTGCGGCAGCACGGCCGGTGGCCGCTCGTCGCCGGAAAGGCCCACCGCCGGACAGAAGGAGATGCATTGGGATGCCCATGGATGCCCACGATATCGAGCAGATGATCAAGGCCGCCATCCCTGATGCCCAGGTGACGATACGTGACCTCGCCGGCGACGGCGACCATTACGCGGCGACGGTCATTTCCGAGGCCTTCCGCGGCAAGTCCCGCGTCCAGCAGCATCAGCTCGTCTATCAGTCGCTCCGTGGCCAGATGGGCGACGTCCTGCATGCCCTTGCCCTGCAGACCGGGGTGCCCGACCAGCGCTGACGATTTGGCACGCACCCCGGGGGAGGTGGTGGTGGAGAATTCGCGCGGTGCGCTGTTCCGGGTGCTGGAGCCAAACCAGCACAGCCGTGTCACATTCGTCGAACTGTTTTTCGATCTCGTCTTCGTCTATGCGGTAACGCAGATTTCGCACCACCTGATCGGTCATTTCACGCCATCGGGAGCCGCGCAGACCGGGGTGTTGTTTCTCGCTGTCTGGTGGGTGTGGGTCTACACCGCCTGGGTCACCAACTGGCTCGATCCGGAGAAGGCGCTCGTCCGCGGCCTGCTGTTCGCGTTGATGCTCGCAGGCCTCGTGCTCTCGATGACGATCCCGCGGGCGTTCGAGGACCGTGGCCTGTGGTTTGCGATCGCCTATGCCGTGATGCAGGTTGGAAGGACCGCTTTCTGGCTGGTGGCCACCCCGCCGCAGCGATCCGCGGTCCGCCGCAACGCTGCCCGCATTCTGTCCTGGCTCAGCGCGTCCGGGCTGCTCTGGCTGGTCGGTGGTCTTGCCGAGGGGCCGTCTCGCATGGCTCTCTGGAGCGCCGCGCTCACGCTCGAATATATCTCGCCCGCCGTTCGCTTCTGGGTTCCCGGTCTGGGACCGTCGACCGTGGAAGACTGGATGGTCGAGGGTGGCCACATGGCGGAGCGTTGTGCGCTCTTCATCATCATCGCACTCGGCGAATCGATCGTGGTCACCGGGGCGACCTTTGCGGAGCTCGACTGGACGGGCGCCAGCATCGCCGCCTTTGCTTGCGCCTTTATCGGCACAGTCGCGATGTGGGCCGTATATTTCAACCGCGGAGCTGAGGCGGGCTCGGAGATGATCTCCCAGTCGACCCAGTCCGGCCTCATCGCGCGCTCCGCCTATACCTATCTGCACATGCCGATCGTGGCCGGCATCATCGTGTCTGCAGTGGCCGATGAAATTGTGCTCAAGCACCCCCTCGGCCATACCGATGTCAAGACGGCCGCGGTGACGATCGGTGGGCCCTTCATCTTCCTCGTCGGGACCATCCTCTTCAAGCGCGAAGTGCGGGGATTTCTTCAGCTGTCCCACGGTGCCGGCCTGCTGGCGCTGGCAGGTCTCGGCTGGTTCGCGACAGAGCTGTCGCCGCTGATTTTCTCAGCGCTGACGAGCGCGCTGCTGGTGATCGTCGCGCTCTGGGAGACACTGTCGCTTCGCGTCAAGCCGGAGCCTCACGCCTCTGCGACGAGCGCCTGAACCGAGAACATCTCGTCGGCATCCGTCCAGACGGTCTGGACCTTCCATCCCGACCCGCGCGCCAGCGCCCCGAAGCGGCCGATGCTGTACTTGTAGCTGTTCTCGGTGTGGATGCTCTCCCCGGCGCGGAACGTGATCGTGGTGCCGAGCAGGCGGACGGTCTGCGGCTTGCGCGCGACCAGATGCATCTCGATGCGGTGCTGCTCGCGATTGTAGATCGCGCGGTGGATGAAGCAGGACAGGTCGAAATTGCCGCCAAGCTCCCGGTTGATCCGCAGCAGCAGATTGAGATTGAAGCGCGCGGTCACACCGGCCGCATCATTATAGGCGGCGTGCAGAACGCGCTCGTCCTTCTCGAGGTCGACACCGACGATCATGCGGGCCCCGACGCCCAAAATTTCGCGCGCCGAGCGCAGAAAACGGCACGCCTCATGCGGTTCGAAATTGCCGATCGTCGATCCCGGGAAGAAGCCGACCTTCGGCTGACCTTCGATGGCCGCCGGCAAAGCGAACGCCGTGGTGAAGTCGGCGACGACCGGGTGGACGGCAAGCTCCGGGAAGTCACGCCGCAGATCGTCGGCCTGTGCGGTCAGGAAGTCGCCGGAAATGTCGACCGGGACGTAGGCCGCGAAGCGGCAGCTTTCCAGCAGCAGGCGCACCTTGGTGGTCGCGCCGGCGCCGAACTCGACCAGGGCGGCGTTGTCGCCAATGATTGCTGCGATCTCGGCGCCGCGATCCCGGAGAATGCCGAGTTCGGTGCGGGTCGGATAGTACTCCGGCAATCGCGTGATCTGTTCGAACAGGTCGGATCCGGCGGCGTCGTAGAAATACTTCGGCGACAGTGTCTTGGGCTGCCGCGTCAGACCTGCCACGACATCCGACGCGAAGGCCGACGTCTTCTCGTCAGGAAGATGGGCGTTGACCAGAGCATTGACGTGCACGTTCATGATACTCTCCTGGACGCGCACACGCGCGACGTGTCGGGCCGTTGGATGTGGGCTGCTCAGTCGTAATCGGCGAGCCTGAGCCCCGTGAACTGCCAGCGATGATGGGGATAGAAGAAATTGCGGTAGGTGACGCGGCTATGTCCTTCGGGCGTCGCGAGCGAGGAGCCGCGCAGCACCAGCTGATTGACCATGAACTTGCCGTTGTATTCGCCGAGCGCGCCCTCGATCGCGCGATATCCGGGATAGGGGCTGTAGGCGCTCCGGGTCCACTGCCAGACGATGCCGAAGGCGTCGTTGAGCTGGTGGCCGCGGGCTGCGACCTCCCATTCCATCTCGGTCGGCAGGTGTTTGCCGCGCCAGCGGGCAAAGGCGTCGGCCTCGTAGTAGCTGACATGGCAGACCGGCGCATTCGGATCGACCGCGCGCAATCCGCCAAGCGTCATGATGCGCCACTCGTCCTCGACTAGGTACCAGTGCCCGGGCGCCTTCCAGCCTTCGCGGCCGGCCGCGGCGAAGCCGTCCATCAGCCAGAGCGTGGCGGTTTCGTAGCCGCCGTCCGCCATGAAGGCGAGCCACTCGGCATTGGTGACGAGATTGCGGGCGATCCTGACTGGCCCCACCAGCGCCCGGTGCGCCGGCCCCTCATTGTCGAAATGGTAGCCGTCTCCATTGTAGCCTACGGTGTGGATGCCTTCGGACAGATCGATCCAATCCTCGCCCGGGTCAGCCGGGGCCGGGAAGCGCCATGACGGATCATATGCCGGAGCCGTCGGATTCTGCGCGAAGGCATGCAGGATATCGGTCAGCATCAGCTCCTGATGCTGCTGCTCGTGGTTGAGACCGATCTCCAGCAGCGGCGCCACGGCAGCCAAGGTGACAGCATCGGCGCTGCCGAGGAAGTCGGTCAGGGCCGCGTCGACATGGCGGCGATAGGCCGTGATCTCGGCCGCACCCGGGCGGGTGATCAGGCCGCGCTCGCCCCGCGTGTGACGCGGGCCGGCACTGACGTAATAGGAGTTGAACAGGAAGGCGTAATCCGGATGGAAGGGGGTGTAGCCCCGGCAGTGAGCGCCCAGCACGAACTGCTCGAAAAACCAGGTCGTATGGGCCCGGTGCCACTTGGCCGGACTGGCGTCCGGCATCGATTGAATGACCTGATCCTCAGGGCTCAGCGGCGCAGCGCGACGCTCGGTCTCGCCCCGGACCGAAAGATACGCATCGATCAAGCTCCCGGACAGGTGCTCAGCCCGGGAGGTCTGTGGCTGATACGTTACGGGGAGCGGAGCCGGGGCGAAGGCTGAACTGGTCACGAGGGTCTCCGTTTGAGGGGAGAAAACGACGTTCGGCGGAACAGGTTCCTTGAACGGTTCGTCCTAGATGGGGGCTTGGTTACGGGATAAAACCCTCCCAACGGGATTATATTGCTGCCGTCAGCCCATGACCGCGGGAGGGGCGCGCACCGCCGGGGCCGGCTCCTCGGCATTTTACTTTGGCTGAACAACGGTTTGCGCTACATATATGAGAATGGGCCGCGACCATCGGGCGGCACCGAGCCCCAGGCGTTCCTTGAGGCGCCCTAGAGGAAGCGAAGATGAGCATCGAGCAATTCATTGACAACGAAGTGAAGTCGAACGACGTCGTCCTGTTCATGAAGGGGACGCCGCAGTTTCCGCAGTGCGGATTTTCGGGACAGGTCGTGCAGATCCTCGACCACGTCGGCGTGGGCTACAAGGGCCTCAACGTCCTGGAATCCGCCGAGCTGCGCAACGGCATCAAGACGTTCTCGAACTGGCCGACGATTCCGCAGCTCTATGTGAAGGGCGAGTTCGTCGGCGGCTGCGACATCGTCCGCGAGATGTTCCAGAGCGGCGAGCTGCAGCAGCTGTTCACCGAGAAGGGCGTCCCGGTCGGCACGGCAGCCTCGGCCTGAGCGCTCCACTCCGAAAAATCGGCGCGACCCGGTTCGAGGTCATCACGGCCGACATCACCAAGCTCGGCGTTGACGCCATCGTCAACGCCGCTAACTCGTCGTTGCTCGGCGGAGGCGGCGTCGATGGCGCGATCCACCGCGCCGCGGGGCCGGACCTCGTCATGGAATGCCGCATGCTCCATGGCTGCAAGACCGGCGAGGCCAAGATCACCAAGGGCTATCGGCTGCCGGCCCGGCACGTGATCCACACCGTCGGCCCGGTCTGGCAGGGCGGCGACCGCGGCGAGCCGGAGCTGCTCGCCTCGTGCTATCGCCGCTCGATCGAGCTGTGCCACAAGCATCGTCTGGACTCCGTCGCGTTTCCCGCGATCTCGACCGGCATCTTCCGCTTTCCCGCCGACCGCGCGGCGTCGATCGCCGTCACGGCATCGATCGCTGCCATCAGCGAGGAGACATCGCTGTCCCAGATCTTGTTCTGCTGCTTCTCCGATGACAGCGCCGAGCTGCATGACCGGGCGCTGAGCGAGGCAATCGCCAGTCGTGCTCGCGCCGGTTCGGTGCGGTAACGGCGAACGGCCTGCGGCGGGGCAGTGAGCATGGCGCAATTGATGTCTCGGCGGTCCATGCTCGGCGGACTGCTCGCCGCGCCCATGCTGCCGGCTCTGGCCCGCGCAGGCGGCGCGTCGCCGCGCAATCTCGACCGGTCGCGGCTCCAGGCGGTCTCCGATTATTTCCGCAACGAGGTCTCCGCCGGTACCATTCCCGGCGCGGTCGTTCTGGTGCAGCAGTACGGCAGCCCGGTCCTGCTGCAGAGCTTCGGTGACCGCGATCCTGCGACGCGCGCGCCGATGACGGAGGATGCGATCTTCCGCATCTACTCGATGACGAAGCCGATCACCTCGGTCGCCGCGATGATGCTGGTGGACGACGGCGGGCTGAGGCTGGATGATGCGCTCGCGACCTACATTCCAGCCTTTTCCGACGTGAAGGTCGACGGTCGGCCGCTGGCCCGTCCAATCACCATTCTCGACCTGCTGCGCCATACTTCGGGTCTCACCTACGGCTTCTACGGCGAGACGGCGGTGCGGCGGCTCTACGCGCATGCGCAGCTGTTCGACCGTGACGTCGACAACGCGACGTTCGCCGCGCGTCTCGCCAAGCTGCCGCTCGCCGAGCAGCCCGGCACGTTGTGGGACTATGGCCACTCGACCGACGTGCTCGGGCGGGTGATCGAGACCGTTTCCGACAGCACCCTGTATCAGTTCGAGCGGGACCGGCTGCTCGGTCCGCTCGGCATGCACGAGACGGCGTTCTTCCTGGCTGACCCGAGCCGGCGCAACCGCGTTGCCGAGCCGTCGCCCCGCGACTGGTTCGACCGGCCGATTGCCGGCCTCGACGATCCCATCCGGCCCCGGCGCTGGGAGTCGGGCGGGGCAGGGATGATCAGCACCATCTCCGACTACGCGCGGTTTGCGCAGATGCTGCTGAATGGCGGCACGCTCGACGGCCGGCGCTATCTCAAACCCGAGACCGTCGCGCTGACGACGCGGGACCATGTCGTGGGGGCGGGGATTGCGCGCGACGACCTCTATTTTCCAGGCGCAGACCACGGCTTCGGCCTGGGCTTCTCCGTGCGCCTGACCGAGAAGCCTCCGCTGCCATCAGGTGAATATGGCTGGGACGGCGTCGGCGGGACGCTGTTCTTCATCGATCCCGCCGACGATCTGTTCGTCATCGTCATGATGCAGGCGCCCTCGCAGCGCGGCCGCATCGCGAGCAACGTGCGGCAGCTGGTCTATGCGGCGCTCGCGCCATGATCCTCATGCGCCGCGCACGATCTCCCTGACGTGGCCGATGGTCTCTTCGATCATGGCTGCGCTCACGTCGAGATGGGTGCAGGCGCGGATGCGGCCGTCCATCATCGCCAGCAGCACGCCGCGCTTGCGCAGCTCACCCACCATCTTGTCGCCGGGCACGCCGGCGCCGTCGGGTCTGAAGAACACGAGATTGGTCTCGGGCTCCTGCACCTCGACGCCCTGGATCTGCGACAGCCCGCGCGCCAGCGCCCGTGCATTGGCGTGATCCTCAGCGAGCCGCTCGACATGATGATCGAGCGCGTAGATGCAGGCGGCCGCGACGATTCCGGCCTGCCGCATCGATCCGCCGAGCCGCTGCTTCCAGCGCCACACCTCATCGATGAAGGCGGCGCTGCCGGCGAGCACGCCGCCGATCGGCGCGCCCAGCCCCTTGGAGAAATCGATCCAGGCCGAATCCCAGCCCGCGGTCATCTGCGCCGCCGGAATGCCGGTCGCGACCGTCGCATTCAGCAGCCGCGCGCCGTCCATGTGCGTGGCCATGCCGTTCGCCTTGGCGATCGCGACGATCGCGTCGAGATCCGCCTTCTTCCAGATCGTGCCGCCGCCGATATTGGCAGTCTGCTCGACGCTGACGACGGTCTGCGGCGGCTGGTAGCGAGAGCGCGGATGCAGCGCGGCGCGGAACGTCTCCGGCGTGAACTGCCCGTCCGGCCCCTTCAGCTGCATCACCTGGAAACCGCCGAGCGCGGCATGCGCGCCGCCCTCGCGCGAGATGATGTGCGCGGTCTCGTGCGCCAGGATCTCGTCACCCGGCCGGCAATGCACCAGGGTCGCGGCGACGTTGCACATCGTGCCCGACGGCATCAGCACCGCCGCTTCCTTGCCGAGCAGCGCGGCGACGCGGGCGGTGAGCTCGTGGACGGTCGGATCGTCGCCGATCTGCTCGTCGCCGACCTCGGCCCGCGCGATGGCCTCGCGCATCGCAGCTGTCGGGCGGGTCTGCGTGTCGGACAACAGATTGACGCGCACGGGCGGCGCCTTGGGATCGCGTGGGGGCGGAGTGTACATCGGCAGTCCTCGTTCGGCTTTCACGACCGGACCTTACCGAACTCGCAACGCTCCCGCAAAACGCGCCTCCGCGACTATGCCGCGCGCGGCGGGTTGAGCCAGATGTCCGGCCGTCGCAACGGCCGGGTCTCGATCGGCTCGGCCACCAGCGGCGGCGCCGCGGTGCAGTCGAACACCCACGATTCCAGCGGGCTTTGCCGTGATGGTGAAAGAACAAGCGTGCTGCCGGGCCGTTGCCGCTTGACGTTCCAGCCCATGTTCACCGCCGCCCAGCCGACCAGCATGGTGTGCCATTCGTCGGCGAGTTCGCGGGAAGCGTCGAAGCAATGCAGAAGCTCGAGCGCGAACGGATCGTAGGGAAGCTGCGCGTCGGCAAAGGTGAGCCCGGTTCCGACATGGCGGATCACATGGGCTGTCGCATCAGACTGGACGTGCCAGCAGGAGCGTTCGAGAGTGTCGAAGACGGTCGAAGGATAGAGGCCGTCGTTGAACCGGTAGCGGATCCCCGAGGGCCGTGCGCGTAAGGGTGAAGCGCTGAGGGGCGGTGCCTGCAACGGCGGCAGAGGCGGTGCGCCGACCGCATCGGCCGGCAACGCGCCAAAGATGATATTGCGCCGGTTGAACTCCATGGCGAACGCCCCGCTACTTACCAACTGCAGACAGTGAATCACGGGACGGTTCCGCTGTCAGCGGGCTTGAGGCGATTTCGTGGCACCTGTTGCATTCGGGAATCGGTTCGTCCGATCCGAAAACAGCAAAAAGAAAGGCCCCGGCGAAGCGGGGCCTTTCGGATTGTCAGATGGGAGCGGGCCTTCGCCCGGTCAAGATCAGCGCGAGTAGAACTCGACGATCAGATGCGGCTCCATCTGCACCGCGAAGGGGACGTCCGACAGCGCGGGGATGCGGATGAACTTCGCGGTCATCTTGCCGTGATCGGCCTCGATATAGTCGGGCACGTCGCGCTCGGCGAGCTGGGAAGCTTCCAGCACGATGGCGAGCTGCTTCGAGGCTTCCTTGACCTCGATCACGTCGCCCGGCTTGACCTGGTAGCTCGCGATGTTGACCTTGCGGCCGTTCACCTTGATGTGGCCGTGGTTGATGAACTGGCGCGCGGCGAACATGGTGGCGACGAACTTGGCACGGAACACGACCGTGTCGAGACGGCGCTCCAGAATGCCGATCAGGTTCTCGCCGGTGTCCCCCTTCAAGCGGCCGGCCTCGACATAGATGCCGTGGAACTGGCGCTCGGAGATGTTGGCGTAATAGCCCTTCAGCTTCTGCTTGGCGCGCAGCTGCACGCCGAAGTCGGAGAGCTTGCCCTTGCGGCGCTGGCCGTGCTGGCCGGGGCCGTATTCGCGGCGGTTCACGGGGCTCTTCGGGCGGCCCCAGATGTTCTGGCCCATGCGGCGATCGATCTTGTACTTCGCCTCACTGCGCTTAGTCATCGCGTCCTCTTCTAGTCAGTTCGGGTTTGAGGAAACGCGCCCTCCTGTGTGTCCGGGAAGCCCGGTCCACCGACAGGCCCATCCCCAAAGCATGAAGGGAGAAGGCCACGGGTCGCGAAACGCAACGCGGGCCGAAAGCGGCCCGCGAGCAAGGCGGGTTCTAAGGGAGAAACCGCCGTCCTGTCAAACCGCTGGAGCCGCTTTTGGCGGTCAAATCGCCTCCGCCGGCTCGATTTCATCGTCCAGGATCGTCTCCCGTCACAAACGACCCCGATTTCGCCTCCCTCAGCCGCCGACCGCCCGCACCGGCTTGGGCCCGGCGGTCCGCAGCTCGGTCGCGATCTCGCCGTTCAGCACCTGTTCCAGCCGGGCGAAGATCCGGGCGATCAGGGCGGCGTCGGTCACCCGGTGATCCCAGCGGATCATGGCACCGATCGTGCCGTCGGGCTTGGCCACGTCGAAGGTCAGGATGTAGGGCCCGGGGCTGAGCGCATGCAATTCGCCGCCGCCATAGGCCGAGACCCCGGTCACGGCGAAATTGCCGAACCAGTTGGCGCGCTGGCGGCCGAAATTGAGCCCGACCATCCAGGCCAGCCGGCGCAACGGCCAGGGCAGGCGGGTGGTCCGCAGCATCTTCCGGAACGCCGGCACCTGGTCGGCCGGCGCGTCCTTGCCCTGCCGGATGATCGCATCGACCTCAGCCAATGTCAGCCGGTCGGGATCGCCGACCCGCTGCGTCAGCACGCAAGGCTCGCCGTCCTCGACCCGGGAGATGGCGACCATCGCGACGTTGCGCGGCATCTCGTAGAAGCAGGGCCGCGGCCATTTGGCGTAGAGCGTGCGCAGGGTGGGCTCGTCGCGCGCGACCAGCGCGAAGGCCTTGACGAAGATCGCGGCAAAGCCCGGCGGGCGGGCCGCGAGGCTGCGTGCCTCGAGCAGCGGCCGGACGTTCAGGGTCCGCGCCAGCGACACGAATGGAACGTCGCGGGAGGCGCGCATCAGATCGATGATCAGGCGGCGCGGCAGCGAGATGGTCCTGGTCGTTCCGCGCATCCTGAAACCCGTCCCTCCCGATCTGTCTTGGTGGCCTGTCCGAGCCCCGGCGGCAGCCGCTGTTAGCACCGACCGCCCGTCCGACGAAAGCCCGGCTCTAGGGCGCGGGCGAGGCCAGCGGCTTGGTCTTGTCGACCACGTAGACACCGAGCACTTTGAGGCCCTTGTCGCCATGGACCTTGGCGTCGTGGACGACACCGGCCGGAATCTGGAACGAATCACCGGCCTTGAGGCGCCGGTCGGGCTGGCCCTCGACGATCAGCTCGGCCTCGCCTTCGAGGATATAGGCCGTTTCCACGCCCGGATGGGTGTGGCGGCCCGCCGCACCGCCGGCTGCGACCTCCGCGATCGCCTGGACGATGGTATAGCCGTCCGGAAAATCCGTCTTCTGCAGCATCGTCCGCTTGATCGCCGGCTGCTGCGCCAGCGCGGCGCCGAGCCCGAGCACGGCCAGCGACAGGCCGAAAATCGTCTTCTTCATCATGGTCTTCTCCCCCAATGTTGTTTTTCGTTCGAAACTTGAGGCGCAGGCGGTCAGCCGCCGAATCAGCGCTTGATCCTCTCGAAACTTGCGGCAATGCCGCGCTGGAACAAGGACCAGTCGAAGCCGAGCGCGAGCGCGACGTAGCCGCGTTCGATCATCGCATTGGCCTGCTCGGCCGAGCGCGCCGCGCCGCCGATCGGCACGCCCGATTTGAGAATGCCCTCTTCGGCGTGGGCGATCAGGGATTTCACCGTGGGATCATCGAGCTGGCCGCGCTTGTTGATTGAGGTCGCGAGGTCGCCGGGGCCGATCACGGCGATGTCGATGCCGGGCGTGGCCATGATCTCGTCGATGCGCTCGACCGCTTCGACATGCTCGATCGTGACCATGCAGACCATGTCGTCGTCGGCGGTGGCCATGTAGTCGGCCATCGACACGTTCCAGTGGAACGGCGCGTGGAACGGGCCCCAGAGCCGGTCGCCGCGCGGCGGGTAGCGCACGCTGCGCACGGCCTTCTCGGCATCGGTGCGGCTGGAGATCATCGGGAAGTTGATGCCGAGCGCGCCGAGGTCCATCGGCGCCTTGGCCAGATGCGGTTCGTTGGCGGCGATGCGCACCAGGGGCACGCAGGGCGTGCCGGCGGTGGCGGTGATCATCGCATGCGCGGTCGAGAGGTCGATCGGCCCATGTTCCAGGTCGACGATGATCCAGTCGAGCTGCTGCGCCATGATGCGCACGGTCTGGATGCTCGGAATGGTGGCGATGGCGCCGAAGGTCGGCTGCTTGTCGCGCCAGGCCTGTTTGAGGCGGTTGAGCGGAGGTCGCGTCGCGGACATCGGTTCTCCGTCAGGCCGGCACGCGGCCGCCGAAATAGGGCGTCAGCGCCCGGCTGAGCTGATGCGGCTTGTTTGATGTGAAGATCATGGTGGCGTCGCCGTCGTCGGCATTCCCTGCCGCCGGGCCGAGCAGATCGAGGACGCGGCGCGCGATCGCCGGCGCCGGATCGATCCAGGCGACCTTCCATGGCGCCAGCCGCTCCAGGCGGTCGAGCAAAAGCGGATAATGCGTGCAGGCCAGCACGATCGTGTCGGTACGGCCTGTGGGATTGGCGGCGTCGCCGGTGAAGCAGGGGGCGATCTCCCTTGAGATGGCGTCGTCGGTCACGGTGCCGCCGCTGAGCGCGGCCTCGGCCAGCGACGCCAGCTCCGGCGAGCCGACCAGCGTCACCGCGCATCCCCCCGCGAAGTCGCGGATCAGCGCGTGGGTGTATTCGCGCGCCACGGTGGCCTTGGTGCCGAGCACCGAGACTCGCTTCGTGCGGGATTGCGCGCAGGCCGGCTTGATCGCCGGCACGGTGCCGACGAACGGCACGGTGTAAGCGGCGCGCAGCGGCGCCAGCACCTGCACCGAGGCGGTGTTGCAGGCGATCACGACCAGGTCCGGCCTGTGCGCGGCGATCAACTCGCCCATCAGCGGCACCACGCGGGCGATCAGCGCCTCCTGGCTGTGATGGCCGTAGGGGAAAAACGCGTCGTCGGCCACATAGACGTAATGCGCATCGGGCCGCGCCCGCACCACCTCGCGCAACACGCTGAGGCCGCCGAGGCCGGAGTCGAAGACGAGAATCGTGGGGTGGCTTGTCACGTTGCGAGTGTACCGGATCGGGGAGGGCGGTTCAGTCGGTTTTTCTGCGGGATTGGGCGGGAGTGAGGCGTCTGGGTGTGTTCCCGTGGCGGGAGGGAAGGTTCAAAGCGCTTCTCTGCGTCGTGGTGCCATCAGCGCTTCTCCAAAACAGGTGTCATCCCGGCGAACGCCGGGATCCATAACCATCGGCGGACATTGGCGCGCGAGCTGGATGTTCCAGCCTGCCTCACACGACCGCCGCGGAGTCTGGGTCCCCGGGTCGGCGCTGCGCCGACGCTGTCGCGTCGCCCCAGCTTGCCCGGGACGACAATGGTGTTTGCCGACATGGCATCTCATCCTCGCACCCGCTGTCGCGTCCGAGTGTTGCTCGTCTCGTCGCCCCCTCCAAAATGAGGGCGCGGGGAAGGCCGGGTGCCGGTCGCACCCATGGCCCGCCTGCAGCAAAAAAAGCAGGCGGCAGTCACCACAGGTACGGGCCGGATCATCCGGCCTTCCCCGCGCGATGGCGTTACGACTTATACGTGATCTCCCCGGGGACCGGCTTTTGACCCCGTCGCCTTGCGCGCTCGTCCAGACTTTGCGACGCAGACTTGGTCTCGGCACCGGGAGACCAGGACCACACGATTTCGCCGTGCGCATCGGATCGTTCGTCGGCATGATCGCTCACGCTGCAACCCGATACGCCCACCGCATCCCGCACTCCACGCTCGTGACGATCGCGATGCGCCCCTCAAGTGAGACGGGATGCGACACCATAGCATGAGTTCTGATAAGACGAAAGAGAAAATTCGGAAGATAAGAATTTTAAGGATTCTCGCCCGCTCCGTGGATAGCATCTTGGCTCCAAGCTTCAACTTGCGGTTCCTACGCGAGGCGCGTATGTTTGATCCAGACGACGTCTCCATTGAGATCACGAGCGTCGATCAGGACGTGATGCTGGTCGAAATTCATACGCCGGTCGGAACCATGTCGATCCTGGGAAACGTTACGCTGATCGCGCGAGTTCTCTATGTCCGTCGGGCTCATGTCGACGGATTGATGCCGGGATCACTTGGTCGTCGCGGGTTGAATGCGATCGGCCGCAAGCTGCTGGAAGAAGCCGATGCCGACGAAATACTCGTTGAAGGAGGCACTCGCACGACAGGCCGCTGCAAAGGCCGCGCCCCGCGGACCATCCGCTTCCCCCACCCATAAGCTGCTGGTCGAAGCCCGCGCTATGACCCGCCCCGTCGAACTCGCCAAGGCGCTGGTTGGTTTTGGGCTCAGTCTCAAGCGTGCCCACAGTGTCGTCGATCGCCTCGCGTCCGGGCAACTCGTCGCCATCGAGATTGCGGGCGACGATATCGACCAGACGATCGGCACGCTCGGATCATTCGGGCTGGACACCTCCATCGCCGACATCGGCAAGATCGACGTGAAGCAGATACGGGAGCGACAGAAGCTCTCACAGACCGAGTTCGCCCTGCTGTACGGGTTCGACGAACGCACCCTCCAGAATTGGGAGCAGCACCGCAACGAGCCCGACGCACCGGCGCGCGTGCTCTTGAAGATCGTCGAGATCGATCCGGAGCTAGTCGTCCGGGCGGTCTTTGATCGCAGACCTCGGCGCGACGAGTGATGAGGCCCAGAGGGCCGATCGGTGCTTTGTAGAATAGTAGCCTCCCGCAGCGAGACAGCCGTCAATTAGTTACTCGTCATGCTGGGCTCCGTCCCGCCTGCGCGGCCGAAGCCGCTTCGGCGCGGTGGAGGCCCGGGCCTCCACGTCGTTCCAGGCATTCGAACGACGTGGATGGCCGGGACGGAGCCCGGCCATGACGATGGGGGCGCTGACCACAAGCTTGGGTCCGAAGATGAATGCCCTGCCTTGGAGGGGAAGTGGAGCGGAGGCCGCTCGGGGGGAAGCAAACGTAATAACATTAGCATTGACTAATTAATTAGTGGAGGCTATTCATTCTGCATGATCCCGGCTGAGACCGTCACGACCATCATGCGCGCACTGGCCGACCCGACCCGGCGGGCGGTGTTCGAGCGCATCGCCAATTCCGACGAGATCACCGTCGTCGAACTGACCCGCGGCAGCAACGTCACGCAGGGCGCCATCTCGCAGCATCTGAAAGCCCTGAAGCAGGCCGGCCTGGTCTGCGAGCGCCCCGAAGGGCGCAAGGTCTACTACCGCGCCGAGCCGCGCGGCCTGGAGCCGCTGGCCGACTGGATGAGCCATTACGGCGCCTTCTGGCGCGACCGCTTCGCCGATCTGAGGAAACTGCTGAAGGACATCGATCCATGAACCACGCCGTCAAGCCGGACATGCAGGCCATCGTGGTCGACGACATCTTCCCGCATGCGCCCGAGATCATCTGGAAAGCCTTGACCAGCGGCGAACTGATCGGCCGCTGGCTGATGGCGCCGACGGGGTTCGCGCCCGTTGTCGGGACGCAGTTTACGTTTCAGACCACGCCTGCCGGCGCGTGGGACGGCACCATTCATTGCGAGGTGCTGGAGGTCGTGCCGAACGAGCGGCTGTCCTATGCATGGAAGGGCGGCCATCAGGGCAATGTTGGCTACGGCGCGCCGCTGGAGACGGTGGTCACGTTCAGTCTGTCGAGGGCCGAGACCGGCACGCGCCTGCGCCTGGTCCATTCCGGCTTCGTGCTGCCGGCCAACGACACCGCCTATCGCAAGATGAGCGAAGGCTGGAAGAAGGTCGTCGCCAATCTCGACCGGATCGCCGGCGAAGAGGCGTCGTCGAAACATCGGCACTGATGCAACGGGAGAACGACATGACCCAGTCCTACGCCGGCGGCTGCGCCTGCGGCGCGGTGCGCTACGAAATTTCGGGCGAGCCCGCCGTGATGCTCGACTGCCAGTGCCGGCAATGCCAGCGCGACAGCGGCACCGGGCATCAATCGCACCTCACCTTCGTCGCGGCGGAGGTCAAGGTCGAAGGCAACGTGTCGCATTGGCAGAGCACAGGCGACGGCGGCACCGTCAAGCAGCGCGCGTTCTGCCCGATCTGCGGCTCGCATCTCCACCTGACATTTCCCGCGATGCCCGATGTGTTCATCGTCCCGCCGGCGAGCCTCGACGACCCCAGCCGCTACAAGCCGCAACTGGTGTCCTGGACCGCGGCCGGACAGGCCTGGGATCATCTCGATCCGGCGCTGCCGAGGTTCGAGAGGATGCCGCCGCGGTGATGTCGGGATGCGGGGGCAGGGTGCATCGAAGCTCCGACGCGGGACGGAAGTTAAGTGCACTGTCACCGTAATGTGGCACGCCGGGCGGCGGGGTCCATGATAATTTGAAACAACGCAGACCCGGAACGCTCGCGGGAACGTTGATGACTTAGGGACCGCGTTCGGCTGTTCCTGAGGAGGTCCACGTGGACACAGAGCAGCCAGCAAAGTCGACCGTGTATTATGACGGCTCCTGCCCGCTGTGCCGGGCGGAGATCGGCTACTACGGCCGCACCGACCAGTCCGGCGCGTTGTGTTTCGTCGACGTCTCCAAAGCGGGCGCTGAAGCGCCGGAAGGACTGAGTCCACGGCAGGCGATGGCGCGGTTCCATGTGCGCGCCAGCGATGGGCGTCTGCTGTCGGGTGCTGCGGCGTTCGTCGAGGTCTGGCGGCGGTTGCCGAGGTGGCGCTGGGCGGCGCGCGTGGCGTCACTGCCGGGTGCGCTGGCGCTGCTGGAGCTGGGCTACCGGCTGTTTCTCCCGGTGCGACCGTTCCTCTCCCGCAGCGTCGCGCGTCTCCAGCAGCGCAGGGCGGCTGCCGACGGCGCTGATCGCGGGTAACGCTTGGGGGGCTGGCGCGGCGCCGGCGCCTTGAACGGCGACGAAGGACCTCCATATACCATCCATAAGCCATCCGATTGGATGGTCATACGGATGCCGCCCATGGCCGACAACGTCCACCCGATCCGCGGAAAAGGCCCCGACACCGAGAAGATCACGGTCAATCTCGGCTATGTCGATCTCGGCCAGGTCGACCTGATGGTGCGGGAGGGGTTTTATTCCAACCGCGCCGATTTCATCCGCACCGCGATCCGCAACCAGCTCGACCGGCACGCCGACGTGGTCAGGCAGTCGACGGTGCGCAACAGCCTCGACCTTGGCTTGCGGACCTATAGCCGTGCCGATCTCGAAGCGGCGCAGCGCGCCGGGCAGATGCTCCAGATCAACGTGCTGGGGCTTGCGACCATCGCCGCCGACGTCACGCCGGAACTCGCCCGCGCCACCATCGCCCAGGTCTCGGTGCTGGGCGCGCTGCATGCCACCCCTGCGGTCAAGGCCGCTCTCGCCGACAGAATGAGGTAGTGCGATGCTGAATCAGGACATCATGCGCGAGGCGACGCGGCTGACGCGGGCCGGCCAACTGGTCGAGGCGACGGCGCTGCTGCAGCGTCTGCTGCGCGGCGACGGTTCGCGCGCCGCCGCGCCGGCCGGTCCCGCGCGCCCGGTGCCGGCGCGGCTCGCGCCGCCGACCATCGAGGGCGAGGCGACGCGCGTCGGTGAGCGCGACCGTCCGTCCGCGCAGGCTGCCCCGACGCCAGCGCGCACCACGCAGGCCAAGCCGTCGCAAGCCAAGCCGTCGCGGGCCAATTGGCGAGCCAAGCCCGCTGCGCCGCGCCAGCGATCCGTCCGGCGCGACGATCTCGGTGAGCTGCCGGGGTTCAGCCTGCGCGGTCCGCATCTGCGCGCGCCCTCGACCCGCGACACCACGCCCGAGGGGGCCCGGTTCGTCCAGGCCAGCTTCGGCAATGCCGCGGGACGCCGGAGCTACAAGCTGTTGATCCCGAGCCGGGGCGGGGACCATCCGCGTCCGCTCGTCGTCATGCTGCATGGCTGCACTCAGTCGGCGGACGACTTTGCGGCCGGTACACGGATGAACTTTTTGGGCGAGGAGCAGAACGTCTTCGTCGTCTATCCGGAGCAGCCGAGCGGCGCCAATCAGTCGAAATGCTGGAACTGGTTTCGTGACGGCGACCAGCAGCGCGACGGCGGCGAGCCGTCGCTGATCGCGGGCATCACCCGCCAGGTGATGCGGGAGCATGCGATCGATCCAAGCCGCGTCTATGTCGCCGGCCTGTCGGCCGGAGGCGCCACGGCCGCGATCATGGCCGCGACCTATCCCGATCTCTACGCCGCAGCCGGCGTCCATTCTGGCCTCCCCTGCGGCGCCGCGCGCGATCTGCCCTCGGCGTTGATGGCGATGCGCCAGGGCGCGGGCGAGACGGCGGATCGGAGATCGGTGGTGCCGACGATCGTCTTCCATGGCGATCGCGACGCGACCGTGCATCCCGCCAATGGCGACGGGGTCGTCGCGCAGTCGCCGGGCGCCAGGGGCGGGACATCGTTGGTCGTGCGCGGACAGGTGCCGGGTGGCCATGCCTACACGCGGACGATCCTGACGGCGCCGGGCGGGCAGGTGACGGCGGAGCACTGGACCGTTCACGGCGCCGCTCACGCCTGGTCGGGCGGCAGTCCGGCCGGGTCCTACACCGATCCGAAAGGGCCGGATGCGGCACGCGAGATGCTGCGGTTCTTCCTCGCGCATGCGCGCGGGGATTAGCACGCGACGGCGCCGGTGAAGATGCCGGCGCCGCTGCACTCCATCGGGCGGGGACCATGGACGCGCCGCTGTTGCCGGTTCATGGTGGGCGTGACGTTCGCTCCTCGCCCTGAGGAGCCCGCCGCGGGCGGGCGTCTCGAAGGGCGAGGCCCGGCCTCACGAACACGGGTGGTGCGATGTCGCGCGTGCTGAACTGGTTCTTCCGCAATCGCCAGACCGGCGAGATCACGATCGCGCAGATGCCGAACCCGGCGCTGTGGATCGTGCTGGTGGGCTGCCTCGTGGGCTGGGTCTGGCATCCACAGGGGCAGGATGGCGTCCAGCTGGATTGTCTGGTCAAGGCCAGCCTGTTCGTCTTTGCGGTCGACGAAATCCTGCGCGGCGTCAACCCGTGGCGGCGCTGCCTCGGCGCAGCCGTGCTGATCTATGTAGTCGTGACGATGGTGTGACGGGTCATGGGCATGAGCCGATCGACATCGGTCAGTTTTGTGCACTGTCACCGTAACCTGTCCTGGTTGTCGGGCGAGCGCAGTGGTCGCGCCAGAACGTCCGGTAGGCTTGTTCGACATGCCGGGTGTAGAGCGCGCAATTGCCGGCGGCAGAATTCGACACCATGGCCGGCAGCTGGGCGCGGAGTGCGGCGAGCTCGGCGGGCTGGGCGCAGAATTTCAGCGCGATGGCGAGATAGCCGTCGTCGTCATCGGCGACCCAGTCGTCGAGGCCGACCGCCTTGACGATGGCGCCGCCGGCGCGGGCTGCGGGCGTGCCGCCGAGCTTGGTGACGACGGGCACGCCCATCTGCAGCGCCTCCCAGGTCGAGATGCCGCCATTCTGCGGGAACGGATCGAGCGCGATGTCGATGTCGGCGAACATCGCGAGATGCTCCTCGCGCCCGGTCTTTCCCACGCACCGGACGCGGTCCGCTTCGATGCCGTGGGCGACGAAGTGCGCGATCAGGCGATCGCGCAGCAGGGGATCGTCCATCGAATGGTTCTTGAGGACGATGACCGAGCCCGGCGTGGCCGCCATCAGCTTCGCCCACAGGCTGATCGTCGGCTCGGAAAACTTGTCGACGCGATTGAACGAGCCGAAGGTGACGTGGCCGTTGCGCAGCATCGGCAGCGGCGACGGCGGAATGGCCGGCGGCGGCTCGATCGTGATCAGCGCCGGCAGGTCGTAGATCTTTTCGGCGAACAAAGGCCGGACCTCGGCCGGGATCACCACCGGATCGGCCAGCAGATAGTCCATCACCGGCAGCCCCGTGCCGGTGACGCTGCCGATGGCCGAGACCTGGATCGGGGCGGGCTTGCGCGCAAACAGAGTGAGCCGGTGGCCGGCGGAATGTCCCGAGAGGTCGACGAGGATGTCGACCTCATCGGCCTGGATCTGCTCGGCCAGCCTGTCGTCGGTCAACTGCCAGGCCTCGACCCAGCGATCGACCAGCTGGCGGCACAGATCGGTCTTGGCGTCCCGGACCGGCGAACAGGAATAGGCGATGATTTGAAACTTCGTGTGGTCGTGATGGCGCAGGATCGGCAGGAAGCCGAGCGCCGCCGAATGCTCGCGGAAATCCGACGAGACGTAGCCCACGACGAGCCGCCGGTCGGGATCGAGATCGCGCGCGCCGAGCACGACGCGCGGCAGCCGCGCGCCGATCGCGTCCCACCAATATTTCCGCTCGGCCTGGAGACGCTTCAGCTTGACGTCGGGCAGGAAGTCGAGCGCGAAGATCTTCTTGGTGATCGCGTCCTCATGGTTCGGGTTGATCGCAAGCGCGCGGTCGTAATGCGCGATCGCGGTGGCGATGTCGCCCTGCATCGCGGCGCAGACGCCGAGCAGGGTCCAGGCGCTCTCCTGGTTCGGGTTCTGCGCCAGCATTGTCTCGATGACCGCGATCGCCTGGGCGACATGACCGCGGACCAGACTGACCGTGGCCTTGCCGCGCAGGGCGTCGTCCAGCAGCGGGTCGAGGGCGAGCGCCGCGTCGAACGCGGCGTCCGCGTCGTCGAACCGGCCCTGTTCCTGATAGACCCGCCCGCGCTGGGCGATGATGGCGGCGGCCTGCGGATTGATCGCCAGCGCCGCATCCAGCGCCGCCAGCGCGGCATCGAAGTCGCGCAGGTTCATGCAGGCGAGGCCCTTGCCGAACAGCGCCGTCAGCAGCCGCGGCTGCAGCGACAGCGCGCGATCGAAGCTCTGGCCGGCCGCCTCGTGCTTGCCCGTCAGCAGCAGCGCCATGCCGCGATTGGCGTGGGCCTCGGCATGGTCGGGCTTCAGCGCGATGGCGCGGTCATGCGCCGCGATCGCCTCCTCGAAACGGAACAGGCTGGTCAGCGCATTGCCGAGCTGGGTGAGGGTGGTCGGGAAGTTCGGCCGCAGGGCGATGGCGCGTTCGTAACGGGCGCGGGCCTCCTCATGGCGGCCGAGCCGGGCCAGCGCAAAGCCGAGATCCGACTGGGCTTCGGCCGAACGCGGATCGCTCTCGACCGCGCGCGCCAGGATCGGCACAGCCTGGTCGAAACGGCCGCAGTCCTTTTCGATGACGCCGAGCAGATGCAGGGCGCCGAAATGATCGGGCAGGTCCTGCAGGATCTGCCGGCACAGCGCCTGGGCCTCCGGATGCCGGCCCTCGCGGTAGGCCTTCACCGCCGCCGGCAACGCGGCTTCCGCGCGTTTCCTGGCCTGCTTCAGCAGCCTCGCATTCCGAAAGGCCCGCGAGCCGATGCTGCTTTGCAAGTGCAATCCTCCGGAAGCGCTCCAATGCCCGCGATGGTTGTCCCATTTTCGCTGATTCGCAATCGCCTCATTACGGTGACAGTGCACTTAATTGACATCCGCCGCCGGCGCGCGCAGGATGGCGCATGGCCCGTCTTGCCCGTGTCGTCATTCCCGGTCTGCCGCACCACGTCACCCAGCGCGGCAACGGGGGTGCGCGGACGTTCTTCGGCGACGGCGACTACGCGCTCTATCGCGACCTGCTCGCGACGCATTGCGCGGCGGCCGATGTCGCGGTGTGGGCGTGGTGCCTGATGCCGAACCACGTGCATCTGATCCTGGTGCCGTCGGACGCCGACGGCCTGCGCCGGGCGCTGTCGCGGGTCCATCGGATCTATGCCGGCATCGTCCAGGCGCGCCGCAAACGCAGCGGGCATTTCTGGCAGGGGCGGTTCGGCGCGGTGGCGATGGACGAGGCGCATCTCGCCGCCGCGCTGCGCTATGTCAGCCTCAACCCGGTGCGGGCGCGGCTGGTGGCGCGCCCGCAGGACTGGGCGTGGTCGAGCACGCGCGCGCATCTGCGCGGGCGCGACGACGGCCTGACTGCGCGCGAGCCGGTGAAGAAGCTGTTTCCGGACATCGCCGGGCTCCTGAGCCGCGCGCTTGAGGACGAGCAGGATCAGCTCGCCCGCCTGCGCGCCGCCGAGAGCATCGGCCGGCCGATCGGCAGCGACCGCTTCCTCGCCCGCATCGAGAAGCTGACCGGCCGCGTGCTGAAGCCGGCCAAGCGCGGGCCGAAGCCGGCGGAGGAGGAGTAGGGGGCGGATTCCTGAGTTTTGTGCACTGTCACCGAAATTAGCGGGAATTAGTTTTGTGCACTGTCACCGTAATTAGTCGCCCCGTCGCCGGACTCAGCGCTGCGACGCCAATTGCCTGATCTTCGCGTGGCGCGCCAGGGCGTGGGCGATCAGGCGGTCCATCAGCGCGGGCTGGGGCAGGCCGGTGGCTTCCCACATCTTCGGATACATGCTGATGTTGGTGAAGCCCGGCAGCGTGTTGACCTCGTTGACGTAGACCTCGCCGCCGCTGACGAAGACGTCGACGCGCGCCAGGCTCTCGCAGCACAGCACGCCGAACACCTGGACCGCGAGCTTGCGGATGCGCTCGGCCAGGGCGGGTTCGATCTGCGCCGGGACGTGCAGCGAGGCGCCCTTGGCGTCGGTGTACTTCGCCTCGTAGGAATAGAAGCCGTGGCTGTCGGCGGGGACGATCTCGCCGAGCTCGGAGGCGGCGACCGTGCCGTCGGCATGCTCCAGCACCGCGCATTCGATCTCGCGCACCGGCGCGATGCAGCGCTCGATCAGGATCTTCCGGTCGAAGCGCAGCGCGAGGCGGCAGGCGGCCTCGAACGCCGCGGCGTTGCCGGCCTTGGAGATGCCGACCGACGAGCCGAGATTGGCCGGCTTGACGAACAGCTCGGATGACCCCACGGCGGCAGCCGCATCCGCGTAGCTGATCGGCGCGGCGTCCGTCATGGTGACGAAGGGCACGATCGGCAGGCCGGCATCGCGCAGCAGACGCTTGGCGACGTCCTTGTCCATCGCCGCCGCCGATCCCATCACGCGCGCGCCGACATAGGCGACGTCGGCCAGTTCGAGCGCGCCCTGCATGGTGCCGTCCTCGCCGTTCGGGCCGTGCAGCACCGGAAAGACGACGTCGAACGCGAGCTCGCGCGGGCTCGCCGCGGCATCGCCGATAATCAGCGCGCGGCCCCGGCCGGCCGGCAGCAGTACGATCTCCGGGCCGTCCGCCGGCACGGTCAACGCTGAGCCGATCGCATCATGGGCCGCGTCCGCGAGCACCCAGCGGCCCTCGTGCGTGATGCCGATCAGCGTGACGGCGTAGCGGCCGGCGTCGAGCGAGCGGACGACGTTGGCGGCCGAGGCGCGCGAGACGTCATGCTCCGCAGAGCGGCCGCCGAACAGGATCGCCACGCGGATCTTTTCTCGAATCATCGTTCGTCACCAGGCTGATGCTTTTGCCGCGCGCACCGTACAGCGGGACGTCGGCATGCCGCAATCGAGGTGTTGCGGCGCGTCGTGCGTCTCCGCCCCGCGATGTATCAGCCGCCGTCCGAGCACACCGCCGTCGTCCCGTGCGCGTGCATGCAGCTGCGATAGAGCGGCGGCGCGACGAAGCGGCCGGACCACAGGCCACGGCCGGCGCGGCGGGCGGCGAGCTGGTCCGCGGCATAGGCGCCGCCCGAATATTGCGTCTCCTCGAGCGCGAGCCCGCGCGACACCATGAACCGGCCGAGATCGGCGCCGCCGGCTGTGCAACGCGCGACGATGCGGCCGTAGCGATCGCCGTCGACCGGCCTGCAGCGGAGCACCTTGCCGCGGGCAAAGGCGTCGAGCGTGTTGGCCGCCAGCGCGCCGCACCGATAGAGCTTGCGGTCGCGGCCGCGGCACGCCTGCGCGCTCTCCGGCGCGTCGATGCCCCAGAGACGGATGCGCGCGCCGTGAATGTCCAGCGTGTCACCGTCGACGACGCTGGCGCGACCGATCAGATCGGCCGCGGTGGCAGGCGGAGCGGCAAGGATGCAGAGAACGGCGCAGAAGACGTGAGGAAGGACGTGTCGCAACATCGGCACCTGAGGCGTGAAGGGGCGCGAGCGTTCGCAAAACGAATCGGTCGCGGATCATCGTGCCTTATAGCGAAGCCGAGTCGCGCGATTGTGTGGCGAGCACCGCGATGTCCGTGGGCCGTGCGTCGATGCGGCTTGGTGCGTGAGCGAGAGGCGGCTCAGCGGTGGGCCGTGTCTGACGCGCGCGCGGCACGTTCGACCTCGGCGGCGAGCGAGCTGAGATGTTCGGCGAGGCGCGCGAACAGCTCGCGCTTGTCGCGGTCGGTGGCGAGATCCCGGATGAGGGCGCATTCCGCCGCGTCAGCCCGCAGCTTGTCCGGCTGGTTCATCAACTCTGACATGTTTCAATTCCCTGCCGCGCCGGCGAATTTCGAAACGACGACGGCGCGATTTCGTTCCGCGCCGCTTTCGAAAAAATCGCTCGCCTGCATATCACCCGATCGGAGTACCGCCATGCGCGTTTTCGACGCGGATCGACTAGTGGCTTCACATCACGCGGCTAGCGCTCACCAGGCCACCATGTCGACGCCGGATGCACGGCCGAGATCCTGGTCTCGCGCAAGGCGACCAGCGCGCTGCGCTTGTAAGGATGGCCGCGAAGCCGCGAACAATCCCGACAGCGCATCGCGCGTTCGAGTTCGTGGATCGGCGTCGTCTTCGGCCGCCGGATGATGTCGAGCGCCACCGTCTGGTTGGTGTCGCAGCCGAGGCAGCGCACTTCGAGATAAACGTAGCCGGCGTTGAGCGCATCACCGAGCAACGGCGACGGCTGCGCGGGGCCCTGATAGCCGAGCATGCGCTTGTTCCAGGCGTCACAGGCGAGACGGTCCGCCTCCTTGCGCGCGCGGACGGCCTGCTCCTGTGCGATGCGGATGCCGGCGCCGTAGAGTCTCTCGCGCGATGTCGTCGTCATGGTCATCATGATCAACGCTGCGGCGGCGCCCGACAAGCCGCTAGGATTAGCGCGCGCGGCAGGTCCCGACACAAACTCTCTCATCGAGAGCGCTTGGATACCTGCGTCCGCATGCATGTTGGTGCCGAGGCGCATGGTGCCTGCGATGTTCGGCGCGTCCATTGCCGAGGTACGAGCCGGGCGTTGGATCTGCAGTCTGAGTGTGCGATGACGACGGCGCGCAACCCCTGCGCCGTGGGGATGGTGACGACGATCGCGCCGCGTCTGCAGCGATCGCTCCCAAAGATGCGGGTCTTTCATGGGCGGCACACGAGCCCTCGGCGCAGCAGAACGCAGTTCATCGAGAAAAGTTCCAAAAATATTGACGCCGGTAAGCGGGTCCTTCCGCTTGTTCCATCGCGCCCCCGGCGATAGACCTTGTTCCCGGGGTCAATCGTGAGCACAAGTCGACGTTTCTCAAGCTGGATCGTTCGACGCAGGACGTGGTCGCCGAGCACGTTTCTGCTCACGATTCTTGCCGTCGCCGTGGGTGCGGCCAGTCGCGTCGGCCTCGACGTCGCCGGTGCGACCCTGTCCTATACGCCGTTCTTTCCATCCGTCCTGTTCGCAACCCTGCTCGGTGGCGTGCCGGCGGCCGTCTTTGCCGCCTGGCTGTCGGCGGCGGTGGTGCTCATCGGCTTCACCGACCGGCCGGGAAACGCGGAGGCGGTCAATCTCGTCGCGTTCCTCGGCGCCGCTGCGCTGATCATCTGGCTTGCCAATCTGTGCCGCGAGGCGCTGCTGGAGCTCAAACGCAACGAGCATGCGCGCGAGTTGCTGCTCGGCGAACTCAGGCATCGCGTGAACAACCAGCTCGCCTTGTTCAAGTCGATCGTCCGGTCGAGCCTGGCCGGCGAGGATAGCGACAAGGGGGAAGCGATCGCGCTCAGGCTCGATGCGGTCGCGCGCGCCAATACGCTCGCATGGTCGGACCAGCGGATCACGACCCTGCGCCTGCTGCTCGAAGCCGAGCTGCAGCCCTATCGGGCGTCCGGCGCGGTGACGGTGGAAGGGACCGACGTCCCCTTGAGCCCGGAGACGGTGCGCAATCTCGCGCTGGTGTTTCACGAACTGGCGACCAATGCCGTCAAATATGGCGCGCTAAGCGATGGCGGGCGGCTCGACGTGCATCTTACGCAGGATGCCGGCTACAGCGCCGTGACCTGGCGGGAACTCACCCGTCATGCGGTCGCGCCGCCGCAGCGCGAGGGGTTCGGCACCCGCATGATCCGGGCGAGCCTTGCGGCAATCGGTGGCAGCATCGAGCAGGAGTACCACGACAGCGGCTTGTCTTGCCGGATCCGATTCGAAGCGGAGGCGTGACGGCATCCCCACGCGGCGCGCTTGCCGCCGCGGCGATCAGGCTCGCCTGATGTCGCGGATCTTGAACACGAGCAGCACAGCGACGAGGCCGAGCCCGAGCATGTTGGCGACGATCACGACCGTGTCGCTTCGGATCATTCCGCAGACGATCCACAGCGCGAGACCCGCGCCCAGGGCGGCCAACGTCTTGACCGAGAGATCGCTGGTCGCGCCCTTCGGATAGGCCTTTCGAACCTGCGGAATGTAGGACAGCGAGGTCAGCGCCGCGGCCATCAGACCGATCCCATAGCCAATATGTTCCATCCGCGCCGCGTTCGCCTTCGTCCGAGTGAACTGCATGAACGGACATCGATCGGCGCAGTTCCTCTCTGGCGGCCGCGCAGGTTCCATGGCCGGTGAGGCACGGCATCGTGGACAGCGTGAAACGTGCGCATCGCTGCGACGTATGCTTTCAATGGACCGACGCGACATGCTGATGCTGACCGGACTGCTGCTGATCTCGATCGTCGTGACCCTGGTGGGCACGGAGTACGTGCTCGATCATGTCGTGATGCCCTTGATCGACGATGAGAGAGTGCAAAGCACCGGCTTGCCAGCCCCGTAGCGCCCGTGCTGCGAGATCGCGCGCGGCCGGCGCGTCTGCCGGCTTTGTCCGCCGCGCGGAACGAGGGCTCGGCTTGATCACCGCTACGAAACGCTCCACCATCGGTGAGCGCGGCGCGAGACGGCAAGGCTTGGTGAGAGAAGGCTTGGCGAGGGCAGGAGACATCCGATGCAATGCTACGAGTTGCAGGGGCCGGGCGGGATCGATGCGCTTGCGCTGGTGGACAAGCCTGTGCCCGTGCCGGGCAAGGGCGAGGTGCTGGTGCGGCTTACCGCAGCGAGCATCAATTATCGCGACCTCCTGACCGTAAAGGGCGGCTACGGCTCGAAGCAGAAATTTCCGCTGGTGCCGCTGTCGGATGGCGCCGGCGTGGTCGAGGCGGTCGGTGTCGGCGTGGTGCCGTTCGCAGCCGGCGATCGGGTCATAAGCAGCTTCTTCGAGAGCTGGACCGGCGGCGAGCCGAGCGAGGTGAAGATGCGCACGGCACTGGGCGGCGCCGTCGACGGCACGCTGACGCAGTATCGGATCTTTCCGGCGCAGGCGCTGGTGAGGACGCCGGCGCATCTCAGCGATATCGAAGCGGCGACCCTGCCATGCGCCGGCGTTACCGCGTGGAGCGCGGTGATCAAGCTCTGTGGCATCAGTCCCGGCCAGACCGTGCTGACGCAGGGCACCGGCGGGGTTTCCATCTTTGCGCTGCAGATCGCCAAGATGGCCGGCGCGCGCGTGATCGCGACGTCGTCGAGTGACGCGAAGATCGCGCGGCTGAAGGCGCTGGGGGCCGATGTGACCCTGAACTACAAGACGACGCCGGACTGGGGCAAGACGGCGCGCGGGATCACCGGGCAGGGCGTCGATCTCGTCGTCGAGGTCGGCGGCGTCGGCACGCTCAACGAGTCGATCCGCGCCACCCGGATCGGCGGCACCATCGCCTTCATCGGCGTGCTCGCCGGCGCGCCGGCCGCGGAGCTGCGGCTGCCCCTGATGGTGATGCAGCAGCAGCGGCTGCAGGGCGTCACCGTCGGCTCCGTCGAGGATCTGCAGGGGCTGGCCAACGCGCTGGCGCTGCATCAGGTGAAGCCGGTGGTCGATCGGGTGTTTCCGTTCAGCGAGGCGCGCGAGGCGTTTCACACCATGGCGAGCGGCGCGCATGTCGGCAAGGTCGTGATCGCGATAGACTAGCCGGCCTCGCGCGCCGGCAACGTCATTGCGATGACGCCAAGGACGATGCAGCCGAGGCCGATCCATGCCGTCGGCGCGAGGTGCTCGCCGAGGCCGATAACGGCGATAGCAACGCCGATCGGCACCCGCAGATAGGATTGGGCGGTCGCGCCGACCGAGCCGAGGGTCTGCACCAGGCGGAAATAGATCACCATCGCGGCGGCCGTCGAGACGGTTGCGAGCGCGATGAGCGCCAGCACCGAGCGCAGCGTCGGCTGAAGCGTCCAGGGATGATCGACGACGAGTGCGAGCGGGATCAGGACCACGGCGCCGGACAGCAGCGATCCTGCCGCCGGCAGCATCGGATCGAGCCCCTTGAAGCACTTTCCCAGGATCGCAGCACCGGCATAGCAGATGGTGGCGGCGACGATCGCAATCTGCGCCCACAGTTCACGCCCGAGCCCATGCAGCGCCTCGACGCCGACGATGAGGCAGGTGCCGGCGAGGCCGGCGGCAACGCCGGCCAGCTTGCGCCGGGTGACGGGCTCGTGGCGCGTCACCAGCGCAGTCAGCAGAAAGGTGAAGATCGGCGAGGTTGCGTTCAGGATCGTGGCGAGGCCCGCCTCGACGGTGCGCTCGGCCCAGGCGATCAGCGTGAACGGGACGACGCTGTTGAGCCCGGCCTGGAGCACGAAACGCCGCCAGATCGCGGGCTCGCGTGGCCAGGCCAGACCGCGGCCGCGGATGATGGCTGCAAGCAACAGGCCGGCGATCAGCGTGCGCGCGGCGATCAGGGTCAGCGGCGGGATGGTTTCGACGCCGATCTTGATGAAGGTGTAGGAGGCGCCCCACAAGGTGGAGAGTACGAGGAGGAGGACGAGGTCCCAGGTACGATCGCGGCGGGTCGGCATGTTGTCTCGCGGAAAGGAGAAGGATCGCTTCTCCTATCCGCACGGCGGCGCATGACGTTTCGATCTCCGACGAAGTGTCGCAGCGAAGGAAGCGAGGTCGTCCACGTTGGTTCATTGTGCCCAACAGACTGCAACCAACGTGTGGTGGGCAAAGCGTCGAAGGCGGCGCGTGGCACCATCTTCTGCATGGCGTATCGGCAGATTCAGCGCCCTCTCCCCTTGTGGGAGAGGGCAGCACCGGCCTATCCGCGCACGCGGTTGGGTGAGGGGTGTGTCTCCGCAAGCAGCGTGCGTAGAGGCATACCCCTCACCCGACCGAGCTTGAAGCCCTTTCCTACATGCCCTCTCCCACAGGGGGAGAGGGCGCATTCACAGGCACCGCGCTCATCTTCATAAGTTTTTGGGCAAAGGCGCGGCCGTGCTGTCTCGCCGTGTGAGATCGCGATGGCGCCGTGCCCACCGTCTTGCGGCGGAATAGGCCGCCGACGGTGGGCACGCGGTCGCCTTCGGCGGCCGCTTTGCCCACCCTACGTTGCTACGTGCTATCAGTTCGCCGGCATGCTCTTTTCGACCAGCTTCACCCAGTAGGATGCGCCGGCGCTGAGGATGTTGTCGTTGAAGCGGTAGCTGGGGTGGTGGCACTCGTTGCCTGGGCCCATGCCGAGGAAGACGAACGCGCCGGGGCGCGCCTCGAGCATGAAGGCGAAATCCTCGCCGCCCATCAGCGGAATGGCGCGGTCGTTGACGCGCTCGGAGCCTGCGACGTCGCGGGCGACGTCGGCGGCGAAGGCGGCCTGCGCCGCATGGTTCATCGTGACCGGATATTTGCGCTCGTAGATCGCTTCCGCCGAGCCGCCATAGGCGCGCGCGGTGGCTTCGCAGACCTCGACGATGCGCTTCTCGACGAGATCGCGGATCTCCGGATCGAGCGTGCGCACGGTGCCGAGCATCTCCACCGTCTCGGGGATCACGTTGAAGGTGGTGCCGCCATGGATCGCGCAGACCGAGATCACCGCCGACTTCAGCGGATCGACGTTGCGGGCGACGATCGACTGCAGCGCGTTGACGATCTGGGCGGCGATCAGGATGCTGTCGACCGCCTTGTGCGGACCGGCGCCGCCATGGCCGCCCTTGCCGGTGACCTTGATGTGGATCGCGTCGGCCGACGCCAGCATCGCACCCGGCGAAATCGAGAAATGGCCTTCGGGAATGCCCGGCATGTTGTGCATGCCATAGACTTCCTCGATGCCCCAGCGCGTCATCAGGCCGTCGTCGACCATCGCCTTGCCGCCGGCGCCGCCTTCCTCGGCGGGCTGGAAGATCACGATCGCGGTGCCGTCGAAATTGCGGGTCTCGGCGAGATATTTCGCTGCGCCCAGCAGCATCGCGGTGTGGCCGTCATGGCCGCAGGCGTGCATCAGGCCGGGCGTCTTGGAGGCGTAGGGCACGCCCGAGGTCTCTTCGATCGGCAGCGCGTCCATGTCGGCGCGCAGCCCGATGGTCTTGCCGGAGGCCGATTTGCGGCCGCGGATCACGCCCACCACACCGGTGCGGCCGATGCCGGTCACGACCTCGTCGCAGCCGAATTCGCGCAACTTGTCGGCGACGATGCCGGCGGTGCGATGGACTTCGTAGAGCAGTTCGGGATGTTCGTGGAAGTCGTGGCGCCAGGCGGCCATTTCGTCTGACAGTGCGGCGATGCTGTTGAGAATGGGCATGAGGAGGGCGGACTCGCTGAGAGTGGATTGCTCGCTGAGCGGATGAGGGAGCGCCGGTGGTGCGGCCGGACCGGCCGCGCGTTCAGCCTGCGCGAGGGCCCAACTATGACCCGGGCCAAAACGCGAGGCAAGTTGTGGCAGGCCATGGCGCCATGCAGCGATGCGCGGCCGAGACTGCAGTTGCGCCGAAGCGTTCCGGATCCCGGAACGCGCGGTCAGGCGAGAGGAGCGGGGGCCGGCACGCGTGGGTATTTGTGTTCAGGCGGCACCACCAGACGAAACGCCCGCAGCTTGGGCTCGTCCCACGTCGCCAACGGTGTGCCGCACACCCCGCAATCGATCCGGCCAGGAGCACCCGCGACCGAGGTCGATTCCGCGATCTCGTAAGCGGCGCGACAATGTGGACAGGTCACGCTGGATATTTTCATGAATCCACTCTCACGCATTTCGTGACGAAATGTCTTGAACCAGATCAATGCAACGCGGAAACCGCCCCTGATCGGCGGTTGGTCGTCATGCCTTCTCGGGCAGCCAAGGTGTCGGCACTTTCGCGAACGCGCGCCACGCTTGGCGCAACGGCTGCTCCACGCCTACCATCGCATGCGCCTGCCAGCCGGTGATCGCGGCGGCGGCCGTCGCCGCATCGGTCGAGGTGGTGCCGAGGGCATCGAGCACTTCGGCGGTCACGGCCATGTCGTTGTAGTAGCCGAGCTGCTCCTGCAGACCGGCCAGCGTCCTGGCGTATTTTTTGGCCGGCTTGCTCGCGCCATAGAGCGGCAGCAGGAAGTCCGTGCTGTAGCGGAGCTTCTTCAGGGCCAGACGGAGCCGGTGGCGGCGCTCGGGCGGCTGCTTCTTGAAATGGCGACCGCGTTTGAGCACCTTCTGGTGCCGCTCCGCGAGGATGTGTCCGGCGAAGTCGCGCGCGGGCGCGGCCAGTTTTCCCAGCGTCTCGGGCGAGACGTCGTTGCGCCAGCCGCGGGTCTCGATCCAGGCGCCGAGGCCGAGCACGAAGGTGGCGCAGCGCCGCTCGGCGAGCGCGAGGCGCAGCTTGCGATAGGCCAGCTCGCGCTGCCGTTCGGCGAGCGCGCGCAGCGTATCGAAGCCGGCAACCGTGGGGCACGCCTCGGCGATCTCCGGCAGCGTCCCGGTCAGGAACACATCGAGGTCGCGCGCGGCCGAGAGGTTCTGGGCAAGCCAGCGGGCCTCCGCCACCAGACCGTCGAGTGCGGCCGAGGTCTCGACCGGCTGCATCAGATGCAGCGCGGCGCGCAGGCGGCGCAGCGCCACCCGCAACTGATGCACCCCTTCCGGATTGCGGCCGTCCTCGGCTGCCGGTATCGCCTGCAACAGATGATGCAGGCTGCTCTGCAGGATGACGGCGAAGGCCTCGTCGAGCGACACTGCGGGATCGAGTTGCGGCCTGCGCGGCTTCTCCGCGCCGGGGGCTGCGCCTGCGGCGAGATCGAAGCCGCGCGCCGACTTGGTGCGGATGGAAGGCCTGACGGCACCATGCTCGGCGAGCCGCAGCGCGATGTCGTAGACGGCCGCAGGATGGCCGCTCTTGAGCTCGAGCTCGATCTCGCTCACGATTTCGGTCTGCTCGCCGGCCTTGATGACGCCGCTGTCGAACGCGATCTCGACGGTGCCTTGCGGCAGGTCGAGCAGGCGGGCGTGACGATGCACGTCGGCTGAAAACACCGCCTCCAGCCGGTGCGTGTCGAGTTCAGCGCGCAGGTCCTCGGGGATCAGCGTCATGGCCAGGGTGGGATCGGGCGCCAGCGACGGCACGCTCGCCTCCCATTCGCCGCGCTTGAGCGGATCGTCGCTCGTTTGCGTCTTCACGGTCTGGATGAAGCGGCTGCCGCTCTGGCGCACGCGCAGGGTCAGCCCGTGCTTCCACAGCGTGCGCTTCGGCGTGTCGTAGTAGATCGACTTCAGGTGCTTGCGCGTGCCCCTGTTGCGCGCATGCGCGGTGATGATCGCCGCGTCGTGGAAATCGGCCAGTCGATCGGCGGCAACGAGCAGCTTCAGTTCGATTTCATGACCGGCGCCGGCCGCCGGATCGGGCAGGGACGCAGGCTCCGGAGTCACGGTCTCCACTGCCGCATCGCCGCCGCGCTTGGCGTCGAGCGGGTCCACCTCTTCGACAGCGCGCTCGCTGACCGACGCGTTCGCGCCTGAATCCGGCATGGGTTTGTTCTGTGACAGTTCGATGACAATGCAGTCAGTTTAGCCGATGTCGCCGCCGGTGACAGCATGAAACCCGATCATTGCACCTGAAAGAGTTGATCGCCACCGGCCGGAAGCGGTTCGGTTTAGGCAAGGTGCTTCAAAGCAGTAAGGGGCCGTGACGCAAGCGCGTAGAAGCATACCAATTTCGGATCAAAAAGTCGTGTGCGGCCGCTTTGCGGCGTCTGTGGTCCATGCCCTTGCGAACGGCTCTCAAATCGAGCCGCTCAGCATCAGACGCGTCGTCACGAGGATCGCGGCGGCGGCGGTCGCCATACCAGCGGCGACCACCAGGCTGCGACTTCGGCGTGCGATGGCGCGCGAGCGTTCGCGCGGATCCTGCGCCGGATCGAACGGCATGCGCCGGCTGCGCCGATGGCGGACCGCCTGGACCCAGAGGACGAGGGCTACGATGCCGGCTGCGATTGCCAATGTCGTCGCAACACCGGCGGCGAAGCCGAGATCGGCGCCGGCGCTCTCCAGCGTCGCGCGAAGATGCACGGCGAGACGCGCCAGCAGCGTGGCGGCGTAGTCGAATGCGGCCGCGCCGGTGTAGAGCAGCACCGCGGTCCACACCACGGCGGCCATCGCGATCAGCAGCGAGACCAGCACGGCAAGCCCATCGCCCGCCATGAAGCCGATCGAGGCTGCGATCAGCGCCAACGCCGGCATCACGTTGCCCATCGGAATGGGAAGAATGATGGTGACGGCCATCAGCAGCAGCGGCAGCGCCAGCAGCATTCGCGCGGTCCGGCCGGTCAGCCAGACCAGCCGGTCCTCGCGCAGGCCGCGCTCGGCATAGCCCGCCCAGTCGAGCCCGGCGCGAATGATCTTGCGCAGCAGCCGCTGCGGCACCGGCCGGCGGCGCAGTGTCTCGGGCAACCACAGCCGCTCGGCGCCGAACAGGATCTGCAGCGCGACCAGCGCCACGAAGGTGCCGAACACCATGCCGAACGGTCCCGGCAGCGGGATCAGCGCCGGGATCGTCAGCAGCAGCAAAGTGAGGCCGAGACCTTCCGCCTCCAGACGGTCGAACAGCTCGCCGACCGACGGCTCGTCCGAACGGACGGTTCGCGCGATGGCGAGCAGCCGGCGGCTGATCGGCCCGCTGTGGCGGCGTGGCGCCGACGATGCGTCGTCGTTGGATGCGACATCGTTCATGGCCACGCTCGACCTCGCTTGCGTCGGTTGCTTCACGTCGCCTGCTCGACCGCAGGCCGGGTCTTCCATAGCGAATAGCCGATGCCCGCGCCGAGCAGGCCGAAGGTGATGCCGAGCGACAGCGCCGGCGGAAACTTCTCCAGCCCGAGCAGGTCGGCCAGGAAGATCTTCGAGCCGATGAAGATCAGCACGGCCGCCAAAGCCGGTTTGAGATACTGGAAGCGATCGACCATCGCGGCCAGCGCGAAGTAGAGCGCGCGCAGACCCAGGATCGCGAAGATGTTCGAGGTGTAGACCACGAACGGATCGGTGGAGATCGCAAAGATCGCCGGCACCGAGTCGACGGCGAAGATGATGTCGGCAAACTCGATCAGGATCAGGGCCAGGAACAGCGGCGTCATGAACCAGGTCGGTTTGCCATTCGCATCGGGCTGGCGCACGAAGAAGCGCTCCTCATGCAGGCGATCGGTGACGTCGAAGCGGCGGCGCACCCACGCCAGTGCCGGGTTGGCGCCGACGTCGTGCGGCTTGTCCTTGAACACCAGCATCTTGATGCCGGTCGCGACCAGGAATAGCGCGAACACATACAACACCCAGCTCGCCTGCGCGACGATGGCCGCACCGAGGCCGATCATGATGGCGCGCAGTACGATCACGCCGATGATGCCCCAGAACAGCACGCGGTGCTGATAGGCGCGCGGGATCGCAAAGTAGCTGAAGATCATGGCGATGACGAAGACGTTGTCCATCGCCAGTGCCTTTTCGATCGTGAACGCGGTGAGATAGGCCGTCCCGGCTTCATTGCCCAACTGCCACCACACCCAGCCGCCGAAGGCGAGGGCGAGCAGGATGTAGATGCCGCTCATGACGAGGCTCTCGCGCACCGAGATCTCGCGCGTCTTGCGGTGGACGACACCGAGGTCGAAGACGAGGAGGGCGAGTACGATGGCGATGAATGCGAGCCACATCCAGACAGGCTTGCCGGCAAACGCGATGAACAGGAATTCCACGAGGGGTCCTCTCGAAGCCGGTGAGATCGATGTCGTCAGGTCCGACATCGTGAAAGCACCGGCAGCTTCACCAGAGGGGCCCGGACCAAGGGTACGTTGCGGACATATGCGCGGGCCGATCCGGTTTCAAGAGCCGGTCGTCGTCGACCGACGTTCAGCAAGATGAACGACGAGGTGCGACAGAGTGTCTGCTGTCTTGCGGTCACGCGGCCGCGAACTAATTCCAGGGGACCGGAGATCCGGGCCCCTCTGATAGTCGGCACGGCTATGATGTCGGACTCTCTTTTGTGACAGATACCGGCGACGGTATTTCGCTCTTTGGAGCGCTGCTGGGAGTTTGACGAGATGCGGCCACACGCGTCGCTCGTGATCATCGAGTTCTGCGATTTCGGCTTCAGGTCCTTCCGTTCCATCGCCTGTCCCGATGTCGTTCGCCGGGCCGCCGACGACGATCGTGATGGAACCCGGAGGCCGCATCGGAACTTTGTATGGAACTCGCGCCTGCGTGCGCGCTGGCATACGGCGGATGGGAGCATAGCGTGACCGTGGGGGACGATCAGGTATCGATCGCGAAGGAACGCCCATCGCGACCGGATGTCGCGACACGCCGGCTCCTGATGATCATCAACCGCGGCAGCCGCTCGGGCGGCACAGCGGCTGGCCTTGCGGTGTCGCGGCTGAGCGCGGCCGGCTATGATCTCGTGATCTCGGCGCCGCACAGTCCACGCGAAGTGTCGCCCTGGATCGAAGCGCATGCCGACGATGCGGAGGCGGTCATCGTCGCCGGTGGCGACGGAAGTCTCAATGCCGCCGCGCCGGCGCTGGTGAAGACCGGCCTGCCGCTCGGCATCATTCCGGCCGGCACCGCCAACGACCTCGCGCGCACGCTCGGCCTGCCTGAAGACATGGAGGCGGCCGTGGACGTGATCGTCGCCGGCCATCGCCGCCAGATCGATCTCGGCGACGTCAACGGACATCCGTTCTTCAACGTCGCCAGCCTCGGTCTCAGCGCCGATCTCGCCCGCCAACTGACGAAGGAGACCAAGCGGCGGTTCGGCCGGCTCGGCTACGCCATCACGGCGCTCAAGGTGCTGATCAATGCGCGGCCGTTCCGGGCAGTGATCGTGTCGTCGGACGGCGCGGTGCGGGTGAAGACCTTGCAGATCGCGGTCGGCAATGGCCGCTACTATGGCGGCGGCATGGCGGTCCAGCACAGCGCCGAGATCGACGATTCGCATCTCGACCTGTATTCGCTGGAGCTCGGCCGGGTCTGGAAGCTGCTGGCGATGGCTCACGCCTTCCGCCAGGGCCGCCACGGCCTGTGGCAGGAGGTGCGGGCCACGCGCGACACCTCCTTCGAGATCCGCACGCGCCGTCCGCGGCCCATCAATGCGGATGGCGAACTGGTCACCTTCACCCCGGCGCGCTTCGGCGTATTGCCGCGCGCCGTGTCCGTCTTCGTTCCCAGGACCGAAGGGCAGGACCGCACCTAACGCGATGGCCTCCGGTCCGCAGTTTGCGGCCGCTCGTTTCGCCTCATCACTACGTCGAGAGAACCATGACCAAACAGACCCGCTTCAATCTCTGGTATGCGATCGTCGCGATCTTCGTCGCGATGATGGTCCACAACGCCTGGACCAGCTACCGCCAGGTCGCCGTCATTCCCTACAGCCAGTTCCAGGACCTGCTCGCGGCCGGGAAGGTGAAGGAGGTCGGCGTCTCCGAAAACTATCTGGAAGGGACGCTGAAGGAGGCTTTGCCGAGCGGGCAGACGCGCTTTGCCACGACCCGCGTCGATCAGGAGTTCGCCAAGGAGCTGGGCAAGGCCAACGTCACGTTCACGGGCCGCGTCGAGAGCAATATCCTCGGCGACATCCTCTCGCTGGTGTTGCCGATCGCGCTGTTCTTCGGCGCCTGGTACTGGCTGTCGCGCCGGATGATGGGCGGCGGCGGGCTCGGCGGCGGCCTGATGCAGATCGGCAAGAGCAAGGCCAAGGTCTACGTCGAATCCAACACCGGCGTCCGCTTCGAGGACGTGGCCGGCGTCGACGAGGCCAAGGATGAACTGCGCGAGATCGTCTCGTTCCTGAAGGATCCGAAATCCTATGGCCGGCTGGGCGGCCGCATGCCCAAGGGCGTGCTGCTGGTCGGACCTCCCGGCACCGGCAAGACCTTGCTCGCCAAGGCGGTCGCGGGCGAGGCCGGCGTGCCGTTCTTCTCGATCTCGGGCTCCGAATTCGTCGAGATGTTCGTCGGCGTCGGTGCGGCGCGCGTGCGCGACCTGTTCGAGCAGGCGCGCGGCAAGGCGCCCGCGATCATCTTCATCGACGAACTGGATGCGCTGGGACGCGCCCGCGGCATGGGCCCGTTCGCCGGCGGCCATGACGAGAAGGAGCAGACGCTGAACCAGCTGCTGGTCGAGCTCGACGGCTTCGACTCCTCGACCGGCCTCGTGCTGCTGGCGGCGACCAACCGGCCAGAGATTCTCGATCCGGCGCTGCTGCGCGCCGGCCGCTTCGACCGCCAGGTGCTGGTCGACCGTCCGGACAAGCCGGGCCGCATCCAGATCCTGCAGGTGCATCTGAAAAAGGCCAAGCTCGCCGCCGACGTCGATCCCGAGAAGGTCGCCGCGCTGACGCCCGGCTTCACCGGCGCCGATCTCGCCAACCTCGTCAACGAGGCGACCCTGCTCGCGACCCGCCGCAACGCCGACGAGGTCTCGCTCGACGACTTCAACAATGCGATCGAGCGCATCGTCGCCGGCCTGGAGAAGCGCAACCGGCTGCTCAATTCCAGGGAGCGCGAGATCGTCGCCTATCACGAGATGGGCCATGCCATCGTCGCGATGAGCCTGCCGGGCACCGATCCCGTGCACAAGGTGTCGATCATTCCGCGCGGCGTCGGCGCGCTCGGCTACACGATCCAGCGTCCGACCGAGGACCGCTTCCTGATGACGCGCGAGGAGCTGGAGAACAAGATGGCGGTGCTGCTCGGCGGCCGCGCCGCCGAACTCGTGGTCTACGGCCATCTGTCGACCGGTGCGGCGGACGATCTGCGCCGCGTCACCGACATCGCGCGCTCGATGGTGACGCGCTACGGCATGTCGGAGACGCTCGGCTCGGTCGCCTATGAGCGCGACAATCCGTCGTTCCTGGCGCCGGGCGCCCCGCGCGGTGCCGAGTATAGCGAGGCGGCGGGCGACGCGATCGACGCCGAGGTGCGCACCATCGTCACGGCCGCGCTGGAGCGCACCCGCAAGCTCTTGCAGGACAAGCGCGACGTGCTGGAGCGCGCCGCGCGCCGCCTGCTGGTCAAGGAGACGCTCGACGAGAGCGAACTGGCCGCGCTGCTGAAGCAGGACCAGCGTGCCAGCGATCTGGTGGCGGCGGCCCAGCCGGTGTAGTTGGTTGCCTCGTAGGGTGGGCAAAGGCGCGCCCATCTGCGCGCTCTTTGCGCCGATCCATCGCGCGCCGTGCCCACCATTGCCACCACCGACGCGGATGCGCGGTGGGCACGCTGCCGCCTGACGGCGGCCGCTTTGCCCACCCTACGGTTCGGCGCTCTCGTCGTTGTCCATTCGCGCGAGCTCGTTTGGCGACGGACGTCAGCGGCTGCCCACCCGCCGCGGCCACATCCGGGCCAGCGTGTCGTCCTTCTTGACGAACTCATGCCAGAGCGTGGCAACGATGTGCAGGCCGACCACGAGATAGACCGCGTAGGCCAGCGTGTCGTGCGCGATCTCGCCGGCATGGGCGATCGCCTTGTCGCCGGCGAACAGGCGCGGCCAGCTGAATGTCCAGAAGTAGCGCAGCGAGTAGCCGCCGGCCGATGAGAACATGTAGCCCGTGACGGGCATGATCAGCAGCAGGGCGTAGAGCGCCCAATGATTGAGCTGCGACAGCGCCCGGACGAGCCGGCCGAACGCCGCGGGCGCTGCCGGCGCCGTGGTTCGCGCGCGCACGATCAGCCGGACGATCGCCAGCATGAACAGCGTGATGCCGAGCGATTTGTGAATCTCCAGCAGTTCGCGCCGCGGCGACGTTCCGGCCGGCTGCAGGCCGCAATAGAGGCCGATCAGCATCGCCGCAATGAACAGCACAGCGGTGAGCCAATGAATCCTTCGCAGAAGGGGATCATAGGCGGTCTCGTTCGGCAGCACCTGCAGGTCTCCACGGTTGGGTACGGTGGGAGCTGCATAATGCACGCCGTCGCCGCTGTCGGTTCACAAGTCGATGACATCGTGCGACGGGCAGGGCACCGTGTCGTCCTCATCAGTTTCGAATGATTCCATTCCGGCTTCGCGCCCGATCAGCGTGCCGCACATCGCCGCCGTCCGGCATCACCGCGTCAAGCGCGACGACGTCGCGCTGCGGATGGTACGGGGCACGGGCTAGCGTTGGCGCAGGGACAGGGTAGGATGCAGGCTGAGGTTGCCTGCGAGGAGTGCCATGACCCGACGACGCCGGACCGGATGGATCGCACGCCTGGCGCTTGCCGCCGTCACGCTCGCTGGCGCCAGCGCCAGTGCCGCCGAGCGGACGATGTCCTGGGAGAGCGGCTGCCGTTTCACGCTCCGGTACGATCCGGCCAAGCACGACGAGACCCGGCTGCGCAACACCGTGCGTCTGCTGTTCGGCCCGTCCGATTTCGACTCGCCGGGCACGCTGCCGGCGTTCGAGCCGAAGGCGGTCGCGGCACTCGATCCCGACAGGATCGACCGCACCTGCAAGGCCACGCTCGACGCCGCCGCGCGGCTGGAGTTCATCGCGCTGCCCGGCGTCGATGACTACCGCCGCGCCAGGGTGGCGGAGTTGAAGGACAGCTGCGATTTCGACCTGGCGCAGACCCGAGGCTTCAAGACGCCCGCGGCGCTGCGCGACTATCAGCCCGCCGCTGCCTGCGCGCGCTTCGTCGACGCGATCGAGGGCAAGACCGACCTGCAGCAGATGTTTCGCCAGACCGTCGCGCAGGGCTGCGCCAACAACGCCAGTCCGAAGGCCTGCATCGCCCGCTACCTTGCCGAAGCGCAGAAGGCGGACGGGCCGGAGCGCATGCGGATCTACCTGGTCAATTTCGGCTGGACCAATTGCGCGGTGAACTACAACCTCCGCAACACCGGCGCCAACAAAATGGAACAGATGCGCAGCGCGCTCGAGGCCCAGTTCCGTAAGATGTTCAAGGTCAAGCAGGACAAGTGCGAGGAGGCGGACTGAAGCGACGTCCGCCCGCTCGGCGCGCGATCAGCTCTCCCCGAATACCCGCCGGAAGATCGTGTCGACGTGCTTGAGGTGGTAGCCGAGGTCGAACTGCTCGTCGATTTCGGCGTCAGTCAGATACTTCTTCACCTCGGCGTCGGCCTTGAGCAGCGTCTTGAAGTCGCCTTCGCCGCGCCAGACCGGCATCGCGTTGCGCTGGACCAGCTTGTAGGAATCCTCGCGGCTCGCGCCCTTCTGGGTCAGCGCGATCAAGAGGCGCTGCGAATGGACGAGGCCGCCGAGCTTGTCGAGGTTCTTCTGCATGTTGGCGGGATAGACCAGCAGCTTCTCGACCAGGCCGGCGAGGCGGACCAGTGCGAAGTCGAGCGTCACGGTCGCGTCCGGGCCGATCATGCGCTCGACCGAGGAGTGCGAGATGTCGCGCTCGTGCCAGAGCACGACGTTCTCCATCGCCGGCGTTACATAGGCGCGCACCATGCGGGCGAGGCCGGTGAGGTTTTCCGACAGCACCGGGTTGCGCTTGTGCGGCATCGCGGAGGAGCCCTTCTGGCCCTCCGAGAAGAACTCCTCGGCTTCCAGCACTTCCGTGCGCTGCAGATGGCGCACCTCGGTGGCGAGGCGCTCGACCGAGGAGGCGATGACGCCGAGCGTGGCAAAAAACATCGCGTGGCGGTCGCGCGGAATGACCTGGGTGGAGATCGGCTCGGGCGACAGGCCCATCGCCTTGGCGACGTACTCCTCCACGCGCGGATCGATCTGCGCGAAGGTGCCGACCGCGCCCGAAATGGCGCAGGTCGCGACCTCCTTGCGCGCGGCGACCAGCCGGTCGCGGGCGCGGGAGAACTCGGCATAGGCGTAGGCGAGCTTCAGGCCGAAGGTCACCGGCTCGGCATGGATGCCGTGCGAGCGGCCGATGGTCGGCGTCATCTTGTGCTCGAAGGCGCGCTTCTTGAGGGCGGCGAGAACCTTGTCGAGATCGGCCAGCAGCAGGTCGGCGGCGCGGGTCAGCTGGACGTTGAGGCAGGTGTCGAGCACGTCCGACGACGTCATGCCCTGGTGCACGAACCGCGCCTCCGGGCCGACGATCTCGGCGAGGTGGGTGAGGAAGGCGATGACGTCGTGCTTGGTCTCGCGCTCGATCTCGTCGATGCGGGCCACATTGAAGGTGGCGTCCTTCGCCTTGGCCCAGATCGTCTTGGCGGCGTCCTTGGGGATGACGCCGAGCTCGGCCAGTGCGTCCGCCGCATGCGCCTCGATCTCGAACCAGATCTTGAACCGGGTCTGCGGTTCCCAGATCGAGGCCATTTCGGGACGGGTATAGCGTGGGATCATCGACAGGCTCTCCGGGGCGGGAAGGGGGCGGAATCGGCGTTCGAGCCGCCGATTGCAGCGTTTACGCCGCGCTTTAGCAGAGCGGCCGGGGCGATACAAACGGCACGGCACTGGGATGCCGACACGTCGTCTTAGGTATTATAATACTATTTCTAGAAATTGTGCTGACAGATATTGAAATCTGTCATCGTGATGATGTATATGGAATGTGCCACCGTGATTATGACAAACCTCACTTCCCTGACCTTGGGTTCAGCGGTTTCAAAAGCGAAGGACCGCTTCGATGAAGATTGAAAAGCGATTGTTGCACTCACAATTTCAGGACTGGCTGAATGTCCGGGTTGCCCGCCACCTGGAGACCCAGGCCGCAAAGTTCGCCGCGGTTTCGTCCGCCGAGAGGGCCGAGCCGATCCAGATCAAAGCGCATCCGAGTGATGCCGATATGGTGCACGCATGAATGAGGCCGTGGTTCTGACATCCGAGCGCATCCTCGAAGTCACCGAGGACGTGTTGCGCCGTTATGGGCTCGCCAAAGCGACGGTCGTCGACGTCGCGAGAGCGCTCGATGTCAGCCACGGCTCCGTCTATCGTCACTTTCCGAGCAAGGCGTCGCTGCGCGAAGCCGTCGCGAACCGCTGGCTCGAGCGGGTCAGCGCGCCCTTGAAGCAGATCGCCGCCGAGCCGACGCCGGCCCCGGCGAAGCTGGAGCGCTGGCTGCGCGAGCTGTTCGGCGCCAAGCAGAAGCGCGTCTGCGACGATCCGGAGATGTTCGCGACCTATCTGACCCTGGCGCGCGAGGCGTGCTCGGTCGTCAAGGCGCACAAGCAGGACCTGATCGCCCAGGTCGAAGGCATCATCGCCGAGGGCGTCGCGCAGGGGGCGTTCGACGTCGCCGATCCGAAGACGGCGGCCGCCGCGATCTTCGACGCCACCCGCAGCTTCCATCATCCCGCCCACGCCGACGAGTGGGGCGAATGCACCTGCTCGGCCCGGGCCGACGCCGTGCTGACTCTGCTGCTGCGCGGCCTCGCGGCGCCGGGGCGGCGCTGAAGGCGCGGCGCTCGGCAAGCCGGAATGTGTCGTAGAAGTGGGCAAAGGCGCTGCCTTGCCCTTTCTTCATGCGAGATCGCAGTGGCGCCGTGCCCACCGTCTCGCCGTGGAATGTGCTGATCGATGGTGGGCACGGCGCGCACGATCTCGGTACAAACAGACATCGTGCCTGCGCCTTTGCCCACCCCACAGATCCGGCAGATCTACAGATCCGTCAGACCGCTGTTGACGGCGAGGCGCACCAGCTGGGCGTCGGTCTGCAATCCCGTCTTCGCCTTGACCAGATAATGATAGTTCTGGACCGTCTTGATGCTGAGATGCAGGTTCGCGGCGATCTGCTCGGTGGTCAGGCCCGAGGCGAACTGGCGCAGGATCTCGATCTCGCGCTCGCCGAGCCGGTCCAGCACGGACTGCATCGGGTCCAGGCTGTCCGCCGCCAGCGCATGCGCAACGTCGTCGCTGAGCGCGCGCTCGCCGCCGATGACCATGCGGATGGCGCGCACCAGCGCCGCCGGCTCGCTGCTCTTGGTGACGAAGCCGCTCGCGCCGGCCGCAAACGCGGCCTTCACCAGCGCCGCCTCGCCATGCATCGAGAACACGAGGATGCAGGCGCGGTTGTCGCGGGCGCGGATGTTGCGGATCGCCTCCAGCCCGCTCGCGCCCTTCATCGAGATGTCGAGCACGACGACATCCGGCGCATGCGCCTTGAAGGCCGCATAGGCCGCCGCGGCGCTGTCGGCTTCGGCGATGACGCGAAACCCGTCCTGGCTCTCCAGCACCCGCCGATAGCCCTGGCGCACCACGGGATGATCGTCGACCAGCAGAATCGAAACTCCTGTCGGTTCGGGCATTGGAGCCTCAGGCCGCCAGAGGAATCGTCGCGGAGACGCTGAGGCCGCGTGCGGCCGGAGCGATCGACAGCGAGCCGCCGACCGCGGCGATGCGCTCGCGGATGCCGGTTAGGCCGAAGCCGGTGGACTGCGCGAGCCCGGCCGCGTCGCCGCCGCCATCATCCTCGATCGAGATCAGCAGCGCGCCGTCGGGTCCCGAGCGGCGCTCGACGCGCAGCGACACCTCGCTCGCGTCGGTGTGGCGCAAGGCGTTGGTCAGGCATTCCTGTGCCATGCGATAGGCCGTCACCGCGACGGGCCCCTGGATGTCAGCGAGATCGCCGTGCAGGTCGAGCCGGATCGCGGGCCGCGCCGCGTGTTGATAGTTCTCCGTCAGCGCCACCAGGCCGGCGGCGAGGCCGAGCTCCTCGGTGAGCGGACGGCGCAAGCGGCTGAGCGTGCCGCGCAGGCACGCCATCAAATGGGAAACCGACTGCGTGATCATGCGCGCATCCTGCGCGACCTGATCGTTGCGGCCCGCGCCGGCGCTCTCGATCGTCGAGGCGAAGGCGAGGATCGCCGTCAGGTTCTGCCCGAACTCGTCGTGCAGCTCACGCGCCAGCGCGCGCCGCTCCTCGTCGCGAATGTCGAGCAGGCGTTCGGTCAGCGCCGTGCGCTGCTCGTTGGCCTGCGTCAGCCGGTCGCCGAGCTCGGACACGGCACGGCCGATCATCGCCAGCTCCATCGAACGGAAACGCGGCAGCGCCGGTCGGTGGTCGCCCTCGGCCATCCGCTGCAGCGCCCGGACGATGCTGCGCGCCGGCGCCAGCGCATGCGCGATCGCCAGCGACGCCAGCACGCCGATCGCGGCCGCCATCGCCAGCGCCACGCCAAAACTGTCCTGGATGCGCTGCCAGGCGAGCTGGATCGCGGCATCGGGATCGGCGATCGCGGACACGGTTCCTGCGGTCGTGGCGCGGGCGCTGATCGCCTGCGCCACCGCGGCGTGATCGCCGAGGATCGTTTCCACCAGGCTCGAGAACCAGCGCGGCGGCGCGGCGCCGAGGCCCTTGCTCTGGCCGCACAGCGGCCTTTCGAACGCCGCCTCGGGCTTGAACTGCACGCAGATGCCGGGCGCGATCAGCTTCATCGTTTCGGTCGTGCGCCAGTCCGGCACCGGCAGCAGATGGTCGCGCGTTCGGTTGCTGCGCATCAGCAACTCGCGCCAGTACAGCGCCTCCAGGGCCTGCGCGACCCGGTCGGCGGAGGCCGCGGTGGCGCGGTCGACGCTGCGATAGGCATCAACGGTGACCCAGACGGCTGCGGCTGCCAGACACAGCAGCACGATCAGCGCGAGGCGCGCGATCAGCTGGAGCACGAGACGCATGCGATCCTCCCGAAGGGTTTGCCGCAGCGTAGCGACGGGCCGGTGCGCCGCCAAGCGAATGCGCTGCAGCAAGCGAAAGATCGGGAAAAGTTCCCAATCGCCGCGAGGCGATGTCTACAGTCCAGGGTCTAGCTCGTGCACGTCTTGCGGAATTCGGCCGGGGTGATGTTGAGCTGCCGGCGGAAGATCCGGTTGAGATGGCTCTGGTCGGAGAACCCGCTGAGCAATGCGATCTCCTTCAGCGCCAGCCGGTCCTGGCGCAGGTGCTGGCAGGCACGCTCCACCTTGCGGTGCAGAACGTAGGCGTGTGGCCGCATGCCGTAGTGCGCATGGAACTTGCGCGCGAACTGCACCGGAGTGCAGTTGCAGATGTTGGCCAGCTCTTCGAGCGTGATGTTTCTGCAGATGTTCTGCTCGACGTAGTCTTCGATCATCCGGGCGTGTGCCGGCCTGAAGCGTCCCTGCGAACAGGGCATCTTGAAATGCACCGAGGCATATCTTCGCAGGATGTGGACGCTCGCCTGAAGCGCCAGCGCGTCGTAGCAAAGCCGGCCGCCCGGACCTCCTTCGGAAACCTCCTGCACCATTCGGTCACCGATCCAGGTCAGCACCGGATCTTCGACCTTGAGCAGGTCGTGGAGCTCGACGCCGTCGGCGTCGCGATCGAACGCATCGCTCGCAGTCTTCGCCATGAGGCTCGGCGAGATGTAGAAATGGCAGACCTCGAGGTTGCCATTCCAGCGCCAGTCCGAGGCTTCCGCGCGCGTCAGCAGCGTCGTGACGCCGCGGCCGACATGATTTTGCTTCCAGCCCCCGGTGACGCGGCGGTTCATCGATGTAGTGCCCTCGCGATAGACGACGACCAGGAAGTTGTCGGAGGGCGGCACCCAGATGTCGGACGGCGCATAGCGGAAGACACGGAGTCGAAAGTCAGCCTTTCCGACCGTCGCACTGTCCAGCATCAGATCGCCGGGAGCGTAGCGCGGCAGTTCCTCGACGGTGATCAGATGGCTCATCGCACGTGCCTCCCTCCCTGGATTGCCTGGCGCGGTTGATCCGCTGCTGCTTCTCATTGGCCGAACGACGACGGCCAGCATAGGCCGGTTTTGCTGTTTGCCAAGCGAGCTGTCTTCGACCTGCAACTGCCCAGGGGCCGGCGCAGTCTCGTTCAAGGAATCGTCCGTTTCGTTCAAGCCCCGGACACGGCCGGGTCCATAGCCTCGCGCTGCGTCCGAAGCGTGCGCATGGGATGACCGGTCTATCGCCGCGTCCCGTTCGATTGCGCTGTAGCGACGATAACGACGTCACGCGCCAGCGTCCGATGACACACGGGCGGGGAATGCTGCGTGCGCCCTGAAAAAAGAGCATGAGGAGGAACGAATGACGGAAGCCGCGCTCAGGTCCAACGGACATGACGGTGCGCATGTCGTGACGAAGCTGGACGCAGTCGTGGTGGGGGCCGGCGTTGCCGGGCTCTATCAGCTCTATCGTCTGCGCGGGCAGGGACTGAACGTCCGGGCGATCGACGCGGCGTCGAGCGTCGGCGGCACCTGGTATTGGAATCGCTACCCCGGCGCCCGGTTCGATTCCGAAGCCTACATCTATCAGTATTTGTTCTCCGAGGAGCTCTACAAAGGCTGGAGCTGGAGCGAGAAATTTCCCGGCCAGCCGGAGATCGAACGCTGGCTCAACTACGTCGCCGACCGGCTCGATCTGCGCAAGGACATCCAGTTCGGCACGATCGTCACCCGCGCGCAGTTCAACGACGCGACGCAGCGCTGGCTGATCACGACCGACAAGGGCGAAGTGATCGACACCCAATTCCTGGTCACCTGCTGCGGCATGCTGTCGGCCCCTTACGTGTCGTTTCCTGGCCAGGAGGCGTTCAAGGGAGAGGTGTTCCATACCGCGCGATGGCCGAAGCAGCCGGTCGACTTTGCCGGGAAGCGCGTCGGCGTCATCGGCAATGGCGCGACCGGCATCCAGGTCATCCAGACCATCGCCGGCGAGGTCGGTCATCTCAAGGTCTTCGTGCGCACGCCGCAATACATCATTCCCATGAAGAACCCAAGATACGAGGCCGCCGATGCGGAGGCCTACAAGTCCAAGTTCAAGCACCTCACGGAGCGCCTGCCGCACACCTTCACCGGGTTCGAATATGATTTCGAACATGCCTGGGCCGACCTGTCGCCGGAGCGGCGGCGGCAGGTGATCGAGGAATGCTGGGAGGACGGCTCCCTGAAGCTCTGGATCTCTTCGTTCGCCGAGCTGTTCTTCGACGAGGCGGTCAACGCGGAGATCTCCGACTTCGTCCGCGAAAAGATGCGCAAACGTCTCAAGGATCCGAAGCTGTGTGATCTTCTGATTCCCGAAAACTACGGCTTCGGGACCCACCGCGTCCCGCTCGAGCGGAATTTTCTCGAAGCCTTCCTTCGTCCCAATGTCGAGATCGTCAGCGTCAAGGCGAACCCGATCGAGTGCCTCACCGCGACGGGCATTCGGACCGCCGACGGGACCGTGCACGAATTCGACATGATCATCCTCGCGACCGGCTTCGACGCCGGCACGGGCGCGCTGACGCGCATCGACATCAGAGGCCGCGGCGGGCGATCGCTCAAGGAGGATTGGAGCCGGGACATTCGCACCACGATGGGCCTGCAGGTGCACGGCTATCCCAACCTGTTCACGACCGCGGTGCCGCTCGCGCCCTCGGCCGCTTTGTGCAACATGACCACCTGCCTGCAGCAGCAGGTCGAATGGATCGACGACTGCATCAAATACATGCGGTCGAAGAATCTGAAGGTGATCGAGCCGACCAAGGAAACGGAGGACGGCTGGGTCGCGCATCATGACGAGGTCGCGAATGCGACCCTGATCGCGAAAACGAACTCCTGGTATCTGGGTTCGAACATCGAAGGCAAGCCGCGACGCGTGCTGTCTTATTGCGGCGGCGTCGGCGTCTATCGCCAGAAATGCGACGAGGTCGCGGCCAGCGGCTACCAGGGTTTTGCGATGCACTGAGCGCCCGACCGGGCGCAACGCAGAGACGTCAATCAAGAACATGGACGGGAGGAAGATCATGAGCATGAATTTTGCTGCGGTGGCGCGGGCCGTTCTCGACGGGGTCGTCACATCCACGCCGCGCGTGCCGGGCGTGGTCGCGATGGTGACCGACCGCCATCGCAACATCTACGAGGGGGCGGCGGGACAACGCCGCCTCGATCGGCCGGAGCCGATGACGACCGACAGCATCTTCGCCATCTTCTCCACGACGAAGGCGATGACCGGCACGGCGGTGCTGCAGCTCGTCGAGGACGGCAAACTGGATCTGGATGCGCCGGCCAGGCGCTATGCGCCGGAGATCGGAAGCCTCCAGGTGATCGAGGGCTTCGACGGCGGGGGCGAGCCGATCCTGCGCGCGCCGAAGCGCGACATCACCACCCGCATGCTGATGACGCATACGGCGGGGCTGAGCTACGACTTCATCAATCACACCTACAATCGTTTGGCGCAGGAGAAGGGCCAGCCGAGCGTGATCACAGCGACCAAGGCCTGCCTGATGACGCCGCTGCTGTTCGATCCCGGCGAGCGGTGGGACTACGGGACCAACATGGATTGGGCCGGTCAGGTGGTCGAAGCGATCACCGGCCGGCGGCTCGGGGAGGTGTTGAAAACACGCCTCTTCGAACCGCTGGGCATCAAGGACATGTCCTTCGAGCTGACCGACGCGATGCGCGCACGGCTGGCCGGCATCCACGCGCGCAACGCCGACGGTTCGCTGACACCGATGGATTTCGAACTCCCTGCCGAGCCGGAGGTGCACATGGGCGGCCACGGCCTCTATGGCACGGTCGGCGACTACATGCGCTTCATTCGAATGTGGTTGAACGATGGCGTGGGCGAGTTTGGCCGCGTGCTGAAGGCCGAGACGGTGCGCATGGCGGAGAAGAACCATCTCGGCGACAACAAGGTGACGCCGTTGACCGGCGTCATTCCCGCGCTGTGCAACGACGCGGAGTTTTTCCCGGGCCAACCCAAATCGTGGGCGTTGAGCTTCATGATCAACGAGGAGCAGGCCCCGACGGGACGTCCGGCCGGTGCATTGGGCTGGGCGGGCCTCGCGAATTTGTTCTACTGGATCGACCGGCAGAACGGCTTCGGCGGCTTCTGGGCCACCCAGATCCTTCCCTTCGGCGATCCGACGTCGTTCGTCGGCTACATGAATCTCGAGACGGCCTTTTACCAGGGCCTCGACCAGCGCATGGCGGGCTGAGGACATACGACACGTCGACGGCCTGCTGTCCGGCTGTGGTATTCTCGGCGGCGCTCCATCCGGTGCGCTGCCGGGCAAATGCACTGCAACAAGACCATATCGGGAAACCTTCCCAAGGGTTTCGATGCAGATGTCTTTGGACGCGGTTTCGCCGCTCTGCTTAACTCCGATGTCACAGCGCTGAACGCCACGGGGCGCAGCCATCGGGGAGTTCGTGCATGAGCGTCGTCGGCAGTGTGGACCTGATGGAACCCGCGCCCGAGCGCGCCGAGCGCGGGCCGCTCCTGCTCTGGATGATCTTCACCGGCCTGACCGTGTTCGCCGCCGTGGTGCTGGCGCGCTACGGCTACTTCCATCTGATGGTGACGTCCGACCGCACCTACATTTCGAGCGTCGTCGCCGTGCTCTACGTCCTGACCTGCTGCCACTGCTTCTGGCGGACGCGGGCGATCGCGCGCGAGGCCGATGCCGCCAGGCGCTGCCGCGCCGTTCTGATCGGGCCGGACGCGGCGCGCGCGCTCGATGCCGACGCGCAGCTCTTGCCCGCGGGGCTGGTCACCAATCACATCCGCAGCCTCGTCACCAAGGCCGCGACTCAAGGGCAGGGGCGCCTCGACCAGACGCTGCTGCTGCGCACCCTGGCCGACCGGCTGCGCGGCTCCAACGGCTTCGGCAGCTTTGCGTCGGACACGCTGATGAAGCTCGGCCTGCTCGGCACCATCATCGGCTTCATCATCATGCTGGCGCCGATCGCGGGCCTCGACGTCAACGACAAGCTGGCGATGAAATCGTCGATGGGGCTGATGAGCGACGGCATGGCGGTCGCGATGTACACGACGCTCGCCGGCCTCGTCGGATCGATCCTGGTGCGCATCCAATACTACATGCTGGATGCCGCGACGGGCCGGGTGTTCTCGGATGCGGTCATGCTGACGGAAACGCGGGTGACGCCGCGGCTCGAGCGCGCGATGGACCGTGCGCCGGAGCAGGGCGCATGATGGACGATTTCGGGCTCTATCCGCGCGAGGAGCAGTTCGATCCGTTCAGCGTCATGCTGTTCAAGGCGCTGCAGATCGTCGCGTTCTTCTTCTTCATCGCGGTGCTCGCGATCTCGCCGGATGCCAAGGACGGCAAGGTCGACAGCAAGGCCGAATTCCTGATCACGATGGACTGGCCGGACAACCATCCCGACGATCTCGACCTGTTCGTGCAGGACCCCGTCGGCAACATCGCCTGGTACCGGCATCGCGAAGCGGGCTTCCTCACGCTCGATCGCGACGACCGCGGCGGCGCCAACGACTTCATCCTGGTCAACGGGCTGAAGATCCCGTCGCCGATCCGCGAGGAGATCGTCACCATCCGCGGCATCGTCGCCGGCGAATACACCGTGAACATCTCGCATTTCCAGAACGTCAGCGGCCAGCCGGTCGAGGCCAAGGTGAAGGTGCAGAAACTCAACCCGAATGCGCAAGTGATTTTCGACGACAAGGTCGTGCTCGATCATTCCGGCGACGAGAAGACGGCGCTGCGCTTCAAGCTCGATGCCGAGGGCAAGGTGGTCGACGTGCAGCGGCGGCCGAAATCGCTGCTGGAGACCTTCCGCAACGTCCGCGCCAACGGCGCCGATCTCGATCCCAAGACCGGCGTCAGGATGCTCAGGCCATGACGAGCCATCTGCAGACCGTGATCGTCACGCTGTCCGTGTGCTATGCGCTGATCGGCGCGCTGCTGCTGCTGGTGCTGGTCTATGCCAGGCTACCCTGGCAGGCCAAGGCGGCCGCGGTGGTCATCACCAGCGCGTTCTATGTCGGCAGCTTCGTCGGCGCCCGCTCGCTGCTCGGCTGGGCCAGCGTCGACCGGCTGCCGAAGAGCTTCAAGCTGCTGCAGACGCGGATCGTCGATCCGCATACGGTGGATGGCGATCCCGGCGCGGTCTATCTGTGGGTCGAGACGCTCGACGACGACAATCGTCCCAGCGGCGTGCCGCGCGCCTACCGCATTCCCTACAGCGACAAGCTGGCCGAGAAGGCGCAGCACGCGGCCGACCAGATCGCGGCCGGCCATCCGCAGGGCGGCCGCGCCGCCGATTTCGGCACCGGCGACGGCGGTGTCATCGACGCCGCGCGCGAATACATCCTGCCAAAGACCATCATCGAGACGGCGGGCGGTGATCCCTCCACCGGCGAGTTCAAGGCTGCGCAGAAGGCCGGCGACGGTGTCTCGTTCACCCCACTGCTGCCGCCGCGCATGCCGCCGAAGGACGAGCAGTGAGAGACGAGCAGTGACGAGGCCGGCGCGGGCACGGGCTACGCCGGCGCATATCGTGTGTGGCCGCACGCGATGTCAACGGGTGTTTCCGGGCCATTGCCTGAGCGCGATCTCAGCGACACGGAGGAGTTCCGCGCGGCTCGCGCCGCCGACGGACTGGACTGCCATTCCGTAGAGCACCACCGAGAGATAGCGCGCGAGATCCGACGGACTCGCATCGGGCGGCAGGTCGCCCTCTGCCTTTGCCCGTTTCAGGCGCCGGCGGATCGCCGCCTCACCTGCGATGCGATGCGAACTCATGTCGCGGCGGATCATGGCGGCGTCGTCGCTGCATGCCAGCGCGCCGTGCACGCCGAGGCAACCGACCGGATTTGCCTTGTTGCCGTGCAGCTCCGCCGCGCCCTCCAGGAGCAGTCGCGCGACCTCAAAGGCCGTCGGGGCCGCGAGCGCCCTGGTCCGATAGGCGCCTGCCTTGGCCTCGTAGCGCTCCAGCACCAGCCTGAACAAGGCCTCCTTGTTGCCGAAGGCGGCATAGAGGCTCGGCCGCGTGATGCCCAGCGTCTCGGTCAGGTCGGAGAGCGACGTGCCTTCGTACCCCTTTCGCCAGAACAGCGAGGTCGCCAGTTCGAGGGCCGTTTCAGTGTCGAATTCGCGCGGCCGTCCGATCGGCATGGAGAAGCTCCTCATCGATATTCAGCTTGACTCGGTCCCGCCATTCCGGCGACTAATATACCTATCGATATATAATTGCACGAGGGCCGAGCATGAGCGCTGTTAGCATATCCGTGGCCCGCAGGTGGGCATCCAGATTGGCCAGCGTCCTGGTGGGTTGCGTTGCAGCGCTGCTCGGCGCGGCGCCGGCTTTCGCCATCGAGCCGTTTCCGGTGCAATTCAAGACCCAGAGTATCACGGTGAACGGCGCCACGCTGCATGTCCGCGTCGGCGGCAAGGGGCCGGCGGTCGTGCTGCTGCATGGCTTCGCCGACACCGGCGACATGTGGGCGCCGCTCGGCAAGGCGCTCTACAAGGACCACACCGTCATCGTTCCCGACCTGCGCGGGATGGGGCTCTCGTCGCAGCCGAGCGGCGGCTACGACAAGAAGACTCAAGGCGTCGACATCGCCATGGTGATGGACAAGCTCAACGTCCAGAAGGCCGATCTGGTGACCCACGACATCGGCAACATGGTCGGCTACGCGCTCGCCGCGCAATATCCCGACCGCATCACCAAATGGGTCGTCATCGACGCGCCGCTGCCCGGCATCGGTCCGTGGGACGAGATCCTGAAGAGCCCGTTGCTGTGGCATTTCAATTTCCGCGGACCCGACGTCGACCGTCTCGTCAAGGGCCGCGAGCGCATTTATCTCGACCGCTTCTACAACGAGCTGTCGGCCGACCCGAAGAAGATCGACGAGGCCACGCGCAACCACTATGCCAAACTCTATGCGCGGCCGGGCAACATGCATTATGCCTTCGAGCAGTTCGCTGCGTTCGGCCAGGATGCCAAGGACAACAAGGTTTTCGCCGAGAAGAAGCTGCCGATGCCGATCCTCGCCCTCGGCGCCGAGAAATCGTTCGGTGATCAGCAGGCCGCGGTCATCCGCAACGTCGGCAGCAACGTCCAGGGCGGCATCATCACCGGCTCGGGACACTGGATCATGGAAGAACAGCCGGCGCAGACCGTGGACAAGGTCCGCAGCTTCATCGACGGCAAATGAGCTGCCGACGGCCGTGGTCCGATCCCACGGCATCTGAGTTCGATCTCGCTGCCGCGCGCGGCGAAGCGATCCAGCCGTGCCGGGGTGAGCTGTCCTGTGCCAGGCGTTCGTCGTGAGCGTCCACGACGATGAAATTGCCAATTCCGCCGCGTCGCGATAGGCTGTCGGCTCATACGACGTTCAAGTGCATTGCAGAATTTGTCGTACTTGCTCGATCGCGAGGGAGCATTGCCGTGCGGAAGCTGATGATTGCATTCGTCGTTGCGGTGCTGTGGCCGGCGGGGCAGGCGCTGGCGTGGTGGGACGAAGGCCACATGCAGATTGCCTATGTGGCCTACAAGAAGCTGACCCCCGCGGTGCGAGATCGGGCGGATGCCCTGCTGAAGCTCAACCCCGACTATGCCCGCTGGATCGCCGGAGCGCCCGAGGGTCAGGAGAAGCTCTACGCCTTCGTTCACGCGGCGACGTGGCCCGACGACATCAAGATGAAGCCAGACTATTACGACGATCAGGTGACCGACTCGACGGCGAAGCAGCTCGTGCCTTACGGCCACCTGAAGCACACCTATTGGCACTACAAGGACGCGCTGTTCTCGGCCGACGACACGCCGCTGCCGCGCCCTGACGCGGTCGATGCTGTGTCCCAGCTAAAGCTGATGATCGCCAAGCTGCCGGCCGGCACCGACGCCTCGGACAATCTGCGCTCGTACAGCCTCAGCTGGATGATCCATCTGGTCGGCGATCTGCACCAGCCGCTGCACGCCATCGCCCGCTATTCGGCCGCCTTGCCGGACAAAGGCGGCGACCGCGGTGGCAACGAACTGCAGGTCGTGGCAGCGAATGGCGAGACGCTGGCGCTCCACGCCTATTGGGACGGACTCTTCGGCGGCTATTCGACCGTGTTCGGCGCCATCTTTGATGCCGACCAGCGCGGCGGCCTGTCGTCTGTCATTGCCGACGCCGGCAAGGCGCAGATCATCGATCCCGCGACGTGGGCACAGGAGAGCTTCGATCTCGCCAAGTCCGTCGCCTACGCCGCGCCGGTGCGTACCGACAAGCAGCCGGCGGAGCTGACGCGCGAGTACGAGACCAACGCCCGCGATCTCGCCCGCAAGCAGGCCGCACTCGCGGCGGCGCGGCTGGCGAATTTGCTCGAGGTGGTGTTGCGCTAGGGCTGGAAAGGGGATGGCCGAAGACAACCGACTCAGGAGTTTGTGGCCGGTTTGATCGCCACGATTCAGGCCATGGCGGGCTCGGCTTCGATGCGCTCGGCAACGAACGTGCCGTTGGGCTGATGAAACACCAGTTCGTCGACCGCGCCGGTCGCGCCGCGGCGAAACTCCAGGCGGAATCCTTCGAGCTCGACGATGCTGAAGATGCTGCCCTGGTAGGGCCGAAGGTGATACAGCGGCTGAAGGTCGGACTTCAGCGTCAGCTCGCCGTCATCCTGCAGCGTGATGACATGTGTCGTTGCGCCGTGCTGCCAGCGGCCGGCGCAGGCGGCGCGAAAGGCCGGGTCCGTGCAGTCGCCGCCCGGCGCGCGCTGAAACACGATGTCGGCGACCAAAGGCTCGAACTGCGCCGAGAGGCTGGCGACGTTGCCGTCGCGGTCGGTGTGGAACGAGAGCGCCAGACGGTCGGGGTTCAAATCATAGGGCAGTTGCGGGGTCTCGAAGGTCTCGAAGTGGCGATGTTCGAGCGGGCCTTGGAAACTCCGGTAGGCCCAGTGCAGCGCGTCGTTCGCCGCCGTGATGGTGATCGGGCCGTAGCCCGGGGTGCTGATAGCTGCCGGCATAGTCCGGCAGCGGATGGGCCGGCGGGGCGTTGGACTTGCGCGCGGCCGTACGGGTCTGCTCGTCGGTTTCGGCCTGCGCCAGCGCCTTGCGCCGGAGATCGCGCAGTCGCTCGAGCCACGGCACGGGCTCCTTGCCGCAGACGCGGTCCACCACGCGGTTGATCAGGATGGCGGGAACGGGAGCGCCGGAGACGTTGCAGAACACCGCAACGCCAAGCTTCCTCTCGGGGATTAGCCGCATCAGCGTGCTCCAGCCGAGCCAGCCGCCGGAATGTCCGACCATCCGCTCGCCGCGATAGATGGTCGTGCCGAAGCCGAGCCCGTAATGGATATGCCCGAACTCGCGATCGGGCCCGGACGACAGCACGCGTGGGGCCTGCATCTCGTGGATCAGCGCTGCGTCGAGCAGCCGGCGGCCCGCGAATTCGCCTTCGGCGAGCAGGAATGTCATCCAGTTGGCGATTGCCGCGGCTGATGTGTTGATGCCGCCGGCGGCGGCCGCGTGAAGCGGCCAGAGCTTCGTCGGCCTCCGCTCGTCGCGATGGACGATATAGGGCGTGGCGGCATCGTCAGCCTTCGCCAGATCGTCGACGGTCATCGACACCGTCATCTGCAGCGGATCGGTGATACGGCTGCGGATGAAATCCTCCCAGCTCTGGCCGCTGATCCGCTCGGTGACGAGGCCGGCGACGTTGTAGCCGAGATTGCTGTATTGCCAGCTGGTACGGATGTCGCGGCTCGGCTCGATGTGGCGCATGGCGGCCAGCATCTCCGTGCGCGACAACCCGCCCGGCATCCAGATCCAGTCATGCCGGGGCAGGCCGCTGTGATGGGACAGCAGGTCACGGACCGTGACGCGCTCGGTTGCGACCGGATCATGCAGGCGGAATTCCGGAACGTAGTCGCGAACCGGCTTCGCCCAGTCGAGCCGGCCGTCGCCGACCAGCATCGCAAGGCCCGTGGCCGTGAATGTCTTGGTGATCGAGCAGATCGTGAACTGGGTCTGCGGTGTCGCCGGCAGGCCCGCTTCGGCGTCGCGCTGACCATAGGCCCTGAGAACAGCGGTCTCGCCATTCTGCACCATGGCGATGGTGACGGCCGGGACCTTCCACTCGTCCATCGCCTCTGCCGCGAGGGCGTCGAGTTCGGGAGTGATGGCGGCCAGATTCGATGCGGCGGCGGGGCTGTTCATCGGTGTTTCGGGAGGAGCCTGCGGCACGATGCTCGCGTTGCGTTACAGGGGTGATCAAATGGCCTTGATCAATCCGAGTTGATTGCTGTTCGAGACCGATGGCGAATGAAATTTTTCTACTACCGATTACAGCACATAGGACGGGATGCCGCAATCGAACGGTCCCACGATATTGCATCGCGCCTGCATGCCACCTGCGCGGGTGATAGCCGAGCGACGGTGCGAGCGCCGACATGCTGTGCCTCTTCAGCCCATCGCTGTTTGACGAGCCGCCGCCTGGTACGGCCATTCGGGCTGCAATGGATGAACCAGACGAGGAGCCCAAGCAACTCATAGCCAGAGGGGGCGAGCCTGCGTAGCTTGCGAGCATGTCAGGGGTAGAGGTGGCCTCCGACAGAGCAGCAGGGGGCAATCTCGTGTACATCATCGTGCTGATTGCCGTGGTCGGCATCGTGGTTCTGCAAATGGCCGGCGCGATTCCGATGGACGCCGTCGGTGGGGGGCTGGTGATCGCGTCCGCGACATTCGTCGCCGTTTTGGCCATCGCCGTCTACGAGGCATGGACGAACAAGCGGGGCGTGCTCGGCTGGATCGTGAACATCGTCGTCTCGTTTCTCGGTGCCTTCTTTGCCGCCCAGCTCGGCGGTCCGCTCGTGGCCATCCCGCTCCTGACAGTCGCGGGCGGGGACGGCAACTCGCTGGCGGCCGCCGGAGGCGGCGTAATGTTGGTCGCGCTCGCCCTCATGATGGTCGTCGCGATCGCGGGCTCAGTGGGGGCGCTGTGGCTCGTGAACCGGCGGCGATGAGGCTGCGGCTGCCTTCCAGCTCAGACTGGTTTCTGCGCCATCTCGACGCGATCGGCTCCCTCCAGCCCTCGACCTGCATTTTTCTATTTCCTTTTTTCAGAAATCATGCTTCAATGCCGTCATCCCGTCCCGAGCAGAGGGGCGTAGCGCGCGATCGTCACGACACGTGGGGCGGGGAGGCGATGGACGCTGGCTGGCGCTAGACGAGCGCTCGGCCTGCGGACATGAAGTCGTGTGGTCCTGACACCCCGATGCTGGTGTCAAGCTGCTCGGGTGATGATCCGGGCGGCGACGGTGGCCAGAAAGCCGGTGCACCGGGGAGAGCACGATATAAATGTTAAAACCGTCGCGCGGGGAATGCCGGATGTTCGGCTGAACCTGTGGTGACTGCCGCCTGCTTTTTTTCTGCAGGCGGGCCATGGGCGAGGCCAGCGCCCGGCATTCCCCGCGCCCCCTCGCTTTTCGAGGGCACAGCGATGGCAAAGCTCGGGCGTGATCCGCCGCGAGAACGCGATGTCGTGCCGCTCGCGCGGAGGCTCGCGGCAAAAACCCCTTGCTACGCCCCGTCCAGTTTGATGTTGCTCAACTTCCGTGCGACGCCCACTTGTACGGTGGAACCGGGAGGGTACGCGTGCTGCTGGCGATTTTCACCGATATCCATGCCAATCGGCAGGCCTTTGCGGCCTGCCTGGAGGCGGCGCGCGCCCGGGGGGCCGAGCGCCTGATCTGCCTCGGAGACATCGTTGGTTATGGCGCCGATCCGGAATGGTCGGTCGACACCGTCATGGAGATCGTTGCCAATGGCGGCCTCGCCGTGCGCGGCAACCACGACAATGCCGTCTCGACCCTGAGCGAGAGCATGAATGCCGAGGCGCAGGCGGCGATGGAGTGGACGCGGGGGCGGCTCAGCGCCAAGCAGCGCCGCTTTCTCGACGAGCTGCCGATGAGCGTCGGCGATGAGGACCGGCTGTTCGTGCATTCGGAGGCATCGAGCCCGCCGCGCTGGCGCTATGTGCAGAGCTCCGCCGACGCCGCGCGCAGCATGATCGCGACGGAAGCGCAGGTGACGTTCTGCGGTCACATCCACCGGCCGGCGCTGTATTCGATGTCGGCGACCGCCAAGATGACGAGCTTCACGCCCACCGCCAACATGCCCGTTCAGCTGTTGCGCGGCCGGCAGTGGCTCGCCGTGGTCGGCTCGGTCGGCCAGCCGCGCGACGGCGATCCGGCCGCCTGCTTCGTGACCTTCGACACGCGCACGCGCGAGATCACGTATTGTCGTGTGCCCTATGACGTCGACACCGCGGCGCAGCGCATCCGTGACAACGGCCTGCCGCCCTGGCTGGCGCAGCGGCTCTCGATGGGGCGCTAGAGCATGGCGAGATCGAAGCTTCGGCCGGGCGTGGTCATCGACGGTTTCACGGTCGGCGAATGCGTGCATTCCGGCGGCATGGCGACGTTGTGGAGCGTCACGCGTCCCGACATCGACCGGCCCGTCCTGATGAAAGTGCCGCGCGTCTCGGAGGGCGAGGACCCCGCGGCGATCGTCAGTTTCGAGATGGAGCAGATGATCCTGCCGAAGCTGTCGGGGCCGCACGCGCCGGCCTGTTTCGGCACCGGCGATTTCGCCACCCAGGCCTATGTGGTGATCGAGCAGATTCCGGGCGAGACGCTGTACAAGCGGCTGCCGGAGCTGCCGCTGGAGTATGAGGAGGCGCGCGTGCTGGTCGCGAAGATCGCGACCGCGCTGGCCGACATTCATCGGCAGCACGTCATCCACCACGACATCAAGCCGTCGAGCATCATGTTCCGTCCCTCGGGGGAGGCGGTGCTGATCGACTACGGCCTGTCCTGCCACAAGCATCTGCCGGATCTGCTGCAGGAGGAATTTCGCCTGCCTTACGGCACCGCGCCCTATATGGCGCCCGAGCGCATGATGGGCACGCGCAGCGACCCGCGCAGCGACATCTTTTCGCTCGGCGTGCTGCTGTATTTTTTCACCACCGGCGTGCGGCCGTTCGGCGAGACCGAAACCCTGCGCGGCATGCGCCGGCGGCTGTGGCGCGATTCCTATCCGCCGCGGCAATTGAAGCCGGACTATCCGCCGTGGCTGCAGGAGATCGTGCTGCGCTGCCTGGAGATCGAACCGGTGTGGCGCTATCCGACCGCGTCGCAGCTCGCCTTCGATCTCGGCCATCCCGACCAGGTCAAGCTCACGGCGCGCGCGGAGAAGGTCAAGCGCGATCCGATCACGACGGTGTGGCGCCGCCGCTTCAACCGCGGCCTGGTACAGCCGGAACAGAAATCATCCGACGTCGCGGTGCAGATTGCCTCCAGCCCGATCGTGGCGGTCGCGATTGATACGTCCGAGGGCGGCGAGGAGCTCAACGGCGCGCTGCGCGTCACCGCGCAGCGCATCCTCGCCACGCTGCCGTCGGCGCGCCTCGCCTGCGTCAATGTCCTGAAGCTCGGCCGTCTCACCATCGACCGCACGCTGGATGAGGAGGGCAACAACAAGCACATCGACCGCATGGTCGCGTTGAAGCACTGGGCGACACCGCTCAAGCTCGATGCCAGCCGGCTGACGGTGCATGTGCTCGAAGCGGTCGATCCGGCTGCGGCTCTCGTCGAATTCGCCGAGGTCAACCAGGTCGACCACATCATCATCGGCGCCCGCCGCGACTCGGTGCTGCGCTCGCTGCTCGGCAGCGTCTCGGCCAAAGTCGCAGCGGAGGCCAGTTGCACGGTCACCGTAGTCCGGACCCGCGCGGCCGCGCGGCAGGCGAGCGACGAAGACGACGGTGTGCCAACCAAGGCGGTGTCAGGAGGATGAAGCTGCCGCGTTGCCCTTGGTCTCGTAGGGTGGGCAAAGCGCCGCCGCAGGCGGCAGCGTGCCCACCGTCGCACGGCGAACTCATCAGCAGGATGGTGGGCACGGCGCGCACGATTGCGGTACAAACCGATATCTCGCCATGCGCCTTTGCCCACCCTACGCCGGTGTCATGCGTGGCCGCCCGCGCAAGCCGTGGCAACTCTCAGCGCTCCCGAGGCGCAATGTGAGGAGCAACACACCTCATTGCTTCACCTTTCAAGCATGACGATCGAAACAGCAGCACAGGCCTCATTTTGAGGCGCGACTGCGGTTGCCTTTCAAGCATTCCGCCGCCACAGTGACATTATGACGCGCGCGGGCGCGTCAGTTTCGTTTGACGAGGGGAACGTGCGATGGCGGCAACGGATGTGAGCATGGCGGGAACGGCCGCGCCGAAGGGCCGCCTGTTCGGCTCGCTGTTCTTTCAGGTCGTGGCCGCGCTGGTGATAGGCATCCTGATCGGCGTGCTGGCGCCGGAGACCGCGCAGGGCCTGAAATTCTTCAGCGACGCTTTCCTGCGCCTGATCGCCATGGTGGTGGCGCCGATCGTGTTCTGCGTCGTCGTGCATGGCATCGCCAGCGCCGGCGACCTCAGGAAGGTCGGCCGCGTCGGCGTCAAGTCGCTGGTCTATTTCGAGGGCATGACCACGATCGCGCTGGCCTTTGGCCTTGTGCTGGCGCTGCTATTCGGCCCCGGCCACGGCATGAACATCGACGTGTCCAAGCTGGACGCCAAGCAGCTCGCGAGCTTCGCCGACAACGCCCACAAGCTGCAGGGCGGCGGCTTCGGCGGCTTCATCCTCAACATCATTCCGCCGACCGCGTTCGATGCTTTCGCCCGCAACGACGTGCTGCAGGTGCTGTTCTTCGCGGTGATCTTCGGCGTGAGCCTGGCGCTGGTCGGCGAGCCCGGCAAGCCCGTGGTCAACCTGATCGATGCCGTCGCCAAGGTGCTGTTCAAGGCGATGGGCCTGATCGTGCGGGTGGCGCCGCTCGGCGTGCTCGGTGCCATCGGCTTCACCGTCGGCAAATACGGCGTCGGCTCGCTCAAGCAATTGCTGGCGCTGGTCGTGCTGTTCTACGTCTCGGTCGCGCTGTTCGTGGTCATCGCGCTCGGTCTGGTCATGCGTATCGCCGGCCTCAGCCTGTTCAAGTTCCTGCGCTACCTGAAGGAGGAGCTGCTGATCGTGCTGGCGACGGCGTCGTCCGACTCCGTGCTGCCGCAGATCATGCGCAAGCTCGAGGCGATGGGTGTCAAGCAGGAGGTCGTCGGCCTCGTCATCCCGACCGGCTACTCGTTCAACCTCGATGCGTTCTCGATCTATCTGACGCTCGCCGTGGTGTTCATCGCCCAGGCCACCAACACGCCGCTGTCGGTGAGCGACCTGCTGCTGGTGCTCGGCGTGTCACTGATCACGTCGAAGGGCGCGCATGGTGTGCCGGGCTCGGCGATCGTCATCCTGGCGGCCACGCTCGGCGCGGTGCCGGCAATTCCTGCGATCGGCCTCGTTCTCGTGTTGTCGGTGGACTGGTTCGTCGGCATCGCGCGCGCCGTCGGCAATCTGATCGGCAACTGCGTCGCCACCGTCGTGGTTGCCGCGTGGGAGAACGACCTCGACCACGCCAAAGCAAAGGCCGTGCTCGACCGCGGTACGGCCGAGGAGGTGGAGTATCAGGGGGCGTGATAGGATCCATTGGAGAACGCATGACAAAGCTGGGCGCACAGCGAAGACCCTGGCCCGGACCGTTTCCGCCTGCGCTGGCATCCGGCCTTAAGGTGAGGGAGGGGAACCTTGTTGTTCGACCAAGGCCGGATACTCATGTTGGTCGCGCTGTGTGCGAGTGCGCCTGCGAGGTCGCAGGAGCAGTGCCCGGAACTGACGCAGCTTCAAGCGGAAGCCGGCGCGGCTTGGACCAGGATCACGGAGCTGTCAGGGCCGGACCGTTGCCATGCATACGTTCGGTTCTCGGCCGCGTGGGCGGACATCGAGCGCTACGCGCGCAAGCACCGCGAGTCGTGCGGCGTTTCAACGACGTTGCTGGCCGACATCGCGCAGCGCCATCGCGACGCGGTCGAGCAGCGCGTCAAGGCATGCGGGGGCCTGCGAGAATCGGCAGGGCCCAAACGCCAACGAAATCTCTTCCCACCGGAGGTTCGTCCGCGATGGTAGGAAGAGTTTCGCTCACCTCACCGGAACGGCCGCAGCTTCATGTGACGGTTGGCGTCCTTGTAGAGCAGATAGCGGAAGCGGCCGGGGCCGCCGGCGTAGCAGGCCTGCGGGCAGAACGAACGCAGCCACATGAAGTCGCCGGCCTCGACCTCGACCCAGTCGCGGTTGAGCTTGTAGACCGCCTTGCCTTCGAGCACGTAGAGCCCGTGCTCCATCACATGCGTCTCCAGGAACGGGATCACCGCGCCGGGCTCGAAGGTCACGACGTTGACGTGCATGTCGTAGCGGACGTCGAGCGGATCGACGAAGCGCGTGGTCGCCCAGCGGCTCTCGGTGCCGGGCATCCCGACGGGCGCGATCGTCGCCTCGTTGGTGACGAAGGCCTCTGGGATCGGGATGCCGGGAACGGCTTCGTAAGCCTTGCGAATCCAGTGGAAGGTGGCGGGCGCCGCACCGTCGTTCGTCAGCGTCCATTTGCAGCCCGGCGGGAGGAAGGCGTAGCCGCCGTTGCCCAGGCGATGCGAGGTGCCGGCAAGGGTCAGCGCGATCTCGCCGCCGACGACGAACAGCACGCCCTCGGCGTCCGGGTCGGGCTCGGGCTGGGTGCTGCCGCCGCCCGGCGAGACCTCGACGATGTATTGCGAGAACGTCTCGGCAAAGCCCGACAGGGGACGCGCGATCACCCAGGTCCGCGTCTTGTCCCAGAACGGCAGCGCCGAGGTCACGATGTCGCGCATCACGCCCTTGGGGATGACGGCATAGGCCTCGGTGAACACGGCGCGCCCAGTGAGAAGATCGGTCTGCGGCGGGTGGCCGCCCTGCGGCACGAAGTAGTTCGGCTTGTCCATCATCGTCTCTCCTGCGCGCAATCGTCATCGCCGCGCGCCACCATTCAGGGGATGCTCAGATACAGCGGCTCGTCCAGCCACAGCTCCTCGAGATTGTCGGGGCTCATGCGGTCGACGACCATGAAGCGCGAGGCCTCGTCGAACACCAGCAGCGGATGGTGCCAGACGTTGCGGGCGTAGTTCACGCCCTGGCGTCCGCTCGCATGGAAGGCGTGATAGCTGGCCGGTTCGCGCGGGTCGTCGCACACCACGACCAGCCAGGGCCGGTCCTGCAGCGGCATGAACAGCTGGCTGCCGAGCGGATGCCGCTCCATCAGCCTGATCTCGATCGGCATCGGCCGCGGTTTCGCGTCGAACAGGCTGACATTGACATCGACGCCGCCCGAGGTCACGTCGATGGCAGCGAGGCCGTTGCAGCGGCGGGCGAAGCCCTGGTTGATCTCGACCGGCAGCGCGCCGTCGGTCTCGACGACGTCGCCGAAAGCAGCGAAGGCCGCTTTCGTCAGCGGCTGCGGCGTGAGCGTGCGCATTCGCGCGCCTCAGATCGCTTCGCCGCGCGCCGACGCCGCCTTGCTGCGGATCGCCGATATGTTGGTGCGATAGGCCTCCAGCGTACCGCCCTTGAACACGGCCGAGCCTGCAACGAAGGCATTGACTCCGGCCGCAGCCAGAGGGCCGGCGACATCGGGTCCGACGCCGCCGTCGACCTCGATGTCGATCGGGCGGCCCGCGGTCATCGCGCGCAGATCCTGGATCTTGCCGATCGCCGAGGGGATGAAGGCCTGGCCGCCGAAGCCGGGATTGACCGACATGATCAGCACGAGGTCGACCAGGTCGAGCACGTATTCGATGACGTTGAGGGGCGTCGACGGATTGAGCGAGACCCCGGCCTTCTTGCCGAGTGCGCGGATCGCCTGCAGCGACCGATGCAGATGCGGGCCGGCCTCGGCGTGAACGGTAATATGGTCGCAGCCGGCCTTGGCGAACGCTTCGAGATAGGGATCGCACGGCGTGATCATCAGATGCGCGTCGAAGATCTTGGTCGTGTGCGGGCGGAGCGCCTTGATGACATCCGGCCCGTAGGAAATGTTCGGCACGAAATGGCCGTCCATCACGTCGAGATGGATCCAGTCGGCGCCGGCGGCGTCGACGGCACGGACCTCTTCGCCGAGCTTGGAGAAATCCGACGCCAGGATCGATGGCGCAATGACGAGCGGACGCGGCGTGAAGGACTGGGTCATGGGCGGCTGTTCCAGTGCGAGCGGGGATGTCGCCGTATCATGCAGGCGCGGTTGCGGCAACGCGAGCGGGAAAAATCTGCCGGGCGCGGCATGAAGTGCCGGGTTCCCGCGCCGGCAACATCGCGAAATATTGGGACATATCAGCGATTTGGCCCTGGCACGGGGATTGCGATGGAAAGCTTCGACATTGTTTCGCCGCGCGTTGCGGCCACCACCTCGGAGTTTCGCCATGTGGTTTGCATTGGGGGCCGCCTCGTCGGCCCTGGAAGCCCTGCAGTCGCTTGGATCCACGAAGTCCGGTTCCGGCAAGGCCGGCAATTCCGGCGGCGGCTTGTTCAGCCTGGGCAGCAGCGGTTCGAGCAGCTCGGGCAATTTCAGCCCCTGGTCGAGCTCCGGCACCAGCGGATCGGGGCAGATCGCGCCGGAGACGATGAGCGCGCTGCTCGCGGCGCAGAGCCAGTCGGGCACGTCGACCAGCGCGAACGCCTCGACCAATCCGCTGCAGGACCTGTTCTCGCAGATCGACGGCGATGGCAACGGCAAGATCACCAAGTCCGAATTCGAGACGGCGCTCGGCGCCGGCGGCACCAACCTCGCCAATGCCGACAAGGTGTTCGGCAAGCTCGACGGCAACAGTGACGGCAATGTCAGCCTGGACGAACTGTCATCGGCATTGCAGGGGGCGCGCGGCCGTCGCGGCCATCACCATCATCAGGAAGCAGGCGGAAGCAACGGCTCGGGCAACTCATCAGGCGCAGGGGCAGACGCGCTGATGCAGGCGCTGTCGGGCGCGTCGAGCTCTTCGTCGACCAACAGCGACGGCTCGACGACGACCACGATCACCTATGCCGACGGCTCCAAGATGACCCTGTTCACGCCGGCGGCCACCACGGCGTCGAACGCGGCGGCCTCGTCCTACAATCTGATCGAGAAGCTGATGCAGCATCAGCCGAAGTTGCCGCAATCGAACTCGCCCACGACCGCCGTGAGCGCGTAAGCTCAACCGCCGAAACGGTCCTGCCAGGACGGCAGGGCGCCTTCGAACGGCAGCCGTCGCGCATGATAGACGCCGCGGGCGATCGCGCGGGCCAGCACGTTGGCAGCAACCATCCCGAGTTCGCTGAGTTCGACCAGCGGCTCGATCGGCTTGGCGCAGGTCGCGGCCGCGAACACGATGTCGCCGTCGAGCGGCAGATGTACCGGGTAGATCGCGCGCGCCATGCCGGTCTGCGCCATCATGGCGAGCCGCTTGGCCTGCGCCTTGGTGAGGATGGCATCGGTCACGACCAGGGTGATCGTCGTGTTCTCCGAGCTCGACGCGGCCGGCCCGCCCTTGATGCGCATCGCCAGCATGTCCGGCGTGAACGCGGGCGGCAGGCCGCGGCCGCCGAACTCCCCGTCCAACTCGTAGGGTGCGGCCCAGAACCAGGGTCCTTCGCCGACGGTGACGCTGCCGACCGCATTCACCACCGCGATCGCCGCGACCTTGATGCCGCCCGGTGTCGTCGCCGCGGCCGAGCCCAGCCCGCCCTGCAGGTTGGCCGTGGTGGCGCCGAGCCCGGCGCCGACGCTGCCGAGCGCGAACGTGGTCCCGGCCGCGGCGGCCGCCGCATAGCCGAGCTCGCGATAGGGCGCATAGCGGCCCCAGGCCTTGTTGCCGCCGTTCAGGAGGTCGAACACGATCGCACCGGGCACGATCGGGATCAGGGCGTCGCGGACGGCGAAGCCGCGGCCTTGCTCCGCCAGCCACGCCTGGATACCGGTGGCGGCCTCCAGGCCGAACGCCGAGCCGCCTGACAGGGCGATGGCGTCGATCCGTTCCACCGTGTTGACGGGATCGAGCAGCGCATCCTCGCGCACACCGGGGCCACCGCCGCGGATGTCGATCGCCGCCACCGCCGGCTGATCGAACAGGATCGCGGTGACGCCGGAGGCGAGCGCCGCGTCATCGGCGTGGCCGACGCGCACGCCCGCGATATCGGTGAGGAGGTTTTGCAAGATCATGCTCGCGTGATGGTGACGTTGGCCGACGGATAGCCCAGCCGGGGCGCCGGCTCAATGCAGCAGCCTGCCTCACGCTTCCAGCGCGATACGGATCATGCGGGCGAGGTCGGGCTTGCGGTAGGGCTTGGCCAGCAGCAGCACACCGGCGTCGAGGCGGCCGTGATGCACGATGGCGTTCTCGGTGTAGCCTGACGTGAACAGCATCTTCAGCGACGGCCGCCGGGCGCGGGCGGCGTCGGCGAGCTGCCGGCCGTTCATGCCGCCGGGCATGATCACGTCGGTGAACAGCAGATCGATCTCCGGACGGCGGTCCAGCATCTCGAGCGCCTCGGCGGCGTTGGCCGCGGCCAGGGTGGTGTAGCCGAGGCTCGCAACCTGGGTGACGGCGTGCTGGCGCACCAGCGGATCGTCCTCGACGATCAGGATCGTCTCGTCACCGCCGCTCACGTCCGGGATGTGCTGATCGGCGGCTGCGGCGGGCGCCGAGGTCGAGCGCGGCAGATACAGCTTGAGCGAGGTGCCATGGCCGACTTCGCTGTAGATCTTGATGTGGCCGCCAGACTGCTTGACGAAGCCGAACACCATGCTGAGGCCGAGCCCCGTGCCCTTGCCGACGCCCTTGGTCGAAAAGAACGGATCGAACACCTTGTCGAGATAGGCGGGCGGGATGCCGCAGCCGGTATCGCTCACGGCAATCATCACGTAGTCGCCGACCGCGACCTCGCTGTTGGCGTTGGCATAGTCCTGGTCGAGCGCGACATTCGCGGTCTCCAGCGTCAGCTTGCCGCCTTGCGGCATCGCATCGCGCGCATTGAGCCCGAGATTGACGATCGCGGTGGCGAGCTGGTTCGGATCCGCCAGCGCGGTGCAGGGATCCGTGCTGAGAACGCGCTCGATCTCGATGTGCTCGCCGAGCGTCGGGCGCAACAGCGCGGCGGTCTCGTTGATCAGCGCGTTGACGTCGATATCTGTGGGCTGCAGCGGCTGCTTGCGGGCGAAAGCCAGCAATTGCCGCGTGAGCTCGGCGCCGCGGTCGGCGGAATCGTCGATGAGCTTGGCGATCGAGGCGAGCTCCGGCTGTTCGGAGACCGCGTCGGCGAGAATGCCGATGCTGCCGGTGATGACGGTGAGGATGTTGTTGAAGTCGTGGGCGACGCCGCCGGTGAGCTGTCCGACCGCCTCCATCTTCTGCGCCTGGCGGAACTGCGCCTCGGCAGCGAGCTTCTCCGTAAGGTCGCGGCCGACGAAGAAATGGCGCTGCACCGGCTCCGACCAGCTCGCCATCCAGTTCAGCACGACGCCGCGGCCCGCCTTGTGCAGCAGCTGCGCCTCGAAATTGTGGATATCACGGCCGCGGCGGCAATCGCGCATCTGGATACGGACGGACTCGAGCTCCGGCGGATAGACGAAATCGGCGGCGTTGCGGCCGATCATTTCCTCGGGTTCATAGCCGAGGATGACCCGCGCGCTCGGGCTCACCTGCATCAAATTACCGCGGGAATCGGCGACCAGGATCAGGTCCTGGGAGGTCTCGAAGATACGCCGCCGCTCCTCGGTCTCCCGGGTCAGGGCATTGCTGGTGCGCTTGCTCTCGGTAATGTCGCGTGCGACTTTCGAGGCGCCGATGACGGCGCCGCGTGCGTCGAGGATCGGTGACACGCCGACCGACACTTCGATGGGGTGACCGTCCTTGTGCCGCCCGACCGTCTCGTGATGCTCGATCTTCTCGCCCTCGCCGATCCGGCCGAGGATGCGATCGACCTCGCTGCGCCGCTCGGCGGGAACGATCAGGCCGATGTCGTTGCCCAACGCTTCGTCGGCGCGATATCCGAACAGCTGCTCGGCGGCCCGGTTCCAGGACGTGATCTTGCCGTGCAGGGTCAACGTGATGATCGCGTCGTTGGAGGATTCCACGACCGCGCTGAACAGACGTTCGCGCGCGATGACGCGCGCCCGCTCGCTTTCGTTCTGCCGGCGCTGCTGTTGCAGCAGGCGCGACAGGCGTCTCTGCAGGCCGACATTGTCGGCCAGGAGGACGCCGAGCACGAAGCTCGCCGCCAGCAGGCCGTAGATCCGGCCGGCGTAGTAGCCGAAATCGAACCTCGTGGCATTGAGCAGCGAGGACAGCGAGAGATCGAACAGCCAGGCGCATAGCACCACCATGACCCAGAGGTCGAGGACGCTGTGCGGTCGCCGCCACACCAGGAGGAGGAGGGCGGCCGCGGTCAGGCACCAGATTCCGCCCACCACGATCTTCAATGCCGTCGTCGCCGCGCCGTTGCGGACGAGCGCGGGCAGCGTCGCGTCATGCGCGATCACGGCCCAGACCAATGCCGCCAGCACGATCACGACGCCGAGAATGGCGAGCGACAGCGACGCCGTGACCGAGTCGGCAGGGGTGGGCCGGCCGCCTCGGTCCAGCGCATAGGCCATGGCCGCCAGCGGGAACACACTATGCCAGATCATGTAGATCCAGACCGCGCTCTGCGGTCCGGCGCCGATCAGTCCGGTCGGTGAATAGAGCCCGGGAAACACCAGCGTATGCAGCAAGGCGGCCGGCGCGGTGAACAGGTAGCCGGAGGCAAGCCACAGCAGCGCCCGCGAGCGCAGCAATACGAACTGAGAAAACAGCAGAAAGGCGGTGATCAAATCATTCAGCGCCAGCGCAGACTGGTAGCTCGCGATGAACGCCGGCGTCGCCGGCAGCTGGACCTTCGCGAAGGGCGCCACGGCGGCAAAGAGCAGGGCTGAGACGCCAACCGCGATCAGTGCTACGAATTGGTCCCGACGGGTTGCGACGGACGTCGACAGAAGAACTTCGCTCGTGTCCTCGATGATTTGCATCTCCAAGGTCCTGCGCACCGGGATCGACGTGCTGAAGCCGGCACTTATGCAACCATTGCGAGAAAAACTATAGTACTCTAATCTTGGTTGTATATTACCAGTCTGAATCGTCCTGTCGGATGAGTCGTAGTTTGGAGTAACGGCACCTTTACCGCAACCGGGATAAATATACCCGTAGTTGTGTCTGATTTCTTTTTATGTTGTAGGCTGTCCAACGACAAATTTCTGGAGAAATCGATGCCACGGATTCTCGTTGTCGACGATCAGAAGGACGTCCGTGCCATGATCAGCATGGTGCTGCGTGTCAATCAGTTCGATGTGGTCGAGGCGGGAACCGCTGCGGCCGGACTGCAGTTGTTCCGCGACCAGACGTTCGACGCCGTGATCGTCGACATCTATCTGGACGATTCCAACGGTCTCGATCTGGTCGCCGGCATGCGTGCGCTGGTTCCCAATATTCCGGTCGTGGCCGTCTCCGGTATGAGCGCGTTCGACGGCGCCGCGATGTCGGACGAACTGACCCGCGTCGTTTACCTTCAGAAGCCGTTCCGACCGGCGGAATTGATGCAGGCGGTCGAGTCCGCGCGCGCGGCTGTCAAGGACAAGAGCGCTGCGCAGCTCTCGGTCTGCGCGAGCTAAGTGGTTTCGCCGGCTTGCCTCGCCTCGGTCGGATGGCGTGTGGGGCGAGGACGAGGCGGTGCTGCGACAGGATTTGACGAGAGGATCCCGAGGAACGCGGCAGTCGAAGGTCTTCAGCAGAACGCCCCGGTCCTGGACCGGGGCGTTTGCATTCGTTGGTGATCAATCAGCGGTGCTGATCAGGACCCCTTGCCGCCGAGCTCGGCGTAGGCGCCCTTGGCGTCCCACTTGTAGACGACGTAGTCGATCTGCTTGATGTCGCCCTTGGCGTCGAAGCCGAGCTTGCCGAGAACGGTGTCCCACTCGCCGGCCTTGATGACGTCCATCACCTTCTTGGCGTCGGTGGTGTTGGCCTTCTTGACGGCCTGCGACCAGACCTGGATCGCAGCGTAGGTGTAGAGCGTGTAGCCTTCGGGATCGATGTTCTTGGCCTTGAACTTGTCGACGATCGCCTTCGCCGTCGGCTTGTTGCGCGGCTCGGGGCCGAAGGTGAACAGCGTGCCTTCCGCGGCCGGACCGGTGATCGAGGCGAATTCCTTGTCGTTCATGGCGTCGCCCGCCATCAGGATGGTCTTGAGGCCCTGGTCGCGCATCTGGCGCAGGATCAGGCCGGCTTCCTGATGATAGCCGCCGACATAGACGAGGTCGATGTTCTCACGCTTCAGGCGCGACACGATCGCGTTGAAGTCCTTGTCGCCCTTGTTGTACGACTCGAACATCTTCTCGGTGACGCCGGCCTTGTTGAGCGCCTTCTTGGTCTCGTCGGCGAGACCCTTGCCGTAGGTGGTCTTGTCGTTGAGGATCGCGATGTTCTTGCCCTTGAAGTTCTTCGCGATGTAGTTGGCGGCGACGAGGCCCTGCTGATCGTCACGGCCGCAGACGCGGGCGACGTTCCAGAGCTTGCGCTCGGTGAACAGCGGGTTGGTCGAGGCCGGGGTGATCTGAAGCACGTTGCTGTCGGCATAGGCCTCGGAGGCCGGGATCGACGACGACGAGCAGAAATGGCCGGCGACGAACGGAATGCCGGAGCCGGCGAGCTTCTCGGCGACCGAGCGCGCCTGCTTGGGATCGCAGGCGTCGTCGCCCACCTGCAGGGCGAGCTTCTTGCCGAGCACGCCGCCTGCAGCATTGAGATCGGCGACCGCCATCTCGGCGCCGTTCTGCATCTGGCGGCCGAAGGCCGACTCGCCGCCGGTCATCGGGCCGGCCACGGCGATGGTGATGTCTTCGGCGTAAGCGGCGGTCGAGAGCGCAAGCGTGGCGCCCAGAGCCAGACCGATGAATTTGAGTGGTTTCATGAGAAATCCTCGCGGGGTAGGTCGACACGGAACGGCCCGGACGGCGGGCCGCAGACCGTCGGCATTGTGGCTGATTTTCCGCCGAAGTCACCGGCCTTTTTTGTCCCGCCGACGAAGGACTAAGACCAATCCGGCCGGGATCGGCGGCGGCCTCAGTGCCGCCCGCCCTCCAGATAGGCGGCGCGGATCTCAGGCCGCTGCAGCAGTTCGGTGCCGCTGCCGGACAGCGTGATCAGGCCGTTGACCAGCACGTAGCCGCGATGAGCGAGCTTCAGCGCATGATTGGCGTTCTGCTCCACGATCAGGACGGTCAGCCCATCCTGCCGGTTGAGCGTGCGAATGGCATCGAAGATCTGGCGGGCGATCAGCGGCGCGAGGCCGAGCGACGGCTCATCGAGCAGCAGCAGCCGGGGCCGGCTCATCAGCGCGCGCCCGATCGCCAGCATCTGCTGCTCGCCGCCGGACAGGGTGCCGCCGCGCTGGTCGATGCGCTCCTTCAGCCGCGGGAACAGCGCAAATACGCGCGCCAGGGTCTCGGCGCGATCGGCGTCGGTGGTCTCGCCGGCATCGGCGCCCATCTGCAGGTTTTCGGCCACGCTCATGCGCGGAAAGATCCGGCGTCCCTCCGGCGACTGGGCGATGCGCAGCCGGGCGATCTGATGCGTCGGCACCTGGGTGATGTCGTGACCGTCATAGACGATGCGGCCGGAACTTGGGCGCGGACGGCCGAAGATCGACATCATCAGGGTCGACTTGCCGGCGCCGTTGGCGCCGATCAGCGCGACGATCTCGCCGGCCTTGATGTCCAGGTCGACGCCCTTCAGCGCCTCGATCTTGCCGTAGGAGGCGCGCAGATTTTGGATCTCGAGGAGGGACGCGCTCACGCCTCGGCCTCCATCACGGCGGCGGCTTCTTCTTCATCCGTGCCGAGATAGGCGGCGATGACCTTGGGATCGTCGCGGATTTCGCGCGGCGTACCCTCTGCGATCTTGACCCCGTAGTCCATCACCGCAATCCGGTCGGAGATTTCCATCACCACGCTCATGTCGTGCTCGATCAGGAGAATCGACGTGCCGTGGTCGGAACGGATCGACAGCAAGAGCTCGCTGAGCGCGCCGCTCTCGCGTGCGTTGAGACCCGCAGCCGGCTCGTCGAGGCAGAGCAGGGCAGGCTGTGTGCACATCGCGCGCGCGATCTCGAGCCGCCGCTGATCGCCATAAGCGAGATTGCCGGCCGCATCGTCGGCGCGGTCGAGCAGCCCGACGCGCTTCAGCCAGAAGATCGCGTTGTCGATCGAACCCTGCTCGGCGGCGCGCCAGGAGGGCACGCCGAGCAGGCCGAGCAGGGTGAAGCCCGAGGCCCGCATCAGCGCGTTGTGCTGCGCAACCATCAGGTTCTCCAGCGCCGTCATGCCCGGAAACAGCCGGATGTTCTGGAACGTGCGCGCGACCTTGGCCTGCTTGGAGATGTTGAAGTCCTTCAGCTTCTGCATCTCGAACTGCGTGCCGTCGTCATGCGTCAGCCGGATGACGCCCGAGGTCGGCTTGTAGAAGCCGGTGATGCAGTTGAACACGGTGGTCTTGCCGGCGCCGTTGGGGCCGATCAGCGCCGTGATCTGCTTTCGGCCCGCGGTGAACGACAGCGCGTTGACGGCGACGATGCCGCCGAAGCGCATGGTCAGATTTTCGACCGAGAGGATCGGAGCCGGGTTCATCCGTGGCCTTCCTTGACGAGATCCGAGGAGATGGCCTTGGACTTTTCGAGAAACACGGTGGGCGCGCGATGGCCGACGATGCCGCGCGGCCGCCAGATCATCACCAGCACCATGGCGAGACCGAACACCAGCATGCGGTAGACCTCGAGGCTCCTGAACAGCTCGAAGCCGCCGATCATCGCGAGTGCCGCCAGCGCCACGCCGAGCTGCGATCCCATGCCGCCGAGCACGACGATCGCAAGTACGAGCGCCGACTCCTGGAAGGTGAAGGATTCCGGGCTGATGAAGCCCTGGCGCGTGGCGAAGAAGGCGCCGGCGAAGCCGCCGAACATCGCGCCGGTCGCGAACGCCGTCAGCTTGGTGGTCGTGGTGTTGATGCCGAGTGCGCGGCAGGCGACTTCGTCCTCGCGCAGTGCTTCCCAGGCGCGGCCGATCGGCAGCCGGCGCAGCCGGATGGTGACCCAGTTGGTGAGCAGCGCCAGCGCCAGGATCAAATAGAACAGGAACACGATGCGGTGCGTCGGCGAGAACGGAATGCCGAGCAGAGCCGCGAGGCCGTCGGGGCCGGGGGTCAACGGAATGCCGAACAGGCTCGGGCGCGGAATGCCGGAAACGCCGTTGGGACCGCCGGTCACCTCCTGCCAGTTGATCAGCACGAGACGGATGATCTCGCCGAAGGCGAGCGTCACGATGGCGAGATAGTCGCCGCGCAGCCGCAGCACGGGAAAGCCGAGCAGCACGCCCCAGAATGCGGCGAGAATGCCGGCGAGCGGCAGGCAGACCCAGAACGACAGGCCGAAGGTGGTCGAGAGCAATCCGTAGGAATAGGCCCCGACCGCGTAGAAGGCGACGTAGCCGAGGTCGAGCAGGCCGGCCAGACCGACCACGACGTTGAGGCCCCAGCCCAGCATCACATAGGTGAGGACGAGGATGCCGAGGTCGAGAATGTAGCGCTGATTGTAGAAGATCACCGGCACGAGGAAGGTGAAGATCAGCAGCGCCGGCGCGACGTAGCGGCCGGCCACCGATAGTCCGCTATTGACCGATTGCGGAACGAAACTGCCGAGGCCGCCGCGCGGACCCAGCCACAGTCGCAGCAGCTCGACCACGATCGAGCCGACGAACACCGCGCCGACCAGGCTGGCGAGCTCGCCGAAGCGGGTCCAGTATTCGAGCTGGCCGCTCTGGCCGGCTTCGGTGCGGACGCCGACCATCAGCGAGAACAGGCCGAGCGCGACCAGCGCGCTGAGGAAGGCCTTCTTGAGGATGAAGACGGCTCCGACCGGTTCGGAGCCATGCGAAGGGGCGGGCGAAGAGGCTGGAAGGGACGCGCTCACACGGGCTCCATCGTCAGACTTTTTCGACTTCCGGCCGGCCGAGCAGGCCGGTGGGCAGGAAGATCAACACCACGATGAGGATCGAGAACGCCGCGACATCCTTGTACTCGACGGAGAAATAGGCCGACCAGAACGTCTCGATCAGGCCGATCGCAAGGCCGCCGAGCATGGCGCCCGGCAGCGAGCCGATGCCGCCGAGGACTGCGGCCGTGAACGCCTTGATGCCAGCGACGAAGCCCATGAAGAAATCGACCAGGCCGTAGTACAGCAGGTACATCATGCCGGCGACGGCCGCGAGCGCGGCGCCGATCACGAAGGTCATCGAGATGGTGCGGTCGACGTCGACGCCGAGCAGCGCTGCCATGGTCTGGTCCTGCTCGCAGGCCCGCATGTCACGGCCGAGCCGCGTGCGCGACACCAGCCACGTGAATAGCGCGAGCAGCACGATGGTGGTGATCACCACCACGATCTGGACGTTGGAGAGCTGGACTACGAAGCCGCTCGCGCCCTCGTGCAGGGTATAGCCGCCGGTGATGATCGGCGGCACCGGCTTGACGCGCGCGCCCTGCGACACCTGCGAAAAGTTCGTCAGCACGAACGACATGCCGATCGCCGACAGCATCGGGGCCAGCCGGAAGGAATGGCGCAGCGGACGATAGGCGATGCGCTCGATGGTCCAGCCATAGAGCGCAGTGATGGCCATCGCCACCAGCAGCACGATCAGCAGGATGACCGGAACTGCGGTCAGCCCGATCGACACCAGGATCAGGAACGAGATCAGCGCGATGAAGCCGCCGATCATGAAGACGTCGCCATGAGCGAAGTTGATCATGCCGACGATGCCGTAGACCATGGTGTAACCGATGGCGATCAGGCCGTAGATCGAGCCCAGAACGAGGCCGTTGATGAGCTGCTGCGCAAAATAATCCATGGACTGCCGTGATTGGGGACTGCCGAACTGGGACTTCGAAACCGGTTGACTGCGAAACTCGTTCGCAACGCGGCGGGGGCCTGCGGAGCGGGTGCTGGTATGCCTGGACCTCAGACCCGCGCCCGAGGCGACGCGTGCTCAAGTACTAACAGCTAGGAACCGGGTGCCGCAACAGAGTGCAGTGCCACAATTGCGGGCTTATCCCGCCTGCTTTCATGGCGCGGTTCCCTCGCCGCGCTGGCGCCGGATCGCAGACATCGAAATGCCACCGGGGAACACGGCTCGCAACTGCGCTCGGACAAACGTTCCCGCATCGGTTGTGGTGACGTTCTGTCAGGACCACGGTTCGGCCTGCAACGCGTTAGACCCCGCATCTCGCCTTCGCCTCGGCTGGCGCTCATGCGGGCTACAGGAAGCGCCATAGCCGGTCGCGGCCACGGCCGTTAAGGTAAACAAAGGGTTTAAATTGCCCGGTGTATTTGCCGCGCGTTAGCACGTCTGGAACCCGCCGGACGAGCGCGGGATGCAGAGGCGGGCGTGACATGATCAAGAAATGCGTGATCAGGAACTGGCGGCTGAGCTGCTTCAACGGTGTGCTGCTGGCGCTCTATTTCGTGCCCGCCTGGACGGCCGTCGCCTTCCAGATCATGGTGTCGCCGATCCAGGGGCTGTTCGCGCGGCCCAACGTCGCCCTGGCGCTGTTCATCAGCGATCACCTGCAGCTGTCGGGGATCGAGACGGTCCGTGCCGCCTGGCTGCTGGCGCTGGCGCGGCTGACGGTCGCAGGCTTCTTCGCCATGTTTCTGGTGCTGATCCTGGTGCCGCGGGTGCGAAGGGTGGCGGGCTATGTCGAGGCGCTGTCGATCGGACTCGGCCTCGGCAGCATGCTCACCTTCGTCAGCATGATCATGGCCGCGAAGGTCGGGGAGACGCAGGCGCTGCGTCTGCACGCGACCGAGCTGCTGATGCTGCTGGGGACGGCCATCGTCATGCTGGTGGAGAAGCCGGCGACGCCGGTCGGCTCTCCGGCTCAGTCCACCGTGCCGACCTTGAATGTGGAGCGGTCGGCGCAGCTCAGCACGTGATCAGCGCTGGGTCAGAAAGCCGAGCACGGCATCATTGAATGGGCCTGCCGCTTCGACGTTCGAGATGTGCGCGGCGTCGACGATCGTCATGCTGGCCCCGGGGATGCGGCTGCGAATCGCTTCCGCCATCGAGATCGGTGTCGACTTGTCGTAGCGGCCGGCGACGACCAGCGTCGGGCTCGTGATGGTCTGGAGATCGTCGCGCAGATCGAGCCTGCTCAAGGCCTCGCAGCAGGCGAGATAGCCTTCGACCGGGGTCGCCAGCAGCATCGCCTTCATGCGGTCGGCGATATCAGGATTGCGGTCGCGGAACTCCTGCGTCAGCCAGCCGGCGATGACCGTGTCGGCGACGGCAGCGAGGCCGCCGTCCTTGACCGCCTTGATCCGCGCCTCCCAGATCGCCGGATCGGGATAGTGGCAGGTGGTATTGGCGAGCACGATCTTGCCGACCCGCGCGGGCGCGTGAGCGGCGAGCCACTGGCCGACCATGCCGCCCATCGAGACCCCGCACCAGTGCACCTTCTCGATGTTCAGATCGTCCAGGATGGCCAGGGCATCGCGGCCGAATCGCTCGATGGAGTAGGGGCCGGGGGGGACCTGCGACTTGCCATGGCCGCGGCGATCGTAGCGGATGACGCGAAATACCTGCGTGAAGGCGCGCATCTGCGGCTCCCACATCTGCAGGGTGGAGCCGAGCGAGTTCGACAGCATCAGGGTCGGCCCGCCGTCGCGGCCCTCGACGGTGACGTTCAACAGGCAGCCGTCGGCATCGATCATCGGCATGGGCGGAATCCTTGTCGCAGGCGGCAGTACCCGCCGGAGGAATCGTGCAGATTTGATGGCGAACTAACCACTGCCGCCGCCGTCTGCCAATCAAAACCCGACGGCGGCGGGACCCGCAATGCTGCGGTGCTCCCGCTTTTCTGCAACGCTTCCTGGCATTGCTCGCCCTTTCTTTTGGGCGTTCGGTGCTTTACTTGAAGGCCTCTAACCGCGCCAAATCCGGGGGAGATGCACATGGCAATGACGATGACGGGCGAGGTCCAGCTGGCGGCTCCGCGAGAGTCGGTCTGGGCCAAGCTGAATGATCCGGAGGTGCTCAAGGCGTGCATTCCCGGCTGCGAGGAACTGGAGAGGACCGAGGATGGCGGCCTGCGTGCCGTCGCCAAGATGAAGGTCGGACCGGTCTCGGCGCGCTTCAAGGGCAAGGTCACCTTGAGCGATCTCGATCCGCCGAACGGCTACAAGATCTCCGGCGAAGGCGAGGGCGGCGTGGCCGGATTCGCCAAGGGTGGCGCGGTCGTCGCGCTGGCGGAGAAGGACGGCGGTACGCTGCTGACTTACAATGTCGAGGCGCAGATCGGCGGCAAGCTGGCGCAGCTCGGTCAGCGGCTGATCAACGGCACCGCCAAGAAGCTCGCCGACGAATTCTTCGCGAACTTCGCCAAGGCCGTGCAGGGCTGATCAGGCAAGTCCGATGGAGCGGGGCTGACCGCAACGGACCCATGCGCTGCCGGTGATGAGGTTGCCCGCCACCGGGAGCGCCCATATGATGGTTTTCGACCGATTTTGCTGGGCTGCGCTGCAGTGCAACGCTGTGCGCGGATAATAGAGAGCTCTGAATGGCCAAGATTTCCATGATTGTGAACGGTAGTCCCGTCACGGCGAACGTCGACCCGCGGACGCTGCTCGTGCAGTTCCTGCGCGAGAACCTGCGCCTCACCGGCACGCATGTCGGCTGCGACACCTCGCAATGCGGCGCCTGCGTCGTCCATCTCGACGGCAAGGCGGTCAAGTCCTGCACGACCCTGGCCGTGATGGCCGACGGCCACGAGGTCCGGACGATCGAGGGCCTGGCGGCCGACGGCGCGCCGCTGCATCCGATGCAGGAGGCGTTTCGCGAGCATCACGGCCTGCAGTGCGGCTTCTGCACGCCCGGCATGATCATGACCGCGGTCGATCTCGTCCACCGCAAGGGCCACGAACTCAGCGACGAGACCATCCGCGAGGAGCTGGAAGGCAATCTCTGCCGCTGTACCGGCTATCAGAACATCGTGCAGTCGATCGCCGCCGGCGCCAAGGCGATGGCGAAGTCGGACCTCGCTTAAGTCGGCCCGCCGCGGACAGGACATCTCCCCCATGTACGAATTCAAATATCACCGGCCGGCCACCGTGCGCCAGGCCGCCAATCTCCTCACCAAGAACGAGGACGCCAAGCTGGTCGCGGGCGGCCACACGCTGGTGCCGGTCATGAAACAGCGGCTCGCGAGCCCGCCGCATCTGGTCGATCTCTCTCACGTCGAGGGGCTGGACACGATCGAGGTCAAGGGCCGCAACCTCGTGATTGGCGCCATGGCGCGTCACGCCGAGGTGGCCAATTCCGCCACGGTGGGCGAGGCGATTCCTGCGCTGGCACATTTGGCGAGCTTGATCGGCGATCCCGCGGTGCGCCATCGCGGCACCATCGGCGGCTCGATCGCCAACAACGATCCGACCGCGGACTATCCGGCGGCCTGCCTCGCGCTCGGCGCAACCATCGTCACCAACAAGCGCAAGCTGAAGGCCGAGGAGTTCTTCCTTGGGCTGTTCACGACCGCGCTGGAGCCGGACGAGATCATCACCAAGGTGAGCTTCCCGCTGGCGAAGAAGGCGGCCTATGTGAAGTTTCGCAACCAGGCCTCGCGCTACGCGCTGGTTGGCGTGTTCGTCGCGAGGCGTCCGTCGGATGTGCGCGTTGCGGTGACCGGCGCTGGCGGCAATGGCGTGTTTCGCGTGACCGCCTTCGAGGAGGCCTTGCAGAAGCGCTTCTCGCCGAAGGTGCTGGAGGGCATTGCGGTCTCGGCCGAAGGCCTCAACAGCGACATCCACGGCAGTGCCGAGTATCGCGCTCACCTGATCGGCGTGCTCGCGCGCCGCGCGGTCGATGCCGCCAATGCGGGGGCCAAGGCCTCGTCCGGATCGGAAGGAGCCGCCGAACCGGAGGCTCCGGCTTCGTGACATCAGCGTGACGTCGAAGGAAGCGGTCCCGCCCATGAGTGCTCCGGCCCTGCCAGCATCAGTTGATGCGATGCTCGAATTGTTGTCCTCGCGCGGCTATCTGGCCGAGCGGGCGCTGGCGACTGTGACCTATCTGTCGCTGCGCATGGGCCGGCCGCTGTTCCTCGAAGGCGAGGCCGGCGTCGGCAAGACCGAGATCGCCAAGGTGCTGTCGGCGGCGCTCGGGCGGAAGCTGATCCGGCTGCAATGCTACGAGGGCCTCGACGTTTCATCTGCCGTCTACGAGTGGAATTCGGCGGCGCAGATGATCGCGATCCGGCTGGCGGAGGCCGGCGGCGATGTCGACCGCGATCAGCTCACGTCGGACATTTTCGCCGACCGTTACCTGATCAAGCGCCCGCTGCTGCAGGCGCTGGAGCCCGATGTCAACGGCAGCCCCGTGCTGCTGATCGACGAGCTCGACCGCGCCGACGAGGCGTTCGAGGCCTATCTGCTCGAGATCCTCTCCGACTTCCAGGTCACGATCCCCGAGTTCGGCACCGTCAAGGCGCCGCATCCGCCGATCGTCATCATCACCTCGAACCGCACCCGCGAGATCCACGACGCGCTGAAGCGGCGCTGCCTGTATCACTGGGTCGACTATCCCTCCGCCGAGCGCGAGCTCGCCATCGTCAGGACGCGGCTGCCCGGCATTTCGCAGCGGCTGTCGCAGCAGGTCGTGCGCTTCGTGCAGGCGCTGCGCGACCAGGACTTCTACAAGTCGCCCGGCGTCGCCGAGACCCTCGACTGGGCCACGGCGCTGACCGAGCTCGACGCGCGCTCGCTGAATGCGGAGGTCGTCGGCGACACGCTGGGCGCGCTGCTGAAGTATCAGGACGACATCGCCCGCATGCAGGGCGATGCGCTGCAGAAGGTGATCAAGGACGCGACCAGCGAGACTTGAGCCTCGGTCGCGCCACAACAAAGGTCGTCATTCCGGGGCGCCCGGAGGGCGAGCCCGGAATCCATACTCACGATCGTGGTTATGGATTCCGGGCCCATGCTTCGCATGTCCCGGAATGACGAGGGGATAGAGCCTTGCCCACCAGCATCAATCACCTCGCGCCGCCGACTGGCGGCATCGCCGATAACATCGCGGGCTTCGCGCGTGCCTTGCGCGCCGCCGGCCTTCCCGTCGGGCCGGGCGCCGTCATCGACGCCATGACGGCCCTGGAAGTGATCGACATCGGCAAGCGCGCGGACGTCTTCACCACGCTCGAATCGATCTTCGTCAAGCGCCACGAACATGCGCTGATCTTCGCCCAGGCCTTCGACCTGTTCTTCCGTCCCGCCGAGGAGTGGAAGTCGATGCTGGATTCGGTGCCGCTCCCGGACCACGCCAAGAAGAAGCCGCCGCCGGCCTCGCGCCGGGTCCAGGAGGCGATGTCGCAGCCGCAGATGCATGAGGAGCCGAAGGCGCAGGAGCAGGACCTGCGGCTGGCGGTGTCCGACCGCGAGGTGCTGCAGAAGAAGGATTTTGCGCAGATGAGCGCGGCCGAGATCGCCGAGGTCGCGCGCGCCATCGCCAAGATGCGGCTGCCGCAGGCCGAGCTGAAGACCCGCCGCCACACCGCCGATCCGCGCGGTCATCGCATCGACATGCGCAAGACCTTGCGCCAGGCGCTGCGCACCGAGGGCGAGATCGTCAACTTCCATCGCCTGGGGAGAATCGAGAAGCCCGCGCCGATCGTGGCGCTGCTCGACATCTCCGGCTCGATGAGCGAGTACACCCGCCTGTTCCTGCATTTTCTCCACGCCATCACCGATGCGCGCAAGCGCGTCTCGGTGTTCCTGTTCGGCACCCGGCTGACCAACGTGACGCGGGCGCTGCGGCAGCGCGACCCCGACGAGGCGCTGGCGAGCTGCTCGGCCAATGTCGAGGACTGGGCCGGCGGCACCCGGATCGCGACCTCGTTGCAGACCTTCAACAAGCAATGGGCGCGCCGCGTGCTCGGGCAGGGCGCGATCGTGCTCCTGATCTCCGACGGGCTGGAGCGCGAGGCCGACAGCAAGCTCGCCTTCGAGATGGACCGGTTGCACCGCTCCTGCCGCCGGCTGATCTGGTTGAACCCGCTGTTGCGCTATTCCGGGTTCGAGGCCAAGGCGCAGGGCATCAAAACCATGCTGCCCCACGTTGACGAATTCCGCCCCGTACATAACTTGACCTCGATCGAGACGCTGATCTCGGCGCTGTCGTCGCCGCTGCCGCCGCACAGCCGCAGCGTGATCCGGCCCGCTGCCTGAGAAGGAGATTTCCATGCTCAACCGCGACGAAGACATCCTGAAAGCCGCCGAGGGCTGGCACAAATCCGGCCATGGCGTCGCGCTCGCGACCGTGGTCGAAACCTGGGGCTCGGCGCCGCGCCCGGTCGGCTCCAACCTCGTCATCAATGACGAGGGTACGTTTCTCGGCTCGGTGTCCGGCGGTTGCGTCGAGGGCGCCGTGGTGACCGAGGCGCTCGACGTGATCTGCAGCGGCCAGCCCAAGATGCTCGAATTCGGCGTGGCCGACGAGACCGCCTGGAACGTCGGGCTGTCCTGCGGCGGCACCATCCGCGTGTTCGTCGAGAAGGTGGGCTGACAGATGCAGCTTGCAACGCTCGCCCAGCTCAATGCCGAGCGCGCCGCGCGCCGCCCGGCCATTCTCGTCACCGACGTCGCCTCCGGCGAGCAGCGCCTGGTCAAGGCCGCCGCCATCGCCACTGATCCCCTGCGCAACGAGCTCTCGACCCATCTGCGCATGGGCAAGAGCGGCATGGTCGAGGTGGGCGGCAAGCGGCTGTTCCTCAACGTCTACGCGCCGACGGCGCGGCTCGTCATCGTCGGTGCCGTCCATATCAGCCAGGCCTTGGCGCCGATCGCCAAGTCGCTCGGCTATGACGTCACCGTCGTCGACCCGCGCACGGCCTTTGCCAGCCCCGAGCGTTTTCCCGACGTGCCGCTGATCGCCGAATGGCCGGACGTGGCGCTGCCCCCGCTCAATGTCGATCACTACACGGCGTTCGTCGCGCTGACTCATGATCCAAAGATCGACGATCCGGCGCTGCTGCACGCCTTCTCGCGCGACTGCTTCTACATCGGTGCGCTCGGCTCGCGGAAGACGCATGCCAAGCGTGGCGACCGGCTGCGCGCGCAAGGCGCCAGCGATGCCGACATCGCCCGCATCCATGCGCCGATCGGCCTGGCCATCGGTGCGGTCTCGCCGTCGGAGATCGCGGTCTCGATCATGGCCCAGATCACCGCCACCTTGCGTTTGCCGGCCAAGGAAAAAGAGCAGGCGGCATGAAGTTCGGTCCTGCCAGTCCGTCTGAGGCGATCGGCGGGGTGACGGTTCACACCCTGCGCAAGGGATCATTGGTGCTCAAGAAGGGCACCTTGATCGGTCCCGCCGAGGTCGAAGCGCTGGTGAGGGAAGGCGTCAAGGAGATCGTCGTCGTCCGGCTCGAGCCGGGCGACGTCTCGGAGGACGAGGCGGCGGCTGACGTCGCCAAGGTCGTGGCCGGCGAGGGCATTCACGTCGACCGCGCCTTCACCGGCCGCGCCAATCTGTTTGCAGCGCACGCCGGCGTGCTGGTCGTCGACCGCGCCGCCGTCGATCGCATCAACGAAATCGACGAGGCCATCACCTTCGCGACCTTGCCGGCCTACAAGGCGGTGGTCGAAGGCGAGATGGTCGGCACCGTCAAGCTGATCCCATTCGGCGTCGAAGGCCGCCTGCGCGATGCGGCGGTGAAGGCGGCCGGCAAAGGCGCGCTCAGTATTGCGCCCTATGTCGTCAAGCGCGTCGGCGTGGTCTCGACGCTGCTTCCTGGACTGGCGCCGAAGGTCATCGACAAGACGTTGCGGGTCACCGCCGAGCGGCTGGCGCCGGCTGGCGCCGCCATCATTGCCGAGCGCCGGGTGCCGCATGAGCAGGCCGCGCTGGCCGCTGCGATCAAGGAGCTGCTCGGGCTCGGCGCCGAGCTCGTCATCGTGTTCGGCGCCTCGGCGATCGCCGACCGCCGCGATGTGATCCCTGCCGCCATCACCGGCATCGGCGGCGCCATTGACCATTTCGGTATGCCGGTCGATCCCGGCAATCTCTTGCTGATCGGCCGCGCCGGCAACGTGCCGGTGCTCGGCGCGCCGGGCTGTGCGCGTTCGCCGGCCGAGAACGGTTTTGACTGGGTGCTGATGCGACTGCTCGCCGGCATCAAGGTGACGCGCGCCGAGCTGACCGCGATGGGCGTTGGAGGCCTGCTGATGGAGATCGTGACACGGCCGCAGCCGCGCGCCCAGCCCGAGGCCGACGGCGAGCGCCATGTCGCCGCGGTCGTGCTCGCAGCGGGCCGCTCGACCCGGATGGGCGGGCCGAACAAGCTGCTCGCCGAACTTGGCGGCAAGAAATTGGTACGCATCGTCACCGAGCAGGCGCTGGCTTCCGGCGCCCGCGAGGTGATCGTCGTGACCGGCCACCAGGCCGAGCTGGTCGAGCAGGCGCTCGAAGGTCTCGACGTTCGCTTCGCCCGCAATCCCGATTTCGCCGGTGGCCTTGCCAGCTCGGTGAAGGCCGGCATCGCGGCGGTGCCCGACGGCATCGACGGCGCCGTGGTCTGCCTCGGCGACATGCCGATGGTGTCCGCGGATCTGCTCGATCGCCTGATCCAAGCCTTTGCGCCCGATCGCGGCAATTTGATCGTCGTGCCCGTGTCCGACGGTCGCCGCGGCAACCCCGTGCTGTGGTCGCGACGCTTCTTCGCCGAGCTGATGACGCTCGACGGCGACGTCGGTGCGAGGCACCTGATTGCCAAGCACAGTGAGGCCGTCGCCGAGGTTCCGGTCGACGGCGACAGCGCCTTCCTCGATATCGACACGCCGCAGGCGCTGGAGGCCGCGCGACGCGGCTGAGTCCGCGGACTGCTCCTGTAGGACGCGGAGGATATAGCAGTCCCGCTCTCAATCTCTCGTTCACCAAGTTTCAACGACCCCCGGCTAAATTGGCCGTATTGGGCCTCGGGGGAGGAAGAAGTGATCGTTTCGAGCGCCGCGCGACGTCTCGCGCTTGTTGCATTTGGATTGACCGTGCTCGTCGCCGCCGCACGCGTCGCGAGCGACGGCGCCATCAGCCCGGCGCATGCCGCGGGCGCGTTCGCGATCGGCCAGTGCGCCGCCTATGGCCAGGCCTTCGATTATCCGGCCGAGCACCTCGCCAAGGCCGCAGCGCTCAAGCAGTGCAAGGGCGAATGCACCGCGGTAACGATGAAGAAGGCCTGCGCGGCGTTCGCCGTCGACCTCACCAATCCCTGTGGTGCTCATGGCTATGCAGTGCGGCCGAAGATATCCGCCTCGCTCAACGACGCGACCAAGGAATGCTACAAATTCGGTGGCAAGGAATGCGTGATCCGTGCCTGGGTGTGCGACGCCAAGGGCTGATAAGAGCCTGACGATTTGAGCGGCTCCCTGCCGTGGTCCATGTGCGCTCTTTCAATTCCGATGCTTCACGCCCGGGATGGCTCAGCTATTCTGGGCGTTCGCTTGTTTGGAACATGGACGTGACATGCAATTCGACACCAAGATCGCGCTGATCATCCGCAACGATCTCGAAGCCTGGCAGAAGCTGAACGTATCCGCCTTCCTCGCCAGCGGCATTGCCGCTGCGTTTCCCGAGTGTATCGGTGTGCCCTACGAGGACGGCTCAGCGACGATCTATCACGCGCTGATCGGTCAGCCGATCCTGATCTACGGCGCGCCGGATCGCGCGGCGATGGCCCGCGCCCTCGATCGTGCGCTGGCGCGCGGCGTGAAGCCGGCGCTCTACACCGAGGACATGTTCAAGACGACGCATGACGAAGCCAATCGCGCGGCGGTGAAGGCTGTCGTGCGCGCCGATCTCAATCTGGTGGGCCTGGCGTGTCGTGCCGAGCGCAAGGTGATCGACAAGATCGTCGATGGCCTGAAGTTTCACGCGTGATTGTCGAAACAAGACATCGGCACTGTCATGAAACTGTTACATGCTGCTCAAACCTGCGGCAGCGATGTTTGACACCGATCAAGATCGAGATATCCGGCCTTCGTTAGTTTGCGCCCGACATGAGGAGCAGACAGATGCAGACCATGAAAGCCGCCATCGTCAAAGCCTTCGGCAAGCCGCTCGTCATCGAAGACGTGCCCGTTCCAACGCCCGGTCCGGGCGAGCTGCTGGTGAAGCTGAAGGCCTGCGGCGTGTGCCACACCGATCTTCACGCTGCCTCCGGGGACTGGCCGGTGAAGCCAGTGCCGCCGTTCATTCCCGGCCATGAGGCGGCTGGCATCGTTGCGGCGCTCGGATCCGGCGTCACCGACTTCAAGGTCGGCGATGCCGTCGGCGTGGCGTGGCTGCACGACGCCTGTCTGCGCTGCGAATATTGCGAGACCGGCTGGGAGACCCTGTGCGAGCACCAGCACAACACGGGCTACAGCGTGAACGGCGGCTTCGCCGAATATGTGATTGCGTCTGCAGCCTTCGCTGCGCGGCTGCCGGCCAACGTGAACTTCGCCAAGATCGCGCCGATCCTGTGCGCCGGCGTCACGACCTACAAGGGACTGAAGGAGACCGATGCGCGGCCCGGCCAATGGGTCGTGATCTTCGGGGTCGGCGGCCTCGGTCATGTCGCGATCCAGTATGCGAAGGCGATGGGTCTGAAGGCGATCGGTGTCGACATCGCCGACGACAAGCTGAAGCTCGCGCTGGAGGCAGGCGCCGTGCATGCCGTCAACGCGCTCGACAAGGATGCGGTCGAGCGCGTCATGGAGATCACCGGGGGCGGGGCCCATGGCGTGCTGGTCACGGCGGTGTCGACGCCGGCCTTTGCGCAGGCGCTCAAGATGGTCCGCCGCAAGGGGACGGTTAGTCTGGTCGGCCTGCCGCCCGGCGAATTCCCGACGCCGATTTTCGACGTCGTGCTGAAGCGCATCACCGTGCGCGGCTCGATCGTCGGCACCAGGCGCGACCTCGACGAGGCCATCGCCTTTGCCGCCGAAGGCAAGGTCGGCGCCGAGATCACCACGGCGCCGCTGTCGGAGATCAACACCATCTTCGACCGCATGAAGGCCGGCAAGATCGACGGCCGAATGGTGCTCGACTTCACCTGAGCAGAGAACGCGACGGCGCGCGGGCTGCGATTGGAGACCCCGCTCTTTCCGCGCGTCATTCCGGGGCGCGCGTAAGCGCGAGCCCGGAATCCATAGCCACGAACCGGAGTGTGGCGCCGGATGGCTGTGGCGCTTGTCTTCGCCACACGACATGTCGTGGTTATGGATTCCGGGCTCGTCGCTTCGCGCCGCCCCGGAATGACGGCGGCGAGGTCTGCGGACAAGGCGGCCGCCCGCTGGCGGTGCGCGTCCAAGCAAGCGCCTGGAGTAGCTTGACAATGACTGACCAGTCAGTCATTGATGTTTTCATGTCCCAGACCTCACCATCGAACAAGCCTAAGCCGCGGACGGCGGGCCCCGCGGCTGTTTCGCGCCGGGCCGATCGCGCGGCCGAGCGCCGCGCGGCGATCGTGCAGGCGGCGATGGACGAGTTCATCGCCCGCGGCTTTGCCGCAACCCGCCTCGACGACATCGCCAAGCGCGCGGGCGTCGCCAAGGGCACGATCTATCTGCACTTCAAGGACAAGGAATCGATGTTCGAGGAATTGATCCGGACCGCGATCGTGCCCTTCGTCAGCCGCCTTGCGACGCCGCCGCCGATGAATGGCTCCGTGCGGGACATGGCCGAGGCGCTGGCGCGGATGTTCCTGCAGGAGGTCGCCGGCACGCGGCGCGGCGATCTCGTGCGTCTCATCATTGCCGAGGGTCCACGCTTTCCGGCGATTGCCGATTTCTACTACCGCGAGGTCGTCTCCCGCGGTCTTGCCGCCATGCGCGGTCTGATCCAGCTCGCGATTGCCAGAGGCGAGATCCGCGAGCCCGCACTCGCGCAGTTTCCGCAATTGCTGATCGCGCCGATGATGGTGGCGGTGATCTGGAAGAGCCTGTTCGAGCGCCATGCGCCGCTCGACGCGGAAGCGATGCTGCAAACCCATCTCGATCTGATCTTTGGCGCAAGGAGGCCGACATGAGCCTGCTGCACTGCCTCGCCGTGCTGGTCACGGCCTTCACCTTCGACGGCTGCAGGGACACGCGCGATCCCGGCTATCAGGGGTGGGTCGAGGCCGACATGATCTTCGTCAGCCCGGACGAGGCCGGACGCATCACCAGGCTCAACATCCGCGAAGGCGACGAGGTCAAGGTCGGCGATTCTCTCTACTCGGTCGACGACGATCTGCAGCAGGCCGACCTCAACCAGACCAAGGCCACGCTTGCCAATGCGCAGCAGACCTACGATCGTGCCGCGGCGCTGAGCAAGACGGGAGCGGGGACGCAGGCGACGCTGGATTCTGCAGTGTCCGCCCTCCGCATCGCGGAGGCGCATGTCGTGACCTCGCAGACGAGGCTCGCCCGGCGCAAGGGCGTGGCGCCGGTCGCCGGCACCATCCAGCAGATCTACTTCCGCGAAGGCGAGATGGTGGCGGCACAGCGGCCGGTGCTGTCGATCATGCCGCCCGGCAACATGAAGCTGCGCTTCTATGTGCCGGAGGCGGATCTGCCGAAATTCACGGTCGGCGACGAGGTGCGCGTCACCTGCGACAATTGCGCCGCCGACCTCACCGCTCGGGTGTATTTCCTGGCGACCTCGGCCGAATACACCCCGCCGGTCATCTACAGCCTCGATGAGCGCAACAAGCTCGTCTACCTGATCCAGGCGCGGCCCTCGCGTCCCGACGCATTGCGCGTCGGCCAGCCCGTCAGCATCTATCCGAATCCGAAAACTCCGGTGGCAGACAAGCAATGACCGCGGCGGGACCGGCCGAGATCGCGATCGCCGTCAAGGGGCTGAGCAAGTCCTTCGCCGGCCGTGAGGTCGTGCATGATCTGTCGATGCAGGTGAAACGCGGGTCGATCTACGGTTTTCTCGGCCCGAACGGCTCCGGCAAGACCACCACGATCCGCATGCTGTGCGGGTTGCTGACGCCCGACAGCGGGGAGGGCACCTGCCTCGGCTTCGACATCCGCCGCGATGCCGACAAGATCAAGCGCCGTGTGGGCTACATGACGCAGCGATTCAGCCTGTATCAGGATCTTTCGGTGCGCGAGAATCTCGAATTCGTCGCGCGGCTCTACGGCATGCCCGATCCGCGCCGGGCCGCGCGCGACATGGTGCGGCGCCTTGGTCTCTCCGGCCGCGAGCGCCAGCTCGCCGGCGAATTGTCGGGCGGCTGGAAGCAGCGGCTGGCGCTCGGCGCCTGCACCTTGCCCAACCCGCAATTGCTGCTGCTCGACGAGCCGACCGCGGGCGTCGACCCGAAGGCGCGGCGCGATTTCTGGAACGAGATCCATGCGCTCGCCGGCGAGGGGCTGACCGTGCTGGTCTCGACCCACTACATGGATGAGGCCGAGCGCTGTCACGAGATCGCCTACATCGCCTATGGCCATCTGCTGGCGCACGGCACGGTCTCCGAGGTGATCGCGCAGTCCGCACTCACCACATACACGGTCAGCGGCGATGATCTGCGCGAACTCACGGCCTCGCTTGTCGGCAGACCCGGGGTCGACATGGTGGCGCCGTTTGGCACCAGCCTGCACGTCTCCGGCCGCGACCGCGCCGCGCTGGACGCCGCGATCGCGCCCTGGCGCGACGAGGCCGGGCTGCATTGGCGGCCCGCCGCGCCATCGCTCGAGGACGTCTTCATCGACCTGATGAACCGCTCCAAGGATAATTTTCAATAAGGACCATTTCCCATGAGCGACGCGGTCCTTCCTCACAGCTCCTCCGAGCCGCGCTTCGGCTTCTGGCGCCGCACCTACGCCATGCTGATCAAGGAGTTCATCCAGCTCAAGCGCGACCGGGTGTCGTTCGCGATGATCGTGATGATCCCGGTGATGCAGCTGATGCTGTTCGGCTACGCCATCAACACTACGCCGCATCATCTGCCGGCGGCGGTGCTGCTGCAGGAGGACAGCGATCTCGGCCGCTCGATCCTGAAGGCGATGGAGAACACCGCCTATTTCCGCTTCACCCGCGAGGTCAATAGCGTCGCCGAATTCGACGACCTCCTGCTGTCGGGCAGAGTCCTGTTCGGCGTCGAGATCCCGCGCGGCTTCGAGCGTGCCGTCCGCCGCGGCGATCGCCCGGCGCTGCTGGTGGCCGCCGACGCCACCGATCCGGTGGCGGCATCCTCGGCGCTGTCGTCGCTCGGCATGATCGTGCAGACCGCGCTCGCGCATGATCTCTACACCGGCAATCCCGTCACGACGCCGTTCGAGATCCGGGCTCACGCCCGCTACAATCCGGCCGCGTCGTCGCGGCTCAACATCGTGCCGGGCCTGGTCGGCACGATCCTGACCATGACGATGCTGATCTTCACCGCGCTCTCCGTCACGCGCGAGATCGAGCGAGGCACCATGGAGAGCCTGCTGTCGATGCCGATCAAGCCGGTCGAGGTCATGCTCGGCAAGATCATTCCCTACGTGCTGGTCGGCTTCCTGCAGGCCGCGATCATCATCGGCATCGGCGTGCTGTTGTTCGGCGTGCCGATCATGGGCAGCCTCACGCTTTTGGCGCTGCTGTCGACGCTGTTCATCGCGACCAACCTGTCGATCGGCTACACGTTCTCGACCTTGGCGCAGAACCAGCTGCAGGCGATGCAGCTGTCGATGATGTTCTTCCTGCCGAGCATCCTGCTGTCCGGATTCATGTTCCCGTTTCTCGGCATGCCGCAATGGGCGCAGATCCTCGGCGAATGCCTGCCGCTGACGCACTACCTGCGAATCGTCCGTGCCATCATGCTCAAGGGTTCGACGCTGCCGAATCTGCAGCACGACACCATCGTCCTGTTCGGCCTCATGATGTTCGCGATGACGGTCGCCGTGTTTCGCTTCCGCCGCACCCTTGATTGAGGCACAATGGCGGTGGGGCAAGGATGCGGCTGAGGAATGACGCAGATCGCTGAGGCACAAGCGAGCGAGCCGGCGGGCGCGTCGGTCGAATTCCAGCGGGCGCTGATGCGTCAGACGCTGAGCACCGAGCTCTTGCGTGTGAAGGCATTGCTCGCCACGTCGGCGCTGTTCTTGGCTATCTCGCTCGTGGTCGAGATTGTCGCGCCGCAAATCTCGCAGTGGATCTGGCCGAGCCGCAGCCAGATTTTCTACGTCTACGCAGCCATCGCGGCGTTCATCGGCTTCGAAGTCCTGGTGATGTTCAGGATCAAGGGGAACATGCGCCATGGGCGAGACGTGCCGGTTCTCTGGCGGTATGTGAGCGCGCTGGTCGAGACCTCGCTTCCGACCTTCGTGCTGGTGCTGCAGATCGAGGGTATCGGATCCGAAAGGGCGCTCGGCTTCGGTGCGCCGCTGGCCTATTTCATCTTCATCATTCTCTCGACACTGCGGCTCGATTTCTGGCTGTCGAGCTTCACCGGCCTCGTGGCCGCGGCCGAATTGCTCACCGTGGCTCTGATCCACCGCCCATCGATCGACGTCAGCCAGAATCCGGAGATCTACTATCACGGCGAGCGCAGCTTCATCGTCCTGCTGTGCGGCCTGCTCGCCGGAGCGGTGAGCGTGCAGCTCCGCCGCCAATTCGCCGCGAGCATCGAGGCCGCATCGGCCCGCGACCGCGTCACGGACCTGTTCGGCCAGCATGTTTCGCCACAGGTCGTCGAGCGGTTGATGAAGGAGGGCACGGCGGAGCCGCGGGACATCCGGGAGGTCGCCGTGATGTTCGTCGATTTCCGCGGCTTCACCGCGGCGGCACGGTCGAAGGCGCCGCAGGAGGTCGTGGATCGTCTCGATGGTGCATTTGCCGTGCTGGTCGAAATCCTCGAGCGCCATGGCGGGATCGTCAACAAGTTCCTCGGCGACGGCTTCCTGGCGCTGTTCGGCGCGCCGTTCGAATCGCGCGATGCGGCCCTGCACGCGGTCGCCGCGGCGCGCGAGATGGTGGCCGCCATGGAGCAGGTGAATGCTGCGTCGTCCTGGCCGTTGCGGATCGGGATCGGTCTTCATGTCGGCGAGGTCGTGGCGGGTAGCATCGGCTCGCCGCGCCGCAAGGAATACACCGTCATCGGCGACACCGTGAACTTCGCCTCCCGGCTCGAGGCGCTGAACAAGGAGTTCAATTCGCACCTGTTGATCTCGAGCGAGGTGCGACAGGCGGTCGGCGACGGGGCGCGCGACGCCGTCTTTCATGGCGAGGTGTCGGTGCGCGGCTACGAGCGGCGGTTCGAGGTGTGGCAATTGCATTAGAGCCGTTGGCGGTAGAATCGTTTGCGGTAGCGCCGTTCGTTCATGCTGGCGCGCATGGCTCGCGGTCGGCGATTTACAATGCACGGAGCCGGCGTTTAACTGCGGGCCAACGAACAGCAACATCAGGGGGAACACATGATCCGAGCCAGAGCGTCGTTTGTGGCCGCAGTTGGCTTCGTCTGCGCGGCCGCCGCAGGGCCAGCGCGGGCCGAAGATGCAGCCTGCAGCAAGGTCACCGCCGAGGTGCTGAAGGTTCCGGGACTGGCGCTGACGGGCTCGAAGCTGCAGGACGCCGCCGACGGGCTGCCCCGACATTGCATCCTCTCCGGCAAGGTCAATGAGCGCACCGGCGTCGACGGCCGGGCCTATGCGATCCAGTTCGAGATCCGCCTGCCGGAGACCTGGAATGGCCGCTTCCTGCACCAGGTGAACGGCGGCAATGATGGCGTCGTGGTTCCGGCGCTCGGCGACAAGGCCGATGGTCTCGTCAGCGGCGGCATCACGCCGCTCGCGCGCGGCTTCGCGGTGCTTTCGTCCGACAGCGGCCATTCCGGCAACGATCCCGCCAACAAGCCCCGCGGCCTTGCGGCCGGATCGGCCTTCGGGCTGGATCCTCAGGCGCGGCGCGACTACGGCTATGCTGCCGACATCACCCTGGCGCCGATCGCCAAAGCGATCATTTCGGCGCATTACGGCAAGGCGCCCGACTACTCCTACATCGCCGGCTGCTCCAACGGCGGACGTCACACCATGGTCGCGGCCGAGCGGATGCCCGATCGGTATGACGGCTTCCTGGTCGGCAATCCCGGCTTCAACCTGCCGCGCGCCGCCGTGCAGCACGCCTGGGACGTGCAGGCGCTGACCAGGGCCGACGCCGACATCCGCAAGTCGATCACGCGCGAGGATGCCAAGCTGATCTCGTCCAAGGTCACCGAAATCTGCGACGGGCTCGACGGTGCCAGGGACGGGCTGACGGCGAACCTGAAGGTCTGCCAGAAGACGTTCAGCTTCGACGACCTGCGCTGTGCATCGGGCGAGAGCAAGGCCTGCCTGCCGGCGGCCAAGGTCGACGCGCTGAAGGCGATCTTCGCGGGCCCGCACAATTCCAAGGGCGAGCCGCTCTACTCGGATTGGCCGGTCGATGCCGGCGTCGGCACCGGCAACTGGCGCGCCTGGAAGGTCGAGAGCCCGGTCGCGCCCTGGAACAATCTTCCCATCATCGCGACCATGGGGGGCGCCTCGCTGAACTACATCTTCTCCACGCCGCCGGTGGAAGTCGAAGGCGCTCCCGACAAGCTGGTCGAGAAGCTGCAGGCCTACGACTTCGACAAGGACGCGCCGAAGATCTACGCCAAGGACGGCCCATTCACGGAGTCCGCGATGGACTTCATGACGCCGCCCGCGGTCGACGATCCGACTCTGCCGGCGTTTCAGAGCGGCGCCCGCAAGATGCTGATCTATCACGGCCAGGCCGATCCGGTGTTCTCGATCAACGACACCATCCGCTGGTACGAGAAGCTGAATGCCAACGTGCAGGGCAAGGCCGACAGCTTCGTGCGCCTGTTCGCGCTGCCGGGTGAGACCCATTGCGGCGGCGGCGTCACCTTGGAGAAGTTCGATGCGCTGGACGCGCTGATGGACTGGGTCGAGAAGGGCAAAGCGCCGGAGACGATCACGGCATCGGTGAATGCCGCCAACAAGGAGCTGCCGTCGACCTGGAGCGCGCAGCGGACGCGGCCGCTGTGCCCGTGGCCGAAATTCGCCAAATATGTCAGCGGCGACATCGAGCAGGCGTCATCCTTTGCCTGCGCCGCGGAGTGACGCTTCAAGTCTGTGGCGCGACCAGGTTCTGCACCTTGACCTGGTCGCGTGTCTCGATGATCTCCGCGATCCACTGCCGGTGGCAATGGGCGTGGTCGCGCTCGTAGCAGAGCAGGCAGACGGGGCCCGCACTCTTCACCAGCGACGCCAGTTCGTCCATCTGCTCCTTCGCCTGTGGTGTCTTGAGGTGCGCGTCGTAGATCTTGTGCAGCGTGTCGTAATGGCCGCTGCGCGCGGCTTCGCGGCCTTCCTTCGGCGTGCCGAGCCCGCGCAGATGGACATAGCCGATGCCCCGCTCGTCGAGCCCTGCGGCGAGCTGGCTCTTGGAGAAGCCCGGCCGTCGCGACGCCGCCACCGCGCGCACGTCGACCAGCAGCTTGACGCCCGCCGACTGCAACTCGTCCAGCACCGCCTTGGCCGGCGTCTGCTCGTAGCCGATCGTGAACAGCGTCCTGGCTTTGGCCATCGTCACGCTCCTCAGCTCACCCGCTCGATCAATTCCATCGCGCCGGCCGGCGCCCGCACCTTGCCCTCGTGGATGACATAGGCGAACACGTCGCGCGGCGTCTTCTTCGGCGCCTTGTCGTCGACCCGTGGCAGGTCGTCCGGCGCGCCACCGCCGGCCCACAGTTGCAGGCGCTTGGCCCAGGCGTCGAGCTGCTTCGGCGGATAGCAGGTCGCGAGCTCGTCATTGCCCTTCTGCAGCCGGGCATAGACAAAGTCGCCCACCACATCGGCGATCGCCGGATATTTGCCGTGCTCGGCGAACACGACTGGCGTTGCGAATTCGCGCAGCAGTGCGACAAAGCCGGGGACGCAAAAACTGTCGTGGCGAACCTCGACGACGTGGCGCAGCTTGCGGCCGTCGAGCTCGCGCGGCAGCAGCTCCAGGAACTTGCCGAAATCGGCCTCGTCGAACTTCTTGGTCGGCGCGAACTGCCACAGCACGGGCCCGAGCCGGTCGCCGAGCTCGAGCACGCCGGTGTCGTAGAAGCGCTTCACGGAGTCGCCGGCCTCGGCGAGCACGCGGCGGTTGGTCGCGAAGCGCGGGCCCTTCAGCGAGAAGATGAAGCCGTCGGGCACCTCGCGCGCCCATTTGCGAAAGCTCTCCGGCTTCTGCGAGCCGTAATAGGTGCCGTTGATCTCGATCGAGGTCAGCTTCGAGGCGGCGTAGGCGAGCTCCTTCGCCTGCGGCAGCTTGTCCGGATAGAACACGCCGCGCCACGGCGCGAAGGTCCAGCCGCCGATGCCGATGTAGATGTGGCCCAGGGATTGCGCGGCGCGTGCAGGGGCTTTGCTCACGGATCGGTTCCGATGCTGATGGTCAGGGGGTGTCGAGATACGGACGATAGTCAACCCTGCAGCCTCTGGCCAGTTCGGCGCTGTGGTGCGGCCGCTCTTCCAGCGATCCGGCGGCTGGTGTATCCAGGGAACGGGCCGGGAAGGGGAGATGTGGCAATGAGAGCGGAATCGGTCGGCGGCGTGCTGGGCGCGATCGTCGCTGCCGCCGTGCTGGCGGCGGCCTTCTACTACGTTCCCGTCGGGCCGATGGCCCGGCCAATGCAGCCGGCCAAGGTCGAGGTGCCGCCGACGCAGGTGCAGACGGTTCCGGTGGCCCCCGCCGTGCGCGGACCCGTCGTGCGCGAGGTGCCGAACTAGGTGGAATCCGGGACGTCCTTGCATTCCGGTGAGGGCACCCCATCTAGGTGAGGACGGTGACGTCGAGCTTAAGGGCTCCGGCACCGAGACGACCACGGCAGAGCGGTTGCGCCGGATGTACGCGCGCCCTTTGTTTGTGGTCGTTGGCATTTTGGGCCCTGCTCGTTTCGAGCGGTGCGCGCCGGCACCACAGCCCGGCCTTTTTGCACCCGCACGCTGCCGTTGCGCTTGGCAGTGTGGGACGCGGCGGATATACGCATCCGCACCATGACCGACGCCATCCGAACGGCCCCTCCCGTGCCGATGCAAACCGCTGATATTCCGATCGTTTCGGTGGTCGTCCCGACCTTCAACGAGCGCGACAATGTGACCACGCTGTACCAGCGGCTGGAGGCGGCGTTCAAGGACGTGCCGTGGGAGGTCGTGTTCGTCGACGACAATTCCCCCGATGGCACCTGGCAGGTGGTGCGCGAATTGTCGCGCAACGACAACCGCGTCCGTGGCATCCGCCGCATCGGCCGCCGCGGCCTCTCCGGCGCCTGCATCGAGGGCATCCTCGCCGCCAGCGCGCCTTTTGCCGCCGTGATCGACGCGGATTTGCAGCATGACGAGACCCAGCTGCCGAAGATGCTGTCGCTGCTGCAGAGCGGTGCGGCCGAGCTCGTCGTCGGCAGCCGGTACATCGCGGGCGGCAGCGCCGCGAGCTTCGACAGCAAGCGCGCCGGGGCCAGCGCCTTCGCCACCGAGATCGCGCGCCGCGCGCTCAAGGTCGAGGTCAACGACCCCATGAGCGGCTTCTTCATGATCCGCCGCGACCGCTTCGAGCAGATCGCGCCGAAGCTGTCGACCCAGGGCTTCAAGATCCTGCTCGACATCATCGCCAGCGCCGAAGGCGGCCTGAAGACGGTCGAGGTGCCCTATACGTTCGGTTCGCGTCTGCATGGCGAGAGCAAGCTCGATTCGATGGTCGCGCTCGATTTCCTCGGCCTCGTGCTGGCCAAGATGACCAACGACGTGGTGTCGCTGCGCTTCCTGATGTTCGCCATGGTCGGCGGCCTCGGCCTGTTCGTGCATCTGGCCACGCTCTTTCTCGGTCTCAATCTGTTCGACCTGCCGTTCGCGGAAGCGCAGGCGCTCGGCGCCTTCATCGCGATGACCTCGAATTTCATTCTCAACAACTTCCTCACCTATCGCGACCAGCGGCTGAAGGGCTTTGCGATCCTGCGCGGCCTGCTCGCGTTCTATCTGGTCTGCTCGGTCGGTCTGCTCGCCAATGTCGGTGTCGCCTTCTCGGTCTACGACCAGGAGCCGATCTGGTGGTTGGCCGGCGCGGCCGGCGCGCTGATGGGCGTGGTCTGGAATTACGCGATCTCCGGATTGTTCGTCTGGCGCAAGCGATGACCTCTGCGGCTGCGGCCAACGACGCCCGGCTGGTCCGCAACGTCTGGCTGACCATCGCAGGCCTGGTCGTGCTCCGGCTGATCGCGGCTGCGGTCACGCCGATCACCTTCGACGAAGCCTATTACTGGATGTGGTCGAAGCATCTGGCCGGTGGCTATTACGACCACCCGCCGATGGTCGCGGTCGTGATCCGGCTGGGCACGCTGATCGCGGGCGACAGCGAGCTCGGCGTGCGGCTGGTCTCGATCCTGCTCGGCCTTCCCATGAGCTATGCGGTGTATCGCACGGCCGAGATCCTGTTCGGCAGCGTCCGCGTGGCGGCGATGGCAGCGCTGCTGCTGAACGTCACCCTGATGGCTGCCGTCGGCACGCTGATCGTGACGCCCGACGCGCCGCTGCTGGTGGCCTCCAGCTTCGTGCTGTTGTTCTGCGCCAAGGTCCTGGAAACGGGCAGGGGCGCCTGGTGGCTCGCCGTCGGCGCCGCGGTTGGTGCGGCATTGCTGTCGAAATACACTGCGCTGTTCTTCGGCGCGGCGATCCTGATCTGGCTCGTCGCCGTGCCGAAGCTGCGGCATTGGCTGGCCTCGCCCTGGCCGTATCTCGGCGGCCTCGTGGCGTTCGGGATCTTCTCGCCGGTGATCCTGTGGAACGCCGAGCACCAATGGGTGTCGTTCATCAAGCAGCTCGGCCGCGCCCGGGTCGAGGAGGTTCGTCCGGTCTACATCGCCGAGATCGTCCCGACGCAGTTCGCCTTTGCGACGCCCCTGGTCTTCATCCTCGGCGTGATGGGCCTGTATGGGCTGGCGCGGCGCAGGGCAGGGGATGCGGCGTCGCGCGTGCTGGTCGAGGTCATGGTCTGGGTCATCGTGGCCTATTTCGTCTGGCATTCGCTGCACGCCCGCGTCGAGGCCAACTGGTTTGCCCCGATCTATCCGGCCTTCGTCGTGGCAGCCGCGGCGGCCGCCCACCTCGTGGTCTGGCCTCCACGCGAGCAGCGCACGGCAGCGTTCTGCCTGCGCTGGGCGCTGCCTGCCGGCGTCGTGATGTTCATCGCGCTGATCGTGCAGGCCAACACCGGCTGGCTGTCGGGCTACAAGCGCGATGCCACCGTGCGCAGCGTCGGCGTCGGCTGGCGGCCGCTCGCTGCCGAGGTGGAGACAGCGCGGATTCGCGCCGGCGCCTCCTGCGTGCTCGCGATGGACTATGGGACCACCGCCTGGCTGTCGTTCTACCTGCCGCGGGGGACCTGTGTGCTGCAGCCGATCCAGCGCATCCGCTGGGTGAACTTCCCCGAGCCGGATGCTGCGCAACTCGCGGGCACGCAACTGTTCGTGGACGAGGCACAGATCGGATTGCGTTTTTACGTCAGCAATACTTTCGGTCGTGTCGAGAAGATCGGCGAGGCGCCGCGCCGGCGCGGGCCTTTGACCATCGAAAACTACGCGTTCTATGCGGTCGGCCAACCGAAGACCGAGGTCATCGATCGCAGCCCGCCGCCGGAGCTCAATCGTTAACGCGGCCTGCGCTGTTTTACGGATCTGGGCGGGGGTCCGAGGCCGGCTCTCCGGATTTTTGCGGTGCGGCTTTATTGGCCGGGACGCCGGTTTTGCCCTGTTTCTGCCCTCTTTGGCGGCAAAACAGTCCTTCATGGTTGACTTGCCCCTAATCTGCCAAAGCTTAATCAGCATTTAACTAAAAGTCGCCTTAATGAAGCTCTGTGCTTCTGCGAGATGCAAAGCGGGTGTCCGTGGCGCGTTGCGCGAGAGTTTTCGAGTATTCGTTCGGGCGTGAGTGAATGAGTAACAGTCGAACTGCGTTGGCCGCACGAAACCGCAGGAAGTCTTCCCTGACCGCGTTCTCTCACAAATTGATTGGTGGCGCGGCCATCGCATGCCTGATCGGGGGCTGCGCCGTGACGGTCTATACCAAGATCATCGCGGCCGATGCCTATCCGACCCTGGGCAGCATCGACCAGGACGAGCCCGTCGTGCGCCCGGCGCCGCGGCTTGCGACGCGCACTGCCGCCGACGCCGTGGGCGATGCCTTTTCCGCGTTCCCGGAAGCCGCGCCCGTGACGACGGTGGCGGCCATCACGCCGCAGATGTTCAACGACCGCTTCAGCGCGGCCGTGCCGCAGGGCGTCGCGTCCAACGCCGCCGCCGGTGCGCCGCCGCTGCCCCGATTCGCCGAGGCTGCTCCCAAACCCTTCGACGCCAAGCCTTTCGACACCAAGCCTTTCGACGCCAAGGGTCCCGAGACCAGGCCGGTCGAGACCGCCAAGCTCGCCGAGGCGCCGAAGAAGGATGCCCGGCCGCCGATGCAGCTGGCGCTGGCCAACACAAATTCCCGGTCGGCGGCACAGCCGCAGACCCCCACGCCGGCGCAGGCCGCCGAGGCCAATGCGCCGAAGGGCGGTTTCTCGCTGCGCGCGATGACCGAGCGTGCCAAGGCCGCGGTGCTGTCGATCGCCGGCGACCGCCATTCGATCCAGGAAAAGCTGTGGGGCAAACCGGAGAACCAGAACGGCGGGCTTCTCGCCTATGCTTCGGCTGACGCCAACATCACCGCGACGATCGCCAAGGATCCGACCGGCGGCGGCCGGCCGCCTTACGATACCAGCACGGCGGTCTACGACATCTCGGCCAAGGCCGTGTACCTGCCGGACGGCACCAAGCTCGAGGCGCATTCCGGCCTCGGCGACAATCTCGACAAGCCGAGCTCGGAGAAGATCAAGATGCGCGGCGTCACCCCGCCGCACATCTACGAACTGAAGCCGCGCGAGGCGCTGTTCCATGGCGTGCCGGCGCTGCGGCTCAATCCGATCGGCGGCGAGGACGCCATCCACGGCCGCAACGGCCTGTTGGCGCACACCTTCATGCTCGGGCCGAACGGCGACTCCAACGGCTGCGTTTCGTTCCGCGACTACTACGCCTTCCTCGATGCCTACAAGAACAAGGGCATCCGCAAGCTCGCCGTGCTCTCGCGCATCGACTGACGCGGGTAGGGGGCACGTTCTCGCTGAGGTGCCGCAGGGTGGGCAAAGGCGCGGCACAGCTCGCGCCTCACAACCCCTCTTAGTTGACGCCGTGCCCACCATCTTTCGATCGAGCTTGCTGCTTGACGGTGGGCACGCTGGCGCCTTCGGCGGCCGCTTTGCCGACCCTACGAGTTCTTTACCCTGCAGACGCGACATCGCAGTCCCGCGGCGGATGACGCCCGAGTCTTGCTGACGACATCGCCCTCGAAAATCGTGAGAGGGCGCGGGGAATGCCGGGTGAGGGCCTCACCCATGGCCCGCCTGCAACAAGAAAGCAGGCGGCAGTCACCACAGGTTCAGCCGCATCATCCGGCATTCCCCGCGCGATGGATTTACGGCTTATACGTGGTCTCCCTGGCGCGCCGGGCTTGTTGGCCACCATCGGTCGGAGCACTCGTCTCTCTCGACCTTGATACCAGCATCGGGGTATCAGGACATCACGACTTCACCGTGCGCATCACCTCGTTCGTCGGCATGGCCTTGAGGCCACGCTGCCAGGCGACACGCCCACCGCATCCCGCCCTCCACGTTCGTGACGATCGCGAAGCGCCCCTCTCATCAGGACGGGACGGGGCATAAATGGCACGATTTCTGATTTTTGGAAACAAGAAAGTTTGCGGGGCGCAGGGTGAGAAGCGCGATCTCATTGACCGTGTTCGAGAAATGAGTTTTTCCGCGCACCCGTTTTCATCGCGCAACCGTGCAGTGGCGGGATCGCAGCGCGCGAAATGGCGCAACTGATTTGCCCGCCGGGCGGCCTCGTCGTTGCAAATTTACCGCGCTGCAAGCGGCTGCGCCGTGCTCACCTCGTGATGCGGCCTTGACGGCTTCGGAAAATTCTGCGCATAGCTCTGCCCCATCGAAGCGGACCGCCGATGTTCGGCGCTTTTCTTGAGGACTACGACCGTGTTGAGCCAACGCTCACATCTCGCGAACGCCGCCGCCAACGAACGACCGTTTACCTGGTCGCGCGATTGGGCAGGCATGGGCGACGCCTGTCAGGGTCCTGATGATCTCGTTCTGTCCCTGGCGAAACCAGTCCGCGACATTCCAGCACGAGCATAGCCGGCGGCGGGAACCCACCCTCCGCAACTGATAGCGGAGGGTCTGATGACCCGCACCATCAATCCAGACTCCCAGATATGTGATCACGCGCGGGCACTGTCCTCGCCGGTGGCGCTTGCCTTCGTGCGTATCGCGATGGCGTGCCGCGGCGTCAGCGAGGCTGCGGCGCGGCAGATCTATCTCGACTACATCAATGGCGTTCGGCCGGAGCATGCTCCGGCTGCTTGCGACTGATCACGCGGCCCATGCCCCCATCTGGTGAAGGGACCGGATTGTCGATCCGGCAAGGCGAGTTCGATTCTCGTCATGGGCGCCAAGATCGTTGATTGGATCATCAATTGAGAAGAGGAGGTCGACGATGTCAGCAACAAGTCCGGCGCTCGTTCTCAACGCCGATTTCCAGCCGTTGAGCTACTTCCCGCTGTCGGTCTTCGATTGGCAGGACGCGATCAGGGCCGTGGTCGGCGGGTCTCACGTCGTCGTTGCGGAGTACGATCAGATCGTGCGCAGCCCGAGTGTCACGATGCGGCTGCCTTCCGTCATCGCGCTGCGCGCCGATGTCAGGCCGGCGACGCGGGTCGCGTTCACGCGGTTCAACGTCTTCCTGCGCGATCGCTTTCGCTGTCAGTACTGCGGTAGCCAATATCTGCACGGCGAGCTGACCTTCGATCACGTCGTGCCGCGCGCCGATGGCGGCGAGACGTCGTGGACCAACATCGTCGCGGCCTGCAGCCCCTGCAACGCGCGCAAGGACCGGCGTTACCTCAAGCCGCGGCGGCCGCCGTTCGAGCCGACGCGGCATGAACTGATGGCCGCGCAGCGCCTGTTTCCGCCAAGGTTTCTGCACGAGACCTGGCAGGACTATCTGTACTGGGACGTGGAGCTGGAGCGCTGACGAGTGGCTCGTCGCCCGGATGAGCCCGCGCCGTCGCCGACAGGCGGCGGCGTGGGCGACATCCGGGGCCTCACGAGCTGCGCGCGTGAACCCGGATGTCGCTGCGCTCATCCGGGCGCGCCATCTTCATTCTCACGTGCGGGACTGATTGAACGAGATGAAGCGAACTACAAACTAACACTTGCGCATCTCTGCAGACTGCTCTATGTGCAGCATCCTTCGCTTCGGACATGAGCTCGGGCTCGCTGAGATCCCGACTGGTGCGCGCCGGTTTCCGGTGGCGTATTCCGCTGAAGTGAAGATGCGCGTCGAAGCTCATGGTGAGCATCGGGTAAGGGCCCGAGTGCATCGGTTCGAATCCGATCGGCGAACAAAGGATAGCTCAGTGGGTAGAGCAGATGACCAGAAATCATCGTGTCGCGGGTTCGACTCCCGCTCCAGCGCTTCGGTTTAGCCTCGAAAGCTAATCACCTCTGAAGAGGACCGGACGCGCGCTTCAGTCGCGGTCCGGCCGTTTTGCCTGAGATAACTTCAAGGGCATCTCGACCTGATCAAGACACTGCAGAACCGGCTCTGTGCCGCGGTGGATACCGCGTCGCGTGCAGTCGGGACGGCTTGCGCATCATCACGTTCGCCTGGGCGGGCGTGAGGGGCGCATGCGCCCGGTGGCGTGCGACGCTCAAGCCGCGGTCCGCTCGGTTCATGCAGGAAGCGCCGTCCGGTCCTCACGTCCTTTGAATTTCAAACTGCTGCGGGCATGGGCCGGCAGCCAACAAGGCAGGGCCCGGCTAATGGCCGGACCGTGCGCGACAGGAGAGTGTCATGAGCTGGCACGTGATGATGAAGACGCAGACGGTGGCGGATGGCGAGCGGGCGCTGGTGTGGCGTGACGGCCAGCTCGTGCGCGTGCTCGGTTCCGGCCGTCATGCGCTGCTCGATCCGTTGCACCGGCTGACGGTGCAGGTGTTCGACGTGGTCAAGGCTGAATACCCGGGGGAGCGCTACGCGGTGCTGAAGGCTGCGCGGCCCGATCTCGCCGCCGAACTGTTCGAGGCGGTCGAGACCGGCGCGGATGAGATCGCGATCGTCAGCCTCGATGGCCGGCCTGTGCATCTGCTCACGCCGTGGCAGACCCGAATCTACTGGAAGGTGGCGACGAGGATCGAGGTCGAGCGCATCGACATCGCCGATGACGTGCGCGTGAGCGCGCGGCACCTGGCGATGATCGAGCGCAACCGGCCGAGCATTGCGACCGAAGTCGTGGTCGAGAACCACGAGGCTGGTCTGCTCCATGTCGACGGCCGGCTCACGGAGCGGCTCGCGCCGGGCCGGCATGCGTTCTGGGTGGTCGGCCGCAAGATCGAGGTCAAGCGGCTGGACCTACGGCCCACCGCGCTCGAGATCACGGCGCAGGAGATGCTGACCAAGGATCGCATCGCGCTGCGCGTCACCTTGACGGCGTTCCGGCGGATCGTCGATGCGGAGGCGGCAGTCGCGACCACGCCGGACGTGGACGCGTGGCTTTACCGGCTGGTGCAGTTCGCGATCCGGGAGGCGGTGGCGTCGCGCACGCTCGACGAGGTGTTGGCGGCGAAGGCGTCGCTCGACGCCGAGCTGCGCGACTATGTGCGCGCGCGGCTCGATGGCTCTGGTGTCGAAGTGACGGAGCTCGGCGTGAAGGACGTGATCCTGCCCGGCGAGATCCGCGACCTCGTCAACAAGGTGGTGGAGGCGGAGCGGCTGGCCAAGGCCAACCTGATCCGCCGCCAGGAGGAGACTGCGGCGACGCGCTCGCTCCTCAACACCGCCAAGCTGATGGAGGACAACCCGCTGCTGCTGCGGCTCAAGGAGCTGGAGTCGCTGGAGCGCCTGGTCGAAAAGGTCGGCCGCATCGACCTGCACGCCGGCGACGGCGCCGGCCTCGATGCGCTGCTGACACGGCTGGTGCGGCTGAAGGCGCCGGATGCGGCGTAACGGACAGGGGAGGCCGCCCACGGGCGGCTCCCATTCTCATGGAGTACGAGAGATGACCGAGATCACCTGGCGTGCCGACAACATCGAGACGATCGCGAACTTCTTCTCTGCTGCGGAGTGCGAGGAGTACATCCGCTTGGGCGAAATGATCGGGTTCGAGGAAGCGACCCTGTTTGCGCCGCGCGGCGTGAGGGATGCCCGCAACAACGACCGCGTCATCGTCGACGATACCCAGCGTGCGCAGACGCTCTATGAGCGGCTCGCGGTCCACCTCGCGCCATCGTTTCAGCATCGCTGGCAGCCGGTCGGGCTCAACGAGCGGCTGCGGCTTTATCGCTATGACATCGGACAAAAGTTCGAATGGCATCGCGACGGCCATTTCGAACGCGACAACGGCGAGCGTAGCCAGTTCACCTTCATGGTCTATCTGAACGACGACTTCGAAGGTGGCGCGACCTCGTTCTGCGACGACACCGGACTGATGCCGGATGGTCCGTTGCGCATCATACCGGAGAAGGGAATGGCACTGTTATTCCACCATCCCATCATGCATCGGGGTGATCCCGTGACGAAGGGGCGCAAATACGTGCTGCGGACCGACGTGATGTATCGGCGAACCACGTAGCCCGCATGAGCGAAGCGATATGCGGCTTTACCGAGACGGTTCGTGAGACCCGGATGTCGCCTCCGCCTGCGCCCTGACGGGCCCTGGCGTCCGTTCATCCGGGTTACCAAAGCGTGGGTCGAGCGCACCAGCACGGGTAGCTCCGCGAATGAACGCGGATGCCGCCGGACGCAACCAACTGTTCTGACCGAATGTGAGACGGACCATGATCGACGGAAACACCCTCATCGCCTGGGGCTTCAAGCCGGGCCGCTGGTTCAAACAGGGATTGGCAACCGCAAACGAGATGCGTGCCGCGGGCGCGGATGACGACGCGATCTTCGCGGCGCTGCAGGCCCTGCAGCCGGCGGAGACCCTGATGCGCACCAATGGCGTGCCGTTCGCGATGCTGATCGATGTGGACAACGAGCTGGAGCGCGCCAATGTCGCGGCGGTCGCGCAGCACATGGATGCCCTGATGCGGGTGCCGACCATCGTGGCCGGCGCCGTGATGCCGGACGCCTGCCCGTCGGGGACGGCGCTTGGCACCATCCCGGTCGGTGGCGTGGTTGCTTGCGAGGACGCGATCCATCCGGGCTTTCATTCCTCCGACATCTGCTGCTCGGTGTCGGTGACGGTGTTCGCGCGCAAAGACGATCCCAAGCGCATTCTTGATGCGGTTCACGCCGTGACCCATTTCGGTCCCGGCGGCCGCGACCGGCTGCATCAGCCGCCCGACGAGGTGATGGCGGGCTTCGAGGCCAATCCTTTCTTGAAGGGGCTCGAGCGCTTCGCGATCGGCCACTTCGCCACGCAGGGAGACGGCAATCACTTCGCCTATGTCGGCCACCTTAGATCGACCGGGCAGGTGGCGCTGGTGACGCATCACGGCTCGCGCGGCTTCGGTGCCCAGCTTTACAAGCGCGGCATGGCCGTGGCGAAGAGGCACACCGCGATCCATGCGCCGAAGGTCCCGGAGCACAGCGCCTGGATCAAGGCGTCGAGCGACGACGGTCGCGCCTATTGGGAGGCGTTGCAGGTGGCTAGGTTGTGGACCAGGGCCAACCATCATGCGATCCACGATCTCGCCGCGGCGAAGCTCGGCAACGCCATCGCGGACCGGTTCTGGAACGAGCACAATTTCGTCTTCCAGAAGAGCGATGGCCTGTTCTACCACGGCAAGGGCGCGACGCCGAACTGGTCCGGCTTCTCGGCCGATGATGACGGACGCACCATCGTGCCGCTCAACATGGCCGAGCCGGTGCTGATCCTGAAGCACCGCGACAACAAAGATGCGCTCGGCTTCGCACCGCACGGCGCCGGTCGCAATCTCGGGCGGAAAGCCTTTCTGCGCGAGAATCGTCCTGAGCTGCCTGACGGCATTGACGCGCGCTTCTATTGCGGCAAGCCCGATCTATCGGAGCTGCCGCAGGCCTACAAGAACGCGGCGTCCGTGCGGTCGCAGATCGCGCGCTACCGGCTCGGAGAGGTCATCGACGAGGTGATCCCTTACGGCTCGATCATGGCCGGTGACTGGGAAGCCGACGCGCCGTGGCGGAAGAGGCGGTAAGCGTGTCGGCGCGTCGCGCGGGATTGCGTGGGAGACGTCGCTCGGCCATTCTCTGGCTCTGACGGACATGGGGGATGTCGTGACGAGTGTGGACGCCGGAGAGTTCAGGCCAAGGCGCGAGCCGTGGTGGGCGATTGCAAGCATCTTCGTTGCCGGCTTCGTGGCTCTGTGCCTGCTTCTGGCTTCGCCGCTGCTGATCCGTGCCTTTCTGTACCAGCCGTTCAATAGTCCGTCCGGCTCGATGAAGCCGACTTTGCTGGTGGGTGACTACTTCTATGTGTCGAAATATGCCTACGGCTATAGCCGCTTCAGCTGGCCGTTGTCGTGGCCGGCCACATTGCCGCCGTCGGCGCGCATCTGGGGCGCGACGCCTGCGCGCGGCGACGTCGTCGCGTTCGTCGTGCCGAAGGACAATGCCACCGTCTACGTCAAGCGCGTGGTCGGACTCCCCGGCGATCGCGTGCAGATGAAGGACGGCATGCTCTCCATCAACGACATCGCCGTCGCGCGCGAGCGGATGGAAGATCTGACGGGGGAATCTGCCTGTGGCGGCGATGCGCGCGAGCGCGTGAAGCGCTGGCGCGAGAGCTTGCCGAACGGGGGCAGCTACGAGACATTGGACTGCGTCGACCACGGCTTCCTCGACAATACCAATGTCTTCGTGGTGCCGCCCGGCCGCCTGTTCATGCTCGGCGACAACCGCGACAACTCGACCGACAGCCGGATGTTGTCACAGGTTGGCTATGTGCCGATCGAGAACGTCATCGGGCGTGTCGCGATGATCTTCTTCTCGCTCGCAGGCACCGACACCAGCAGGCCGGGGCGAGTCCGGTTCGAGCGGATCGGGATGAGGGTGAAGTAGGGTAGACGCTGTCGCTCGCATGAGCAAAGCGCCATGTGGGGATCATCGCAGCAGTTCGTGAGATTCCGGATCTCGCTCCCGCCTGTGCCTTCGGCATAGCTCATCAGGGCTACGCCGCCTAAGCGGCAATGGTTCAAGCCGCGTCGCGCGGCACGATCTTCTTGTAGTTCTGTGTCTGCTCCGCCTTGGAAAGATCGTGGGCGGTTTGCAGGTTCATCCAGAAGCGCGGGTCGGTGCCGAAGTAGCGGCCGAGCCGGAGCGCGGTATCGGCCGTGACATCGCGGGTGCCGCGCATGATCTCGGTGAGGCGGTTGGGCGGAACATCCAGTATCTTCGCGAGAGCACGCGCGGACAGGCCGAGAGGAAGGAGGAATTCCTCGCGGAGCACTTCGCCGGGATGGGTGCGCAGGCGGGGCATCATCGTCTCCGTCAGTGATAGTCTATGATTTCCACCAGCGCCGGCCCCTCTGGTGTCCATTCAAAGCAGATCCGCCATTGCTGGTTGATCCTGATGGAATGCTGACCCTGGCGATCGCCTTTCAGCGCCTCCAGTCGATTGCCCGGCGGGGACCGCAAATCGTCCAGACGGACGGCAGCGTCCACCATGTCGAGTTTCCGCAAAGCGATGGTCTCGAAGCTCCGCCACCGTGCTGGACAGACATGGTCGCGGAACAGCCGCTCGGTGGCCCTGTCGGCGAAGCTGCGGATCATGCGTCATCATGTGATACGTTACGCGTAACAGTCAAGCTGGCGTCCATAGAAAAAGGGCGCAGCCTGCGCTGCGCCCTGGTGTCTTCGCAAGTAGGCTGGGACTTAGAAGTCCATGCCGCCCATGCCGCCGCCCGGAGGCATTGCGGGGCCGCCGGCGTTCTTCTTCGGCAGCTCGGCGACCATGGCTTCGGTCGTGATCAGCAGCGCGGCCACGGAGGCGGCGTTCTGGATCGCGGCGCGAACCACCTTGGTCGGGTCGATGATGCCCTTGGAGACCAGGTTCACGTACTCGCCGGTCTGGCTGTCGAAGCCATAGGCGTACTGGTCCTTCTCCAGGATCTTGCCGACGATGACCGAGCCGTCCTCGCCTGCGTTGATCGCAATCTGGCGGGCCGGGGCGGAGAGCGCCTTGCGGACGATCTCGATGCCGGTCTTCTGGTCGTCGTTCTTGGTGCGCAGGCCCTTGAGCTGCTCGGAAGCCCGGAGCAGGGCGACGCCGCCGCCCGGCAGGATGCCTTCCTCGACGGCCGCACGGGTCGCATGCATCGCGTCATCCACGCGATCCTTGCGCTCCTTGACCTCGACCTCGGTCGCGCCGCCGACGCGGATCACCGCGACGCCGCCGGCGAGCTTGGCCAGACGCTCCTGCAGCTTCTCACGGTCGTAGTCCGAGGTGGTCTCCTCGATCTGCGCCTTGATCTGCTGAACGCGCGCCTCGATGTCGGCCTTCTTGCCGGCGCCGTTGACGATCGTGGTGTTCTCCTTGTCGATCATCACCTTCTTGGCGCGGCCGAGCATGGAGAGGTTGACGTTCTCAAGCTTGATGCCGAGGTCTTCCGAGATCGCCTGGCCGCCGGTCAGGATCGCGATGTCCTGCAGCATGGCCTTGCGGCGGTCGCCGAAGCCCGGCGCCTTGACGGCAGCGACCTTCAGGCCGCCACGCAGACGGTTCACGACGAGCGTGGCCAGGGCCTCGCCCTCGACGTCCTCGGCGACGATCACCAGCGGCTTGCCGGTCTGCACCACGGCCTCGAGCAGCGGCAGCAGCTCGTTCAGCGACGACAGCTTCTTCTCGTTGATGAGGATGTAGGCGTCGTCCATCTCAACGCGCATCTTGTCGGCGTTGGTGACGAAGTACGGCGAGATGTAGCCGCGATCGAACTGCATGCCCTCGACGACGTCGAGCTCGGTCTCGAGCGACTTGGCTTCCTCGACGGTGATGACGCCCTCGTTGCCGACCTTCTTCATGGCGTCGGCGAGGAACTTGCCGATCTCGGAGTCGCCGTTGGCGGAGATGGTGCCGACCTGGGCGATCTCGTCGTTCGACGTGACCTTCTTGGAGTTCTTGACGAGATCGGCGACGACCGCCTCGACCGCGAGGTCGATGCCGCGCTTCAGATCCATCGGGTTCATGCCGGCGGCAACCGCCTTGGCGCCCTCGCGCACGATGGCCTGGGCCAGCACGGTCGCGGTGGTGGTGCCGTCGCCGGCCGCGTCAGCGGACTTCGAGGCGACTTCGCGCACCATCTGCGCGCCCATGTTCTCGAACTTGTCGTCGAGCTCGATCTCCTTGGCGACGGTGACGCCGTCCTTGGTGATGCGCGGCGCGCCGAACGACTTGTCGAGGACGACGTTGCGGCCCTTCGGACCGAGCGTGACCTTCACGGCATTGGCGAGAATGTCCACGCCGCGCAGCATGCGGTCGCGGGCTTCGACGCCGAACTTTACGTCTTTTGCTGACATGTTGGGTTTCCCTGAGTTGAACTATTCGTCTCCCTCTCGGCAGGGCGCCCGCAGGCGCTCCTCGAGGGGTGAGCGTCGAGCGGGTTGCGGCTTAGGCGGCAGCCTTCTTCTTCGTCGCGATGTCGGTGAGCACACCCATGATGTCGCTCTCCTTCATGATCAGCAGCTCCTGGCCGTCGATCTTGACTTCGGTGCCCGACCACTTGCCGAACAGCACGCGATCGCCGACCTGGACGTCGAGCGGGACCAGCTTGCCGCTCTCGTCGCGGGCGCCGGGGCCCACCGCGATCACTTCGCCCTGCGAGGGCTTTTCCTTGGCCGAGTCGGGGATGATGATGCCGCCAGCGGTCTTCTCTTCGGCGTCGATGCGCTTGACCACGACGCGGTCGTGAAGCGGACGGAAAGCCATACAGTCCTCCTAAGCTATTGAAGCGATTGTCAGTTTCTGGAGATTTGGCAGTCGGTGCCGGCGAGTGCCAGCACGCGCGCTGGATTTAGGGGAGAGTTGGGGGGCGGGCAAGGCCTTATAGCAGAAAAATTAGCAGTCACCCGCGGGCTCTGCCAAACCGTTGCGACAGCGTTAACGGCGTCGGAACGAACCGCGAAACCCCGTAGTAGCACCCGGGCTAAGTCGCTGCTAATGCAGCATATTTCAACAAGCCGTTAAACATTTAAGCTTGAGATGAGTTGAGGACATGCGTCACATTTCGAGGGGTGAGCGCATCGTTGCCGGGTGGCTCCATCCCGGTTGGCCACGCGGACATGCGCTCCAGAAACGGAGGTTGGCATGGGTTCGAAGGTTGAGGTTTCCGAGGACTTTCGGAAACAGGTGTTGGGTTATGGCCTGACGACGGCACGGATCCTGTACCGGATGCCGGATCATCCCTCGCTGCTGCAGACCTATGTCTGGCAGAACTACGACCTGTTTCCGAAATTCCCCAAGCTGCAGGACTTTCTCGCCTTCTGGCAGCAGCAGCTGGAGGGACCGCTCTTCGCCGTCACGGTGGCGCATTCCAAGCTGATCAAGCCGGCCGAGCTGCGCGCCGTCGACGGCGTGTTCCAGCTGCATTGAGCTGAAGCGTCCGTAGTCCGGATGAACGACTGCGACATCCGGCCGACGACGTGAGCAACGATCTGGTCTGTGCTACTCTCTGCGTCGGGAAAAACGTAGGGAGAGCACGATGGCCACCAAGAGCCGCAAATCGAAATCCGCATTGCGTGCCGCCGCCAAGGCAGCGCCGCGCAGGAGCAGCAAGACGCTTGCTACGGTCAGCGCCAAGCCGATCGACAAGGCCGCAGGGAAAAGGGCCGCGAAGCCGGGCCGGGCGGCTGCACCGTCGGCGCGCAAGGCGCTCGCCAGTGCGGCGCGCCCAATGCCGGCGCCGCGACGGCCGAAGCAGAAAATCGCGATCAGCCATTTCAGCGAGGAGGACTTCAAGGCCGACGGCCTGCGCACCTATGCGCAGTACCGAGACCTCGGCATTGCCGAGGCCACCCATGGGCTGGCCCGCGCGCACGTCATCCGCATGCTGCCGCCGTGCAATCCGCAGGAGGTCTCCAAGCTGCACACCCACGCCGTCGATTTCCAGATGGTCTATGTGCTGAAAGGCTGGGTGAAGAGCTATCTCGAAGGCGTCGGCGAGACGTTGATGACCGAGGGCAGCTGCTGGACCCAGCCGCCGAAGATCCGGCACATGATCCTCGACTATTCCGACGATGTCGAGCTGCTGGAGGTGATCCTGCCGGCGGATTTCAAGACGGTCGAAATCGTGGCCGACAACAACTAGACATCGATCCGCGATTCACTCAACCCTCGAACCGGAGTTGGGGGAAGCGTTGGCGCCACGGTGTCTGGCGCGATCTGCCGAAGGACAGCCATTGAGCTTCCCGGCCTCAGGAGGCCAGAGCAGTCTGGATGAGGATCCGGCTGGCAGGTGCAGGACGACCAAAAATGAAGCCTTGGCCAATATCGCAGTTGCAATCGCGGATGACCGAGATGTCTTCGACGTCTTCAACGCCTTCAGCGACCGTCTCCAGGCCAAGCCCCTGGCCGAGTGCGACCATGCCAGCGAAGAGCTTTCGAGCGCGCGCGCTGCGCGAGATCCCGGCGACGAAACGCCGGTCGATCTTGAGTCTGTCGAATGGCAATTGGCGCAAATATTCCAACGACGAATAGCCTGCGCCGAAATCGTCGAGAGCGAGAATGACGCCGAGCCGCTTCAACGCCTCGAGCACGGCCCGCACTTGACCGCCCGAATTGTCCGCCAGAAGCGTTTCTGTCAGTTCCAGGCAGAGCAAGCCCGGAGGCAGGCGCGTCTCCGCGAGGATCTGTGTCACATCTCGGGCGAAGTCGGTGTGGCAGACCTGCGCCGCGGATACATTGACCGATATTCCCCGGGGAGCCTGTCCTGCATCGAGCCATTGCCGCCCCTGCAACGCGGCGTGCTTCAAAATCCAAAGTCCAAGATCGCAGATCAATTGTGAGCGTTCGGCGATCGGGATGAACACATTTGGCGGGATACTGCCAAGCTCCCGATGCTCCCAACGCATGAGCGCTTCAAATCCGACTACCTGCCCGGTCCTCATTCCGATCAGCGGCTGATAGTGCACGGACAGGCCCATATCGTTGGAGACCGCCTTCCTCAGCTCGCGATCAATAACTATCTTCTGCTGAACCTCCTGGCTCATGCCGGGCTCGAAAGTCTTGAACTGATTCCGGCCTTCTGCCTTGGCGCGATACAGCGCAAGGTCGGCGTTGCGTTGCAAGTCGGTCAGTGTGCTTCCGTCGCGGGGAATGATCGCGACGCCAACGCTGCCTCCAATATTGGCTTCGCCGCCCTCGAGGGTGATGGACCCGCAAAGGGTAGCGACAAGACGGCTTGCGAGCCGTTCGACCTCCGCTACATCGTCGATGTGGCTTACGATGATTGCAAATTCGTCGCCGCCGATGCGCGCAAAGAAGCAGTCTCGGCCAAGCAGGCGCGATATGAGAGCCGTCACCTTGCAGAGAAGCTCGTCGCCGGATGCGTGACCGAGCGTATCATTGACATCCTTGAAGTGATCAAGGTCCATCAGCAACAAGGCAGCCTGGGAGCCGCCTGCGAGGACGCGTCCAATCGTATCGTGGATTTCACGATGGAAAAGCGCCCGGTTTGCCAACCCGGTCAGAGGGTCGTGAAAAGCGAGCCTCTCCAGAGCCCGCTCGGCTCGCTTTCGTTCCGAAATGTCCTGAAATGTGCCGGAAAAGCCCACGATTTCGTCGCGATTGTTCACGACCGGCTTGCATGTCATGATCACATCCACGAGCAGGCCATCGGCGCGAACGGCCTCGATGTCGCAACTCACGACCTGGCGGGTCCGGATGACCTCGGCTTGGGCTGCCGCCAATCGGGCCGGACCGCTGCCGGAAAGCAGTTGTGCGAGCGGCAGGTCGCTCGTCCCGGCGTCATATCCAAGAAGCTCATAGAGTTGCGCGGAAACCCTTGGGTATTTGTCGCAGAGGTCGTGACTCCAATCGCCGATTTTGCCTAGTCGTTGCGACTCCAGGAGCTGCTCCGAGCGTAGCCGCAGCACCTGCTCTCGTTTTTTAAGGTCGGTAATGTCGATGCTCACGCCAATCCTGCCGCCGTCCGCAGTCCTGCGTTCCTGCATTCTCATCCAGCGTCCGTCGCGGAGTTCGTGCACTGCACTGTACGAGTCGCTCGCGATGCTCGAGAGGCGCTCTGCGAGCCAGGCCTCTTCGCGCCCGGTTGCGTCGTTGAAGTGCCCGCGCGCGACGCTTGCGCGTATCGCGTCGACAAAGCTCGCACCAATGACGATCTTGTCACGGACCGTGTCATGCAAATCGAGATACCGGTCGTTGAACAGGACATACTGGCCTCGCGCATTGACGAGCATGAGGCCTGCCGGCACCACATTGAACGCCTCGATCAATAGCGCGTTGGCCTGCTGCAATTCACCGACCATGAGTGTGATCGATCGGTCGGTGCGACGGCGATCTTTTTCCGCCTCCTCGTAGGCCGTACTGACGAGCGCGGCAAGCAGGTCGAGATCGACGTCACCGGACGCGGTTGTCGCCTTGACCAGTTGTCGCTTGAACAGTTTGTGCATCTTCCGGTCCCTATACCGCGACTTCGCCAATCGTCGTGATTGTCATGGTCTGATTGTGAAGCTCGCGGACGCCAGACAAGGCGTGAGGCGAAATCTCACCATAGGAGTAGAAGCCGACACTTCGAAAATCATGGCCGAGTTCCGAGGCGACGGCTTCGAGCTCGTCCGAGGTATGTTGTCCCATCAGAAGATGACGGCCAACGCAGCTCACGAGGAGCGCGAGGCCTCCGCAGTCGATACCTCGGCGGGCTTGGCGGGCCGCTTCGGCCGCACCTGCAGCAAGGCGATCCATGTTTCCCCGCATCAAACGGGCAAGCCAGCCTTCGGGAACATTGCCGGCGAAGGTGACGGATCGCGTCTTGCGGTCGACCGCCAATATCGTCCGGACGATGCAATGCGCGGCATTTGTCGGGTTCTGAATCTGAAGCGGAAATAGCAGGCCTGTGCCCGGCAGACCTGCGGCTTCCTCGGCCAGATATCGCTCGTAAAGGTCGAGAGCCGGCTCCGTATCGAGCTCGAGCAACACGTTGCTGGTTGCCCGCGTAATCCGCCGCCAGGGGCCGAACACGTCCCAGCCGCCAGCGCTGCCATGGCCGATGCGGACCGCGTCGCCGTAAAAGCCGATCGCAGCAACTTGATGGGCTTGCGGAGGCCCGTTTGCGCCGACCAGCGTTTCCTGAAAGGAGGCACCATCTCCGGCGAGCCCACCCGTCAAGACCACATGAGGCTCGACTTCCTCGCTGATGCCACGGATCAACTCGCTGCCATTCACGTTGAGCCCGTCGGACAAGACGAACACGCCGGCCAGGTCAGCAGCCCGAAGTGCTGCGCCAACGTTACGACCGCATGATCTCGAGTGCGTCATGGACGGAACCTCGGCATGACTGAGCCGGACGGTCGTCTTGGCAAACTTCAGACCGACGCAGGCGATTTGATCGTCGTCGATCAGCTCGTAGTCCTGGATTTGACTGGCGGTTGAGCAGCCCACGATGATGGATCGGGGAAAAGCGGTGGCCAATCGAGAAAACACGTTGCACGAAGCGAGTGCTTTCCGGGCGCCAAAGTACAGCACGATATCAGGCTGACCATCGAGAGGCTCGTCAAGCTGAAGTCCGTGCTGCGGCGCGAAGGATATTTTTGCGACATGCATCGGGTTACCGCCTCGTAGTAGCGATCGACAAGACCGCGCGAATTACAAACGCCCGGTGAGAATTGCGTCACAAACGTCGCAAATGTGGAGTTAAGACAATGGTGGGCTGCGACGTGCCAAATCGCTTTTTGGCATCGCACGACAGGCATCCGGGGTTACCGTTGCAGATGAGTACTTGATGCCAGGTTTATCGGTCTGATGTGGCAGCGGATAACGTACGTCTCAATGCGGCGCGACGAGCCAAATCGCGAGATTGCGGAGGAGGCCGTCTACGTAGTTGCCGCAGCGAAGACGACAGTGCATCGAACCGGATCGGAAGCGGTAAATCACTTGATGACATCGCGGCCGGTACGACCGGCAGCAAGTGTGTCACTGTCCCGCGATGGGTCGGAGATATGATGGTCCGCAACATCTGGCCGATGGCCATGCCGTCCGGAAGGACGGAAAATTACGGGTCGGAACCGGGGGGCACATCACCGGCCGACTTCAAAACGGTCGAAATCCTGGCCGACAATAATTAGACATCAATGGGCGGTTCACTTAGCCCTCGAACCAGTTGGGGGAATCGTTCGGGCCCGGTGCTCGGGCACCGCAAGGCCGGTTGCTTGAAACGGGCGGCAGAGCAGGTGCTGCTGCCCGTTCGCTGCAGGCGAGCATGAATCCTCCCCGTTTGGGAGGAATGCCGGGTGATACCCACGCATCGCGAGGACATCGATTGGCTGCGCGCCATCGCGGTGCTGGCCGTCACAGGGTTTCATTTCGAGGCGCCGGGGATCTTCGGCGGCTTCGTCGGCGTCGACATCTTCTTCGTCATCTCCGGCTATCTGATCACCGGCATCATCACGGCCGAGATCGCGACAGGGCGTTTCTCGTTCGCGCGCTTCTACGAGCGCCGGGTGCGGCGGCTGCTGCCGGCGCTTTATGGGATGGTGGCGCTGACGGCAGTTCCGGCGTCGTGGGACATGCTGAGCTCGGAGCGCGCCGCGTTTTTCCGCGCCGTAGCCGCGGTCGTCACCTTCACCTCGAACGTCTTCTTCTGGCAGCAGTCCGGCTATTTCGACCACGCCGCGGTGGAGAAGCCGCTGCTGCACACCTGGTCGCTCGCCGTCGAGGAGCAGTTCTATCTCGTGCTGCCGGTCGTGGTCTGGGCGGCGCTGCGGATCGCGCACGGCAGGTTGGCGCTGCCGCTCACGTTGGCGCTGCTCGCTGCGGGCTCGTTCGTCCTCGGTCTGGTGCTGATGCGCAATGGCGCGTCCGCGGCTGCGTTCTTCCTCAGTCCGCCGCGCGCCTGGGAATTCCTGCTCGGCAGCCTCGTGGCCGCGTCAAGCCTCCCGCAGCCGCGGCCCGGCGTGGCGCAGCGATCGGCGCGCGCGCTGGGGCTGGTGCTGATGGCGGTCCCGATCCTGTCGTTGCGTCCTGGACCAGGCTTTCCCGGCGTCAATGCGCTCGCGCCGTGCCTCGGCGCGGCGCTGTTCCTGTGGAGCGGGACCGGCGTTGCCAATGTCCCGCGCAGCCGGCTGTCGCCGCTCAATGTCGCGGCGTTCTTCGGCCGCATCTCCTATTCGCTCTATCTCTGGCACTGGCCGCTGTTTGCCTTTGCGCGCTTCGCCAAGCCTGGCCTTGTGCTCGACGGCTGGGAGCGAGCGGCGCTGTTCGTGGTGACGGTCGCGGTCGCCGCGCTATCCTGGCGCCTGGTCGAGCAGCCGTTCCGCAACCGTCAGCTCGTGGCCACCCCATGCGCCGCCTTCGGTCTCGCAGCCGCGGCAAGCCTGCTGCTGCTCGCCGGCAGCGCGGTCGGCGTGCTGCGCGCCAGCGCAGTGTCGGACGCCGATCGCGCGGCGCAGCAATTGGATGCCTACAACGACTACGACATGAAGCCGGTCTATCGCTACGGCACCTGCTTCACGACGCCGGACGGACGCGTCCCTGAGGACTGCCTGCGTCCGGTGGCGGGCAAAACCAACGTCCTGCTGTGGGGCGACAGTTTTGCCGCGCACTACTATCATGGCCTCGAGGCCCAGCTCGATCCGGACATGGTCAACATCATGCAGGCGAGCCAGCCCACCTGCATGCCGACGTTCAGCGCGGAGACGCAGGGCGTTGCAGCCTGCCGTGCCTTCGCAGGCCAGATGCGCGACACGCTTGCGCAGATGCGGCCGGATCTCGTGGTGATGTCGGCGGACTGGCTCGAGGATGCGCGACCGCCGCGTTTCGCAGGCATGGTGCGCGACCTCGAGCAGACGCTGCAGCGCCTGAATGAGGCCGGCATCGCCGTGGTGCTGCTCGGTCCGTCCCTGCAGTTCAGGGCGAGGCTGCCGTCGATGCTGGCGCGCGCCAGGCTGCGCGGCGTGACGCCGGACCCGGCTGCGTTCGTTCGCTCGGACATATTTGCGCTCGACGCCGCGATGCAGGCGGCGCTGCCGACGACCAAGGGGTTTTCCTACGTCTCGATCCTGTCCGCGGTCTGTCAGGACGGCGCGTGTCCCTTGACCGCCGGCGAGGTGCCGCTGTCGTTCGATCACGCTCATCTAACGGCCGAGGGCTCGGTGCATGTGATGGCGAAGGTCGCGCCGCTCATCCTGCCGCGCGTTACGCCGTTGAGCTCACGTCAGGACGCCGACGATCGCGCCCATCAGGCAGGTGGTGAGGGTGCCCGAGACGATTGATTTGAGGCCGAGCGCGTTGATCTCGTCGCGGCGCGTCGGCGCCATCGTGCCGAGGCCGCCGATCATGATGCCGAGGCTGGCGAAGTTGGCGAAGCCGCACATCGCGTAGAGCATGATCAGCCGTGCGCGCGGGTCGAGCGCCGTGGCATCGAGCTTCGCCAGCTCGACATAGGCGATCAGCTCGTTCAGCACCGTCTTGGTGCCCATCAGGCTCCCTGCCGTGACCGCCTCCGACCACGGCAGGCCCATCAGCCAGCACACCGGCGCCATGACGAGGCCGAGCAGCCGCTGCAGCGAGATGGCGGCGCCGCCGATCGCCGGCAGCAGCGACAGGATCGCATTGGCGAGATGCACCAGCGCGACCAGCACCAGCAGCAGGGCGACGATGTTCATCAGGAGTTCGAGCCCGGCGCTGGTGCCTTTGACGATGGCGTCCATCGTCGATGAGGCCTGCGTGTCGGGATCGCCGAGCGCGCCGCCGGTGAGCTGCTTCGAGGTCTCCGGCACCATGATCAGGCTGATCAGGATCGCCGCCGGCGCGCCGAGCACCGAGGCGATGACGAAATGCGCCGCGGCATCGGGAATCAGCGGAGCAAGAAGCGTCGCGTACAGCACCAGCACGGTGCCGGCGATGCCGGCCATGCCGCCGGTCATCACCAGAAACAACTCGCTGCGCGTCATCTGCGCCAGATAGGGGCGGATGAACAGCGGCGCCTCGACCATGCCGAGGAAGACGTTGGCGGCGGTGGACAGGCCGACGGCGCCGCCGACGCCGAGCGTGCGCTCCAGCAGCCAGGCGAGCCCGCGCACCAGCGGCGGCAGCACCCGCCAGTAGAACAGCAAGGTCGTCAGCACGCTCATCACAAGCACGATCGGCAGCGCCTGGAAGGCGAGCACGAAATCGGCGCCGGGCGCCTTGAGGTCGAAGGGCAGGGCGCCGCCGCCGACATAGCCGAACACGAACGCGGTGCCGGCGCGCGAGGCTGCCGAGATCGCGCCCACCGCGTCGTTGATGGCGCCGAAGGCGCGGGCCACGGTGGGCACCTTGAGCAGGACGGCTGCCGTGAGGATCGTCACCACCAGCCCCAGCCCGGCCTGTTTCAACGACACGGCCCGCCGGTTCTCGCCGAGCGCCCAGGCCAGCGCGAGCAGCGCCACGATCCCGAACGCCGATTGCAGCTGCAGCATCAGACCCCCCGAACCCCGTTTCATTATGAGCGCAGGCCGCAGCCGCACGCAATGCCGTGCGGCCATGCGAGGGGCTGCAATTGACAAGCGGGTGAGCCTGCGTCACGCAGGCGCCATCATGTCCTCCACCGTCCCGATCGGCGCGCGCGATCTCTTGAAGCAAAGCGCGTTCCTGTTCTTCCTGTCGTCCCGCAGCCTGTCACGCTTCGCGAGCCAGATCGCAGCGGTCGCGATCGGCTGGCAGATCTACGATCTCACCGGGCGCGCCTTCGATCTCGGCATGGTCGGGCTGATCCAGTTCCTGCCGACGGCCTTGCTCGTATTCGCAGCCGGCAGCGCCGCCGACCGCTTTCAGCGCAAGCGTGTCGTGCAGCTCTGCCAGTTCGCCGAGGCGATGACCGCGCTCTATCTGTGCTGGGGCGCCTATGCCGGGCAGCTCGGCGAATGGCAGCTGTTCGCGGCGGTCTTCGTGCTCGGCATTGCCGGTGCGTTCGAGAGCCCGGCCACAGCCGCGCTGCTGCCGCTGATCGCGCCATCCGGCACCTTGCAGCGGGCGAGCGCATTGTCGAGCGGCTCGGCGCAGCTCGCGACCATCGCCGGTCCCGCCATCGGCGGCTTTGCCTATGCCGTCGCGCCGGGTCTGCCCTATGGCATCATGATGCTGTTCTGGATCGCCGGAATGGTGCTGACCGGCCTGATGCAGGTGCCGGACGACGTGGCGGCCGAGCGGCTCGACGGCAGCAATGCCGATCTGTTCGCCGGGGTCCGCTTCATCCGCGCCAATCCCGCGATCCTCGGCACCATCTCGCTCGACCTGTTCGCGGTGCTGTTCGGCGGCGTCACCGCGCTGCTGCCGATCTATGCGCGCGACATTCTCGACACCGGACCGTTCGGGCTCGGCGTGCTCCGCGCCGCGCCCGCGGTCGGCGCGCTGGCGATGACCGCGGTGCTGGCGCGCTACACGATCACCCGCCGCGTGGGCTTGCGCATGTTCCAGGCGGTGATCGTGTTCGGCGCGGCGACCGTCGTGTTTGCCGTCTCGCACGTGATGTGGATCTCGGTCCTGGCGCTCGCCATTCTCGGCGCCGCCGACACCGTCAGCGTCGTCATCCGCTTCTCGCTGGTACAGCTCGCGACGCCCAACGAGATGCGCGGCCGTGTCGGCGCGGTGAATTTCCTGTTCATCAACGCCTCCAACCAGCTCGGTCAGTTCGAGAGCGGCGTCACAGCCGCCTTGTTCGGCGCGATGCCGGCTGCGGTGCTCGGCGGCCTCGGCACGATCGCGATCGCTCTGGCGTGGATGAAGCTGTTTCCGAGTCTGCGCAAGGTGGAGCGGCTGGAGTAGGCATTTTGGAGCCCGTCTGTTGGGCTACGAGGGACCATCAGCAGCGCCGACGAGCACGGCGCCCTCCGCGGGCACTCGTACGGCTCGTGAGTGCCCGCTGGTCGTTTCGCTCATTCTGGCCACGGCGGTCTGCCGTGTCGGTGCGAACAGCCGCCAGCCGATGAAGATGGCGAAGGCGGGGGCGATCAGGCCGGGGCCGGGCATCTGGACATAGCCGAACAGCAGCTGCAGCGCCGGCAGCCAGAACGTGAGCTGCGCAAGCCTGCGGCCGGTGCCGTCGAGCGCGCCCGATGCGACCAGCGCCACGGCCGCACAGGTCAGCGGCAGAACGTCGTAGATCCCGAAATAGGGCGAGGCCGAGACGGTGCAGGCCAGGAAGAAGACCCTGAGCACGGCCGGATCGGCATCGCGGCGATAGCGAAACACCGCGAAAACGCCCGCCGCAGCCAAGAGCGCTGCGATGGTCTGAAGCGCTTCGGCGATGGCGTCACCGAGCAGGCCGCGCAGGTTCATGAAGATCGAAGCGTGGAAGGGCACGGCGATGCCGCTTGGATCGCGCAGCACCTCGTTCATGGTCGGGAGGCCTTTGGCGACATAGTCGTGCCAGCTCTGCAGCCCGCCGATGGCCACGCTGACCGCAATCAGGACGAGGGTGGTCAGGGTCGCCCAGGCGATCACGCGCCACTGGCTGGCGGCGACCAGCATGACCGGCAACAGCACGCCGAGCTGCGGCTTGATCGTGAGCAGGCCGATCAGGATGCCGGCGAGCGCAGGCCGCCGGCTCGGCCAAGCGAGGGCCCCGAACAGCGCCGCCGTGGTCAAAAACGAGCTCTGGCCCGAGAGCAGGCACATCAGCCCAGCCGGTGAGATCGCGACGATCAGCAGCACGCGGGAATCGGCAAACGCCCGGCGGCAGCCGAGATGGAAGGCGAGCAGGCCGATCGCGAACCAGCAGGCGAGCGCCGGCAGGTAGGGCAGCAGTCCGAACGGCGCCATCACGGCCAGCGCGTTGGGCGGGTTGGGCACGTTCTGGCCTGGGTAATCCGAGCCGAGCAGCGCCGAAAGTGCGTCGTTGTAGACGGCAATGTCGTAGAAGCGGGAGGGATCGGGCGTGAACGCTGCGCGTCCGTACATCCAGAAGTTGAGGAAATCGCGACCGACGACGAGCGTCGTGGCGTCACGCGGGAACGGCCCCGACCATTGCGTGGTCCAGACGTAGGTCAGCAGGGTCAGGATGAACAGCAGCGCGCCCATCAGCAGAAGGCCCTGCAGCATCTCGCGATCGGCGTCGTTGGTCACCGTGGGGATACGCCGCGCGAGCCATTGCCTGATGTGTTCGAGGGAACGAGGGCAGCGGAGCGACGGCGAGCGGGGCATGGCGTCTCCGGTTCGTGCCGCTGCGGCTGCAGCCGACCTTTGCTCGGAGAGGTAGAAAAATCGTATTAAGATACCATTGATGCGGGCGGTAAAATTGCGCCGCAGGCCGTGATTTTACGGGAGGCGCAGAGTCCGGACGCGCGCGAGCGGCCGGGCTCCCCCACGGAGCGCGTATGTCCCGGGAGTATCGCTTGCGCTCATCCGGGCGACACCACGGGATCGACTATCCGCGTCCCACGAACGGCATCTTCGTCGCCATGACCGTGATGAACAGGACGTTGGCGTCGAGCGGCAGCGAGGCCATGTAGGCGACGGCGTCGCCGACCGCCTTCACGTCCATGCGCGGCTCCGGCATCATGCGGCCGTCCGGCTGCAAGACGCCGCCGACCATGCGCTCGGTCATCGGCGTTTCGGCATTGCCGATGTCGACCTGGCCGACCGCGATGTCATAGGCGCGGCCGTCGAGGTTCGACGCCTTGGTGAGACCGGTGATCGCGTGCTTGGTCGAGGTGTAGGGCGAGGAGAATGGGCGAGGCGCATGCGCGGAGATCGAGCCGTTGTTGATGATGCGGCCGCCGCGCGGCGACTGGTCCTTCATGATGCGGAAGGCGTGCTGCGTGCACAGGAACGGCGCGGTGAGATTGGTTGCGACCACCTGCTGCCATTGCTGCAGCGTCAGCTCCTCGAGCGGCAGGGGCGGCGCGCCCATGCCGGCATTGTTGAACAGCACGTCGAGGCGGCCATAGGTCGACTTGACGGTGTCGAACAGCGCAGCGATCGAGGCAGGGTCGGTCATATCGGCCGAGACCGGCAGGCTCATGCCGGACGGGCCGAGTTTCGCCGTCTCTTCCAGCATCTCCTTGCGGCGTCCGGCCAGCACCACGGTGAAGCCCGCGTTCATCAGCGCCAACGATGCGGCGCGTCCGACACCCGTGCCTGCGCCCGTCACCAGCGCGATCTTCTTTGCCGCTTCAGCCATGTTTCCTCACCTTCAGTTTTGCGCGTTCCGCAGTTTCAGTGTTTTGATTCGCTTTGAGTCTTATAGGGCGGCCGCGGAATGTTGTTATGAGCCGCGCGCAGGGCCGCCGACCAGCGCGAGCGGAGATCGTGGAAATAGGGCTCACCGGCCTCAATGCGGTGGTTGAGATCGGCCTCGCAGGCCTCCGCGCGCACCACCAGCACGTCGATCGGCATGCCGACGCCGAGGTTCGAGCGCATGGTCGAATCCATCGAGATCAGACCCGTTTTCAGAGCATCATAGAGCTCGACGTCGTAATGCATGGCGCGATCGAGCACCGGCTTGCCGTATTTGTGCTCGCCGATCTGCAAATAGGGCGTGTCGGTGGTGCATTCGATGAAATTGCCGGCGGTGTAGACCATGAACAACCGCATCCGCGAGCCCTTGATCTGGCCCCCGAACAGGAACGAGACGTCGAACGAGATGTCCTCCGCCTTCAGCGCCGGACCTTCGGTGGCGTGCACCATGCGGATCGCCCTGCCGATGCGCTGCGCCGCCTGGAACATGGTCGGCGCATTCATCAGCGTTTCGACATCGCCGGTCTCGGGGTCTTCCATGCCTTCGGTCAGGGTCGACAGCACGGACTGGCTGACGGCGAGATTGCCGGCGCTCGCGATCGCCAGGATGCGTTCGCCCGGGTTGGAGAAGATGTGCAGCTTGCGGAAGGTCGAGACGTTGTCGAGACCAGCGTTGGTTCGGGTGTCCGCGATCATGACGAGGCCGTCACGCACCAGAATTCCGCAGCAATAGGTCATCGTCGTTCCCTCGGGCCAGAGCGCGAATTAGTAGCGAAATTCGGCCGCTCGTCCAACCCTGCATCCGGGCCACGGCACTCGTTCCGGAATTCAGGACTGGCGCTGCGACTGCGATTGCGACTGGCCGCCGCGGCCGACCTGCTCGACCTTGACGTTCACGGTCAGCGTCTCCTGACCGCCGCCATAGCGCGTGCCGCGCACCGGCGCCGCGCCGAGATAGTCGAGCCCGAGCGCCACGCGCACATGCGCATCGGTGGTGCAGATGCAATTGGCGGCGTCGAAGCCGACCCAGCCGAGATCGGGAATATGGGCCTCGGCCCAGGCGTGACCGGCCTCCTGATGCACCGCACCATCGGAGCGCAAGAAATGGCCGGACACGAAGCGGGCCGGGATGCCGCCGGCGCGCGCGCAGGCGATGAAGATGTGCGCGTAATCCTGGCAGACGCCGCGCCGTAGACCGAAGGCCTCGGCGGCCGGGGTGCCGCTGTGGGTCGGAGTCTCGTCGAAAGTCATGTGCTCGTAGATCTGCGTCATCAGCGTGTGCAGGTAGCCGAGCACGTCGCTTTCCGACTCCGTGCGCAGATCGCGTACGATCGCGGCCATGGCCGGGTTGGCGGCCGTGAGCGGGGTCTGCCGCAGGAAGAAGCCGGGCGGAAACCGCTCGTCGGATCCCTTCAGCACGCCGCCGGTGTCGTGGGTCTCGACCAGCCCTTCGGCCGTGATCGTGAGATCCTCGAGCGCGCCATGGGTGATGACGTGGGTGACGTTGCCGAAGGCGTCCTCATGCATGTCGAGCCGTGAATCGGTCGACACGTCGATCTGCCATCCCGCGACATACTGGCCGTCATGGCTGCCGGGCGTCATGCGGATGATCTGGATGACGCCGGTCGCCGCCGGTTCGTAGCGGTAGGTGGTGGAATGAGAGATACGCAGGCGCATGGTGGTCGATCGGTGTTGTGGGGTTGCTTACCGCGGTAGCTCGTTTCACCGCCCCCCGAAAGGGCAGGCCGGCCTTCGGCTGGATCGACGGCCGACTCGGGGCGCCGGGAGTGGTCTTGCGGCCACAGTTCCGGCCGCGCGGACCGTCAGATCAGATATTGCTTGGTGATGATCTCTCCCAGCCGCGAATTGTCGGAAATGAACTCCTGGATGAACTCGTGCACGCCGCGCTGGAAGATGTCGTCCATGTTGGAGTGCTCCAGCCGGTTGCGCACGCCGCGGGCATGACGCTGCGACGGCCCCTGGCGGCCGTAGGCCACGCCGATCTGGTCGAGATTGCGGACGAGATTGCCGTAGCAGCTCGCCAATGAGCGCGGCAGCGTGTCGTTGAGGATCAGGAGGTCGGCGATCAACCACGGCTTGAGCGTCTCGCGATAGACCCAGTGATAGGCCGTCAGCGCCGACACCGAGCGCAGGATCGAGGTCCATTGATAGTAGTCGAGCGGGCCGCCGACATGCTCCTCCTCGGGCAGCAGCACGTGATACTTCACGTCGAGAATCCGCGCGGTGTTGTCGGCGCGCTCCAGATGCAGGCCGAGCCGCGAGAACCAATAGGCGTCGTTGCGCAGCATGGTGCGGTAGGCCGAGCCGTCGAAGCGCAGCGAGGTCTCCTGCACGAAGCGCAGGAAGCGCGCCAGCTCCTCGCGGCTCTTGGTGCCCTTGCTCCACACCTCCTGCACCTCGATCCAGGAGCCGTTGATGGTGTCCCACATCTCCGACGTCAGTGCGGTGCGCACCGAGCGGGCGTTGAGGCGGGCGGCCTCGATGCAGTTTCTGATCGAGGACGGATTGGACGGGTTGAACGAGAGATATTCGACGACGCTCTGTTCGTTGGCCTCGGAATAGGCCTCGTAGAAGCTGGCGCTGACGCCGGCGGTCATCAGCGCCGATTCCCACTCGTTGGTCTTGCCGATATAGGCCGCGGGAAGGGCGGTGACGCGCAAGGTCGCGTCGATGGTGCGGGCGAGATACTCGGCGCGCTCGACGTAGCGGGCCAGCCAGTACAGGTTTTCGGCGGTGCGCGACAGCATGGGCGGTTACGATCGGCTGCTTGGCATGTGATGCGTGGTGGGACGGAGCGGAAGTTGTCTGCGCGCCGAGGCAGGTGTGTAACCACTGAGAGAATAGATCCGCTCTTTGGTCCTGCTCATTCGAGCCAGCGTCCTCGCTGCGCGAGCGGTGTACCCTCTCCCCTTGTGGGAGAGGGTGGCTTCGCGAAGCGAAGCCGGGTGAGGGGTCTCTCTCCGCGCTTGCGTATGCCGAGAGAACCCCTCACCCGGCGCCGAGCTGGCGCTCGTCGCCACCCTCTCCCACAAGGGGAGAGGGTGCACCGCCGCTGTGGAAAGATGTGCACTCTCGCTGGAACGAACCCTATTCATCCAGCACCCATGTGTCCTTGGTGCCGCCGCCCTGGCTGGAATTCACCACCAGCGAGCCTTCCTTGAGCGCGACGCGGGTGAGGCCGCCGGGCACGATGGTGGTGCGGTCGCGCCCGGTGAGCACGAACGGTCTGAGATCGACGTGGCGCGGCGCCAGGCCCGAGGTGACGCAGGTCGGGCAGGTCGACAGCGCCAAGGTCGGCTGCGCGATGAAACCCTCGGGCTCGCGCTTCAGCTTGTCGCGGAACGCCTCGATGGTGGCCTTGGTTGCGGCCGGGCCGATCAGCATGCCGTAGCCGCCGGAGCCGTGCACCTCCTTGACGACGAGATCGCCGAGATGGTCGAGCACGTAGGACAGGTCCTGCGGCTCGCGGCAGCGCCAGGTCTGCACGTTCTTCAGGATCGGCTCTTCGTCCAGATAGAACTTCACGACGTCGGGCATGTAGGAATAGATCGCCTTGTCGTCGGCGATGCCGGTGCCGACCGCGTTGGCGAGCGTGACGTTGCCGGCCATATAGGCCGACATCAGGCCGGGGACGCCGAGCGCCGAATCGGGCCGGAAGGTGAGGGGGTCGAGGAAGTCGTCGTCGACGCGGCGGTAGATCACGTCGACCCGCTTCAGCCCCTCAGTGGTGCGCATGAACACCTCGTCGTTCTTGACGATGAGGTCGCGGCCCTCGACCAGCTCGATGCCGAGCTTGTCGGCCAGGAAGGAATGCTCGTAATAGGCGGAATTGTAGATGCCGGGCGTCATCAGCGCCACCGTCGGCTCGGCCGAGGCGCCGAGCGGCGCCACCGAGCGCAAGCACGACAGCAACTCGTCCGGATAGCGCTCGACCGGAGCGACGCGGTGGCGCGCGAACAGGTCCGGAAACAGCCGCATCATGATCTCGCGGTTTTCCAGCATGTAGGACACGCCCGAGGGCGTGCGCGCGTTGTCTTCCAGCACGATGAAGTCGTTGGCGTCGACGCGGACGACGTCGATGCCGGCGATGTGCACATAGACGTCGTGCGGCACGTCCTGGCCATTCATCTCCGGGCGGAACACCGGGTTCTGAAAGATCAGGTCATCCGGGACGACGTTGGCGCGCAGGATATCGCGGCCGTGATAGATATCGCGGAGGAACATGTTCAGCGCCTTGACGCGCTGCTTCAGGCCCTTTTCCAGCAAGGTCCATTCCTTGCCCGACAGGATGCGCGGGATGACGTCGAACGGGATCAGCCGCTCCTGCGCCTCCGCCTCGCCATAGACGGCGAAGGTGATGCCGATTCGCCGGAACAGCAGCTCCGCCTCGTGGCGGCGATATTCCAGCGCTTCCGGCGGCGTTTCCTTCAGCCACCGCGACAGCTCCTGATAAGCCTGACGGACGTCGCCGCCCGGCTCGTTCATCTCGTCGAACGCAACTGCCATAGATGCCCGCGTGTCCCCACCCTCGTCATTACACTGTATGACTCTGCATGATGGTAGCAAGGCCCGGGCCAGCGCGATATGCATTCCTCGTTGGCATTTCGTGGGGGCTGCGGAAGCGCTGCCTGAAAAACCGGCTGCACCATGCTCAAATCCGCGGCATAAGCTGTGACGTTCCGGATGACATTGGCGCCGGTCCGGGCCAAAACAGACGGGAGATGCGAGGAGAAACCATGAGCGACATCGTCACCGCGGGGTTGCTGGTCATCGGCGACGAGATCCTGTCCGGCCGGACCAAGGACAAGAACATCGGCTTCATCGCCGAATATCTGACCAATCTCGGCATCGACCTCAAGGAGGTGCGGGTGGTCTCGGACGACGAGCCCGACATCATCGCGGCGCTGGACGCGCTGCGGCACCGCTACACCTATGTGTTCACGACCGGCGGCATCGGCCCGACCCATGACGACATCACGGCAGACGCCATCGCCAAGGCGTTCGGCGTCGGCATCGATCACCATCCCGAGGTGGTGGCGCGCTTCCGGGAGCGCTGGAGCGAGCAGGAGCTCAACGAGGCGCGGCTGCGCATGGCGCGTATCCCCGATGGCGCGGAGCTGATCCAGAGCGCCACCATCCTGGCGCCCGGCTTCAAGCTCGGCAACGTCATCGTCATGGCCGGCGTGCCCTCGATCATGCAGGCGATGATGGACATCGTCGCGCCGAAACTGAAATCCGGCGTTCGCATGCTGTCGGAGACTGTGCGCGCCAACGCCCGCGAGGGTGATATCGGCGGCCCCCTGCGCGAGATCGCCAAAGTGCATCCCGACACCATCATCGGCAGCTATCCGTTCACCGACGAGGATCAGAAGCCGAATACGCACCTCGTGGTGCGCTCGCGCGACCAGGACAAGCTGTCGGCGGCGATGGCTGCGGTGAAGGAGATGCTCGCCGGGCTGCAGCTGACGCGCTAAAGCTGGTTGGCTTTCGAGAACTCACGGACGAGATGAGATGCCAGACAAGACTTTGAGTGCCGAGGAGCGCGCGGGCCGGGCCTTCCCGGTGTCCTGGGACCAGTTTCACAGGGATTGCCGGGCGCTGACCTGGCGGCTGAACGAGATCGGTCCGTTTCATGCGGTGGTGGCCATCACCCGTGGCGGGCTGGTGCCGGCGGCGATCGTGGCGCGCGAACTCGGCGTGCGCGTCATCGATACCATCTGCATCGCGAGCTACGACCATACCAAGCAGGGCGAGCTCCAGGTCCTCAAGGGGATCTCGAACGACACCGCCCAGCTCGGCGGCGGCACCGGCAAGGGGCTCTTGATCGTCGACGACCTCGTCGACACCGGCAAGACCGGACGCATGGTGCGCGAGCTGCTCCCCGATGCCCATTTCGCCACCGTCTACGCCAAGCCGAAGGGCCGGCCGCTGGTCGACACCTTCATCACCGAGGTGTCGCAGGACACCTGGATCTTCTTCCCCTGGGACACCGCGCTGTCGTTCGCCCCGCCGCTGCGCGACGGCGCGGCGTGATGAGGGGGCGAATAGGAAGTAGGGAATAGGGAATTCGGGTGGCCGCACCATTCGCTATTCGCCATTCACTATTCGCCTGCTCCCCAGCCGCAGGCGGAGGAGCCCATGCCCCTGCAGAACCGCGTCATGCCGACCGGCGACATCGTCGCCACGCCGCATCGCGGGCTGTTCACCGGCAATCGCGGCATCATCCATGATCCCGAGACGAAGACGCTGCTGAGGAAGCGCTGGTCGAGTCCCGCCTGGCTCGTATGTGTGTGCGAGTTACGCGGCCGCCGCCGCGAGGTGATGGCGACGCGGAGCTGGACCGAGCTGTTCTTCCTCGACGAGGCCACGGCGCTCGCCGCCGGCCATCGGCCCTGCTTCTATTGCCGCCGTGATGATGCCGAGAAGTTTCGGGCGGCGTGGGAACGCGGCAACGGCCTCAGCGGCCTGCGTGCCGCCGACATCGACCGGACGCTGCACGGCGAGCGGCTCGAACGCGGCAAGAAGCGGCTGCATCCGCTGCCGCTGCCGATGACCGCGCTGCCCGACGGCGTGATGCTGCAGTCCGGCGAGGAGAGCCTGTTGGTCGTGCAGGGCAGGGCACTGCCATGGTCATTCGCCGGCTACGGCGAGCCGCGCGAGGCCATCAGCCAGGTGTTGCTGCTGACGCCGCCCTCCACTCTGCGCGCCCTGCAAGCCGGCTTTCGTCCCGCGCTCCATCCCAGCGCCCACGTCGCGTCCAGATGAGCGAAAGCAACATCCGCGGTCTCCGACAGAGCACGTGAGACCCGCATGTCGCCAGCGCCGCCGCGCGTCCCACGCGCCGGCCCTTGCTCGTGCGGGCTAGGAGGCTTCAAGGGAACCCGCGCATCACCACGCGTAGCGCACGATGCCCTTGCCGGCGTAACTGCGGGTCACGTCCGAGAACTCGCCCTCGAAGCTCGCGGCGGCCGACCAGCCGTTCTTCCACTTCATTTCGGCGGAGACCGTGGTCAGCGCCGAATTGTGTGCCTGCCGCGCGCCGTTGACGACGAAGGATGCACCGGGCAGCGTCTGGAACGTGGCCCCGACCGACCGGCTGGGACTGAAGTCATAGGCCCAGGCGAAGCGGCTGCGCAGCGTGAAAATGCCGTCGGACACTGCATAGGCCTTGTCGGTGCGAACGCCGAGCTCCGACCGCGTATCGGTCACGCTCTGCGATCCGTACCGCAGTGCGAAGGTATTGGCGCCGGCGACCGCGCTTTCGGCATAGCCCGGCAGGCTGAAGGTGGTGAATTGCGCCGCCGCGTAGGGCGTGATCCCAAAACCCATCCACGGCGAGACGAAGCGATAGCCGCCTTCGAGCCGGCCGGAGAAGGTGTTGGCATCGAAACTGGCGCGGAGCTGGTCGACGCCGGCCACCGTCACCGTGCGGTTGGTGGTGACGTGCTGCCAGCCATATGCCAGCGCAGCCGTGATATAGGCCGCGCCGACATTGTGCCGCACGAAGCCGCCGGCCTGGAACAGGTCGGACCGGCCGCTGCCGCCATTGGCGACGCTGAACGTGGTGCCGCCGCCGGCCAGCGAGAAGCCGGCGATCGTGAACGGCGAGAAGCGATAATCCGCGCCGACGGCCGTGCCGTAGACGTTGCTGGTCGTGTTGTTCGATCCGAGCGCATTGTTGCCGTCGGTGCTCTGCGAGCCGCCGAAGCCGGCCGCCCACACGCTCCAGCTCGGCCGGGCCACGGGCATGGCCGGCGCCTTGTTGTAGATCGCAGCCAGCGCGTCGTTCGGATTGCGCTTGGCCGCATAAGCGAGCGTCTCCTCCGCGTAGCCGATCGCGCCGCCGGGCGCCGGTCCCTGTTCGCCGCGGCCGGTGATGAACGGGTCGGTCATCACGCCCATGAACTGCGTCATCGCATTGAACGTCGTCTGCTGGGAGCCGGTCGCGGTCTCGCCCGAAATCTGCGTCAGTCCCGTGGGTGTCAAACCGGTGAAGACGACCGGAATGCTGCCGTTCGTGTTGAAGTAGTTGCTGAGCGCGTTGCTGACGTTACGCTGGTTGACGTTCGCGGACGGCGACGTGTTCATCACGAGATCGATGAAGACGTCGTTGGCGCCATAGCTCAACGTTGAGCTGAAGCCGGTGGGAAGATTGGTGTTGGTCAGGCCGCCGAACGTGCCGCTGACGCCGCCGGTGGCGGTCAGAATGGTGTATTTCTTCGCGATGTAGCTGCCGTTTGCGTAGGTCGCGGTGACGGCCGCGCCACCGAGCGTCGCTGTGCCCGTGACCGCTGCGAAGGAGGCTGTGGTCGGATTCACCTGCACCAGATATTGCGCGCCCGACTGGAACGCGAGATTGCCGTTGATGGCCATGGACGATGCGGGTGTGCCGTTGCCGGGCGTGAACGTGCCCGAGATCGTCGCGTTGGCGCCGCTGACAGTGCCGTCGCCGCTCAGCGTGCCGAACGTCTTGTTGAAGCCGTTGAGATCCAGCGTGGCGCCGGAGAGAACGCTGAACACCGTGCTGGCACCGAATGCGTTCGCCGTGCCCGCGCGCAGCGTGCCGCCTTCGACGTTGGTCGCGCCGGTGTAGGTGTTGGTGCCCGAGAGCAGCAGGATGCCGCCGCCCGCCTTCACCAGGGTGCCGGCGGAGGCGCCGTTGCCGACAATGCCTTGCAATGTGGTCGTGGTCGTGCTGGCAATGTTGAGGGTCGACAACCCGGCAATCTTGAAGTCGCGGCCGTTGGCGAACGTCGTCGTGCCGGTGACCGCCAATGTGCCGCCGTTGGAAATGATCACGTCGTTGGCGAGGTTGCCGAGATTGGCGGTGGCGCCGACCGAGACCGTGCCCGAGGTGATGTTGACGTTGCCGGTGAACGTATTGGTCGCCGACAGCACCAGCGTGCCGGTGCCGGTCTTGTTGATCGCCGTGTTGACGCCGCCCGTCGTCAGCCCGGTGCCGCCGATGGTGTCGCCATAGGTCACGGTGCCGCCGGACACGCCGATATTGGCCGTCACGCCGCTCAGGAAGATGCCGGCTCCCTGCGCGGCGCCGGCCGCTGCTGAAAACCCATTGATGGCGCTCGGTCCGATGCCGATGCCCGGGGTGCCGGCAGCACCACCGGTAACGGTATTGCCCGAGATCGGCGAGTCGAGAATCGTGAGCGTGCCGCCGGTGGCGACGTAGATGGCGCCGCCATTGCCGGCGCCGCCATTGCCGCCGGCGCCGCCGTCGGAGCCGGGTCCGGGACCGCCCGAGCCGCTGGCGTTGGTGGCGCCGTCGCCGCCGGTGCCGCCGTTGCCACCATTGGCGTTGCCGCTGCCGCCGGGATTGTTGTTGGTGTAGGTGGTGCTGTTGGTGGTGCCGGAGCCGCCGCCGCCACCGCCGCCGTCACCGAGCGCGGCGCCCGCGGTGCCGGCCGTGCCTTGCGTGCCGGTATGTCCGCCGGTGCCGCCCGCGCCGCCGCCGCCGCTGGCGCCGCCATTGTTCGCCGCACCGCCGGTGCCGCCATTGCCGCCGTTCACGGGGTCAGCCGCCGCGTTCTGCGCACTGCCGCCATTGCCGCCAGTGCCGCCGGTGGCACTGTTGGTGGTGAAGGTCACCAATGCGAGCGTGACATTGGCGCCGCTGCCGACAAACAGGCCGCCGCCGGCGCCGAGACCGCCGCCACCGCCGCCGCCCGAGCCATACGCCAAGCCGCCACTATAATAGCCGTTTTGACCGTTCGTGCCATTGCCGCCGATCGCCGCCGTGTTGGCGATCGACAGGCTGGAGATGTTGACGGTCGGCGCATTGGCGCCGCTGACCTGGATGCCCTGGAACGACGAGCCGCCATCGATGGTCTGACCGTTGCCGGTGATGTTGACCGTGACGTTGCTGTTGGCGGCCTGGAGCTGCGCGAGCGAGCTCGACAGCGTGAAGCCGCTGGTGATGTTGATGGTGACGGTGGAACCGGCGCCTGCCGCCGCCACCGCCGCCACTGCAGTATTCCAATCCGCCTGGTTGGCGACGTCGATCGCCATGGCCTGGGTGCTGAGGAAAGTGCTCGCGCAGAGGATCGATAGAGCAAGCCAGCGTCGCGATTTCGGTTTCTTCGGCGCAGCAACGATCGTTCTCGCAAAGCAAGCCATCGAAATCCCCGGCAATGAAGGCAAACGTCAGAATTGAAACTGATACAGGCGGCGGAATCTCACCGCGTTAACAAGTTGTAACGAGATGAAATGCTCGGACACATCTTGTCAAGAACACGAAAGATACAGCGCTCCGCTCAACGCGACCGTCGGGTAATTAGCTACCAATATGGCAGAATTTAATCGCGGCCCGATGCCGACCTGTTAGTCGCGACCAGCTCCAAACTAACAATAACGTGCATATGAAGAGAGCGCTCTCGCATTGCAACGCCGCTGCTGATTCATCCGTAGTTTTACCGGTTCTCGCGCGCGCGCTGTCAGCCTGAGAGAGGCCGGCCGATGTCGCCGAGACCGGCCGGGAATTGCTTGCATCACCGGCAACGCGAGCGTGACGATGGTCACAGGCGTCCGTCGGCATCGGCCGTCAGTCGCGGCCGCTCATGCGAACCTTTGCCGCGCCAGCTTCGCGCCGGTGCCGAGCGCCATCAGCTTGGCCTCGGCGACCTCGCGCCGCATCGGCGCCATGCCGCAATTGGTCGTGGCGATGATGTTCTCCTTCGGCACCACCTTCATGACGTCCTCGAGGGTCTTGCAGACGTCTTCGGCGGTCTCGATCTCGTCGCTGGCGACGTCGATGACGCCGGCCTGCACGATCTTGTTCTTCAACAGGCCGAGCAGTTCGATCGGCACCTTCGAATTGCGGCATTCGACCGCGACCTGCTGAATGGAGCTGGCATCGATGACCGGGAAGGTCTCCTCATACTGGCGCCACTCGCCGCCCAGCGTCTCCTTCCAGTCGGTGTTGGCCTTGATGCCGTAGCCGTAGCAGATGTGGACCGCCGTCGGGCAGGTCAGCCCCTCGGCGGCGCGCTCCAGCGCCTTGATGCCCCAGTCACGCACTTCGTCCATGTAGACGTTGAAGGCGGGCTCGTCGAACTGGATCATGTCGATGCCGTCGTCGTGCAGCGCCTTGGCTTCCTGGTTCAAAAGTTCTGCAAAGGCGAATGCCATCTTGACGCGGTCGCCGTAGTAGTTGTCGGCGATGGTGTCGATAATCGTCATCGGGCCGGGCAGGGTGAACTTCACGGCGCGCGTGGTGTGCGTGCGCGCGATGCGCGCCTCGTCGCCATGGACGCGGCCCTTCAGCGACAAGGGGGCCACCACCTGCGGCACCATCGCCTTGTAGCGGTCCTTGCGGATGCCCATCTCGACCTTGTGGGCGAAGTCGATGCCTTCCACGCGCTCGAGGAAGCCGTGCACGAAATGCTGCCGCGACTGCTCGCCCTCGGTGAGGATGTCGATGCCGCAATCCTCTTGCAGCTTCAGCGCCAGGATGGTCGCGTCGCGCTTGGCCCGCGCCAGTTCCTCGCCCTTCGACTTCCACGGCGCCCACAGCACGTTCGGCTCGGCCAGCCATTCCGGCTTCGGCAGCGAGCCTGCGATGGTCGATGGAAACAGCATGGTCGAACTCTCCGTCGGGCATGTGAAGCGGTCAGGCTTGAGCGCCTGTCTGCCATGGCTTACCCTTCAGGTACAGAAGAACGAAGCCCGCATTGCGTTCCGCAACGCGGCAAAATGGTCCGGGGAAGGGAATGATCGATCTCCATTACGCTCCGACGCCGAATGGTTGGAAGATCTCGATCATGCTCGAGGAACTCGGACTGCCCTATACCGTCATTCCCGTCGACATCCGCGCCGGCGACCAGTTCAAGCCCGAGTTTCTCGCGATCAGCCCCAACAACCGGATTCCGGCGATCGTCGATCATGCGCCGGCCGATGGTGGCGCGCCGTTTCCGGTGTTCGAGACCGGCGCCATCCTGATCTATCTCGCCGACAAGACCGGCCGCTTTCTCCCCTCGGAGAGCCGTTCGCGCTCGTGCGTGATCCAATGGGTGATGTGGCAGATGGCGGGGCTCGGGCCGATGATGGGCCAGCACGGCCATTTCGCGCTCTATGCCGCGGCAAAAATCCCGTATGCGATCCAGCGCTACCGCGACGAGGTCGCACGGCTGTTCCATGTGCTCGACGTGCAGCTCGGCAAGACCGGCGCCTATGTGGCCGGCGACGACTACACGATCGCCGACATTGCCTGCTTTCCGTGGGTGATGACGCACAAGGCGCAGGGTTTTACGCTCGGCGACTATCCCAATATCAAGCGCTGGTACGCGACGTTGCGCGCGCGGCCGAAGCTGCAGGCGGGGCTCGCGATCGGCACGTTCGTCAAGGAGCCGTTCAACGAGCACACGCGCCACGTGATGTTCGGCGGACAGGTGAAGGAGATGATCGGACGAGGCTCATAAGAAGCCCTCATGGTGAGGAGCGCCGCAGGCGCGTCTCGAGCCATGAGGCCACCGCACAGGCCTCATCCTTCGAGACGCGCGCAAGGCGCGCTCCTCAGGATGAGGGGCGATACCAACAGGACCCACACATGATCGAATTCTTCTTCGACTGCTCCAGCCCCTGGACTTATCTCGCCTTTCACAACATCCAGCCGCTGGCGCGCGAGTTCGGCGTCGACATCGTCTGGCGGCCCATTCTCGTCGGCGGCATCTTCAACACCGTCAATCCGAGCGTCTATGCGCAACGCGAGGCGCCGGTGCCGGCCAAGGCAGCCTACATGCTGAAGGACCTCGGCGACTGGGCGCGCTCGGCGAGCCTGAAGATCAAGATGCCGCCATCGGTGTTTCCGGTGAACAGCGTGAAAGCGATGCGCGGCTGCATCTGGCTGGGGCAGGACATGGTGCCGTTCGCGCGGTCCGTGTTCGAGATCTATTGGGGCGAGGACCAGGACATCTCGCAGGATGCGGTTCTCACCGAGGTGTGCCGGCGCGCCGGCATCGATGCGAAGGCGTTGTTCGACGGGATCGCGCAGCAGGGTATCAAGGATCAGCTGCGCATCAATACCGAGGAGGTCGTCAAGCGCGGCGGCTTCGGTTCGCCGACCATCTTCGTGGACGTCAACGACATGTATTTCGGCAACGACCGCCTGCCGCTGATCCGCGAAGCACTGGTGCGCGCGAAGGGACCGACAGCCTGATGCCGCGCGCCATCGTCTGCCGCGAGCTCGGTCCGCCGGAGAAGCTGAGTCTCGAAGACCTTCCACCACGCCCGCTCGCCGACGGCGAGGTGCGCGTGACGATCCGCGCCGCCGGCATCAACTTTCCGGACATACTGATGGCGGCGGGCGAGTATCAGCTCAAACCGGAGCTGCCGTTCACGCCGGGCGTGGAGGCGGCTGGCGATGTGATCGAGGCTGGTGCCGGGGTGACCGATCATGCCGTCGGCGACAGGGTGATCGTGCGCATGCGCTTCGGCGCCTATGCGGAAGAGGCGGTGGTCGCGCCGAGCCAGCTCACGCCGCTGCCGTCGACTTTCGACTACGCGGAGGGCGCGACCTATCTGGCCGGCCACGGCACCGCGCATCACGCGCTGGTCGATCGCGGCAAGCTCGAGCCGGGCGAGACGCTGCTGGTACACGGCGCAGGCGGCGGCGTCGGCCTCGCCGCCGTCGAGATCGGCAAGCTGCTGGGCGCGACCGTGATCGCGGCGGCCTCGACCGAGGAGAAGCTCGCGGTCGCGAGGGCGCGCGGCGCCGATCATCTCGTGCTCTATGCCCGCGAGCCGTTCCGTGAGGCGGTGAAGCGCATCACCGACGGTCGCGGCGTCGACGTCGTGTTCGATCCCGTCGGCGGCGAGGTGTTCGAGAACAGCGTCCGCTGCATCGCCTGGGGGGCGCGGCTCCTGGTGATCGGCTTCACCGGTGGCATTGGTCTCGCGCGCACCAATTTGATCCTGATGAAGGGCGCCAGCGTGCTCGGTGTGCGCGCCGGCGAGGCGGTGCGCAGGGATCCGAGGCTTGGCGAGGCGCGCATGGCCGCGCTGCTCGCCTGGGCGGAGCAGGGCAAGTTGCGGCCCAACGTCTCGCACCGCATTCGGTTCGAGGACTACGCGCGGGCGATGCGGCTCCTGATCGATCGCAAGGCGATCGGCCGCGTCGCGCTGGTGATGAACTAGACCCGGCACGCCGATCTGAAGACAGGCGAGGTGCGCGTCTAGTCGATCAGTCGGCCTGCGGCGTCGAAGAACGGGTGCGGCCCGTCGAAGTCTCCGATCGGAATCTGATGCGTGACGACCGTGCCGAAGCCGGATCCTGGGTGCCAGCTGTGGAGATGGAAGGCCGGCGGCTCGACCTTGAAGCCAGGCGGCCGCGACGCGGACAGATCCAGATCGACCGCATGGTTCGGCGCGGGACAGATGGTGCAGGCGGCACCGGCGAACCTGGTCAGCGCGGCCCGGTGAACATGCCCGCAGCCGATCAGTTGCACGCGCGGGTGACGCCCGACGATCGCCGCCAAATCGTCGGCATTTCTCAGATGTTGCGCGTCCATGTGCCAGATGCCAGTCGCGAATGGCGGATGATGCAGGAACAACAGCGCCGGCCGTTGCCGCGAGGCGGACAGCGTTGCGTCGAGCCACGCGAGACTTGGTTCGTCGAGTTCGCCATACGGCTGGCCCGGCACGCTGGAATCCAGCAGGATCAGTTCGAGACCCTCCAAGGTCAGCCGCTGGTTCAGTGCACCGGACGCCGCGGCATAGAGCTGATCGGGAAATGCAGCGCGCATCAGGTCGCGTGAATCGTGATTTCCCGGAATGGCCGCAACGGGAATCTTCAGTTCGGCCAGCAGGCTCAGCAGGTGCTCATATTCCGCAGCGGCGGGCGTGTCGGCCAGATCGCCGGAGATCACCACCAGATCGGGGGCCGGCTCGAACCGGTTCAGCTCGGCGATGCAGCGCGCCAGCGCCCGCGCGGTGTCGACCCGGCGATAGGCAAGGCGGCCGGGCGACTTGATGTGCAGATCGGAGATCTGGGCAATGTGCAAAGGTCTTGCGGTCATGGCGTCACTGGCCTTCTTCCGGCAGCAGGCGGATCGAGTCCGGGGCGATCGACAGGCCGATCCGTTCTCCCACGCTGATCCGGGTCTTGTTCGGCGTGTCGACGGCCAGAAGCCGGTCGGCCGCGTCGCGAACGACGACGCGCTGCCGATCGCCGGCGAAGCGGACGCTGTCGACGATGCCGGTCAGGCCCGACGCGTGCGCAGCGACGATCCCTATGGTTTCAGGACGGACCATCGCCACGACCCGGGCGCGACTGCCGGTGTCGTTGACCGGTTGCCGTCCGCCTGGAAGCACGAGATGGCCGCTGTCCATCGCGGCCTCGATGATGTTCGCAGCGCCGACGAATTCGGCGACGAAGCGATTGGCTGGAGCGAAATAGATCTCGCGCGGCGTGCCGGCCTGGGCGATGGCGCCCTTGCTCATGACGACGATGCGGTCGCCGAGCTCCATGGCTTCGGCCTGATCGTGCGTCACATAGATGGTCGTGATTCCGAGCGTCCGCAGCAGCCGGTTGAGCTCGCCGCGTAGGCGCTCGCGCAAGGCTGCATCCAGCGCCGTGAGCGGCTCGTCGAGCAGAAGCACGTTCGGCCTGATCGCGACGGCACGCGCCAGGGCGACGCGCTGGCGCTGGCCGCCGGAGAGCTGATCGATGCGGCGATGCTCGAGCCCGGACAGGTTGGTCAGCTCGACCAGCTCCGCCACGCGCGCCGCCCGCTCGGCCCTGGGCGTGCCGCGGATCTTCAGCCCATAGCCGATATTGTCGGCGACGCTCATGTTCGGAAACAGCGCATAGGACTGAAACACCATGCCGACATTGCGCCGCTCGATCGGGAGCTTCGTCAAATCCTTGCCGTCGAACAGGATGCGCCCACCCTGGTCCGGCACTTCGAGCCCCGCAATGATGCGAAGCAAGGTGGTCTTGCCGCAGCCGGACGGCCCGAGCAGCACCATCGTTTCGCTCCGCGCGATGTCGAGGGTCGCGGGCGCGAGCGCGCGTGTCCCGTCGGCGTATGTCTTGCCGCAATTGTCGATCCGCAGCGAGGCGCCTTGTTCGATCATCGTGCTCATCTCGGATTGCCCCTTTCGCCGTACCATTGCATGGCGACCAGCAGGGGGATGATCATCACGAAGAAGATCAGCGTGTAGGCCGAGGCGACTTCGAGCCGCATCGATGCATAGCTGTCGGCGAGGCCGATCGGCAGTGTCTTGGTCAAGGGCGTGTGCAACATCCAGGTCAGGTTGAATTCGCCGAGCGAGAGCGTGACGACCATCAGGCTGCCGGCGAGAATTCCCGACGCGGCATTGGGGACGATGACGTCGACGAAGCGGCGCCATGGCGAGGCCCCGAGCGATGCGGCGCCTTCGTCGAGCGACTTGACGTCGATGGTGGCGAACACGGCCATGACCGAGCGGACCATGAAGGGCATCGTGAAAATCACATGCCCGACGAGAATGAACATCCATGACCTGCGGAAACTGCCGAAGCCGCCATAGGTGAGCAGCAGCGCCAAGGCGATGGCAAGCCCGGGAATGGCCAGCGGCAGCGTGATGATCTCTTCGACCAGACGCGCCGTGCGGCCGCCGCGGACATAGAGCGCATAGGCGGCGGGAACGCCGGCCACGAGCGTCACGGCCAGCGTTCCGAAGGCGATCAGCAGCGAGGACAGGATCGTGCCGGCGTAGAGCTCCCACACCTGCACGACCCATTGCAGCGTCATGCCGGACTGAATGCCGCGGAAGTAGTTGACCGTGACGCCTGCGGTGATCGACAGGCAGGCCGGCACGACGAGAAAGGCGGCAACGAGCACCGTGAACAGAAACTGGCCGGCAAAGATTATTCGATTGCGCACGCGTCTAGCCCGCCGCTGCAACGGAATTGCCGCTCAGGGAGCGTGCCAGCGCGAGCATCAGCCAGGTCAGCAGTCCCAGTCCGACCGAGAGCGCGGCCGATGTCGCGAGATTTCCCGCGAGCGTGAACTCGGTATAGATCAGCATCGGCAGGACATCGAGGTTGGTCGCAAGCGTGAAGGCCGTCCCGAAGGCGCCCATGGCCGTGGCAAACGCAATGGCGCCGGAGGCGACGAGAGCCGGCGCCAGCGCCGGCAGGATCACGTCGCGGAGCACCGCCCAGGGACCCGCGCCGAGCGATCTGGCGGCCTCCTCGAGGCCGGGATCGAGTTTTTGCGCCGCTGCCATGATGGTGAGGATGACCCGTGGTATCGAGAAGTAGATGTAGCCCAGGAAGAGCCCGTAAACCGAATAGGCGAAGACGAGCTTATCGCCGGTCAGGCGGGCCGAGAGGTCGCCGATGAGACCCTGGCGCCCGGCCAGCAGAATGATCATGAAGCCGACCACGACGCCGGGGAAGGCGAGCGGGAAGGTCAGCATCGCAACCAGAATCGCGCGGCCGGGAAAGCGGTGGCGCTGAAGGAACAGGCCGGCAATCGTTGCCACGACCAGGGTGACGATCGTGGCCGTCCCAGCCAGCAGAACCGTATTGATCAGCGTGGTCCGATAACGCGGCTCGACGAGGATCGCGAGATATTCCGCGAGCCCGTGAGGGCCGTCCGCACCGGTGACGAGAAGGCGCGCCATCGGCAGCAGAAAGAATGCCGCCGTGAGCGCCGCCAGGGGCAGCAGGCAGAGCCAGAGAAAGAATCGATGTGACATCAGATCAGGCGCGCCCCGCGCGCCTGCGGCGGGCGGGGCGCAAACTCCTTCAGCGAATCTCGGCCAGATAGCGGTCGACGAAGCCCTTTTGGGCGTTTTCCATGTCGCCCCAGTCGACGCTCTTGGCGCGGGCGTAGTCGCTGTCGGGCAGGAACCTGCTCTTGACGGCCTCGGGCAATTCGATCGGGCGCGCCGGACGCAGATAGGCGTTGGTCCAGATCGCCTGCCCCTTGTCGGACAGCAGATAGTCCATCACCTTCTTCGCCTTTTCCTGGTCGGGGGCGTTCTTCACCAGGCCGACGACATAGGGAAACACGACCGAGCCTTCGCAGGGAATGACGAACTCGAAGTTGCCCTTTTCCGAGTATTTTGCGCGATAGGCGTTGAAGTCGTAGTCGAACAGGATCGGCATCTCTCCCGATACGACGCGGGCATAGGAGGTCTGCTTCGGCACCATCGGATCGTTCTTGCGCAGCTCCTTGAAGAAGCTGATGGCCGGCTCGAAGTTGGCGGACGAACCGCCGAGCGCGATGTTCACTGCGACGGCGCCGACATAGCCGACCGCCGCGGAGCTCGGATCGAGATAGCCGACCATGCCCTTGTAGTCCGGCTTCAGGAGGTCCTTCCAGCAGGCGGGCACGGGCTTTCCGCCGAGCGCGTCCTTGTTGACGAAGAGGCCCAGCGTTCCCGAGTGGATCGTGGTCCAGTAGCCGTCCGCGTCTTTCAGACCCGCGGGGACGTCGTTCCAATGCGCCGGCTTGTAGGGATCGAGGGCGCCCTGGGCCTTCGCCTTCATGCCGAAGGTCACGCCGAAATAGCCGATGTCGCCGACGGGGTTGCTCTTCTCGGCGAGAATCTGGGCCAGCGCCTGGCCGGAGTTCTTGTTGTCGTGAGGAATGTCGTAGCCGAGATCGCTCTTGATCGCCTTGAGCATCGAGGCCCAGTCGGCCCATTCCGGCGGACAATTGTAGCAGATGACGTCAGCGGCCTTGGCCGGCTGCGATGGCGCCAGAAAACACAGCGCAAGCAGGGCGAGCGCGAGGCGAGTGACCTTCATAGAACAGACTCCGTATCGCTGGCATTCCAGCCAGTCTCGGAGTTTCCCTAAAGGCGGCACATGACAGATTTGCGACAATTAGTCAGCAAGGCCGGATTAGGTCCGTTGCGTCCACTGCGACGACGAAATTGCAGCTTCTGAATGCGCGTCAGTTACGTCTGCTGTGAAGGGCGACCGGTTCTCGGAGAGAGCCTGTCATTGCAGGGGGAGCGATGCGTTGCGCGCAAATACCTTCGCTATTTGTCGGGACGCACCGCCCGTAATGATGCGCGGGGGTTACCGATAGTCCCGCTCGTCCCACCATGGGAAATAGTCCGGCATGTCGGCGGTGACCGTATTCTGGAACTGCGCCGGGCGCTTCTCCAGGAACGACACCACGCCTTCCTTGACGTCGTCGGAGCGTCCGCGTGCGTAGATGCCGCGGCTGTCGACCTTGTGCGCCTCCATCGGATCGTCGGCGCCCATCATGCGCCACATCATCTGGCGGATCAGCGCGATCGACACCGGCGCGGTCTTCTCGGCGATCTCGCGCGCCAGCGCGCGTGCGGTCGGCAGCAGGTCGTCCGGCGGCACCACCTTGCTGACGAGGCGGCCTTCAAGCGCCTCCTGCGCCGGAAACACGCGGCCGGTGTAGCACCATTCCAGCGCCTGCGAGATGCCGACGAGGCGCGGCAGGAACCAGCTCGACGCAGCCTCGGGCACGATGCCGCGCTGGGAGAACACGAAGCCGAACCGGGCCGCTTCCGAGGCGATGCGGATGTCCATTGCGAGCTGCATGGTGACGCCGATGCCGACGGCCGGCCCGTTCACCGCGGCGATCACCGGCTTCAGCGACTTGAAGATGCGCAGCGTCACCTGGCCGCCGCCGTCGCGCACCTGCGGATCGGAATAGTCGACGCGGCCGTCGGCATGGCGCTTGACCGGCCCGCGCTTGGCGTCGCGGTCGAAGGTGTCGGCACCCGAGGAGAGATCGGCGCCGGCGCAGAACGCGCGGCCCGCGCCGGTGACGATGATCGCCCGGACGCCGTCGTCCTTGTCGGCGCGATCGAAGGCGTCGATCAGTTCCTCCATCATCGTGCCGGTGAAGGCGTTGAGCTTCTCGGGGCGGTTCAGCGTGATGGTGAGGATCTTGTCAGTGACGTCGTACAGAATCGTCTGATAGGTCATGAGCGTTTCCCGATGTGTTGTTGTTCTCGTTGTTAGAAACGGCATTCCGCGGCGATGCGCAAGCATCGATCGATGTCACGCGGCAAGGCGCGTCTGGCATTCCGTAGGGTAGGCAAAGGCGCAGCGCGCCCACCGTTGTCACCGATGACACGGTGGTGGGCACGGCGCGATCAGCCGCGGTGCGCGTCGATGGCTCGGGGGGCGCGCCTTGGCCCACCCTACGAATTCGAAGGCGCGACCGGCCACGGCCGCTGCTCGCCACGCAGGCTCTCGAACGTCTTCGCCAGCCCCAGCACACCCACATCGTCGAAGCGGCGGCCGATGATCTGCAGGCCGATCGGGAAGCCCTCGGCATCATAGCCCGCATTGACCGAGATGGCCGGGTTCTCCGACATGTTCCAAGGCACGGTATAGGTGATGTGCTCGAACGGCGCCTGCGGATCATTGTTGGGCGAGGCGAATTCGGCCGGAAACTTCACGCCCGGTGAGACCGGCGAGATGATGTAGTCGTAGTCGCAGAACAGCTTTGCGGCGGCGGCGCGCAACGCCATCGTGACGTTGAACCCCCTGACGACCTCGACCCCGGACAGCGCAGCACCACGCTCGGCCCATTGCAGGATGTAGGGCAGGGTTTTCGCGCGCACTTCGGGCGCGAGCCGCGCCAGATCGTCCCACAGCCGCGCGCGCCAGAAATTGTCGAGGCCGTCGAGCATCTCGCGGGTGAGAATGCCCTTGACCTCGCTGACCACGGCGCCGGCGTCCGCGAATGCTTTCGCCGCGGCGAGCGTCGTCGCCCGCACCGACTCCTCCAGCGCCTGGCCGACGCCGCCGAGATCGAGCATCAGGCCGATGCGCAGCTTGCGGACCGGCTTCTCCGCGACCTTCCAATGCAGGTCCGAGGGTGGCAGGCTGGTGCCGTCGCGCCGGTCGGGCTTGGAGAGCACGCTCATCATCAGCGCGGCATCGTCGACGATGCGCGTCATCGGACCGGCGACGCGGCCGACATAGGGCGGATCGATCGGCACCCGGCCGAAGCTCGGCTTGAGGCCGACGAGGCCGCACCACGACGCCGGCAGCCGGATCGAGCCGCCGATATCGGTGCCGACATGCAGCGGGCCGTAGCCGGCGGCGGCTGCGGCGCCCGCACCCGCGCTGGAGCCGCCGGGATTCATCCGCAGATCCCACGGATTGCGCGTCAGCGGATGGAAGCTCGACAAGCCCGACGACAGCATGCCGTAATCGGGCATCGTGGTCTTGGCGAAGATGATCGCGCCGGCCTCGCGCAGGCGCGCGACCGGCGGGGCATCCGCCGCCAGCGGTGCGCGCGTGACACTGGCCGCGCCGAGCGGCATCGGCTGGCCCTTGGTGGCGAGGTTGTCCTTCACCGTCGCCGGCACGCCGTCGAGGATGCCGGCCGGCTCGTCCTTGGCCCAGCGCTCGGTCGATGCCTTCGCCGCGGCCCGCGCGGCGTCGACGTCGAGCAGATACAGCGCCTTGATATGTGGCTCCCACAGCGCGACATGTGCCAGCACGTCGTCCATGACCTCGGACGGCGAGAACTGTCGTGCGCGGTAGCCTGCGATCAGATCGACCGCAGAGAGATCGTGCAGCGAGGCGACGTCGTCCGAGGGCTTGTGCATGCGGGTGCTCCGATGACGAGTGCGCGACGGAGTTGATCGGACCGTCGGGTCCGCCGCGGCTAGGCCGCGGGCAGGCGTGTCTCGATGATGCGGGCGAACATGCTGGCGCCGATCGGCAGGATCTTGTCGTCGAGCACATAGCCGGGATTGTGCACCGGGACCGAGCCGTCATGGCCGACCCAGAAATAGGCGCCCGGGACCGCCTGCAGCATGTCGGCGAAATCCTCGCTGCCCATCTTCGGCGTCGTGCGCGTCACCACCTTGGACGGTTCGACCACGGTGCGCGCGACCTCCTCGACCACCTTGGAGTGCTCCTCCTGGTTCACCAGCACGCTGAACACGTCGCGAATGTCGACGTTGATCTCGCAGTTGAACGCGGCCGCCATGCCGGCGCAGATCGTCCGCATCCGCTCACGGATCAAAGTGCGCACGGAATCCGAGAACGCACGCACGGTGCCGCACAGCCAGGCGTCGCCGGGAATGACGTTGTAGGCGGAGCCGGCATGGATCTGGGTGATCGAGACGACCGCCGCCTGCAGCGGCTCGACGTTGCGGCTGACGATGGTCTGGATCGCCTGCGCCACGCTGGTCGCGATCACGACCGCGTCCTTGGAGCGCTCGGGCATCGCGCCATGGGCGCCATAGCCGGAGATGCGGATGTCGAAGAAGTCGGCGCCGGCCATCGCCGGTCCCGGCAGGATCGCGATCTCGCCATGGGCGAGGTCGGGCGCGTTGTGCAGGCCGTACAGCTCGTCGCACGGAAACTTCTGGAACAAGCCGTCCTTGATCATCGCCCGCGCGCCGCCGAGACCTTCCTCGGCCGGCTGGAAGATGAAGTGCACGGTGCCGTCGAAATTGCGGGTCTCGGCGAGATAGCGCGCGGTGCCGAGCAGCATCGTGGTGTGGCCGTCATGGCCGCAGCCGTGGAAGCGGCCGGGGATGGTCGAGCGCCACGGCAGGTTGGTGTTCTCCTCCATCGGCAGCGCGTCCATGTCGGCGCGCAGGCCGATCCGCTTGCCGCCGTCGCCCTTGCCCTTGAGCACGCCGATCACGCCGGTGCCGCCGAGGCCGCGATGCACCTCGATGCCCCATTGCGCGAGCTTCTCGGCCACGATGCCGGAGGTGCGCGTCTCCTCGAAACCGATCTCGGGATGGGCGTGCAGGTCGCGGCGGATGGCGGTGAGCTCGTCGGCGTAGCCTTGGATGCGATCGATGGTCGGCATGGATGTTGTCCAGTTAAGCGGGAGAGAAGTTGTTAGGCGAGCGGTGGTGTGCAGCGACGGTGTCGAATCTCAACCCTCTCCATGAACACGCCTCTTGGCGTGTCCATGGTCCGGTGTGCAGTGCCTCGGCTTTTGCCCCTCATGGTGAGGAGCCCGCCCCTTGGCGGGCGTCTCGAACCATGAGGCCGAGCTGGTCGCGGGCCTCGTCCTTCGAGACGCCCGCCCATGGGGCGGGCTCCTCAGGATGAGGGTAGAAAGCAGTGCACGAGGTGAGGGACGTCGGTTCGATATGCGTGTGGTGAGAACCATGAGGCCCCAACTGGATCCGACGACGACTCATCCCGCACCTCCAAACCCAGGTCCGTTCGGCTTCAGCCGAATGCCCGGGCGCAAGTTCTTCCAGGGCAGGGTGGAGGGATCGGCGGGCATCGCGCCGGGCGCGGCGCAGATCAGCAGTGTTTCCGCGATCGGCTCGAAATCGGCGCGGAAATGCACCGAACTCTTGTTGACGAGAATGGCCTGCTCGGTCGGCTCGATGCCGACGTAGCGGTACATTTCCTGATCGGCGAGCTGGGCCTTGTGCGAGCAGACGACGACACGGACGCCGCCGATGCGCAACGCCGCCGACGGGCCCATCTCCATCTTGCGACCGCCATAGAACGGGCCGGGCGCGATGAAGCGGCCGTCCGACAGCTTCTCGACGATGAAGCTCTCCTCGAACGGTGCATCGCCGGGAATGCCGCTCTTGCCGCCGAGCGCCAAGGTCACGGTCGCGCCTTCGCCGGCCGCATGGGCCGCCAGCGCCGCTTGCGGATCGTAGATCATGCCGATCGCGGCGCGGCTGGCACGGTTGCGCACCAGTGCGCGCAGCATGCCCGTGGTGTCGGAATCGCCGCCGGCGCCGGGATTGTCCTGGGTGTCGGCGATGACGATCGGCCGCGTCGCCGTCTTCGCCAGCGTCATCGCATGGCGCACGCCATCGTCGGGCGTGTAGATGCGGCCGTCGAAATCGTCCTCATGGCCCATGACGATGGCGGCGATCGCATCCGCGGCGGCATCGGCGTCGGCCTGCGTGCGGCCATAGGCGAAGACGCTGGGCCCGCAATGGGCGAAATCAGCGGCCGGAAAGCCCGGCGCGAACGACAGCGTCGGCACGGCCTCGCTCTGCAGCGCAGCCAGCTTCTCGTAGATGCCTTTGGTCGGCTGGTCGTTGGTGCATTGCCAGCTGATCGGGATCAGGAACGGCAGCTGCCGGAACGCCTTGGCCAGCGGTTGCTTCGCGTTCAACAGCAGCGCGAGATGTTCGGCGCTGGCGCGGCCGGTGTCGGCCATGTCGGTGTGCGGATATTTGCGGTAGGCGATCAGCGCATCGGCGTGCGCGATCATCTCGGGCGTGACGTTGGCATGCAGGTCGAGGCTCGCGACCAGCGGCACGCCGGGCCCGATCACCTTGCGCACGCGCGCGAGGATCTCGCCCTCGCCGTCGTCGAGATGCTCGGCCACCATCGCGCCGTGCAGGTCGAGATAGACGCCGTCGAGCGGGCCGGCGGCGACGATGCGCTCCACTATCGCGCCGGTGATTCGTTCGAACGCGTCCTTGGTAACGTGGGCGGACGGGCTCGCCGCGCAAGCGATGGTGGGAACGATGTCCCAGCCGCGAGCTTCGGCGACCGCGATGAAGCCGGCCTGGCCCGCATTGATGTCACGCATCGTGGTCAGCACGCTCGCGGCATCAGCGATCGAGCCACGGCCGCCGCCATGCATGAAGGCGTCGTAGTCCGCCTTGGTCGGTGCAAAGGTATTGGTCTCGTGCAGAAAGCCGCCGATCGCGACGCGCGTCATCAGTCCGCCTCAGGTCGTTGACGTGAAGGGCGACGTTAGACCGGGCCTCGCGCAAGGTGCAAGCAAACGAGCGATGCCGTTTTGCATGCGGGCCAAGATGACAGAGCGCGCAGCGGGTCAAGATGACGGAGCGCGTAGGGTGGGCAAAGGCGATGCCGTGCTGTCTCGCCACGCGAGATCGTTGTGGCGCCGTGCCCACCGTCTCAACCCCGAGGTTGCTGATCGACGGTGGGCACGCTGCCGCCTTTGGCGGCCGCTTTGCCCACCCTACAGCTACAGCCTTACGCCACCGCCTCGGATACCGGCCGGAAGTTCGCGAAATCCCAATTGCGGCCGGGCGCGGCTTCGAGCAGCGACCGCGTGTAGGCTTCCTTCGGATGGGTCAGGATCTCGCCGGCGGGCCCTTGCTCGACGATGCGGCCCTTCTGCATCACGACGACCTCGTCGCAGATCTGCGCGGCGACACGCAAATCATGCGTGATGAACAGGATCGCGATGCCGAGCCGGCGCTGGATCTCGTCGAGCAGCTCCAGCACCTGCGCCTGCACGGAGACGTCGAGCGCGGAGACGGCTTCGTCCGCCACCAGCACGTCCGGATCGAGCGCGAGCGCACGCGCAATCGCGATGCGCTGGCGCTGGCCGCCGGAGAACTGATGCGGATAGCGCGAGATCGCGTCCGCCGGCAGGCCGACCAGCTCGAGCAGCTCGCGGGCTCGCGCGATCGCCTTGTTGTGCGGCGTGCCGTAGTTGATCGGTCCCTCGGCGATGCTCTCGCCGACGGTGATGCGCGGATTGAGCGAACGGTACGGATCCTGGAACACGATCTGGATGCGCTTGCGGTGCGGTTGCAGCAGACGGCGGGTCAGGATCGAGATTTCGTGCCCGGCGAGGCGGACGCCGCCCGCGGTCGGATCGATCAGGCGGACGATGCAGCGCGCGACCGTCGATTTGCCGGAGCCGCTTTCGCCGACGATTCCGAGCGTGCGGCCCTTGCGCAAAGTGAGCGTCACGTCCTGCGCGGCGACGACCTCGCGTGCCTTGCCGAGGAACGAGCGCTCGCGATAGGTCTTGCCGAGCTCGGTGGTCTCCAGCACCACCGGTTCCTTGGTCGTGGGCCGCGGCGGGCGGGGGATGAGGCTCGGAACCGCGGCGAGCAGATTGCGCGTGTAGTCCATCTCGGGGCTGCGCAGGATCTTGTCGAGCGGGCCGGTCTCGACCAGGCGGCCCTGGCGCATGACGGCGACGCGGTCGGCGATCTCGGCGACGACGCCCATGTCGTGGGTGATGAACAGCACCGCGGTGCCGTGATCGCGCTGCAGGTCGCGGATCAGGGTCAGGATCTGCTTCTGGGTGGTGACGTCGAGCGCGGTGGTCGGTTCGTCGGCGATCAGGAGCTTTGGCTCCAGCACGAGCGCCATCGCGATCATGATGCGCTGGCGCTGGCCGCCGGAGAGGCGGTGCGGGTAGGAGGCGAAGATGCGCTCGACGTCGGGCAGGCGGACCTGCTCCATCATGTCGAGGATCCGCTTGCGCCGTGTCCGCGCGTCGAGGGACGTATGTGCGCGTAAGACTTCGTCGATCTGGCGGCCGACATGGACGACCGGATTGAGCGCGGTCATCGGCTCCTGGAAGATCATCGCCATCCGCGTGGCGCGCAGTTCGCGCAGACGCCGATCGCTGGCGGTGAGCAGCTCCTCTCCGACCAGCTTGACGCTGCCGCCGACGGCATGCAGCGCATTCTTCGGCAGCAGGCCCATGGTGGTCAGCGAGGTCACCGATTTGCCGGAGCCGCTCTCGCCGACGACGCAGAGCGTCTCGCCTTTTTCGACCTTGATCGAGACGCCGTCGATGATGCGCGGGCCGTTCGGATTCTTCGTCTTGCCGAGGGCGACGACGAGGTTGTCGATGTCGAGGATGGTGTCGGTCATGTGTTCAGGTCTCGGTCGCCGTGGCGAGGAATGCGTGGCCCGGATGAGCGCATCGACATCCGGGGCTTTCTATCTCCTCCGTCATTGCGAGGAGCGAAGCGACGAAGCAATCCAGAGTCCTGGGTGCAGCCCTGGATTGCTTCGCTGCGCTCGCAATGACGGCAACAATGTTTGTCACTTCACGCCCTCGCGCTGTTTCATGCGCGGGTCGAGCGCGTCGCGCGCGGCGTCGCCGATCAAATTGATCGAGAGAATCGCGATCGACAGCAACAGGCCCGGCCAGAAGATCAGCGACGGCTTGATCTGGAAGTAGGAGCGGCCCTCGGCCATGATGTTGCCCCAGGTCGGCGTCTCCGGGCTGATGCCGGCGCCGAGGAACGACAGGATCGCCTCGGTGAGAATGGCGGCGGCGCAGATGTAGGTGCCCTGGACGATCAGCGGCGCGACCGTGTTCGGCATCAGATGCCGCCACATGATCTTGGGCATCGAGGTGCCCAAGGAGATGGCAGCCTCGACATAGGGCTCCTCGCGCGCCGTCAGCACGACCGAGCGGACGAGGCGGGCGACGCGCGGGATCTCGACGATCGTGATCGCCATCATGACCGTGCCGACGCTGGCGCCCGACAGCGAGACCACGGCGATGGCGAGCAGGATGCTCGGGATCGCCATCAGGCCGTCCATCACGCGCATCATGATGGCGTCGACCCAGCGGAAGAAGCCGGAGACGAGACCGATCACGAGGCCGATCGCGATCGAGATGACGGCCGCGCCGACACCGACCAGCAGCGAAATGCGGCCGCCATAGATCGTGCGCGACAGCAGGTCGCGGCCATAGGCGTCGGTGCCGAGCAGGAATTGCGCGCTCGACGGTTTCAGCCGCTGCGACGGCGCGAGCAGCACCGGATCATGGGGCGCGAGCAGCGGCGCCAGCACCGAGACGATCACGATCAGCGCGAGGCACACCGTGGCCACGGCGATGATCGGGGTCGAGGTCAGAAAGCCGAACCGGGGGCCGAGCCGCGTGGTGACCGGGATCGACGGCTCAGGAGTGGTGACGATTGCCATCGGAATAGGGCCTCAGTAGCGGATACGGGGATCGAGAAGCGTGTAGGCGAGGTCGATCAGCAGATTGACCGCGAGATAGATGAACGAGGTCAGGAGGATCATGCCCTGGATGACCGGATAGTCGCGCGCCAGCACCGCGTCGACCGTCAGGCGGCCGATGCCCGGCAGGTTGAACACGCTCTCGGTGACGACGACGCCGGAGATCAGCAGCGCGAAGCCCGAGCCGATCACGGTGATGACCGGGACGGCGGCGTTGCGCAGCGCATGGCGCAGCAGCACCGCGACCTCGCTGACGCCCTTGGCGCGGGCGGTGCGCACGAAATCCTCGCCGAGCACGTCGAGCATGGCGGCCCGCGTCATGCGTGCGATCAGCGCGACGTAGATGAAGGACAGCGCGCATGTCGGCAAGATGATGCGTTCGAAGAACGGTCCGAAGCCGACGCTCAGGCTCTTGAATCCCTGGACCGGGACCCAGCGCAAATTGATCGCGAACAGCTGGATCAGGATGTAGCCGATCACGAAGACCGGCACCGAGAAGCCGAGCACCGACAGGCCCATCACGAAACGGTCGATCCAGGTGCCGTGCTTCCAGGCGGCGATGACGCCGAGCGGGACGGCAACGAGGATCGACAGGATGATGGTCGAGATCGCAACCGAAATCGAGGGCTCGATGCGCTGGCCGATCATCTGCAGCACCGGCACCTTGGAGATCAGCGACACGCCGAGGTCGCCGTGCAGGAGCTGATTGATCCAGCTGAAGAACTGGATGTAGAGCGGCTCGTTCAGTCCGAGCGTGGTGCGAATGCGCTCGAGCTGCTCGGGCGTGGCGTTGTCGCCGGCGAGAATCGCCGCGGGATCGCCGGGCGTCAGCCGCAGCAGGAGAAACACGAACAGCGCCACCACGCCCATCACCGGGATGGATGCGAGGATACGGCGGAGCAGATAACCGATCATCTTGAGAGAACCGTTGTCATGGTGCGGGGACGGTGCGCGGAATGTCGTGAGTTGACGGGATGGCGTGAGTTAAGTCTGCATGTCACCGTTGTTCATCGCTTTCAAGATCTCTGCTGCTGGCCTGCATGCGCATGCACGCTGATGAGACATGCGTCCCGATCGCTCGGATGCATCGCACCTGCGAACAATGTCGCGGCAACTTTCCGGCGCATTTTACGAAACTTTGCAAACCGCATGCCATCTTGAGTGCGTCGCAACATGATTGTACGCCGGCCCGCTATTGGTGCCGGAAAATGAAACCGCGCTGCTCCGCAGCAGGTATTGTTGGAACGGTAGGGTGGGCGAAGGCGCTGCTGTGCTGTCTCTACACATGGGATTGCAGTGACGCCGTGCCCGCCGTCTGGCCTCAACGTGCTGACCGACGGTGGACACGGTGCCGCCTTGCGGCGGCTGCTTTGCCCATGCTGCGCGGGCGAAACGGCTTCGAAGCCCTATGATAGGCTTGCGAGCAGGCCGGCCATCAGGCGGCCGCGCTCGGCGAGGCTGTCGATCTCGATGTACTCGTTGAGCGTATGCATGTCGGCGCCGCGGACGCCGAGGCCGTCGAGCGTGGGAATACCGAGCGCGCCGGTAAAGTTGCCGTCGGAACCGCCACCTGCCGAACCATGCGGCAGCGACAGCCCGAGCTGCTCGGCGATGTCCCGCGCCTTCTCGTACAGCGCCATGGTTCCGGAATCCGGCTCCCAGACCGGCCGGGTGACGCCGCGCGTCACTTTGAACGTCACGTCGTCGGTGGTGCCGGACAGTGCCAGCATGCGCTCGACGCCGCGATCGAGGTCGGCCTGCCGCTTGGCCATGCTCAGCGCTTCGCCGGTGCAGGTCGTGGCCACGCAATTGACCCATTGACCGCCATGCACGATGCCGACCGAGAAGGTGCAGTCCTCCGTCGTCATGGCGTCGATGGCGAGGATCTGCCGCGCCATTTCCCGGATGGCGGAACGCCCCGCAGCGAGCCGCGCGCCGGCATGGCTCGGCCGTCCGGTGGCTTCGAGATCGAAGCGGGCGATCGCATAGCGGCCGGTCACCACGCCGTTGTCGGGACGGCCCGGCTCGGGCACCAGCACGTATCTGTTGCGCCGGGCCTCGGCTTCGATGATGTCGCGGGTCGAAGGCGTGCCGACTTCCTCGTCCGGCGTGAACAGCACGGTAATCGGCAGCGGCGTCGTAACGCCTGCCTTGATCAACTGGCGGATCGCCTCCAGCGAGAGGTAGTTGCCGCCCTTCATGTCGCAGATTCCGGGCCCATGACATTTGTTGCCGTCACGGCGCCAAGGCAGCTTGGCCAGGGTGCCTATGGGGTGAACGGTATCCATGTGGCCGGCGATCAGGATGCCCGGCTCGCCCTGCTTCGGGTGCGGGAAGCGGGCGCGGACGCAGCCGGCGAAGCCCTGGCGTCCCGCGATGCGTTCGATCGTCGCACCCGAGATCGCCATGTCGCGCGCGGCGAGGTCCAGCATCCGTTCCACGGCGACGGCGTCCCAGGTCGGACTCTCGCATTCGACCCAGCCGCGCAGGCCCTGCAGCATGGCTTCGGTATCAAAGGGAAGGGCGGCTGGGTTCATGTGTGCTCTCTCGAGGCCTTGTCGTGAATCTCGCGCCACAAGACGATGGTCGCGCGCGCTTTGTAAAGGCAGGCTATGCAGCCGTTAACGGCATTCTGCGCCGAGAGCGGCATGCACTGAATGCGGATTGACGCGCAAGACGACCTCTGCAAGTGTCGAAAGCTCACGACTTACAGCGTGTTAGTTCGCCCAAGGATTGATCTGCACGCCCAACGAATGATCCGAATCTGATCAGTTTCAGGTCAACCACGCCTTTAGGAGACTCCGTAATGTTGCACATCCCGCGCTGGAAACGTCTGATGCTCGCCACGAGCCTCGCCGTTTCCATGCTTTCGCTCTCCACGGCGCTGAGCACGCAGGCCTTCGCTGCCGGCAAGAAGACGATCACGGCGGTGATGCATTCCGATCTCCGCGTCATCGATCCCGGCTTCACCACGGCCTACATCACCCGCGACCATGGCTACATGGTTTACGACACGCTGCTGGCGACCGATTCGAACTTCAAGATCCAGCCGCAGATGGCGGACTGGAAGGTCTCCGACGACAAGCTGACCTACACCTTCACCTTGCGCGACGGCCTGAAATGGCATGACGGCACTGACGTCACGGCGGAGGACTGCGTCGCCTCGCTGAAGCGCTGGGGCCGCAATGACGGCATGGGCCAGAAGCTGATGGACTTCACGGCCAGCCTCGAGGCGCCGGATGCCAAGACCATCGTGCTCAAGTTGAAGGAGCCCTACGGTCTCGTCCTGGAGTCGATCGCCAAGCCGTCCTCGCTGGTGCCCTTCATGATGCCGAAGCGTCTCGCCGAGACGCCGCAGGGCCAGCAGATCCCCGAGCAGATCGGATCGGGTCCATTCAAATTCGTCAAGGCGGAATTCCAGCCGGGCGTGAAGGCGGTCTACGAGAAGAACACCGACTACGTGCCGCGCAAGGAGCCGGCGAGCTGGACGGCGGGCGGCAAGGTCGTGAAGGTCGACCGCGTCGAGTGGATCACGATGGCGGATGCACAGACCGCGGTGAACGCGCTGCAGTCCGGCGACATCGATTTCATGGAGAACCTTCCCTACGACATGCTGCCGGTGCTCGAGGCGAACTCCGATCTGAAGATCGATGTCTTGAACAAGTTCGGCTACCAGACGCTCGGCCGCATGAACTTCCTGAACCCGCCGTTCGATAACGTGAAGGTCCGCCGCGCCGCCTTCCTGGCGCTGAACCAGAAGGACGTGCTCGACGCGCTGGTCGGCAATCCGAAGTACCAGAAGGTCTGCGGTGCGGTGTTCGTGTGCGGCACGCCGCTCGAGACCGACATCGGCGCCGAGACGCTGATCAAGGGCAACGGCATGGCCGAGGCCAAGAAGGCGCTCGCCGAATCCGGCTATGACGGCACGCCGATCGCGATCATGGCGCCAGGGGACGTGACCACGTTGAAGGCGCAACCGATTGTCTCGGCGCAGCTGCTCCGTGAAGCCGGCTTCAAGGTCGACCTGCAGGCGACCGACTGGCAGACCGTGGTGACGCGGCGCGCCAGCCAGAAGCCGGTCAAGGAAGGCGGCTGGAACATGTTCTTCACCAACTGGGTCGGCGCCGACGTCGCCAATCCCGTGGCGAACGTGTCGGTCGGTGGCCGCGGCACCAAGGGCGGCTGGTTCGGCTGGGCCGAGGACGCCGAGATCGAGAAGCTGCGGGACGCCTATGCGCGCGCAACCTCGCCGGACGAGCAGAAGAAGATCGCGACCGAGATCCAGAAGCAGAACTACGAGAAGGTGATCTACATCCCGCTCGGCCAGTACCTGGTCCCAGCCGGTTGGCGCAAGTCGCTGACCGGCATCCTCGATGGCCCGGCCACGCCAGTGTTCTGGAACGTCGATAAGAGCGAGTAGGGCGCGTTCGAAGCGGAAACCCAATGCGGCGGAGGCGACTCCGCCGCATTGTCGTTGGCGGTGTCCGCCGTCTGCGGCCGCGGCCGGCGCGAAAGCGACTTTGGGGACAGACGGTCTACGACATCATCCTTCAGCAGTTTGGATCGCGCACGGCCTCGAGGCCGTCGACGTTCAGGGGCGGCTTGATCTGATCCAGGGGTGGCGTCGTGCTGCTGCGGATCGGTGCAGGGGGGCGTCGACAGTCCTGCGATTCGGCGGCTTGATGCGGCATCGTCATGCTCCTTGCTTGCGCCAACAACGGATCAGTGACGCCCGAGTTCCAAATGGCGGGACGCATCGTCGCGCGTGCGCTGATCTGCGACGTTGCCCATGCACGCATGGCGATTGACCGGCGATGGAACTGCTGCAACTCTCGTTGTGGCGAACTGTTTGCCCGGCGTTTGCGCACGTGACGCAGGACGGCTCGCAACGCCCTGATCGATGTCAGGGCCATCCGATGGAAGCTCACGTCAAGAGAGATCGCATGTCACACATTTCGCGCCGGACATCATCCGCGCTCGTTTCATGTCTTGTTGCTTCGGTCATCGCCGTGTCGGCGGGCATGGCGACCCAGGCGCTGGCGGCCGGCAAGAAGACGATCACGGCCGTCATGCATTCGGATCTGCGCGTGATCGATCCCGTGTTCACGCCGGCCTACATCACCCGCGACCATGGCTACATGGTCTATGATACCTTGCTCGGGACCGACGCCAAGTTTCAGGTCCAGCCGCAGATGGCGGAGTGGAAGGTCTCGGACGACAAGCTCACCTACACCTTCATTCTGCGCGACGGCCTGAAGTGGCACGATGGCACGCCGGTGACGGCCGAGGATTGCGTCGCCTCGTTGAAGCGCTGGAGCCGCAACGACAGCATGGGGCAGAAGCTGATGGAGGCGACGGCCTCGCTGGAGGCGACGGACGCCAAGACCATCACGCTGAAGCTGAAAGAGCCCTATGGGCTCGTGCTTGAGTCGATCGGCAAGCCGTCGTCCTATGTGCCTTTCATGATGCCGAAGCGCCTGGCGGACACGCCGCCGAACCAGCAGATCGCCGAGCAGGTCGGCTCCGGTCCCTTCAAGTTCGTCAAAGCCGAATTTCAGCCCGGCGTGAAGGCCGTCTACGAGAAGAACACCGACTACGTGCCGCGCAAGGAGCCGCCGAGCTGGACCGCCGGCGGCAAGGTCGTCAAGGTCGATCGCGTCGAATGGATCGCGATGCCCGATGCGCAGACCGCAGTGAATGCGCTGCAATCCGGCGACATCGACTTCATGGAGTTTCCGCCGCTCGATCTCGAGCCGGTGCTGTCGGCCAATCCCGATCTTACGATGAACGTCCTGAACAAGTTCGGCTACCAGACGCTGGGGCGGATGAACTTCCTGTTTCCGCCGTTCGACAATGTGAAGGTCCGCCGCGCAGCCTTCCTGGCGCTGAACCAGAAGGACGTGCTCGATGCGCTGGTCGGCAACCCCAAATACTACAAGATCTGCGGCGCGGTGTTCGGTTGCGGCACGCCGCTCGAGGCTGACGTCGGCTCGGAGACCCTCGTCAAGGGTAACGGCATGGCCCAGGCCAGGAAGCTGCTCGGCGAGTCCGGCTACGACGGGACACCCGTCGTGATCCTCGCGCCGGGAGACGCGATCACCCTGAAGGCGCAGCCGATCATCGCGGCGCAACTGCTGCGCGATGCGGGCTTCAAGGTCGATCTGCAGACGACGGACTGGCAGACCGTGGTGACGCGGCGCGCCAGCCAGAAGTCGCCCAAGGAGGGCGGCTGGAACATGTTCTTCACCAATTCGGTGATCGCCGATTCCGGCAATCCGATCGGCAGCACCTTCGTCAGCGCGCGCGGACAAAAGAGCCCGTTCGGCTGGCCCGACGATCCCAAGATGGAGGAGTTGCGCGACGCCTTCGCCAAGGCCAGCAAGCCCGAGGACCAGAAGCGGATCGCCGCCGAGATTCAGCAGGAGATCTACGAGCAGGTGATCTACGTGCCGCTCGGGCAATGGTTCATGCCGAGCGCCTGGCGCAAGTCGGTGACCGGCGTGCTCGAAGGGCAGGCGGTGCCGGTGTTCTGGAACGTCGACAAGACCGAGTAGGGTGGACGCGTCCGTCGTGCCGCCTACGCTTTGATCTGGTCCAGCGCGGCCAGCACCTCGGTGGACGCGACCTCGACCCTGCCGATCTCGTTGAGCGCGTCCTCGATACGCCCCGAACTGAACAGGCGGGCGGCCTCCTTGCCGTGGCGATGCACCGCCTCGTGCGGGCGTTCGAGGCTGCGGAACGCCGGGTCGCCGGCAAAGCGCTGGCCGCCTTCGCCGTAGTACCATTTGCCGAGCCGGCAAGTGTGATGATCGGAGAGCTCGTCGGCCCGCAGCTGCAGCCGTCCGACCGACATGTCGACCAGCCGCTTCTTCCAGATCACGTGGTCGGCCTTGGCGAGTTTCACGATCTGGCCGTCGAGCGAGAGCTTGGAGATTTCGCCGAGCATCTTGCCGACCTTGGCGTCGGTCCGGCCCATGGTGTCGGCGAGCGACATCACCTCGTTGGCGTTGGCGGTCGCGAGGTCGGCGATGATGGTGATGCCCTGCGCCACCTCGTCGGTCGCCGCCGCCTGCTCGGCGAGGATGCCGGAAATCTCGTCCATCTTGGCGCTCACCGTTGCGGTTCGCGCGCCGGCTTGATCGATCGTCTGGGCCAGGTTGGTCATTTCGGTCATGCCGACCTCGACCGCCTTGGCGCCGCCGGCCATCGCCTCGACGATGCCGCTCATTTCGGCCTGCAGCCGCTCGATGCGGCCCTTGATGTCCTCCGTCGCCTTGGTGGTCTGCTGCGACAGGTTCTTCACCTCGGCCGCGACCACGGCAAAACCCCGGCCGAACTCGCCGGCCCGCGCCGCCTCGATGGTGGCGTTCAGCGCCAGCAGATTGGTCTGGTTGGCGATCGCGTCGATGGTGCCGACGATCGATCCGATCTCCGCCGAGGCCGCGCTGAGATCGGCGATCTTGGCTGAGGTGTCGCGCACCGAGCTTGCGATGCCGTTCATGGTCTGCAGCGTGCCGCGCACCGCGGCCACGCTGTCTTCGACGGCGCGGCGGGTCGCAGCGGCTTCGTGAGCGGCGGCCGTCGAGGTCGAGCTGATGGTCTGCACCGACGCCTGCATTTCGACGGACGCCGAGGCGAGGCCCTGGCAGCGCTCCGATTGATTGTTCGAGGCGCCGATCAGGCGTGCCGCGCTGATCGAGGCCTCGTTGCTGTTGATGCAGATGTCGACGATGGCATCGAGGTCCTGAGACGCGCGGGCCGTGAGCGCGGTGCCGAGCCGATGGATGGCCTCGATCAGCTGCGGCTTGAGCCGGGCGCGCAGGGCGGCGGCGTCGACATCGGCGACGTCGCGGTTGAGCCGGCCTGCCGCCCAGTCGTCGAGGCACTGCGCCAGCGCGTCCTGGAACGCCTCGTATTCGGCCGGATCGAACGCGGGTGAGGCATCCTGATGATCGGTCTTGCGGTTGCGGAATCCCAGCATCGTGTCTCTCAATCACGGCTCGCGCTCGGTCGCGGCGCGCGCCGCGCGCGCCATCGCCGCCTCACGTCACCGCGCCGGTGAGGCGGCGATCGCGATCAACTTGATCGTGGTTTGGTTAACGGCAGGTTTCCCGCTGCAACCGGCAGTGGCGGCCAGGGGCGAACTCGCTGAGGCGACCGTGACCGTTCTGATGGAGCCGGCCTTGCGCCGCGAGCCTGGTGCGGACGGTGGGACTCGAACCCACACGACGTTGCCATCGAGGGATTTTAAGTCCCTTGCGTCTACCCGTTCCGCCACGTCCGCCTTTGGGATCAGAGACCTAGCGCATCATCCCTCGATCCGGAATGAGGTTGCGTGCGGCTCCTTGGCTCATCCTCTGCTTAAGCCAAGCTCTGCTTAAGCCAAGGCGCCCGCCCTGGTAAAGCCTCAATCCGGCCGTCACCACCTGCTTGAATTGGCGTCCGGACCGAGCGACGTGAGCCGCGCTCCATTGACGATACGTTTGCGGTCACATGGTCGGCCACGGCATGGTGCAAGACATCGACGAGACATGGACGAGGCGGTCGTTGTAAGGCACGACGGGATCAGGCAAAAACGATTCTGGCGGACGCCGGCGCCGGGGTTGCAGCGGGCTGAGGGGCCGACGGCGTGCTCCGGCGGGGCCGCCGCTGGGAGGGGGCATCGCTGACCGGGCCGGTTCGGCCAGCGATGGCACAAAGCGTTAAAACGTCCAAGATCGAGGCTTCATGACCACCGACTGCCATTGCCCGGGCTCCCACCGCATCGCGCTCGCCGCGGGATTGTTCGCTCTTGCAGCGCTGCTGTCGGGCTGCGCCGGCATGAGCGACAGCGTGTCGACGGCCTTCGCCGATCCGGCCAAATACGAACTCTACGACTGCAAGCAGCTCGAAGCGGAACGCAAGGCCCTCGCGGCCCGGACCGCCGAGGTGCAGGGCCTGATGGCCAAGGCGGAGACCGGGGCCGGTGGGGTCGTGGTGGCCGAGGTCGCGTATCGCAATGATTACGTGGCCGTCCGCGGCCAGTCTCAACTCGCTGAGGAGGCCTGGCGCCGCAACAAATGCGTGGAGACGCCGCCGGCGCCGGTGGCCGCGAAGGGCGGCAAGCCCGCCAAGCCGGCGCGCAACGCGCGGCCGATGGCCTCGACCCGTTCCGGCGCGGCGGCGACCTCGCCGCGCGACGTCTCTGTCTACTGAGCCAACTACCCTAGAGCCGCCAATCGTAGATCCAGCTTTGCCGCGCCGAAAGCCGCTGCGGCCCGAGCGCCTTGATGCTGAGGTCGCGGGCGAGCGCGAGGGGACCTGCCATGTGATAGATCCGCCCCTGGCTCCGGGCGGTGCGCTGGACCCGGCCCACGCGGGGACGGCGCAACTTGGTGTACAGCTTCAGCGCGCTCTCGACCGCGGCCGGCCCGTCGGAACGTGCCTCGCTCAGGGTCTTGGCGAGCACCGCGGCGTCCTCGATCGCCATGCCGGCGCCCTGCGCCGCAAACGGCAGCATGGCGTGTGCGGCGTCGCCGAGCAGCGCGACATTGCCCTTGCTCCATTCGATGCCTTCGGGCACCCCGAACAAGGCCCATTTGCGCCAGCCGTCGACCGCATTGAGCAGCAGCCGCGCCGCCGCCGGCCAGCGCGGCGGGCCGAACGCGGCCTTCAGTTCGTTCGGGTCGCCCTCGGTGCTCCAGCCCGGCCGGTTCCAGGTCCCCGGCACCACGGCCACGACGTTGACCTGGCGGCCGGCGGAGATCGGGTAGGCGACGAGATGGGCGTCCGGCCCCATCCAGAGCTGCACCCGCGCTGCCGTATATTCGCGCGGCAATTGCCGCGCATCGAGGGTGCCGCGCCAGGCGATCAGCCCGGAGAATTCGGCGCGGACCTGCGGAAACAGATGGTGCCGCACCGCCGACCACACCCCGTCGGCCCCGATCAGCGCCAGCGCGACGTCCTGGCCGCGCTCATTGCCGCGGCGATGTACCACGGTGAGGCCCTTGGCATGGGCCGCAGCGTCCTCGAACTGGCAGCCGAGCCTGAGCTCGACGTCCGGATGCGCCATCGCCTCGGCCGCCAGCGCGGCCTGGAGATCGGCGCGGTGGATGACCCAATAGGGGGCGCCGGCCGCCACGCTCGCGGCATCGCCGAGCGGCAGCCGCGCGATCTCGCCGCCGGCCCGTGCGCTCATGATGCTGACGGCCTCGGGCACGACGGCGCGCGCCGTGAGCCTCGGCCCTAAGCCGAGATCGATCAGGATGCGGCTCGCATTGGGGGAGAGCTGCAAGCCGGCGCCGACTTCCTCGAGGCGTTCGGCCTTCTCCAGCACGACGACGCGAAAGCCCTTGGTGGCGAGCGCCAGCGCTGCCGTCAGGCCTCCGATCCCGGCCCCCGCGACCGCAACGGTCCGCAATGCCACGACGCGCCGATCAGGCGACGTCCTTCAGCACGCATTCCGGCGGCCGGGCGTCGCCGGCAGCCAAGTCCGGCGCGTAGCGGTACAGCGTCGAGCAGTACGGGCAGATGATCTCTTTGTCGTTGCCGAGATCGAGGAACACGTGCGGATGGTCGAACGGCGGATTGGCGCCCACGCACATGAACTCATGCGAGCCGATTTCGATGACCGGAACTCCGGCATCATTGTGGAAATGCGGGACGATGTTATCGGCCATCGGTTTCACCTCGAGTGGCAAGAAGAGCAGATCGAATCAGCGCGGGGGAATCGGCCGACAGGACAGAACGGACGCGCCATGCCGTCACGCGACGGCGGCGCAGCACGCTGAGCCATAAGGCCAATTCCTCGGGTTGGGAACCTGCGTTGGGTGTGACGCATGCTGTTATTTTCGCGCCTGTGGATTCGACACAAACCCGCCGCCGCAGAGAAGCCCTTCTTTCGTCGGGGCCGTTGTGTCCCGGGCCGGACATCTTATCTCTCTACGCGCAGTGCTCTGCGCGAAAACGTGAAGGCGGCGTGATCCGGATGCTGTTCAAGTGATGCGAATCAAGTGGAAGCTCAGCCTGGCCGTGACCGGCCTTGCCGCCAGTGCCGCGTTCGGCGCTGCGCTGTGGCCGCATGCGCAGGCGTCGCTCGCCGTCGTTGCGGCGCAGGACGATCCGGCGCGGCTGTCCGAGCTTCAGGTCGCGTCGCTGTTGCAGAGCGACCCGGCACGCATTGCCCGCAACATCGAGGACGCGCTCGCCGCCGGCGATCCCGATCTCGCCGAGAGCTTTGTGGCGCTGGCGAGCGATCATCACGTCGCGCTCGATGAGGCCCAGGTCCAGCGCGTCAACGAGGCCGTCGCCGCGGAGAAGGCGCCGTCGAGCGTTGCCAGGCGCTTTGCGACCGGGCTCGTCACCGGTCAGGCCGACGATGTCGCGAGCCTGTCCGGCACCGTCGCAGGCGATCTGTTCGTATTCGGCGACATCCGCGACGCCGTGCGCGAAGGCAAGCATCTGGTGATGGGCGAGGAGACCGACCGCCTGGTGCTGGGGCTGGCCACCGCCGGCCTCGCCGTGACCGCCGCGACCTATGTCTCGGCCGGCGGTGCCGCCCCGGTGCGGGCCGGGCTGACCCTGGTCAAGGATGCGCGCAAGGTCGGCCGGCTCGGCGAGGGTCTGGCGGCCTGGGCCGGTCGGTCCGCGCGCGAGGTGGTCGATGCACCGGTGCTGCAGCAGGCGGTCGCCTCGGGCTCGGTGCTGCGTCCGGGCGCGACCGCGACCGCGATCCGGGCGGCCTTCCGGGCCGAGAAGGCCGGCGCGCTGGTACGGCTGGCCAAGGATGTCGGCCGCATCACCGAGAAGGCGGGAACGCGCGGCGCGCTGGACTCGCTCAAGCTCGCCGAAGGGCCGAAGGACATTGCCCGCGCCGCCCGGCTTGCCGAAGCCAAGGGCGGCCAGACCCGCGCCATCCTCAAGCTGCTCGGCCGCGGTGCGCTGCTGCTCACCGCCGGCGCCTTCAATCTTGCGCTGTGGCTGTTCAGCGCCCTGATGACGCTGCTCGGCGTGGTCGCCTCGCTGAAGTCGATGACCGAGCGCGCGGCGCAAGGCTGGATCGACCGCGGCAAGCGGCGCCGGCTGCGTCGCATGCAGGCCGCCGCTGCCCGTGCCGAACTGGCCGCCGCCGCGCCCTGCGGCTAGACTTCGTCCCGTCATTGCCACTCCAGCTTCTCGGGACCTGCACCGATGCCGAGCTTCCACAACGGCGCCGTCGAAATCGCCTTCATCGATGAGGGAGAGGGCGATCCGATCGTGCTCGTGCACGGCTTCGCCTCGACCAAGAACGTGAACTGGGTCTATCCGGCCTGGGTCTCCGAGCTGCGCAAGGCCGGCCGCCGCGTCATAGCGCTCGACAATCGCGGTCACGGCGAGTCGGGCAAGCTGTACGATCCCGCGGCGTATGCGATCGCGGAGATGGCGGGCGACGTCACCGCGCTGATGGATCATCTCGGCATCGCATCCGCCGACGTCATGGGCTATTCACTCGGCGGCCGCATCGCCGCGCATATCGCCTTGAGCACGCCGCAGCGGCTGCGCTCCGCGATCTTCGGCGGCATCGGCATGGCGATGATCGAGGGCGGCGGCCCCGGCGAGAATGTCGCCGCAGCGCTCGAGGCGCCGTCGCTCGACGACGTCACCGATCCCGTGGGGCGCACCTTCCGCGCCTTTGCCGACCAGACCCGTTCGGACCGGCTGGCGCTCGCCGCCTGCATGCGCGGCTCGCGCGGCTTGATCTCGCGCGAGGAGGCGGGCCGTATCGCGGTGCCGGTGCTGGTGGCGGTCGGCACGACGGATGAGGTGTCGGGTTCGGGGCCGGCGCTCGGCGCGCTCATCCCCGGCGCCGAGGTGCTCGACATCCCCAATCGCGATCACATGCGCGCCGTCGGCGACAAGGTCTACAAGGCCGGCGCGATCGATTTCCTGGCGCGGCGTTGAAGCGACGGGTGGGCAAAGCAGCCGCCGAAGGCGGCAGCGTGCCCACCGTCGATCCGCACGTGCAGGGGCCAGACGGTGGGCACGGCGCCACTGCGATCTCGCGTGGAGAAGCACCACGGCGGCGCCTTTGCCGACCCTACCGCTACGTCACCGGGCGCTCGCCGTTGAACCAGCGGGCCGCGGCAATCAGCACCGTGAACGTCGCGATCCACACCAGGCGCGCGCCGTAGCGGTCGTGCGGGCCGGAGATGACGCCGCAGATCACGGCGTTGCCGAGCAGAGCGAGCGTCACGGTGCTGGCGAGCAGCGCGATGTCGTCGCGGCGCCGGCGCCAGACCGCGTGAGCGGCGATGGCCGCCGCCGCCAGCATCGAGCCGAGCGCAACGGGCACGTGCAGCCAGTTGACGACGGCGAAATTGATCTCCCAATGCTGCTGGTGCGCGGCGCGCATCTGCCGGACCTGCGCCGGGATGTAGCGCTCGATGATGCCGTAGGTGTGCGGCACCCAGCCGCTTGTGCCTTCGCCGGTCGCCACATGCATCAGCTGTTCTGCGGTGGCGACCGCCGCCGCCTTGGCCTGCCACAGCGGATAGGCGGCGAGCGACCGCTTGACGATGGTGCCCATCTCCTCGTTCATGCCCTCGAAGCGGCCGAGCGTGTTGAACATGCTGTTGCCCCACAGGAAGTCGTCGGCCGTGGGCGGCAGCTCGTTGCGATAGGGGCAGAGCTTGAGCTTTTCGCGTCCGCAATGGTCCCTGAGGTATTGCGCGACGATGCCGTCCTGGAGCATGCGGCCGAAGGCGACGCCGGTGCCGCCGGGCGTCCACGCCAGCTGGCCCGACAGGGCGAAGTTTGCCGCCAGCAGCATGGCCGCGCCGGCGACGATGGTCAGGCTAGCCTGCACCAGGCCGGACAGCGCGATCTGGCGGCGCAGGAACGGTGCGGCAATCCAGCCGCCGCAGCACAGGCCGAACAGCACCCCGAGCGTGGCGCTGTGGGTGGCGGAGGCGAAGGTCACGAAGCCGAACAGCGCGCATTTCTCCAGGACGGACGTCCGCGGCGCCTGCGTCACCAGGATGAACAGCGCCAGCACCGACAGGCCGGCGAAGATGTCGGTCAGCAGCATGCTGGCGAGCCAGGGCAGGGCCGTGGTCAGCATCAGCAGCAGGCCGATCCACAGCAGCCGCAGCGGCTGGGCGAGCCCGAGCACGCGCACGGTGAGCTGCAGGATCCAGAGCGTTGCCAGCGCCTGCAGGCCGAGATTGAGCCAGAAGCCGGAGCCTTCGCCGTAGTGCAGATAGAGCCCGAACACGGTCGAGCGGCTCGGGACCAGATAGCCTTCGTACCAGCGCGCGAGGTAGCCGCCGGTGTCCCATTGCAGCAGCGGGTAGCCGTTCCACAGCGCCGGCGCGACCAGGAACAACGGGATGACGATGACGGGAAGCCAGGCCGATCCGGCCTCGGATGCGCGTTCGTCCAGGATCTGAGTGTTACTGATTCCTGTGTCCCCCGGTTCGGAGCACCATGGCCAAAACGTGGTCAGGGCATATTTACCAATAGACGCAGCGTGATGGATGGTAAAGCTGACCCCGTGATCCAGCGGGGGGCAGCGCCGCTTCTGGTCGCGGGTGGTTCCTTTTTGCCTCAGGGCGGGCTTCGGCGCTTGACCGACCTCAAGCCGGGCCGGTCGGAACGGTACGTGGGACTGGCGGCTTGATTTCCGGTTCCGGCTGACCACCTTGAGCCGACTGCCGGGCCTTGCGGGAACGCCGGCACGACCTCGGCGTCACGGATCGGCGTAACGGAAATGTCTCAATCCCGTGTTCTCTGGGAAGCTGCTGGCGGGAATGGACTGACGGCTTCGCGTGGCTCGCATAGGACACCATTCCATCCGCCGTGCTATAATGCCTGCCCACCGAACGTTGCGAGAAGTAGCCATGGCTATGCATCAGACCCATCCTCAGAGCGGAAAGCTGGCGACGCTCGATCCGATCTGGGATCGGATCCGCCACGAAGCCGAAGAGATCGTCCGGCGCGAGCCCGAGCTGGCGACGTTCATCTACTCGACCGTGCTGCATCACGCCCGGCTGGAAGATTCGGTCGTGCATCGCGTTGCCGACCGCCTCGATCATTCCGCCCTGTCCGGCGACCTGATCCGCCAGACCTTCGACGACGCGCTGCGCGACGAGCCCGATCTCGGGCATGCGTTTCGCGCCGATCTCGTCGCGGTCTACGACCGCGATCCGGCGACCTCGCGCTTCATCGATCCCTTGCTCTACTTCAAAGGCTTCCATGCGCTGCAGACGCATCGGCTGGCACATTGGCTCCATCGCAACAGCCGCAAGGATTTCGCGTTCTATCTGCAGAGCCGCTCGTCGGCCGTGTTCCAGACCGACATCAATCCGGCAGCCCGGATCGGGCGCGGCATCTTCCTCGACCATGCCACCGGCTTCGTCTGCGGCGAGACCGCGATCATCGAGGACAATGTCTCGATCCTGCACGGCGTAACGCTCGGCGGCACCGGCAAGGAGAACGAGGATCGTCATCCGAAGATTCGTCACGGCGTGCTGATCGGCGCCGGCGCCAAGGTCCTCGGCAACATCGAGGTCGGCCATTGCGCGCGCATTGCCGCGGGATCGGTCGTCGTGAAGCCGGTGCCGAACAACGTCACCGTCGCGGGCGTACCGGCGAAGATCGTCGGCGAGGCCGGTTGTGCCGAGCCGTCGCGCACGATGGACCAGATGATCAACGCGATCGGGATCTGAACGCGACGCGCGCGCTTTCAATCTCGAAGTCAAGAGCTTTTCAACCGCGGGATTTCGTGCGAACACATCGATGGTCTGTGGATCTGACGATCCGCCATTGCCGCGGCGGAATGAATGTGAGATCCACGTCGTCCCTTTTCAGGTCCGTTCGGTGACGCCGGTGCAGTGCCGGGATCAACGGGCTGAACTACCAAGCTTCGAGGACAAGGACGTGCCGCTGTGTCATGTCCTTGAACAACGAGCAAACCCCCGCTGCGATTGGAGATCACCCGTGGATGTTCAGGAAGTCAGGAAGCTCGACGCGTATCTGAAGCGCGTGTTCGGCAATCCCAAGATTCGCGTGGTGCCGCGGCCGAAGAAGGAAGACTCCGCCGAGGTCTATATCGGTGAGGAGTTCATCGGTGTGCTGTTCGTCGACGACGAGGACGACGATCGCTCGTTCCAGTTCCAGATGGCGATCCTGGAAGACGATCTGGTCGAGTAGGAAGCAGGGTGGGCAAAGGCGCGGCCGTGCTTTCTCCACCTATGAGATCGCAGTGGCGCCGTGCCCACCGTCTCTCAACCGAACGTGCGGATCGACGGTGGGCACGCAATCGCCCTGCGGGCGACCGCTGTGCCCCACCCTACGCATGGAAAGCGCGGTTAGCGGAGCCCGCATGAGCGTCAGCGACATGCGGGTTCACATGCGCTGTATCGGAGAACCCGGATATCGCTGCCGGGCTACGACTTCTGTAACGAACTACTTCACAACGTGCATCTGCGCCGTCAGCCGCTCCATCGCCGCGGCGACATCCTGCCATTGCGACAGCCAGCTGCGCGGAAAGCGGAACACGAGGTCGGCACCGTCGACACGGCGTTCGCTGAGGCACATGCCGGGGGTCGCTGCGTCGCGGGTGCAGCGGGCCGCCAGCGCCGGCTGCTCCGCGACAAACAGATCCTCGACATCATAGGGCGTGCCGGCGCGGAAACTGCGCATGGTCAGGCCGTCCTGCACCGGCACGGCGGCCGGGCTCAGATAGCGCGGATAGATCGTCTTCAGCCGAGCCTCCGGCGACAGCGCGTCGTGATGCGCCGAGATCGACACGAAGATGCGGTCGATCGGATGCGGCGCCTCGTCGATCTGGTCGGCGCTGACGTGATGCGGCGCCTCGGGCGGAGCGAGCGAGGGATAGTCGAAGCCGAGATCGACCCGCTCCTGCGGGCCGGTGTGACGCTGGATCTTCACGCGGATGGCGGCGGCCTGCACGTTGAAGATGGTGCCGCCGATGCTGACCGGCAGCCGCTCGGGTCCCTTGAAGGCGCCGGCGCGCCATGTCGGCCACAGCAGATAGGCGACCAGGGCCATGGCGGCAGCGGCCAGCACACAGCCGGCCACGATCGGCATGGCATGGCCATGTCGGTTCGAAGGGCGGGCGCTGCGGACCGAAAACATCGTCATGGCGGGCAGGGGATCTCGGGGGCGAATCACTGCCGACTATGCCACGCCCTCGCGATTTTTCTGCAGGATCTTGCCGGTGGGCCGGCGCGCCCGATGCGGCCCGGATTAACCCTTCCTTAAGGATAATGTGGCGGCGCCCGCCGGATTTTGCCAAACCAGCATCGGGCAGTTCGGCAATTTGTGTGAGTGCGTTCGATGTCGGCAGAGGCTTTCAATTCCGTGTTCTCGCTCCTCATCGGGTTTGCCTTGGCCGGTGCCTTGGCGAGCGGCTATCAGGCCTATGCCGAGCGTCCGCCGGGGTTCGAGCTGCTGCAGGAGGGCGTCACGCCCCGCCGTTTTGCCGCGGTGCCGTTCCTGGTGTTCGCCGCGCCCTTCATCATCATGCGCAACACGCTGCGCGGCGCGCGTATCGAGCGCCGCCGCTTCGAATTCGTGATGCTGGCGACCGTGATCGCCGGCTTCTGGAGCATGATGTCCGGCACCTTCTTCGTGATGACGCTGCGTGCCGCGGGCGTGCTGACCTAGTTCCAGCTGCGGGCCGCGGCGCGCTTGCTTGAATTCGCGCCAAGGGCTGTGCCAAGGTCTCTCGCGAACGGGAGACCTCGATGGCCATCTACGAACTCGACGGGCAGGCGCCCGAGCTGCCGGCGGACGGCAACTATTACATCGCCGAGAATGCCACCGTGATCGGCCGCGTGAAGCTCGCCCGCGAGGTCACCGTCTGGTTCGGCGCGGTCATTCGCGGCGACAATGACGCGATCGAGATCGGCGAAGGGTCCAACATCCAGGACAACGCCACCTGTCACGTCGACCCCGGATTTCCGCTGCGCGTTGGCCGGAACGTCACCGTCGGCCACAATGTGATCCTGCATGGCTGCACGGTCGAGGATGACGCGCTGATAGGCATGGGCTCGATCGTCATGAATGGCGCGCATATCCGCCGCGGCAGCGTCGTCGGCGCCGGCGCCATCATCACCGAGGGCAAGGACTTTCCGGAATATTCGCTGATCGTCGGCGCGCCCGCCCGTGTGGTGCGTACGCTCGAGCCGGCGCAGGTCGAGCGCATGGGGATCGCAGCCAAGGCCTATGTCGCCAAGGGACCACGCTACACCAAGGGCCTGAAGAAGATCGGCTGAGGCTGTCGGTCGCGATCAGGCGCTCGCGACATCTTCGCGCGCCATTTTCACGTGCCCTCGGACTCGCCGGCTTCGCGGGCACCGGCGATCCGCTCATGGCCGCTGGCCCACAGCGCGTGCTGCTCGCTGCCGTCCTGATAGGGATTGGCCTCGGCCGGAATGTTTTCGCGCGCGGCGCGCTCACCTCGTTCGAACGGATCGGGGTCGGTGGTCATGCTGATCGTCTGCTCCTCTGCTTCGGCTTGGTCTTGGTGGTCTTGGTCTTGGTGGTCTTGAGGCTCTTGGGCTCATCACTACGCCTGCGCGCCGGCTTGCCGGCGTCGCCGCCATCCTCGGCGGCGCTCTTGCGGAGCGCGTCCTTGAGATCGGCCGGCACGCCGTGCTTTTCGAGCAGGTCCATGAAGGCTTCGTCCGCAAGATCCTGCAGGCCGATCATGTGATCGCGGCTCAGCTGCTTGAGCTTGTCGAACGTGTCCTCGTCGAAGGCGATCAGCTTGCGCACCAGGCCGTGCTCTCCTCGTCCCATCAATCCTCTCCCGGTCACATTCGTTCCGGAACGCGGTCCGCTCCGTCGGGTTGAAGCGTAAAGGGAGAACATCCTATGGCCAGATCGTCATTGGGCGCATTGATCTTGATTGCAGGTCTCACTGCGGCGACCGCCGTGTTCGCGCAAGGTGGCGGCGGAGGCGGTGGTGCCGGCGGCGGAGGGAGTGCTGGCGGAGCTGCAGGCCCGGGCGCGGCAGGGGGCGGCGCAGCGGCTGGTGGTGCAGCGAGCAGCGGGACGACGGGGACGAGCGCGGGGAGCGGAGCTGCCTCCGGAAATGCCGCGGGTCTCGGCAATGCATCCAGCAATCCGTCGCAGCCGGGACCGCCCGGCACCAACAGCCTCGGCACGGCGCAGTCGTCCGGCTCGGGCGCGAGTGGGGCAGGGACCGGCAATTCGGGCGTCACGACCGGCACTGGTCGCGGCGCGGCTGGAAGCACCGTGACGGGTCCGAACCGAACTGGCGATTCGTCTGATGATGCCGAAATCCAGCGCGAGAACCGGAAGGTCGATCAGAAGGTGAAGAGCATCTGCCGCAGTTGCTGATTGTTGCCGCGACCGTAGATGTGACGTGGAGATACCAAATCGCGCAGATGTGAGTGCTGTTGCTCGCGAGCTGTTCCAAATCAGGCTTTAAAGGATGGGTGTTGCAATGACGCTGGTCATTGCCATGGTTTGGATTTGGAGACGGATCGATGCGTAAGACAATGATGGGATTGCTGGCGGCTGGCGTGATCGCCGTGATGATGGCCCCGATGACGGCTTCAGCGCACGGGCCGGGCGGCTTTCATGGTGGCGGGGGCTTTCATGGCGGCGGCTTCCACGGCGGCGGATTTCATCATGGTTTCGGCCGCGGCTTCGGCCCGGGCTTCGGCATCGGTTTCGGCTTCGGCTATCCCTATTATTACGGCGGCTATCAGGAGTACTACCCTTACACCTACGAAGACCTCGGCGGTTGCTACGTCGTGAAGAAGCGCGTGCGGACAGCGCACGGCTGGCGCTACCGCAACGTCGAAGTCTGTGAATGATCCAAGCGCGTGACCGGAGGACCGCTCACGTCGGCTTAACCATATCTCGTCACGATTTGTTGTCGCTGCGACGATCGCAGCGGCATCGGAGAAAGAGCTGGCGCAACGCTTGCACGGGATCCAGGCATGATGAACTCACTCACATCCCCTGAACTCACGTTCGTTTTCATGGGCGTCGTCGTCAGCCTCGGCGCCGCACTGGTCTGGATGGCCTGGGAGCTCGAGCAGGGCGATCGCCAACCAGCTAAGATTCGCCGGCGGCGCTGATCCGCGGCACGTAGCCGGCATGGCTTCGTAGCCGGCGTGAGTGACAGCCGAAGCCCGGCGGGCTTCGGCGCCAGCGATATGCCGGTTCAGCGTTGCCGCCCGTGAGACGCCGGACGCGTTCGACGTGTCCCGGCAAGCCACGACCACTATCGAGATCCCGGGGTCGCTTCCGCCTTCGCCCTTCGGGCTCGCCAGCACTCGCCCGGGCTACGGTTCTCAGCTCAGCACGCCGTACTTTTTGTACCACGCCTGCATCTGCGCCCAGGCATCGTCGGCGGCGTCCTTGCGATAGCTCGGGCGGTAGTCGGCGTGGAAGCCGTGCGGCGCGCCGGGATAGATCTTGAACTCCGCCGTCTTCTTGTTCTCCGCGAGCGCGGCTTTCATCGCCTCGACACTGGCCACGGGAATCCCGGTGTCAGCCTCGCCATAGAGGCCGAGCACGGGCGCCTTGATCTCGGATGCGAGCTGGGTCGGGCTCTTCGGCCAGGCTGGATTGGGCGGATCGATCAGCGGGCCATAGAAAGCGACGCCGGCTTTCAGTCCGGCATTGTGGGCCGCATATTCCCACACGGTGCGGCCGCCGCGACAGAAACCGATGATGCCGAGGCGCGAGGTGTCGCCGCCCTGTGACTTGGCCCAGGCCACCGTCGCGTCGAGATCCGACAGCAACTCCACATCGGGCTTCGCGTTCACGATCGGCAGCAGCTCCTTGATCTCGCTGATCTTGGTGAGGTCGGTGCCACCGCGGAAATAGTAGTCCGGCGCCACTGCGAGCACCCCGAGCTTGGCGAGGCGCCGCGTCACGTCCTTGATGTACTGGTGCAGGCCAAAGATCTCCATCGCGACCAGGACGACCGGCGGATTGCTGGCGCTGGCGGGCCTCGCGAAATAGGCGGGCATTTCGCCATCGGCGACCTTGACCTTCGCATCGCCGGCATTGAGGCCGCTGGTGTCGGTGGTGATGACCTCGGCCCGAACGGGGCCCGCCGCCAGGGTGTAGCCGGCCGTCACCGCCGCGGACGCGGTCATGAAGCCGCGGCGCGAGAAGGGAGCGACTTTGGTCAGTCCGATGACATCAGACGTCGTTGCAGGTTCGGCGGACAGTTCGGCTGACATGGCGGCTCCTCTGGAGAGGTGAGGCGCGCATTGAGCCGAGAACTCCCGGTCAAAAGCAAGTCACCAGCAGGAGAGGAGGCCTCGCCGCGCAGTTTCCGTCGGCATCCTGCGATCAGGGGAACCACCAAAAAACAAGGCCGTCGGCGCAGTATAGCGCCAACGACCTTGCCAGCCCCGGATATTGAAATTGGCCCTGCGCCATCCTGAAATTGGCTCGCCATCCGGTGACCTCAGGATGGCCCGAATCCGCGCGTTGCTCTGTGAAGCATTTCACAAGACACCGGGAAAATTCGGCGGGATTTGTACAGGGAAGACGCGGTTCGTCCGGCTCAGGATCGGCTGCGGCGATGCCGGTGTCCGCTGCGGCTCGCATGGGCGCGCGCCCGGATGTTACGATTGCGCGACGGCGTCGCGGCCTGTTCCGAGGATTGCGCGCTGGCGAAGGACTGGCGCAGGCCGTCGACGGAGTCCTTCAGAGTCGAGACCTGGTCGGACAGGCGCTTGGTGTCGGCCTGCTGAGCGGCGAGCAGGCGGCGCATGCTCTGCAACTGCTCCTGCATCATCTGCAACTGGTCGATCGATTCCTGCTGGGTGGCCTCCAGGCCCTTGGTCTTCTCCACCAATTGCTCGGAGGCCTGCACCGTCCTGGCCTGCAACTGTCGCGTTGCCGCGCCGCGTTCGGCTTCGACCGATGAGCCCCCATAGGCGCGCCAGAGCATGATCCCGCCGATGCCGGCGACCAGGACCAGGAGAGTGGCGGCGGCGAGCGCGATCGGCTGAGATCCCCGCGCCGGACTGGCAGCGCTTTTCTCGGGGTAGCGTCTGATGTCGCGCATCACGGGATTCATCACGAAACCATCCAAAATCGAAAAAAACGTCGGGTGCGTCTCCCGAAAATGGGAGAGGCCGAAAATTCGAGCGATGGACGCCGTCAGCTCGAGGCACAACGCGTGCGCTCAGCGGACGGACCTCGTCGTCAAGGTCTGATTAGGAAATCCGACAAAAGAGAGGCCTGCAAGCCCGAAATGGCCCGGGCCAGCCATGCGGTTGTCGCAGTTGCGGCTGCCGGCCGGGCCCCGCCGGCATCGGTCAAAGCGCAGCGGAAGCAGTCGCTTACTGGGTTACGCTACAGTTCCGGCAGATCGTGAGCTTCTGCTTGAGGCGGGCCTCGTCGGCGAGGTCGGCGGCCTGTTCGTCCTCCCAGCTCATCCGGCCGCGATAGCTGGAGCTCGACTGTGAGGACATCACGTCGACCCGGGCGTCGCCCTTGCGCTTGCCGCCCTTGCGCGGCGCAGCGCCGATCTCCGGCTCCATCGCCATGTCGGTGTCGGGCTCCGAGGAGGTGACCCGGCCGTCCCAGTCGGCGGCTGCGGTCGTCTGCTGCGCTCCGATCGCGGTCGGCGTGGCGGCCATCGCCGGCGAGGCTGCGGGCGCGTTGGCCGAGGCCACCGGTCCCGAACAGCCGGTCCCCGACATGCAGCAGTTCGCCAGGGTGAGGGCTGCGGCCAGCAAGGTCGCGCTTCGCAGGATCATCATCATGCCAACAACCTAAACCCGACGGTCGAGGGAAAACAAGGTTGCCCGGCACGCGCCGCGCCCCGTCTGCGACATATCGTCGAAGCAAGGCCAAAAAAAGTTGCGGCCAGCCCTTGGGGGAGAGCTGGCCGCGCGCGAACCGGTCTGGGACGGGGAGGGGTGGGGATGTGACCGGGTCGCGTAACTCGAATTCGTGTCTCGCCTCTGTAATCAGCGCTCTCTTGCGCTGGCGGTGGCCACTGCCGGGCGACCGTCGCCGAGCGAGACCCACACGTTCGGGTCGCTCTGCGACTGCCGCTTGACGAAGCGGTAGCCGGTCTCGGTCCAGGCGACGACGCTCTCGTTCTGATTGTCGAGCACGTATTCGCCCTTGTCGGTCTTCACGGTGAGGACGGCGTGTCCCTCACCCTTCTTGTCGCGCACCACCGTGATCAGCAGCGCCTCGCGCGGCCAGCCGGCATCGATCAGCAGCTTGCGCTTCAACAGCACGTAGTCCTCGCAGTCGCCATAGCCGTCCGTCGGCAACGACCATTTCTCGACCACGCCCCAATGGTCCATGTCGGTGATCGGCTTGACGTTCTCGTTGACCCAGCGATTGACCTTCAGCAGATCGCGCCAGGCGGTTTGGGACAGCACGATGTCGCGAGGCTGCGAAGCGCCGCCGCGGCATTCCTCGGGAGTCTCGGTGCAGAACTCGATCCAGCCGATCGGGGCCCGCGTCGTGTCGCCAAGGCTCGCGTAGAGCACCCGGTCATCACCGGCATGCGCCACTGCGCCCATCGCCATCAGGAAGGCGACCACCGCCAAACCCTTCGCCTGTCCCGTCCGCCTAACCATTTTGGCCCCCGTTTTCGTTGGGACCATGTGTCTCACAAAGATTTTTCGCTGCCGCTAAATCGCCACGATGGATTTGACGAAAACCCAATTCAAACAAGGCGATAAATCAAATCTTTGTTGAATCGAATTCGCTTAAAATTTGAATCGATCGGGATTGATTCAAATGCTCCGCATTAAGACGCGAACCGCTGCCGTTGCAGCGTCGGCGGCGCTTTTCAGGCCCTGCATTAACTCCACCGGATGCGGCATGCGATGGCCGAACGCCGAACGGCGCCCGCGGTGGCGGACGCCTGCTCTCCGTGAAGTTGCGGGATTCGTGGGGTTTTCGGCTTTACCGCGCGGTAACGCTCTCTTCGAGCGTTTCGGCGAGCTGCGCATGGACGAACTCGATGGCGAAGCCGCCTTCGAGATTGCGCACCACGCGCGCCTGCACGCGGCCGAGCATGACCTGCGATTTCAGCGGCGGCCGGGTCTCGGCCGCAATGGCCGCGCCCGACAGCGACATGTCGATGATGCGGCAGGTCATCTTGGTGCCGTCCTCGAGCGTCAGCACCGCGATCGGGTTGCGCGGAATGATACGGTCGTGGCGGCGATCCTCCGGAAGGTTGAGGATGTCGCGGTTGGCGAGCCAGGTCAGCTGGGCCGCGAGCTTGTCGCGCTTGCGCGCGGTCGCGCCGATCGTCATCGCGAAGCCGTTGTCGATGATGCGGGTGATCTTGCCCTCGACGCGGCCGATATGGTCGAGATAGGCGATCACGCGGTCGCCGACATTGCCGATGCCGGGAGCGAGCAGCGCGAGCCCGCCGGGCGACATGTTGATGACCTGGCAGGGAAACTCACGGCGGTCGGGCAGCATGTAGCGGCCGAGCAGGTGGACCTTGACCCGCTGGAAACGGCGGCGCTCCTCGGCGGCCGGAAGTGATTGTTTTTTATTCGGCAACGCCATGTTTCGCCACTCAAAGCCGGGCTCTTAGCAGCGCCGGACGCTCCAGCAACGAAACTAAATGCTGCACGGTTAATTCAGCGTTATCGGAACGACATGGAGCCGGCTGCAAACTCCCATGGAGGAGAGCCGGAGACCCTGCTAGACAGCGCCCGCGCGTCATCGCGCCAAGATGAAACGGGAGGGACGTCCGATGCGAAGCCTGATATGCGCGACTGTGGCGCTGGCGTGCGCCGTCGTGGCATCGATGCCGGCCGGCGCGGCCGAGATCAAGGTGACACTGCTCGGGACCGGCACGCCGACGCCGCGTCTGTCGAGCTTCAGCGCCGCGACCCTGATCGAGGCTGGGCCCGAGCGGCTCCTGTTCGACCTCGGGCGCGGCTCCACCATCCGCCTCTTCCAGAAGGGCATTCCGCTCGGCTCCATCACCGCGCATTTCATCACGCATCTGCATTCGGACCATGTCGTGGGTCTGCCCGACATGTGGCTGAGCGGATGGATCGGCACGCCCTGGGCCTCGCGCAAGAAGCCGATGGTGGTGTTCGGACCGCAGGGGACGGTGGCCATGACCGAGAACCTCACGAAGGCGTTCGCCGAGGACATCCGCATCCGTATCGCTGATGAGAACTACCCGCCCGAAGGCGCTGCCTTTGCCGCGACCGATGTCGCGCCGGGAGTCGTCTACGACAGCAACGGCGTCAGGGTGACCGCGATCGAGGTCAATCACGGCGAGAAGATCAAGCCAGCGTTCGGCTATGTCGTCGAATTCGATGGCAAGAAGGTCGTGCTGTCCGGAGACACCAAGCCCGATCCGCGGGTGGCGAAGGCGGCCGAAGGCGCCGATCTCCTCATCCATGAGGTCGCCGTCATCGATCCGGAACTGCTGACATCCTACCCGAACTACCGCGCCATCGAGGATCATCACACCTCGCCCGAGGAGGCCGGCAAGATTTTCGCGCAGGCCAAGCCAAAGCTCGCGGTCTACTCGCACATCGTGTTCGCGACGGTGAAGCCTGTGCCCGACGTCCCGGAGGATGCCCTGAGCGCGCGCACCCGCAGCACCTATCGAGGGCCGCTGGTGGTCGGACGCGATCTCATGTCCTTCGTCGTCTCCGATCACGTCGCGGCATTCGCGCCCGACGGCAGTGGGCTGACGCCGCTAACGGGCTCGCCCTGAGGCGAGCGCGGCCTGTTTGCCTAGCGCAAACCCTCATACACCATGAGCCCGCGGGCGAGTGCGAGCTTGCGCAGCGCGCGTGGCACGATCGGCTCGGCCGGCGGATGGATGTAGCGCCAGGAGACCATTTCCAGCGGGCCGAGCGCGCCTTGTGGCGTCTCGAACGGGGCGAGCAGGCCGGTCAGGCTGATCGGCTCATGCGCGCGGATGGCGAATGGCAGCAGCAGGAGCTCGAAATGCGCCGTGCTGCGATCCGGCGCCTCGGCCCTGACGCCGGCGATCGCGGGCAGCGTCTCCTCGCAGACCACGGTCGTGATCTCCTCGATCTCGCCGCGGCTGCCGGGGACGAAATGCGCCGGGAAGCTCTGGTCCTTGACGTCGCCGCCGAGCAGGGCGCACAGGCGCGTGCCGGCCATGCGGAACGGAAAGCCGCTTGCCGCATCGCAGGACAGCACGAAGATGTCGCCGAGCAGCTCGCGCACCGCCGCCGGCTCGAAATCGCTGCGCTCCGGTGCCTTGGCGCGGCCACGCCTTGCGTTCCAATAGGCGAAGAACTCGCGATTGGACGGATGTTTCATCTGAATAACCCCTCGCGCCCTCGACGCCGGCAGGACATCGCTGTCCCGCTTTCGTCCAGGGGCTTCCCTGGTTCGTTGTGCAGGAGGGGTTGTGCAGCGTCCATGCCGATGGTGCGATCTTCCCCGGCTTTCCCCCGGCCTTCCGCGCGTTAAGGTTAAATTAACGATGAACTTGGCGGCGGCCCCGGCATCGTTAATGATGCATTGATCAGGTCGCGGCCGGAAGGTGGAAGGTCCGCCGCGACACGGTGAAGGACACGGGGCGGCGTCAAACGAGTCCGGTCGCCGCGCCGGAAGAGCGGGACATTGATCCAAGGCTCTCCCGACGCGGACAAGACCGGCGGATCTCGCGAGGGAGGGCTTTCTCAGAGCTCTCCCTCTTTGCTTTCGAGATCTGCGTCAAGCCGGGCCTCCAGCCCGTCCACAAACTCTGCATGTGTGCGCTTGCACATCTTGGCCAAAGCCGCCTATCTGACGGGTCTGTTCCTCTCGTTCGAAGGCGTGCGGCCCCTTGGATTCACCGTCAGACCCCCATGATCCGCCGCTTCAGGCCGCGCGGGAGCCGGTGCTGAATCTGCCGGGGGCGCTCACGGCCTACATCGTCCTGATCGCTTTCATCCATCTGCGCGTGCTGCTGCCGGAAGAGTGGGACGGCTGGATCATCGACCTGTTCGCCTTTGTCCCGAAACGGTACGACCAGACCCTGCTGGACGGCGCATTCCCGGGCGGCACCGCGGCCAAGATCTGGACCTTCGTCAGCTACTCGCTGCTGCATGCCAATCTGACCCATATCGGTTTCAACGTGCTGTGGCTGCTGCCGTTCGGCAGTGCGCTGGCGCGCCGCTTCGGCGCCGTGCGGTTCTATCTGTTCCTGACCGTTACGGCGGCCGCGGGCGCGCTGGCGCATCTCGTCACCCACGAGCACGCGCTGGCGCCGATGATCGGCGCCTCGGCCTCAGTGTCCGGCGCAATGGCCGCGGCGATGCGCTTTGCCTTCGTCAGGGGCGGCTTCCTGTCGTTCGGCCGTGGCGACGCCGAGGCGGCGGCCAGGGTGCCGGCGCTGTCGCTGTGGCGTGCGCTGCGCAACCCGCGGGTGCTCGTCTTTCTCGCGGTGTGGTTCGGCGTCAACATCGTGTTCGGCGCCTTCGATCTGACGCCGGGCGCCGACGGCGCCGATGTCGCCTGGCAGGCCCATATCGGCGGCTTCGTCGCCGGTCTCATCCTGTTTGCGCTGTTCGATCCGATCCCGCATGTGCGTGATGATGCTGCACCTGCGTTGCCATCCGATCCGATCGACGGTTAGTTGCCGCGATCCTGCGCTTGCGAGCGCGCGTGATTTCATTCATCATTTGCGCCTGATGCAACCGGGGCACGATTCCGGGCAAATAAGGCAGGCCGATTTTCTTCGAATCTGAGGCCGGTCTTCGTAGACCAAGGCCGGCCTGCCGACGGCACTGCAACCTGAGCGCGATCGACAAAGTTGGATCGTTTGCATTGCCAGACTGTTGATCGAATACTCGCTTGACTGAAAACTGCTGCAGGCATCGGCCGCAACGACGCCTCGCTCAAGAAGGCGCACCGGCCTCTCAAGGAGACGAGCAATGACAGTACGTGCGATCCTCGACACCAAGGGCCACAAGGTCGAGAGCGTCGAGCCCCAGACCACACTTGCCGAAGCCGCCAAGCTGCTCGCCGATCGCAAGATCGGCGCGGTGCTGGTGATGTCGGGCACGCGGATGGAGGGCATTCTCTCCGAGCGCGACATCGTGCGCTCGCTCGGCGAGCGCGGCGCCACTGTTCTCACCGAGCCGGTGTCGGGGGTGATGACGCGCCGCGTCGTCAGCTGCAAGCCGGCGGACACGGTGGCGTCGATCATGGAGATGATGACCAACGGCAAGTTCCGTCATCTGCCCGTGATCGACGGCGGCCTCGTCGTCGGCCTGATCTCGATCGGCGACGTCGTGAAGTGGCGCGTCCAGGAATACGAGACCGAGCAGGAAGCGCTGCGTCAGTACATCAAGACGGCGTAGCTCCGCCGCCGGTCGGTGCCGCAGCGCCGATCGCCTCCTGGATGGAATCCAGCGCGCGCTCGGCCGCTCTCGTGCCGAACGCGATGAGATCGGCCGCGCGGTGAAAATCGAACCAGCCGATCTGTCCGACCCGGGGTGAAATTAGAAGATCCGGCGGATCGCCGGCGAGGCGTGCGCGCGTGATGCGGTCCTGCATGATGTTGAAGGCGTCGACCATCACCGAGGAGATGCCCGGTCGGCCGCCGCCGCCGAAGAACTGCCGTTTCACGGCGCGCTCGGCCGAGAACAGCCGGCCGAAGCGGCGTTTCGGCGGTGTGCTTTCCATCACCGTCTCCGGCACCTCGACGGGCTGGCCATGGGAATAGATCGTGGTCGAATGGGTGAACACGTCGCTCGACAGGTTGGCGGCGATCACGATTTCGGCGCCGAGCGCGCGCGCCGCCGACACCGGCACCGGGTTGACCATGGCGCCGTCGACCAGCCAGCGATCGCCGATCAGGACCGGCGCAAAGATGCCGGGCAGGGCGTAGGAGGCGCGCATCGCGTCGACCAGGCTGCCATGGGTCAGCCAGATCTCGTGGCCGGTGCGGATTTCGGTCGCCACGGTGGCGACCTTCATCGGCAGGTCCTCGATGGCGGTGCGGCCGAGCGAGGCTTCGAGTTGGGCTGCGAGCTTTTCGCCGCCGATCAGCCCGGAACCGTTGAGGCGGATATCGAGATAGCCGAGGATGTTGCGCATCTGCAGGCTGCGCGCCCATTCCTCCAGGGTATCGAGCTGGCCGGCTGCATAGGCGCCGCCGACCACGGCGCCGATCGAGGTGCCGACGACCACGTCGGGCACGATGCCGTGCGCCATCAGGGTCCGGATCACGCCGATATGGGCGAAGCCGCGCGCCGCGCCGCCTCCGAGAGCAAGGCCGATGACCGGCTTGCGGATCGTGCCGAGGCCGATATCTGCGCTTTCGGCCCCATTTTGGCGGCGTCCTTTCAACATATCCAGCACTGTCGTCTCCAAGCTCACTCAACTATGCAACGAGCAGGTCAATGGCACATGACGCTCGCAGCCGGCCCGGCCGTGAGCCTATCAGAAGCATCCTTTATGCCGATTGACCGGTGTCTCCGATGTCGCCGAATTGAAGTGGCGGCAGGATGGGAGCGGCCACGGCGGCAGCCGTGGGCGCGCGCCCGTGGCCCGGTTGCGCCGGTTGGGGAGGGGTTTCCCGGAGGGGTCAGTAGAGGCTTGAATTTGCCGCGTTTTCGGTCAAAAGCAGGACCATGACGACAGGTCGCGGGTTCACCAGGTTCCGGCGCAGCGGGCGGCTTTGGCTTGTGCCCGCCTTGTCGTGCCTGCTCGCCGGGCTGACCGTTGCGCCCGCCGCGGCGCAGCTGTTCGGCGACCGGCCGCCTCCGGTTCCGCCGGCTTCGGTGCCCGATCCCGGCGCCGCCGTCAGCCTGGCTCCACCGTCCGGCCCCGGCGCCGCCCCGGTTCCGCCGCCGGCCCCGCAGGCCGTGCCGGGACCGCCGGTCGCCGCGATACCGCCGGGCGCTCCCGCCGCAATCCCGCCGATCGCGGCGCCGCCGGCGGCAGCGCCCAATCAGGGCGTGCTGTCGCTCTCGGCGCGCTACGGCAAGGATCTGCCGAACATCAATGGCGGCCTGGTCTGGCGCGTCTTCGCCGACCGGCCGGACGAGACCGGCACCTTCAAGATGCTCCGCGAGGATCGCGGTGCCACGCCGAACATCGTGCTGCCGCCCGGCAATTACGTCGTCCACGTCGCGCTCGGTCTCGTCAGTGCGGTGAAGTCGGTGAACCTCAAGTCGGAAACCGATCGCGAGGCCTTCGTGCTGCCGGCCGGGGGCTTGCGCCTCGAGGGCCGGGTCGGCGCCAGCAAGATCCCGCAGAACCAGATCTCGTTCGCGATCTACAAGGGCAGCCAGTTCGATGGCCGCGAGCGCGCGCCGATCGTTCCCAACGTCGCCGCCGGCGACGTGCTGATGTTGCCCGAAGGGACCTACTACATCGTCTCGAACTATGGCGACGCCAACGCCGTCGTTCGCTCGGACATCCGCGTCCAGGCCAGCAAGCTCACCGACGTCACCGTCACCCACCGTGCCGCGGTCATCACCTTGAAGCTCGTCTCCGACAAGGGCGGCGAGGCGCTCGCCAACACCGCCTGGTCGGTCATCAACCCCGGCGGCGACGTCATCAAGGAATCGGTCGGCGCGTTCCCGAAGGTCGTGCTGTCCGAAGGCGACTACCGCGCCATCGCCAAGTATGAAGGCAAGGTGTTCGAGCGCTCCTTCAACGTCGTCAACGGCGTCGACGGCGAAGTCGAGGTGCTGGCGCGCTGAGCCGCGCGCACGCGACACCGACTCTCCCCGCTATCTATGAGAGCCAATCTCCGGGGGAGCCGCATGCAGATATCCGACATCATCCGCCAAGCCGTCGAGGTCGGCGAGCGCAAGGGCCGGATCACGTTCGACGAACTGAACGCGCTTTGCCCGGGCAACACAATCGAACCCGAGGACATCGAGCGGATCATTCAGGCACTCAGCGACGCCGACATCCGTCTGGAGGAGGAGTGATGCAAGAGCGAAGTTTTCGGCGGGAACGTACCTGATCAACAGTGTCGTCCCCGCGAACGCGGGGACCCATACCGCGGATGCTCTCGTGGGACGTCGCTGCCAGCTGCCCGCATCATCGAGGCCGGTGGTTATGGGTCCCGGCTCAAGGCCGGGACGACAGCGGTAATTGTCGAGGTGGCGGTGCACGCGACATGACTCGTGTCATGTTTGCCCGTCGGGTTACTGTGTCGCAGTTATTAGTCCTTGCGCCGTCGAGGCTGGGCAAGAATCCTGATTATGGGTCTGGGACCGCCCGCACCGGCGTGATCACGAGCGATAGCGAGAATCTAGCCTGAAATCGCGGGGAGACGAGCTGAATCGCGTGCAGAGCGGCCGCAAGGGCGACGAAGCATCGGTCGTGAGTCATGCGCAGCTTGTCTGCGAGGCAGACCAAGAACCGGTCGAGGCCTAGAATGTTGAGCAGGCGCGTGAAGTTGTAGCAGAGCGCCATCAGGCTCCATTCCCCGCGGACCTTGTCGAAGCCGCGAACCAGGAAGTGCTGATAGCCGGCGCGAGACTTCAGTGTCCCGAAGGGGTGCTCGACAATGGCGGAGCGACGACGCATCAGGTCAGCGGCGGCTTCGCCTGCCATTCTCTCGCGATGACGGTCGAGAACATCCTCGTGCTCCCAGCGGCTGACGCTGCGGGACGTTGCCTTTGGGGAGAGGCAGGATGCCTTCAATGGACAACTGCCGCAGATCTTGGTTGAGCCGAAATAGCGGTATTCGATCCGGCCACTGACGTTAGTCCATGGCTTCTTCGTCGGATGCAGCGATTGGCCGGCCGGACACCGGTAGGTATCGGTCGCGGCATCATAGCGGAAATCCTTGCGGGGGAAGCGACCCTCCTTCTCGACCTTGCCGTTGGTGTCGTTCAGCGGCACATAGGCCGTGATGCCGTCATCCTCGCAGGCTTTGATGTCTGCGCTGCTGTAATAGCCGGTATCGGCCAGGATCTGCAGGGTGTCGACTTCGAGGATCTCCTTGGCCGCCTGTGCCATCATGTGGAGATGCCCAGCATCGCTGCGGTTGACGACTTCGCTGGCGACGATCAGCTTGTGCTTGTCGTCGACGACGCTCTGGACGTTGTAGCCGGCGATGGTCTGGTCGCCCTTGCTCAATAGCCGCGCATCGGAATCAGTCGTCGACACCTGCCCCTTGTCACCGCTCTCGATCGCCTCAAGATCGGCCTGCGCGCGCGCCCGCCGGGCCATCAGCTCCTTCATCTTGTCGCCGACATCGCCGCCGCCCTTGGGGCCGCCCCCCGATCCCTCGGGGCGCTGCTTGGCTTCCGCGGCATCGTTCTCCTCGCAAGCCTTCCCGTAGGCCTCGATCTCCTGATCCAGCTTGGCGATCTGTTTGGCGAGCTTGCCGCGCGTGAAGATGCTGTCCTTGGCGGCGTTGCCGTGGAACAGGGCGCCATCGACCGCAACCAGGGTCCCGCCCACCAGGCCGAGTTCGCGCAGCAGCAGCACGAAGCTACGGTTGGTCGCCTTCAGCGCTTGCCAGTTCTCCTTGCGGAATTTGGCAATCGTTCGGTAGCCGGGCTTGAGGCTCTTCAACAGCCAGATCAGCTCGAGATTGCGGCCAGCCTCCTGCTCCAGCCGGCGCGACGACCTGATCCCGTTGATGTAGCCGTAGAGGTAGAGCTTCAACAAATCCGACGGATCATAGGGCGGCTGCCCGGCACCAACACCGCGCTTGGCGTGCCTGAAGCCCAAACTCGCCAGATCAAGCGCCTTGACGAAGCTCTCGATCGCCCGGACCGGGTTGTCGTCCCCGACATAGTCCTCGATCCGTGGCGGAAGAAGGCTGGCCTGCTCGCGGCTCTCGCCGCTCTTGAAAGTTCGATTCATGATGTGACAAATCGTACACGCAGCTCAACGGAAAAGCCCGGAATTCTTGCCCAGCCTCGTCGGGCAAATCGGGCCGATCTTTCCGCGCATCCCGTCCCGAGATGAGGGGCGTATCGCGGTCGTCACGGCACGCGGGGCGGGGAGCGGTGGGCGTGGTGGATTGCAGCGCGGGGTCTCTCGTGCCGACGAACAATTCGCTGCGCACGGTCAAGTCGCGCGGTCCTGACATCCCGACGCTGATGTCCCGCGCAATGCGCGCAAGCGCATTGTCGCGATATGGTGGCCAGAAAGCCCGGTGCACCAGGGAGAACGCGAAGCAGCCGTTCAACCATTGCGCAGGGAGGGCCGGGTTTCCGGCTGACCTGTGGTACCTGCCGCCTGCATTTTTTTGAGCAGGCGGGCCACGGGCCTCAGTCGAGGTCCGGCCTTCCCTGCGCCCTCACGTTTGTCGAGGGTTCGTATCAGGCATCACCCGGGCGGATCTCCGCCGCGGGAGCGCGACATCATGCTCGTGGCCGCGGAACGACGCCGCCCATCACGATCCGGCGAGCGGCATCGTCGAACGAGGTGACGTGCCGTCATAGTCGCTAACGCGCACTAACCATGAGACGACTTTAAACTGTCATATTCCATCAAGGCCCTCCGATCATTCCGGCCCTTTACAACTCATTAGACGCAAGCAACGCATTGGTAAGCGAGAACCGCCCGCGGGCGGGTCGCCGTGAATGCGTGAGGAATGCGATGAGTGCCGCCAAGACGACGTCCGAAAAGGTCAGCAACGATCTCTTCGACGACATCCCGGTGCTCAGGCGCAAATGGCAGGCGGCGCTCAAGCCGGGCCAAAGCCTGCCGCGCTACGAAGACGTGATGCTCGGCAGTCTCGGCCGGTTGGCGGATCACGTCGCGGTGCTCAGGAACGAGCATGGCGTGCTGGAGATTTCGCGCAGCGGACGCTACGTCCAGCAATGGCTGCAGGACGAACGCTGGGACATCGCGGTCGAGTCCGTCTCGCCGGATTGCGCGACCGTGCTCACCGAGGCCGCCAACGCGGCCCTGTCGGGCAGGCAGCCGCATTTGGCGACGGCTCATTGCGTGCGCGACGGCATGGTCCGCACCTACGACGTGCTGGCTCTGCCGACCAGCTCGCGCTGGGGCAGTACGCTGGTCGGCACCTACGTCAACGAGCGTGCCGCGCAATACAATCTGCTCGATGCGATCTTCTCGACGACGGATGACGGCGTCGTCTCGCTCGCGACCATCCGCGACGGCGCGGGCCAGCCTTGCGATTTCCAGGTGGTCCACCACAACCGGGCGGCGGCCGAGCTGCTCAGGCTGCCGCCTCTGACGCTGCAATGGCTTCGGCTGATGCAGGGCGGCGACATGCTGGGCGCGCCGGAGGTGATGGCGCGGCTGATCGGCGTCGTGACCTCGGGCGCGAGCGATCAGTTCGAGCTCGACAGCCATGATCGCAACCTCCGGCTCGGCGCCCATGCCTTCGGCGACATCGTCTCGCTGACCATTGCCGACGTCACCGCGCTCAAGCGCCGCGAGGCGTCGTTCCGGCTGTTGTTCGATGCCAATCCGATGCCGATGTGCATCCTCGACCGCAGGACGGCGCAGATCCTCAACGTCAACGATGCCATGGTCCGGCACTATGGCTACGGCCGCGCCGACCTGCTGCGCATGAGCGCGTGGAATCTCTGGCCGCCGGGCGAATGGGAGACGCTCGACGACGCGCTGCTCAAGCTTTCCGACGGCGATCTGTTCCACCGCGACTGGCGCCATCGCAAGGCTGACGGCAGCGAGATCGAGGTGCTGACCTATGGACGCGAGATCGCCTTCGACGGCCGCGACGGCGTGCTGGTGGCGATCGTCGACATCACCGAGCGCCGCCGCGCCGAGGCGCGCATCGCCTATATGGCGCATCATGACGGCCTGACCGGCCTACCGAACCGCGTGTTCTTCCAGCAGCGGCTGACGCAGGAGCTCGATGTCGCGGTTTCGGCAGCGAAGCGCATCGCGGTGATGTGCATCGACCTCGATCTGTTCAAGAACGTCAACGACTCCTTCGGACATCCGATCGGCGACCGGCTGCTGCAGGCGGTAGCGGACCGCCTCGAGCAGCAGATGCGAGGGGGCCATCTCGCCGCGCGGCTCGGTGGCGACGAGTTCGCGGTGATCATCTGTCAGACCACAGCCGAAGATGCGAGCGAGTGCGCGGGCCGCCTGATCGCGGCGCTCGGTGCCCCCTATGACATCGACGGCAACGAACTCGTCATCGGCGCCTCGATCGGCATCGCACTGTCGCCGCGCGACGGCGCGAGCTGTGAGGAGCTGATGAAGAATGCCGACATGGCGCTGTACCGCGCCAAGCAGGACGGCGGCCGCGTGCACCGCTTCTTCGAGAAGGAGATGGACCTCAAGGCGCAGAAGCGCCGTGACATGGAGCATGATCTGCGCCGCGCCTTCGCGCAAGGGGAGTTCGAGCTGCACTACCAGCCGTTGGTCGACGTCGCCACCAACACCATCGCCGGTTTCGAATGCCTGCTGCGCTGGCGCCATCCCGACAAGGGCATGATCTCGCCGGCCGACTTCATCCCCGTCGCCGAGGACATCGGCCTGATCGTGCCGCTCGGCGAATGGGTGCTGCGCGAGGCCTGCCACGAGGCGGCGCGATGGCCCGAGGGGATCAAGGTCGCTGTGAACCTGTCTGCGGTGCAGTTTCGCAGCCGCAACCTGGTGCAGGTGGTGATGCATGCGCTGGCGCAGTCCGGACTGGCGCCGGAGCGGCTCGAATTGGAGATCACCGAGTCGATCCTGCTCGCCGAGACCGAGGCCAATCTGGCGACGCTGCATCAGCTGCGCGCGCTCGGCATCCGCATCTCGATGGATGATTTCGGCACCGGCTATTCCAGCCTGAGCTATCTCAGAAGCTTCCCGTTCGACAAGATCAAGATCGACCGCTCCTTCGTCAAGGACCTGGCGCACCGTGCCGACTGTCTCGCCATCGTCCGCGCCATTTCCGGCCTCGGCCGCAGCCTCAACATCATCACCACAGCGGAGGGCGTCGAGACGTCAGACCAGCTCGAATGGCTGCGCGCCGAAGGCTGCAACCAGGTCCAGGGCTTCCTGTTCAGCGCCGCCCAGCCGGCGTCGGAGATCGCGGGTCTGTTGGCGCGGTTCGGCGTGCGATCGTCGAAGGCGGCGTGACGATGGGGCAGTGATTTTCGTGATGTCCGCAATACCCACCACTGTCGTCCCGGACAAGCGCGCGGCACGCGCGCGCCGATCCGGGACCCATAACCCCAGGCAGATGTGGTGAAGCGTGGTGTCGCCCGAGCGTCTGCCGCCACTGCCGCCGGTGGTTATGGGTCCCTGCTTTCGCAGGGACGACGGCGGAGATTATCGCCCTCAGAACCTCGTCACGATGTCCGCGAGCGCCGGGCGCGGGCGGTCCTCGTTCGGCCTTGTCGGCCTGCCGATATGAATGAGCCCGGCGAGCTTCTCCTCCGGCTTCAGCCCGAGGCCGTCGAGCACGTCGCGGTCGAACATGAACCAGCCCGACAGCCAGCAGCCGCCATAGCCGAGCGCCGTCGCTGCGGTCAGGATGTTCATCGCGCTGGCACCGGCGGACAGCTCCTGCTCGTAGGCCGGGACCTTGGGATGCGGCCTGGTGAAGCTGACCAGCCCGATCACCAGCGGCGCCTCCATGAGGCGGTTCTTCTCGATCTCCAGCTCGGCGGCCGTGGCCTGCGGGTTCTTCCTGGCGAACACAGCGGCGATGACCTCGCCGGCGCGGCGCCGGCCGTCGTCCTCGAAGACGATGAAGCGCCAGGGTGCGAGCTTGCCGTGATCGGGCACGCGGGCGCCGATGGTCAGGATGGTGTCGAGCTCGGCTGGCGAGGGACCAGGGCCGCTCATCTCACGCGGCTTCACGGAGCGGCGGGTCTTCAGCAGTTCAATCGCGTCGGGCACGTCGTTGGATCTCGTTCATTGTTCTCGCGACAGATAGCATGCGGGCCCGCCTGCAACGAGGCCATGGCACGGCGTTTTGATCGGTTCTACCGCCCTGATGCTGCAGCCGTTGCGGGTCCCAGCCCCTCGCTTCCCGCATTGCGACGGGCGGATGGCGCGACGGCTGCGGCCATCTGTCCGAACGGCGATAATCGCTGCAAACTGTCGAACCTTTGGCAGATCGGTAAAAACATAGTGCTGAGAGATCCACCGGGGGTGCTCGACGTGCAGGGACCGACGTGCCGATGACAGCGCTGACACCTTCACCCGACGCCGTCATCCGCCTGCGCGGCCACGTAGGCTTCGCCCAGGCGATGCGGGCCTCGACCGCCGCCGCGGTCAGGCTCTATCGCGGCGACCGCATCCTGAATGCGCTGCTGAGCGACCGGGCGCGAGCGCTGTTTCCGCACGTCGCGCTGTACCTGCATTTTGTCGGGGAGCGCGACGGCGAGCTTGGGCTCACCGTCGGCGCGATGAAGGAGATGTGCGCGCGGCTCGACCTGTGCAGCGGCGGGCGATGCGAGGCCATGCTGGCCTTGATGCGTGCGGCCGGCATGGTGGCGTCCGCCTCCAACCTGGACCGGAGGCGGCGGCCGCTGGTGCCGACCGACCGACTGATCGCCCTGCATCGCGAGCGCTGGGGCGTGCAGTTCGACGCCATGACCTCCGTGATCCCCGCAGCCGTGGCCTATCGGGCCGCGCTGAACGACCCCGCTTTCGTCAAGAGCTTCGTGCTCGAGCTCGGCCGCCGCTTCATTGCGGGCGTGCGTGTGCTCGACGGCGCGCCGGAGCTCGGGCCGTTTGCCGAGCGCACCGCCGGCATGGTGATCCTGTTCAGTTTGGCCCAGGGCGGCGAGCCGGACCGGCCGTTCCCGCCCGATGGCCCCGTGCCGCTCTCCATCAACGGGCTGGCGACGCGCTTCTCGGTGTCGCGCAAGCACGTGCTGACCTTGCTGCGCGACGCTCAGGAGCAGGGGCTGCTCGCCCGCGGCAACGACGCCATCACCATCCAGCCGAGAGGACGCGAGGCCGTCGAGCGCATGCTCGCGACGATGTTCTTGTACATGGCCGAATGCGCCGAGGTCGCGCTGCAGGCGGCGGACGCGGAAAGGCGTGCGACGGATGCAGCGGTCAGCCTATCAGCCTGGCAGCGCGTGTAGCCGGGTGAGCGCAAGCGACCCACGGGGAAACTTTTCCCGCATGTCGCTGCGCTCATGCAACTCCCGAATCGGGGCAGCTCAGGCCGCCTGGCGCTGACGGCGCCGTACGTCCGGCGGCGTCGCCTCGTCGACGAGGGCGGCAATCGCCTCCGCGGTCGGCATCACCGTCTGGCCGTCGCGGCCAAGCCTTCGGACGGAGACCGAATGCGTCTCGGCCTCCTTCTTGCCGACGACGAGCAGCGCCGGGATCTTCTGCAGCGAGTGCTCGCGGACCTTGTAGTTGATCTTCTCGTTGCGCAGATCGATCTCGGCCCGCAAGCCCGCCCGCCGCACCGCCGCAAGCACCTGCTTGGCGTATTCGTCGCCTTCGGAGGTGATGGTGGTGACGACGACCTGCGTCGGCGCCAGCCACAGCGGGAAGCTGCCGGCATAGTGCTCGATCAGGATGCCGATGAAGCGCTCCATCGAGCCGCAGATGGCGCGATGGACCATGACCGGCGCCTTCTTGGCGCCGTCGGCGTCGATGTAGAACGCGCCGAACCGCTCCGGCAGGTTGAAGTCGACCTGCGTGGTGCCGCACTGCCAGTCGCGGCCGATGGCGTCGCGCAGCACATATTCGAACTTCGGCCCGTAGAACGCACCTTCGCCCGGATTGATCTCGGTGCGGATGTGGTTGCTCTGCGCCTTGATCTCGTTCAGCACGGTGGCCATCACGCGCTCGGCGTGATCCCACATCTCGTCGGTGCCGACGCGCTTGTCCGGCCGGGTCGAGAGCTTCACCGTCAACTCGCCCTCGAAGCCGAAATCCGAGTAGGTCGACAGGATCAGGTCGTTGATCTTCAGGCACTCGTCGGCGAGCTGGTCCTCGGTGCAGAACACATGCGCGTCGTCCTGGGTGAAGCCGCGCACGCGCATCAATCCGTGCATGGCGCCGGAGGCCTCGTAGCGGTGCACGACGCCGAATTCGGCGAGCCGCAGCGGCAGGTCGCGGTAGCTCTTCAGGCCATGCTTGAAGATCTGCACGTGACCCGGGCAGTTCATCGGCTTCAATGCAAACCAGCGCTTGTCTTCGGCCTCCTCGCCGGCCGACTGCGCCGCGAACATGTTCTCGCGGTACCAGCCCCAATGGCCGGAGGTCTCCCACAGCGACTTGTCGAGGATCTGCGGCGCGTTGACCTCGTCATAGTCACCCGCAAGACGCCGGCGCATGTAGGCGATCAGCGCCTGGAAGATGCTCCAGCCCTTGGCGTGCCAGAACACGACACCAGGGCCTTCCTCCTGGAAATGAAACAGGTCGAGCTCGCGGCCGAGCTTGCGGTGGTCGCGCTTCTCGGCCTCCTCGATCTGCTTCAGATAGGCGTCGAGCTGCTCCTGCCTGGCGAAGGCGGTGCCGTAGATGCGGGTCAGCATCGGATTGTTGGAATCGCCGCGCCAATAGGCGCCCGCCACCTTCATCAGCTTGAAGGCGTTCCCGATCTTGCCCGTCGAGGTCATGTGCGGACCACGGCAGAGGTCGAACCAGTCGCCCTGGTAGTAGATCTTGATCGGCTCCTCGCCCGGAATGGCGTCGACCAGCTCGACCTTGAACGCCTCGCCCTTGTCGCGGAACACCTGCTTGGTCTTCTCGCGGTCCCACACCTCCTTGGTGAAGGGCTTGTCGCGGCCGATGATCTCGCGCATCTTTTTCTCGATCGCGGCGAAGTCTTCGGGGGTGAACGGCTCGTTGCGGAAGAAGTCGTAATAGAAGCCGTTCTCGATCACCGGGCCGATCGTGACCTGGGTGCCCGGCCACAGCGCCTGCACGGCCTCGGCCAGCACATGCGCGCAATCGTGCCGGATCAGCTCAAGCGCGCGCGGATCGTCGCGGTCGACGAGCTCGAGCCTGGCGTCCTCGTTGATCGGGTCGTTGAGGTCGGTGAGATCGCCGTTCAGCGCCATCGCGACCGTGCGCTTGGCGAGCGAGGGCGAAATGCCCCTGGCGATGTCGAGGCCGGTGGTTCCCCTCGGATATTCGCGCTTCGCGCCGTCAGGGAAGCTGACCGTGACCTTCTCGACCGGGGCGGCGGGCTTCAAATTGCTGAGGCTGTACTGGAAGCCGGGCTTGGCATGTTCGGATTTGGGATCAGGCGATTTGGAATCTGGCATGTGTCTCTCCTTGAGCTCACTCCTGCGAACGAGCGCAGGTAAGCGGGAGCAAGGGGTATAGCAGGGGATTTGCAGGCTGCAACTGGGAGAGGGAAGGGAAAACCAGCCGATTGGGCGAGCCTGTTGCGCTGCGGACATTGCTGCAGAAGGCCGGTATGATACAACTTCAAGTATTCGGGGCGTGGGGACGTGTGGCGATGGTGTCTTTTGCGAAGACGCCGCTTTCTCTTTCTCTTCAGCGTGGCGGCATCCAGATTGCGGCCGCGCTGCTCTTGCTCATGCTGACGAGCGCGCCCTCGCGTTCGGCGGTGCCTCCGACGGGCAAGCCGGCGGCGTCGGCCAAAGCGTCCGTGCAGCAGAAGCCAGCCCTGCAACAGCCTGCGGCACGGGCCACGCCAGCGGCTCCGGTCAAGCCCGAGGCCGATCTCAAGCCGTCGAAACGTCCCGCCAAATCACCGCGGCTTGCGGACAATTTCGCGCCGATTTCGTTCGCCCTCGTCAAGGGACCGGCCGACGCCTGCGGGCCGGGCTGCGACAGCTGGATTGCGGCCGAAGGCAAGATCGATGGCGGGGCCGCGGCGCGGCTGCGCAAATTCATGAAGCAGATCGGCGACCGCAAGCTGCCGATCTACTTCAATTCGCCGGGCGGCAATCTCGAACAGGGGCTCGCGATCGGCAATTGGCTGCGCGAGAAGAAGGCCTCGGCCCGGGTCGGACGCACGACCATCCAGGAGTGCGGCTTCGAGCCTCAGGAAGGCGAGGTCTGCACCAGGCTGAAGCAATCCGGCCGCGAGCTGCATGGCGAGGTCTGGACCCGTGGGGCGATGTGCAACTCCGCTTGTCCTTACGTCATTCTCGGTGCAGCCACGCGCGACATCGCGCCCGATGCGACGCTCGCGGTGCATTCGCCGCGCGTCATCCTGAACTTCACCGGAGGCGTGCCGGCTCCCGAGGTGCGCGCGAAGGCGTTGCAGCAGGCCATGGCGCGCTCCGACAAGATGGTGCTGGACTACATCACCAGGCTGGGCGCCGATCCGGGTCTGCTGACGGTGGCGCGGTCGGTCCCGTTCGAGGGCATGCGCGTGCTGACGCGGGAGGAGATCGCGCGCTTCGGGCTCGACCGCCGCGAACGCGTCGAGAGTCCCTGGATGTTCGAGGCCGCCAGTCGCGGCATCGCCTACAAGACCATCCTGACGCGCAAGGACGGCGAAGCCTCGTTCCGCACCACACGCCTTCAACTCGTCTGCTTCGATCAGGACCGGTTCGAGCTGGACGTCGAGCGCAACGCTGCAGCGGGCGCCGGTGCGCTGTCGATCGCGAGCGGGGACATCAAGCTCAACTTCCTCTCGCCGCCGCGTCGGACGAGCGATCGCGAAACGTGGGGCGTGTTCTTGAATGCAAGCCAGATGCGGGCGCTGGCGTCGGCGCCGGGCGCCGATCTGAGCGAAGCGCCGCTGAATGCCGTACGCCCCGGCGTGTCGACGTTTTCGGTCGGTAGCGAGGGCCTGCAGAACGCGCTGAAGAAGCTGACGGACAGCTGTCCGCCGCCGAGAGCCGGGGTCCATCCGTCCGGCGCGCCGATTCCGTGGGCTCGGTTTCCTTCGCCACAGGCGTCGGCGCAGCCGGCGCGCTGATGCTGACCGGAACGGAAATGTCATGCGCGGCATGAGACATTTTCATGCAGATGCATGAAAATGTCTGCTAATGAGGCGGCATGACATCCAGTCTCGCCCCACCTCGCTTCGCACCGACCGCGCTGATGCTCGGCAACCTCGTCACCGGCTGCTCGGTGCTCGCGCCCGCCGGAATGTTGCCCGAGCTCGCGTCGGGCCTCGGCACCGGCGTTCACACCGCGGGGCTCCTGATCACCTTCGGCGCGGTGGTGCTCTGCATCTGCTCGCCGCTGACCGCCTGGCTCACCAGCCGCTTCGACCGCCGCCACCTGCTGGGCGCGACGCTGCTGGTGCTCACGCTCGGCAATCTCGCCTCCGCCTTCGCGCCGGACTATGCGAGCCTGCTGGCGATCCGGCTGCTGATGCTCGCCGTCGGCGCGCTGTACACGCCGCAGGCGGCGGGAACGGCCGCCCTGATCAGCCCCGCGGAGAAGCGCGGCAGCACCATTGCCTACGTGTTCCTCGGCTGGTCGCTGGCCGCCGCCGTCGGCCTGCCGCTGATCACCTTCATCGGCAGTCATTCGGGCTGGCGCACGGCCTATGTCGCCGTCGGCGCGGCGGGAGCTCTCAGCTTCGCGTTGCTGACATGGCGCCTGCCGTCGGGTCTGAAGGGCGCGCCGGTCGAGCTCTCGACCTGGATTGCGCTCGGCCGCAACCGCATGGTCATGCTGCTGCTGTTGATCACGACGCTGCAGATGTCGGGGCAGTTCGTGATCTTCACCTTCATGGGGCCGCTGCTGACCAAGCTGACCGGCGCCGATCCGACCCAGGTCGGACTGGTGTTTGCGATCTGCGGCGCCTGCGGCTTCCTCGGCGTCGTCATTGCCACCCGCATCGTCGACGGCTGGGGACCGTATCGGACGTCGCTGCTGTTCACCTGCCTGATGTTCGCAGGAATCGCGGTGTGGACAATCGGCGCAGGGGTCTACGCGCTGATGGCAGTCGCGGCGGCGATCTGGGGGCTGGGATTTGCGTCCACCAACTCGATGCAGCAGGTTCGGCTGGTCGCGGCAGCGCCGCCGCTGGCCTCGGCCTCGGTGTCGCTCAACACTTCCGTGCTCTATATCGGCCAGGCCATCGGGTCCGCAGTCGGCGGCAGCCTGTTCGCGCGCGATGTCCTCGGCGCCACCGGACCCGTCGCACTGGGGTTCGTCCTGCTGGCGCTGCTCGCGATCCTGGCGAGCCGTCCCCGGGTGCCGGCCGCGGTTCTGGCCTGAGGTCCACCGCGAACAGGCGCTTGGCAAAACCCGCCGGACCGGATTAAAGCCGCTGTGGTGGGAGCTGTAGGGCGGAGATGGCGCCATGTCGGGCGCGCGGTCTCGGACGGGGTCGATCTCCCGCGCCCACGGTTGGATGAAAGAGACATGGCATGAAAAAGACGATGTTGAGCCTTGCCGCGGCGCTGTATTGCACCTCTGCGCTGGCCCAGAGCAGCGCGCCGATGGTCGGAGACCGCCCGCTGGTGCAGGTCAAGCCGAAGGGGATGAAGACCGCAGCCGCGACGCCGGCCAAGCCGCAATCGATGGCGGTGAAGCTCCAGGCCTGCCTGGAGATCGAGGATGGAACCAAGGAGCGGCTGGACTGCTACGACGCCGTGATTCCCCCCGCGGCCAAGCCGAAGGCGGTGAAGGCCAAGGCGGTGGCCGACTGCAAGTTCACCAAGGAACAGGACGAGCGGCTGGCCTGCTTCAACGGCTTCGTCGAAAACATGCCGAAACTGCCGAAGAGCTGAGACGTCTCGTCAGCCGCTGCACCGGCTGGTCAGCGGCTAGATGTGCTGCCTGAGAGTTCCTGGGCGCCGGCCGCGATCCGGACCGGCGGCTGGGCCGCCGCCATCTTCGTCAGCACGTCCCTGATCGGGTGGTGGGTCCAGGCCTGCGTCACGTAATCTCGATGGGTGATGCCCTCGTCGGTTTCCACGAAGACGACGCTGCCGGGACGCAGCGGCCGGTCGATATCCTGGGACATCTCGATGCCGCGGTTGCGCAGCATCGACATCAGCTCCTGATCGTGGCGCGCCGTGTTGCGGGTGTAGGAGCTGATGAAAAAGCCCGAGCGGTTGCGCTCGATCCAATTGGCGAACTTGTCGAGCTGGCCGTAGACCGCATCGAGCAGCACGACGCCGCGCACGCGCTCGCTGATGCCGCCGACCTCGAGGCTCCATGCGGTGGGGAGGAAACCGCCGCTGTAGCCGACGATCACGATCGGCATGGTCGCAAAGCTGTTGGCGCTGGCGGGATCGCCGGCCAGGCGGGCGAGACTGGTCGCGGCCTCGTCCATGAAGCGCTTGAAGCCGCCCGGCTGCCAGAATTTCCCTGCGGAGGAATCGGCGGCATCGACCGCCATCTGCGGTGCGAGCAGCACGGCGTTGACGCCGGAAGCGGTGATCTGCTGCGGCACCATCTGCCGGTCGCGCACGTCGCGCTCGAGCGTGGCGCCGTTGCCGTGGAAGAACACCACGATCACGCCCGGCTTGCGCGCGTCGAAATGTTCGGGAACGTGCACCAGCACGCGGCTGTCGTTGTAGGTCTGGTCCTGCCAGTAGACCCGGCCCGAGAAGCTGCGATGGCCTCGGCGCTCGCCGCTGCTGACATTGAGGAACGGCGCATCGGACGCCGGATTGTTGCCGAAATAGGGAAACGCCGACGAATTCATGCTGACGAGCGTCGTGACGTCCTCGCGTGCCGTCGGTCCTTGCGGCGCGAGCGATGCGACCCGAGAGGCGGGCGGCTTCGGTGCGAAGTCGGCGGGGGTGTGAAGCTGGAAGCTCTCGCGGGCCGAAGGGAAGCGGTCGCCGAACTCCGGCGCCGGAAAACGTTCGTCGAAGGTGAGATCTTGCGCGGGTGCCGAATTGGCGGCCAGCGCGGCCGGATTGGGCGCCTGGCCGCATTGTCCAAGCGACAGCGAGAGCACGGCTGCAGCCACGCCATAAACCGCGCGAAGGCTAAGGGCGGGCCGACGCGCGCACACGCGCAGCCGCCCCAAACGGCGCGGGCGGTGACATCTCGACGATCTCGGACCGGTCCCGATCATGCGTCCCAAGACGAGCCAGGGCCGCAACGAGAGGCCCACCCCCAGCATTCGGTTTCATTCAATCTGCGCCACTGGCGTTGAGGTCGCGTTAAGGATCGTGCCCCGCCAGTTCAGGCGCAGAAGGGGACACACCACGCGATCGTGTCGTGATTGTGAGACCCGCGGCGCTCCCACGCAACGGCGCAGGCGGCAAATCGTCCGAAATAGGTTTCATGTTACCTCTTGCCATGGCCATATTTAGCGCGCGTTAACTATGATTGAATGGTTCGGCTGGAACATGAGCCTGAAGCGAAGGGAAGGGGCGTCACGCGTCCCGCAACGACATGGCCGCATCCGAGGCGGACGCTAACAGCTGGTCGGGAAGGTCCGGCCGCGCCGCGATCGCGTCCGTGTCATGGCCGGTCGCGACCGCGATCGTGATCGCCGACATGATCGGGGTCGGCGTGTTCACGAGCCTCGGTTTTCAGGTCAAGGATCTGCAGTCCGGATTCGCCATTCTGGCACTATGGGTCGTTGGCGGTCTCGTCTCGGTGTGCGGTGCGCTGTCCTATGCCGAGCTCGGCGCGATGTTTCCACGCTCGAGCGGCGAGTACAATTTCCTCAACCGCGCGTTCCACCCGGCGATCGGCTTCATGGCCGGCTGGGTCTCCGCCACGGTCGGCTTCGCGGCGCCGGTGGCGCTGGCGGCAATGGCGTTCGGCGAATACGGCCGCGCCGTCCTGCCGGGCGTCCCGCCGCTCATGCTGGCGTTGGGTGCGGTCTGGCTGGTCTCGCTGATCCAGCTCGGCGGCATCCGGCAATCGAGCCGTTTCCAGCTGTTGTCGACCGTGCTCAAGCTCGGCTTGATCGCAGCCTTCCTGATTGCCGGCGCGACGATCTCGGCGCCGCAACCCGTGAGGTTCCTGCCGGCCGCGTCCGACATCGGCTACGTCACCAGCGCCGCGTTCGCAACCAGTCTGGTGTTCGTGATGTACGCCTTTTCAGGCTGGAATGCCGCGACCTACATCATCGGCGAACTGCATGCGCCGGAGCGCACCCTGCCGCGGGCGCTGCTCGCGGGCACGCTGATCGTGCTCGTTCTCTATGTGGCGCTGAACGCGGTGTTCCTGCTGTCGGCACCGGTGAGCGAACTCGCCGGCCAGCTGCAGGTCGCCAGCATCGCCGGCGCGCACATCTTCGGCGAGACCGGCGGACGCTTCGTCGCTGCCATGATCTGCATCGGACTGATCCCGTCGATCGCGGCGATGATGTGGATCGGTCCGCGCGTGCTGATGACGATGGGGGAGGACATTCCGGCGCTGGCGGTGTTCGCACGTCGCGCGCGCAACGGGGCGCCCGCCTACGCGATCCTGTTCCAGCTCACGGTGGCAACCTTGATGCTGTTCACTGAGAGTTTCGAGGCGGTGCTCGACGTCGTACAGTTCTCGCTGTTGTGCTGCTCGTTCCTCGCCGTGCTCGGCCTCGTCAGACTGCGCATCACCCGCCCCGAGCTCGAGCGGCCGTATCGGGCGTGGGGCTATCCGGTCACGCCATTGATCTTCCTCAGCGTGACCGGGTTCATGATGTACTACCTGGTCACGGCGCGGCCCTGGCAGGCCGGGCTCGGCGCCGTGGCGATGATGTCGGGGTTGCTGATCTATTGGTTCGCTCACGCGCGGTCGCGCCGGACCGCCGCAACAGCCTTGTCGGGTCCGGATTGAAATGCTGTTGGTGTCGAGACTGTGGTTTGCCGTTGCCGTCCTGTTGATGGCGACCGGCTGTGACGTTCGGGCTCAAACCGTCACGCCCGATGACACGGCCCGCGTGCTCGCGGGAATGGCGCCGTCTGCCGGCTCGCCGCTCGCGGCGCTGACGCAGGATCCGGCCTGGCGGCGGCACGCGGCCTTCTTCGACAACGCCTTCAGTCAGCTCGATCAGCGGCAATTGTCGAAGATCCGGATTTGGACGGATGCCAATCTCGCGGCGCCGCGGCCTGCGATGTTCTATTTCTTTTCAGGGCCGGACTTCCTCTACGCGGACGCCTTCGCTCCGAAAGCCACGACCTACGTGCTGGCCGCGCTGGAGCCTGTCGGGCCCATTCCCGACCTTACCAGCTTGCCGCGGGGCAGCGTCGGTCCCGCGCTGTCCTATGTCGAACGTTCGCTGCAGTCGGTCTTGAGCTTCTCGTTCTTCATCACCAAGAACATGAAGGTCGACCTGCGCGATGGCGAGATCGAAGGCACGCTTCCGATCCTGTACGTGTTCCTGGCGCGCACCGGCAAGACCATCCGCAGCGCGAGCCTGGTCTGGCTGGATGAGAGTGGTGCGCTGCGTGCCGCGAACGAGGTGCCGACCCGCAACGCGACCAAGGGCGCCCGCATCGTTTTTGCCGGCTCCGACGGCGTCGAGAAGACGCTCTACTACTTTTCCACGGATCTGTCCGATTCCGGCGTGAAGGCCAGCGGCTTCCTCAAATTCTGCGAGCCTCTCGCACCGGGCAACAGCCTGCTGAAGAGCGCATCATATCTGCTGCATCTCAGCGGCTTCTCCCAGGTTCGCAGCTGGCTGTTGAAGAACAGTACGTCCATCATCCAGGACGATTCGGGCATTCCACTGGCCAGCTACGACTCCAGAGCCTGGCAGTTCTTCCCGTTCGGCCGCTACGCCGGGCCGATCGACAAGTTTCCGGGCATGTATCAGAACAGCTACGCCAGACTGTTCGAGCGCGCCCAGCCGCTCGATTTTGGCATTGGCTACCGCTGGCGAACGCGGGAATCGAACGTCCTGCTCTCGGTGAGGTCGCCCTCCGCCGATGCGACGATTTCAGCCGAAGCAACGGCACCGGCAGAAACGAACTATCAGCCTCCGCGTGTGCGCCGTGCGCCGCGTCCACCGGATTCGATTCCTGGCTATCCTGAGCCGCCCCGGCGGGATGACTTTTTCTTCTGGCCGCGCTGGTAACAGATGGTCGGTCGTCACCAGTGCACGGACTGGCTCGGAACGATGTAGGACGTCGTCGTCGGGGGCAGGGTGGTGCTGTCGGCGAGGTAGCGCCACGCGCCGACGATGATGATCAGCAGAGCGATGATGCAGAGCAGGTCCACCTGCCGTACATCATGATGATCATGGCCGCGCTCTCGATCATGATCTATGCCGGTCCGCGATCGGCGCGACCTCGGGTGGATCGTCCAGCGCATCTGTTGGACCTCCCGAAAGGATGTTTCAACATCAATGCAAGACCGCGCGGAGATGTTCCTTGCAGACCCATCGCCGCCGCGATGGATGAGACTAATCCTAGCGCGGGACTTTGCTAGTCCGATTTGCTTCAAATCAAATGTTGCAGTGCATGAGTTCGTCGATCGACGCTGTCCCCGCGGGCGCTTTGATCTGCGTCGCTGAGCCTCGGCGCACGCGACATGCGGGTTTGGTGTTGTCGTCCGAGATGCCGCCTGCCGTCAGCCCGGACCATTGACGCCGCGCCAGCGTGCATAGCGCCATGGCAGGTACCAGCGGGCTATCGGTGGGATTTGAGTCGGGACATTGTCGATGCCCGAGGTGCCCCACGGTTGGCAGCGCAACAGCCGCGCCAACGTCATCCAGCCGCCGGCCCAGAGTCCGTGGCGCGCGATCGCTTCATCGGCATAGACCGAGCAGGTCGGCAGGTGCCGGCAATTGTAGCCGACCAGTGGCGATAATGTGTGGCGATACAGCCAGATCAGCGCCCGGGCCGCGCGGCGGGGGATTCGCGACAGCAGCCCCGACCGGCTGTGCGCAGAACGGCAGGTTGGGTCAGGACATGAGTGCTTCATGGGCGCCGTGCCGAACCGATGTGCGAGCTTTGACCGGTTCCTCGGCAAGGAACCCGTGCTCTCGCGCTCGTGTGGTGATGTGATGCAACAATGACAGGTTTTCAGCGGCGCCGCAGTGCGCCGCACCTGGACGCTCAGGAATTGCCCGGATACGTTTCCAGGCAAGGATGTGACAGACTAATAACGGATTTGAGGCCAGCTTGTCAGGTCTAGCCGGTGGGGAAGACGAGGAACTGCGAACCGAGCCTTACGAGGGGGAAGGATTGCGGGTGAGATTGCTGCGGTCGCGTAGGTTGCGCTGGATGCTTCTCGGTGTTGCAGCGCTGGGTGCGGTGCTCGGATGCACGGTCACCATCACGTCAAACTCGGCGCGCGCCGGCGCCGCGCTCGAAGAGCGCAAGCTCCCGATGCGGTTCAGTTGGGTGGCGTGCGAACCGAACTGTGGCTGGGTGAGCGCAGTCGGCATCGTCACCGGCGACAGCCCGAAGGATTTCGAGGAGTTCGCCCGGGATCGCGACCTCACCGCTACCACCCTCGTGCTCGACTCCAGCGGCGGCTCGGTCAACGATGCCATCAGCCTGGGCCGCCGGTTCCGCGCCTTGAAGATGCGCACCACGGTTGGCCAGACTCAGCGCCCGAGCCGGGCCAACGAGCGGCCGAAGATCGTGCCGGAGGCCTATTGCGAGTCGATGTGCGTGTTCCTGCTGCTGGCCGGCACCACGCGCTACGTGCCGGACACCGCGCATGTCCGTGTCCACCAGATCTGGATGGGCGACCGCGCCGACGACGCTAAGGCCGCGAGCTATTCGGCGCAGGACCTGATGATCGTCGAGCGCGACATCGGGCGTCTGGCCAAATACACTTTCGACATGGGCGGCGCCGGCGATCTGCTCTCGCTCGCCCTCAACGTGCCGCCGTGGGAAGATCTGCACGAGCTGTCACGCACGGAGTTGCGGCTCACCAACGTCGTCACCACCGAGCTGCTCGCCGACGTGCTGCCGCCGAAGGGGACGGCACCGGTCGCCGAACTCGCGCCGAAGCCGGTCCAGCCCAAGCAGCAGGACCGCTTCTCGGTGTCGTTCGAAAAGCCGCTCTCGCGCACGGCTGAAGCCCTGCCGCCGCCGGCCACGGTTGCTGCGACTCCGCCGCAATAGCGTAATTCGGGCAGCTATCTTTCGCCGAAGCCCCTCGGGCTTCGGCTGAGGCTGATGTTGGACTGTGGGCGCGGCCGCCGTGGGCGATATGGCACCTGCCCACGTCGATCGGCGTCGGTCCGGCCGGCCATCTCAGCCCTGGGCCACCGCGGCAGCCTCCTTCTCCGACTTCGCCTCGATCTGGCCGATGGCATCGACCACCGCGTCGAAGGTCAGCATCGTCGAGGCATGGCGGGCCTTGTAGTCCCGGACCGGCTCGAGCAGGGCGATATCGGCCCATTTGCCCTCCGGCGGCGCGCCATTTTCCTTGAGCATCCGGCGGACGGTGTCGCGCAGGTCGCGCAGTTCGGCGGCGGTCGAGCCGACGACGTGGCGGGCCATGATCGAGGAGGAGGCCTGGCCGAGGGCGCAGGCCTTCACGTCATGGGCGAAATCGGTCACCCTGGGGCCGTCCATCTTGAGGTCGACCTTCACCGTCGAACCGCACAGCTTGGAATGGGCGGTCGCGGTCGCGTCCGGGTGGTCAAGTCGTCCGAGGCGGGGAATGTTGCCGGCGAGCTCGATGATTCGCTTATTGTAGATGTCGTTCAGCATGTGCCTGACGTCCCGGGATTACCGGCGGGTCGGCCTTGGCGGCCGGGTTTCATCGCCCTATATTGCGACTATATGGAAACGATTGGCAGGAATTCCAGCCACATCCACAGGCGTCCGGCGCCACAATCGCCAAGTCTGCAGGTGAGAGTTCTGCAGGTGACACTCTGCCGGGGACACACTCTGCCGGTGACACTCCGGTCGGATCGCCGACCGGTCGAACGGAGACGAGATGGACGCTTTGATCAAGACGCTGCGCGCGAACAAGCCGGACGGCAAGCCGTCCGATAACAAGCCGTCCGAGACCAAGCTGGCCGGCGACCGCCCTGCGGAGCTCGATCCAGCCGAGTTCCTCGCCGCCGCCGTCCGGGCCGACCGGCCGCGCCCGTCGCGAGCCGAGGCCGAGGCCGCAATCTACACCCTGTTGAATTACATCGGCGAGGATCCGACCCGCGAGGGGCTCATCGATACGCCGCGGCGGGTGGTCGAGGCCTATGACGAACTCTATCAGGGCTATCACCAGTGTCCGGCCGAGGTGCTCGACCGCACCTTCGGCGAGACCGCCGGCTATGACGATTTCGTGCTGATTCGCGACATCGAGTTCACGTCACAATGCGAGCATCACATGATGCCGTTCTACGGCAAGGCGCACATCGCCTATACGCCGGTCGAGCGGGTCGTGGGCCTGTCCAAGCTGGCGCGGCTCACTGACATCTTCGCCCGCCGGCTGCAGACTCAGGAGCATCTCACCGCCCAGATCGCGGCTGCGATCGACGAGGTGCTGAAGCCGCGCGGCGTCGCCGTGATGATCGAGGCCGAGCACACCTGCATGTCCGTGCGTGGCGTCGCCAAGCATGGCGCCATGACCTTCACCAGCCGCTTCACCGGCATGTTCCGGGACAATCCGGCGGAGCAGTCGCGCTTCCTGTCCATGGTGCGCTCGCCGCTGCGGTGAGCCCCCGATTCCGAGCCGAGCGTTTCGTGTCTTCATCCTCAGTTGAACGCGAGGAGGGCGCTGCCTTCCTGCCCAAATTCGACTCCGCCGGTCTCGTGACCTGCGTGACCACTGACGCCGTGAGCGGCGAGGTGCTGATGGTCGCGCACATGAACGACGAGGCGCTGCGCAAGACCGTCGCGACCGGCGAGGCTTGGTATTTCAGCCGCTCGCGCAACGCCTTGTGGCGCAAGGGGGAGAGTTCGGGTCAGACCCAGCGTGTGATCGAGATGCGCACCGATTGCGACCAGGACGCGGTGTGGCTCCGCGTCGAGCAGACGGGGGCGGCCTGTCACACCGGCCGTCATTCCTGCTTCTATCGCAAGGTCGAGCAGGCTGATCAGGGCGGGGCCGCCCGGCTTGTCTTCGTCAATGCGGAGCGCCTGTTCGACCCCGACGCGGTCTACCGCAAGTAGGTCAGAGGCTGGTAGGTCAAAGACTGCATCCGGAAATGTCCGGGTCGTCCATTGGCCTTGTCCGACCGGCGAATTAACCGGCCATTAACCATGCCGACCGCATTTTGCCTGATGTTTCCGGCGCGTTTGTCTGCCAGCGAATCTGCAAACAGCGGGTCTTTTCATGTCGGTCGACGCATCCAACTCCTCGCCCACCGGGATCCTCGAGGGCGTCCGGGCGAAAGTCGCCGGTGCGATCAAGCAGGCTGCCGATACGGTCGGCACCAGCTTCGAATATCTGTTGTCGACGGCCAAGATGGAGTCGGACTTCAATCCGACCGCCGGCGCGTCGACGTCCTCGGCACGCGGGCTCTACCAGTTCATCGATCAGACCTGGCTCGGCACTGTGAAGCAGGCCGGTGCCGATCTCGGCTACGGCCAGTATGCCGACGCGATCACCCGGACATCGTCGGGCGACTACACGGTCAGCGATCCCGGCATGCGCCAGGCGATCATGAAGCTGCGCGACGATCCCAAGGCGTCGTCGGCCATGGCAGCGGCGCTGACCCAGACCAACAGTTTTCAGCTCACCGGCGCGATCGGCCGGCGGCCGACCGATGCAGAGCTCTACATGGCGCATTTCATGGGCGTCGGCGGCGCGGCGAAGCTGATCTCCAGCACCCAGGAGACGCCGAACGCCTCGGCCGCCAGCATGTTTCCCAGCGCTGCGGCGGCCAATCGCTCGATCTTCTATGATCGCGACGGCCAGGCCCGCAGCGTCTCGCAGGTCTATTCGGTCCTGAACACGCGCTACGCCGGCGCCGCCAACTCCTCGGCCACGCGCGGCGCGCTCGCCCTCTATGGCGGGGCAACGACCAATATGGCCAATGCGGCCGGTGGCGGCGCGCTGCCGACCACCGACACCGCGACCTTCCTGTCGATGTTCCCGGATGCGCGCCGCTCGACTCAGGCCGCTGCAACGACGGCGGATGCCTCGGCCTCGATCCGGCCGGCCGATCCGACGTTCCGCTCGCTATTCCAGGTCGATGGCCAGTCGAACCAGCCGGTGTCGTCTGATGTCCGAGAACTATGGGGCCGCTCGTCGGTCGCCAGTGCCGGGTCTGCCGACGCGGGTGGCAATAATAACGGCAGCGGCAGCGGTCAGCGGCGGCTCGACCTGTTCAGCGACCCCAACGGGACCTTCTCAGGCTGAGATCGCGGCTCCGTCCGCCCGCTTCGTCACCGGAACCATTGATCGAAGATTATTTTTGACACGCCCTGCCGCGGCTCGCGCGGCGGGGCGGTCGTCGTGTTTTGCCCGTGGGATTACGGCGAAATATGGCATTTCCTGGTATGATGGTATGAGCCGACGTGGTGACTTAATAAAACATCAACAAAACCAGCTACTTATGGTGAACGCTTTGTTAAGTGTCATGGTTTATTTTCGGTGCTGTTGAGACCCTCGTGGTCTCGTTTGCAAGTTGCGTAAGCCGGAAAGACCATGATCGTTCGGCAGTTTCTCAGTTGGGTCAGAACCGCACCCGCCGGTGAGCGGGCAGAGGCCACCAGGGCCTTGGCGCGAGCGTGGTTGCTGTCGGATCTCGGTGACGAGGACCGTAGCGCGGCCGAAGGCGCGCTCCTCATGCTCCTGGACGATCCGTCGCCGCTGGTGCGGCAGGCCATGGCTGAAGTCTTCGCCCGCTCGGAGGAGGCGCCCGCCGCCATCGTCCAGGCGCTCGCCACCGACCAGCCGTCGGTCGCCACCATCATCCTCGAACATTCGCCGCTGCTGATCGATGCGGACCTCGTCGATATCGTCGCGACCGGCAATTCGGACACGCAATGCGCCATCGCCCGGCGGAATGGTCTGCCGGCGCCGGTCTGCGCTGCGATTGCGGAAGTCGGCAGCGCGGCGGCCGCGCTCGAACTGATCGAGAACGCCTATGCGGAGCTTGCGTCGTTCTCCTGGGATCGCATCGTCGAGCGGCACGGCCATCTGGCGGCCATCCGCGAAGCCATGCTGGTGCTCGACGATCTGCCGGCGGCGACGCGCGCTGCGCTGGTCGACAAGCTCTCCGAGACTCTGGCGCAGTTCGTGGTCGCCAGGAACTGGCTCAGCGCCGACCGGGCCGGGCGCATCACCGTCGAGGCGCGCGACCGCTCGACCATCACCATCGCGGCGCGTTCGCGCGGACAGGAACTGCGTGGCCTCGTCCAGCATCTGCGGGTGACGTCGCAGCTCACCGCCGGACTGATCCTGCGCGCGCTGCTCTCAGGCAATCTCGAACTGTTCGAGATCGCGCTGTCGGAACTCGCCGACATGCCGCGCGCGCGCGTGTCCGCGCTGCTCAACGACCGCGGCCGCGCCAGTCTGCAGGGGCTTTTGCGCAAGGCGGGCATTCCCGACACCACCTTCGATGCGTTCGCGATCGCGCTCGAGGTCTGCCGCGAGAACGGCTTTGCCGATACGCTCAGTGGTGCGGCGATCCTGCGCCGCAAGATGGTGGAGCGCGTGCTCACCCATTGCGCGACCGATCGCGACGCGGCCGAGCCGCTCCTGATCCTGCTGCGCCGCTTTGCCACCGAATCCGCGCGCGACGAGGCCCGCGAGTTCTGCGACGAGGTGATGGCGGAAGACTTCGTGGCCGGGCTGGAGTTCGGGCTGATCGCGGCGTGACGGGCTACGACGCGTTTCAGCCGAACCGCGCGCGCTTGCCCGGCAGGCCGCGGCTGCGTCAGCTCAAGGCTGGTCGCTCGGCACCAGGCTCGGCGCCAGGATCGCCTCCAGATGCTCCGGCCGGTTGCGGTTGACCTGGATCAGGTAGTCGTCGGCGACCCGGCGCAGCCGACGGCTCAATTCGGCAGCAACGGTGGGGCTGTGGTACTTCGTGTGATCGTGCACGATCGCCTGGATGGCGTTGACGTGATGTTCGATCAGTTCGGCTGGGACCTTTTCGAGGTCCGGCGCATGTTCGATGATCCGGCACAGGCTGTCGGCAACCTCCGCGGCGGCGGGATAGCCGAACGTCGCGGCATCGCCCTTGATGTCGTGGGAGGCGCGAAACAACTCCTCGCAGGCTTCGTCGTCGAAGCCGTCCTTCAGCACGGCCGTATAGGCCTTCGCCAGCCGCTCGGCCTCGGTGTCCATCCACGACTTGAACTCCCCGGACAGCCCCGCGAGCGCGGCTTCCGCGCGCGCGATCGGATCGTCGAGATCCTTTTCCTCGGCCCGGCGCAGCACCTTCTTCAGCGGATTGGGCGGGGTGATCACGTGGTGCGAGGCGTAGGTCTTGACCTGGATCGCCGGGGCTTTGTCTTTCGCCATCTCGATGTCCTGATTGCTGCCGACCAACGCACGGTTACTGGTGACCCGATTCATAGCCGAGGAGCAGATCGAACGGGGCGCAGATTGTTCGACGGCGTTAACGCGGGCTCACTGCCGCGCAGCTAAACTGCGGAGCGCGCTTTATCCAGAAGTGACGGCTGCTGGAAGATTTCCGCTTCGCCGCCGACCCGGCGCTCTGGGCCGATATAGGCGGTGCTGGTGTTGCGGCGCCGGTCCGGCCCGAAATAGGTCTTGGTCTTGATGAAGGGCCTGGGATTGGCGACCACGTTGAGGATGCGCTGATAGAGCGCCTTGGCCGAGATCGGCTTGGCCAGGAACTCCGTGACGCCGGCGTCGCGCGCCACGGTGACGCGGCGCTTCTCCGAATGTCCGGTGAGCATGATGATCGGCGCGTAGGGGTTACCCTTTGCCTCCGGCTGGCGGATCATCTGTGCGAGTTCGAGCCCGTCGAAGATCGGCATCGCCCAATCGGTGATGACGATGTCGGGCGAGAAATGGGTGTACATCTCAAGCGCGGTCGCGCCATCCTCGGCCTCGTTGACCTCGCGCGCGCCGAACGAATGCAACAGCGTGCGCAGGATGCGGCGCATGTGCGGGTTGTCGTCGCAGACGAGAAAACGCAGCTTGTTGAAGTCTATCCGATACATTGGGCCGGCCTGGGGGCATCATCGGTGACGGTGGTCAACGCGCATTAACCATACGGAGCGCCGGGTTAACAAAGCGTTGCGGCCGGGCCGAGGGCAGCGAAATCCGGCCGCTCTCAGTAGCCGAACTGCTCGGACAGAATGCGCTCTTCCAGGCTGTGGCCGGCGTCGAACAGCATGCGCATCGAGATCGTCTTGTCCGAGAGTACCTCGACGCGCTGGACGTTGCGGACTTCGTCATGGTCTGCGACCGCTGCGACCGGCCGCTTGTCGCCTTCGAGCACCTCGATGATGACATAGGCGGTGTTCGGGAGCAGGGCGCCGCGCCAGCGCCGCGGCCGGAACGCGCTGATCGGCGTCAGCGCCAGCAGCGCAGCGTTGATCGGCAGGATCGGACCCTGCACCGACAGATTGTAGGCGGTGGAGCCGGCCGGCGTTGCCACCAGCACGCCGTCGGCGATCAGCTCGGGCATGCGCTCGCGCTCATCGATGAGAATGCGCAGCCGCGCGGTCTGCGCCGTCTGACGGAACAGGTAGACCTCGTTGATGGCGTGATGGATGTGGACGACGCCGCCAGCGTCGGTCGCCCGCATCAGCAGCGGATGGATCACCGATTCCTGCGCCGCTTCGAGCCGCCCGTGCAGATCGATCGCGCTGAACTCGTTCATGAGGAAGCCGACCGTGCCGCGATGCATGCCGTAGATCGGCTTGCCCGAGCGCATGTGGTCGTGCAGCGTCTGCAGCATCAGGCCATCGCCGCCGAGCGCCACGACGACATCGGCCAGATCCGGATCGGAATTGCCATAGAGCGAGCTCAGCTGCGTCAGCGCGGCTTGCGCCTCGGCACTTGGACTCGCGACGAAGGCGATCCGCTCATATCGCTTGGGCGTGGTCATGCGTCGCAGGGCTCGCTGGGTCGATCGACCGGATTGAAGGCGCCGTGTCGTCTAGCCGACCTTGGCCGTGCTTGTCCATCACGGCCGGTATGGCGGTGCAATGGGGCCGGGATGAGGGCCGATGTCGCCCGGAAAGGGGCGGGCAGTCGTGCCCGGATGAGCGCGTCGACATCCGGGGTCTCCCGTGGCGTCATGGCCGTGTCATTTTTCCTGCAGGCTGCGGACCGGGTCCCAGGCGGCGGGGTCGTGCATCGCCGCGGTGGCGCGCGCGGCGAACATTGCGCTCGGGGCGTCGTGGGCGCCTTGCGCAAACCGATCTGCTGCGGCCTGCAACGCGCCGGCGCGCCAATGCGCGAGGCCCGAGGCATAATCCGTGAGCAGGGCCTGTTCCTCAGCCGTCAGCTCGGCGGCGCGGCCGTGCAGTTCGAAGATCGCGAGCGACTGCTCACGGCCCTTGACCCGGATGGTGTCGAGCTCGCGCCAGGCGAACGCGCTGCCGGCGAGCGCGACCGTGCTGGCGGAGGCGATGATGGTGGTACCGTAGAACTTGTTGGCGCCTTCGAGCCGCGAGGCTACGTTCACCGCATCGCTCATGACCGAGTAGTTGAAGCGGCGCTGCGAGCCGAAATTGCCGACCAGCGCGGCGCCGCTGTTGATGCCGATGCGCTGCGCCACCTTGATGCCCTGGAACGCCGTCGAGGACAGGTTGAGCTCGGCGAGCCTGGCCTTGCAGTCGAGCGCCGCGTGCGCGGCGCTCTTGGCATGGTCGGGATCATCGAGCGGGGCGCCGAACACGGCAACCACGGAGTCGCCGATATATTTGTCGACATAGCCGTCATGGCTCTCGATCACATCCGTCATCGCCGACAGATATTCGTTGGTCAGCGCCATCAGTTGCTCCGGCGACATCTGCTCGGCGATGCGCGAGAAGCCCTCGATGTCCGAGAAGAACACGGTGACGTCGCGGGTCTCGCCGCCGAGCTGCGGCAGCCGGCGCGACGCCAGCATGCGGTCGATCTCGCGTGGTGCGAGATAGTAGGCAAAACTCTTCTGCAGCAGCCTGCGGTCCTTGTCGGTCACCATGAAGCGATAACCGGTGGTGGCCGCGAGCGCGAGCACGCCGGCCGCCAGAGGCTCCGCCAATGGCAGCGCGTGGGCATGGTCGAAGAGGGCGGTCGCGACCGCAGTGTAGAGAACGGCCAGCGCCGCGAGGATCGCGGCGGCGAAGGTCGGCCGCAGCAGCCGCGCGAGCAGGGCGGCAGCGAGCGCAATGCCGGCGGCAATGGCAAAGATCGCGGGCCGGCTCATTTCGGTCGCGGCGTCCTGCCTCACCAGATTGTTCACCGCCGTTGCATGGATGTAGACGCCGGCGATGGTGCTGCGTGCGAAGGACTCGGTCACCCTGCGCTGCTCCAGTGCGCAGCGCGGGCGCCGCGCGCCCTCGGCGCGGGTCGCGAAGCGCTTCGACGTCAGCCGGCGATCCTCGATGCCGACGGTGCCGATCAGCACGACCTTGCCGGCGAACTCGCGGCGGAAATAATCCCTGTCGCCCTTCAGCGCGCAGGCGCGCAAATCGGCGAAGGAGTAGGTCGGGATGTCCTGGGCGCCGCCGGCGAAGTTCAGGGTCATGGTGCCGGGTACGCTGCCGGGGACGCGGTAGTCGCCGAGCGTCACGCCATCGGCTGCGATGACGGGAGATTTGTCCATCGCCCGCGCCGCCAATTCGAGCGCCATGCTCGGGATTGTCTTGCCTTCCGCGCTCAAGGTCAGCGGGTGGCGGCGCACGACGTCGTCGCTGTCGGTATAGGTGTTGAGCGGCCTCAGGTTCTGCTGCTGGCGCACGGCGATGCGCTGTCCGGGGGCGGGCAGGATCGGCGGTTCGCCGAAGATCTCACCCAGCACCACCTTGCCGCCGGCCGCGGCCGCGGCGAGCGCGCGCAGGAAATCGCGATCGAAGCCGCGCGTCTTCTCGCCGAGCGTCGAGTCACCCAGCGGAATCTCGGACTGCTCGATCGAGGTCTGGAACACCATGTCGAAGCCGACGGCCTTGGCGCCGCCGTCGAGCACGGATGTCAGCACGCGCCCGATCTCGCCGGTCCAGGTGAGCAGCGGCGCGCCCTTGAAGGGCGGCGCCTGGTAGCTCTCCTCGTCGATCGCGATCACCACGGCCGGACTGGTCGCGGCATCGTGGCGATTGCCGAACATTTCGAACCGCAGCCATGTCAGTGCGTCCAGCGACAGCCCGCGGCCGCGCTCGAAGGCCGGAGACACGAACAGGCCGGCGCACGAGAGCGCAATGGCGATGATGGCAAGCGCATCGCGCGTCCAGCGTCCGATCGCCACCGAGATCCGCTTTCAGTGTCAGTTGAGCCGGATCAATCGCCCGACCGCAGGGCCGGGGCCCGCCTTGGCCTGTGCGTCGACCTTGAAGACGATCCGCGCGTTGCTGAAGCTCGCGGCATAGATGCCGCCGGGCGTCAGCGGGTGGCTGGTGCCGGCGAAATCGTAGAACCGGCCTTTGTACTGCCGGCCGGAGAGCTCGACCTGCTGTCGTTCGCCGGGCTGGTCGAGCCGCTCGACGATCAGCGTGCCGCGGCCCTTGGCCTCGAAGATCGGCGAGGCGCCATAGATGACCGCCTGCGCGATGGGCGTCGTGTCGGGTCCGACGCTGCGCACGATCGTTGCCGCCACTTCGCTGGTCTCGCGCGTCGTCGCCTGCGCGTGGCTGGCGTCGCAATTGACGATGTCGCTCTTGAGCGTGGCGCCCTCGACTGTGCTCTCGCCGGGCCCCACCGTGACGCTGCCCGAGCCGCTGACCGTCTCGCGCCGGCACGATTTGAGATAGCTCATCACCACGGCGCCATCGGGCCCCAGCTTGAGCACCTGCCCAGGCGCGACATAGTCCATCAGTTCGGCGCCCGACACCTCGCCCTGGACGTCCTCGACCAGCGCGGCGGGAGGTCCCGCCCAAGCTGCCGGCGGCTCAAAAAGAGCAGCTGCGGCAAGCCCGGTCAGGGCTGCGACGATGAACGTCGGGTATTTCATGATGAACTCCGTGATCGCAACCGGCGGTGCGCCTTTTGTCCCTTGGTTGGGACGTCGGACGGGATCGAGAGGTTCGAGCCCATACCACAACTGCGGGGAACAGGCACTTGCCCTGATGTGACATGGATCACGGAAGAGTTGGTTGAGGTTGGCCCGCAGCCGCCGTTCATGCGCTGCAGACCGCGATGATCTATGCTGGCGTAGACCCAGGGAGTGGAATTGATGGCAGGTTGGAAGTCGTCCGTGTTGCGACCGGGTCTCACGGCCCTGGCTCTGGTGATCCTGGTCGCCGGTCAAGCCACACGCGCGCAGGATGCCCCTCCGGCCGGCCAGGAGCATGCGGCATCCAGCGGAGCCCGCACCGGTTCGGCCGGCAATCGGTCGGCCACTCCGCCCGGCTCGCCGGCGGCGGCCGAGCAGCACAAGCTGCCGGCTGATTCCACCACCACGCAGACGCTCGAACTGCCCGGCCGGACGCTGTCGTTCACGGCGACCGCAGGGGCGATCCGGCTGTTCGACGACAAGAGCGAGCCGCAGGCCGACATCGCCTATACTTCCTATCAACTTGACGGCAAGGACCGCGGCAGCCGTCCGGTCACCTTCTTCTTCAACGGCGGGCCGGGCGCGTCCTCGGCCTATCTGCAACTCGGCAATGCCGGTCCGTGGCGCATCTCGATCGATGCGGGGAGCGTGACGCCGTCGTCGAAGCCGGACCTGCTGCCCAATGCCGACACCTGGCTCGACTTCACCGATCTCGTCTTCATCGACCCCGTGGGCACCGGCTACAGCCGCTTCGTCGCGACCGGCGACGAGGTCCGCAAGCGGTTCTTCTCGGTCGATGGCGACGTGCGCTCGCTGTCGCTGGTGGTGCGGCGCTGGCTGGAGAAGCACGACCGGCTCGCTTCGCCCAAATTCGTCGCGGCCGAAAGCTACGGTGGCATTCGCGGTCCGAAGATCGTCAACAACCTCCAGCAGGACCAGGGCATCGGCGTCAGCGGCCTGATCCTGGTGTCGCCGCTGATGGATTTCCGCGAGTATTCGGGATCCAGCCTGATGCAATATGTCGCCAGCCTGCCGAGCTTCGCCGCCGTGGCGAAGCAGATGAAGGGGCCGGTGACACGCGCTGATCTTGCCGAGGTGGAGCGCTATGCCAGCGGCGATTTCCTCCTCGACCTGGTGAGAGGCGTGGCCGATACCGAAGCGACGAACCGGCTGGCCGACAAGGTCGCGAGCCTCACGGGCATCGATCAGGCGGTCAGCCGCCGGCTGGCCGGCCGCTTCGACGTCTCGGAGTTTCGCCGCGAGTTCGACCGCAGGAACGGCCGCATCACCGGCCGCTACGACGGCTCGGTGCTGGGCATCGATCCGTATCCGGATTCGAGCTATTCGCGCAGTTCCGATCCCTCGGGCGATGTGCTCACCGCGCCGCTGACCAGTGCGGCGGTCGAACTGACGACCCGCAAGCTGAACTGGCGCCCCGAGGGCTCCTATGAGCTCCTGAGCGGCGGCGTCAACCGGTCGTGGGATTTTGGTCGCGGCGTCAGCCCGCCGGAGTCGGCCAGTGACCTCAGGCAGATCCTCGCGCTCGACCCCAAGCTCAAGCTCCTGGTCGGGCACGGCCTGTTCGATCTCGCCACACCTTACTACGGCTCGAAGATCCTGCTCGACCAGTTGCCGGCCTTCGCGCGGGCCCCGCGGGTCAAGCTCGTGGTCTATCCCGGCGGGCACATGTTCTATTCCCGCGACGACGCGCGGAACGCGTTCCGCGGCGAGGTCGAGGCGCTGATGAAATAGGAGGGCGAAGCCGTTGCCGGCTACGCCTCCTTCTTGCGGCGGCCCTTCGGATATTTCCGCTCCATCTCCGCCCTGAGGACGCGCTCGGGCCGAATGCGGGCGCCGCCGAGCCAGATCTCGCTGACGCCGGTTTTGGTGCGCACGCGCCTGACGGCCTCGCCATGGCTCGCATAGCCCGCGGCCTGCACGATACGGCCGCTGTCGCGGCCGGTCGGCTCGATGCGTGCGGCATCGATGAACGGGTTGATGAAGGTCGGATTGGCGACCATGACCTGTTCGCCGAAGGGGACGAGGTCGACGGCACCCCACAGCGTCCACCAGCGGCCGGTCCAGTCGCGCGTCTTGCGCGACGGTGCGCCGTTCTGAGCGAAGGCCTGCAGGATGAATTTGACACCGTTGGCCCAGCCGGGCGCCCAGCCGTCGACGGCGTTGGTGAGCACGGTGATCGTGAGCTCGCGCGCAGGGATCACCGAGGTGCGCGAGATGTAGCCCTGGAAGCCGCCGCCATGGCCGAACCAGTCGAAACCCGCGGTGGTGCCGCTCATCAGCGCGAGCCCGTAATAGGCCTCCTCGATGTCCTGTGGCACCCGCCATTGTCTCCGGATCATCTCGCGGCGGCTCGCGACCGATAGCAGGCTCTTCTTCGCGTTCGGCGCGAGCTGGGCGAAGAAGCGGGCGGTGTCCGCGGCGGTCGCGACGATTCCGGCGGCGGCCATGATGGCGTGGGTCGGATTGTCGCCGGGAATCACGACGCGGCGGCCGACCGGCACAATGCGCGAATGGCCACGTGCGAACGGGACTGCTTTGCCGAGCAGCGTCATGTCCGGTGCGCTCTCCCGCAAGTCCAGCGGCGTCATGATCTCGCGTTGCAGCCAGACCGCGTAGGGCTCGCCGGTGATCGCCTCGATGACGAGGCCGAGCAGGCCGTAGCCATGGTTGGAATATTTGAAGCGGCTGTTCGGCTCGATCACAGGCGCGAGCTTGAGTTCGGCGAGCAGTTCGTCCTTGCCGAGATAGGTGCGGCTGTCGGTGAACTGGCCGGAATCTTTGCCGTCGCGGATCAGGCCGGCGGTGTGGGACAGCAGTTGGCCGAGGGTGGCCGTGGCGACGTCCGGATGCAGACCCTCGACGTAGTCACCGACGGGATCGTCGAGCTTCAATCGCTTCTGCTCGCGCAGGCGCATGATGCCGGCGGCGGTGAACGCCTTGGTATGCGAGGCGATGCGGAAGCGATGCCGCGGCGTCAGCTTCTCGCCGCTGTCGAGGTTGGCGAGGCCATAGGCCGCCTCCAGCACGATCTGGCCGCGATGGGCGATCGCCAGAATGCAGCCGGGCTGTCCGGAAACCTCGACCTGAAACGCCAGCCAATCCTTGATGTAACCGAGCGCAGCGCCAAGCCAGGGCTCCACGAGGCAATCTCCCCTCAAATCGCACGATAAAAACGAACCGCTGCCGACGCTCATCCTTAGCCGACAAACCGCAGCCGACAAACGAAAATGGCGCAACCCTCTCGGGTTGCGCCACTGTCGAGATCGGATCAGGTCCGATCGCGTCTCAGTAGACGAGGCCGGTGCCCGGCTGCTTTTCGAGCGCGTCGGCCAGCGAGCGATATTCGGCGCTGTTGGTGCCGGCGAGCTGCGCGACCTTGTCGAGGTGGTACTTAGCCTGCTCGCGGTTGCCCTGTTCGAGCTGCCACAGGCCGTAATACTGCCAGGTGCGCACGTGGTTCGGATCGTCTGCCAGGGCCTGCTCGTAGTACTGCTTCGAGGCCTGGTAGTTGCCGAGCTTGCGGTAGGAGTAGCCGATCAGGTTGGCGACGTCGGCGACGTCCTCACGGTTCAGCGCCTTCAACTGCTGGATCGCCGTGGCATAGTCGCCACGATCGTAGATCGAGGTGTAGGCCGTGCGATAGGCCGCGAGGAACTTCGGATCTTCGATGCTCGAGCTCTTGTCCTTCTTCTTCTTGCCTGAATCCGACGCTGGCGGCGACGAGGGGGTATCGCTGCCCGCGGCATAGGCCTTCGACAGAAGCAGCGGCCCGGAGGCCACGGCCATCGAGAACAGCGCCAGCGTGGCGATCCTGATCGCAGACTTTTTCATTCGTATCTCCCGAGTTGTCGATCCAACAGGTGACTGCGGAGAAGAACTTCCGCAGCTGCGAAATATTCCCGGCCATTTGCGCGGATTTTGCGCCGCGATCGGTGCATTATACGGACGACATGGTGACAGGCCAGTCACTTCGATGACTATCCCTTCATGTCCATGAACTGAAAACCGCGTTTTACTTCAGGGGCGGTTCAGTGCCGGTTCCCTATGGTCCTCCGCATGATCTCGAGCCCATCCGGAAGGGATGGTGCCTCCAGATCTTTACATCACGGAGACGACCATGCTGAAGACAATGTCCGTTGCGCTGCTCGCCGCGTCGATCCTGGCTGCGCCCGCGTTCGCCGCTGGTCCTGCAAAAACCGATGCTTCCGCGACGTCGACCCAGACCACGGGCACGGCCAAGACGAGTGCGACCAAGCCGGACGCGACCAAGACCGACGCTGCAAAGCCCGGCGGGACGCAGGCCGGCGAGAAGACCAACGAGATGAAGCCCGTGGTCGGCAAGTCGAAGACCAAGCCGCATGCGTCGCTCCTGCGCCACAAGCGTCGCCATACCGCGCATCTTCGCCATCACGACAAGGTGAAGGTCCGACATGCGTCCGTGACCAGCCACAAGAAGGTGAGCTTCAAGCGGATCACGCCGGCGACGCGCCGCGGCTGATCGCCGAGCAGGCCCGAACCGATCAACGATTCGTGTCACCGCCGGCACGCCTCGCGCGTGGCCGGCGGCTCCTTCTTGACAGCAGCGCCAGTCAGGACGGATTTCCTGGATGTCGGCTTTGGGTTAGAAGCTGATGACGGAAAGGTCTTTCAACGTTGGGCGCGGTGGGGATGGGGAGAACGACTTGGTGGCCGGCGGCAGCGCTGGCGCTGTTGCTGGCAGGCTGCGCGAGCGGAGGTTCTTCGGCGTTCGTCAGCGAGGACAATCGCGGCATCTCCTACACGGGAGACCGAGGCGTCGCCAATCAGCCTTTCCCGTCGAATTATCGCGCCGAGTTGCTGGCTTATCTGCGGACCTACCTGAACAATCCGGTGGATGTACATGACGGTGTCATGGCCGAGCCGGTGCAGCGGACGGTCGGCGGCCGCCTGCGCTATGTCAGCTGCCTGCGCTATGCAGCGCGGGACTCCGACGGCAGCTACCCGCCGCCCAAGGAGCGGGCCGCAGTCTTCGTCGACGGCCGCTTCGATCGCCTGATCGAGGACGCCGCCGAACTCTGCGCGGGGGCAAGCTACGCGGCGTTTCCCGAACTGGCCAAGTTGCAGCGGTAGCGCTTGACGCCACCGACGGGCAGCCTGTCGAGGAGCTTCTCCGGTCTCGCCAGCGATGGTTCAAGGGCGATGCCATCCCGCCGCCAATGCAGAGCTGTCACGGCGTCGCAGCGGGGTTGCGGAGCGCGACGGTGATCACAAATTAACGATGGGTCAAAACGCTTTGCCGCCTCGGCGCGACCAAATGTCGGGCGCGGCATCTGGCTTCACGAAATGTTCGGGAAGTCTATGGAACAAAAGGCCTTTGTTGCTCCTTGGTGACACGGGCCGGGCAATCACAGCTGCGTCACCGCCATCGGGCAACCCAATTGCGGCCACGATGTTCAATAGATGTCGCAAACGAATAACGGGGACGTCCCATGAAACGCGTTTTCTTCAGTGCACTGGCTTTGGCGACCTTGGCGTCGGCCGCTCCGGCGTTCGCCGCAGACATGCCCGCGCGCACCTATACGAAGGCGCCGCCCATGACGCCGCCGCAGGCGATCTACGACTGGACCGGCTTCTACATCGGTGGCCACCTCGGCGGCGCTTTCGCCGGCGACAACAGCCTCGACGGCAACAATGGTCGTTTCCTCGGCGGTGTGCAGGGCGGCTTCGACTACCAGTTCGCGCCGAGCTGGGTGCTGGGCATCGAGGCCCAGTACAGCTGGATGGACCGCAACACGACCAATTTCGGCTTCCCGGGCACCACCGTCCTGGCGTCGACCGGTGCCAACCAGCTCGGCTCGGTCACCGGCCGGCTGGGCTACACCTGGGGACCGGCTCTGCTCTATGCCAAGGGCGGCTATGCCTGGCGTGACGGCAACGGACTCGGGGTGAGCGTCGGCGGCGTGCCGGCCGGCTTCACCACGTCGGGCAACAGCAAGGACGGCTACACTGTCGGCGCCGGTCTGGAATACATGTTCGCGCCGAACTGGTCGGCCAAGGCCGAGTACCAATACTATAATTTCGGCAATACGACTTTCACGGGCGGACCGGCTCCGGTCGTGGGCAGCCGCTTCAACAATGACGACCACACCGTCAAGGTCGGCGTGAACTATCGCTTCGGCTGGGGCGGCCCGGTCGCCGGCAAGTACTGATCGCCACCGAAGGGGCTGGCCGGCCCGCCGGTGGTCGCCACCCTTACGACAAGCTTGTCACACGCCCGCGCCTTGGTGCGGGCGTTTTGCTGCGTTCTGGATGTGGCCGGCGGCGGTTTCAGGACCGCTCACGCAGCGCAAAAAAAATTCTCAAACCTTCGTGAAACTTTCGTCGCCAGTTGCTATTATGAGTTCGCCGGTTTGATGGATCATCCCACATGCGTATCTTGTTATCCGTGCTGTTGTTGTCGGCGGCTGTTTTGCCGTGCTCCGCCCAAACCGTCCTGAAATCCGAACCGTTAATGCTCGCTCCCTACGAGGTGGCGCTGGTGCAAACTGCGTCCTGCCCATCGGGGAAGGTGCTGAAGGTGACCGGTGCGATCCGCGGCGTCAGCCGCAAGCGTGCCTGTGTCGCGCTTCCGTCCGAAACCGCCTCGCTGGCGACGGCAACGCCGTAACGTCGGATTTCACGACGACGCTCCCAGCCGGCAGCTTCGGCTGCCTGCTGATCGCGGTCCCGTCTCTCCCAGGTCTTTGGCAACCAGATGGCCAGCATGCGCGGGGCCGTCAGCCGGCGTCGCCGTGCTCGCCCCGCGGCGTCGATTGAATTCGGACTGACGGCGTGATGCGGCCGAGCGAGGATTGGCCCGGTCGGGTCAGGACGCGAACGGGATGTTGAACTCCTGCTCGGCTTCCACACGATTCTGCCAGGGATCTTCCTCCGGCTCGGCCGCGCACGGCCTGATCTCGTAGTCGTTGTCGAGTTGCGGATGACCTGCCGCGCGCGGTGCGTCGATGAGCACGTCCACGACCAGCCCGCTCTGCCGCGCCAGCCGCCAGACGTCCGCTTCGGTCGGATAGGCCTTGCTCAACTTGGCTTCGTTGCAAAACAGGGCGTAGGGCATTCCAAGCGGCTCCAGACAAGCGACGGATGAACCGACGATGAACAGGGGTTGCAGCAAGACACGGGCGTGTTCACGGCCGGAAAGCGGCCTTTTCGGTTCGCGCGAGTCGTAAACGAGTCCTAAATTTTTGGAAAAAGAATCCGTGGGACTCCGGTGCCAGAATCGCCGGATGGTTAAGCCATGGGAACGGATCTCCACATTTTCTGCGGGCGGATCCAGCTGACGCTCGCCTTTGGATTGTTGCTGGCTTTGGTCGCCAATGTGGCGACGCTGTGTGCCTGGCTGTGAGCCGGCATGGCGGTTGCGGTCTGCCATCAGGGAGCTCAGGACCGTTCAGTCCTCAGGCAGGGCCGATCCCTCGGCAGAGGCTTTCAGGCGGGCCAATGTCGCACTGAAATATTCCTGGCGCTCTCGGCTGAAGCGCTCCTGATGGGCACGGAAGCGGGCCACGCGGGCGCGGATTTCCGCCTGCATGTCGCGCTGCAGGTCGAGCTGCGAGGCAATGCTGGTGAAGCGCTCGGGCAGCACCGAATCCGGGCGGCCAGCGGGCGTCTCCGGAGCGGATGATTCTTGCGTCCTCACTGCGGTTGATTGAGACGAGGAGGCTCGAGCGCGTTCCACGACCGGTTCGACGCTGTCGACTTCGGCCGTGTCCAGGGCAGCGGGCTCAGCCGCGGCCGGTGCGCCGCGCGTGGTTGCCGCCTGCTGGGCTGTCACGGCGGCGGTTCCAGCCGGAATGGCGGGAAGCTCAAACTGGGAGAAGTCGGCCGGCTTGCCGGTGACCGACTGTACGAAGGCCATGGTCTGCGCAATCAGCGCATCACGCTCTTCCTTCCACGTCATGACGGTCGTCCCCCAAGGGCCGCAATTGCAACAAATGCAAGCTACGAAATCAAGTAGAAAGACCAGTGACTTCTGGGGATAAGTGAGAGTCCTGGTTGAGATGTGGCAACATTGTTGCCACAGTCTGAACCCGTTTCGTCCGCTCCCGCGGAAGTCGATACCGTCAATGTAGGTCCGCCGAGTTGGTTCCTGTGCTGGCCGCAAGACGCGGACACGCTCGTCAATGGCCCAAGCGATCCAGAATGGCCCCGCGTCCAGCGCCCGGGAACGCTGAAGGCGGCGGCGGCTGCCATCGGACGAGGGCAAATGGAGGGAGCCAATTGAGCGGAGGTGATGCGCGGCCGGATCGCAACGCCAGTCGCTGGTGCCGGCTGAGGGGATTGAACCCCCGACCTTCGGTTTACAAAACCGCTGCTCTACCGCTGAGCTAAGCCGGCGAATGCACCCCGGAAACGCATTCCCGGGTGCGGTGGAGATCTCGTCCTCGAGGTTGCGGCGAGTGGCTCCGAAGCGCGGTGTTCCTATCAGAGTTGACCGATCGAGGCTACAGCCGTCGCTGCTCGCCTCGACTTCGAATCGCAAAAAGGGCGGCCGTGAGGCCGCCCCTGTCGACGTTATTGATGCCGGCCTTACTGGCAGATGTGCATCAGGCCGTCGCTGCCCTTGAACATGGTGCCGGGGCGACAAACCAGGCCGTTGCGCGTGGCGTAGCTGTTCCAGTCGCCATAATAGCCGTTCTGACCGCGGTCATAGCTCGGCTGGCCGTAGCGATACGGGCCGGGATCGTAGGCATAGGCGTCGGCGGTGCGGAACGGCGCGGTCGCGATGGCGCCAGCGGTGCCAATCGCGGCACCGGCGATGCCGGCAGCCGTGCCAACCGCTCCGGCGGCCACGTCGGCCGGCCAGAAGCCGCTGTTGCGGCGATCCCAGCCGTTGTTGTTCCAACCGGCATTGTTCCAGCCGGTATTCCATCCGGCGTCGGTGCGCTGCTGCTGCATCATGGCGCCGTCCTGGCGGGCCATGGACCGGTGCTGCATCGTGCCGTCGTGTCGATCGGTCATGTGCCGGTGGTGCATGTCGCGCGCCATGGCCGGGCCGGCGAGCGCGGTGGCGAGTACGGCAGCCCCGAGAATTGCGAATCGTGTCATGGAATACTCCGTCGTTGCGCCCCTCCTGCTAAGCGCAAGCCGGCCGCGTCGTTCCCGACGCGCCGAGAATGTTTTGGAACGACACGAGGCGCTCGTGTTTTGGGAGGGCCGCGCCCCGGCAGATCAGCCATTAACCCTCACGCATGAACCCGTCCGGCGCTTTAACCCGGAAGAATGCCTCCTGCGTTAGTCTTACCGGCAAATTGGTGCGCGCGTTTAACCCATCGTCGCGCGCGTTGCGGTATTGGTAGGTTGGCAACCGGGGCGTGAGTTTCATGCGTTTTGCAACGGCTCTTTTGATTCTGATCGGCGCGGCATCTGCCGCGGCCGCCAGTGAAGGCTTCGAGATCGTCATCCCGCAGCGGCCCGGCGTTCCCGTGGTCATCAACGGCATCGATGCATCCTACGCCGTCGTCGAAGGCCAGTCCGGTCTCGGCAGGGGCAATTACATGCAGCCGACGATCTATGGCGGCCGGCCGGTCGATCCCGAGCCGAATGTCGGCCATTACTATCCGACGCTCGGGGCGAGGCCCGGCTACGGCCGGATGGAGATCGAGCCGCCGGCCAATCGCAAGCTGCCGAAGCCGGCCGAGAGCTTTTCCCGCTCGTGGGGCGCCCAGTCCCAGATGCAGCCGGCCGAGCCGGCGGTTCCGATGGAGCCGCCTGCCGTCATCCTCGCGCCGCGGGACGGCGGCGCGGCAGGCTATGACAATTCATCGCCAGCCTATCGTCGCTAGCAGTCATCGATCGACGAAGAGATCAAACAAGAACGAATGATCAGGAGAGAGTAATGCGTGGAGTGATTTCAGGGCTCGTCGCCATCGCCGGTCTCGCCATTGCGGGCAGCGCACCCGCCATGGCCTGCGGCGCGTCCCCTTGTGCGCCGTGCGGCTATGCGAGCCCGTGTGCGCCGACCGTGACCTATCAGCCGGCCTATACCTATCAGCCCGGCTACACCTATGGTCACGCCGGCTGCGGCAGCTGCGGCGCCCAATACGAGCGGCTGCCCGAGCCGACGCGGCAGTACTACTATGTCAACCAGGGCCCGACCTATACCGGTCCGGGCGCGTTCGCGCCGTATCCGGTCTATGAGGAGCGCGCGATTCCGGTCTATCGCTATCACCACCGCCGCCACGCCTATGAGGTGACGCGGGTTGCGCCTCCGATGGCCTACGGCCATGCCCAAGCCTATCGCTGGGGCGCCTCGCCCTATTATCATGGCCGGCGCGTGCTGCGCCGCTATTACTGATCGGCAGGATCGAGTCCGAAGCGAACGCTCGTGCGCGTGCTGCGCGCGGGCGTTTCGTCATTTGGCCATCAGCCCGAGCCGGCTGGCGCCGATATAGAGTGCGAGCACCGCGGCGTTGGAGACGTTGAGGCTCTTGATGGCGCCGGGCATGTCGAGCCGCGCCACCACGCTGCAGGTCTCCCGCGTCAACTGCCGCAGGCCCTTGCCCTCGGCCCCCAGCACCAGCGCCAGCGGCTCGCGCAAGGTGACCGCGGCGATGTCCGTCGCACCGGCGCTGTCGAGCCCCACGGTCTGGAAGCCGCGCTCGTCGAGCCGGGTCAGCGCGCGCGCGAGGTTCTGCACCGTGATCACTGGCACCAGCTCCAGCGCGCCGGAGGCGGCCTTGGCGAGCACGCCGGTCGCCTCCGGGCTGTGGCGCGCCGTGGTCACGATGGCCTTGACGTCGAAGGCCGCGGCCGAGCGCAGGATGGCGCCGACATTATGCGGGTCGGTGATCTGGTCGAGCACCAGGATCATGCCCGCAGTAGCCAGCGTGTCGATGTCGGGCGAGGGCAGGGGATCCGCTTCGGCGAGCAGGCCCTGATGCACGGCATCGGGACCGAGTCGCTGGTCGATCTGGCCCGGACGCACGATTTCGGGGGTGACCCGGGTTTCGATCCGTTCGTCAGCCAGCCGGCGCGCGGCGTTCTCGGTCAGATAGAGCTTGCGAATGGTCCGAGTCGGGTTGGCCAGCGCCAGGGTCACCGTATGCCAGCCATAGAGGATGACCGGGCCGTCCGAGCCTGACTCGCGCTCGCGCCATGGCTGTCGCTCGAATCCGCGCGGCTTGCCGGAGAATTTGCCGGGAGATTTGCCGCCTTGGCGGCGAAAAGGGGGCTTTCGGTCGCGTTCGCTCATGGCACGAGCTTCTGTCACGGTCAGCGGATTCTGGCAATTTGGCACCGCCGGCTTGGGAAAATTCGTCGTCCCTTGGTTGACTTTGAGGGCCCGGTTCGATCATAAGGGCCCCGGCCGCGCGCGCCCCTCATCCGGGACCCCCGCGGCCTTACCGTCTCCATGGCGCTGATGGTCGTTCAACCGCTGTTTCTCGCGGCCGGCCGTCAACTGCCGTCGATACGGGGGAGTGTCCCGAGTGGCAAAGGGAGCTGACTGTAAATCAGCCGCCTCATGGCTTCGCAGGTTCGAGTCCTGCCTCCCCCACCATCCTTTGCCTGCACGACACGAATATCTCCTTCCCGCATCTCGAGCGTTCGCCTGACCCTTGGCGTGCGGACGCTCGGCAACCGCACCCCCTCCGAACGTGTCCTTCTGAATTCTGCACTCTAATTCGCAGCCTTCGGCCCGCGCGACTGAGCTCGGCCGGAGATTTACCGGCGGGCGCGCCGGCACGCAGGAGGATGGCCCGAGGAAGCTGATGGCGATGGCGCGTGGCCTTATCGGGAGCGTCGTCATTCGCACGGCCGTGCCTGCCGCCGTCGCCACGATCGGTGCGAAGCCTGGGCCGATCGAGCTCACATCCGGTCCGCGTCTTGCCCAGTGGCCGCTTTGCCGATCGGGATGACCGGGAATGGTTTTCGCGGTTTGGTCGCGTTGGGCTGAATGTCGGAGACGCGCATGGAATACTGAAGATAAACCCGAAAATGCCGGATCCAGATTTGCCGCCGGGTTTTGTTGTCGAGGAATTAAACCAGCCGCGCTCCGACTTTAAAAATTCGCGCAGCGGTCGCACTACCGCAATACTGTTGAAAATCCAGCAATTTCACTTTCCGGAATATGCGCCGGAGTCGCCATTCTGCAACATCGGGTCGATTTTTTGCCGGAAGTGTGGCGAGGTACATTGCGGGCTGATCGCGGCTTTGTTACCGGTATACTTATGTTAAAGATCATACATTCACTCGGTTTCATTTGTGTCGTGGGAATGGGCTTTAGCCCGGCATTCGGGGCAGAACCTTTCACGATTCAGGACGCCATTAACCAGGCGGTGAAGACTAATCCAGGCGTCGGGGAGGCGGCGGCGAACCGCCGCGCGACCGAAGCTGAGCTTCGCCAGTCCCAGGGGACGCTCCTGCCACAGGTCCGGCTCGACGCAAGTGCCGGGCCTGAAATGCTCAAGCAATATGTCTCGCCCGCGCCGGCCAATAATGGCCGCTATCTGCGTGGCCGCGAGGCCAGCGTGGTTGTCCGTCAGTTGTTGTTCGACGGCTTCTCCTCGATCAATGAAGTGTGGCGTCAGGCGGCCCGCGTGGATGCGGCTGCGTTTCGCGTGCTGGAGCGGACCGAGCTGATCGGACTCGATGCCGCCGAGGCCTATGTCGACGTGATGCGCTACACCAGGCTGGTCGGACTGGCCGAGAAGAACGTCGCCGTCCATCTCGAATTGCGCCGCAACGTGCTGGCGCGCTTCCAGGGGGGACGAGCCGGCGAGGGCGATACGCAGCAGGCCGAGGAGCGCGTCGCAGCAGCCCAGGCGGCGCTGGAAGAATTCCGTCTCAGTCTGGAAGTCGCTCGGGCGAAATACCGCAAGGTCGTGGGCCTGGAGCCGTACAACCTGCGTTTCCCGGGCCGGCTGCCGGATCTGCCGCGGGACAAGGCGGAGTCGCTCGACATCGCCTACAAGTTCAATCCGACACTGCGGGCGGCCGCAGCCGATGTGACCGCCGCCAAGCGTGGTTTCGACGCGACGACCGGCACTTTCCTGCCGACGCTGTCGCTGGAAGGCCGCGCGACGACCGGCAAGGAGTCGGTCACCTACACCAATCGCTATGACGAGGTGAGCGGCAAGGTGGTGGCTTCCTGGGATATCTTCAACGGCGGCCAGAACAGCTGGCGCCGTGAGGAAGCCGCGCAGCGGATGATCCAGGAGCAGCAGAAGCACGCTCGGCTGCAGCGCGATGCGCTGGAATCGATCGACAAGGCTTGGTCAGCGCGGATCATCACGGCCGACCGTGTCGCGGCGCTCGTCCGCGACGTCGAAGCCGCCCGCCGTACATTCATCGCCTACAACAAGGAGTACGAACTCGGCCAGCGCACGCTGATCGACCTCCTGAACTCCCAGAACCAGTACTTCAACGCCAACGTGTCGTTGGTGTCGGCGCGCGGGGTCGTGGTGTTCGCCGACTATCAGCTGCTCGCCGCGATGGGCCAGATGCTGAACTATCTCAAGACCGGGCATCCTCCGGAAACGGAGCCGCTCGACGTCGTAGGTGGCTTCGTCGGCTTCAGGCTGCCGCCGATCCGGCTGAGCGCGCCATCTCCGGGACCGGAGCCGCTGAGTGCCGCTCGTCCGGTGCCGCTGTTCGGCTTCGATGACGGGGCGTCCAAACAGCCCACGCCGATCACCTTCGGCGATCGCTGGGCCTCGAGCGATCCTGCGGATACGACACTTTTCGTCGCGTCCGGAAAATATGGCGGCTTTGGCGGTAGCCAAACACCTAAGTAGTTCGACGGATCAAAGCTGGCGCATCATTGCGCCAGCTTTTCCGTCTCCGCATTTACTTTGCGTCGATATTATTTGCCCGTTGTCTGCAAAAAACCCGAAAAATGCGGGTAACCGCCACAGAAGTGGGTTAAACGAAATTAATAGAAAATTGCGCTCGTTACCGGCCCCGCGTTGCGTGGCCGGCCCGTTAAATTTTCGAGGCGTCATTGAATATTCGTCCGACCAGGTTCGAGCTGGAAGAGGCGCCATGCATCATGCCGCCGGTGACCGCGGCCGTATCGGCGCCGGATCCGCTCAGTGACAGTCTGCTCTACCTTGCAGCCCATCACGGCCGCGCCCTGAGCCGCAGCGCGCTGCTGTCGGGCTTGCCGCTCGAGAGCGGCGTGCTCAGCATCGCTCTCTATGACCGCGCCGCGCGGCGCGCAGGGCTCGAGGCACAGCTCGTCGAACGGCCGCTGAGCGAGATTCCGGCCCTGGTGCTGCCCTGCGTGCTGATGTTTCACGACGGCACGACGCGTATTCTGCTGACGGTCGACGAGGCCGCGGGCTGCGTCACCATCGTCGATCCCTCGCGCCGCGAGGCGCCGGCGATCGAGCGCGTCGAAGGGGTTGCTGCACGCTACGTCGGCTTTGCCTATCTGGTGCGGCCGGCCGCGGTCGCCGAGGCGCGTGTCGACGCGGCAGGCGAGTTGCCGAAGGCGCACTGGTTCTGGTCCGTCGTCAGCCGCTTCGGCGCCAATTACAGCCATGTCGCGATCGCGGCGTTCATCGTCAACATCCTGGCGCTGGCGGCGCCGCTGTTCACGATGAGCGTCTACGATCGCGTGATCCCGAACGGCGCGATCCCGTCGCTGGTCGCGCTCGGAATCGGCCTGGCGCTGGCGATCGGCTTCGACTTCCTGCTCAAGGTGGTGCGCAGCCGCATCATCGACATGACCGGCAAGAAGATCGACGTGGTGCTCGCCGCCAACATCTTCGAGCACGTGATGGCGCTGAAGATGGACAAGCGACCGCCCTCGGTCGGCATCCTCGCCAATCAGATGCGCGACTTCGATTCCGTGCGCGAGTTCTTCACCTCCGGCACCGTGGTGTCGGCGACCGACATGCTGTTCGCGGTCGTGTTCATCATCGTGCTGTTCGTCATCGCGGGCCCCATCGCCTGGATTCCGCTGCTGATGCTGCCGGTGATGATCGCGCTCGGGCTCCTGATCCAGCGGCCGCTGGACCGGGCGATGCGGCGGATGCAGGCGCAGTCGTCGGCGCGCCACGGTATTCTGGTGGAATCGCTGAACGGGATGGAGACGGTCCGTGCGGTGGCCGGCGAGAGCCGGGTGCAGACGGTGTGGGAGCGCTCGGTGGCGGCGCAGGCGCGCTCCAGCGAGGACGTCCAGTTCTGGGCGTCGATGGCCATGACTGCGGCGAGCGTCGCCAGCCAGTTCTGCAGCCTGCTGCTGGTCGTGGTCGGCGTGTTCCTGATCCTCGACGGCAAGCTCTCGGTCGGTGCGCTGGTCGCGGCCAACATGCTGTCCGGCCGCGTGCTCGGACCGATCGCCGGCATCGCCGGTCTGATGACGCGCTTCACCCAGACGACGTCGGCGCTGCGCTCGATCGACCGGCTGATGTCCTTGGATCGCGAGCGTCCGCCGGAAAAGATCTACGTCGCGCGCGAGATCAAGCAAGGCCGCATCCAGTTCAAGAATGTCAGCTTCGCCTATCCGGGTAGCCAGGCGAAGGCGCTCGACAACGTCTCCTTCGACATCAAGCCCGGCGAGAAGATCGGCATCATCGGCCGCGTCGGATCGGGCAAGACCACGGTCGGCCGCCTCACCACGGCCTTCTATCCGCCGACCGAGGGCAGCATCCTGATCGACGGCATCGACATTCAGCAGTACGACCCGGCCGATCTGCGCGCCGGCATCGGCTTCGTGCTGCAGGATACCGACCTGTTCTACGGCAAGCTGCGCGACAACATCACGCTCGGTCATCCCGCCGCGACCGACGAAGAGGTGCTGGAAGCGGCACGGCTCGCGGGTGTCGAGACGTTCATCGCGGGCCACCCGCAGGGCTACGAGATGATGATCGCCGAAGGCGGCCGCAGCCTGTCGGGTGGGCAGAAGCAGGCCATCGGGCTCGCCCGCGTCCTGATCCGCAAGCCGCGGGTGCTGTTCCTTGACGAGCCGACCGCGCATTTCGACGTGCGCAGCGAGGGCGAGTTTCTCGAGCGGCTGAAGATCCTGGCCAAGGGGGACAAAGCGGGGGAGATGTCGATCATCGTCTCGACCCACCGGCCTTCGCTGTTGTCGCTGGTCGACCGCATCCTGGTGTTCGACTCCGGCAAGCTGGTGGCCGACGGGCCGACCGCGCAGATCCTCACCATGCTGCGTCCGCAGCCGCCCGCGGCGGCGCCGGGTGCGAGCCCAGCCGTGAAGACGGTCCAAGGGACAGGGCAACATGGCGCAAAGTGATTTCGCGTTCTCGAACGACATCCGGGCGGCCGTCGAACTGCGCACGCCGAAGACGGCGCGCATGCTGCTGTTCGCCTCGCTCGGCCTGTTCTTCGTTTTCCTGATCTGGGCGCATTTCGCCGTGCTCGACGAGGTCAAGCGCGGCAACGGCAAGGTCGTGCCGTCGCGCCAGACCCAGGTGGTGCAGTCGCTGGAAGGCGGCATCATCGCCGATCTGCTGGTGCAGGAGGGCGCGATCGTCGAAAAGGATCAGCCGCTGGCGCGCATCGAGGACACCAATTTCGCCTCGCAGTTCGGCGAGATCCGCGAGCGCCGCGGCGCGATGGCGGCGCGGGTGATCCGGCTTGCGGCGGAGACCGAGGGCCGCAGCCCGGTCGAATTTCCCGAGGAGCTCGTCGCGGTCGCGCCGCGCGCGGTGCAGAGCGAGCGCTCGGTGTTCGACGCGCATGTGCGCAAGCTGACGCAGGACATCGACGTCGTGCAGCAGCAGGAGCAGCAGAAGAGCAAGGAGATCGATGAGCTTCGGGCCACCGAGAAGCGGTTCTCGGAAACGCTGGCGCTGCTCAATCGCGAACTGGCACTGACCCGCAAGCTCTACGATCAGAAGGTGGTGCCGGAGATCGAGATGCTGCGCGCCGACCGCCAGGCCACCGACATGCGCGGGCAGCTCGCGGTGGTGCAGGCGAGCATCGTCAAGACCGAATCCGCGGTGCAGGAGGCGCGCGCGCGCCGGCTCAACCTCGTCACCGCGTTTCGCGCCCAGGCCGAGGACGATCTCGCCAAGTCGCGCGGCGATCTCGCCGTGCTCGACGAGAACATCAAATCGGCCCAGGATCGGGTGCGCCGTACCGAATTGCGCGCGCCAGCGCGCGGCATCGTCAACAGGCTCAACGTCACCACCATCGGCGCGGTGGTCGCGCCGGGCGCCAGCCTGATGGAGATCACGCCGCTCGACGACACGCTGCTGGTCGAAGGCCGCATCCGGCCGCAGGACATCGCCTTCATCCGTCCCAACCACGAGGCGGTGGTCAAGCTCAGCGCCTATGATTCCTCGGTGTACGGCTCGCTGCACGGCCGCGTCGAGCGGATCAGCGCCGATACCATCACCGACGACAAGGGCGACAAGAACGAGCGCGGCGAGACCTTCTATCGCGTCATGGTCCGCACCGAGAAGAACCATCTCGGCACCGCCGAGCAGCCGCTCCCGATCATCCCCGGCATGGTCGCGACCGTCGAGATCCTCACCGGCAAGAAGTCGGTGCTGGACTATCTGGTCAGGCCCGCCCGCATGCTGCGCGACGAGGCGCTGCGCGAGCGCTGAGCGGCGGCACCAGCTTTAGCAGATCCTGAATCGATCAAATGCTGCATATTTTGGTCGGCTGCGATTAGTCCCGTTCGCAGCTAGGCCGCGAACATCCCCGTGGTTTAACCGGCCCGAAGCAGCAGCCGTCCTATCCCTGGTCCCATAACGACCGGGACAGGGATCGACACCACGACGTCGGCCGATGTCCCGGAGCATACGGGGCGTCAGTGATGTTGCGGGTTGATCGGCCGCGGGGAGTCCCGCGTGCGCTGGGGTTTGTGCTTGCCTTGTCGGTGGCGGCCTGTTGGGCTTGCGCCGCTGCTGCGGAGACATCGAGCAGATATCAGCGGGACAACGCGGCCGGCGCGTCCTCGGTGCCGCCGCCGGTCCGCTTCTTCACCATCAATGCGGTGCTCGCCAAGCATGACGGCCTGCGTCGGACCGCGGCCGGCCCGGTCGAGATCGCATCGACCGGCGCGGCGACGCGCCCGGAGATCGGCAGCGATGCGCCGCAGGGGCCTGCGGTCGCAACGCCATCCGACGAGCCGTTCGGCCTGATGACGTTCCGTGCGCCCGAAGGTCTGTTGTGGGTGAAATGGCGCGGCATCCAGGGCGCGATGGCGAGCGAGCGGACGTCGATCACGCGTTGCAACGAGGATGACGCGCGCTGTTCGGCGCCGGAGCGCAGCTTCGTCGCGATGAAACGCCTCGCCGCTGCCGCCGCGGATGAGCGCACGCGCGCGGAGATCGTCAACCGCGCCGTCAATCAATCCGTGCGCTATGTGGGCGACGATCAGCAGCACGGCCTGCCGGACGTCTGGAGCCCGCCGCTGCAGACCTTGCGCACCGGATTGGGAGACTGCGAGGACTACGCCATCGCCAAATATGCCCTGCTGCTGGCCGCAGGCACGGCAGAGACCGATCTGAAGCTGCTGTTGGTGCGCGACCTCGCCGTGCGGCAGGATCACGCGGTTCTCGCGGTGCGGATCGACGGCAAATGGTTCGTGCTCGACAACCGCCGGGCCACGCTGCTGGAAGGTCGTGATCTGCAGTCCTTCATGCCGCTGTTTGCGATCGATCACCGCGGCGTCAACCTGTTCGCGGCGCCCTATGCCGAGCGGCCGCACCATGAAAGCGAGAGCGACCTCGCGCCGGCGGCCGAGGCCGACATCGGTGGCGGCCGCGATCCGGGCCGGCCGTTGCTGCTCTGAATGTCGCAGCCCAGCGACTTGTGGCCGATGCGATTTGCGGTCTTAATGTGCGCGGGGACGCTGGCAAGCAGAGGGACGACAGTGAATATCAAGCAAGTCATGGTTTGCGGGGCATTGGCCCTGTCGACGCTCGGTGGATTCATCGGCAGCGCAAAGGCGCATGATCTCATGCTGCCCGGCGCCGCCTTCGCCATCGCCTGTGACAATGGCGGCAGCTACGTGCTGCGCTCCCGTCCCGTGCTCGCGCCCGGGCAAATCGTCACGGCGGAGCTGCGTCTCAGTCCGCGTCACGCCATTCCGGTGCGCCTGGTCCCGATGGGCGATGGCTACCGCTATGCCGGACGTGGTGTGTGGCTCGACGGCATCAACGATCAGGCATTGTTGTACCTGAGCAAATATCAGCCGATCCCCTGCGTCGTCAGTCGAATCTGACCGCTCGGCCATATTTCAGAGTTTCAGAAGATTAGCACCCGTCACCCGCAAATAATTTGCGGGGGGGCGGGTCGCATTTCGTCGATTTTGAGGCGCGCTCGCCTCATTTGCCTGGCCCGCGCATCGTTCCTCGACAGTATAGGCAAGCCGAATACCTGCCGAGACGGGTCTATTTATACAGAATAGCGCCGATCTATTCTTGAATCCGTCCCCAGCTCCCGCGCGATCGCCAAGCATTCCCGCCAGCCCGTTTACCTTGGTAACGCGGCTGCACTTGACTGCATTTACCCAAAGTCCCTAAAGTCCGGTTAAGACACTTCGGTATTATTGACCCGAATTAAACACTAATAATAGTTTAATCGCAGCAATGGGAGCGCCATTAAGGCGCCCCGCTTTTGGAGATTTTGGCGCATGAATGCTCCTGTCCTGCTGGCCCAGTTGACCGGCACGTCCTCGCAGCCATCCAGCGCCTCGGCCAAGCACCTCAAGATCGGGAAACCTCAGGGCAGCCAGGCCGTTACGGTTCATCTCGACGGTCAGAGCCAGATCGATCTCAGCGACATCGCCAGCGAGAAGCTGACTTTCGTCAAAATCGGCAACCGCCTGATCATCCTGTTCGACAACCAGTCGACGGTCTCGATCGACCCGGTGTTCGACGCCAACGGCGCGCCGCTGAAGGAGGTCAGTTTCGAAGTCGGCCCCGATCGAATCATCAATGGCGATCAGTTCGCCGAACTGTTTCCGATGACGACCGACCAGTCGGTGCTGCCGGCCGCCGGTACGCCGGGTGCGCCGGGCGTGCCGGCCGGCGCCAATTTCGGCACTTACAGGGTTGATGCGCTGAACGGCGGCACGCCGCTGGCGCTGCTTGGCGGCGAGGATGGCTCCGGCAATTTCGGTGACAATCCGGTGACGCCGGCGAACGGGACGCCGATCCCCGGTGGCGCTGATGCCGCTCTGATCAACGAGGACGGCCTGTCCGAGGGACAGCCTGGCGGCCTTGGCGACGTCGGCGGCCTCGCCACCAGCTTCACCGGCTCGCTGCATGTCGATTTCGGCACCGACGTGGTCGGCCGCGCCTTCCAGTTCGCGGCCGCGCAGCCGGGCCTCGCCGGCCTGACCTCTGGCGGGCAGGAGGTGCATTTCACCATCACCACCGTCAACGGCCAGCCCGAACTGATCGGCTATATCGGCAGCGATCCGTCGATCGCCGCCAACCATGTCTTCACGATCACGCTCGACGCCGATTCGACCATCGACGGCACCTATACGGTGACGCTGCTGCGGCCGCTGGATCATTCGGTGTCCGGCACCGAAGATACGCTGAACCTGACCCTCAACATCATCGCGATCGACGGCAGCGGCGACACCGCGCCGTTCACGCTGCAGATCGGCATCAACGACGACTCGCCGGTGGCGGGCACGGTGGAGGCGATCAACGTCGCCGAGCATACCGGCTCCGGCGGCGAGTCGGGCGGCAGCGAAGACGGGCCGAGCAGCCTGAAGCTCGAAAGCGGCGACGGCTTCCAGCCGACCACCGCATCGGTGGACCTGCACATCGGCTGGGGCGCCGACAGCGGCAACAGCAGCGTCGATGGCGGCACCAGCGGCACGGTGGTCGTCGGCGACCGCTCGCTGGTGTTCGCGTCCTCCGAGATCGCCGAGCTCGAAGCGCTCGGCCTGACTTCCAACGGCGAGGCCATCTCCTACACGCTGTCGGGCGACGGCACCTCGATCGTCGCCACCGCAGGCGAGGGCGAGTCCGTCCGCACCATCTTCACGGTGTCGCTGTCCGACACCGGCTCGGGCAGCGCGACCTTCACGCTGTCGGACAATGTCGATCATAACGGCGCCAATGACGCCTCGCTGCCGCTGACCTTCCATGTGGTCGCGACCGATGCCGACGGCGATCCCGTCGACACCTCTTTCACCGTCAATGTCGGCGACGATGGCCCGACCTTCGGCGAAAAGCCGAGCTATTCGGTGGTCGACGAGGACGGCCTCGGCAATGCCGGCAACAGCTATGACGACGGCAATGACGCTGACGGCGAAGACCTGACCATCACCGACACGCTCGGCATCCGCTGGGGCTCCGACGACGCCAACCACAATGTCGACGGCGGCATCTCGGGGGCGCCGGTCAATGGCGACCGCGCCGTGACCTTCGCGGCCGACGTGGTCGCGACCCTCGACGCCCAGAATCTGACCTCGAACGGCTTCGCGCTGCATTACGACGTGTCGGGCAACGGCACCGTGCTGACGGCCTACCGCACCGATGGCGAGAGCTATATCGACGCCGACGGCCATATCACCGACGATCCGCACGCGGCGCTGGTGTTCACGGTGTCGCTGTCGGACCAGGGCTTGGGCTCCTACACCTTCAGGCTCACGGGCAATCTCGATCACCCGGTCCACGGCACCGAAGACGACATCACGCTGAACCTCGGATTCGTCGCCACCGATTCCGACGGCGATGCCATCACCGACACCTTCACCGTCAAGGTCAACGACGACGCGCCGACCTTCGGCGAGAAACCGAGCTATTCGGTGGTCGACGAGGACGGTCTCGGCAATGCCGGCGACAGCTACATAGGCGGCAATGACGCCTATGGCGAAGACCTGACCGTCACCGACTCGCTCGGAATCCGCTGGGGGGCCGACAGCGCCAACAGCCATGTCGATGGCGGCCTCGGCGAGGCGCCGGTCAACGGCGACCGTGCCGTGACCTTCGCGGCCGACGTGGTCGCGACGCTCGACGCCCAGAATCTCACGTCGAACGGAATCGCGCTGACCTACGTCGTGTCCGAGAACGGCACGTTGCTGACGGCGTACCGCTATGACTCCGCCAACGAAACCTATGTCGATGCCGACGGCAAGCCGACCGAAAGTCCGGAAAGCGCCGCGGTATTCACGGTCTCGCTGTCCGATCAGGGCCTGGGCTCCTACACCTTCACCCTGTCCGGCAACCTCGATCACCCGGCCCATGGCGGCGAGGACGACATCACGCTGAATCTCGGCTTCGTCGCCACCGATTCCGACGGCGACGCGGTCACCGACACCTTCACCGTGAAGGTCAACGACGACGCGCCTGTCTTCGGCGAGAAGCCGAGCTATTCGGTGGTCGACGAGAACGGCCTCGGCAATGCCGGCGACAGCTACAAAGGCGGCAATGACGCTGATGGCGAAGACCTGACCGTCACCGACTCGCTCGGAATCCAGTGGGGTGCCGACAGCGCCAACAGCCATGTCGACGGCGGCATCGACGGCGCGGCGGTCAACGGCGACCGCGCCGTGACCTTCGCGGCCGACGTGATCGCTGCGCTCGACGCCCGGAATCTCACTTCCGACGGCTACGCGCTGCACTACGTGCTGTCGGAGGACGGCACCGTGCTGACCGCCTACCGCTACGACGTCGAGAGCTACATCGACGCCTCCGGCCACGTTACGTCGGACCCGGCGGCGGCCCAGGTGTTCACGGTGACGCTGTCCGACCAGGGCCAGGGGTCCTACACTTTCACGTTGACCGGCAGCCTCGATCACCCGACGAAGGGTGCGGAGGACGACCTGACGCTCGATTTCGGCGTGGTCGCCACCGATTCCGACGGCGACGCCGTGACCTCGAGCTTCACGGTCAAGGTCAATGACGACGCGCCTGTTTTCGGCGAGCGCGTGTCCTATTCGACCGTCGACGAGGACGGCCTCGGCAATGCCGGCAACAGCTATGCCGACAGCAACGACGCCTACGGCGCCGCGCTCCAGGTCAAGGACTATCTCGGCATCCGCTGGGGCGCCGACGACGCCAACAGCCATGTCGATGGCGGCATCAACGGCGGCGCCGTCAATGGCGACCGCGCCGTCACCTTCGCGTCTGATGTGGTCGCAACCCTCGCGGCCCAGCACCTGACCTCGAACGGGGTCGCGCTGACCTATGTCGTGTCGGCAGACGGCACGCAGCTCGCGGCCTATCGCTACGACGCGGCGCACCACACCTATGTCGACGCCAGCGGCAACGCGACGTCCGATCAGGCCAGCGCCGCCGTGTTCACGGTGTCGCTGTCCGACCAGGGCCAGGGGTCCTATACCTTCACGCTGATCGACAATATCGATCACCCGATCCGCAACACCGAGGACAGCATCACGCTCACCCTCGGCTTCGTCGCCACCGATTCCGACGGCGATGCGATCAGTGACACCTTCAAGATCAAGCTCAACGACGACGCCCCGGTGCTGAATCGTGAGATCGCCACCGGCGTGGTCGACGAGGACGGCCTCTCCACCGGCCTTCCGGGCGGGCCCGGCGACGTCGCCGGCCAGGCGACGGTTGCGACCGGTGCGCTCGGGATCTCCTGGGGCGCCGACTCGGCCAACACTCTCGGCAATGTCGGGATCACTGGTGCGTCTCCTGTCACCGGCGACCGCGCCGTCACCTTCGCGTCCGACGCCACCACCACGCTCGCTGCGCAGCACCTGACCTCGAACGGGATCGCGCTGAGCTATGCGCTGAGCGAAGGCGGCACGCTGATCACGGCCTATCGCTTCGACGGCCAGCATTACATCGACGCCAACGGCAACTGGACCAGCAACAAGGCCAATGCGGCCGTGTTCACGGTCAAGCTGTCGGATGCTGAGTCCGGCTCCTACACCTTCACGCTGCTCGACAATCTCGATCATCAGGTCGCCAACACCGAGGACAACATCGCGCTGACGTTGAAATACGTCGCGACCGATTCCGACGGCGACCAGGTCTCCGGCAGCTTCAAGGTCAACGTCAACGACGACAGCCCGGAGGCGCACACCGGCACCGCCAAGAGCATCAGCGAGGCCGACATCACGGCCGGCGGCGATTGCGGCCCCGACTTCGCCGGATCCGATTTCGGCGGCGACCATGGCGGCGGCGGCCATGGCGGCGGTGACGCCTCCGTCACCGGTGCGCTCAACATCAAATGGGGCGCCGACAACAACGACAGCGGCACAGCGAACCGCTCGGTCGGCTTCACCAACGGCTCCAATGCCGCGGCCGACGTCCATGTGACCAACGGCAGCGACATGGCGATCAGCGGCCTGACGTCGGATGGCCAGACCGTAAAATACGCCTTCGACCACGGCGTGCTCGTCGGCTACACCGGCAGCAGCCTCGCCTATGGGCAGCGCGTGTTCGAAGTGTCGCTCGACGACGACGGCACCGGCTCCTACACCTTCACGCTGCTCGGCAATCTCGATCATCCGGCCGGGCAGGGCGAGAACGTCGTCAAGCTGACCTTCGACTACACCGCGGTCGATTCCGACGGCGATGCGAGCAGCAGCACCTTCACCGTCACCGTGGTGGACGACGTCCCGACCATCGGCCACGCCGACAACGAGACGGTCAGCGAAGCCAACCTGCCGACCGATGGCTACGACCTCAGCCATCCCGACAGCACGTATTCGACGGTGCAGACCGGCGGCCTCGCCATCTCCTGGGGCGCCGACGACAATGATTCCGGCGCCGCCAACCGTTCCGTGGCGTTCAACAACACCACCGCGCCGCAGGGCCTGACCTCCAACGGCTATGCCATCAGCTATATGATCTCGGCCGACGGTACCACGCTGTTGGCGGTCACCAACGATCATCGCACCGTCTTCACCGTCACGCTCTCGGATGACGGCGACGGCAGCTACAAGTTCACGCTGCTCGACAACATCGACCATGGCAGCGCCGGTGCCGACAGCCTGACGCTCTCCTTCGGCTACAGGGCGACCGACTCCGACGGCGACAGCGCCACCTCCAGCTTCACCGTGTCGGTCAAGGACGATGTGCCCGTCATCGGCAACGTCGAGAACGAGTCCGTCAGCGAGGCCTACCTGCCGACCGACGGCTATGACACCAGCCATCCGGATGCGTCGAATTCGACGGTGCAGACCGGCGATCTCGATATTTCCTGGGGCGCCGACGACAACAACACCGGCACCGGCCACAACCGCTCGGTGGTGTTCACCACCGGAGCCGGCGCGACCGGGCTGACCTCGGATGGGTCGCCGATCTCGTACGCGATCTCGGGCGACGGCACCTTGCTGACGGCCTCCAGCGCCGACGGCCGTACCATCTTCACGATCCAGCTCTCGGATAGCGGCGACGGCAGCTACAAGGTCACGCTGCTCGACAACATCGACCATCCGGCGTCGGGCGCCTCCGACGACAGCCTGGCGCTCACCTTCGGCTTCAAGGCCACGGATTCCGACGGCGACAGCGCGACCGGCAGCTTCAAGGTCACCGTGCTCGACACCGCGCCGGTGGCGGGCAAGGGGGATGCCAAGACCGTCGACGAGGACGATCTGGCCAACGGCACCGACGCGTCCAAGGAGTCGACCACCGTCAGCGGTGATCTCAACATCAGCTGGGGCGCCGACGACAACAACAAGACCGCCGGCGGCGGCACCGGCGACCGTTCCGTCGCGTTCAGCTCTTCGACCGCCTCGGCCAATGTCGATGCCGAGACCAGCAGCGGCCAGAACATCACGCTGACCTCGGACGGCCAGACCGTCAAATACGCGCTTCTGAACGGCGTGCTGGTCGGCTACACGGGCAGCGATTCGTCCGTGAATCACGTGTTCGAAGTGTCGCTGAGCGACCAGAACGACGGCTCCTACACTTTCAAGCTGCTCGGCAATCTCGATCATCCCGCTGGATCGGGCGAGAACGTCGTCAATCTCACCTTCAGCTACACCGCAACGGACGGCGACGGCGACACCTCGAGCAACCATTTCACGGTGTCGGTCAAGGACGACGTGCCGGTGATCGGCACGTCCGCAGGTACGACGCTGACCGAGAACACCACCGGCGTTGCCGGCGCGGAGGTGTTCCAGACCCAGACCGCCGCGAATGTCGCGCTCAACATCAATTGGGGGGCCGACGACGGCAATTCGGGCGCAGCCAACCGTGGCGTTGCCTTCGATTCCGCGATCCACAGCGGCGACTATGTCAAGACCACCGGCTCGGGCAGCCCGACGCTGACCTCGAACGGCACGGCGGTGCAGTTCATCCGCGTCTCCGACACCGAGATCTGGGGCGTCGCCAACGACAATGGCGGCCAGCTCACCACGGCCGACCGCGTGGTGTTCAAGATCACGCTGTCGGACAGCGGCACGGGCAGCTACACGGTCCAGTTGCTCGACAATGTCGATCACACAGGCTCCGGCCAGACCAGCGCGCTGGCGCTGAAGCTCGGCTTCACCGCTGTCGATGCCGACGGCGATGCGGCGACCGGAAATTTCACCGTCACCATCAATGACGACAACGGCCGGCCTTCGATCGGCACGCCGGTCGCCGGCACCGTCGACGAGGACGGGCTGTCCGGCGGCAACACCGCGGCCGCGCCCGGCGACGTCGCCGGCGCCAATGTCGCCGCAACCGGGTCGCTCGCGATCTCCTGGGGCGCCGACGACAACAATTCCGGCTCGGTCAACCGCGCGGTCGGCTTCTCAGGCATCACCAACGGCCAGAGCGCGTCCTCGGACGCGGGCCTGCTCACGGTCGATGGTGCGCAGGTCAAGTACTGGGTGGTCGGCAACACGCTCTATGGCTACACCGGAAGCAACCCGCCCAACGGCAACACTGCGCCTGCGGCGGCCAACCAGGTGTTCAAGATTACGCTCGATGACAGCGGGGCCGGCAGCTACAGCTTCACCTTGCTCAAGCACGTCGATCATCCGGCGGGCCAGGGCGAGAACGACGTCAAGCTGACCTTCGGTTTCACCGCCACGGACGCCGATGGCGATAGCACCAACTCGTCCTTTGCGGTGACGATCAATGACGACAGCCCGGTGGCGACCGCGACCGTGCTCTGCGCCGTGGTTGAAGAGAGCGAACTGCCGAATGGATCGGTGAAGACCATCACCGGCTCGTATGGCGGCGACCTCAATGGCGACGGCAACGGCAACGATTCCTACTTCACTGGCAATCTGACGTCGCTGGTGTCGTTCGGCGCCGACAAGCTCGGCACGTTCACGGTCGAGAAGATCAACCTCGCACCCGAGCTGCTGTCGCTGACCTCGGGCGGCGTGGCGCTGACCTACAGCATCGACACCGCCAACAACATGCTGGTCGCCAAGGCCGGCAGCGTCACCATCTTCGAATTCCAGGTCGACGCCACCACCGGCCAGTATTCGTTCCGTCTGAAGGGCGCCCTCGACCACGTCGGCACTGGTCACGACGACGCGCTGACGCTCGATCTGTCGACGGCCGTGACCGCCACCGATTCCGACGGAGATTCCGTCGCACTGCACGATCAGATCATCATCACCGTCAACGACGACAGCCCGCAGTCGCGGGACGTCGCCACCGTGACGATCTCGGAAGCGGCCGGCAACGTCTCGACCGGCGCCGTCGATCTGCGCAATACCTACGGGGCCGATGGCGACAGCTCCGGACCGTCGGTGACCTTCTCCGGCGCGTCGCCGGTGCGGGTCTACGACGCCGCCCATCACCAGATGTCGGGGCTGACCTCGCTCGGCTTCGGCCTGACCTATGTGCTTTCGGCGGATCACACCACGCTGACCGCCTATCGCATGAGCGGCGGCAGCTACATCGGCCAGAATGGCCAGGTGACGGGCAATGCCGCCGACGCCGCGGTGTTCGTCGTGACGCTGTCGGAGGGCGGCACCGGCTCCTACAATTTCACCTTGCTGCAGCCGCTCGACCATCCGGCGCCGATCGGGACGTCGAGCGCCGCCGACCAGTATCTCGACCTCAATTTCTCGTTTGCGGTCGAGGATCGCGATCACGACACCTTCGGCAACAACTTCACCGTCCGGGTCGATGCCGCCGGCACGGCGACGACGACGCGCTATGACGCGCCGAACTCGCCGGTGTTCGTCAATCTGAGTGACAGCTCGCAAACCGTGCTCGGCGAGACGGTCGGAGCCCACAGCGTGACCGACCGGGCCTCGGTGACCGACAAGGTCGTCGGCACCGACAGGCTCGGTGGCGTGACCGAGGCCCACGGTTCGGGCGGTGACGACATCCTGGTCGGCAGCAGCGGGGCTGATGCGCTGTATGGCGGCGCCGGCAACGACGTCATCAGGGGCGGGGCGGGCGACGACCGGCTGTTCGGCGGTGCCGGCAACGACACCTTCCTCTACACGGTCGGCGATGGCGGCGACGTCATCGACGGCGGTTCGGAGACCGGCTCGACCGATCCGAACTACGACGTGCTCGCGATTTCGGGCGATGCCAATGCGCGCAATTTCACCATCGGTAAGGCGACGACCGGCACCGACATCAACCCGACCGTCAATGACGGGGGTGCCAACGCCACCGATATTCTGGTGCGCTATGACGGCCCGAACGGGGCGACCATTCGTGCCGACGAGATCGAGCGCGTCACCATCACCGGCGGCAGCGCCAGCGACACGCTGACGATCACCGACATCACCGGAACGGCGATCGCGCCTGCGACGATCGTCTTCAACGGCGGCTCCGGCAACGATACCCTCGATCTGATCCGGTTTGCCGGCAACACCAGCGTGGTCTCGGACGGCGGCGCCGACAACGACACCGTCAAGTTCGGCTTCAAATTTGCCGACGCGACCTACACCAAGGTGTTCGCAGCGGATGGCACGACGCTGATCGGCATCCAGGTCACCCACAATGGTGTGACCGATACGTTCACCAATTACGAGAGCTTCGTCTTCACCGACGGCACTCGCACCCTGACCGGCGTCTTCAACACGCCGCCGGTGGCCCACGACGACACGGTGCAGGCGAGCGAGGACAATCCGCTCTCCCTCAATGCCCTGCTGAGCCTGCTCAATAACGACACCGATGTCGACAACAACACGCTGACCGTCACCGGCGTGGCCAACGCAACGCACGGCACCGTCACACTCACGAACGGCAACCCGGTGTTCACGCCGGACAAGAATTTTTCCGGCGTCGCCGGCTTCGACTATACGGTCAGCGACGGCAACGGCGGCATCGCGACCGCGCATGTCACGGTTGACGTCGCGCCAAAGGCGGATTCCCCGGTCGTGGGCTTCTTCGAGGTCGGGCCCGCGACGGGCGCCGAGGACGGCGTCATCGCCCTCAAGGTGATGCAGGCCGGGGTCAGCGACACCGACGGCTCCGAAACGCTGCGGATGCTGATTACGGGCTATCCGGACGGCGCGACCTTCTCGGTCGGCCATGCCGGCACCGGCGCTGACGCCGGCAAGTGGGTGATCGAGGATCAGGCCGCCATCGCCGCGTTCGGCACCCAGCCGCTGCAGGTGACGCCGCCCGCGAACTACAACGGAGCGTTCACGCTGTCGGTCTCCGTGGAGGTCACCGACCAGGCGACGCTGTCGGATGGCCACGTCCACAAGGACGTCGCCACGACCGATCTGCAGACGATCGACGTCACCGTGACCCCGGTCAACGACGCGCCGGTCGCGAACTCCGACACCAAGACAGTGCTGGAGGATGGCACCGTGTTCGTCTCGGCGGTCGACGGCGTGATCCGGGGCTCGACCGGCGGCGCCGTCGCGGACAGCGACGTGGATGATGCAACGTCGTCGCTGGTGGTCTCCGGTGTGGTTGCCGGCAGCGTGCCGGTGACACAGGGGGCAGGGGTCGGCACCTCGATCGAAGGGACATATGGCCATCTGACGCTGAACGCGGACGGCTCCTACAGCTACGTCGCGGACAAGGCGGCGGCGCTGGCGGCCGGAGCGACCGCGGTCGATACCTTCACCTACACCGACAAGGATCCGTCGGGCGCGGTGTCGAACACCGCGACGCTGCAGATCACCGTCACCGGCACCGACGATGCCCCGGTCGTGGCGATCGCCGGCACGTCCGGCAATATCGGTGACAGCACGTTTGCGGGCTACAGTTCCTGGAACGGCAGCCCGAAGCTCTGGACCACGGATTGGACCGAGGGCGGCGACCAGGCCTCGTCGACGCCGTCGAACGACGGCGACATCCGGGTGAAGACCGAGTCCGGCACCGGCAACACCTACCTGTCGTTCAGCGATTACGACAACACCGACGCCTACGTGCAGCGGTCGCTGAATCTGAAGGGCGCGACGTCGGCGACGCTGAGCTTCGACTATCAGCTCCGCGGCCTCGAGCAGGCCGACGACGTGGTTCTGGTGCAGGTGTCGTCCGACGGCGTCAATTTCGTCACGATCGGACAGCTGGGCGGCGGCAACTACGACAGCGCGAACTTCTACACCATCTCGTTCAACATCTCGGGCTACGCGTCGGAAAACACCACCATCCGGTTCGTCGCGACCGCCGGCCTCGATTACCTCGGACAACAGCAGCCCTACGACGGCTCGATCGATCTGATCAACATCGACAACCTCAACGTCGCCTACACGCTGACACCCTCGGTGAGCTACACCGAGAACGCGGCGCAGAAGCTGGTTCTGCCGAATCTAGCGATCAGCGACGTCGACGATACCCGGATGGAGTCGGCGACCTTGACGCTGACCAATGCGCAGGCGGGCGACCGGCTCTGGATCGGCAGTCAGCAGCTGGCGCAAGGCGCGGCCGGGGATGTCACGACCGCCAGCGGAACCATCCACTACACGGTATCGACCGCCGGCGGCGCCATCGCGGTGGCGCTGTCGGGCTCGGCGACGTCTGCCGACTACGCCACGGTGCTGAAGACGATCGGCTTCGACAGCAGCAGCGAGAAGCCGTCGACCGTCGATCGCATCGTCACGGTCACCGTCAACGACGGCGATATGAATTCGAACACGACGACGTCGCTGATCCACGTCAGCGAAGTGAACGACAAGCCGACGGTGTCGGGCGTGTCGGCGGGCGGCAACGAGGACACCGTGATCGCCATCTCGCTGTCCGGCGCCGATGTCGACGGCAGCGTCGCCAGCTTCAAGATCGCAAGCCTCGCGGCCCATGGCACGCTGTATTCGGACATCGGTCTGACGCATGCTCTGGCTGCCAACGATCTGGTCACCGCGACCGGAAACGGCGCCACCGTCTACTTCAAGCCCGCGGCGGACTGGAACGGCGGGACGTCGTTCACCTACACGGCGATCGACGATCGCGGCCTGGCGAGCAGCGCGGCGGCGACGGCCTCGATCACGGTCAACGCCGTGAACGACGCGCCGGTCATCGCCGGCACGCTGTCCACCACGGTCGCCGAGGGCGGTACGCATGTGATCACCGTGGCCGAGCTCGGCGAGGCCGATCCGGACGATTCCGGCACCGGGCTGACCTACACGGTGTCCTCGCTGAACCATGGCACGATCCTGCTCAATGGCCAGGCGGCGACGAGCTTCACGGCTCAGAACGTGATCGATGGCCAGGTCTCGTTCCGGCACGACGGCTCCGAAGGCGCATCGGCCGGCTTCGGCTTCACGCTGGCCGACGGCGGCGAGAACGGTGCGACGCCGGCCTCCGGCAGCTTCGCCGTCACGGTGACGCCGGTGAACGACGGCACTGCCGGGCTGACGCTCGTCGACACGACCCAGACCGCGACCGCGTCCAAGGTCGGCGACGTGCTGCAGGCGACGCTGGGCGTCGATCCGGATGGCGCCGGCTCGAACGTCGTCTACCACTGGATGAGCGACGGCAACACGATCAACGGCGCGACGGGGGCGTCCTACACGCTGACCTCGGCCGAGGTCGGCCACACCATCTCGGTCTATGCGACCTATGTCGACGGCCAGGGCTTTGCGAGCACCACGGCCACCGTCGCTCAGAGCGCCCCCGTGATCAGCTCAAACCATGCGCCCGTCGCACATGACGACGTCTATACGGGAGCAGCGACCGGAACCCCGCCGACGGGCGACGGCTGGGTCTACAATGCCGACAACGGCCACTACTACAAGGCCGTCTACGGCAACTTCTCCTTCTCGGAGGCCGTTGCCGCGGCCGCCGGGGAGGCTGATGGCGCCTACCTCGTCACCATCACCAGCGCCTCGGAGAACGCTTTCGTCCAGAACCTGGCGCCGCTGTACTACCAGTATTCCTGGATCGGCGCCTCCGATGCTGCCCAGGAGGGCACCTGGCGCTGGGTGACGGGCCCGGAGGCCGGGCAGATCGTCACCTATGGCAACTGGAATATCGGCGAGCCGAACGACTGGGGCGGCGAGGACTACGCGCTGTTCACCCGCATTTTCGGCGGCGGATGGAACGATGCCGATGGGACGTCGGCCGTGCCGGGCCATGATTGGGACTACGCCGGCTACGTCGCGGAGTGGGGTGGCACGGAGACCGCCCCGACCGAGGACAAGGCCATCACGATCTCGGCGGCGAGCTTGCTCGCCAACGATTCCGATCCGGATTCGGGTGACACCTTCAGCATCACCTCGGTCCAGGGCGCGAGCCATGGCACGGTGTCGCTGAGCTCCGACCACCAGACCATCACCTTCACGCCCACGGCCAACTACAATGGTGCTGCGAGCTTCACCTATACCATCACGGACAGCCACGGCCTGTCGTCGACGGCGACGGTGACGTTCAACGTGGCGGCGGTGAACGACGCGCCGAGCGGGGCCAACAAGACCATCTCGATGGTCGAGGACGTCTCTTACGCGTTCAAGACCGATGATTTCGGCTTCACCGACGCCGCCGACGGCGACCATTTCAGCGGCGTGCTCATCACCACCTTGCCGGCCTCGGCCGACGGTCAGTTGCTTTACGGCAACCAGGCGGTGACGGCCGGACAGATCATCTCTGCCGCCGACATCGCGGCGGGCATGCTCAGCTATGCGCCCAAGGACAATGTCTATGGCAATGCCGGCGATGCCTCCTTCACATTCCAGGTGATCGATGACGGCGGCCACGGCGGCTCCAACGTCGACACGGATCAGTCGCCGAACACGATGACGCTGGACCTGTCGACCACGAACTACACCGACGTGTCGTCGTCGAGCTCGAGCTCGACGACCTATCCGGACAACGCCGGCTATGCCTTGACGACGTCGACGGTGGCAGATCAGCATCTGTCGATCAGTGACGGCGGCGGCGGTAGCGATCGCGTGCTGCTGAACACCTCCAGCTCGACCGTCTTCACCGACCTCGATTTCCTGCACACGGACAACAATCTGGAAATCAGCTGGTCAGTGTCCGGCGGCAGCCGCAGCGTGACAGTGCTCGACGAGTTCAGCGGTGGACGCATCGAGAACTTCAAGCTGGATGACGGGGGAAGCTATCAGGGCTTCAGCCTCGGCAGCGCCGACTACACCATCGCCTCGGGGGCCACGGGATCGGGCGGCAACGACATCATCGCCGGCACCCATGGCAGCGAGACCCTGAACGGCGGGACGGGCAACGACCTGCTGTTCGGCAATGGTGGAAATGACGTTCTGATTGGCGGCAAGGGCTCCGACCTCCTGGTCGGCGGCGCCGGCTCCGACACGTTCACATGGCAGTCCGGCGATCTCTCCGGCGGCGGGCTCGATATCCTCGTCGACTTCGAGAGCGGCGCGGGCGGCGACGTCATCGACCTCTCCGGACTGCTGGCCAGCGTGTCCGGCAACCATGCCGATGCGGTGCGCTTCGTCGACAGCGGCGGCCATTCCAGCCTCGCCTCGGCGAACGGCAGCGGCGTGCTGAACAACGGCGACCTGACGCTGCAGGTCAACACCGGCTCGGGCTGGACCAGCGTTGCCACGATCAAGGACACCGGCACCAACCTCACGGGAGGTGACGACGTCATCAAGATGATCATCGACAACAGCCAGACGCAGATGCAGGTCCACGTCTGATCGGGACGGCACCGGCAAGAGACATGAAAGGGCCGCCCGAGGGCGGCCCTTTTTTCGTGGTGGACGATTGGCGAAGCCAACTCAAGCGCGACGCCGGTGCTGCGTGTCAGATCTTCTGTCCCGCGGAGCCGACGCCGACATCGATCGTGATCCGCTGCAACTCGGTGCGCCCTTGCGGGAATTTGACCTCGAGCGTCACCGTGTCGGTGCCGGCGAAATCGGCCTTCGACTGATAGAAGGCGATGAATCCGGGCACTTCGAGGGCCAGGCATTGCTTGTAGTTGGTCGCGGAGATCTTGCCGCGCTTGATCGTCACGGTGCCGTTGCCGGGAGGCGCCACCAGCCGGATCGAAGGAAGCGGGCCGGACGAGCAGTCGGGCTGCACGTTGAGATAGACCCCGACCTGGATCGCCTTGCCCGCGACGCCCTTGGCGCTGCGCTCGACGGTGGTCTGAGTAGGAGCAGGTGTAGGTGTTGCGGGCGCAACCGGCGCTTGCGCCAGGGCCGCCGTCGCCGCGACGAGCAGCCCTGCCGCTGCCGGTCCTCCGAGCAGAATACGCCATTCTCGCCGTGATGAATCCGTTGCCAGCATCAGCCCGTTGCTCCCCGCGCTGCCGCCAGACTGCCGCATTCGGCCAGATCCTTCAACGGATTGCCGAACTTGCGGCTGAGCTTTCCCACGAACGTTCCAGAATCGGTGCCGAGCCGCTTTGAACGTTCGTCGGCTTTTCCCAACTCGACCACCGGCCTAACGATCACTCGATCGTGGCCGCGATGTCATGATTGTTTCTGGTTGCTGCCGTTCATGTCTGTCCATATCGTGCGCCGCAAACAGGCGTGAGGTGGACGGAGTTGCAGCGTGGTTATCGGGCGGACATCGATGGCCTCAGGGCGATCGCAGTCTGCATTGTCGTTCTGTTCCACCTGAGAATTGGCGGTTTTGGTGGTGGCTTTGCCGGCGTCGATGTCTTCTTCGTCATCTCCGGCTATCTGATCACCGGGCACATCCTTCGCGATGTCGAACGCGGGGCCTTTTCGTTCGCCGCGTTCTATGCGCGGCGCGCGCGGCGGATCCTGCCGGCGCTCGTCGTCACCATCATGCTGACCTTCGCCGCCGGCTGGTTGTGGCTGCCGCCGGACGAGTTGCGACAGCTCGCGAAAGAGGCGACGCACGGCCTGCTGTCGATCGCCAACATTCAATATTGGCGCGAGTCCAACCAGTATTTCGCGCCGAGCGCGGATCAGCTCGGGCTGCTGCACCTGTGGTCGCTGTCGGCGGAGGAGCAGTTCTATCTCGTCAGTCCACTGGTCGTGGTGCTCCTCAGCCGGACTCGTCACGTGTTCACGGGCATCGCGCTGGCTGGGCTGTTGTCGATCTTGGCGGCCATCATCTGGCTCCCCAGAGATCCCGACGCCGTATTCTTCCTGACGCCGTTTAGAGCCTTCGAATTCGTGCTTGGCGCACTGGCGATCCCGTTGGAGCGGCGCATGGCACCGTGGACGACGGTCCGGATCCTCGCGGCGTGGGGCGGCTATGCCGTGCTGTTCTCGAGCCTTCTTGTCATCGCGCGCTTCCAGCGCGACGCCGGGCTCGGTGCCCTGCCGGCGAGCATCGCCACGGCCGCCATCATTGCGGCGAATCGGCCGCTGCGCCTGTTTGCCAATCGCGGCGTTCTGGCCATCGGCCGTTCGTCCTACTCGCTCTATCTCGTGCACTGGCCGGTGATCACCTTCGCGAACTTCATATTCGGGGAGCGCGCCGGCAGCGCGACAGGCCTGATCGTTCAGTTGCTGGTCATGGCGGTGCTGACCGCGGCGATGTTCGTCCTGGTCGAGCAGCCGATTCGCCGTTGGCGCGGCGCGCAGTGGAAACAGGCGACCGCCTTTGCAACGGTGATCGGCCTCTGTGTCGTCGCAACTCACGCGACGTTCAAGGCAGACGGCGTCGCGGGGCGGCTTCCGGCCGAGCAACGCGCGCGGCTCGATCTGCAGCGGTTCGGTATGAGCCCGTGCGTTCGTTCCGGCGATGACTGCGAATTCGGCGCTCCCGGCGGCTCCCGCATGGTGGAGTTGCTCGGTGACTCCTACGTGCATCAGTACGTTGCGGCCCTGGACGATCACCTCAAGTCGAACAGCATTCGCGGCAGGACGTCGACGGTCGGCGGCTGTCCGATGCTCGTGGGTCTCGTGCCGCGCCCGCCTCGAACGGCCGAATGCATGACCCTTCGGGACCGCGAACTGGCGCGCGTCAGGACATCGCCGGCCGATTTCGTCGTGATCGGGCAGGCGTGGCATCTCTATTTGAATGGCATGGCAGCTCCGGACGAGCAGAAGGCGGGCGAAGTCCGCGACGGCCTGCAGGCGCTGCTTCGCCTGCTGGACCGGCCCGGACGCCGTTTCCTGATTATCGGCGCCCAGGTGAGGCCGGTGACGTGCGGCTTTGATCACATGCGCATGCAGCCCGGTCCGTTGTGGCACGCGCCACCTCCGCACTGTGCCCCGCTGGACTTGGTTAGGGCGCACGCAGAGTCTGGCGCAATCGATGGCCTGCTGGAATCCGCCTTGGCGGAGCGGCGTAACGCCATCCTGCTGCGGCCGGCCGATCTGTACTGTGACGAGGATTGTCCGGTCGTGCGCGACGACGGTGTGTGGTTGTTCCTCGATCCGGGCCATTTCACCGTGGCAGGCGCACGGCTGATGGGCCAGCGCACAGCGCCTTTGATCTCCCGGTTCTTCTCCGACACGTCCAATCCGTAGCGGAACGACAGGCCGCCGAGACACTTGGCCGCTTCCTGGGCACAGCCACGCCACCGCCAGCCCGGCGTCACCGGATGGGCCCGATGACGTCATCACTGTTTCCCGCTGTTGCCATTCACCTCTGTGCACCTTGTCCACCTCGAAAAATGTGCAGGGGTGGACGCCATTGGAACGCAGTCATCGTGCCGACATCGATGCGCTGCGGGCGGTCGCCGTCGTCATCGTCATTCTGTTCCATCTGAAGATCGCGGGCTTCGAAGCGGGCTTTGCCGGCGTCGACATCTTCTTCGTGATATCGGGCTATCTCATCACCGGACAGATCCTGCGCGACGTCAGGGCAGGGCGGTTCTCGCTGTCGGAGTTCTATCTGCGGCGGGCGCGGCGCATCCTGCCGGCGCTGGTCACGACGATCGCGGCGACCTTCGCCGCCGGCTGGCTGTTCCTGTCGCCCGAAGCGCTGCGCCAGCTCGCCAAGGAGGCGACGCACGGGTTGCTCTCGATCTCCAACATCCAGTACTGGCGCGAGGCGAGTGCCTATTTCGCGCCGACGGCGGAGCAGCTGCCGTTGCTGCATCTGTGGTCGTTGTCGCTGGAGGTGCAGTTCTATGCGCTGGCGCCGCTGCTCCTGATGTGGGCGGGGCGCGGTCGGCATCCATTCAGGGCGATTGCGGCGATTGGTCTGTTGTCCTTCGCTGCGGCCGCCATCTGGCTGCCTTGGGATTCGGAGGCCGTGTTCTTCCTCACTCCGTTCCGGGTGTTCGAATTCGCGCTCGGCGCGCTCGCCATTCCGCTCGAAGCGCGCCTCGCCGCGTGGCCGCGCGCCCGGGCCGTCGCGGCCGCGTGGGGTGACGTCATCCTGGTCGGCAGCCTTCTCGTCATCGGCCGCTTTCAGAACTATGCGGGTGTCGCCGCGCTCGTGCCCTGCATGGCCGCCACCGTCATCATTGCCGCCAACGCGCCGAGCTCGCTCGTGACGGCCCGTCCGGTGCGCGCGGTCGGCATCGTCTCCTACTCGCTCTACCTCGTGCATTGGCCCGTCATCTTCTTTGCCGGCTTCATCTGCGGCGACGCCGCACGGACACAAGCGGGCCTCGTATCCCAGCTCGCGCTGATGGCTCTGCTGGCGACGCTGATGTTCGTCCTGGTCGAGCAGCCGCTGCGGCGGCTGCCCTGGCCGCGCTGGGCACAGATGGCGAGCTTTGCGACCGTGCTCGTCGTCGGTGCCGGCCTCACTCACGTGACCTTCCGCGCCAATGGCTTCGTCTCGCGGCTGACGGATGATCAGCGCGCGCTGTTCCAGCTGCAGGGCTTCGGCCTGAACAAATGCGGCCGCACGGTCGGACGCCTGTGTGCATTCGGCGATCTCGACGGCACGCGCGGCGTCGAGCTGCTCGGCGATTCCTATGTCCAGCAATATGTCGCGGCACTCGATGCGACGCTGAAGATGCGCGGCATGATCGGGCACGTCTCGACCATGAGCGGCTGCCCGACGCTCGCCGGCCTGACCGCAGAAGGCCCGCGCGCACGCGTCTGCGCGGAGCTGCGGGACAGCGAGCTGCCGCGCATCCAGCAGTCGCAGGCCGATTTCGTCGTGATCGGTCAGGCGTGGCAGCACTATCTCGACCTCGGCGACGGGGCGGCGGCGCGGGCACGCAACGCCGAGGTCGCCGCGCGTCTCGCCGAGACGATCCGTCTGCTGGACCGGCCGGGCCGCCACTTCCTCGTGATCGGCGGCCAGGTCCGGCCCGTGAACTGCGCCTTCGATCAATTGCGCATGCTGCCGGGGCCGACCTGGCACGCGCCGGCCAAGCCGTGCGATCCGGTCCCGAAGCGCGAGGCCATTGCCGCCAACCACACCATCGATGCCGTTCTCGGCGAGGCGATCAGGCCGTTGGTCCGGGTGACGCTGCTGCGGCCTACGGAGGTGTATTGCGATCAGGACTGTCCAGTCGTTCAGGACGGCGTCTGGCTGTTCCAGGATGCCGGCCATTTCACGGTGGCGGGAGCGCAGCGCATGGGCGAGCGCGCGGCGCCGATCTTTGCGTCGTTCCTCGCGGATGATTAGCCGGGAGGCCGCCGCGCGTCGCTCATTCGCTTTTGCGTGCAAGCAACGCGGTCAAGGCCGGCGATGTCCGGACGATGCCCGTGGCCGCGAGCTCGGAGCCCTGCGCGGTGAAATGACCTTCATCCCAGGCGAGCGGCGCGCCGTCGGAGGTCTGCAATAGGCAATGGTTCTCGGGACAGAGCAGCGCGTGCAGCGACACATAGTCCGTCTGTGGCATGTCCTTCAGCAGCCCGCTCAGGTAGGCGTCGACCTCGTCGAGCCAAGGCGGCATGTGGCCGTCGGTGGCAACACCGAAGCGCTGCGCCGCGATCAGGAGGTGCGGTACGGGACGGTCGAATTGCGGGCTCGGCCCGATCACGACGATCTTGCTGCCGGCATCCACGATCGTCCGGATCATGGCCAACAGGCTCGCGCGCGCCGCCGGCGCCATTGCCGTGCGCGTCCAATTGCCTGAGAGGATCACGATGTCGGGCCCGAGATCGCGCACCAGCCCGGGCAGCCGGCCATTGTAGGTTCTGCAGGTCTCCGACTGGCCGGGCTCGTTATAGGAAACGCATTGCGCCATCGTCGCGCGCAGCAAAGTGGCCTGCGGTAGCGCGCGCTTCAGACCGTAGGCGAGGTGTGCAGCGTGGCTGTCACCCCACAGCAGGATGTTGGGGCCGGTGCCCTTGGCGAGGCAGGTGGGCTGCAGCGCCTCGAAGGCCTGACCCGGGCTTAGGAAACACGTGTTGCCCTCGTAGATGCGCTCGTGATCGTAGCCGAGGAAGTCGGCGATCGCCCGTTGTTGCGGGGAGAAGCGGCCGGGAAAGCCGGACCATGAGATCATGACCAGGCTGGCCGCGAGCGCGGCTGCGCCGGCGGCCGTGAGCGTGCGCACCATTGTCGGCCACTCGGCCCGCCGTGCGGGTTGCTCGATCAAATAGAAGCTGGCCAGTGCCAGCGTCGTGCACGCGCCGAGCAAGCTGAGCTTGTCTGTGGGGGATATCGGCGGACCCCAGACGGCGGTCGCGAACGAAATGATTGGCCAGTGCCAGAGGTAAAGAGAGTAGGACCATAGGCCGACCGCGATCATCGGCTGCGTCAGTGTGAGCGCGGTCCTGCTGAGTGCCGGCTTGCCCCAGATCACCGCAACGGTGCCCAGGCAGGGCAGCAGCGCGGCTATGCCGGGATAGGGCGTGCGCGGCGAGTACAGGTTGACGGAAGCGCCGAGTGCGATCCATCCCAGCGCAGCCACCGCGATCCGCAGCCACTGCCGGCGCGGTGCCGGCAGGGCATCGACCGCGAGCAGCGCGCCCAGCGCCAGTTGCCACGCCCGTGCCGGCAGCAGATAGAATGCGGCGGCCGGCTGCGCCTGTGTCTGCACCACGCAGAGCAGGAGCGAGACGGCGCAGACCGCGATCAGGCTCGCGAGCATCAGTGGGCGCCGCAGCGCAAAGAAGGTCAGCGCCAGGGCAGGGAATAGCAGATAATACTGCTCCTCCACGCCGAGCGACCAGGTGTGGAGCAGCGGCTTGGTGATGGCGGCGGCATCGAAATAGCCCTGCTGCGACCAGAACAGAATGTTGGAGCAGAAAGCGAGGACGCACAGCGCCTGCTGCGCGGCGGAGACCGTTCCCTGCGGCAGCAGGATCATGCAGGCGCCGAGCAGGGTGGCGCAGAGCATGGCAAAGGCGGCCGGCAGGATGCGCCTGGCGCGCCGGCGGTAAAATGCCGCGAACGAGAACGTTCCGGCGCGGGCTTCGTCGTGGATGATGCGCGTGATCAGGAAGCCGGAGATGACGAAGAAGACGTCGACGCCGACATAGCCGCTGCGGAACGGCGAGATGTCATAGTGGAACGCGATCACCGAAATGACCGCGAAGGCGCGCAGGCAGTCGATGTCGGGCCGATATTCGGTTGAACTCAAGATAACTGTCCGAAAGGGGGCGCGGGCGGCTGTGGCAGCCTGCCGTAGGGCCAGCGTGCGGCACGATTCTGACACGTGCTGATTGCAGCCGCAACGCGGGACACCGGTTGGACTCGCCCGGCGCCGTGCAGACATGACACAATGCCATTGAATTGATCCCGCCGACGGCCTCTCCGGCTTGCGTTCACAGACTTGCCTTAATGGCGTGGTGGCTTCGCTGCAGTTTGTGCGTCCAGCGAGTGTGTCATGCGTGCATTGGGGCGGAGGGCCGGCCAAGCCGGCTTGTTGTACGGCTGCATTCTATTTCAAGTTGTATTAGCCGCCCCTCTGGCGCAGGGAGCAGAGGCGGGCGGTGCAGCAGCGCCGGCGGCCGAGGTCGCCAAGGAAGCGCCCAAGGACGGCGGACCGTTCGGCGGGTGCGAACCGATCGGTCTGACCGCATCCGGCGAACTGGTGTTTCCGCTCGAATGCAAGAAGCTGATCAAGAAGCCGGCCGAAGCGCCCGTCGCCGCGGACAAGGCCGCGGGCGACGACAAGACCGCTTCGACGGACGCCGCGGGCCAGGCCGCCTCTGTTGAGGCCAAGCCGGCGGCGAACGAGGCGGCTGCCGTCGCGTCTCCCGCGCCCGCCGAGCCGAAGCAGGCCGCGGCCGTCGAGAAGCCCGAGCCGGTGCGCAAGGATGCCGTTCTCGATCCCGCAGCAGCCCCCAGGCCTTCGCTCGGCACGTCCCCGACAAGCAATCCTTCCGGGAAGCCTGCGGCGACCAGACGAACGCGCCCACCGGCCTCGACCACGGCTGCGTCCGACAAACCGTCGCCGGCCAAGACCGCAGTGAAAGCTGTGGCCGGCAAGCCCGCCGCGATGCCGGTCAGGTCGATGGTCGTGATGGCCAAGCCCGCCAACACCGGCTTGCCGGTGGTGGGCAGGACGCAAGCCGAGGACAGGCCGCGGCAGCGCACCGCAGGGATGCCGGCCTGCATGCAGTTCCGCAGCTATAATCCGAGCACCCGCAGCTATCGCGGCTTCGACGGCCACATCTATTTCTGCCGGTGAGGAGGGCGGGGGCGCCCCGCGAACGCGACGTGACGGCGCACAGGGCGCCGCCGCTGTCCGGGCCGGGCGGCGGCATCAAAGACCTGCTATAGGTCGGAACCGACGTCACCCGCATGCGTGCGCTGCCTCCGATCCGAAATGACCGAACCTCAATCCGACCTGTTCGAGATGCGCCGGCTGGAATCGCTGTCCAACACCATCTTCGGTGTGGCGATGACGCTTCTGGCCTATGACCTGCCGAAGGCCAATTTTGCGCATATGCCCGGCTGGGTCGATCTGCTCCATACCTATTCCGGCCGACTCGCCGGGCTGGTGCTCAGCTTCATCATCGCCGGCGTGTTCTGGATCAGCCATCACCGCCGACTGGCGCGGCAACCGTTCGCCGGCCGGCCGGTGGTGATCCTGAATCTGTTCTTCCTGTTGTCGATCGTCCTGCTGCCCGTGACCAACGGGCTTTACGGCAGCTACAGGCTGAGCAGCGCGGTGGCCGTTCTCTACGGCCTGCATCTGACGATCATTGCGTCGCTGAACGCTGCGTTGTGGTGGCTTGCGGTTCCGCGCGGCCGCTATGCCGAGATCGTCGGCGCGATCTTTCCCGTCATCGTGTTCGTGCCGGGCATCGCGATCGCGGCGCTCGCACCGGAGTACGTGCAGTTTTTCTGGATGCTCGGCTTCGGCGGCTTCCTGGTGCGGCGGTTCGTCGGGGCAGAGCCGGCGAAGGCGGCCGATGAGCTGTCCTGAGCAACAAAAAACGCGGCGGGCCGTCAGACCCGCCGCGCCTTAACGTCTTGAACTCGCTGGTCCAGGGCCGAGACCGCCCCGTTGCCGAGCCGCGATGGCGCTGACGAATCAAGCGCTCATCGAACGACGCTCATCGAGAGCCGCTCAGCGGGCGATCCCAGCGAGGTGACAGCGCTTGGTGAAAGACACTGGATCACCTCCTTTCGTTGTTGATGACAACGTCAATATAGGCCGGATCGCGCCGGGGTGGTAGGGGGCCAAATTACGGAACTCTCCATCGCGGCCGCCGCATGCTGCATTGCGGGCCGCACCGCCGTCCGGACGCCGTTCCGGCAGTCCGGAACGCACACCTCGGGCCGCCTTCCGAACTCCCCCGAAGAGGTTGAGACCCGCCGCGGACCATGTTAGGGAACGCCGCGACGCGGGTGTAGCTCAATGGTAGAGCAGCAGCCTTCCAAGCTGAATACGAGGGTTCGATTCCCTTCACCCGCTCCAGCTTTTTTCCGAGCCATCCCTCTCGTTGCACCAGCCCGTCGCCTGCGCCCGGCATCGTCAGGTGAGGCCGTGCGCCGTCGACAGCGCGGTGGCGTCGGCGCCGGCGGGAAAGCGAAGCCGGTCCGACGGGTCGTTGACGGCAGTCCATATCGCCTCCGCGACGTCGGTTTCCCTGGTCGTCAGCGCCGGCTCGGCGAAGCTCGCGAAGATCGGGGCCGCGAAATCGGCGTAGGAGGCGGGGATCAGGTCTTCGATGCGGACGGTGGTGTTCTGGGCGAAACGGGTCGTGGGGCCATAGCCGGGCTCGACCAGTTTGGCGCGGATGCCGAAATGGCCGAGTTCGTGGGCGAGCGAGCCCGTAAAGCCTTCGATCGCCTGCTTGCTCGCGGTATAGGCGGCTGCCAGCGGCATCGCCACGAGCGTGACGCTGGAGGTGACGTTCACGATGACGCCGGTACGGCGCTCGCGCATCTGCGGAATCACCGCTTGGCACATCGCCATCATCCCGAACGTATTGGTCTCGAACACGCTGCGAATGTGCGACATCGGCGTGGCCTCGAAGGCGCCGACGGTGCCGATGCCGGCATTGTTGACCAGCGCATCGATCGGCCCGGCGGCTTCGACCGCGGCGGCAATGCTGTGCGCGTTGGTGACGTCGAGCTGCAGGATGCGCAGCCTGCTTGCGCGTGGCAGCAGCTCCTGGTCGGGATTGCGCATGGTGGCAATGACGTTCCAGCCGCGGGCCAGGAAATGGCGGGCGGTCTCCTGGCCGTAACCCGAGGATGTGCCGGTGATCAGGATCGTCTGCATGAGGACCTCAAACTGTTTCGGATAATCCCCCTGTTAGACTCGAACGGCCGGACGTCCCATGCTCGCAAGTCCAGGAATCATGTCCAACCGTCCAAATCGCCGGCGCGTGGTCCGATATGCGCCGGCTGCGACGACCTTGCCGATGCGGCCGATCGAGGCCGTTCTGCTCGACATGGATGGGACGATCTTCTCGAACGTGCATCGGATGGTTCGATCGTCGTCGGACACGTCGCGACATGCTGCCGGTCGGCGCCACCGGCCTGCACGCTGCGGGCCGCCGCGCCACGTCGGTGCGATCCGGACTAATTCAAGCTGCCCCGACCGCGCCGCCGCTCCTGGCAAAGCTGCCGGGCGAACAGCCCAGACGCTTGCGGAACGCCGTGCTGAACGCGCTCGCCGATTCATAGCCGATCTCGTCGGCGATGGTGTCGAGCGTCTTGCTGCCGCCGATCAACGCGTGCTTGGCCAGCGCCATGCGCCAGCGCGCGAGATACTCGATCGGGCCGCAGCCGATGACCTCGGCAAAGCGCGCCGCGAACGCCGAGCGGGAGAGCCCAGCGATCTTCGCAAGGGCCGCCACCGTCCAGGCGGCCCGCACATCCGCATGCATGGCGCGAAGCACGCGGGCCAGCGCCGGATCGCGCAGGCCGTAGAGCAGGCCGGCATCGACGCCGGTTGCGATGTCCTGCCAGCGCAGCGCCTCGATAAGCAGGACCTCGAGCATGCGCTGCAGCACCATCTCCTTGCCGGGCTCTTCGTTCATGCACTCGTCCACGATCAGCTCGATCATACGGCTCAGCCTGTCCGTGCGCCCCGCTGAGGCAGGGATATGAATCATGCGCGGCAGCAATGCGAGCAGCAGAGGAGCATTCACCGGCTCGATACGGAACGTGCCGCCGAGCGCCGCGAAATCCGCCACGCCGTCCTGCTCGCCATGGCGGACGGGCATGTCCGTCGGATCGCGCGGCTCACAGCGGACACCCGTGTGGCTGCCCAGCGTGAACGCCGGCGTCGACGGCAGAAGCAAGAAGTGGCCTTTCTCCAGTTTGACCGGCGCGTCGCCGGCAAAGGTGATCCAGCACGCGCCTTTCAGAATGAGAGTGAAGCCCGGCTCGTCATGGGCCGCATAACGCACGCCCCAGCGGCCGCGCCCGGTGATGGGCTTGGAGATCGCGGTGCTCGGCCGTAGCAGCGCAATGACGTCGCTCAGTGGATCCATTCTGAAACGGGTTCGTAAATTGTCAGATCGGCAATTGTGGTTCAATCAGAGTGGCCTGTCGAGCTCAGGCACAGGACGGCCCAGACCGTCGTCACCTGCTTGCACCCGGTCCGGCCGGCTAGTCGCAAGAGATCTGATTGCCGATCCGCCGGCAGGACCGGCCATCGCTGAAGTAGGTCGTCGTGCCGATCGTCTGGGACGACGTGCCGTCGCTGTAATAGGTGTGATTGCCGATCTGCTGCGAGCTCGTGCCGTCACTGTTGTAGGTGAAGCGGCCGACCTGCTGCGACGAGGAGCCGTCGTTCCAATAGGTGGTGTTGCCGATACGCTGGCCGGACACGCCGTCGTCGCACAGAGTCTGGTTGCCGATGATCTGGCAGTTCTCGGCCTGGGCCGCCGTTGCTGCCCACAGGCTGAATGCGGTGGCGAACAGTTTGCGCATGAGGCTTCTCCCGGTGCTGCGGGATCCAATCGCAACCCGCGCGCGTCTGCAACAGAAATGACCGCCAATGCCGGCCCGTCAACGTCCGGCGGCGCGCGTCGTGGTCTTGCCCGCCGCGTCCCCCACACGGAACGCCCGCATCTGGCCGCTGAGGAAGCGCAGCAGATGGCCTGCCGCGTGCGGCAGCTCGCGGCCGCGGCGGGTGATGACGCAGGCCTCGCTCGACGCCAGCAGGCGGTTGTCGATCGGCACCGCGGCGAGCGAGCCGTCGGCCAGATCAGCGGCGACGGCGAAGGCCGGCAGCAGCGTCAGACCGAGGCCGCTCTTGACGAAATGGCGGAGCACGCTGATCGAACTGGTGGTGAGCTTCGGCGCTAGCGCGATGTGCTCGGCGGCCTCCGCCATCGCCACGATCTGCCGCGTGCCGTAGCTCGGATGCATCAGGCCCAGCGGATGGTCGGCGAGTTCGCGCAGGCGTAGGGGACGGCTGAGCCGCGTCAGCGCGTGATCCGGCGGCAGAATGGCGCAGAGCGGCTGGCGGCTCGCGGTGGCGACGCGAATGCGCGGATCGGCTGATGGGTTGAACACCAGCCCGATGTGATAGCGATCCTCGGCCACCGCGTTGACGACCTCGTTGGTGCCGGCGAGATCGAACGACATCGTCAGCGCGGAATGCCGCTGCCAGAAGCGGTTGAGCGGGCCCGACATCAGGTCGCTGACGAAACCCTCGCCGAGCACGATGTCGACGTGGCCGCGCTCGAGGCCCACAAGCTCGCGCAGCTTGGCGATCGTGTCGGCCTGATCGGACCGCCAGTGCCGGAAGCGCTCGACCAGCAACGCGCCGGCCTCGGTGGCGCGGATGCCGCGGCTGAGCCGCTCGACCAGCGTGAGCCCGAGCTCCTTCTCCAGCAGCGCAATCTGCCGGCTGATCACCGACGGATTGATGTCGAGCGCCTCGGCCGCGGCGCGCACCGAGCCCAGTCTGATGGCCTCATGGAGATAATGCAGCCGGTGATGATCGAGCAGGGTGGCGGACATCGAAGGGCTCTGAACGTGTTGACCTGAAGTCAACACTAGCCGCACGGTCTGCTGATGTCTGCCGTAAATCGAGGCGGGTACGTTTCCTGGGCAATAGCGACAGGAGGCCTCGTGACCGCGGTCGGCATCATCGGACTTGGCAACATGGGACGGGGCATGGCCCTGACGCTCAAGGGCGCGGGCTTTGCCGTCACCGGCACCGACGTATCGCAGGCGACGCGCGCGGCGCTGGCCGCCGAGGGCATCGCGATCGCCGTCGACATCGGCGCGGTCGTCGCTGTCGCCGACATCGTGATCCTGTCGCTGCCGACGGCTGAGATCGTCGAGCGCGTCGTGGAAGGGGCAGGCGGCATCCTGGCGCATGCCCGGCCCGGCGTCGTCATTGTCGATACCTCGACCTCGCATCCCGAGACCTCGCGCCGGCTCGCAGCTCTCCTCAAGGCGCGCGGCATGGGCTTCATCGATGCGCCCGTCAGCGGCGGGCCGAAGGGCGCGGCGACGGGCACCATGACCATGGTGATCGGCGCTGATGATGCCGATCTTGCCCGCGTCATGCCGGTGCTGGAGCGGATGAGCGCCAAGCGCGTGCATGTCGGCGGCGTCGGCGCCGGCAACGTCGCCAAGATCGTCAACAACCTGCTGTGCGCCGCGCATCTGCTCACGGCAGCGGAAGCGCTGCGCATCGCCGATGCTGCCGGCGTCGATGCAGGGCGGCTGCTCGAAGGGCTCAACGCCGGCTCGGGGCGATCCGGCGTCACGCTGGTCAATGTGCCCAACTGGATTCTCAACGGCGCGTTCGATTCCGGCTTCACCATGCAGCTGATGCGCAAGGATGTCAGGCTCGCCGCGCAGTTCATCGGCGAACTCGGCCTCGCGCTGCCCATGGCCGCCGACACTGCGCGCATCTGGGCTGACAGCGCCGCCAGCATCGCCGACGCCGAGGATTTCAATCGCATCGTCGAGCTGCAGCTCGGCCCCCAGTCGAAGCCGTAAGAGGGACGCCATGACCCATTTCATCGATCCCCGCCTGCGCGCAGCGATGCTGCCGTTCTGGCCTGATGCCGACAGCATCGGCTCGCATGTCGGCGGCGAGCGCATCATCGGCAGTGGCGCGACGGTGTCGGTGAATGATCCCGCGACCGGCACAGTTCTCTTCACCTACGCCGATGCGGGCGCCGACGTCGCGGCCAAGGCCGCGGTGGCTGCCGTCGCAGGGCAGGCGGAGTGGGCGCGGTTCACGGCCGCGGGCCGTGGCCGCGTGATGCAGGCGGTGGCGCGCGCTGTCCTCGCATCCGCCGAGCAACTGGCGCAGCTGGAATCGCTGTCCGCCGGCAAGCCGATCCGCGACACAAGAGGCGAGGTCGCCAAGGTCGCGGAGATGTTCGAGTACTACGGCGGATGGGCCGACAAATTCCACGGCGACGTCATCCCGGTGCCGTCGAGCCATCTCAACTACACGCGCCGCGAGCCGATGGGGGTGGTGCTGCAGATCACGCCGTGGAATGCGCCGGTGTTCACGGCAGGCTGGCAGATCGCGCCCGCGATCAGCATGGGCAATGCGGTGTTGCTCAAACCGTCGGAACTGACGCCGCTGACCTCGCTGGCGCTGGCCGTCATCGCCGAGGGCGCGGGCCTGCCGACGGGCGTCGTCAACGTGCTCGCGGGTTTCGGCCATACCACGGGGCAGGCGGCGCTGAGCCAGCCAGCGGTGAAGAAGGTGGTGTTCGTCGGCTCCGTGCCGACCGGGCGGCTCATCGGCGAGGCCGCGGCGCGGAGGCTGGTGCCGTCGGTGCTCGAGCTCGGCGGCAAGTCGGCCAACATCGTGTTCGCCGATGCCGATCTCGAACGCGCCGCCATCGGCGCGCAGGCCGCAATCTTTGGCGGCGCCGGGCAGAGCTGCGTCGCGGGCTCCAGGCTCTTGGTGCAGAGCGCGGTCTATGACCGCTTCGTCGATCTCGTCGCGCAGGGCGCGGCGAAGATCCGATGCGGCGATCCGCTGTCGGCGGACACCGAGATCGGTCCGATCAACAACGCCAGGCAATATGATCACGTGCTGTCGCTGATCCGCGAAGGTGCGGAAGAGGGCGCCGAGATCGTCACCGGCGCGCACGGCGCAGCACGGGATGGCGGCTATTTCGTCGAGCCGACCGTACTCAAGAACGTCACCAACGCCATGGGCATCGCGCGCAAGGAAGTGTTCGGCCCGGTGGTCGCCGCGATCCGCTTCGAGACCGAGGAGGAGGCGATCGCGATTGCCAACGACAGCGAGTTCGGCCTTGCCGGCGCGGTGTGGACCGGGGATGTCGCGCGCGCCCATCGCGTTGCCGCGAACGTCAAGGCGGGCACATTCTGGATCAACTCCTACAAGACGATCAACGTCGCCTCGCCGTTCGGTGGCTACAACAACAGCGGCCATGGCCGTTCCTCCGGCGTCGAGGCGCTGTACGAATACACGCAGGTGAAGAGCGTGTGGGTCGAGACCGCGGCCGAGCCCGCGGTGGCGTTCGGCTATGCGCCGGGCCTGCGCGAGTGAGATGCTTGCACGGATCGGCCCACATGGCATGATCGCTGCAAGAGCTGCGCGCCCAGAACCGACAACAGGGTTCCGGAAAAAGGAACAGATCATGCCGCGCTTCGTCAACGTCGCCATCGGTCAGCTCGGCCCCATCGCCAAGAGCGAGGCGCGGCCCGCCGTGATCGCGCGACTGATGGCGCTGATGCGCCAGGCCCATGCCAACGGCTGCGACCTGATCGTCTATCCCGAGCTCGCGCTGACGACGTTCTTCCCGCGCTGGTACATGGCCGAGCAGGCCGAGATCGACACTTATTTCGAGCGCGAGATGCCGGGGCCGGAGACGCAGGCGCTGTTCGCACTCGCGAAGGAGCTGCGCATCGGCTTCTCGCTCGGCTATGCCGAGCTCGCGGTCGAGGACGGCGTCGTGCACCGCTACAACACCGCCATTCTCGTCGACAAGGACGCCCGCATCGTCTCGAAATATCGCAAGGTGCATCTGCCGGGGCACGCCGAGCACGAGCCATGGCGCAAGTTCCAGCATCTGGAAAAGCGCTATTTCGAGCCCGGCAAGAGCTTCGGCGTGACCGATGCGTTCGGCGGCGTCATTGGCATGGCGATCTGCAACGACCGCCGTTGGCCGGAAACCTATCGCGTCATGGGGCTGCAGGGCGTCGAGATGGTGCTGATCGGCTACAATACGCCGGTGCACAATCCGCCCGCGCCGGAGCATGACGACCTGTCGTCGTTCCACAACCGCCTCGTGATGCAGTCCGGTGCCTATCAGAACGGCACCTGGGTCATCGGCGTCGCCAAGGGCGGCATCGAGGAGGGCGTCGATCACATCGCCGGCAGCTGCATCATCGCGCCCTCCGGCGAGATCGTCGCGGCCTGCGCCACCAAGGGCGACGAGATCGCGCTGGCGCGCTGCGACCTCGATCTGTGCAAGTCCTACAAGCAGACGATCTTCAATTTCGACGTCCATCGCCAGCCCGGAGCTTACGGCATGATCGTCCAACGCAAGGGCGAGACGCTGATGGCCGATGGTTCACGCGTGCAGAAAACGTAGGGTGGGCAAAAGGCGTTGCTGTGCTGTTCCCAAATGCGAGATCGCAATGGCGCCGTGCCCACCGTCTTGCGGCGGAGTGTGCGGCGCGATGGTGGGCTCGGCGCCATGGTGACCTCAGACGTGGAGAGATGATCGCATCGCCTTTGCCCACCCGACGGCACCATCGGTCTTGCGCACCGTGCCTCATTTGCGTTCAAATGAATCCCCGTCGCGCGCATGGCATGGGCCTTGCTTACAATTTCGGCAATTGAACTCAGGCACGTTGCATCAGGAGAGAACATGGATCGCAGAACGGTATTGAAGGGATTGGCGGGCGCGAGTGGTCTGGCGCTGACGGGTTTTGCGGCGCCGGCGATCGCGCAGGGCGCGGCCGCACGGACGCTGCGCTTCGTGCCGCAGGCCAATCTCGCCAATTTCGATCCGATCTGGGGCACGCAATACGTCGTGCGCAACGCCGCCGCGATGGTGTGGGACACGCTGTACGGCATCGACGACCAGTTCGTGCCGCAGCGCCAGATGGTCGAGTCGGAGGAGGTCTCCTCCGACGGCCTGACCTGGACCTTCAAGCTGCGTCCCGGCCTGAAATTCCACGACGGCACGCCGGTGCTGGCCAAGGATGTCGTCGCCAGCCTGACGCGCTGGTCGGCGCGCGATCCGATGGGCCTGATGCTCAAGGCGCTGCAGAACGAGCTGACCGCGGTCGACGACAAGACCTTCAAATGGGTGCTGAAGCAGCCCTATCCGAAGATGCTGTTCGCGCTCGGCAAGGGCAATGCGCCCTGCGCCTTCATCATGCCGGAACGCATCGCGCAGACCGATCCGTTCAAGCAGATGACCGAATATGTCGGCTCCGGCCCGTTCAAATTCGCCAAGAGCGAATGGGTGCCCGGCGCCAAGGCCGTGTTCGAGAAGTTCACCGACTACGTGCCGCGCCAGGAGAAGCCGGTGTGGCTCGCCGGCGGCAAGCAGGTGCTGGTCGATCGCGTTGAATGGGTCATCATGCCCGATCCCGCGACGGCGGCGGCCGCGCTGCAGAACGGCGAGGTCGACTGGTGGGAGAATCCGATCACCGATCTCGTGCCGGTTCTGAAGAGCAACAAGAACATCGGCGTCGACATCGGCGATCCCCTCGGCAATGTCGGTGCGTTCCGCATCAACCATCTGCATCCGCCCTTCAACAACGTGAAGGCGCGCCGCGCGATCCTCATGGCGCTGAGCCAGGAGGACTACATGCGCGCGCTGGTCGGCGACGACAACTCGCTGTGGAAGCCGCTGCCTGGCGTGTTCACGCCCGGCACGCCGCTCTACACGGAAGAGGGCGGCGACATCCTGAAGGGCAAGCGCGACATCGCCGGCGCCAAGAAGCTCTTGGAGGAGGCGGGCTACAAGGGCGAGCCGATCACCTGCGTGGTCGCGCAGGACCAGCCGATCACCAAGGCGTTCGGCGACGTCACCGCGGATCTCCTCAAGAAGCTCGGCATGAACGTCGACTTCGTCGCCACCGATTGGGGCACGGTCGGCGCCCGCCGCGCCCAGAAGACGCCGCCCGCGCAAGGTGGCTGGCACATGTTCCACACCTGGCATGCGGGTGCGGATTGCATCAACCCGGCCGCCTACAATGCGCTGCGCGCCAATGGCGACAAGGCCTGGTTCGGCTGGCCGGACAGCCCGGAGGTCGAGAAGGAGATCACCAACTGGTTCGCCGCCAAGTCGCTCGACGAGGAGAAGGTGATCGCCGGCCGCATCAACAAGGCCGCGATCGACGACGTCGTGTTCGGGCCGACCGGCTTCTTCCTCGGCTACACCGCGTGGCGCAAGAACGTCGCGGGCGTGACCAAGGGGCCGATCCCGCTGTTCTGGGGCGTATCGAAGACCGCATAGGGCGCTGACATCTCATGCTCGCTTATGCGCTCCGACGCGTGCTGTCGACCTTGCCGGTGATGGCGTTCGTCGCGCTGTTCGTCTTCAGCCTGCTGTACATCGCGCCCGGCGATCCGGCCGCGGTGATCGCAGGTGACCAGGCGAGCCCGGCCGATGTCGAGCGCATCCGCGCCAATCTCGGACTGGACCAGCCCTTCCTGGTCCAGTTCGGCAGCTGGGTGTGGCGTCTGCTGCACTTTGATCTCGGCACCTCGATCTTCACCAATCTGCCGGTGGCGGCGATGATCGCCCAGCGCATCGAGCCGACCCTCTCGCTGATGATGGTGACCTTGTTCCTCACCATCACCATCGCAGTGCCGCTCGGCGTCCTCGCGGCCTGGAAGGCGGGCACCTGGATCGACCGCACCATCATGGCGTTCGCCGTGTTCGGCTTCTCGGTGCCGGTGTTCGTCGTCGGCTACATCCTGGCCTATGTGTTCGCACTGAAGTTCGATTGGCTGCCGGTGCAGGGCTATACGCCACTGTCGCAAGGCGTCTGGCCGTGGCTGCAGAATTTGATCCTGCCGTCGGTCGCGCTCGGCTGCGTCTACATCGCGCTGATCGCGCGCATCACGCGCGCTGCGATGCTCGAGGTGCTGCAGCAGGACTATATCCGCACCGCCCGCGCCAAGGGGCTGGGGCAGGGCGGCATCCTGTTCATCCATGCGCTGAAGAATGCCGCGGTGCCGATCGTCACCGTGGTCGGCATCGGCATTGCGCTGCTGATCGGCGGCGCGGTGGTGACGGAAAGCGTGTTCGCAATTCCCGGCCTCGGCCGGCTCACCATCGATGCCATCCTGCGCCGTGACTATCCGGTGATCCAGGGCATCGTTCTGCTGTTCAGCTTCGTCTACGTGCTCGTCAATCTCCTGATCGACATCACCTATACCCTGGTCGACCCGAGGATCCGCTATTGACCGCCACGACCACCACCTCTCCGCCGCCCGGCCTCGCCATCGCACCTCGCCTGCCGGACCTTATGGCGGCGCCAAAAATCCGGCGCGGCGCGATCGGCTTCCTGCGCAACCATCCGACGGTCGCGATCGGCGGCGCGCTGCTGCTGCTGCTCGTCATCATCGGCGTGTTCGCGCCGTTTTTGTTCACCGTCGACCCCACCGCGATCGCGCCGGCCAAGCGCACGCGGCTGCCGTCGGCCGATTTCTGGTTCGGCACCGATGCGCTCGGCCGCGACATCTATTCGCGCGTGCTGTACGGCACCCGGGTTTCGCTCACGGTCGGCCTCGCAGTGGCGCTGGCGGCCTCGCTGATCGGGCTTACCATCGGCCTCGTCGCCGGTTTCGTGCGTTGGGCAGATGGCGTCCTGATGCGCTGCATGGACGGGTTGATGTCGATCCCGCCGATTCTGCTCGCTGTGGCGCTGATGGCGCTCACGCGCGGCAGCGTCGGCAACGTCATCCTCGCCATCACCATCGCCGAGATCCCGCGCGTCGCGCGGCTCGTACGCGGCGTCGTGCTGTCCCTGCGCGAGCAGCCGTATGTCGATGGCGCGGTGGCCGCGGGCACCCGCACGCCGATGGTGATCCTGCGCCACATCCTGCCCAACACCATGGCGCCGATGCTGGTGCAGGCCACCTACATCTGCGCCAGCGCCATGATCACCGAGGCGATCCTCTCCTTCATCGGCGCCGGTACGCCGCCGACCATTCCCTCCTGGGGCAATATCATGGCCGAGGGCCGTGCGCTGTGGCAGGTCAAGCCCTACATCGTGTTCTTCCCGGCGGCGTTCCTGTCGGTGACCGTGCTCGCCGTCAACCTCGTCGGCGACGGCCTCCGCGACGCGCTCGATCCGCGCATGGCGAAGAGCCCATGAGCGGGGTGATGACAAACGATGTGGCCCGAGCAGGGGCCTCGCCCTTCGAGACGCCCGCCTTCGGCGAGCTCCTCAGGGTGAGGGGTGAGAGCTTTCTCCGTGGCGACGCTGCTCATGGCCGAGGTGCAGCGGCGGTTTCGGTCCTCAACCCTCTCCATGAACACGCCTCTCGGCGTGTTCATGGTCCGGTGTGCAGTGCCTCGGCTTTTGCCCCTCATGGTGAGGAGCGCTGCGCGCCCCAATTGATCAAGGGATGGAGAGCGTCTCGCGCGCCGCGCATCTCGAACCATGAGGCCCCGATCTCACCGCACCAGACACCGATCTCTCGCCAGGAGCTGAACTGATGCCATTGCTCGAGGTCGAGAACCTCCAGGTGCATTTCCGCACGCCCACCGGCATCAACCGCGCCGTCGACGGCGTTTCCTTTCACGTCGACCCCGGCGAGACGCTGGCGATCGTCGGCGAATCCGGCTGCGGCAAGTCCGTCACCTCGATGTCGATGATGCGGCTGATTCCGGAGCCGCCCGGCAAGATCGCCGGGTCCATCAAGCTCGAGGGCCGGGACATCCTGACGCTGTCCGACCGCGAGATGCGCGCGCTTCGCGGCAACGACATCTCGATGATCTTCCAGGAGCCGATGACCAGCCTCAATCCGGTGCTGACGGTCGGCCGCCAGATCGGCGAGACCCTGCGGCTACATCAGGGGCTCGACCAGGCGCAGGCCGAGGCGCGTGCGGTCGAGATGCTGACCCTGGTCGGCATTCCCGAGCCCGCGCGGCGCGTGCGCGAATATCCGCACCAGCTCTCCGGCGGCATGCGCCAGCGCGTGATGATCGCGATGGCGCTGGCCTGCAATCCAAAACTATTGATCGCCGACGAGCCGACCACCGCGCTCGACGTCACCATCCAGGCGCAGATCCTCAAGCTGATGCTGGAGCTGAAGCAGCGTGTCGGCGCTGCGATCATCCTGATCACGCACGATCTCGGCGTCGTGGCCGAGGTCGCCGAGCGCGTGATGGTGATGTATGCCGGCCGCAAGGTCGAGGAGGCGCCGGTCAGGGAGCTGTTCCGTTCGCCGCGCCATCCCTACACGCAGGGCCTGCTCGGCGCGCTGCCCAAGCTCGGCTCGTCGCTGTCGGGCGAGACCAAACGCCTTGCAGAAATTCCCGGCCAGGTGCCGGACCTCAAGCAGCGCATCGAGGGCTGCGTGTTCGCCGGCCGCTGCGCGCTCGCCACCGATCTCTGCCGCCAATACGCGCCGGGGCTGGAGCAGAAGGCGCCGCGCCACGTCGCTGCCTGCCATTTCGCCGCCAAGGAGCAGGCCGCCGCATGACCATGCCGCTGCTCCAGGTCAACGACCTCAAGAAGCATTTTCCGATTCGAAGCGGCCTGTTCGGCCGCAGCAAGAGCCGCGTGCACGCCGTCGACGGCGTGTCGTTCGAGATCGCGAAGGGCGAGACCTTGTCGCTGGTCGGCGAATCCGGCTGCGGCAAGTCCACGGTCGGCCGCGCCATCCTGCGGCTGTTCGACATCACCGCCGGCCAGATCGTGCTCGACGGTCTGCGCATCGACGATCTCGGCCCGCACCGCCTGCGCGAGATGCGCCGCCGCGTCCAGGTCGTGTTCCAGGATCCGTTCTCCAGCCTCAATCCGCGGATGCGGATTCGCGACATCCTCGCCGAGCCGATCAACAATTTCGGCCTCGCCAAGACCGCGGCCGAGCGCGATGCGCGCATCGCCGAATTGATGGACATCGTCCGGCTGCCGCGCGACGCGGTGAACCGTCGGCCGCACGAATTCTCCGGCGGCCAGCGCCAGCGCATCGGCATTGCGCGCGCGCTCGCCGCCAAGCCCGATCTCATCGTCTGCGACGAGGCGGTGTCGGCGCTCGACGTCTCCGTCAAGGCGCAGATCGTCAATCTCCTGCAGGACCTGCAGCGCGAGTTCGGCCTCGCGCTCCTCTTCATCAGCCACGACCTCGCCATCGTCGAGCACATGACCCACCGCGTTGCCGTGATGTATCTCGGCAAGATCGTCGAGATGGCACCACGCCAGCAGATCTTCGCCTCGCCAGGCCATCCCTACACCAAGGCGCTGCTGTCAGCCGTGCCGGTGCCCGAGCCGGACGCGACACGCAGGCCGATCATCCTCAAGGGCGACGTCCCGAGCCCGGTCAACCCGCCGAAGGGCTGCCGCTTCAACACCCGTTGCCCCTATGTCTTCGACCGCTGCCGCAGCGAGGCCCCGGAGCTCCGGCTCAAGGGCGAGGACCAGTGGGTGGCGTGCCATCTGGAGAATGTGTAGCACTTTTGAGGCTCGCCAAATTTTCGATTATGTTATGGCCCAGGGCGGGGACAAGAAATCTTGTCCGGGTCATTAAAGGAGCGCGCAACTTCACGAGTTACGTGACTTGATGAAAGGAACTCGGAGGTCCACGTCTTTAGTATCCCTCTTGCGATGTATGGTCTCAATTCAACCGCGTTATCGCAAGTCAAGGAGCTTAAATAACGAGACATTTTGGCTTCAAAGAGACTTACGTCATTCTGCAAATTGAGTGAACACGCGTTCCATATTTCACGGTTATCTATAGGTGGGTTAGTTGCGAGTCTTTGGCGAAAAACCTTCTCATAGGAATCGCTGGTGCTTTCAGGCATTGTGTCGCGCAATTCCTTTATGTAGCCGTCAATAGCATCCGGCGTCGCTAAAATCCTTTCTCCTCTTCCAAAAGGTGGAAATTTTATCGCGAAGATTTCATCCCATTGCGCGTCTCTGGTCGCAGCGCCCTCACATCGAATAATATCGGTTCTCCAAAATAGTGACTGCGACAGATATGTTAATTCCACGGAGGAGTATTTGAAATCCGCCAGTTGTAGCTGAGCCTGCGAAAAGACGGTGCCATGAAGGTCGGAGCCGCGAAAACTGGTCGCCTGAAGCAGTGCCCGAACAAATGAAGCGCCTTGAAGTTTGGCTTGCCTGAAGTCTGCTCCTTGGAGGTCTGTCAGTAGGAAGTTTGTTCCTTGCGCGTTTACGTCGCGCATTATGCTTCCCCGGAGATCTGTCACTGCAAAGCTTGCGCCTTGCAGCCATGCGCCGGAAAAATTTGTGGCTCTGGAGTTGGCGTTTTGAAAGTAACTTCCCTGCAATTGTGCGTTGACGAATCTAGCGGCGCTAATATCCGCGTTCAAGAAGATCGAATCCCGGAGTATCGACGCAGAAAAGTCCGATTTTTTTACGGATGCGCCGCCAAACTCTGCATGTTCTAGTAGCGCGCCTTGATAATTCGTGCCGTTCAGCTGAGATCGTGTGAATCGTGTAAATGGCAGATGGGCGAGGCCGAAGGAGGTGTTGTTTGCTTCGCTGGAAGTAAAATCGGATCTGTCGAGAGTCGCGCGGTCAAATGTGGCGCCCTCGATTTTTGACGATATGAAACTGCTACCCGACAAGTCTGTGTATCTGAAGTCCGCTCTACGGAGATCTGCGGAATCAAAATTCGCGCATCGAAAATCTCGGTTGCTAAAGTCGACTGTTCGCTCGCCCAGAAAGGCTGGAAGTCCCGAGTTGGACGAAAGAGTTTCGAGCTCCTTTAGCTTCGAGCGATCGATGATTATTTCAGCTGATACCGAAATCCGATCAAAGTCTTTTTCAAATAGCGATTCAATCCAACTGACGGTGCGGCATTCCTCAATGCCAGGGCGTCTCTCCGCCAGGGAATGCCGCCCCACCCGAGCTTGTGGCTCGCCTGGAAAGCTGAGAAGAATGCCAAAGACGATCAAGATCGTGCATAGACCAAAGCCAAGAATTGCTATTGCGCTGAGTTTTGCGCGAGCCGCGGAGCGGTGGCTGTTGTTCAACAGGTCGACCCAAAAGACTATTATTGATAGACCTTCGAGTAGTGCCAGGCCCCTATGCGTCCAGGTTATTGACCTGCTGTGGTAAGGTAGGAATTTGTATTGAAATATGGCAATCACAAGGAGCGGAGCGGCGGCCAGAGTTATCCATGCGATTTGCCTGAATAGCCACCCAACTAAGCTCTCGCCCTTTCGAAGCGCGCCAGCAAATATTTGAGCGAATAGATTGTTTGAGAGACGAAGTCGGAGCTTCTCGCGATCAGACCGGAAGTGTATATTTTTTTCGAGTGCCTCATTGTACGTCGCTGCGGTGCGAGAAAGTATCGCTGCTTGCATCAGGACGTAAAGATGCAGGATGACGAAAAGTATCGGAGATAGCAGGAAGAAGCCAGTCATAGGTAGATCAACGTTCAAGACTGGAAGCTTTATTGGTGTAACGAGCAAGAGCTGTCTGTGCGTGACGCTGCCGGCGGTCAGGGCGAGATACAGGCCAAACAGTAGGTAAGTAACCCATAGGGCTGATACGCTGGCGGCAGATTCGTTTACCGATTTTTCAAGGATGCCAACATCCAGTGGATCGGCGCTCGAACTCATGAGGTTCTCCTGAAAATAGCGGCAGAGCAGGTCCTTACTTGCAACGCATCGATGCGCCGAATGCTCGGGCAATGAACGCGACAACTAGGCTGGACGATTATCTGGTACGAACCCCGCCGGCGCGATTCAATCTTAGCGGGTGTGACCGGTCAACAGCATATATGGCGGTTGGCTCTTTCGTTGCGCGGTTCATCCTATGGTTATGGGTCCCTGCGTGCGCAGGACGACAGCGGAGTGGGCGGGGAGTGGGAGGCTCTGCAGGGACGAGGCGGGGATGTCGGCCGAGCGCGTGGCACGCCTGCGACCCATCGGCCACACCAGCCTTGGCAATCGCCCGGTGACTCGACATCCCCCAGGACGGTGCATTGTCACCGCCCGGCTTGGCGACTAGAAACCGATCCGTTGAGGAATCTCAAGTCCAAGCGGTGCCGGGAACCACCACCGCGCCGCAAGTCCCGCGTTCGATGAGGCCGCCATGCATCTCTCCCACGATCCGACGGCACCGGCGGCGGCCTCGATCAGCTTCGACCAGTTCCTGGCGGTCGATATCCGAATCGGCACCGTCGTCGCCGCCGAGCCCTATCCGGAGGCGCGGAAGCCGTCGCTGAAGCTGACGATCGACTTCGGCCCGGGGATCGGTACCAAGCGCTCCAGCGCGCAGATCGCGACGCTGTACGATCCGGCCACGCTGGTCGGCCGCCAGGTGGCCGGCGTCGTCAACTTCCCGCCGCGCCAGATCGGCAAGTTCATGTCCGAGGTGCTGACGCTCGGCTTCCCGGACGAGGCCGGCAACGTCGTGCTGTTCCAGCCGGACAAGGCCGTGCCCAATGGCGCGCGGCTGTTCTGAGCGCGGGTGAGACCATGGATATGCTGCTCGAACCTGTTACGCTGCCGCCGTTTCCGGAAGGATTACGGATCTCACTCAGGCAGATGCATCTTCTCCAGGCTCCCATGGGCGGCACGCTCGTCACCGGCGGCGCCACGTTCCGCGTGTTCGCGCCGCACGCCAAGACGGTCTACGTCTCCGGCCCGTTCAACGGCTGGGCGCAGGATGCGAGCTGCCGTCTGGCGCCGATCGGCAACGGCCATTGGGCGATCTTCATGCCCGGCCTGAAGGACGGCGATGCCTATATGTATTTCGTAGAGGGCGAGGCCTCCTCGGGCTACAAGCGCGATCCGCATGCGCGGCTGCTCACCGTCGACCCGCCGTTTCCGCAATCGCATTCGGTGCTGCGCAATCCAGGCGCGTTTCCCTGGCACGAGACCGATTTCACGCCGCCGCCGTGGAACGAGCTCGTGATCTACCAGCTCCATGTCGGCACCTTCGACATGAAGGCGGGCAATCCCGACGGCTGCTTCTTCGACGTCATCGAGCGCGTGCCGCATCTGAAAAAGCTCGGCATCAACGCCATCGAGCTGCTGCCGGTGCAGGAATTCCCGTCCATGTTCAGCATGGGCTACAACGGCACCGACCTGTTCAGCCCGGAGACCGACTATGGCGAGGCCGAGCCCGACAAGCTCGCAGCCTATGTCGCGCGCACCAACGAGATCCTCGTCGCTGCGGGCGCTGCACCCTACGCTGATCTCGACACCCTGCGCCATTGCGACGACCAGCTGCGCGCGCTGATCGACGTCTGCCATGTCCATGGCATCGCCGTGCTGTTCGATGTCGTCTACAACCATGCCGGCGGCGGCTTCGACGAGAACAGCATCTGGTTCTTCGATCGCCAGCCTTACGGTGATCCCAACCGCAGCCTGTATTTCACCGACCAGGGCTGGGCCGGCGGCCAGGTGTTCGCCTATTGGAACGCCGACGTGCGGCAATATCTCGTCGACAACGCCATCATGTTCTATCGCGAATATCACGCCGACGGCCTGCGCTTCGACGAGGTCAGCGTGATGGATCGCTTCGGCGGCTGGGCGACGTGCCAGCAGCTCACCGAGGCGCTGCGCGCGGAAAAGCCCGACGCGGTCCAGATCGCCGAATACTGGCCCGTCAATCCCTGGGTGGTGAAGGACATCGCCAAGGGCGGCGCCGGCTTCGATGCGACCTGGAGCGACGGCTTGCGGCTCGCCGTGCGCGGCGCCATCGCCAGCGCAGCCGGTGGCGCGGGCGCTGCCGTGGCGATGCAGCCGATTGCCGCTGCGATCGCCGATCTCAGCCTCGACAAGCGCTGGCGCGGGGTCAACTCGATCGAGAACCACGACATCGTCTATGCTGGGCGCGAGCCGCGCATTCCGCGCCTCGCCGATCCCGTCGACAGCCGCTGCTGGTATGCGCGCAGCCGCAGCCGCGTCGCCACCGGGCTGCTGCTGACCGCACCGGGCATCCCGATGCTGTTCATGGGCCAGGAGCTGTTCGAGGACCGGCCGTGGAGCGACACGCCGAACCCGGACACCACGATCCAATGGCCGCTGCTCGACGGCGAGGACAAGATCACCGCCGACGCCGTGCGCTTCACGTCAGAGCTGATCGCGATCCGCCGCACCCATCCGGCGCTCACCGCCGAGGGCTGCGCCATCGTCCACGCCCATGACGGCAACCGCGTGCTCGCCTTCCATCGCTGGGACGGCGCGGGTGACGACGTCATCGTCATCGCGAGCCTGAACGAAACGCCCTGGCGCGACTACGCGATCGGCTTTCCGGCAACCGGACAGTGGAAAGAAGTGTTCAACAGCGACGTCTACGACAACTGGGTCAATCCCGATGTCGTCGGCAATAACGGCGCGGTGACCGCAACCGGCCCGGCGCTGCACGGCCAGCCGAGTTCGGCGATGGTGACGATCCCGGCGAACGGCGTGCTGGTGTTCGCAAGGGCGTGATGAACGCAGAAGCCACTGAACGCATGGCATGCGGTGCCGGTGAGAGCGCCCTCTCCCCTTGTGGGAGAGGGCATGTAGGACAGCGCAGCAAGCTCGGTCGGGTGAGGGGTCTGCCTCCACGAGCGTTGTCTGCGGAGAGATACCCCTCACCCGACCGCGTGCGTGGATGGGCCGGCGATGCCCTCTCCCACAAGGGGAGAGGGTGCTGTATCATGCAGCGTGACAGTCGCTGAGCTAACTAGTCGAGGGTATGCAAAGAGGCGCAGCGGTGCTCTCTCTACGCACGAGGTCGTCATGGCGCCGTGCCCGCCGTCTTTGCTGATGAGTTCGCGGGTGGACGGTGGGCACGCTGCCGCCTTCGGCGGCCGCTTTGCCCACCCTACGGCAGGGTGCCCTTAGAGCCGTACTACACGATCAGCCGCCCCTGCCGCTCCGCGATCCCGATCACTGCCTCCGTCCCCGCATTGAAATCCAGATGATCGGCCTCGATGCCGTCGGAGAAGATGACGCCGTTCTCGGGCATCAGTGAGCGCAGGCGCAGGGTCTCCGCGCCCATCAGGCCGCCGCAGACCAGCGAGGTCTGCGAGGTCTTGCTCGGGAACGGCTCGCGCACAGCAAAGCGAAGCGCGCGGGCGTCCCAGGGCAGGGCGGTGTAGTCGCCATCGCCGTGGCTGCCATAGCTGCCGGCAATCGCCAGCGCGCCGGTGACGATGCTCTTGAACCAGGCAGTCGAGCCGAGCCCGGTCGCGACGATCAGGCCGCTGGAGGACTGCCGCTCATGGCTCTCGCACGTCGCGATCTCGTAACGCGCCGAGACATGGGTGCGCGCGCCGATGAAGAGGTCGTTGACGGCGTGCAGCACCTGGCCGTCGGGCAGGCTCGCGCGTGCCATGGTCACGGCCTTGGCGGCACGCCTGTCGGCGGCGACCTCGGGCAGCAGGCTCGCGAAGTCGCCCGGCGTGAATGGCAGCAGCACGCCGTCATGGCGCTGAGCATCCGGGTTGAGGCCGAGCAGCGGCTGTCCGTCGAGATATTTCATGGTGTTGGCGACGAGACCATCCGGACCCAGCGCTGCGACGATATCTGCCGGGCCGAACAGGAAGTTCGGCAGGAAGCTGCGGTCGACGATCTGGTAGCGGCCCCAGCGCTCCAGCGTCTGCGTCGCCGTGGTGCGCGCGGCCTGGTAGGCCGCGTGCTCGCGTTCGTAGTCGGAGAAGTCGGCGCCGAGATGCTCGACATAGAAGCGGGCCTGGTCTGCGGTGAGGAACCTTGCGATCAGCTCCTCGAGCCGCGTCTTTCGGACGACCAGCACCACCTTGCGGTCATTGCCGGACACGGGGCGCCTCCGCGGGCTTCTGCATCAGGCTGTTCAGCAGCTCCGGCGAGACGTTGAGCTGGCCGATCTTCTCGGCCTTTTCGGCCAGCCCTGAGAACGCCTGCGCGATCAGCTGTCCCGGCTGCATGCCGGTCGCGGCCAGCGCCTGGATCACGCGGGTGTCGACACCCTCGAAGATCTTCATCAGCGCGCCGACGCGATAGGCCTCGGCATCCGCGAGCGTGCGGGTGTTCGCCGCGTTCAGCGCGACGAAATCCTTGCGCTTGGCCTCCAGCCCGATGTCGGCGACCATCCCGGCCTCGCGCAGCTCGTTGGTCTTTGCGGCCACACTGGCCTCTGCATCCATCTGCGTCTCGCGGATGGAGCGCTTCTTCTGCTCGACCGCGATCTCGGTATCGAGCTCGCTCTCGCGGATCGCCCGCTCGCGCTCGACCGCAAAGTTGCGCCGCGCGAAGATGGCCTCGTCCGCGGTCTTCAGGATCGCCTCGCGCGCCTCGGCCTCCAGCGCCTTGGCGGTCTCCGGTGTCGGCTTCACCGCGCGCACGGCGACGCCGAGGATTTCCAGGCCCAGTGCATCGATGTCGGCCCGCCGCTTCAGTCCCACCGCAATCGCTTCGGCGATGCGATCAGAGGCACGCAGCGCCTCCTTCAGCGTCATGTCCTTGACCGCCTGCTGTGCCAGCACCTCGACCGCGCCGAGCACACGCTGCGGCAGTTCCTCCGGGTCATCGGACTCGTAGGCCTTGCCGTCACGCTTGAGGGTGAAGTTCAGCATCGCCGCCGCCTTCTTCGGCTCGCCGATACGGTAGGTGACCTGGCCCTGGATCGTCAGCGTCTGAAAGTCGCGGGCGATCTGCTGGAAGATGAAGGCGGCGTCGCGGCTGCCGATGGGGATCGCGACCAGCGAGGTCGCAGGTCCGTAATAGAAGGTGGAGAGCCCGGCGCCTTCCTCGACGACGGTCCCGGCGCGGTACTTGAGCAGATAGGTGGTGGGCTGGGCCTTGATGAAGCGTAAGCCGAACATGGCGGCCTCCTGATGTCTGACGGCGTAAGTGTGTCACGCCAACTAAGTAAGTTGGACAGTACAACTAAGCGTGCTAGTGTCAAGCGGCAAAATCGGCGGGGCGTCGAGAGGGACGGCGGGGGGGACGGTATGGCAGGACGGCAGGGAACGGACAGCGGAGCGGGGGGCAAGGCGCGGAGCGGGGCCAAGGGGGCCGGGCTCGATTTCCCGCGACCGCTGACGACGGTCGACATCGTCATCTTCGCGATCCGGTCGGATGCGCTGCAGGTGCTGCTGGTGCGCCGTGGCCAGGCTGCGGGGGAGCCGTTCCCGGAGGCCTTCGCCCTGCCGGGCGGCTTCGTCGATGTCGATCGTGACGCCGATCTCGAAGCCTGCGCCCGGCGCAAGCTCGCCGAGAAGACCGGCGTCGTCAGCCCGTATCTGGAGCAGCTCGGCAGCTGGGGCAGCGCCACGCGCGATCCGCGCGGCTGGTCGGCGACCCATGCCTATTTTGCGCTGATTCCGGCCTCAGCCGCGGAAGCGGCGCTTGCCGCCGACGCGCAATGGTTCCCGCTCGATGGCGCTGGCGTGACGCCAAAGCTCGCCTTTGATCATGCCGAGATCCTGCAGGCCGCCGTGCGGCGGCTGCGCAACAAGGTCGAGTACACCTCGCTGCCGGCCTATCTGATGGCGGAGGAGTTCACCTTGCCCGAGCTGCAGCGGACCTATGAGATCGTGCTCGATCGTCCGCTGGAGAAGAGCGCGTTCCGCACCCGCATGCTCTCGGCCGACCTGATCGAGCCGGTCGCGAGGATGCGCAAGGGCCCGAACCGGCCGGCGCAGCTCTATCGGCTGAAAAAGGCGGCGGCGCCGGTGTTCTTCGCGCGGACGTTCAACGCGCCGGAATAACGCCGATGCCGCCCGCATGAGCTTCCGCCGCCGCCTTTCGGCCCGGCGACGTCGGCCGAAGGATCAGGCCGAATAATCCAGCACCAGGGATTTGCTGGTCGAGCTCGACGAGCTGGTGCCGTTGGCGCTGTAGGAGGAGGACTTGCTGCTGTTCGAGCTCTGCAGCGCTTCGAGCAGCTTCTTCAGCAACTCCTCGACCTCCGACGATGTGCTCGACGAGGAGGACGACGAGGAGGTGCTCGAGGTGGTGTCGCTGCTGGAGTCGTCGCTCGATGAGGGCGGCGGACCGCCGGCGCCGCCAGGACCGCCGGAGAACGCGTTGGCGAACACGTTCTTCAATTCGGCCGCCTGGTCGGAGGTGAGCTTGCCGCTGTCGACCTCGCTCTGGATCAGATCGTCGATCTTCGACTGCATCTCCTCGGGCGAGGGCGGCGTGCTGGAGGTCGACGAGGACGACGAGCTGCTGCCGCTCTTCAAGGCGGAATCGATGTCGTCCAGCGCCGATGACAGCGCCGTCTGATCGGTCGAGCTGACCGTGCCGGCCGAGACTTCCTTGGTCAGTTCCTGCTTGAGCAGGTCGAGCGGCGAGTACCCGCTCATGGAGGATGCAGAGATCGACGTCATGGCGTGCTCCGGGTTGTGACATCAAACCTGCGTCCAGGTGCATTTGTAACGCTTAACAGCTCCTTGTTGCGTGTTTCCGGATGTGTCCTGCCGCAGGCCGAACACAAAACGAAGCAAGAAAGTTCGCAGATTGCCGTCGGTTTGCGGGTTCGTCTCGGCACAGCCCGGGCGACGTGGCCCCTGCGACGGCGAGGGCGGCATGTCGTCAGCGCAGTGCTCCGGCGCGCGAAATGGTGTATCCGCTGATGACAAGGCGGGCACCTCGAGGGCAGTCCGCCACAAGGAATAAGCTCCCGGAGGAACATCCATGTCGGCCCTGCCGCTGTCTGGCATCAAGATTCTCGATCTGACCCGCGTTCTGGCCGGACCGCTGTCCGCCCAGATGCTGGCCGATCTCGGCGCCGAGGTGATCAAGATCGAGCGGCCCGGTACCGGCGACGACGCCCGCGCCTTCGGCCCGCCCTACCTCCAGGACCCGGACGGCAAGGCCAACAACAACAACTCGTTCTACATCTGCGCCAACCGCAACAAGCAGTCGGTCACGGTCAACATCGCGAGCCCCGAGGGCCAGGAGATCATCCGCGCGCTCGCGAAGGACTGCGACGTGTTCATGGAGAACTACAAGGTCGGCGATCTCAAGCGCTATGGCCTGGACTATGAGGCGATCCGCGCCGTCAATCCGGACGTGATCTACTGCTCCGTCACCGGTTTCGGCCAGACCGGGCCGTATGCGCCGCGCGCCGGCTATGACGCGATCTTCCAGGCGATGGGCGGGCTGATGAGCGTCACCGGCCACATGGACGGCGAGCCCGGGGCGGGGCCGATGAAGGTCGGCCCGTCGATCGTCGACTACATGACCGGGATGAACACCTCGATCGGCATTCTCTCGGCGCTGTATCACCGCGACGTCAATGGTGGCGGCGGCCAGCATGTCGACGTCTGCCTGTTCGACACCGTGATCGCCTCGCTGTCGCACTACGCGCAGATCTTCCTGATCAACGGCCAATCGCCGCCGCGCCGCGGCACCTGGGGCAATGGCGGCATGCCGGCCGGCGTGTTCCGCTGCACCGATGGCGAGCTGATGCTGGTGGTCGGCAACGACGCGCAGTTCGCGCGCACCTGCGCCGTGCTCGGCGCGCCCGAGCTCGCCACCGACCCGAAATTCGTCAAGAACAACAACCGCGTCGTCAACGGCCGCGAGATCATGGCGATCTTCGCCCGCCTGTTCCTGACGAACTCGGTCGCGCATTGGCTCGAGGCGCTGGAAAAGGCCGGCGTGCCCTGCGGCCCCGTCAACGATTTCGCCCATGTGTTCGCCGATCCGCATGTCCGCTCGCGCGGCATGGAGGTGAAGGTCAGCCATCCATTCGAGCCGCAGCTGTCGGTGATCCGCAACGCGCTGACCTTCTCGGGCACGCCGATCACCGACTATCGCGCCCCGCCGCTGCTCGGCGAGCATACGACGGAGGTGCTGTCGGGCCTCGGCTACGACGAGGCGAAGATCGCGGCGCTGAAGCAGCAGGGCGTGGTGTAGGCGCCACGCGCACGCCTGCCGTAGGGTGGGCAAAGGCGCTGCCGTGCTATTCCTACAGGCGAGATCGCGGTGGCGCCGTGCCCACCATCTCACGGCGCGACGCGCTGATGGATGGTGGGCACGCTGCCGCCTGACGGCGGCTGCTTTGCCCACCCTCAGATCAGTGGGCGTGGTGATGCCGGTGCCGCTTCGCCTTGGGCCGGTAATAGCGCTGCTCCGCGACGAAAGGCGCAGGCGGCGCGCCGAGTTGCTGCCGGGATTCCTGCAGGCGGCGCTGATAGCCGGGGGAGTTCATGATGCTGGCGGCGGCGCCGCGCGCCAGCACCGGCTCGCTCGCCGAGACCATCGCAAGCGCCGTGGCGGCGGCGGCCATGATCAATCGCACAGGCTGCGTCATCAGGCGGACTTCCTTCTCATCGCGCGCGGCGCGAGATCTAACGCGCCTCGCGCGCCGCGACCTTGGCCGCTGACTTTGACGTCGGATCGCGCGTGGTCAAGCCGAGCACGGCACCGCGCACCACGCGGTCGATCACATCCTCGACATCGTCGAGGTCGCATTGGCCATCGGACAGCTTGGTGAGGCGTTCGCTCTCGCGGATCGTGTGATGCGCCATCGCGAGCGCGAAGTGCAGGCCCCAGAACAGATCGACCTCGGAACTGTCCGGCAGCGCGCGCTTCATCGCCGCGGCGAATTTGCGCAAATGGTCGATCTCCTTGGTCTTGATGCGGCGGATCGGCGGCACCGATTCGATCGAGGCGCGGATCATGAAGCGCGCCACCGGCGAGCGCTGGTTCTCCGGTCCCAGGCAGCCGCGCAGGATCGGGCCGACCAGCGCGCGCAGAATGTCGCCGATGTCGGCGCGGCCGCCGCCGGCATCCTCCGCGGCGCGCAGTTCACGCAGCCGCTCGCGGTTGAGCGCGATCGAGCGCGTCACGAACAATTCGGCGATGAGCTCGTCCTTGGAGCCGAAATGATAGTTCACCGCGGCGAGGTTGACGTTCGCCTCCGCCACGATGTCGCGCAAAGTGACGTCGGAGAAGCCGCGCTCGGCATAGAGCCGCTCGGCGGCGATCAGGATCGAGTTGCGGGTCTGGTCGGTCGCCATGCTCGCTGCCGGTTGCGTTTCAAACAATTGTATGAAACTATTGTTTGAGACGGCAGGAATGTCAATCGCGGGCTTCCGCGGGACGACATTTCGGCGCTGCAGCGACGCTTCGCGCGGTCGTGTCGCGCAAGATCACTCTTGCACGGGCGCGGCCGGCGGGCCGACACTGCGGCAAAACAATCTCGAGGAAACGCTCAAGGAGAGTCCCATGGACTTCACGATGTCGGCGAAGCAGCAGGAATGGCTGGAGCGCGTGCGCAGCTTCATGACCAAGCATGTCCGCCCGGCGGTGCCGATCTACAAGCAGCAGGACGCCGAGGGCGACCGCTGGAAGGTGATCCCGATCCTGGAGGACCTCAAGGCCAAGGCAAAAGCAGAGGGCCTGTGGAACATGTTCATGCCGCCGTCGCCGCACGAGGACGACGAGTTCCGCGGCGCCGGCCTGACCAATCTCGAATATGCGCTGCTGTCGGAGGAGATGGGCCGCATCTCCTGGGCCTCGGAGGTGTTCAACTGCTCGGCGCCGGACACCGGCAACATGGAGGTGTTCATCCGCTACGGCAGCAAGGAGCAGAAGCGCAAATGGCTGCGCCCGCTGATGGACGGCGAGATCCGCTCGGCGTTCCTGATGACCGAGCCGGCGGTGGCCTCGTCGGATGCCACCAACATCGAGACCCGCATCGTGCGTGACGGCGATCATTACGTCATCAACGGCCGCAAATGGTGGTCGTCGGGCGTCGGCGATCCCCGCTGCAAGATCGCGATCCTGATGGGCAAGACCGATCTCACGGCCGCCAAACATCAGCAGCAGTCGCAGATCCTGGTGCCGCTCGATACCCCCGGCATCAAGGTCGAGAAGATGCTGCCGGTGTTCGGCTTCGACGACGCGCCGCACGGCCACGCCCAGGTGCTGCTCGAGAACGTCCGGGTGCCTGCGGAAAACATCCTGCTCGGCGAGGGCCGCGGCTTCGAGATCGCGCAGGGCCGGCTCGGCCCGGGCCGCATTCATCACTGCATGCGCACCATCGGCAAGGCCGAGGAGTCGCTGGAGAAGATGGTGCGCCGGCTGATGACGCGTCAGGCGTTCGGCAAGAAGATCATCGAGCATTCGGTGTGGGAGCAGCGCATCGGCGAGGCCCGCACCAACATCGAGATGTGCCGGCTCCTGTGCCTCAAGGCCGCCGACATGATGGACAAGGTCGGCAACAAGACCGCGCAGGGCGAGATCGCGATGATCAAGGTCGCAGCCCCCAACATGGCGCTGAAGATCATCGACGACGCGATCCAGGCGTTCGGCGGCGCCGGCGTCTCGGACGAGGCGGGTCTCGCCAAGGACTACGCCAACATCCGCACTCTGCGTCTGGCCGACGGTCCCGACGAGGTGCACAACCGCGCCATCGCCCGGCTCGAGATGAAGAAATACGCCAACGAGCCGCGCCATTGACGCAGGTCTCGTAGGGTGGGCAAAGCGTCGGCCTGAGCGCGAAGCGCGCAGGCTGATGCGTGCCCACCATTCCGACCACAGCGCGACATGGTGGGCACGCTTCGCTTTGCCCACCCTACGCATTGAATATGACCAAGGGAGTTCGTCGTGGCCGACGGCGTCAAGAAGGACGAAGAATTCTCCGGCACCAAGCCGGTCGAGGAGCGGCACCGCTTCGACGAGGCCAAGCTCGCGGCGTGGATGGCCGAGCATGTCGAGGGCTATCAGGGTCCGTTGACCGTGCTGCAGTTCAAGGGCGGCCAGTCGAACCCGACCTATCGGCTGAACACGCCGGGCCGCTCCTACGTGCTGCGACGAAAACCGTTCGGCAAGCTGCTGCCATCGGCGCATGCGGTCGATCGCGAATTCCGCGTCATCGCAGCGCTCGGAAAGCAGGGTTTTCCGGTCGCCAAGGCCTATGCCCTGTGCAACGACGACAGCGTGATCGGGGCCGCCTTCTACATCATGTCGATGGAGGAGGGCCGGGTGTTCTGGGATCCGACCCTGCCTCATGTCGATCCGCCGCAGCGGCGCGCGATCTTCGAGAGCAAGATCGAGACGCTAGCGAGGCTGCACAGCTACGATCCCGCCGCGATCGGCCTCGCCGAGTTCGGCAAGCCCGGCAATTATTTCGCGCGCCAGGTCGACCGCTGGACCAAGCAGTACCGGGCGTCCGAGACCGAGCATCTCCCCGAAATGGAGAAGCTGATCGAGTGGCTGCCGCGCACGCTGCCGGCGCAGCAGCGCGTCTCGATCGTGCATGGCGACTACCGGCTCGACAACATGATCTTCCACGCGACCGAGCCGCGCGTCATCGCGGTGCTCGACTGGGAGCTGTCGACCTTGGGCGACCCCATGGCCGACTTCACCTATCTGCTGATGCAGTGGATCATGCCCGGCCTCGACGGCGTCGACCTCAAGTCGCTGAACATTCCGACCATGGAGGAGGCGGCCGCAATCTATCGCGGCGTCACCGGCACGGAGCTGCCCGACCTCAACTGGTACTTCGCCTACAATCTGTTCCGCCTTGCCGGCATTCTGCAGGGCATCATCGGCCGCATCCGCGACGGCACCGCCGCCAACGACAAGGCGATCGAGTCGGTCAAGCGAATGGTGCCGATGACCAAACAGGCCTGGTCCTACGCGCAGAAGGCCGGCGCGGTGTAGTCGCATCGTAGCTTCTGGCGCGCTGCCGTAGGGTGGGCAAAGCGGCCGCCGAAGGCGGCAGCGTGCCCACCGTCGATCCGCGGACTCATCAGCAAAGACGATGGGCACGGCGCCAATGACGATCTCATGAGCGGCGCGAGCACGGCTGCGCCTTTTGCCCACCCTACGGTTCATCGCACAGAAGCGACGTTCGGGTTCATACTGCGGCGCAGGTTGACTGTGTTCGTGTCCGTTGCCATTTGTCGACAAAGGGCATCGCATCACGATCCATCAGCTTCGCATCTACGAAATCTTCGAGCACAACAAGGCGGCGTTCCACGCCCGCTTTCGCGACCACGCCGCACGCATCATGCGCACGCGTTACGATTTTCGGATCGTGGCCATGTGGGAGAGCCGGTTCGGCGAGCGCACCGAGTTCGTCTACGTGCTGGAATGGCCGGACGAGGCCGCCAAGACCGCCGGATGGGCGGCCTTCATGGCCGATGCCGAATGGGCCGAGATCAAGCGCGTCACCCATGCCGAGCATGGGCTGATGGTCGGCCAGATCGAGGACCGGCAGCTCGCGCCGGTCGGTTATTCGCCGGCGTGGGGGCGGAGCCTGCTGCCCACCATGTAGGGACCATCCGACAGCTCGCTTGCCCGACGGGCGACTCGGGTTTGATGAACAGCGAAGCAGGACCGCAACAAGACCATCCCGGCGCGCTCCATCCGAACGCATTTTCGAGCGACGATTCAACGCGGTGAGGTCAGTCGGATGCCGCTGCACAAAGATTCGTCTTTCGCTTTTTCGGAATTTATGATTTGATCGCTGCATCCCGCCTCACCGAAGGGGCGTTGCGCGCGATCGTCACGACACGCGAGGCGGGGAGCGGTGGCCGCGAAGTGCCGCAGCGTGGGGAGACCTGCGCGGACGAACGGCATGACGTGGACGTGAAGTCGCAGCGTGCTGACACCCCGATGCTGGTGTCCCGCGCAATGCGCAAGCATTGTCGCGAATGGTGGCCAGAAAGCCCGGCGCACCAGGCAGACTGCGTATAAGCGTGAAGACCATCGCGCAGGGAGGGCCGGGCGTTTTCCGGCTGCACCTGTGGTACCTGCCGCCTGCATTTTTTTAAGCAGGCGGGCCGCAGGCGCCAGTCGGCGCCTGGCCTTCCCTGCGCCCTTCGTTCGAGAGGGCGGTGAAATTCGGGATCACTCGGGCGCGAGAGCGTCGCGGGAATGTATTTCCATGTCTCTTAGTTCAGCGAGCTCTTCGTTTGTCGCGGTAGCGCTAATCTCACGCTCGTCCCGCCTGCGCGGCCGAAGCCGCTTCGGTGTGGTGAAGGCCCGGGCATCCACGTCGCTCCGCATATGCCGCGCGACGTGGATGGCCGGGACAGGCCCGGCCATGACGGAGGAGAGAGGAGGCGCGATGTCGGCGCATCGCCAAAAGGCGACGGCGCTAAATCGGCTTCCCCGCATAAGGCATCGACGCGGTGAGGCCGCCGTCGACCGGGAAGGCCTGGCCGTTGACGTAGGAGGCCTCGTCGCTGGCGAGGAACAGGGCCATGGCGGCGATCTCATGCGGCTGGCCGGCGCGCTTCAGCGGATTGAGCTGGCCGATCTTGGCTTCGGTGCCGCGCTCCTTGGCGCCGTCGAAGATCGGCTTGGTCATGCCGGTCTCGATCAGGCCGGGGCACACCGCATTGATGCGCACGCCGGTGCCGGAGAGCGAATAGGCGGTGGTCTGCACCAGGCTGATGACGCCGGCCTTGCTCGCTGCATAGGGATGCCCCGATGCGCCGGACTTCAGGCCCGCGACCGAGGCGGTGCATACGATCGCGCCGCGCTGCTGCCTGATCATGTGCGGCATCGCGTGCTTCACCGCCAGGAACGGGCCGATCAGATTGATGCGCAGGATCTCCTGCCAGTGCTCGACGGTCTGCTCGGCGATCGGGATCAGGCCGCCGGAGATGCCGGCATTGGCCCAGATCACGTCGAGCCTGCCATAGGTCGCCACCGCGCGATCGATGAAGCCGCTGACATCGGCTTCCGAGCCGGCGTCGGCGATCACGGCTTCCGCAATGCCGCCCTGCTGCTTGACCAGTTCGACCGTCTCCTTGACGCCTTCGCTGCGATCGACCGCGATCAGCCGCGCGCCTTCCTTCGTGAACATCAGCGCTGCGGCGCGGCCGATGCCGCTGCCGGCTCCGGTGATGATGACGGATTTGCCTTCGAGGCGGCCCATGTTTCCTCCTGCTATGGTTCTGATCAGTTGCGTGCCGTGCAACGGAATTCAAACACCGTTTCAAACGCGCCGCTTTCATGCCGAGGGCGAAGTGACTTGAGACGGCTTTGCCACTCACGTACAGCGATGAGGGGCGACAGGGAAGGGTGATCGTGATGCCGGACAATCAGGACAGGCCTGCGGTCGTCACCACGCGCTGGTGGTGGGTGCGTCACGCACCGGTGCGCAGCGATGGCGGCAACATCTACGGCCAGTCCGACATCGCCTGCGACACCGGGGACCGCGAGGTGTTCGAGGCCGTGGCGAAAATCCTGCCGCGCAGCGCCGTTTGGTATGCGAGCAATCTGATGCGCACGCATCAGACCGCGGAGGCGATCTGGGCCGCCGGCTTTCCGCGGCCCGCCACGATGATCAAGGAGGCCGCCTTCGCAGAGCAGCATCTCGGTCAATGGCAGGGCATGAACCGCGCCGCGTTCCTGGCCAGCCGTCCCGCCGGCAGCCATTGGTTCGCCGCCATCGACCAGCCGGCGCCGGGCGGCGAGAGCTACATGGATCTCTACATCCGCGTCACCGCGGCGATCGCGCGCATCACGGTTTCGGAAGCCGGCCGCGACGTCATCGCCATCGGCCATGGCGGCACCATCAAGGCCGCGGTGGGGCTCGCGCTCGGCGGCCTGGTCGACAAGGGCCTCGCCTTCGACATCGACAATTGCTCGGTGACCCGGCTCGATCACATCGTGGCCGGCGAGATCAGCACATGGCGCCTGCCGATGGTCAATCAGCAGCCCTGGATGGCGGATGCGGCGCACCGCGCGATGCATCAGCCGGCCGGGCCGGAGGTCACGACGAGCAAGCTGGCGTAGTAGGGAGCAGTTGGCTCAATGTTCATACAAGCAATCCACATGCTGCATATCGGCGGCCATCAGCACATATCTCGCCACACGGATAGTGCACCCTCTCCCCTTGTGGGAGAGGGCGGTATGACCGCGCCAGCGCGGTCATACCGGGTGAGGGGTCTCTCTCCGCGAACTCGACTCGTGGAGACATACCCCTCACCCGACCGAGCTTGCAGCGCCGTCCTACATGCCCTCTCCCACCCTGGCGAAGCTTCGCTTCGCCTTGGGGGAGAGGGCGCAGTCACTGTCACCGCGGAAAAGTCTCGTGGACGTCGCAGTGCCAACGTCGAAACCAAAAACAGCTAATAAGTAGGAGGAACTCCCCATGACCCTGTTCGACATGACCGGCAAGGTTGCCGTCATCACCGGATCCACGCGCGGCATTGGGCTCGCCATTGCCGAGCGCATGGCCGAGCACGGCGCCAAGGTGGTGATCTCCTCGCGCAAGGCCGATGTCTGCGACGCCGTCGCCAAAGAGCTGAACGAGCGCTTCGGCGCGGGGACGGCGGCGGCGGTCGCCGCCAACATCTCCAGCAAGGAGAATTTGCAAAACCTCGTCGACGAGGCCAACCGCATCTACGGCAAGATCGACGTGCTGGTCTGCAACGCCGCGTCGAATCCCTATTACGGACCGCTCGCCGGCATCTCCGACGATCAGTTCCGAAAAATCCTCGACAACAACATCGTCGCCAACAACTGGCTGATCAGCATGGTCGTGCCGCAGATGATCGCGCGCAAGGACGGCTCGATCGTTGTCGTGTCCTCGATCGGCGGCCTGAAGGGCTCGACCATCCTCGGCGCCTACGCGATCTCCAAGGCCGCCGACATGCAGCTCGCCCGCAACCTCGCCTGCGAATACGGCCCGCACAATGTGCGCGTGAACTGCATCGCGCCGGGGCTGATCAAGACCGACTTCGCGAAGGCGCTGTGGGACAATCCGGACAATCTGAAGGCCTCCACCGCGCGCTCCCCGCTGCTCCGCATCGGCATCCCCGACGAGATCGCCGGCGCCGCGGTGTTCCTAGGCTCGGCCGCCGGCAACTTCATGACCGGTCAGACCATGGTGATCGACGGCGGCGCGACGATCAGTTGAGGGGCTGTCAGTGAGGCCGGTGCCATGGCCTCGCCCAACAGTGTCGTCCCCGCGAACGCGGGGACCCATAACCACCGGCCGGCAGGAGGCAGGCAACTGGCAGTCACGTCCCTCGACAGATCACGCGGTATGGGTCCCTGCGTTCGCAGGGACGACAGCTGTGGTCGTCGCGACACCACGGCCGACGCGCATCCGGGCTATGAGACCGGCTACTCACTCCACCGCCGCATACACCACGTCCCGCACCAGCGTGCGCAGATAGTCCCGCTGCCCCGGGGCCTGGGCCATGAACACGCAGAACAGCTCCTCCTTCGGATCGATCCAGAAGAAGGTGCCGGCGATGCCGCTCCAGAAGAAGGTGCCGGGCGAGCCGGGGAAGGGGGCGATGCCGGGCTCGCGGCGCACGGCGAAGCCGAGGCCGAAGCCGTGACCGGGCGACAGCAGGGTGCCCATCGTCTTGACGTGAGGACCGAGATGGTCGGAGGCCATCAGCTCGAGCGTCTTGCGGCCGACCAGCCTGACTCCGTCGAGGCTGCCCTTGTTGAGCAGCATGGCGCAGAAGCGGGCGTAGTCCATCGTGGTCGCGACCAGCCCGCCGCCGCCGGATTCCATCACCGGCTGCTCGGTCATGTTGAACAAATTGACGGCCTCGCCGGTCCACGGGTCCTTGGCGAACGGCTCGGCGAGGCGCGCCGCATTGGCCTCGTCGGTGAAGAACCCGGTTTCGTTCATGCCGAGCGGCTTGAGAATGCGCTCGGAGAGGAAGACGCCGAGCGGTTGGCCGGCGACGATCTCGATGATGCGGCCGAGGATGTCGGTCGAGCGGCTGTAGTTGAATTCGGTGCCGGGTTGGCAGACCAGCGGCAGCCCCGCGATGATCGCCGCGTGCTCGGCGTTGCTGATCTTGCGGCTGCGCACCCGCGACTGCTGGTAGAGCAGGTGCACCGGCCCGGTGCCGGTGTGTTCATACGCCAAGCCGGACGTGTGGCGCAGCAGGTCCTGGATCGTCATCGGCTGGGTGACCGGCGCCAGCTCCAGCTTGCCGCCACTGTCGATGCCGACCTTCTGATCGGCGAATTCCGGGATGAACTTGGCGGCGGGATCAGACAGCAGCAGCTCGCCGTCCTCGACCAGCATCATGATGCCCAGCGACACGATCGGCTTGGTCATCGAGAAGATGCGGAAGATCGAATCGGGCCGCATCGGCGTGTCGGCATCGGGGGCTTGGCGGCCGATCGCATCGAACCAGCCGATCCGGCCGCGCCGGCCGACCAGAAGCGTGGCGCCGGGAATGGTTCCCTTGTCGGCCTCGCGCTTGAAGGCGTCCGACGCCCGCTGCAGCCGCGCCGCCGACAGGCCGAGCGCCTCCGGCCGGTCATCCGGCAGCGGCGGGGTCAGGGAGCGCAGCGCGGAAAAGGGCACGCTCGGTGCGGCGTTTGGCGGGGTCATGGGCTCTCCCTGAAGTCCTGTTGTCGGTTTGCATCAAGTCTGGCGCGGAAGTTGTGGTCTGACCAGTCGATTTGCCCCATTGCACCCTTGCATTGGGGGGGAGGTCTATGCTTGAAAGCGCCCGAACCGGCGACACTGTCCCGGCTCGCTAGGAGTGTAGCTCAATTGGTAGAGCACCGGTCTCCAAAACCGGGGGTTGGGAGTTCGAGCCTCTCCACTCCTGCCAGCGAGATCAAGCACTTACCGCCAAAATCGACGAGACTGACGAGGCCGGGGCCCGCGACGAGCGAGCCCCGAACGCGTTTTGGCCGGTCCTTATTGTTTCACATAAGGACAATTGCCGTCCTTCATCGGCCGGAACGCCTGGTCGCCGGGCACCTCAGCCAGCACCTTGTAATAGTCCCACGGCGCCTTCGATTCTTCCGGCTTCTTGACCTCGAACAGGAACATCGAGTGCACCATGCGGCCGTCCTCGCGCAGGACGCCGTTGTCGGTGAAGGCGTCGCGCAACGGGGTCTCGCGCATCTTCGCCAGCACCGGCTTGGTGTCGCGGGTGCCGGCGGCTTTCACCGCGTTGAGATAGTGCAGGGTGGCGCTGTAGATCGCGGCCTGGTTCATGGTCGGCATCCGCTTCATCTTTTCGAAGAACTTCTTGCCGAACGCCCGCGTGCGGTCGTTGAGGTCCCAGTAGTAGGCCTCGGTGATGATCAGGCCCTGGGCGAGCTTCAAGCCGAGGCTGTGGATGTCCGAGATGAACATCACGATGCCGGCGAGGTTCTGGCCGCCGGCGACGATGCCGAACTCGGCGGCCTGCTTGATGGTGTTGATGGTGTCGCCGCCGCCATTGGCCATGCCGATGATCTTGGCCTTGGAAGCTTGCGCCTGCAGCAGGAAGGACGAGAAGTCCTGGTTGTTCAGCGGATGCCTGGCGCTGCCCACCACCTTGCCGCCGGCCGCGCGCACGACGTCGCCGGTGTCGCGCTCGATCGAGTGGCCGAACAGATAGTCGGCCGTGATGAAGAACCAGGTGTCCCCGCCGGTCTTGACGATGGCGCTGCCGACCGTGTGCGCATTGCCATAGGTGTCGTAGGTCCAGTGCACGGTGTAGGGCGAGCAGGATTTTCCGGTGATGTCGGAGCTGGCGGCGTCCGTCACGATCATCAGCTTCTCGAACTGCTTCGACATCTCCATGCCGGCGAGCGCAGTGGCCGAGGTCGGCATGTCGATGACCATGTCGACGCTCTCGTTCTCGTACCATTTGCGGACGATCGCGGCGGCGATGTCGGCCTTGTTCTGCGGATCGGCGCTGATCACCTCGATCGGCTTGCCGAACATGCTGCCGCCGAACTCCTCGATGGCGAGCCTGGTCGCCTCGAGATTGCCCTGGCCGCCGATGTCCGAATAGACCGACGAGAAGTCGCTGAGCACGCCGATCTTGAGCGGGGCCTGGGCGCGGGCGGGGACGGATGTGAGGGCGAGGGCAGCAAGACTGACGGCAGCAAGGCTGACGGCGGCAAGGCGCATCAGTCCCTTGCGCGGGGCAAAGGTCATGGGTTTCCTCCTGATTGTTCTTGTGGACGCGAGCATGAGCGGGCGATGCACCCGCGACAAGGGCCGTGGCCTCGCTGCTTCCGACAAATCGTTGCCGCACCTGCTCAACCTGCCGTCGTGCGGAACGGGCGTGCCGCCCGGCGAAAAGACGGATGGAAAGGGGGACGGCGGCACCGTGCCGCGGGAATGACCGGGGATGCGCGCCGTGCCCATATCTTGACCTTTGGCCGCTCCGACAGTAGATATCGGCGACCTGCAGCCGGCCCGCGACAAAAGCGGATATCCGGCGCGGCTTTTCACTCCCCGAACAAGCGAGCCCGTGGATCGGCTCATCTCTCCGACAAGAGGGTGGGCCAAGGTCGGCTGTTCGGTTTTCCCCGTAAACTCTTCAATCGTCTGATGACGGACGCGGACCCCTGACGATGGCTACCAGCCCGTTCAAATTCCTGCAGGAAGTGCGCTCGGAGACCGCCAAGGTCACTTGGCCGACCCGCCGCGAGGTCACGATCACCACGATCATGGTATTCGTGATGGTGGCGCTGGCCTCGGTGTTCTTCTTCGCCGCCGATCAGATCATCCGCTATCTCATCACCTTCGTGCTGGGCATTCACTGATGGCAACCGCAACGCAAAGCTCCGACAAGCGCTGGTACATCGTCCACGCCTATTCGAACTTCGAGAAGAAGGTCGCCGAGTCGATCCGCGAGCAGGCCAAGCAGCGCAATCTCGAGGATCTGTTCGAGCAGGTGCTGGTGCCGATCGAGAAGGTCACCGAGGTGCGCCGCGGCCGCAAGATCGACGCCGAGCGCAAGTTCTTCCCCGGCTACGTGCTGGTGAAGATGAAGCTGACCGACGAGGCGTTCCACCTGATCAAGAATACGCCCAAGGTGACCGGCTTCCTCGGCGCCGAGAACAAGCCGATGCCGATCTCCGAAGGCGAGGCGATGCGCATCCTGAACCAGATGCAGGAAGGCGTGGAGCGGCCGAAATCCTCGGTGTCGTTCGAGATCGGCGAGAACGTCCGCGTCGCCGACGGGCCGTTCGCCTCGTTCTCCGGCGTGGTCGAGGAAATCGACGAGGCCCGCTCGCGCGTCAAGGTCGCGGTCTCGATCTTCGGCCGTGCGACGCCGGTCGAGCTGGAGTTCAACCAGGTCGAGAAGGTCGTCGGCTAACGGCCGGGCCGCCGCGTCCTGCGGCCGGCCGGGCTTTCCTTTTCGTCCGATCTCGTGTATCGGGCGCCCTTCGCTCCCCAAACGGGGGGCGATTTCGTTCGTGGGAGGCGCGGCCGGCTTTGCCAGCCGGATTGAGCGCGCCGGACCACGGTCCCAAACCACCGCCTTCGGGTTTTGTCGCCCAAGGCGTTGCGTTCGCAAACGGCAAAGCTGCGAGCGCATTGGAGAATCCCAATGGCAAAGAAAGTAACCGGTTACCTGAAGCTTCAGGTCCCGGCCGGCGCGGCCAACCCGTCGCCTCCGATCGGCCCCGCGCTCGGCCAGCGCGGTCTCAACATCATGGAGTTCTGCAAGGCGTTCAACGCGCAGACCCAGAAGGAAGAGAAGAACACCCCGATCCCGGTGGTCATCACCATCTATGCGGACCGGTCCTTCACCTTCGAGATGAAGACCCCGCCGATGTCCTTCTTCCTCAAGCAGGCGGCCAAGATCCAGTCGGGCTCCAAGGCCCCGGGTCGTGACAAGGCCGGCGCGGTGACACGCGCGCAGGTGCGCGAGATCGCCGAGAAGAAGATGAAGGATCTGAATTGCGACTCGATCGAGTCGGCCATGAAGATGGTCGAGGGCTCTGCCCGCTCGATGGGTCTGGAAGTTGCGGGGTAAGCGCCAATGGCTATCGGAAAGCGTTTGAAGAAGGCCCGCGAGGGTATCGACCGCACCAAGCTCTACCCGCTTGCTGACGCGATCAAGATGATCAAGGAGCGCGCCGTCTCCAAGTTCGACGAGACCATCGAGGTCTCGATCAACCTCGGCGTCGATCCGCGCCACGCCGACCAGATGGTCCGCGGCGTCGTCATGCTGCCGAACGGCACCGGCCGTACGCTCCGCGTCGGCGTGTTCGCCCGTGGCGCCAAGGCCGAGGAAGCCAAGGCCGCCGGTGCCGACGTGGTCGGCGCGGAGGACCTGGTCGAGAAGGTGCAGAACGGCAACATCGACTTCGACCGCTGTATCGCCACCCCCGACATGATGCCGCTGGTCGGCCGTCTCGGTAAGGTGCTCGGTCCGCGCGGCATGATGCCGAACCCGAAGATCGGCACCGTGACCATGGACGTCGCCGGCGCCGTCAAGGGTGCCAAGGGCGGCTCGGTCGAGTTCCGCGTCGAGAAGGCCGGCATCATCCAGGCGGGCGTCGGCAAGGCCTCGTTCGCCGAGGACAAGCTGGTCGAGAACATCAAGGCGCTGGCCGACGCGGTCGTGAAGGCCAAACCGGCGGGCGCCAAGGGCACCTATGTCCAGCGCGTCGCCGTGTCGTCGACCATGGGCCCGGGCGTCAAGGTCGAGCCGGGCACCGTGCTGGTCTAAGCGGCCGGACGAATTGAGATGAAGCAGGGCGGGATCGGTCATCGGTCCCGCCCTTCGCTATTTGGGGGAAACCATCCGACATGCCCGACAAGGTCCTGATCTATTCCCGCTTCCCGAAGTCGCTGACCCAGCGTTTCGCCGATCGCTTCGAACTGCTCGACGGCGGCGGCAGGCCGGCGCATGAGGTGTTTCCGGCTGACGAGGTCGCACAGATCCGGGCACTGATCACGGCCGGCGGTACGCCGCTGAAGGCCGAGCACATGGACCGGCTGCCGGCGCTCGGCGCGATCGTCTGCTACGGCACCGGCTATGATGGCGTTGACCTCGAGGCGGCGGCGGCGCGCAACATCGCCGTTGGCCACAGCCCGGGCGCCAATGCCGCGGCGGTCGCCGACGTCGCGCTCATGCTGATGCTGGCGAGCACGCGGCGACTGATGGTCGCCGACGCTTACGTCCGCGATGGCGGCTGGGCCGCGGCGAAACCGTCGCCGCTGATGAAGCCGCCGCCGAGCCTGTCGGGCTGTAAGGTCGGCATCTACGGCATGGGCGAGATCGGCCGCAAGATCGCTGCCCGCGTCGCCGCGTTCGAGACCGACATCGGCTATTTCAACCGCACCCGCTACGACGACCTGCCGTATCAATATTTTCCGAGCCTCGATGCGCTCGCTGAGTGGTGCACCGTGCTGATGATCGCGGTCCGCGCCGGTGCCGAGACCACCCACGCCGTCAATGCCGATCTGCTCAAGAAGCTCGGCCCCGACGGCCATGTCGTCAACATCTCGCGCGGCTCGGTCATCGACGAAGGCGCACTGGTGGCCGCGCTGCAGGACGGCACCATCGCCGGCGCCGGCCTTGACGTGTTCGAGACCGAACCTCATGCACCGGATGAACTGACGTCGCTGCCCAATGTGGTCGTCACACCCCATATCGGCGGCAACACCAGGGAGTCGCACGTCGCGATGCAGGGCTGCGTGGTCGCGAACCTCGCCGCGTTCTTCGCGGGCGAGAAGCTGCCGTATCAGGTGAAGTAGCTCGTAGCCCGCATGAGCGAAGCGACATGCGGGACCGCTGCGCGTCATCCGGGGAGCGCGTGCGCAAGCCGCAAAATCGTTCCTCCCCAACGCAGAAATATTTTGACGCGCTGCACTTCTCTGTGAATTGCGAACCATTCTCGAATGCTTCTAACTCTCGCTGTTCGAACGACAGACAAAGCGAGGGGCCATGGCGGCGTTCACCTTGAAGATCAACGGGCGCGAGCATCAGATCGATGTCGACCCCGGAACACCCTTGCTGTGGGCCATTCGCGACAATGCCGGCCTGACGGGCACCAAATATGGCTGCGGCGTCGCACAGTGCGGGGCCTGCACCGTCTATCTCGACGGCCAGACCGTGCGCTCCTGCTCGCTGCCGGTGTCGGCGGTGGGAAAGAGCGAGGTCACGACGATCGAGGGGCTGAGCGGCAAGGAAGCGGCTGCCGTGCAGAAGGCTTGGGCCGCGCATGACGTGCCGCAATGTGGCTACTGCCAGTCCGGGCAGGTCATGAGCGCCGCCGCGCTGCTCGGTCTCAACCCCAAGCCGACCGACCAGGACATCGATCTGGCGATGAACGGCAACATCTGCCGCTGCGCCACCTATGTCCGCATCCGCGCCGCGATCCATTCGGCCGCCAAGTCGCTGGAGGGCTGATCATGAACGCTCATGTGCCATCTGAGGTCGCTGCGACTTTGTCTCGCCGCTCGCTGCTGAAGGCGGGCGCCGGGATGGTGCTCGCGACCTATGTCGCCCGCAACGGCGTCGCCTACGCGCAGGAGGCTGGCTCGGCGAAGTCCGTCAACATTGCGCCGAACACGTTCCTGGTGATCGGCCAGGACGACACCGTGACGGTGCTTTGCAAGCACATTGAGTTCGGGCAGGGGCCGTTCACCGGCATGGCAACCCTGGTCGCCGAGGAGCTCGATGCCGATTGGGCGCAGATGCGCGCCGATCACGCGCCGTCCAATCCGGCGCTCTACAAGAATCTCGCCTTCGGCGTGCAAGGCACTGGCGGTTCGAGCGCGATCGCCAATTCCTACGAGCAGATGCGCAAAGTCGGCGCTGCCGCCCGCGCGATGCTGGTGGCGGCCGCCGCCGACGAATGGCAGGTCCCGGCCGGGGAGATCACGGTCGAGAAAGGCATCATCCGGCATCCCTCGGGCAAGCAGAGCGGCTTCGGGGCGCTCGCCGCCAAGGCCATGCAGCAGCCGGCGCCTGCCAACCCGCCGCTGAAGGATCCCGCGGCCTTCAAGCTGATCGGCAAGGACGGCGCCGTGACGCGGCTCGACAGCGTCGCCAAGTCGAACGGCTCGGCGGAATACACGCTCGACATCAAGGATCCGGGGACGCTGACCGTGCTGGTGGCGCGCTCGCCGCGCTTCGGCGGCAAGGTGGCCTCGTTCGACGCGGCCGCGGCGAAGGCGGTGCCTGGCGTGGTCGACGTCAAGGAAGTGCCGAACGGCGTCGCCGTTTATGCCGAGGGCTTCTGGCCGGCCAAGACCGCGCGCGACCTGCTCAAGATCACCTGGGACGACAGCAAGGCGGAGACGCGCGGCACGGCGCAACTGCTGGAGGAGTTTCGTGCGCGCGCGAAGAAGCAGGGCGCGCTGGTGAAGCAGGAGGGCGACGTCGATGCCGAGATCGCCAAAGGCGGCCGGCTGATCGAGACCGAATTCGTCTTCCCCTATTTGGCGCACGCTCCGATGGAGCCGATCAATGCGTTCCTGCATTGGAAGGGCGACACCGCCTCCGCACGCTATGGCAGCCAGTTTCCGACGCCGGATCACGCCGTGATCGCGCAAGTGCTCGGGCTCGACATCGCCAAGGTCGACCTCAAGACGATCCTGGCGGGCGGCAGCTTCGGCCGGCGGGCACAGCAATCGACACACGTCGCGATGGAGCTCGCCCAGGTTGCCAAGGCGATCGGGCCAGGGCGTCCGGTCAAGCTGGTGTGGACCCGCGAGGACGACATGCGCGGCGGCTATTACCGGCCGTTCAGTCTGCACCGCATGCGCGGCGTGGTCCGCGACGGCAGGATCGTGGCGTGGTCCGATACGATCGTCGGCCAGTCGATCATGAAGGGGTCTCCGTTCGAGGCGATGACCATGAAGAACGGCCTCGATTCGACGGCCTATGAGGGCTCGAACGAGATCCCGTATCAGGTGCCGAACTTCCGCTGCGACCTGCACCAGGTCGATGTCGGCGTGCCCGTGCTGTGGTGGCGCTCGGTCGGCCACACCCATACGGGATATGCCGTCGAGGCGTTCGTCGACCAGCTGCTGGAGGCCGCCGGTCAGGATCCGGTGGAGGGGCGGCTCGCGATGATGGCGGACAAGCCGCGCCATGCCGGCGTGCTCAAGGCGGTCGCAAGGCTGGCGGACTGGAAGGGCGCCAAGGTCGAAGCCGGCCGCGCCCGTGGCGTCGCTGTGGTCGAGAGCTTCAATACCTTCGTGGCCCAGGTGGTCGAGCTGTCGATGGGCCCCGAGGGCCCCGTCGTGCACAAGGTCTGGTGCGCCGTCGACTGCGGCGTCGCAGTCAATCCCGACATCATCCGCGCCCAGATGGAGGGTGGGATCGGCTTTGCGCTGGGTCACATCCTCTATGCGCAGCAGCCGCTCGACGAGGGGCGCCCGGTGTCTGGCAATTTCGACACTTACCGCTCGCTGCGCATCCACGAGATGCCGGAGGTCGAGGTGGTCATCGTGCCCTCGACGGAGAAACCGTCGGGTGTCGGTGAGCCCGGCGTGCCGCCGCTCGGACCTGCCGTGGCCAACGCGATGGCGAAGCTCGGCCTGCCGCGACCGACTCAATTGCCGATTCGGCCGGGAGACACCGCATGAGCCTTGTCAGAACGGGAGCAACGGCGCTGGTCGCCGGTAGTCTGGTCGCGATTGCGATCGCGGCCTATCCAGGGCTCGAGCGGGCCGATGCGGCGCCCGAGGCGAGCCGTGTCGCCGGCAGCCTAAAGCCGGCGGCGGACTTCGCCGGGATCAAGGACAAGAACGAGCGCGCGGTGGCGCTGTTCGAGGAGGCCGGCAAGGTGCTGCAGTCGCCGCGCTGCATGAACTGCCATCCGGCCGGCGACCGTCCGACGCAGACCGACCGGATGATTCCACACCAGCCGCTGGTGGTCCGTGGCGAGGCCGGCATGGGCGCACCCGGCGGGCTTGCCTGTACGACTTGTCACCACGAGGCCAATTTCGACGCGGCGCAGGTGCCCGGCAATCCCAAATGGCAGCTGGCGCCGATCGAGATGGCCTGGCAGGGCCGGTCGCTCGGCCAGATCTGTACCCAGATCAAGGATCCGAAGCTCAACGGCGGCAAGACCATGGCCCAGCTGGTTCACCATATGGCTGAGGATGAGCTGGTCGGCTGGGGCTGGAACCCGGGCGCAGGGCGGACGCCGGCGCCGGGCACGCAGAAGCAGTTCGGCGAGCTCATCAAGGCCTGGGTCGACGCCGGGGCATCCTGTCCGAAGGGGTAGACGGGCGCAGTTGTTTCCTCGTCATTCCGGGGCATCGCGCCGCAATGAGCCCGGACTCAATAATCCCTCGCGCGGGGGGCGGATGTAACTGGTGCGATTTTTGCTGTAGGGGTCTTGGCAAGTCGTCATCGACCCGTTAAAGAACCGTCTTCCGGGCGGGTCGGCTTTTGCTGACGCGCCCGTGCGCGCATTCCGAAAGCTTGAGGGGCCAGCATTCCTTTTGAGATATCCGCTTGGATGACTCGGAAGGAACAAGGATCTTCTGTTCTCGACAATGCCGCAGGGGAGGTCGGTCCGCCGATCCCCCCGATCCTGTCCGAGACTGCAGGCGCCGGCGCGGAAATTCAATTTCCTCAATGGCTTAATCATATGGCCTGCATAGACGGGTGAAGACCGGATTTCGGCATGTTCCACCACGCTGGTCGTGGTGGCGTGCAGGTTTGGTTCGAACCTCGACACTCCCCGGGCCGAGAGGCCTTGGGAAGGGCAGGCTATTCATCGTCGTTCTGCCTGACGTGTCCTCGGGGTCTTTTGCGTCCAAGAGGTCGGGTTTGGTGGGGCGGCGGGTTTAACCCGGCGGTCCCGCTTTCGGGCGAAGGCCGCCAACCGGAGAGAGCTTGCTGTGGAACGAGCGGCAAAGAAAGAGGCGGTCGGGGAACTGCACGAGGTCTTCAAGACCACGGGCGTCGCGGTCGTCGCTCACTATTCCGGCCTCACCGTGGCCCAGATGCAGAAGCTGCGCTCGCAGATGAAGCAGGCGGGCGCGTCGGTGAAGGTCTCGAAGAACCGTCTCGCCAAAATTGCTCTTGAAGGCACGGACGTCGTCGGCATCGGTCCCCTGTTGAAGGGGCCGACCGTGATCGCAACTTCCAACGATCCTGTCGCGGCGCCCAAGGTTGCCATGGAATTCGCCAAGGCGAACGATAAGTTCGTCATTCTCGGCGGCTCCATGGGTAAAACCGTCCTGAATGTCGACAGCGTCAAGGCTCTCGCCTCGCTGCCGTCGCTGGACGAACTGCGCGGCAAGCTCGTCGGCCTGATCCAGGCTCCGGCGACCAAGCTCGCCCAGCTCGCCAATGCGCCCGCGGCCAAGGTCGCTCGCGTCATTCAGGCTCATGCCTCAAAGGGCGAAGCGGCCTGACGCCCTTCGCAAACACTCACAACCTGGTTTCGAACCGAACCACACTACCAAGGAAATACATCAATGGCTGACCTGCAAAAGATCGTCGACGACCTCTCGAGCCTGACCGTTCTCGAGGCTGCCGAACTCGCCAAGCTGCTGGAAGAAAAGTGGGGCGTGTCTGCCGCTGCCGCCGTTGCGGTTGCTGGCCCGGCTGCTGCCGCTGCCGCTCCGGCGGAAGAGAAGACCGAGTTCACCGTTGTCCTGGCTTCGGCCGGCGACAAGAAGATCGAGGTCATCAAGGAAGTCCGCGCCATCACCGGCCTGGGCCTGAAGGAAGCCAAGGACCTGGTCGAGGGCGCTCCGAAGCCGGTCAAGGAAGGCGTCAACAAGGACGAGGCCGAGAAGATCAAGGCTCAGCTCGAGAAGGCTGGCGCCAAGATCGAGCTCAAGTAATCGCTGCGATCGCGAGGCGAGGCTCTCGGGCGGCCACCAGGCAGGCCCGAGCGTTTCGAGGAATATTGGTGACCGGGTGGTAACATCGCCCGGTCATCATGCGGACAAGGAATTTTGCAGAGGTGCCGGGCGCGGCCCGAAATTGCTGCAAAAGGCGTGCAACGGGATCGCCTGTTGCGGGCCGAACACGAAAATGTGTGGAAATCGTGGGGCTTGCCCCTCGAATCTCGTTTATCGTCGGCCCATATTGGGTCGGCAGCACGAAAAGCCGGTTATCGGTGGAGTGGCGACTCCATCCGTGGACCGTCGGGAGACAGGCAATTTCGGGCTTTTGCAGTCCGTGACGAGATGGTTGTGACGAGCGGGTGCGCCCTCGCGCCTCGCGCGTCGTTTTGCGTTTTGGTGGTCTGAAGAACAGATCTGGGACGTTTCCGTTCCGCGCTCTGCGCTTTCGACCTTCGAAATGGATCGAAATTCAACCCGGGATGGCGGTGGCAGCCGCTGTTTCGGAAGGATCGCCCCTCCGGGCGACGACATGAGAGGCCACGATGGCGCAGCAGACATTCACCGGTCGCAAACGCGTTCGCAAGTTTTTTGGACACATCAAGGAAGTCGCGGAGATGCCGAACCTCATCGAGGTTCAGAAGGCATCCTACGACCAGTTCCTGATGGTGGACGAGCCCACGGGCGGCCGGCCGGATGAGGGCCTGCAGGCGGTGTTCCGCTCGGTGTTCCCGATCTCCGACTTCTCGGGCACCTCGATGCTCGAGTTCGTCCGTTACGAGTTCGAGCCGCCGAAATATGACGTCGACGAGTGCCGCCAGCGCGGCATGACCTTCGCTGCGCCGCTCAAGGTGACCTTGCGCCTCATCGTGTTCGATATCGACGAGGAAACCGGCGCCAAGTCGGTCAAGGACATCAAGGAGCAGGACGTGTACATGGGCGACATTCCGCTCATGACCATGAACGGCACCTTCATCGTCAACGGCACCGAGCGCGTCATCGTCTCGCAGATGCACCGGTCGCCGGGCGTGTTCTTCGACCACGACAAGGGCAAGACCCATTCGTCGGGCAAGCTGCTGTTCGCCGCCCGCGTCATCCCGTATCGCGGCTCCTGGCTCGACATCGAGTTCGACGCCAAGGACATCGTGTTCGCGCGCATCGACCGTCGCCGCAAGCTGCCGGTGACGTCGCTGATGTTCGCGCTCGGCCTCGATGGCGAGACCATCCTGTCGACCTTCTACAAGAAGCTGATCTACAAGCGCATCAAGGAAGGCTGGCGCGTTCCGTTCGACGCCAACCGCTTCCGCGGCTATTCGACCGTCAACGACCTGATCGACGCCGACACCGGCAAGGTCGTGCTCGAGGCCGGCAAGAAGCTCACCGTCCGCGCCGCCCGCCAGCTCCAGGAGAAGGGGCTGAAGGCGCTGCGCATGTCGGACGAGGAGCTGCTCGGCAACTACATTGCCGAGGATCTCGTCAACCCGAAGACCGGCGAGATCTACGCCGAGGCCGGCGAGGAGATCACCGACAAGCTGTTCAAGGTGCTGAACGAGCAGGGCTACAAGGACCTGCCGCTGCTCGACATCGACCACGTCAATGTCGGTCCCTACATCCGCAACACGCTGTCGGCCGACAAGAACATGACGCGTGAGGACGCGCTGTTCGACATCTACCGCGTGATGCGTCCGGGTGAGCCGCCGACGCTTGATTCCGCGCAGGCGATGTTCCAATCGCTGTTCTTCGATGCCGAGCGCTACGACCTCTCCGCGGTCGGCCGCGTCAAGATGAACATGCGCCTCGAGCTCGATGCGCCGGACACCCAGCGCACGCTGCGCAAGGAGGACATCCTCTCCGTCATCAAGACGCTGGTGGACCTGCGCGACGGCAAGGGCGAGATCGACGACATCGACCATCTCGGCAACCGCCGCGTCCGCTCGGTCGGCGAGCTGATGGAGAATCAGTATCGCATCGGCCTGCTGCGCATGGAGCGCGCCATCAAGGAGCGCATGTCGAGCGTCGACATCGACACCGTGATGCCGCAGGACCTGATCAACGCCAAGCCTGCGGCCGCTGCCGTGCGTGAATTCTTCGGCTCGTCGCAGCTGTCGCAGTTCATGGACCAGACCAATCCGCTGTCGGAGATCACCCACAAGCGCCGCCTGTCGGCGCTCGGACCGGGCGGTCTGACCCGCGAGCGCGCCGGCTTCGAGGTGCGCGACGTGCATCCGACGCATTACGGCCGCATCTGCCCGATCGAGACGCCGGAAGGTCCGAACATCGGCCTGATCAACTCGCTCGCGACCTTTGCGCGCGTCAACAAGTATGGCTTCGTCGAGACGCCGTACCGGAAGGTCAAGGATGGCCGGGTCACCGACGAGGTGATCTATCTGTCGGCGATGGAGGAGGGGCGCTATCGCGTCGCCCAGGCCAACGTTCCGCTCGATGCCAAGGGCCGCTTCACCGAGGACCTGGTGGTCTGCCGTCACGCCGGCGAAGTGCTGCCGGTGACGCCGGACAAGGTCGACTACATGGACGTGTCGCCGAAGCAGCTGGTTTCGGTGGCCGCGGCGCTGATCCCGTTCCTCGAGAACGACGACGCCAACCGCGCGCTGATGGGCTCGAACATGCAGCGCCAGGCGGTGCCGCTGGTTCGCGCCGAGGCGCCGTTCGTCGGCACCGGCATGGAGGGCGTGGTCGCCCGTGACTCGGGCGCTGCGATCGCGGCGCGCCGCTCGGGCGTGATCGACCAGATCGACGCCACCCGCGTCGTCATCCGCGCCACCGAGGATCTCGATCCGACCAAGTCGGGCGTCGATATCTACCGGCTGATGAAGTACCAGCGCTCGAACCAGTCGACCTGCATCAACCAGCGTCCGCTGGTGAAGGTCGGCGACATCGTCAAGAAGGGCGACATCATCGCGGACGGTCCGTCGACCGATCTCGGCGAGCTCGCGCTCGGCCGCAACGTGCTGGTCGCGTTCATGCCGTGGAACGGCTACAACTTCGAGGACTCCATCCTGCTTTCCGAGCGGATCGTGAAGGAGGACGTCTTCACCTCGATCCACATCGAGGAATTCGAGGTGATGGCCCGCGACACCAAGCTCGGTCCGGAGGAAATCACGCGCGACATTCCGAACGTGTCGGAAGAGGCGCTGAAGAACCTCGACGAAGCCGGTATCGTCTACATCGGCGCGGAAGTGCGCGCCGGCGACATCCTGGTCGGCAAGATCACGCCGAAGGGCGAGAGCCCGATGACGCCGGAAGAGAAGCTCTTGCGCGCCATCTTCGGTGAGAAGGCCTCCGACGTGCGCGACACCTCGCTGCGGGTGCCGCCGGGCGTGCAGGGCACGATCGTCGAAGTCCGCGTCTTCAACCGCCACGGCGTCGACAAGGACGAGCGTGCGCTGGCGATCGAGCGGGAAGAGATCGAGCGTCTGGCCAAGGACCGTGACGACGAGCAGGCGATCCTGGACCGCAACGTCTACAGCCGTCTCGCCGACATGCTGGATGGCCGTCAGGGCATCTCCGGTCCGAAGGGCTTCAAGAAGGACACCAAGATCACGCGTGCGGTGCTCGACGAGTATCCGAAGTCGCAGTGGTGGTTGTTCGCCTCGGCCAACGACAAGCTGATGGCCGAGATCGAGGCCATGCGGAAGCAGTACGACGAGTCGAAGAAGGGGCTTGAACAGCGCTTCCTCGACAAGGTCGAGAAGCTGCAGCGTGGCGACGAACTGCCGCCGGGCGTGATGAAGATGGTCAAGGTCTTCGTCGCGGTGAAGCGCAAGATTCAACCGGGCGACAAGATGGCCGGCCGTCACGGCAACAAGGGCGTCGTCTCCAAGATCGTGCCGATCGAGGACATGCCGTTCCTGGAGGACGGCACCCACGCGGACATCGTGCTGAACCCGCTGGGCGTGCCCTCGCGCATGAACGTCGGCCAGATCCTCGAGACGCATCTCGGCTGGGCCTGCGCCGGCCTCGGCAAGCGCATCGCCCAGACGGTCGATGCCTATCTGTCGAAGCAGGACGTCAAGCCGCTGAAGGAGACCTTGAAGCGCATCTACGGCGAGGACGAGACCATCAAGTCGCTCAACGACAACGAGCTGATCGAGCTTGGTCACAATCTGAGCCGCGGCGTGCCGATCGCCACGCCGGTGTTCGACGGCGCCAAGGAAGCCGACATCGAGGAGATGCTGAAGCTCGCCGGCCTCGACGCCTCTGGTCAGTCGACCGTCTATGACGGCCGCACCGGCGATGCGTTCGATCGCAAGGTGACCGTCGGTTACATCTACATGCTGAAGCTGCACCATCTGGTCGACGACAAGATCCATGCGCGTTCGATCGGCCCGTACTCGCTGGTCACCCAGCAGCCGCTGGGCGGCAAGGCACAGTTCGGCGGCCAGCGCTTCGGCGAAATGGAGGTGTGGGCGCTCGAAGCCTATGGCGCCGCCTACACGCTGCAGGAGATGCTGACGGTGAAGTCGGACGACGTCGCCGGCCGCACCAAGGTCTACGAGGCGATCGTGCGCGGCGACGACACGTTCGAGGCCGGTATTCCGGAATCGTTCAACGTGCTGGTCAAGGAAATGCGCTCGCTCGGCCTCAACGTCGACCTGCACAACTCCAAGCTCGGACCGGCGCCGACGTCGGAAGCCGCCGAGTAAGTCGAGAGATCAAGGCCCGGCCGTCTTGGACGGCCGGGTGCCGGCGCCTTCGTCCTGCGGGTCGGGGCAGGGCGCCCTCTGCAAGAGATTTTCGAATTTGCGGCCGACCCCCGATCGGTCCGCGAGGAGAATACGATGAACCAAGAAATTATGAATCTCTTCAATCCGACGACGCCGGCTCAGGTCTTCGACCAGATCCGGATCTCGATTGCGTCACCGGAGAAGATTCTGTCCTGGTCCTACGGCGAGATCAAGAAGCCGGAAACCATCAACTACCGCACCTTCAAGCCCGAGCGCGACGGCCTGTTCTGCGCCCGCATCTTCGGGCCGATCAAGGACTACGAGTGCTTGTGCGGCAAGTACAAGCGGATGAAGTACAAGGGCATCATCTGCGAGAAGTGCTCGGTCGAGGTGACCTTGTCGCGCGTCCGGCGCGAGCGCATGGGCCACATCGAGCTCGCCGCTCCCGTCGCGCACATCTGGTTCCTGAAGTCGCTGCCGTCGCGCATCGGCCTCCTCCTGGACATGACGCTGAAGGATCTCGAGCGGATCCTGTACTTCGAATACTACGTCGTCCTCGAGCCGGGTCTGACCGCGCTCAAGGATCGTCAGCTGCTGTCCGAGGACGAATACCTCAAGGCGCAGGACGAATACGGCCAGGACAGCTTCACCGCCATGATCGGCGCGGAGGCCATCCGTGAGCTGCTGCGTGGCCTCGAGCTGGAGAAGCTCGAGCAGACGCTGCGTGCCGAGATGCAGGAGACCGACTCCGACATCAAGCACAAGAAGCTCGCCAAGCGCCTGAAGATCGTCGAGGCCTTCCGCCACTCCGGCAACAAGCCGGAATGGATGATCATGACCGTCGTTCCGGTGATCCCGCCGGATCTGCGGCCGCTGGTGCCGCTCGACGGCGGCCGCTTCGCGACCTCCGACCTCAACGACCTCTACCGGCGCGTCATCAACCGCAACAACCGCCTGAAGCGGTTGATGGAGCTGCGCGCGCCCGACATCATCATCCGCAACGAGAAGCGCATGCTTCAGGAAGCGGTGGATGCGCTGTTCGACAACGGCCGCCGCGGCCGCGTCATCACCGGCGCCAACAAGCGTCCGCTGAAGTCGCTCGCCGACATGCTCAAGGGCAAGCAGGGCCGCTTCCGTCAGAACCTGCTCGGCAAGCGCGTCGACTATTCCGGCCGTTCGGTCATCGTGGTCGGTCCCGAGCTGCGCCTGCACCAGTGCGGCCTGCCGAAGAAGATGGCGCTCGAGCTGTTCAAGCCGTTCATCTATTCGCGGCTCGACGCCAAGGGCCTGTCGACGACGGTCAAGCAGGCCAAGAAGCTGGTCGAGAAGGAGCGTCCGGAGGTCTGGGACATCCTGGACGAGGTCATCCGCGAGCATCCCGTGCTGCTGAACCGCGCCCCGACCCTGCATCGTCTCGGCATCCAGGCGTTCGAGCCGGTTCTGATCGAGGGCAAGGCGATCCAGCTGCATCCGCTGGTCTGCTCGGCGTTCAACGCCGACTTCGACGGCGACCAGATGGCCGTGCACGTTCCGCTGTCGCTCGAAGCGCAGCTGGAAGCGCGCGTCCTGATGATGTCGACCAACAACATCCTGCATCCGGCCAACGGTCAGCCGATCATCGTGCCGTCGCAGGACATCGTGCTCGGTCTCTACTACGTCTCGATCATGCGCGAGGGCATGAACGGCCAGGGCATGGCGTTCGGCAACATGGCCGAGCTCGAGCACGCGCTGCACGCCAAGGCCATCCATCTCCACAGCAAGATCAAGTATCGCTGGGAGGGGATGAACGAGGAAGGCAAGATCGCCAAGCGCTGGATCGAGACCACCGCGGGCCGCGTGATGCTCGGCAATCTCTTGCCGAAGCACCCGCGCGTGACCTTCGAGGTCATCAACAAGCTGATGACCAAGCGCGAGATTTCGGGCGTCATCGACCAGGTCTACCGTCACTGCGGTCAGAAGGAGACGGTGATCTTCTGCGACCGCATCATGGCGCTCGGCTTCTACAACGCCTTCAAGGCGGGCATCTCGTTCGGCAAGGACGACATGGTCGTGCCGGCGGGCAAGTGGAAGATCGTCGACAGCACCCGTACGCTGGCGAAGGATTTCGAGCAGCAGTACAATGACGGCCTGATCACCCATGGCGAGAAGTACAACAAGGTCGTCGACGCCTGGTCGAAGGCCTCGGAAGAGATCGCCAAGGAGATGATGAAGGAGATCTCCGTCACCAAGAAGACGGCGACGGGGGCGGATGCCGACATCAACTCGATCTACATGATGTCGCATTCCGGTGCGCGCGGTTCGCCGGCCCAGATGCGTCAGCTCGCCGGCATGCGCGGCCTGATGGCCAAGCCGTCGGGTGAGATCATCGAGACGCCGATCATCTCGAACTTCAAGGAAGGTCTCTCGGTTCTCGAGTACTTCAACTCGACCCACGGCGCCCGCAAGGGTCTCGCGGACACCGCGTTGAAGACGGCGAACTCGGGTTACCTGACCCGCCGTCTGGTCGACGTCGCGCAGGACTGCATCATCACGCAGGACGATTGCGGCACGCATCTCGGCATCAAGATGCGCGCCATCGTCGACGCCGGCACGATCGTGGCTTCGCTCGGCTCGCGCATTCTCGGCCGCGTGCCGTGCGATGACGTGCGCGATCCGGCCACCGGCAACGTGCTGATCAAGGCCGGCACGCTGATGGAGGAGAGCCATATCGACGCCATCCAGCAGGCTGGCGTGCAGGAGGTGAAGATCCGTTCGGCGCTCACCTGCGAGCTCGTCAACGGCATCTGCAAGATGTGCTACGGGCGCGATCTGGCCCGCGGCACGCCCGTCAACCACGGTGAAGCTGTCGGCGTCATCGCCGCGCAGTCGATCGGTGAGCCGGGCACGCAGCTGACGATGCGCACGTTCCACATCGGCGGCGCCGCGCAGCTCAACGAACAGTCCTTCGTCGAATCCAACTTCGAGGGCAAGGTCGTGATCCGCAACAAGGCGATCGCTCGCAACAGCGAGGGTCACCTGATCGCGATGGTGCGCAACATGGTGGTTGCCATCGTCGACGCCGACGGCACCGAGCGTGCGACGCACCGTATCCAGTACGGCGCGCGCATGCATATCGACGAGGGCGACACGATCAAGCGCGGTCAGCGCATCGCCGAGTGGGATCCCTACACCCGTCCGATCCTCACCGAAGCGGAGGGTACGATCGGGTTCGAGGATCTGACCGAAGGTCTGTCGATCTCGGAAACGCTCGACGAATCCACCGGTATCGCCAAGCGCGTCGTCATCGACTGGCGCGGGACGCGCGGTGGCGCGGACCTGCGTCCGGCGATCGTGATCAAGGGCAAGGACGGCAAGGTCCTCAAGCTCGCCCGTGGCGGCGATGCCCGCTACATGCTGTCGGTCGACGCGATTCTTTCGGTCGACGTTGGAGCGACGGTGAAGCCGGGCGACATCCTGGCGCGTATCTCGACCGAGAGCGCCAAGACGCGTGACATCACCGGCGGTCTGCCGCGGGTGGCGGAGCTGTTCGAAGCGCGCAAGCCGAAGGATGCCGCGATCATCGCCGAGATCGCCGGCACCATCCGGTTCGGTCGCGACTACAAGAACAAGCGCCGCATCTCGATCGAGCCGGTCGATAAGACCGAGGAGGCGCGCGAGTACCTGATCCCGAAGGGCAAGCACATCCATCTGCAGGATGGCGACATCGTCGAAAAGGGCGACTTCATCGTCGAAGGCAACCCGGCGCCGCACGACATCCTGGCGATCAAGGGCATCGAGGAACTCGCGGCCTATCTGGTCAACGAGATCCAGGAGGTCTACCGGCTGCAGGGCGTGCTCATCAACGACAAGCACATCGAGGTGATTGTCCGTCAGATGCTGCAGAAGATCGAGGTCACCGACCAGGGCGACACCGACATGATCTCGGGCGAACAGGTCGACAAGATCGAGTTCGACGCGCTGAACGAGAAGGCCAAGGAGGAGGGCAGGAAGCCCGCCACCGGCAATCCGGTTCTGCTCGGCATCACCAAGGCGAGCCTGCAGACCCGGTCGTTCTTCTCGGCGGCCTCGTTCCAGGAGACCACCCGTGTCCTCACCGAGGCGGCGGTCAACGGCAAGATCGATCCGCTCGAGGGTCTCAAGGAGAACGTCATCGTCGGCCGTCTGATCCCGGCCGGCACCGGCGCCTCCATGGCCCGCATCCGCGAAGTCGCCTTGAAGCGCGACAAGCTGATTCTCGACGAGCGCGAAAAGCAGGCGGCCATCGTGCCGTCGCAGCCCGAGCCGCAGCCGCTGGCGCTGCCGCCGGCAGAGTAAACGAACGGTTACGGCAGCGCCCGGCGGTGTCGGGTGCTGCCCAGCGTTCATCGATCAGAGAAAAGGCCGGCTGCAGCCGGCCTTTTTTTGACATTATCTTCTCCTGTTGCCGCGCTACTGCCCCGTTGTTCATCTTCCCTTCAGGGACGAAGGCGCTCTTGGATACATCAGATCCGCTGAGCTGGTTTCCCACGGCTGCCGTCGCGATGCGCCGATTTGCTCCGGCGCAAAGCTTCTGCAGGCCGGGTACGCTATGGCCGATCGAGCCCCGAGGGTGGCAGGACCCTGATATGGACGACCGGCGACGTCGCTGACAGCCGGAGATGGCGGAACTTCGATGCTTGACCTTGCGATTGTTGGTGGTGGTCCGGGCGGCTTGATGAGTGCCTGGTACTTGAGGCGGAAGCTCGGCGATCTCTGCAAGGTGACGATCTTCGAGGCGTCCGACCGGCTCGGCGGCAAGATCGTGACGCGCAAGTTCGATACGGCGCCGGCAATGTACGAGGCGGGGGTTGCCGAGATCTACGACTACTCGATGACCGGCCCCGATCCGCTGCGCGAGCTGATCCAGCATTTCGGCCTGCAGACGATTCCGATGGATGCGCTGCAGGTGCAACTCGACGGCGAACTGCTCGACGACGTGCCCGGCCTGCGCCGCAAATTCGGTCCGAAGACCGCTGCCGCCGTCGAGGCGTTCCGCAAGCGCTGCACCGAGGTGATGTCGCCGGTCGAATATTACGAGGGGGTCGGCGCGCACGACAACGAGCATCCCTGGGCCTACGTCACCTGCGAGGAACTGCTCGACAAGGAGGTCGAGGATCCCACGGCCAAGCGGTTCTTCAAGGTGATGTCGCGCTCCGACCTCGCGACCGAGGCGCATAACACCAACGGGCTCAATGCGCTCAAGAACTTCGTGATGGATATCGACGACTACATCGGCCTGTACTCGATCCAGAACGGCAACGAGCAGCTGATCGAGTGCCTGCGCTCGGAGGTCGACGCCGACATTCAGCTCAACCATCGTATTCTTCGCATCGGCAAGACGGAGCAGGGCCGCTACCGGCTCAACATGATGAACGGCAAGGGGCCCGAGATCCGCGAGTTCGATCTCGTGCTGGTGTGCCTGCCGCATTCCTGGCTGTCGACCGTCGGCTGGGACGGCGAGAAGCTGCGCCAGTCGATGGTCAAGCATATCGCCTATTTCGATCGCCCCGCGCACTATCTGCGCGTCTCGATCCTGTTCGACGAGCCGTTCTGGGGTGACAGGATCCCGGGTTCCTGGTTCATGTCGGAAGCGTTCGGCGGCTGCTGCGTCTACAATGAGGGCTCGCGCCACGATGTCGGCAAGCATGGCGTGCTCAACTGGCTGATTGCGGGCTCCGATGCGCTCGCCTTCGCCAACCTGTCGGATCAGGAGCTGATCGACGCCGCGGTGAAGTCGCTGCCGGCGGCGCTCGGCGATGCGCGGGCGCACTTCATGGAAGGCAAGATCCACCGCTGGCTGTCGTCGGTGAATGCGCTGCCGGGCGGCCTGCCGGTGCGCGACGTCATGACGAATCACCGTCCCGAGCCGAAGGAGCATCCCGGCATCGTGGTGGTCGGCGACTATCTGTTCGACTCGACGCTCAACGGGCTGCTCGATTCCTCGGATGCCGCCACCGACATCATCCTCACCGAGATGATGCGGCTGCGCCGCGTCCGCTCGCAGGCGGAGACGCCGCTGTCCGACAAGATCGACCGCGACTATTTCGACAATTATCGCGGGCAGGGGCCGTACAGCGAGGCGTGGGCGCATTTCACCGACCCGGACTACCTGACCAGCCTGATCAAGATCGTCTGGAACAAGGGCCAGGGAAAAGCCAAAGGCCAAGGTAAGGACCAAGGCAAAGACAAAGACTACAAGCTGCTGGTCGCCGGCTCCGCCAGCGGCGAGCTGGTCGGTGCGCTGCGCGATCGCGGCATCGATGCCTGGGGCATCGAGAACAACCGCTACATCCACGGCAAGACGCCGAAGGCGCTGAAGAAGTACAACAAGCTCGGCTCGGTCACCGACATGCCGTTCAAGGCCGGCGAGTTCGATTTCGTGTTCGAGACCAGCCTCTGCCATCTCGGCGACAAGCAGGTGGCACGCGCGATTCGCGAGCTCAACCGCGTCGTCAAGACCGGCCTGGTGTTCGGCTCGATCACCTCGGACATGGCGCCGGCGCTGGTCGACCGCTACGACCTCTTGCGCGGGGTCAAGAAGCTCGGCACCTGGTGGGAGTGGTCGGAGCTGTTCTTCGGCAACGGCTTCGACCTGGCGATGCATCGCCGCGACTGCACCGACGAGGTGTGGGCCGCGACGCTCGCCGCCAACAAGGGCCCCGGCCAGTGGTACGCGGACGCCGACAGCCTGCGCTACTCCTTCTTCGACAAGGTCGAGGACGATGAAGATTAGTGCGGCGAGCGGGATGGTGCGACGAGCGGAGGCATAAGCCGTCCGCGATCGCGTCCATCGCCGCGCCTCGCGCCGACGACTGTGCCGATTGCGCGACAGCAAGGCTGCCTCTGTCTTTTCCGGTGCGGCACCGTGTCGCGAGAATGCTGGCGGCAGGCCAGCGCAGATGTTAAAGCCGGACCGCTTTCATCCGTGACGGCCGTATCGGCCGTGCAGGATCGGTTCGTTGCATGGCGCCCAAATCTTCACGGCCGGAAAATCGGAAGTCCGCATCGGCGGCTGAGCCCGCCGATGATCAGGACAAGCAGGGGACGGCCGCTGCGGCCAAGTCTGTAGTTCCAAAAGCCGGAACGGGAAAGGCGCCGGCGAGCGACACGGCGCCTCTGATCGACGACGAGGACGATGAGGAGGACGGCGGAGAGGCCGGTCTCGATCTCGACGATGACGACGATGAGGATCTCGTCGTCTTTACCGCCCGCGAGGCGGCCGGCGCGCTGGCGACGATCTACGGCTTCGTCTCGCCGCTGCTGGCGAAATACAAGAAGATGCTGGCCTTCGTGACGATCGGCGTCCTGATCGAGACGCTGTTCAACGTCATCATGCCGCTGAGCCTGAAGTTCCTGATCGACGACGCGCTCGGCGAGGAGGACTTCGAGGCGCTCTACCGCATCCTCGGCGTGCTGGCCGCGGCCGGCATCTTCACCTCGATCGTCGCCGTGCTCTACGAGCGCTGGGATGCGCGGCTGGCGGCCGGCATCATCTCGGATGTCCGCACGCGTCTGTTCGATCACGTGCAGAACCTGCCGGCGGCTTATTTCCAGCGCACCAAGCGCGGCGAGATCCTGTCGCGCTTCTCGGTCGACATGTCGGCCTTCGAAGGCGTGGTCAAGACCTTCGTCAACAGTGCCGCGCTGCCGCTGCTCGAGCTCATCGCCGGCATCATCCTGATGCTGTTCCTCAACTGGCAGCTCGCGGCGATCGCGCTGCTGGTGTTCCCGATCACCCTGATCGGCCCGCGCATCCTGACGCCCAAGGCGGTGCAGGCGAATTACGAGCAGAAGCTCAACGAGTCCGCGCTGCTCGGCGTCATCCAGGAGAACATCGCGGCGCAGGCGGTCATCAAGGCCTTCAGCCTGCATCGCAAGGTGTTCGGCTGGTTCTCGTTCCGCAACGACGAGGCAAGGCGGAAGATCGCGGACGCGATGTTCCTGTCGACCATGGTCGAGCGCTCGGTGACGATCGCGGTGTTGCTGCTGCATCTCGTGGTGCTGGCGATCGGCGCCTATCTCGCCACCAAGGGCCAGATCACGATCGGCACCTTCGTGACCTTCGAGAGCGCGTTCTGGGAGGTGTCCTACAACATCGCCCATGTCATGCATTTCGTCCCGGTGTCGATCTCCTCGGCGGCCGCGATTCGCCACATGCAGGAGCTGCTGGACGAGCCCACCCGCGGCGCGGACAGGCCGGGCGCGCCGGATCTGCCGCGCATCAGCCACGACATCACCTTCGAGCGCGTCGGCTTCCAGTATGAGGGCAGCCAGACGCCGGTGCTCGACAATCTCAGCCTCAGGCTCGACGTCGGCAAGCGCATCGCGATCGTCGGCCCCTCCGGCTCGGGCAAGAGCACGCTGCTCAACCTGATCCTGCGGCTCTACGTGCCCGACGAGGGCCGCATCACCATCGACGGCGTCGACATCCGAAAAGTGACACGCGATTCGCTGCGCGGCAGCATGGCCGTGGTGTTCCAGGACAACATGCTGTTCAACATGTCGCTCCGGGAGAACATCCGGCTCGGCAAGGAAGGCGCGACCGACCAGGAGGTGGAGGAGGCCGCCAAGAAGGCGGAGATCCACCGCTACATCATGAGCCTGCCGCAGAAATACGACACCCTCGTCGGCGAGCGCGGCGACACGCTGTCCGGCGGCCAGCGCCAGCGCATCGCGATCGCCCGCGCCATCATCCGCAACCCCTCCGTCCTGCTGCTCGACGAGGCGACCTCGGCGCTCGACCAGACCACCGAAGCCGCGATCAACCGCACGCTGCTCAAGGTCGCCAAGGGCCGCACCATGATCTGGTCGACCCATCGCCTCACGTCAGTGGTCGAGATGGACGAGATCATCGTCATCTCCGGCGGCCGCGCCATCGAGCGCGGCAGCCACGCCGAGCTCCTCGCCAAGGACGGAACCTATCGCAAGCTCTGGGACGACCAGGGCCATCAGCCGAGCCGGCTGCATCAGGCCGACGACGACAGCGACGATGATGATGACGACGAGGATGACGAGGAATAGGCGCTGAGCGGTCTGCCCGCCAGCCGGTGCCAGACGCCGCGTCCGAGCGAGACCGCAAAGCGTGCCCAGCGCTGGGCCAGCCAATGGGGTCCGGTGCCGATCGAGACCGATCGAAAATTCCACGCCTTCTTCAACGACCACGCATCGCAGGCGATCTTGACCGGATCGTCGTAGAACGTGGCGATCTTGGCCTCGCTCATGCCGTCGGTGGCGAGCCAGCGCGGGATGTGGACGTTGCACAGGCGCTCGACGTCCGTGAACACCTTGTCGGAGCCGGTGCCGGTGACCGGGCAGGTGGTGCAGAACGCGTCGCCGACCAGGACGACGCCCGGCATGCGATAGCCGCTCGTGACGATGAGGTCGGCCGGCCGAACCTTGACCTCGCCGTTGACGGCGTAGTCGCCGGTGATCCGCCGCAGGCCGGGCAGGGCGGCGTCCAGGGTCTCGGCAGGATTGCGCCGGACCGCCCGCAGCCAGGGATCGTCGACCGCCCGATAGGCGAACAGGTTGGCGCGCATCCGGTCCCCGATCGGGAACAGGGTGACGTAGGGCACCCGGGCGCCGGCGCGTTCCTGGAAATAGGTCATGGCCGGGAACGGGAAGGCGGGACGGCCAACCGGCTCCAGATCGAAGCCGACCGAGATCGAATGCGCCGGGCTGGTGATCGTGCGGGTGATTCCCAGTGCGTGGCGCAGGCTGACGTTCAGCCCGTTGGCGAACACGACGAGGCGGGCGGAGAGTGTCTCGCCGTTGGAAAGGACCACCGACTGGCGGTCCTCGCCCGGCGTGATCGCGGCCGCCTTGGCCACGATTCGCCCGACCGATTCGGGAATTTCCTCGCGCACGGCGGCCACCAGCGCGTCGTACAGAATGCCGTATTGGTGGACCGGCGCCCGGTCGAGGACATAGCCGAATCGGGCAATCCAGTTCTCGGGTGCCAGCGTCGCCCGGCGAAGCGCCAGGTCGGCCACGCCGGTGCGGCGGAATCGCCCGATCTGCTCGGGGCCGGAGATCTTCTCGATTCGGAAGTCCGGTGGGTAGACGGCGTGTGGGTCGACCAGAATCGCGGAAACGCCGGCCTTGCCCAGCATGGCCGCCGTGATCGAGCCGGCCAGGCCACCGCCGATGATCGCTATGTCGGTATATCGGGTCACGGGACGCCTCGTCGCAGCGCCATCCTTGTCGCCGAAAGCCGAAAAAAGCCTTATCTTCAATGTTTCGGAACATTGCCCGGCCATGACGCGTCCGCTGGAGGTCCTGGGCAGGCGGGGCGGTCCGCCGCTACCTTGCGGCCGCGTGGTGCCGCGGGAACGGAAACCGCAACGGCCAGAAGCGCTTCTTTGCGCATCCTGCAGTGTCGTTTTGCTTGACTTGGGTATTTACCGCTTATAAAAGGCCGGCACTCAACGACAGGCGGTGAGCTTCGCCAGCGTCGGTACGGACCACCCAGACCACCTCAAACGGGGCGGATTGGGCACCAACCTCGACGAATGCCGCTCAAACGCTGTCGATCATAGCTAGGCAATGCCAGAACGATATTAGATCTCTCGAGCCTGTTCTCTTGAGACCAATTTCGGATGCATGACCTCGGTAGGCCGCTCGCCAGCGCAAGCTGACAGGTGGTGATCGCGGTCCTCTGTGGCGTCAAGCGCTTTCCGTTCAGCGATGAACGGTTGGCGCGATTTCGTTTTGCGCGGGTTTTCGTCGCGCTGGGCGGCCCGGTGAGGCGGGGAACCTCGAACAGAATTTGCGGAAATCCGGTCGGGTTTCCGTTCGAACGTTGAGAAGGGTGAAGGCCAAGATGCCGACGATCAACCAGCTGATCGCAAATCCGCGCGAAGTGCAGAAGTCGCGCAAGAAGGTGCCGGCGCTGCAGCAGTCGCCGCAGAAGCGCGGCGTCTGCACGCGCGTCTACACCACGACTCCGAAGAAGCCGAACTCGGCGCTTCGTAAGGTCGCCAAGGTACGCCTGACCAACGGCTTCGAGGTGATCGGCTACATCCCGGGCGAGGGCCATAACCTGCAGGAGCACTCGGTGGTCATGATCCGCGGCGGCCGCGTCAAGGACCTGCCGGGTGTCCGTTACCACATCCTCCGCGGCGTGCTGGATACCCAGGGCGTCAAGAACCGTAAGCAGCGCCGTTCGAAGTACGGCGCGAAGCGTCCGAAGTAAGACGTTCGAGAAAAGCGGGAAAAGATCAGATGTCGCGTCGCCATTCAGCCGAAAAGCGTGAAGTGCTTCCGGATCCGAAGTTCGGGAACATCATCGTCACCAAGTTCATGAATTCGGTGATGTACGCCGGCAAGAAGTCGGTCGCCGAAGGTATCGTCTACGGTGCGTTCGGTCTCATCGAGGCCAAGACCAAGCAGAGCCCGCTGACGGTGTTCGAGCAGGCGCTCGACAACGTCATGCCGACGATCGAAGTGCGCTCGCGCCGCGTCGGTGGTGCGACGTATCAGGTTCCGGTCGAGGTGCGCTCGACCCGCCGGCAGGCACTGGGGATTCGCTGGCTGATCTCGGCTGCACGCGACCGCAACGAAAAGACCATGACCGAGCGGCTTTCGGCGGAGTTGCTCGACGCCTCCAACAACCGGGGCAATGCCGTGAAGAAGCGTGAAGACGTGCACCGGATGGCTGAAGCCAACCGCGCCTTCTCGCACTATCGCTGGTAACGGCGAAACCGACGGAAATCAGGGAACACACCCATGCCCCGCCAACACCCCATCGAAGACTATCGCAACTTCGGTATCATGGCGCATATCGACGCCGGTAAGACGACGACCACCGAGCGCATCCTGTACTACACGGGCAAGAGCCATAAGATCGGCGAAGTGCACGAAGGTGCCGCGACGATGGACTGGATGGAGCAGGAGCAGGAGCGTGGCATCACGATCACCTCGGCTGCGACCACCGCGTTTTGGAACGGCAAGCGCCTGAACATCATCGACACCCCCGGCCACGTCGACTTCACGATCGAGGTCGAGCGTTCGCTTCGCGTGCTCGACGGCGCCGTCTGCGTGCTCGACTCCAACCAGGGTGTCGAGCCTCAGACCGAGACCGTCTGGCGCCAGGGCGACAAGTACAAGGTGCCGCGCATCGTCTTCGCCAACAAGATGGACAAGACCGGCGCCGACTTCTTCAAGTGTCTGGCCGACATCGTCGACCGCCTTGGCGCGAAGCCGGTCGCGATTCAGCTTCCGATCGGCGCCGAGAACAATTTCAAGGGCTGCATCGACCTCGTGACGATGAAGGCGATCGTCTGGAACGACGAGTCGCTCGGCGCGAAGTTCGACTACACCGATATTCCGGAAGATCTCGCCGACCAGGCCAAGGAATACCGCGAGAAGCTGGTTGAGGCTGCCGTCGAGCTCGACGACGATGCCCTGACCGCGTTCCTCGACGGCAAGGAGCCGGACGAGGCGACGCTGAAGAAGCTGATCCGCAAGGCGGTTCTGACCGGCGCCTTCTATCCGGTGCTGTGCGGCTCGGCCTTCAAGAACAAGGGTGTGCAGCCCTTGCTCGACGCCGTCGTCGACTATCTGCCGTCGCCGCTCGACGTGCCCGCGATCAAGGGCACTGACGACAAGGGCAACGAAGTCGTGCGCAAGGCGGACGACAAGGAGCCGCTGGCGCTGCTCGCGTTCAAGATCATGGACGACCCGTTCGTCGGCACGATCACGTTCTGCCGCATCTATTCGGGCATCCTGGCCTCGGGCACGGGCGTCGTGAACTCGACCCGCGAGAAGAAGGAGCGCATCGGCCGCATGCTCTTGATGCACGCCAACAACCGCGAGGACATCAAGGAAGCCTATGCCGGCGACATCGTCGCTCTCGCCGGCCTCAAGGAAGCGCGCACCGGTGACACGCTGTGCGATCCGTCCAACCAGGTGATCCTGGAAAAGATGGAATTCCCGGAGCCGGTCATTGAGATCGCGATCGAGCCGAAGTCGAAGGCCGACCAGGAGAAGCTGGGCGTCGCGTTGGCGAAGCTCGCAGCCGAGGATCCGTCCTTCCGCGTGTCGACCGACCACGAGTCGGGCCAGACCATCCTCAAGGGCATGGGCGAGCTCCATCTCGACATCAAGGTCGACATCCTGAAGCGCACTTACAAGGTCGATGCCAACATCGGCGCGCCGCAGGTGGCGTTCCGTGAGCGCATCACCAAGCCGGCCAATGTGGACTACACCCACAAGAAGCAGACCGGCGGCACCGGCCAGTTCGCGGCCGTGAGCCTCGTGGTCGAGCCGAACGAGCCGGGCGGCGGCTATGTGTTCGAGTCCAAGATCGTCGGCGGTGCGGTTCCGAAGGAATACATCCCCGGCGTCGAAAAGGGCATCGAGAGCGTGCTCGGCGCAGGCGTGGTCGCCGGCTTCCCGGTGGTCGACGTCAAGGTGGCGCTGGTCGATGGCAAGTATCACGACGTCGACTCGTCGGCGCTGGCCTTCGAAATCGCTTCCCGCGCGGCCTTCCGCGAGGCGCTGCAGAAGGGCAAGTCGGTTCTGCTCGAGCCGATCATGAAGGTCGAAGTGGTGACCCCGGAAGACTACACCGGTTCGGTCATCGGCGACCTGAACTCGCGTCGTGGCCAGATCCAGGGCCAGGACATGCGCGGCAACGCCAACGTCATCAACGCGATGGTGCCGCTCATGAACATGTTCGGTTACGTGAATAACCTGCGCTCGATGAGCCAGGGGCGCGCGACCTTCACGATGCAGTTCTCGCACTACGCTGAAGCGCCGGCCAACGTGTCGGCTGAAGTCCAGAAGAAGTTTGCCTGATTGTCGTTAGCTCAGCTTAGCGACTGAACGGAGAGTCAAATGGCCAAAGCAAAGTTTGAACGTAACAAGCCGCACTGCAACATCGGCACCATCGGTCACGTCGACCACGGCAAGACCTCGTTGACCGCAGCGATCACCAAGATCCTGGCCGAGACGGGCGGTGCGACGTTCACTGCCTACGACCAGATCGACAAGGCGCCGGAAGAGAAGGCGCGCGGCATCACCATCTCGACCGCCCACGTCGAGTACGAGACCAAGAACCGCCACTACGCGCACGTCGACTGCCCCGGCCACGCCGACTACGTGAAGAACATGATCACCGGCGCCGCCCAGATGGACGGTGCGATCCTGGTCGTGTCGGCCGCCGACGGCCCGATGCCGCAGACCCGCGAGCACATCCTGCTCGCCCGTCAGGTCGGCGTGCCGGCGCTGGTCGTGTTCCTCAACAAGTGCGACATGGTCGACGATCCGGAGCTGCTCGAACTGGTCGAGCTCGAGGTTCGCGAGCTGCTCTCGAAGTACGAGTTCCCGGGCGACAAGATCCCGATCATCAAGGGGTCGGCGCTCGCCGCTCTCGAAGATTCGGACAAGAAGCTCGGCCACGACGCCATCCTCGAACTGATGCGCAATGTCGACGAGTACATCCCGCAGCCGGAGCGTCCGATCGACCAGCCCTTCCTGATGCCGGTCGAAGACGTGTTCTCGATCTCGGGACGCGGCACCGTGGTGACCGGCCGTGTCGAGCGCGGCATCATCAAGGTCGGTGAGGAAATCGAGATCGTCGGCATCCGTCCGACCCAGAAGACCACCGTCACCGGCGTCGAAATGTTCCGCAAGCTGCTCGATCAGGGCCAGGCCGGCGACAACATCGGTGCGCTGCTCCGCGGCACCAAGCGCGAGGACGTCGAGCGCGGCCAGGTGCTGTGCAAGCCGGGTTCGGTCAAGCCGCACACCAAGTTCAAGGCTGAGGCCTACATCCTCACCAAGGAAGAGGGCGGCCGTCACACTCCGTTCTTCACCAACTATCGTCCGCAGTTCTACTTCCGCACGACCGACGTGACCGGCGTCGTTCATCTGCCGGAAGGCACCGAGATGGTGATGCCGGGCGACAACATCGCGATGGAAGTGCACCTGATCGTGCCGATCGCGATGGAAGAGAAGCTGCGCTTCGCCATCCGTGAAGGCGGCCGCACCGTCGGCGCCGGCGTCGTCGCCTCGATCATCGAGTAACAACAGCGAATAGGGAATGGCGGGTGGCGAATGGAGAAATCCATTCGCTGTTCGCTACTCGCCACTCACTACTCAAAGAAAGATACGGCAATGAACGGCCAAAATATCCGCATCCGTCTCAAGGCGTTCGACCATCGGATCCTCGATACGTCGACGCGCGAGATCGTCAACACGGCGAAACGGACCGGTGCGCAGGTTCGCGGACCCATTCCGCTGCCGACCCGCATCGAGAAGTTCACCGTGAACCGTTCGCCGCACGTCGACAAGAAGAGCCGCGAGCAGTTCGAGATGCGCACCCACAAGCGCCTGCTCGACATCGTCGATCCGACCCCGCAGACCGTCGATGCTTTGATGAAGCTCGACCTGGCCGCTGGCGTCGACGTCGAGATCAAGCTCTAAGTTTTTGGATTCACGTTCGCACCTCACGCGGACATAGAGAAGAACAGGAAGCACGCCGATGCGCTCCGGAGTGATCGCACAAAAGGTCGGGATGACGCGGGTCTTCACGGAGACCGGCGAACATATCCCCGTGACCGTGCTGAAGCTCGGCAATTGCCAGGTGGTCGGTCACCGCACCACCGAGAAGAACGGCTACGTCGCTCTGCAGCTCGGCAGCGGCAGCCGCAAGACGGTCTACATGCCGAAGGCCGAGCGCGGCCAGTTCGCGGTCGCCAAGGTCGAGCCGAAGCGCAAGCTCGCCGAATTCCGTGTCAGCGAGGACTCGCTGATTCCGGTCGGCGCCGAGATCCAGGCCGATCACTTCGTCGTCGGCCAGTTCGTTGACGTCACCGGCACCTCGGTCGGTAAGGGCTTCGCCGGCGGCATGAAGCGCTGGAACTTCGGCGGTCTGCGCGCCACGCACGGTGTGTCGATCTCGCATCGTTCGATCGGTTCGACCGGTGGCCGTCAGGACCCCGGCAAGACCTGGAAGAACAAGAAGATGCCCGGTCACATGGGCGTCGACCGCATCACCACGCTCAACCTGCGTGTGGTGCAGACGGACGTCGAGCGCGGCCTGATCCTGGTGGAAGGTGCGGTGCCCGGCTCGAAGGGGGGCTGGATCTCGGTGCGCGACGCCGTGAAGAAGCCGCTGCCGAAGGAAGCGCCGAAGCCCGGCAAGTTCAAGGTCGCGGGTGAGCAGGCTGCCGAAGCGCCGGCCGTGCAGGAGGGCGCATAAATGGAACTGAAAGTCACCACGCTCGAGGGCAAGGAAGCCGGCTCCGTCCAGCTGTCCGACGCCATCTTCGGGCTTGAGCCGCGCGTAGACATCATCCAGCGCTGCGTTCAGTGGCAGCTGAACAAGCGTCAGGCCGGCACCCACAAGGCCAAGGGCCGCGCCGAGATCTGGCGCACCGGCAAGAAGATGTACAAGCAGAAGGGCACCGGTGGCGCCCGTCACGGCTCGGCACGCGTGCCGCAGTTCCGCGGCGGTGGCCGTGCCTTCGGTCCGGTCGTTCGCTCGCATGCGACCGACCTGCCGAAGAAGGTGCGTGCCCTGGCGCTGAAGCATGCGCTGTCGGCCAAGGCCAAGGACGGCGATCTGGTCGTGCTGGAGAACGCCACGCTTGAGGCGGCGAAGACCAAGGCGCTGATCGGTCACTTCTCCGGTCTCGGCCTGACCAACGCGCTGATCATCGACGGTGCCGAGCTGCACAACGGCTTTGCTGCTGCGGCCCGCAACATCCCGAACCTGGACGTGCTGCCGATCCAGGGCATCAACGTCTACGACATCCTGCGCCGTCAGAAGCTCGTTCTGACCAAGGCGGCGATCGATGCGCTGGAGGCGCGCTTCAAATGAAGACCATTGATCCGCGCCACTACGACATCATCATCGCGCCGGTCGTGACCGAGAAGGCGACCTTCGCGTCCGAGCAGAACAAGGTTCTGTTCAAGGTGGCCGCCAAGGCGACCAAGCCGCAGATCAAAGAGGCGATCGAGAAGCTGTTCGACGTCAAGGTCCGCAGCGTGAACACGCTGGTCCGCAAGGGCAAGACCAAGGTGTTCCGCGGCAATCTCGGGTCGCAATCGGACAGCAAGCGCGCGATCGTGACCCTCGAAGAGGGCCACCGCATCGACGTGACCACCGGACTGTAGGGCAGAGCTGCCATGGCACTGAAGACATTCAACCCCACGACGCCGGGCCAGCGCCAGCTGGTAATGGTCGATCGTTCGGCCCTCTACAAGGGCAAGCCGGTCAAGGCGCTGACCGAAGGCAAGCAGTCGAGCGGCGGCCGCAACAACACCGGCCGCATCACCGTCCGCTTCCTCGGCGGCGGCCACAAGCAGTCGTACCGCATGGTCGATTTCAAGCGCGACAAGGTCGACGTTCCCGCGACCGTCGAGCGCCTGGAATATGATCCGAACCGCACAGCCTTCATCGCCCTGGTCAAGTATCAGGACGGCGAGCTCGCCTACATCCTGGCGCCGCAGCGGCTTGCGGTCGGTGACACCATCATCGCCGGCAACTATGTCGACGTGAAGCCGGGCAACGTCATGCCGCTCGGCAACATGCCGGTGGGCACGATCGTGCACAACATCGAGGTGAAGATCGGCAAGGGCGGCCAGCTGGCGCGTTCGGCCGGCACCTACGCCCAGCTCGTCGGCCGCGACCATGACTACGTGATCGTCCGCCTGAACTCGGGCGAGCAGCGCTTGGTGCATGGCCGCTGCCGCGGCACCATCGGTGCGGTGTCGAACCCGGACCACATGAACACCTCGATCGGCAAGGCCGGCCGCACGCGTTGGTTGGGCCGCAGGCCCCACAACCGCGGTGTCTCGATGAACCCGATCGACCATCCGCACGGCGGCGGCGAAGGCCGTACCTCGGGCGGTCGTCACCCGGTCACTCCATGGGGCAAGCCCACCAAGGGCAAGAAGACCCGCACCAACAAGTCGACCGACAAATTCATTCTCTTGAGCCGCCACAAGCGGAAGAAGTAAGGAACGACGGACATGGTTCGTTCAGTCTGGAAAGGCCCGTTCGTCGAGGCGTCGCTGCTCAAGAAGGCAGATGCGGCGCGCGCGTCCGGCCGTCACGACGTCATCAAGATCTGGAGCCGCCGCTCGACCATCCTGCCGCAGTTCGTCGGCCTGACGTTCGGCGTCTACAACGGCCAGAAGCATGTGCCGGTGGCGATCAACGAAGAGATGGTCGGCCACAAGTTCGGCGAGTTCTCGCCGACCCGGACCTTCCACGGCCATTCGGGCGATAAGAAAGCCAAGAAGGCTTGAGGATTAAGCGATGAGCAAACCAAAGCGCGAACGGAGCCTCCCGGACAACGAGGCCAAGGCTGTGGCCCGGATGCTTCGGGTGAGCCCGCAGAAGCTGAACCTGGTGGCGCAGATGATCCGCGGCCGCAAGGCGTCGGCAGCCCTCGCCGACCTGCAGTTCTCGCGCAAGCGGATTGCGGTCGACGTCAAGAAGTGCCTGGAATCCGCGATCGCCAATGCCGAGAACAATCACGAGCTCGAGGTCGACGATCTCGTCGTCACGCAGGCTTTCGTCGGCAAGGGCATCGTGATGAAGCGTTTCTCGCCGCGCGGCCGTGGCCGTTCGGGCCGGGTTTTCAAACCGTTTTCGCAGCTGACGATCATTGTTCGTCAGGTCGAGGCGAGCGCTTAAAGAGCGCTGGGAGAATACGATGGGTCAAAAGATCAATCCGATCGGTCTGCGTCTCGGCATCAACCGGACCTGGGATTCGCGCTGGTTCGCCGGCAAGGCCGAGTATGGCAAGCTGCTGCATGAAGACGTCAAGATCCGCGAGATCCTGCACAAGGAGCTCAAGCAGGCGGCCGTCGCCCGCATCGTGATCGAGCGACCGCACAAGAAGTGCCGCGTGACGATCCACTCGGCGCGTCCGGGCGTCGTGATCGGCAAGAAGGGCGCCGACATCGACAAGCTGCGCAAGCGCGTCGCCGACATCACCTCGTCGGACGTCGTCATCAACATCGTCGAGATCCGCAAGCCGGAGCTCGATGCCACGCTGGTCGCCGAATCGATCGCGCAGCAGCTCGAGCGCCGCGTCGCGTTCCGCCGCGCCATGAAGCGCGCCGTGCAGTCGGCGATGCGTCTCGGCGCCGAGGGCATCCGCATCAACTGCTCGGGTCGTCTGGGCGGCGCGGAAATCGCCCGCATGGAATGGTACCGCGAGGGCCGGGTGCCGCTGCACACGCTGCGCGCCGACATCGACTACGGCGTGGCCACCGCGTTCACGACCTTCGGCACCTGCGGCGTGAAGGTCTGGATCTTCAAGGGCGAGATCCTCGAGCACGATCCGATGGCACAGGACAAGCGGATGAACGAGGGTGGTGGCGAAAGCCCGTCGCCGCGTTCGCGCCGCGACGCGGCCTGATCGATCAGCCGCGACAAGACAGGTTTGAGGGCTCAAAGCCATGATGCAACCAAAGAAGACCAAGTTCCGAAAGGCGCATAAGGGCCGTATCCACGGCGTTGCGTCGTCGGGCGCGACGCTGGCCTTCGGCCAGTTCGGGCTGAAGGCGATGGAGCCGGATCGCGTCACCGCGCGCCAGATCGAGGCCGCCCGTCGTGCGCTGACCCGTCACATGAAGCGCGCCGGCCGCGTCTGGATCCGGGTGTTCCCGGATCTGCCGGTGTCGAAGAAGCCGGCCGAAGTCCGCATGGGCTCCGGCAAGGGTTCGCCGGAATTGTGGGTGGCCCGCGTCAAGCCGGGCCGGGTGATGTTCGAGATCGACGGCGTCAGCAACCAGATCGCGCGCGAGGCGCTGACGCTGGCCGCTGCCAAGCTGCCGATCAAGACGCGCTTCGTCGAACGCATTGCGGAGTAATGGTCATGGCCGAGATGAAGATTGCCGACATTCGCGCGATGAGCCCCGACCAGATGGACGATGCGATCGTCAATCTGAAGAAGGAGCGCTTCAACCTGCGTTTTCAGCGCGCCACCGGGCAGCTCGAGAACACCGCGCGCCTGCGTGAGGCGCGCCGCGACATCGCCCGTATCAAGACCATCGCCGCGCAGCAGCGCGCCAAGACGAAGTAAGAGGCTCGACATGCCGAAACGGACCCTCCAGGGCGTTGTCGTCAGCGACAAGCAGGCCAAGACGGTGGTCGTGCGCGTCGACCGGCGCTTCACCCACCCGATCTACAAGAAGACGATCCGCCGCTCGAAGAACTACCACGCCCACGACGAGAACAACGAGTTCAAGCCGGGCGACATGGTCTGGATCGAGGAGAGCAAGCCGATCTCGAAGCTCAAGCGCTGGACGGTGGTCCGCGGCGAGCATAAGAAAACCGCCTGAGTCGTGAGACGCGGCCCTGATTGAAGGGGCCGGTTTCGCTTTCGGGATCAGAAAAGGCGCAGCTTTCCTGCGCAGCATATGAAGAGGACGAGGTGCATCAATGATTCAGATGCAGACCAACCTCGACGTGGCCGATAATTCCGGCGCACGCCGTGTTATGTGTATCAAGGTGCTGGGTGGCTCGAAGCGCCGCTATGCCACCGTCGGCGACATCATCGTGGTGTCGATCAAGGAAGCCATTCCGCGTGGCAAGGTGAAGAAGGGCGACGTCATGAAGGCCGTCGTGGTGCGCGTCCGCAAGGACATCCGCCGCGCCGACGGCTCGGTGATCCGCTTCGACCGCAACGCCGCCGTGCTGATCAACAACCAGTCGGAGCCGGTCGGCACCCGTATCTTCGGGCCGGTGCCGCGCGAGCTGCGCGCCAAGAACCACATGAAGATCATTTCGCTCGCTCCGGAGGTGCTGTGATGGCTGCCAAGATCCGCAAGGGCGACAAGGTGATCGTCCTGACCGGCCGCGACAAGGGTCGCACCGGCGAGGTGTTCGAGGTGCGCCCCGACGCCGGCACGGCGCTGGTGCGCGGCATCAACCTGGTGAAGCGTCACCAGAAGCAGACGCAGAACCAGGAGGGCGGCATCATCACCAAGGAAGCCCCGATCAACCTGTCGAACGTCGCCTATGTCGGCAAGGACGGCAAGCCGACGCGCGTCGGATTCAAGATTCAGGCGGACGGCAAGAAGGTCCGCGTTGCCAAGAGCTCGGGAGTTGAGATCGATGGCTGAGACCGCTTACACCCCGCGCCTCCGCACGGAATACGACCGCAAGATCAAGAGCGCGCTGACCGAGAAGTTCGGCTACGCCAACGTCATGCAGGTGCCGCGGCTCGACAAGGTCGTGCTGAACATGGGCATCGGCGAGGCCGTCAACGACCGCAAGAAGGCGGAGACGGCTGCGGCCGACCTGTCGCTGATCGCCGGTCAGAAGGCCGTCGTGACCTATTCGCGCGTCGCCATCGCGACCTTCAAGCTGCGTGAGAACCAGCCGATCGGCTGCAAGGTCACGCTGCGCAAGGCCAAGATGTACGAGTTCATCGACCGCCTGATCAACGTCGCGCTGCCGCGCGTCCGCGACTTCCGCGGCCTGAACCCGAAGAGCTTCGACGGCCGCGGCAACTACTCGCTCGGCATCAAGGAGCACATCATTTTCCCCGAGATCGACTTCGACAAGGCCGGGGAGAGCTGGGGCATGGACATCACGGTGTGCACCACCGCGACGACCGACGACGAGGCCCGTGCCCTTCTGACCGCATTCAATTTCCCGTTCCGGCAGTGAGCAGCTGACTTCTAGCTTCTCAAACGCGGATACCCAGGAGCCAAGCATGGCAAAGAAGAGTTCAGTCGAGAAGAACAACCGGCGCAAGAAGATGGCGAAGAACGCCGCTCCGAAGCGCGCCCGGTTGAAGGCGATCATCGCCGACAAGGAAAAGCCGATGGAGGAGCGCTTCGCCGCGACCCTGAAGCTCGCGGAAATGCCGCGCAACTCGTCGACCACCCGCATCCGCAACCGGTGCGAGCTGACGGGCCGTCCGCGGTCGAACTACCGCAAGAACAAGCTGAGCCGCATCGCGCTGCGCGAGCTCGGGTCCAAGGGCCTGGTTCCGGGCCTCGTGAAGTCGAGCTGGTAAGGAGGGTCGAACATGTCAACGCACGATCCCATCAGCGATCTGATCACCCGCATCCGCAACGCGCAGATGCGCTCGAAGTCGAAGGTCACGACCCCCGGCTCGAAGATGCGCGCCAGCGTGCTCGAAGTGCTGAAGTCCGAGGGCTACATCCGTGGCTATGCCACGATGGAGCATCCGTCGGGCCGCAGCGAGATCGAGATCGAGCTGAAGTATTTCGACGGCGAGCCCGTGATCCGCGAGATCGAGCGCGTCTCCAAGCCCGGCCGGCGCGTCTACACCTCGGTGAAGAACCTGCCGCGTGTGAACAACGGGCTCGGAATTTCTGTTTTGTCGACGCCGAAGGGAATCATGGCCGACCATAGCGCGCGTGACGCGAATGTCGGCGGTGAAGTTCTCTTCACGGTGTTCTAAGAAGGATTGAGCCATGTCACGTATTGGCAAGAAGCCTGTGACGGTGCCGTCCGGTGTGACCGCCACCGTCGACGGACAGACCGTCAAGATGAAGGGGCCGAAGGGCCAGCTTCAGTTCCTCGTCCATGACGACGTCGAGGTGAAGTTCGAGAACGGCCAGGTCAAGGTCGCTCCGCGCGCCGAGACCAAGCGCGCCCGTTCGCTCTACGGCACCGCGCGCGCCCAGATCGCCAACCTGGTCGAGGGCGTCACCAAGGGCTTCGAGAAGAAGCTCGAGATCACCGGCGTCGGCTACCGCGCCGCGATGCAGGGCAAGAACCTGCAGCTCGCGCTCGGCTACAGCCACGACGTCGTCTACCAGATCCCGGAAGGCATCACGATCGCCGTGCCGAAGCCGACCGAGATCACGATCACGGGCATCGACCCGCAGCGCGTCGGCCAGGTGGCCGCCGAAATCCGCGCCTACCGGCCGCCGGAGCCCTACAAGGGCAAGGGTGTGAAGTACGCGGGTGAATTCATCTTCCGCAAGGAAGGCAAGAAGAAGTAACGGAGCCGGACATGTCGAGAGCAAAGGTTACGAATGCCCGGCGCAAGCAGCGTGTGAGGCTGTCGCTGCGCCGCTCCGCCGGCGGCCGTCCGCGTCTGTCGGTGTTCCGTTCGTCGAAGCACATCTACGCCCAGGTCATCGACGACCAGAAGGGCGAGACGCTCGCCTCGGCGTCGTCGATGGAGAAGGAGATGCGCGCGGCCGGCAACACCGGTGCCGACATCGATGCGGCCAAGGCGGTGGGCAAGCTGCTCGCCGAGCGCGCGGTGAAGGCGGGGATCAAGGAAGTCGTGTTCGATCGCGGCGGCTATCTCTATCACGGGCGCGTCAAGGCGCTGGCCGACGCGGCGCGCGAGAGCGGGCTGAGCTTCTAACATCAACCGATTTGGGCGTCAGAGCCCCTCAGAAGATTGGATAGCACCATGGCAGGTGAACGGGAACGAGGCGGTCGCGATCGCAAGGAGCGCGAGGAGCGCGACAGCGAGTTCGTCGACAAGCTCGTCCACATCAACCGAGTCGCGAAGGTCGTGAAGGGCGGTAAGCGCTTCGGCTTTGCGGCGCTCGTCGTGATCGGCGATCAGAAGGGCCGGGTCGGTTTCGGCCACGGCAAGGCGCGCGAAGTGCCGGAGGCGATCCGCAAGGCGACCGACTCCGCCAAGCGCAACCTGACCCGCGTCGCGCTGCGCGAGGGCCGCACCCTGCACCACGACATCTTCGGTCGTCACGGTGCGGGCCGCGTCTATCTGCGTGCGGCTCCGGCCGGTACCGGCATCATCGCCGGCGGTCCGATGCGCGCCGTGTTCGAGACGCTGGGCATCCAGGACGTGGTGGCGAAGTCGATCGGCTCGTCGAACCCGTACAACATGGTGCGTGCGACCTTCAACGCGCTGAAGCACCAGGACAGCCCGCGCTCGGTTGCTGCGCGCCGCAACATCAAGGTGTCGACCCTGCAGGCCCGCCGCGTCGGTGGCGATGCCGAAGCAGCCGCCGACTAACGAACGCGCGCCGTCCTGCGGATGGCGCAACTCGGAGTGAACACCATGGCTAGCGCCAAGACGATCAAGATCGAGCAGATCGGCAGCCCGATCCGCCGGCATCACTCGCAGCGCGAGACGCTGATCGGGTTGAAGCTCAACAAGATCGGCCGGGTGACCGAGCTGCCGGATACGCCGGCGGTTCGCGGCATGATCACCAAGGTTCATCATCTCGTCCGCATCGTCGGCGAGAAGTAAGGAGAAGGGCGATGAAGCTCAGCGATATCGCCGACAACGCCGGTGCGCGCAAGAAGCGCATGCGCGTCGGCCGCGGCATCGGCTCCGGCAAGGGCAAGACCTCGGGCCGTGGCGGCAAGGGCCAGACCGCGCGCTCCGGCGTGCGCATCAAGGGCTTCGAGGGCGGTCAGATGCCGATGCATCGCCGGCTTCCGAAGCGCGGCTTCAACAACATCTTCGCGCTCGATTTCGTCGAAATCAATCTCGACCGGATCCAGCAGGCGATCGATGCGAAGAAGCTCGACGCCGGTAGCGTGATCAACGCCGAGTCCCTGATCAAGTCGGGCGCGCTGCGCCGGGCCAAGGACGGCGTGCGTCTGCTCGGCCGTGGCGAACTCACCGCGAAGATCAACATCGAGGTGCATGGCGCTTCGAAGTCGGCGATCGCGGCAGTCGAGAAGGCCGGCGGCACCGTGAAGCTCCTGGCTCCCGCCAAGGACGAAGGCGAAGCGGCGTAACTTCTGCGTCATCGCCCCGCACAGGCTGACGCCAAAGCGGGCAGGGCGATGGACAGAATGCGTCGGCGCACCAGATAATATCCGACGTCCGCCTCAAGCCCCGCGAGCCCTCGCGGGGCTCATCTGGTCAAGAAGGGCGGCGGGAGAAAGCTAGATATGGCCTCAGCAGCGGAACAACTCGCGGCAAACCTCAATTTCGGCGCGTTCGCGAAAGCCGACGAGCTGAAGAAGCGCATCTGGTTCACGCTCGGAGCGCTGCTCGTCTACCGCCTCGGTACCTACATCCCGCTGCCCGGCATCGATCCCAACATCTGGGATTCGGTGTTCCGCACCCAGGCCGGCGGCATTCTCGGGATGTTCAACATGTTCGCCGGCGGCGGCATCCACCGCATGGCGATCTTCGCGTTGAACATCATGCCGTACATCTCGGCATCGATCATCATCCAGCTCCTGACCACCGTCTCGCCGCAGCTCGAAGCGCTCAAGAAAGAGGGCGAGGCGGGCCGCAAGATGCTGAACCAGTACACCCGCTATCTGACCGTGATTCTCGCTGCGGTGCAGTCCTACGGCATTGCCGTCGGTCTCGAAGGCGCCGGCAACGTCGTCGCCGATCCCGGCCTGTTCTTCCGCCTCTCGACCGCGATCACGCTGACCGGCGGCACCATGTTCCTGATGTGGCTGGGCGAGCAGATCACCTCGCGCGGCATCGGCAACGGTATTTCTCTGATCATCCTCTCCGGCATCGTGGCGGAGCTGCCCTCGGCGCTCGCCAACATGCTGGAGCTGGGCCGCCAGGGCGCGCTGTCGACCGGCCTGATCCTGGTCGTCATCGTGATGGCGGTCGCCGTGATCGCCTTCATCGTGTTCATGGAGCGCGCCCAGCGCCGCCTGTTGATCCAATATCCGAAGCGCCAGGTCGGCAACAAGATGTTCGAGGGCCAGTCCTCGCATCTGCCGCTGAAGCTGAACACCTCGGGCGTGATCCCGCCGATCTTCGCCTCGTCGCTGCTGCTGCTGCCGACCACCGTCGCCAACTTCAACGCCGGCAAGGGCCCGGAGTGGTTCCAGTGGATTACGACCCAGCTCGGCCACGGCCGGCCGCTGTTCCTGATCCTCTATCTGGCGCTGATCCTGTTCTTCGCCTTCTTCTACACCGCGATCGTGTTCAATCCGACCGAGACCGCGGACAATCTGAAGAAGCATGGCGGCTTCATTCCCGGCATCCGGCCGGGCGAGCGCACGGCGGAATACATCGATTACGTGCTGTCGCGGATCACCGTGCTCGGTGCGGTCTATCTCGCGATCGTCTGTCTGATCCCCGAAATTCTGATTTCCTACGCGTCCGTCCCGTTCTACTTTGGTGGCACTTCGCTTCTGATCGTGGTCAGCGTTACGATGGATACCGTCGCGCAGGTTCAGGGGTATCTGCTCGCCCACCAGTATGAGGGGCTGATCAGGAAGTCGAAATTGCGGGGGCGCCGCCGCTGACAGCGGTGGCTCGGGGCCCGGGAACCACAAGCCAAGAACAAGGTGTGCGGGAGGGTCGCCCACCGTGTGCCGGGGGGCGGAATTCAATGAGACTCATTCTTCTGGGACCGCCCGGTTCGGGCAAGGGCACGCAGGCGCAGCGCCTGGTGCAGCGTCACGGCATCGTGCAGCTGTCGACCGGTGACATGCTGCGGGCCGCCGTGGCCGCGCAGACGCCGATCGGGCTGAAAGCCAAGGACATCATGGCCGCCGGTGGGCTGGTGCCCGACGAGGTCGTGGTCGGCATCATCGCCGACCGGATCGAGCAGCCGGACGCAGCCAATGGCTTCATCCTGGACGGCTTCCCGCGCACCGTGCCGCAGGCCGAGGCGCTGGATGCGCTCCTGAAGCAGATGCAGATGAAGCTCGATGCCGTGATCGAGCTCCGGGTCAACGAGGGCGTGCTGCTGGAGCGCGTCGAGCGCCGGGCCGCCGAGATGCAGGCGCGAGGCGAGGCCGTGCGCGCCGACGACACGCCGGAAGTCCTCACCAAGCGGCTGGCCAGCTACCGTGACCAGACCGAGCCCCTGATCCATTATTATTCCGACCACCGGATGCTCGCGACCGTCGACGGCATGATGTCGATCGAGCAGGTCACCGAGGAGATCGGGCGGATCCTGGCGGCGGTGGGCAAGAGCGGCGGCAGCCGGGCGGCCAAGAGGGCGAGCCCGGCCAAGCGCAGCGCCAAGTCAGCGGGCAAGGCGCCGGCCAAATCTGCAAAATCGGCCGTGAAGAAAGCGACCAAGAAGGCCGCCAAGAAAGGCACCAAGGCGGCCGCACCGGCCAAGAAGGCTGCCAAAACGGCCGAGAAGGCGGGCAAAAAAGCCGCCAAGACTGCGCCGAAGAAGGCCTCCAAGGCCTCCGGCAGGGCGTCCAAACCCGCCGGCAGGGCCTCCAAGGCCGCGGGCAGGGGCGCGAAGGCCGCGGCCAAGGCGGCCAAGGGAACCCGGAAAACCTCTGCAAAATCTGCAAAAAAGCCCACCAAGAGGTGACCGAATCTTCTAGGGACGGTTGACGACCGTCGTGTGAATCCATTAATAAGCCCGCATCCAAGTCGGATAGTTTTCCAAGATGCCGGGCCCCGCCAAACGAGGGGTGGGCGTCTTGTTCGCGTTTGCGGACGCTTGCCCGAGATAGCGAGAATCAAGGCCGGTCCGTCCTGGGATCGGTGACAGGAGAGAAGTCCGTGGCCCGTATTGCCGGTGTCAACATCCCGACCAACAAGCGCGTCCTGATCGCGCTCCAGTACATCCATGGCATCGGCCCGAAGATCGCGGCCGAGATCCTGGAGAAGGTGAAGATCGCCGAGGATCGCCGCGTCAATCAGCTCAGCGACCAGGAAGTCCTGCAGGTCCGCGAAGTGATCGACCGCGACTACGTCGTCGAGGGTGACCTGCGGCGCGAGACCGGTATCAACATCAAGCGGCTGATGGACCTCGGCTGCTACCGCGGCCTGCGTCATCGCCGCGGCCTGCCGGTGCGCGGTCAGCGCACCCACACCAATGCGCGCACGCGCAAGGGGCCGGCCAAGGCGATCGCCGGCAAGAAGAAGTAATCTGGCGAATTGCTAATGGCGGGTGGCGAATAGGGCAATGCCCCTGTTCGCTGCTCGCTATTCACCATTCGCTTTTCTGGTGTAGCCGCTGGCACTACGGCGGCGTTGAGATCTCGAGAAAGGTACCTATATGGCCAAGGAAGCCACACGTGTCCGCCGCCGCGAGCGCAAGAACATCGCCTCCGGCGTCGCCCACGTGAATTCGTCGTTCAACAACACGACCATCACCATCACAGACGCGCAGGGCAACACCATTGCCTGGTCGTCGGCCGGCACGATGGGCTTCAAGGGATCGCGCAAGTCGACCCCGTATGCCGCGCAGGTCGCGGCGGAGGACGTGTCCAAGAAGGCCCAGGAACATGGCATGCGCACCCTCGAGGTCGAGGTTGCGGGTCCGGGTTCGGGCCGTGAGTCGGCGCTCCGCGCGCTGCAGGCCGCGGGTTTCACCGTCACGTCGATCCGCGACGTGACGACGATCCCGCACAATGGTTGCCGTCCGCGCAAGCGCCGGCGCGTCTGATGTGAAGGAGGCGGACAGCATGTCCGCCTCGTCGTGCTTTTGAGACATTTCGACTGCCGCGATCTGAAGCGCGGTTCTCCAACGCCAGTCAGTCAGATCCCATGACTGGCCCATGGGTGAAACAGTGACGATCCAGAAGAATTGGCAAGAATTGATTCGGCCGAACAAGCTCCAGGTCACGCCGGGCTCCGACGCGACCCGTTTCGCGACCGTGGTTGCCGAGCCGCTGGAGCGCGGCTTCGGCCAGACTCTGGGCAACGCGCTCCGCCGCATCCTGCTGTCGTCGCTGCAGGGCGCCGCCGTGCAGTCGGTGCACATCGACGGCGTGCTGCACGAGTTCTCCTCGATCGCCGGTGTCCGCGAGGACGTCACCGACATCGTGCTGAACATCAAGGACATCTCGATCAAGATGCAGGGCGAAGGCCCAAAGCGGATGGTCGTGAAGAAGCAGGGGCCCGGGGCCGTCACTGCCGGTGACATCCAGACCGTCGGCGACGTGGTCGTGCTCAATCCGGACCTGCAGCTCTGCACCCTGGACGAGGGCGCCGAGATCCGCATGGAATTCACGGTCGCGACCGGCAAAGGCTATGTCGCCGCCGAGCGCAACCGTCCTGAGGATGCGCCGATCGGCCTGATCCCGGTCGACAGCCTGTTCTCGCCGGTCCGCAAGGTCTCCTACAAGGTCGAGAACACCCGCGAGGGCCAGATCCTCGACTACGACAAGCTGACCATGACGATCGAGACCAACGGCGCGATCACGCCGGAGGACGCGGTGGCCTATGCCGCCCGCATCCTGCAGGATCAGCTCAATGTCTTCGTCAACTTCGAAGAGCCGCGCAAGGAAGTCGCCCAGGAGATCATCCCGGACCTCGCCTTCAACCCGGCCTTCCTCAAGAAGGTGGATGAGCTCGAGCTGTCGGTGCGTTCGGCGAACTGCCTGAAGAACGACAACATCGTCTACATCGGCGACCTCGTGCAGAAGTCGGAAGCGGAGATGCTGCGCACCCCGAACTTCGGCCGCAAGTCGCTGAACGAGATCAAGGAAGTGCTGGCCCAGATGGGTCTGCATCTCGGCATGGAAGTGCCGGGCTGGCCGCCGGAGAACATCGACGAACTGGCCAAGCGCTTCGAGGATCACTACTGAGCGAATAGGGAGTGGCGAATAGCGAATAGGGGATCTGGCGAGGGGAAACCATTCGCTCATCGCCATTCACTACTCGCCTCTCTGGGCGAACGCAGGCAGCCCACCTGAGCAAATGTCCGACGAACCGTCGCGGCAGATTGAAATGAAGGACTAGGAATATGCGTCACGGCAAGGTTCATCGGAAGCTCAACCGCACCGCCGAGCATCGCAAGGCGATGTTCGCCAACATGTGCGCCGCGCTGATCAAGCATGAGCAGATCGTCACCACGCTGCCCAAGGCCAAGGAGCTGCGGCCGATCGTCGAGAAGCTGGTCACGCTCGGCAAGAAGGGCGGCCTGGCGCTGCGCCGGCAGGCCATCTCCGAGATGCGCGACGTCGACCAGGTCAAGAAGCTGTTCGACGTGCTGGCGCCCCGCTACAAGGACCGCAACGGCGGCTACACCCGCATCATCAAGGCCGGCTTCCGCTACGGCGACAACGCCGCGATGGCCGTGATCGAGTTCGTCGATCGCGACGTTGATGCCAAGGGCCAGGATTCCGGCCCGGTGCAGGAGACCTCGGAAGCCGCGTAAGCGGATCCGGTCCACGGTTCTGCAAAGCGGCGCCTTCGGGCGCCGTTTTTCGTTTTCGGAAGGGTCGTTGGGCCGCGGCTCGGCTGCGTGGCGGACGAAGATGAGCGTGGTGGGTCGGAGCATCAGCTATCAGCACGGCAGAGCTGCAGATCGTCTACGAGCCGACCAGTAGAACTGCGCCGCGATCCGCTTCCTGACGGAATATGCGATCCTCGAACGCTTTGCTGTGGAGTTTGTGCAGCTGCTGAAGGGCCGGGGCGAGGTCGCGACCCTCATGGGGACCACGGGCTAGGAGTTCGGCCTGCGCCGCCAGGCTTGGCTCGCAAGCGAAAGGGGATCAGCTCTGCGCATAGCGCGTTGGGTGTCGGCGCAACGACACCCATATTCGTTCCCTCAGCACAACGGAGAGCTGCTCATGCACATCGACCTCTCGGGAAAAACCGCGCTCGTGACCGGCTCGACTGCCGGCATCGGCTTTGCCATCGCCAAGGGACTCGCCGCGTCCGGCGCGGAGGTGATCATCAATGGCCGCAGCCAGGGCCGTGTCGATGAGGCCGTCGCCAAGCTGAAGCAGGCGATCCCCGCCGCCAGGCTCCGCGGCGTCGCCGGCGATGTCGCTCAGATCGATGGCGGCAATGCCGTGGTCACCGCGGTCCCCGAGGTCGACATCCTCATCAACAATGCCGGCATCTTCGAGCCGAAGGACTTCTTCGACATTCCCGACGAGGACTGGAGCCGCTTCTTCGAGGTCAACGTCATGTCCGGTGTGCGCATGGCGCGCGCCTACATGCAGGGCATGCTGAAGCGCAACTGGGGCCGCATCGTCTTCATCTCCTCGGAGTCGGCGCTGAGCATCCCGACCGAAATGATCCACTACGGCACGACCAAGACCGCCCAGCTCGCGGTGTCGCGCGGGCTTGCCAAGCTGACCCGCGGCACCGGGGTCACCGTCAACGCCGTGCTGCCGGGACCGACGATGTCGGAGGGCGTGCAGACCTTCGTCAAGGATCTGGCGCGCCAGAACGGCCAGTCGGAGGAAGAGGCGGCTTCCTCCTTCGTCAAGCAGCACCGGCCGGCCTCGCTGCTGCAGCGCTTCGCCAGCGTCGAGGAGATCGCCAACATGGTGGTCTACGTGGCGTCGAAGGAGGCGTCTGCCACCAACGGCGCGGCGCTGCGGGTCGAGGGCGGCCTCGTCGACACCATCGCCTGAGGCCGCCGATGGCGGCCTACGTCATCTCCGAGGTCGAGGTGCGCGACGCCGAGGCGATGGAGCGGTACCGCACCTGTGCGGCGCGCTCGATCGCGCAATATGGCGGGCGTTATCTCGTCCGCGGCGGCCCGGCCGAGACGGTCGAAGGCGAGCCGCCGCCGAAGACCCTCATCATCGTCGAGTTCCTGTCGATGGCGCGGCTCCGCGAATGGTATGCATCGCCCGAATATGCCGAGGCCCTGGGCGAGCGCGAGAGGGCGCTGGACCGCCGGCTGATTTTCGTCGAGGGTGTTGCACCTGCGTAAATTTCGGACCGTGCCGCGCCCATGTTGAAGATCACCCCCCGCCGCAAGCGTTGGCTCAAGCTGACCTCGGCGCGGTGGCAGCGGCGGGTGCTGTTCGTCGCTGGCGGGCTGGTGGTCGGCGCCGCAGCGGTGGCGCTGGCGGAGCTCGCCGACCAAGCCCAACTCGCCTTCAACTGGCTGCTGTCGAAATCGCGCTACGCCTCGCTCGTGGTCACACCGGCCGGTTTCGCGCTGTCGGTCTATCTGACCCAGCGCTATTTTCCGAACGCGCAAGGCAGCGGCATTCCGCAGGCGATGGCCGCGCGGCATCTGTCGGACACAAGGGCGCGCAGCCCCCTGGTGTCGATCCGGGTCGCGATCGGCAAAGTGCTGCTGACGCTGCTCGGGCTGCTGTGCGGCGGCTCGGTCGGCCGCGAGGGGCCGACGGTCCAGGTCGGGGCCTCCATCATGTTCGCGCTCGGCCGGCTGTCGCCACGGCGGCAGCCCGGGTTGATCCTGGCCGGAGCTGCGGCCGGGGTCGCGGCGGCCTTTAATACGCCGCTGGCCGGCATCGTGTTCGGCATCGAGGAGATGAGCCGCGCCTTCGAGACGCGGACCTCGAGCCTCGTCATCGCCACCGTGATCGCCGCCGGCCTGACCTCGCTGGCGCTGATGGGCAACTACGCCTATTTCGGCACCACGCCGATCGCATTGGCCAAGGGCATCGACTGGCTCGCCGTGCCGCTCTGCGGGGTGGTCGGCGGGGCCGCCGGCGGCCTGTTCAGCCGCATCCTGATCACCATGGCGCGCGGCCTGCCCGGAGCCGTGGGCCTGTTCATCAAGCGCCGGAAGCTGCCGTTCGCGCTCGTCTGCGGCTTCGCCGTCGCGCTGTGCGGGCTGGCCTCCGGCGACACGGTCTACGGCACCGGCTACGCGCAGGTGAAGGCGGCGCTGGAGACCGGCACGCCGTTGCCGGCCGATTTCGGCGTGCTCAAGTTCCTGGCCACGACCTTCGCCGCCATCAGCGGCATTCCCGGCGGCATCTTCGCGCCGTCGCTCGCCGTTGGTGCCGGCATCGGCGCCAACATCGCCAGCCTGTTCCACGGAATGCCGCTGGCGCCGATCATGCTGCTCGGCATGGTCGCGTATTTCGCCGGCGTGGTGCAGGCGCCGATCACCGCCTTCGTCATCGTCACCGAGATGACCGACAACCACGCGATGGTGGTGCCGCTGATGATGGCCTCGCTGATTGCCTATGGCACCTCCAGGCTGATCTGCGAGGAGGGGCTCTATCACGCGCTGGCCAAGGGTTTCGTCACGACCGCCGAGGCCCAAGCAGATGCCAAGGCAAATGCAACGTCCGAGACGGTGCGGGCGCCATGATGCTGCGGCCGTGGGCAGGCTGATGCCCGATTGAGCGCGCTCGCCGCGCCTTGCAACGCACAACAACAAATTCCTCTGCGAGTTCAACATCGTGCCGTTGGCACACCGCTTGCGTAGTTGAGCGCAGCGCAGAGCATCGCTCTCTTGGGTTGGCGTGCCCATCGTCGGGATCCCGTGGGGTCGGTGGGACGATGCAGGTCGCGCCCGCCGTCGGTGGAGCTTGTCGCTCGTCGCCATCATGGGGTCCATCCCGTCGTCATGGATGGAGACTCGCATGTGCGATCGTGACGGAACCTTTTATCGCAGCTTCTCTCGCCGAAGTTTCATCAAGACCTCGGTGGCCGCCGCAGCCGCCACCGTTGCCGTTCCCGCTCATCTCGCCGCGCTACTGACGCCGACGCCGGCGATGGCCGCGACCGTCATCAAGGCCACCCATGGCTCCGGCTTCTGCAACATGGGCATCTTCCTCGCCAAGGAACGCAACCTCACGGTTGCCGACGGCGTCGAACTCGAATTCGTCGTCACGCCGTCGAACACCGAGATCACCACGATGTTCGGCGCGGGGCTCGTCGACATCTCGATGATCCCGTACTCCAACTTCATGACGCTCTATGACGCCGGCGCGCCGGTGAAGATCGTCGCCGGCGGCGGCGTGCAGGGCTGCATCATCGTCGCCAAGGAAGGCATCAAGTCCGCGGCCGACCTCAAGGGCAAGACGTTCGGCACGTTCCAGGCCGACACGCTCGAAGTGCTGCCCTACGACTACCTGAAGAAGGCCGGGCTGTCGTTCAAGGACGTCGACATCAAATATCTCGACACCTCGCCGGAGCTCGCGCAGGCCTTCATGGCCGGCGCGCTCGACGCGATCTGTCACATCGAGCCCTATGCCACGCAATGCGTGCAGCAGCGCAAGGGCGCGACCGTGCTGTCCGACGGCACCGACCTCTACGGCAAGGGCTATTCGGACTGCGTGCTGGCGGCGCGCGTTCCGCTGATCGAGAAGAACCCGGCGGCCGTGAAGGCCGTGATCAAGGCGTTGATGGTGGCGCAGAGCCAGGCCGAGGCCGACAAGACCGCAGCGCTCAAGGACACCGTCGGCAAGTACTACAAGACCTCGATGGAGGCGGCGATCGATGCGTCGGCCAAGCAGCCGATCGTGGTCGACCAGCGCAGCCAGACCCAGTTCATCATCGATCGCGGCGCCTCGATGAAGGAACTCGGCTACGTCAAGAAGCTGCCCGATCAGGGCGCCTTCGACTGGTCGCTGCTGGAGGCCGTCATCGCCGACAACAAGGCGCTGTATGACGGGCTGAAGCTGAAATCGGCGTAGGAGTTTGTGGCCATCCTTCGAGATGCATCGCTCGCGCGATGCTCCTCAGAGTGTGAGAATGTTTTGTCGTTTCCACCAGTTTGCGACTGTTGGGTGGGGTTTTCCAAGAAACTCTCG